>NZ_JAMKMS010000099.1 GCF_023634655.1 Vibrio methylphosphonaticus | reverse complement strand
GTGACGGTTGACTCGGTTAATGACATTCCGGTCGCAGGTTCAACCACATATTCAGTGAATGAAGACGGCATCATCACTATCTCTGACGATCAACTGTTAGCGAACAGTTCAGATGTTGAAGGCGAGGTAGCGGTTGATAACGTAAGCTACAGCGGCACAGACGGTATCTTCACCGATAACGGCGACGGTACGTACAGCTTCGCACCAAACGAAAACTTCAACGGCGATGTGTCTC
>NZ_JAMKMS010000098.1 GCF_023634655.1 Vibrio methylphosphonaticus | reverse complement strand
TGATAAGCCACACGCTTTAGGAGGTCCTCACTTTCGTGAGGATGACACCTACTTTTTATAGATATCATTCCGTTAGAGAAAATCGTCATCCCCTTAAATAAGGGGATCTTCTCCAGCACTTCGCGTACTTAAAGGACGTAAACAAGGTGTCAGAGTCGAATGACTCTGACACCTTGTTATGCGTTGACCGCTGGCTCGGCGATAGAGAATGGTACGCTAAGGCGTAGGGTAACCATACTACGTAACCGATCATAAG
>NZ_JAMKMS010000097.1 GCF_023634655.1 Vibrio methylphosphonaticus | reverse complement strand
TAGTTTCTTTCGAAACGCGTGCTAAAAAGCACTTTCTAACGACTTTCAGAGTCAAAAATGCAAACCAACAACATAAGTAGTGGTTTGGATTGATACTTCCAAAAATATTTAGAGAGTGGTGGGCGATACCGGGCTCGAACCAGTGACCCCCTCCTTGTAAGGGAGGTGCTCTCCCAACTGAGCTAATCGCCCACATTAGTTTCTTTTGTCTTCACTTTTCAAAAAAGTGAAAATAAAAGCCATTCTTCGTGAGAAAG
>NZ_JAMKMS010000096.1 GCF_023634655.1 Vibrio methylphosphonaticus | reverse complement strand
TGGCGCGCTTTCTAACCCTTCATCGTCCAAGGCGATGTAGGTGAAGGTGACATCCTCTGACTCACCATTGCTCAAGCCTTGGAAATCTTCACCCGGATCGAAGCTGTATGACCCATCCGAGTTAAACGTTAGGCTACCTTTGTCTGCAGGGACATCGTCTTGAAGTGCGTAAGACGCAATCACCCCATCGATATCTGACGCGACAGGCACGCTTCTGCTGATTGAGGTGTCTTCATCCGTTACCTCATCGGCAGGCAAC
>NZ_JAMKMS010000095.1 GCF_023634655.1 Vibrio methylphosphonaticus | reverse complement strand
CCAGCCCCAGGTTCCCCTAGGGCTACCTTGTTACGACTTCACCCCAGTCATGAACCACAAAGTGGTGAGCGTCCTCCCGAAGGTTAAACTACCCACTTCTTTTGCAGCCCACTCCCATGGTGTGACGGGCGGTGTGTACAAGGCCCGGGAACGTATTCACCGTGGCATTCTGATCCACGATTACTAGCGATTCCGACTTCATGGAGTCGAGTTGCAGACTCCAATCCGGACTACGACGCACTTTTTGGGATTCGCTCACTATCGCTAGCT
>NZ_JAMKMS010000094.1 GCF_023634655.1 Vibrio methylphosphonaticus | reverse complement strand
CGCTTCTGCTGATAGAGGTATCTTCATCCGTCATTTCGTCGGCAGGCAATGCCACAGGCTTATCATTAATTCCCGTCACCGTGATGGTGATGGTTTGAGGCGCGCTCGCTAAGCCTTCATCATCAAGGGCGATGTAGGTGAACGTGACATCTTCTGACTCGCCATTGCTCAAGCCTTGGAAGTCATTCCCGGGATCGAAGCTGTATGAGCCATCTGAGTTAAACGTTAGGCTGCCTTTGTCTGCTGGGACATCGTCTTGCAGTGCGTAAGACGCGATG
>NZ_JAMKMS010000093.1 GCF_023634655.1 Vibrio methylphosphonaticus | reverse complement strand
TCAGAGGCATGCAACACGGCCGTTTTAGAAGCGTAACTAACTGTAATTAAATCTAAATTCGCCTATCACTCAACACAACGCAAATGCGAGCTAACGAGTGGAGGTATAATGCGTAATATTACAAAAAGAAACTTGGGATTGGGCAACCGCTGCGCACATCGAGCACTCTTGAACGCTTACCAAGAAACATCTCATTCATTCGCCAGTGAGGCTCATGCAAAAACAGCGACAAAACGCTTTGTCCGCTATTTATTCGAGCGACACTCGATTAAAGATCTA
>NZ_JAMKMS010000092.1 GCF_023634655.1 Vibrio methylphosphonaticus | reverse complement strand
CAGATCTTTAATCGAGTGTCGCTCGAATAAATAGCGGACAAAGCGTTTTGTCGCTGTTTTTGCATGAGCCTCACTGGCGAATGAATGAGATGTTTCTTGGTAAGCGTTCAAGAGTGCTCGATGTGCACAGCGATTGCCCAATCCCAAGTTTCTTTTTGTAATATTACGCATTATACCTCCACTCGTTAGCTCGCATTTGCGTTGTGTTGAGTGATAGGCGAATTTAAATTTTAATTACAGTTAGTTACGCTTCTAAAACGGCCGTGTTGCATGCCTCTGT
>NZ_JAMKMS010000091.1 GCF_023634655.1 Vibrio methylphosphonaticus | reverse complement strand
ATTGCCTGCGGACGAAATGACGGATGAAGACACCTCAATCAGCAGAAGCGTGCCTGTCGCGTCAGATATCGATGGGGTGATTGCCTCTTACGCATTGCAAGACGATGTGCCAGACGATAAAGGCAGCCTAACGTTTAACTCAGATGGCTCATACAGCTTCGATCCTGGCAATGACTTCCAAGGGCTCAGCAATGGTGAATCGGAAAATGTCACCTTCACTTACATCGCCTTGGACGATGAAGGCTTAGCGAGCGCGCCACAAACCATTACCATCACGGTGACG
>NZ_JAMKMS010000090.1 GCF_023634655.1 Vibrio methylphosphonaticus | reverse complement strand
TGACCTCACGGTAAATCCAGTGAATGATGCAGCGGTTGTGGAAGATGTGGGTTACACCATCCAAGAAGATGGGTCGTTGACCTTTACGGATGAGCAGCTTCTAGCAGGCGCTTCAGACATTGATGGTGACGACTTATCCGTTGCGGATGTCTCTTACTCTGGTACCGATGGTGTGTTCACCGACAACGGTGATGGCAGTTATACCTTCTCTCCAAATGAAAACTTCAATGGCGAAGTCGACCTAAGCTTCTCAGTAAGTGACGGTACGACGACTACAGACGCCAACATTGAC
>NZ_JAMKMS010000009.1 GCF_023634655.1 Vibrio methylphosphonaticus | reverse complement strand
TAAATTGTTAAAGAGCATCTCTTCGTGTGGTTAGCGATTCGCTTTCCGTTTGAAGAGGCGGCTATTCTAGCGAGATATTCTTCAGTGTCAAACACTTTGTTGATTTATTTTTTATTTATTCCAAAAACAAATCCCGAACTCTCTTTTGGCTAGAAGCCTTACCGACATTGCCTTAAACCCTTATGGGCTCTACCGTGTCAGTGAGGACGCATTATAGAGATCGATGTCACATTGGCAAGTGATTCTTCTAAATAAGTAGTAAATAAAACACGTTCGCTCTTAAATTGTTCGAAAACACTCAAAAACTCGAGATTTCGTTTAAATAGCAAGCAAGGCTATGGGGTTGCTATCGAGCATAAGAATAGGTTCTGTAATCTTAGCTATATCTGTGTCGTACACTTCAGCATTAAAACAGAAAAGGTTTCCAGAACTAACTCATCACACAAGTCCAAGTAGCTCGCCTACGTTATATAGTAGGTATTAAAAGGAAGGAATCGGTATTGTCCTTTGCCGTTATTCCACTTAGCTAAGCTAACTTGAAGGTAGGTTCAACGAACTTTTGTGCTAGCCAAACGTCACATGAAACAATAGATAAAACATTCGAGGGGTTTAATTAACTCCTCGAGTGTTTTATCTATATGTTAGACAATGCAACGGATTACGCGCATTTCGTCTAACTCGACTCAGTAATTACACTTATTCTACAGGTTTACTTTTTAAAAGAGCCGCGATTCGAGGATCTAGATTCTTACCATGAGACTGTTCAAACTCTTCTCGCTTAATATCAATGAGATTCTTCACAGAGTGCTGGGCAAGCCCCTTCGGTACTTCTGTTACTAGCTTACCTTTTTCTTGAAGACTCACTGCTTCACGATAAAACTCTTTAAAACGTCGAATGATCATAGATTGGGGAACCCGTCTCAGCTCGTAGCCCTTGTTTTGAATGATCCATGTTTCGAGTTGATTTTGCGGCGTCTTCGCGACCACTCGATTCATCGCTTCCATAAGCTCTGATTCGGTTAATTGACTTTTAAGTAACGTCAATTCTCCCATAATAGGCGGCCATTTCTCTCCGGCCTGAAGGCGTTCTCGACAATGCTGCATGATTCGCATCAATTCGGCTTCTGTCACGCTATCCGCAAAATCTAAAAATCGCCCCGTTGGTCGACGACCATAAGATTTCAACCACGTCGATTCATAAATACTGAGTAAGGTACCAAAAATATAATTACACCAATCACTTGGTATTCTTTCATTCTGCGTTTCATCGACAAGGGGTTTTGGCACACTGTTTCTTTGTTGAGAAACTGCGGGCTTAGGCGGAGCAGATGATTGGGCTTTAGGTACCGCAGGTGTTGTAGCCTTCGGTCCTGAAGCCTTAAGATGTTCTAAGCTGCCACTAACACCCATCTCACGGAGTTTTTTCTCCATAGAGCCAAAATCTACATTTTTCGGTTTATTACCGTTACCCATATTAAACACCCACGTTATGGTAAAAGGGAGCAACCATCACTCTAAAAGTCAGGTTTCTTACCCTGCCCTCTCAAAAACTCTCTAAATTCCTCAGAAGGACTGACATCAACCGACTTATTACTTTGATACGATTGGCGTCTTCTTTCTTCAGCCTGTTTTCGGCGATCTTCCGCCTGCTTCTCATTTACAATCCAAAGACGCAGCTTATTCAACATTTGCGTAACTGAGGTGTACTCATTTGCTCTTGCTTTATAATACACCACAAACTTCTCCCAAAAGAGATTAGGATCGATTTCTAATCGAGAAAACGCCAGTGGCTGCTGAGCCCATTCGGGAACCACAAACTCATTCAATTCATGAGTTGAAATGTACTGCTGATTTTCTGCTTGAGATTGACTTTGTTTACGTCTAGTCGATGCAGAGGGAAACGTGTTTGTCGTTTGTGATTTAGCAGACACGCCGATAATTGAACGAAGATTTCCCGACTGCTTCGCATACTCAAGCCAGTTATCTAACTGGCCCGCTAGCCGGTTAATGTTCATTGTGGGCGATGGGTTACTTTCTTGCATAAAGCTTTGCCAAACGTCATCTCGACGATTGGCTGGTACTTTATATAAATTGAGCTGTTGGTGTGACCAACCAGGCGCACTCGATTCATTCTGCGCGCTGACCTTAATCGGAGCGCTAGCTTGCTCGACGGGCATCGACACGACAGGGATCGAGACCGACTCCCCCTCTGGTGCAAGCAATTTAAGATGATGTATTTGCTTTCTGCCTCTTGTCTCCACATGAGACTTAGTCATGACACCTTTGTTGACTAACGATGTTAGCAAATCAGCCAATCTAAACTCACCCAGCAAGCATTCCGCGGCGATGTCAGCAAGAGAAATAGACACACTTCCATCTTGACCAGCAAGATCCGCTAGCTTCAGCAATACCAGTTTTTCACTCGCTTCAACATTCGTTTGTTGCCATGCAATATGGGTAAACTTCGCGCTCACAATCACTCTCCTATCTAGTACTTTGATTTTAGCGCCTTTCGTCTCGAAAGACGAGGAAAGCCCTACGTGAGTAATGGCAACACTCCATATCTAAATGAATATCGTCGTTCATTTTTAACGACTTGATGCCATTGTTACTCTATTTTCATCAGAGATATAAATAATACAAAAGTACAATTAAACTTTATTGTCGATACGATAAAAAAACCAGAAATAACATTCATTACCAACTCAAAGAAAACTCAATCCTTTGATTTAAAACACATAAATATAATATAATTAAAGTATCTATAAATTTATCTCGCAGATCGTGAAAATTTTAATTATCAGTATTAAATACCCAATCACAATATTGAATTATTGTAGTACAAATAAAGAGGTGATTCATTAATATATGAATCAATATCTATGACAACAAGAAGACATAAAAATGGAACTCAATACCTTTATCGTCGGCGTCTACTTCCTCTTCCTAATTGCTATTGGATGGATGTTTCGCACGTTTACTAGTACAACAAGTGATTACTTTCGTGGCGGTGGTAATATGCTTTGGTGGATGGTCGGAGCAACCGCTTTCATGACTCAATTCAGCGCTTGGACCTTTACGGGTGCAGCTGGCAAAGCATATGCTGATGGTTTTGCTGTCGCAATGATCTTTCTCGCTAATGCATTTGGTTATCTAATGAACTATCTGTATTTTGCACCTAAATTTCGTCAATTACGAGTTGTCACTCCGATTGATGCCATCAGAATGCGCTTTGGCAGCCTCAACGAACAAGTTTTTACCTGGTCTGGTATGCCGAATAGCGTCATTTCTGCAGGTATTTGGTTGAACGGTCTAGCCATTATTGCTTCTGGCATATTTGGTTTCGATATGACCACAACTATCGTCTTGACTGGGCTCGTAGTTCTAGTGATGTCAGTCACCGGCGGTTCATGGGCGGTTATCGCCTCTGACTTTATGCAGATGGTGATCATTATGGCCGTCACGGTAACCTGCGCTGTCGTTGCCATCGTTCAGGGAGGAGGAGTCACAGAGATTATCAATAACTTCCCTGTACAAGAAGGCGCGTCGTTTGTATCAGGCAATAATCTAAACTACGTCAGCATCTTTGGTATCTGGGCATTCTTTATCTTCTTCAAGCAATTCAGTATCACTAACAATATGCTGAATTCTTATCGCTATCTTGCTGCTAAAGATTCTAAAAATGCGAAAAAAGCCGCTTTGTTAGCCTGTATTCTAATGACAATTGGTCCAGTAATTTGGTTCTTGCCGCCTTGGTTCATTGCTGGACAAGGTATTGACCTTGCTGCGCAGTACCCTGATGCAGGATCTAAAGCTGGTGACTTTGCCTACTTATACTTTGTAGAAAAATACATGCCTGCAGGTATGGTTGGCCTACTTATTGCCGCGATGTTCGCCGCAACCATGTCCTCAATGGACTCAGGCCTTAACCGAAATTCAGGCATCTTCGTGATGAATTTCTATCAGCCGATTTTGCGCCCTGAAGCAACTGAGAAAGAGCTGATGGTCGTATCAAAAATAACGTCAACGTTTTTTGGTATCGCCATTATCCTCATCGCTTTATTTATCAACTCATTAAAAGGCTTAAGCCTGTTCGATACCATGATGTATGTAGGTGCACTGATTGGATTCCCAATGACCATTCCTGCATTTTGTGGATTTTTCATTAAGAAAACTCCAGATTGGGCTGGTTGGGGAACGCTCATTGTTGGCGCGATCGTCTCATACATTGTCGGGTTCATTATCACCGCAGAAATGCTACAAAACTGGTTTAACTTACAACCGTTAACCGGTCGTGAATGGTCAGATCTAAAGGTAGCTGTAGGTTTGATTGCTCACCTTATTTTCACCGCTGGGTTCTTCGTTTTGTCGACATTGTTCTACAAACCATTAGAAGGCAAACGTCAACAGGATGTGGATCGATTCTTTAGTAACCTATCTACACCGTTAGTTTCTGACTCAACAGAGCAGAAAAAACTCGATAACAAACAGCGCCATATGCTTGGTTCACTAATTGCGGTATCTGGCGTAGCTGTCATGGCAATGTTTGCATTACCTAACCCTATGTGGGGAAGAATGACGTTTGTTCTATGTGGCGTAATTGTTCTCCTTGTCGGCTTGTTACTTGTTAAAGCCGTTGATGACAGCGTCGAGAATGCTGGAAAGGCATCAAATACGACTAAAGAAGCTTAAAGCTCACGCTTTCTAGTCTTCATATCGACAAATCACCTAGCCTCGATTCTTATCGAGGCTTTTTTGTTTCAATATGGCACCGTTAGATGTACTTGAACCGCTACACCCGAAAGGTAACGGATTTTGAAAGCGTCAACCTAGCGGATATTTAATAGGACTGAAGTGGATTAAGTTTTTAATAAACGGCTATTTATGTGGATGGAGACAGATTTAGTTGATATTGAAAGCTCACATAAATCGCACATAGATAATAGCTTTACCGTTCACTCTGCACTTGGTGATCACCAAGTTGAAATGGGGCTTTAAACACATGTCTGGAGCATCCCTTGTCAGTGACCTTGGTAAATTAGCCATCCGTGAGTTAGTACCGCCAAGCTTAGCGCACAACTGCGTACTAAGAACACAAATGCCGTTCACTCTTAAGTGAACGGCATTATCTTCATGTTGGCGTTTTTATGCTAGATGATAATCAATATTTGGCAGGCAAATCTTACCCTTGTGCTATTAATTGATTAATCCAAACGCACGAGGTAGAGCCAAACTAATTTCAGGAATAAAAGTTATGGCCAATAATGTGACGATCAATACAGCACAAAACGGCATGATACTCCTAATAACATTTTCAATCTTGGAACCGCTAACACTACAACCTACAAATAGTGCAGTCCCAACGGGTGGCGTTGCAATACCAATACATAAGTTGAAGATAATCATCATCGCAAAGTGAATTGGATGCATACCTAAATGCTCAGCAATCGGCATAAAGATAGGGGTAAAGATCAATACGGCAGGCGTAAGATCCATAAACATACCCACAATCAGTAGGATCAGGTTCATCAGAATAAAGATGATAATCGGATTGTCTGAAATAGAGAGCATCCAATCACTGATCATTGTTGGTAGACCGGTAAAAGCCATTGCCCACGACATAATGGTTGAGGCACCAATCAAGAACAGCATAATGCCCGTGACCTGAACTGTTTCTCTACAAATTATCGGGAAGTGCGCCCATTTGAGCGTTCGGTAACAAAGTGACAGAATAAAAGAGTAAAGAACCGCTATACATGCCCCTTCTGTAGCTGTGAATATACCACCAATAATACCACCAATAACAACAACAATAAGCCCTAAGCTCGGCGTTGCTTGCCAAACAATATTCAGCACATCTTTCGTTGTGAAGCCGTCATTCGCACTTGTTTTGTAACCTTTCTTTTTAGCGATGAAATAGGCTACGACCATACAACTTAAACCCATTAAGAAACCTGGGACATAACCTGCGATAAACAGCGCCGCTACGGATGTTCCGCCCGATACTACTGAAAATACGATCAATGAATTACTCGGCGGTATTAGTAAGCCTGCCGGGCAAGATGCAACGTTTACTGCTGTTGCTAAGTTTTTATCATAACCATCTTTTTCTAATTCAGGACCTAAGGTTTTACCAACCGCAGCAGCTGCTGCAACGGCTGATCCTGAAACGGCGCCAAACATCATATTGGCGAAGATGTTCACGTGAAAAAGTGAGCCCGGAATCCAACCAACCAAGAGCTTTGCAAGGTTGATGAGTCGACTCGCGATACCACCCACATTCATTATGTTACCTGCGAGGATAAAGAAAGGGATGGCTAATAAACTGAAGCTATCAATACCGGTAATAATTTTTTGACCCGCAGTAATACTGGCGACTTCAAACGGTAAGATGAAATACATGATCGTTAAAGATGACATGGCAATCGCAATCGCAATGGGCATGCTTATCGCGATCATGAATAAGAATAGGCCTAGCAGCCAAACACCAATGGACAAATCCATAATATAGAGTCCTTTTATAACTTACTTTTTGTTGGGTTCACAAAAAAGATCAAACGTATTCATGACCAAATAGATGAGGATAATAACGGCTGAAATCGGCAATATTGAATAAACCGTCGACATCGGTAATTGCAGTGCTGGAGAGAATTGTTGTGTGGTTCTTCCCATTAGGGCGATGCCACCTTGAAGCATTGCTAGAAATACAAATGCGCCAGAAATGATATTGATGAGTACATGTAATGCGATATGTGCTTTGCCCTTAAGATAACCATCCAATAACGTTATTGCTAAGTGTCCTTTGATACCGAATAAGTAGCTTGCTCCTAATAAACCAAGCCATACCATCGCATAACGAGCAAGTTCATCAGTCCAGTTACTTGGATCATTCAAAACATAACGACTAAAGACCTGCCAAGTGACAGTAGCGACAAGTAACATTAGTGCAAAAGAAGAGACAAAAAGAATCAGCCTATCAAGTAGGTTTCTGAAAGTTGCTAACATGATGTGATACCTCAAAAAATTTTGCCTTAGCAAAGCCAAGGCAAAATTATATTTTCACTAAGACTGATTAAAGAGCTTCAATTTTTTCAATGAATGGAGCTAATTTTGGATCTTTTTTCGCCTCATCAATCATAGGTTTAACAGCTGCACGGAAAGGGGCTTTATCAACTTCAACAAACGTTACGCCTTCTTTCATTCCTTTCTCTTTGTTCATGTCATCTGTTGCGTCCCAGATTTTGATCTGCTCTTCAAGAGACTCAGCAGCCGCTTCTTTTAAGATTTTTTGCTCTTCTGCCGTTAATGAACCCCATTTGTATTCTGAAATGATGATCACGTCAGGTGTCATCATGTGCTGATCCATAGAGTAAAATTTGGCAACTTCACTGTGTTTCATTTCAACTAAGCTAGAAATATTATTTTCAGCACCGTCAATTACGCCTTGTTGCAGCGCTGTGTATACCTCATTGAAAGGTACAGGCGTTGCTTTACCACCTAATAGGTTAACCATTTCCATCATGGTTGGAGAACCCGGAACTCGAACTTTCATGCCAGCTAGATCAGCCGGTGAGTTAATGGCTTTTTTAGCGTAGAAGCTACGTGTGCCTGAATCATAGAACGTAAGACCGATGAAGCCTTTACCTTCACTTGAAAGCAACATCTCTTGTGCTGCTTCACTTCGCATGAATGTTCTCATATGTGGAACGTCACGGAATAAGAAAGGCAGTGCATTAACTTTGAACGTTGGCTCAAAAGATTCGGCTAGCCCACCGTTGATTTTAGCCATATCAATCGCGCCGGTAACAACTTGCTCAGCTTGATCACGTTCAGAGCCTAATTGACCGTTTGGAAAGATCTTAATCGTAAGGTCACCATTCGATTTTTCTTTCACTTTATCAGCCATGATCACCATGCCTTGGTGAGCTGCGCTTTCTAATGACATTGCATGCCCTAAGGTCAAAGTTTTTGCTTGAGCGCCAAATGCCATCAGAATTGATGCCGCTGCAATCGTCAGTAGGTGTTTTTTCATGTTCTTCTCCAGAATCCATTTTGTCAGAGGTACAGTTTTTATATGACACGTTCTAGCTGAGCTTGAAATCTAACGTTCTATTGCATACTGCTCATGACCGTAACGTTTCATTACAATATTTTTACTCCCATGGTGTTTGTATTACAATATTACGTGAGAATAGTGTGGTCTGAAGCTCATTAATCAACCAGAGAGATGGTTTGATTGTGATACCAATCATACTTGACCTGTACCAGTCAATACTGGACACCAAGTTAAGTGGCTTTACATGCTTTCATGTAATCCCTACCCCGCTATTTTTGATCCACGAATCCGTTAATGTGCTTTAATTTTTTGACCTGATCGACGTTACCCTAAATCAACTAGGCGATTGATTGATATTAGGTATTGCAGATAATACAAACAAAAAATTAAGCACTATGAGTAGATTGAAGAGTTCAACTTCAATAGCTGCCCTTTAAATCGCTCTGAATACGGGCATTTCATCGCTGATTACATCACCGAAAAACATGAAGGCTTTGTATTCAATCTCAATAGCGCTTACTCAGTTCCTAAAACGTCTTTATACTCATTTAAAAAACCATAATTATTCAAAGATTTATATCGACGCACAGTAAAGTGACTTCACCAAAAAGCTCCCTTACGGTTGTTGGTAGTTACGCCAGTTGAGTACGTCTTTAGAAGCTTGAACGAAATGGATACCAACAGTACGTTATTGGAACTTTGCAAAGGCTCATCAAGACATTACTCGATACATCATTGGTTACTATTGCCAGCTTCGCCTATACCAATACAACGATGGTTTGACACCCAGTGAATCAAAACGATCTTTTTCCTCAAACCTAAACCACATTAAAAATTCATAGCACCGTAAAATCATCAAGGAAGAAAATTTAAGACTGATAAAGAGAGTTTATTGAAAGGATAAGAGGGCTGAAAACAGGAAAAGAAATCGAGGTAAGCTTTTGATTGTGCTAGAAACAAAAAAGCCTCGACATTCGTCGAGGCTTTTTTGTTTAAATATGGTACCGGTAGGCGGACTTGAACCGCCACGCCCGAAGGCAACGGATTTTGAATCCGTCGTGTATACCAATTTCACCATACCGGCATCTTTAGGCTATTGCCCTTTGATGTTTGGCATTATACGTAAGCTTGGATGACGTGCAAGAACAAAACACTGTTTATTCATTTGTTTGCTGTTTTTTTGGTCACAACGTGACTCATTTCCGCAACTGAGGGTTTCACAAGCCCTTTAGAATCGCTATTCTGTGGTCAGATTTTTACATTTTAGAAGTAGATGAAATGAAAACACAACCTTTGCCTCCAGCAGGCCTATTTCGCCGACTTGGTGCCTTGTTTTACGATAGCTTAATCGTGTTAGCGTTAGTGATGATGGCGGGAGGTCTTGTGGTCGCGATTCTTGAAGCGCTTGTCGCCGCGGGACTGCTCTCATATGGTTCTTATACCGATGTGAGCGACCTACTCAGTCGCCACCCCGTTTGGAGTCCAATTTACACAGCGTACCTTGCGATTGTTTGGGTCTATTTCTTTGTTTATTTCTGGACAAAAGCAGGACAAACATTAGGAATGAGAGCGTGGAAACTGCAAGTTCAAAACTTACAAGGTGGACGAATTACGGTTACGCAAGCCTTGATCCGTCTAGCCACTTCTGCATTTGGACTCGCTAACCTCGCCGTACCAGTCGACACTAAAAAGCGCGGTTTTCAAGATATATGGGCGAAAACGCAAGTTGTCGTACTCCCTAAAGCGCAATAGCCTATAAAGAACGCATTACAATGAAAAAAAGGTGCCGATAGGGCACCTTTTTTTTCGTTAATAACTCGCTATGGCTAAGCTTTAAACGCCTTAAATGCGTTGATTAAGCCATTTGTTGAGCTGTCATGTGAATCCACACTATTGTCATCAGCGAGCTCTGGAAGGATTTGGTTAGCAAGTTGCTTACCTAGTTCCACGCCCCACTGATCAAAACTAAAGATGTTCCAAATGACACCTTGTGTGAAGATTTTGTGCTCATACATCGCGATTAGGTTACCCAACGTGCGAGGTGTAATTTGCTTCACCAAGATTGAGTTCGTTGGACGGTTACCTTCAAACACTTTGAATGGAACCAAATCTTTCACTTCTTCCGCAGTTTTACCTGCTGCGATGAATTCTGCTTCCACGGTTTCTTTGGACTTACCAAATGCCAACGCTTCCGTCTGAGCAAAGAAGTTAGACATCAGCTTTTGATGATGATCGCTGACTTTATTGTGTGTAATCGCAGGTGCAATAAAGTCACAAGGGATCAGCTTCGTTCCTTGGTGGATCAACTGGTAAAATGCATGCTGACCATTGGTGCCTGGTTCGCCCCAGATGATTGGACCCGTTTGGTAATCGACAGCGTCACCATTGCGGTCCGTAAACTTACCATTTGATTCCATATTGCCTTGCTGGAAGTAAGCAGCAAAACGGTGCATGTATTGATCGTAAGGAAGGATCGCTTCAGATTCAGCACCATGGAAGTTGTTGTACCAAATACCGATCAGTGCAAGCACGACTGGGATATTACTTTCTAGCTCTGTGTTAGCAAAATGATTATCCATCTCATGAGCACCAGCAAGAAGCTCAACAAAGTTGTCATAACCAACGGCTAGGATGATAGAAAGACCGATTGCAGACCAAAGTGAATAACGACCGCCTACCCAATCCCAGAACTCAAACATGTTGTCGGTATCGATACCAAACTCTGATACTGATTTTGCGTTGGTAGAAAGTGCCGCGAAATGCTTCGCTACGTGCGCTTCATCTGTCGCCGTTGCCAAGAACCAATCACGAGCTGAATGCGCGTTAGTCATGGTTTCTTGAGTGGTAAATGTTTTAGAAGCCACTAAGAAAAGCGTGGTTTCTGGGTCTACTTTCTTCAACGTTTCAGCAATGTGTGTACCATCAACGTTAGAAACAAAGTGCATGTTTAAGTGGTTGGTATATGGAGACAGCGCTTCTGTCACCATGTAAGGACCTAAATCTGAGCCACCAATACCAATATTAACCACATCAGTGATCGCCTTGCCGGTGTAACCTTTCCAGTCACCTGAGATAATACGCTCAGAGAAGCCTTTCATTTTCTCTAGCACTGCATTAACTGCTGGCATAACATCTTCACCATTCACCATAATTGGTGAGTTGCTACGGTTACGTAGAGCAACGTGAAGAACAGAACGGCCTTCGGTCTGGTTGATTGTGTCACCAGCAAACATTGCACTGATCGCCGCTTTTAGCTCAGTGTCGTTCGCAAGTGCAAACAGGTGCTTCATTGTTTCTTCATTGATAAGGTTTTTAGAGTAATCAACAAGAATGTCTGAGCCAAAGCTTGTAGAGAATTTATTGAAGCGTTCTGCATCTTGAGCAAATAACGCGGCCATATCCATATCTTGCGCAGATTCAAAATGTGCAGTCAGTGCTTTCCAAGCGTCAGTTTGCGTTGGATTAATGTTTTTCAACATGGTCTCTATCCCAATTTTTGTCGGTTTTGTTCCCTATCCCCCCAAGGACAAGGAAACCCCGGTTAGCGAAAATAAAATGTATAAATCTAATATAGTTGAGCAGCTCATACGTCACGCTACTCATAACAAATTTTTATCTACCACTTACAAAGTAATGGCTTAAATTTAGTAATAAACTTTCAGGCCGTATTATGAACTAGAGTGCTTGCACGCTCCTTGAGTTAAGTCACGTAACGGTTCACAATATAAACAAATACATGTTATGCACTCGACCTATCAATCCTCAATAATACACAGGACAGCCTATGTGGCAACAGCAGAGCCTACTTATCCGATCGAAACCTCGAGGCTTTCACCTCATTACTGATGAAATTAAACAACAGCTCCCGCAACTTCAAGATTACTCTGTAGGTTTACTACATTTGTTCATTCAGCATACCTCGGCAAGTTTAAGCTTAAATGAAAATGCGGACCCAACCGTGAGAAGAGACATGGAACGTCACTTCAATCGCTATGTACCAGAAGATGCGCCCTATTATGAACACACTTATGAAGGGAGTGATGATATGCCGGCACATATAAAAAGCGCTCTACTTGGTGCGAGCATGACTATCCCTATCAGTCAGGGTCAATTAGCGCTAGGAACATGGCAAGGTATTTACTTAGGTGAGCATAGGGTTCATGGTGGTGAAAGACGTATTATTGCCACACTACAAGGGCAAATGCTCTAAGCAATGCACACCTTGTAACAGTAATAGTAATAGTAATAATGCAATAAATAGAAGGCGGAGCACTCTTAAGCACGACGCTCCCTCACCTAACCATAGTGAGGGAAGATCAAGAAAGTGCGCTACTTATCTGTGGTATAGCTCATCTCAACACGAGATGTCAGCTTAGTCACCAGCTCATAAGCAATAGTGCCGATATGTTCGGCCACTTCCTCTGATGGTAATGCCTCGCCCCACAATGTCGCTTCATCACCAACTAGGTCGGATGCATTGGGCCCTAAATCCACCGTTAACATATCCATAGAGACACGTCCCGCAATTGGCACCTTACGGCCATTCACCAATACGGGGGTACCGTTTGGAGCCATACGAGGATAACCATCTCCGTAACCAATGGCAATCACACCCACTTTGGTGTCTCGTTCACTGGTCCAGTTTGCACCATAACCCACACTCTCCCCCTGCTTTACTTCACGCACAGCAATAAGGTGAGACTTTAGCGTCATGACCGGTTTAAACCCCATATCTTCAGCGGTTCGCTCACCGAATGGAGAAACACCATACATAATAATGCCAGGTCTAACCCAATCCAGTTGGCTTGTTGGCCACGCGAGCAATCCCGCTGAAGCCGCTAAAGAACGCTCACCATTACACCCCTCAGTCAAAGATAAAAAGGTGTTGATTTGATCGGTTGTCACCGTTTTATCTAACTCATCGGCACAGCCAAAGTGGCTCATATAGCGAAGTGGTTTGGCAACATTACTGCAAGCGTGCAAACGTTCAACAAACTCTAGGTACTGCTCTTCACGTACTCCAAGTCGATGCATGCCACTATCCACTTTCAGCCACACCATCACGGGTGTTTCCAATTCTGCCTGTTCAAGCGCTTCCAATTGCTCAATGCAATGCACAACGGTTTGGATATTATTTGTCACTAGAACTGGCAAGTCGCTCGGCGAGTAAAAGCCCTCTAGTAATAAGATAGGTTTAACCACACCGCTGGCACGCAACTGTAGCGCTTCTTCAATGCGCGCAACCCCAAAAGCATCCGCGCCGTTAGCATGCTTAGAAACATGTTTCAGACCATGGCCATAGCCATTGGCCTTCACAACGGCCATCACCTTACTGTTCGGAGCTTGCTGCTTAATGCAATTCAGGTTATGGGCCAGTGCGGATAAATCAATATGCGCCGTCGCCGCTTTCATATAACTCATTGCTCAACCCTACTCTTCATCAAACGCAGGGCCTGCGTAATTATCAAATCGAGAATACTGCCCTTGGAAGGTGAGTCGAATGGAACCGATGGGACCGTTACGTTGCTTACCTAAGATAATTTCCGCGATGCCTTTCAGCGCACTATCTGGGTGATAAACTTCATCTCGATAGATAAACATGATCAAGTCCGCATCTTGCTCTATCGAACCTGACTCACGCAAATCCGAGTTTACAGGGCGTTTATCAGCACGCTGCTCCAAGGAACGGTTTAACTGAGAAAGCGCAACCACAGGAACATTGAGCTCTTTGGCTAATGCCTTCAAGGAGCGAGAGATTTCAGCAATTTCTAGGGTACGGTTATCAGAGAGCGAAGGAACACGCATCAACTGCAGGTAATCGATCATGATAAGACTTAACCCACCATTTTCGCGCGCAATACGTCTAGCTCGGGAGCGTACTTCTGTTGGTGTCAAACCTGAGCTGTCATCGATAAACATGTTTTTCTTTTCCATGAGCATACCCATGGAAGTCGATATTTTTGCCCAATCCTCATCGTCTAGCTGACCGGTACGAATTTTGGTTTGGTCAACGCGAGACAATGATGCCAGCATACGCATCATAATTTGTTCAGCGGGCATCTCAAGAGAGAAGATAAGCACTGGTTTTTCTTGGGACATCGCCGCATTTTCGCACAAGTTCATCGCAAAGGTTGTTTTACCCATCGATGGACGCGCCGCGACAATGATCAGATCCGACCCTTGTAGACCCGCCGTTTTCTTATTGAGGTCGTCGTAACCAGTATTCACACCAGTGACACCATCTTGCGGCGTTTTATACAGTATTTCGATACGTTCGAGTGTTTTTTCGAGAATGTTGTCGACGTTTTGTGGGCCTTCATTCTCGTTGGTGCGATCTTCTGCAATCGCAAAGACCTTGCTCTCAGCAAGGTCGAGTAAGTCTTCAGAGCTGCGTCCTTGCGGATCATAACCCGCATCCGCAATCTCGTTGGCTACACCAATTAAATTACGTACTAAAGCACGCTCTGCAACAATGTCGGCATACGCATTGATGTTTGCTGCACTTGGTGTGTTTTTAGCTAAATCGGCTAAATAGGCAAAACCACCTACATCTTCAAGTTGTTCACGCAGCTCTAAAAATTCAGACAACGTAATCAAGTCTAGAGGTTGGCTTTCTTCTAAAAGCGTTCTGATACCGTCAAAAATCAGCCGATGAGGACGACTATAAAAATCCTTACTCACCACGCGCTCAGCGACTGTGTCCCAGCGTTCATTATCTAATAACAAACCACCCAGCACTGACTGCTCTGCTTCCAATGAATGAGGAGGGAGCTTAATTGCTTCCACCTGAGCATCTTTACCATTCTGATTTCGGATATCCGCCATGACTTTACTCAATAACACACTAAGACCCTTCATTATACGCGAAATGAAAGATGGCTAAAGCAAAGAAAGCGCTATGAACAGAGAGATTCGTCAATCAACAATTGACCTGTCGTTGACGATGACCGAATATACGACAATTATAATCCTAGCCCTTTTCATCGTCGTGAGGTTTCAGTGTCAAAGAATTTGCTATTTAGCTTGGTCTTACTTGCGTCGCCAGTGACCTTTGCTGAAGAATTTTTGCCATCGAGCGATAGCGAAGAGACACCACCTTCTCCATTACAAACCGAGGTTGAATTTGGCTTTCAAGCGCACACGGGCAATACTGACTCACGCTCGTTGAATGCTCGCGTTGCGGCAGAGTATACCGAAGGTCGTCACCGTACCAGTGGTGAGTGGAAGTACTACCAACTGTATAAAGACGATGTAGAAGACAAGAATCAGCAGAACTACATGCTGCAAACGGATTATAAGTTAAGTCAACGAGTCTATTTATATGGGAACTATAACGGCTTCACGTCTCTTTATAGCTCTTACTATGAAGACCACACCGTTTCTGGCGGTTTGGGTTATCAAATCACTAATACCGAAACCCTACTTTTGGAGACTGAAATCGGTCCGGGTTTTCGTTACCAAGAACCTAACATCGACGAAATTGGCGATAAAGACATTGTCTTTCCTAACGTGGTGCGCGAAGCCATCATTCGAGGTAACGTCAATGTTCTCTGGAAACCGCTCACTAACCTAACGATAGGCAGTAAGCTCACGGTGATTGCCGGTAAAAGTAATACCCGTTTTGATACCGAGTTAAATGTCACCAACGATATTACCGAGACCATTGCACTCAAAGTCGCTTATAGCAGTAAGTATCATGATCAAGTGCCAGGGGATCTAAGTAAACGAGATTCCATCTTTACGGTTAACCTGCTATTTAACTTTTAGCCCTTGATAGTTTTACTATTTCATTTATTTCAGACATAAAAAAACACCAGCCGAGGCTGGTGTTTTTATCGGTGTCTTAACTGAGATTACTCAGCAGCAACAACTTGTAGTGTTACTGTAGCGAAAACTTCTGAGTGAAGTTGAACGCTAATTTCGAATTCACCAGTGTTACGTAGAGCGCCTTCAGGAAGACGAACTTCGCTTTTAGCCACTTCAACGCCAGCTGCAGTAACTGCATCAGCGATGTCACGAGTACCGATAGAACCGAATAGTTTGCCTTCGTCACCAGCTTTAGAAGCAATAACAACTGCTTCAAGAGCGTTAACTTTCTCAGCGCGAGCTTCAGCAGCAGTTAGTTGCTCAGCAACTTTAGCTTCTAGTTCAGCACGACGAGCTTCAAACATCTCAACGTTGTTCTTAGTTGCCATTACAGCCTTACCTTGTGGGATAAGGAAGTTACGAGCGTAACCAGATTTAACGTTAACTGTATCGCCAAGACCACCTAGGTTACCGATTTTATCAAGTAGAATAACTTGCATTGTTTAATCCTCTATCTAAATAAACGGTGCCGATTACTGATGCTTATCAGTGTACGGCAGTAGAGCTAGGTAGCGTGAACGCTTGATAGCGCGAGCTAGTTGACGCTGATATTTAGCACTTGTACCAGTGATACGGCTAGGTACGATTTTACCAGCTTCAGTGATGTAGTTTTTAAGAGTTGCTACGTCTTTGTAGTCAATCTCTTGTACGCCTTCTGCAGTGAAACGGCAGAATTTACGACGACGGAAGAAACGAGCCATGGGCTATCTCCTGATCTTAAATTAAGTCTATTGTCGGTAAGTTACATAACAGTCCAGCTTTTCAGGTGGAGATAAGAACGGATTCTTATCATTTGCTATGTCACTACCTTGTACCAAATGTTGAGTGTTCTTGATGACCTATCCAAACCTAAAGGCTGAGACAACGGTCAACAACGAATTACTCAGCAGCTGCTTCTGGCTTAGCTTCGCTGCGCTCTTCACGACGAGGAGCACGCTCTGCACGTTCTTCTTTCTGCTTAAGCATGATAGAAGGCTCAGTGATAGCCGCTTTAGTACGCATAACCATGTTACGTAGAACTGCATCGTTGAAACGGAAAGCAGTTTCTAGTTCATCAATAGTTTCTTGAGGTGCTTCAACGTTCATAAGAACGTAGTGCGCCTTGTGAAGCTTGTTGATTGGGTAAGCCAGTTGACGACGACCCCAGTCTTCTAGACGGTGTACAGTACCGCCAGCTTCAGTGATAGAACCAGTGTAACGCTCGATCATGCCAGCAACTTGCTCGCTTTGATCAGGGTGCACCATGAATACGATTTCGTAATGACGCATAGGTTGCTCCTTACGGATTATTAGCTTCCACGAGTGGCTCGGTCGTCCAGAGGAAGCAAGGAACGAATAAATAAGACCGAGAATTAAGGACCGCGAATGTTATAGAAAGAACGGAAAATAAGCAAGTAATTTTGATGCTTAATAGCAACGCTGACTAAGACCGAACAACTACGCCTAAAAATTGTTTTTATTCATCAGCATAGATTTTCACTGTCAGCTCACCATTAGTATCAATGGAGGCTCTGTACATCCCAGAACTGTTCATCGCAAAATGAATATCACCACTGGCATCAATCGCAATTAATCCGCCCTCTCCGCCCATCGTCTTCAACTCACCTTGAATAACCGACTCACATGCGGTGTGCACATCTTGCTTTAAATAACGCATTCTCGCAGCCACATCGCTAGCCACTGTCTTACGAATGAAGTACTCCCCCATTCCCGTCGTCGATACAGCAACATTGCCATTTTTAGCAAAGGTACCCGCACCAATAATCGCCGTATCGCCCACACGGCCATACTTTTTATTCGTGACGCCACCTGTACTTGTCGCGGCAGCTAAATTACCCTGCTGATCAAGCGCCACCGCACCCACTGTGCCGTATTTCTTGTCATCTGGGTATTTCGACTCAGATAGCGCGAATAATCCCTTTTCTTTCATAGAAAGAAGCTGTTCATAACGACGTTCAGTAAAAAAATAATCTTGTTCGGTATATGGGTATTGATGTTCAAAGGCAAACTTCTCAGCCCCTTCACCAATAAGTAATACATGGTCACTATCCAGCATGACATCACGCGCCAACTCAATAGGGTTTCGAATATGACGCACACCCGCGACGGCACCGGCATCCATTTCTGCACCGTGCATAACAGAGGCATCCATCTCAACCATTTCATCGTGTGTTAAGACCGAGCCTTTACCAGCGTTAAAAAGCGGGGAATCCTCTAAAACCTTTACCGCCGCGACAGCAGCATCAAGCGCGTCGCCACATTGCGCCAAAATATGCTCACCCGCTTTAACGGACAACGTTAAAGTCGCCAATATTTCTTGTTTTAATTGGGGTGACATTTGCTCACGTAATATCGTGCCCGCCCCACCATGAATCGCAATCGAAAAAGGCTGAGTCATTCATTCATCTCCTATGCTGTACTTTCGAACTAGAGCCTTACAAAAACACAAAGGCCTCCCATGCGGGAGGCCTTTGATGTCATAATTATTTAAAGACAAGCGTTATAAAAACAGTCGTCAATAATTAGTGAGAACCGCAACCGCCGCCACCACAGCAACCATCTTTCTTCTCAGCTTTTTCGCCGTGATCGTCACCACCACAGCATCCGCCTTCATGATCGTGGTCATGGTCGTGCCCACAGCCACCTTCTTGGTGAATGTGACCGTGTGCCGCTTCTTCTTCTGTCGCTTCACGTAGTGCAACAACTTCAACATCGAACGTTAGCGTTTGGCCAGCCAGCATATGGTTGCCATCAACCACGACTTCGTCGCCGTCAACTTCTGTGATTTCTACCGGGATAGGGCCTTGATCCGTATCCGCTAGGAAACGCATGCCAACTTCAATCACGTCAACGCCTTGAAATACGTCTGCAGGAACACGTTGTACTAGCGCGTCATTGTACTCGCCGTATGCTTCTTCAGCAGCAACGACAGAAGTAAACTTGCTTCCGACTTCCTTGCCTTCAAGCTCTTTTTCCAACCCTACGATAAGGTTGTTGTGACCGTGAAGGTAATCTAGAGGCGCTTCAACTGTTGATTGATCAACAACAACACCGTCTTCAGTTTTTACTTGGTACGCGACACTAACGACTACGTTCTTAGCAATTTTCATGTGAACTCCAAAGGATTGGCACTTGAGGCTATGCCTCACAAAATAATCACCGCTTGTGCGGCTTATGTGCACATTATGGGGATGAAATTGAGAAACTCAATCACTCAGGCTTAAAAATGCCAATTAATGCTTCCTCACCACGCTCACTCTTTTCGACCGACTTCGGTGTGCGCTGCTCTAAAAACTCGCATTCGACACACTCTACCCATTCAACATTATTTTCAATCCACCAGCGTAAGCTGTCTTGAGTACTGCACTTTGGACAACTCGCCGCCGCGATAAATCTTTTTTTAATCTGCTTCATTTTGCTTCCTAACTGTGGCGTTAATGCTCAAAGTCTGGGGCTAATCCCAAAAATTTCTTGATTGGCGATCATTTTCCATTTCTCTACCAAAAATCTCTTCTAGCTCTTTGCGAGCTTCTTTAGAGCGCTGCGCTAACTGAGTATCTTCGCTGTGCAATGGCAACAACTCTTTGAGCATCGCATTATCCAACTTTCTAAAGTGTGCTTCTGCGCGTTTAGCCTCATAAGGATGAAAACCCAATTCAATTAATGTTTGTCGTCCCAAATCAAGAGCACCTAAAAATGTTTCCCTTGAGTAACTAGTTACGCCATGATTCATCAGTCGATAGGCCTCAACACGACTGCGTGCCCGCGCTAGTACTTTAAGTTTCGGGAAATGGGCATGACAAATATCGACCACCTCCATAATCTCCTCTGGAGAGTCGGTACAGATGATAATCGCCTCAGCACTATTCGCGCCTGCCGCTCGCAGTAAATCAAGTTGTGTCGCGTCGCCGTAAAACACTTTGTAACCAAACTTACGTAACAGATGTATCTGACTCGCGTCACTTTCCAAAACCGTAATTTTAATTTTGTTGGCGTACATCAAGCGACCAATAATCTGTCCAAAACGCCCAAAGCCCGCAATAATGACGCGAGGCTGCCTATCATGGACATCACTTTCAAGCGCCGCTTCTTCAGTATTATTTAACGATTTCTCAAACCATTTTTTCTGAGCCATCAATAACAACGGTGTGGTCACCATAGACAAACTCACTACCACCAAGAGAAATGCGGACTCCTCTCTCGACAATAGCCCTTGAGCACTTGCTGCGGTAAAAATAACAAAAGCAAACTCGCCGCCTTGGCTCAAGATTGCCGCCATCTTACTGCGCGCTTTAGGGCGAGTACCAAACAAACGAGCCAGGAGATACAGCAATAAACCTTTAATCACCACCAGCGCTGTCACGGCTAATAAAACCTTGGCTGGTTCTGATACCAACAGTCCGAGGTTAACGGCCATCCCTACCGCAATAAAGAACAAGCCTAATAGCAAACCTTTAAATGGCTCAATGGCTATTTCTAACTCATGGCGATATTCACTTTCTGCCAATAAGACGCCGGCTAAAAACGTCCCCAACGCCATCGACAAACCCAGTTTTTGCATAAAGACGGCAATGCCAACAACCAGCAGCAACGCTGCGACCGTAAACAACTCTCGCACGCCGCTCATCACGACATAACGAAATAAAGGGCGAATTAAAAAGTGTCCAGCCACCAGCAAACCAACCACACCAGCCAACATCCACGCAATGTCCGCCCAGTTGCCCGATGTATTACCGGCCAACAAGGGTAATAACGCCAGCATCGGAATCACTGCGATATCTTGAAATAACAGCACGGCAAAACCCGACTGTCCCGTTTCTCCCCCTGCTAACCCTTGCTCCTCAATCACTTTGAGTGCAATAGCTGTCGACGACAACGCTAAACCCATACCAATCACGAGACTGGTTTGCCAACTCAGTCCAAACAGCGAAGCAATACCGGATAACACCAGCGTCGTCAGCAGCACTTGCGCCCCACCTAAGCCCAATATAGGCACTCGCATTTGCCACAATTTTTTGGGGTTCAACTCCAAACCAATCAGAAACAGCAGCAGCACCACGCCAAATTCAGCAAAGTGCAAGATCTCACCGACATCGCTAATAAGACCAAGTCCCCATGGGCCAATCGCAACCCCAGCCAGCAGATAACCCAGAACTGACCCTAAACCAAACCGCTGGGCAATGGGCACTGCCACTACCGCTGCCGATAAAAAGATAACGCTGTTTTGCAAGAGATCACTAGTTGCTGCCATCTTGGTGCTCCTGTAATAAATAGCCAGGAAGAATGTCTGCATTTCCCAAGGGGTGCATCAACCACTGTCGATACTGGTCGGCATGCTGATAGCGCTCTATATCATCAACACGTCGTGACCAATACAGCACCAAAGGCTCGACCCAATGCATTTTGCAAAGCGCTGCAGATAACTCAAAGGGTTGCAAAATTTGTTCAAGAGGATACTTGTTGTAGCCCGTTTGACTGAATGCCTCTT
The DNA here is from genome assembly GCF_023634655.1 of Vibrio methylphosphonaticus. GTDB lineage: Bacteria > Pseudomonadota > Gammaproteobacteria > Enterobacterales > Vibrionaceae > Vibrio > Vibrio methylphosphonaticus. Next base: position 181,632 of record NZ_JAMKMS010000009.1, on the reverse strand, counting down.
CCTTGCCTCCTGCGGTTATCACACTGCGCCAATACTTCCCTTCTAGTGCACACTCATCGCCAAAGGCAAAGCCTTTGCCCAAGACGCGATCTATCCACTCTTTAAGTAATGATGGACATGAATACATATAGAGAGGGTGTTGGAAGACAATGACATCATGCTCAAGCAACAGCTGGTGCTCGACATTTACATCAATAAAAAAATCAGGATAAAGTGCATAGAGGTCACGCAGAGTGACATTATCAAGTGATTGAATTTTGTTAAGCATGACTTGATTGGCAATCGAATTTTGCGGCTCTGGATGGGCATAAATGACCAGAACTTTCGGAGAGGGAACTGAGCTTATTTGTGAAGACGTCATTCCGTGAAATCGTTCCTTGTACTACCTAGCAGTAAGATAATTGTTATAAGTTTGATCCATCATAACGCAAAACGGATAATGATCGACATTTATCCACTTTGCCCCTAGTATTCCAAAGTTCAAACTCACCGTTAGTTATAGCCTTATGATCACCTTTTCCGACATTCAATTGCTTCGAGGTGGAAAGCCTCTCCTCGATCAAGCCTCTGCCACCATTCACCCTGGAGACAAAGTCGGTCTCGTGGGGAAAAATGGCTGTGGCAAATCTACTCTGTTTGCATTACTAAAAGATGAACTTTCTATTGATGCTGGCACGTTTCATCAGCCTTCTCATTGGGAACTGGCTTGGGTTGCACAAGAAACGCCAGCCCTAGACCGCAGCGCAATTGAATATGTGATTGATGGCGATAGAGAGTTTCGTGGATTAGAGCAAGATCTGCTAAAAGCTGAGCAAGCCGACAACGGTAACCTCGTCGCTGAATTACACGGAAAAATTGAAGTCATTGGTGGTTACAGCATTCGCGCCCGAGCAGCAGAACTGCTTGACGGCTTAGGCTTTACCCAAGAGCAAATGAGCTGGAATCTGACGCAGTTTTCTGGTGGTTGGCGCATGCGCCTTAACTTGGCACAAGCCCTACTATGTCGCTCAGACCTATTGCTGCTTGATGAACCGACCAACCACTTGGATCTCGATGCCGTCATGTGGCTAGAGCGCTGGCTGCAAAATCATCCAGGCACTTTGATCCTGATCTCTCACGATCGCGACTTCCTTGATCCGATCGTTAGCCGAATTATTCATGTCGAAAATCAAGCACTGAATGAATACACTGGCAACTACTCTTCGTTTGAAGAGCAACGTGCACAAAAGCTCATCTTGCAACAAGCGATGTTTGAGAAGCAGAAAAAGCAGATGTCGCACATGCAAAGCTACATCGATCGCTTCCGCTATAAAGCCTCTAAAGCTCGTCAAGCCCAAAGCCGTATTAAAGCGCTTGAACGCATGGAGAAAGTCCTTCCTGCTCAGCTAGATAACCCATTTAGCTTTGAGTTTAGAGAGCCAGCCGCACTGCCGAATCCTATTATGATGATGGACGACGTCTCTGCAGGCTATGACAACAACCTAATTTTAGAAAAGATTAGACTTAATTTGGTACCAGGTAGCCGTATTGGTTTGCTTGGTCGTAATGGCGCTGGTAAGTCCACACTGATCAAGCTGCTCTCTGGAGAGCTCGCCGCGAAAGGCGGTGATTTCACTTACTCTCAAGGTGTCAAAATTGGCTACTTCGCCCAACACCAGCTTGAAACGCTTCATCCAGAAGAAACACCGTTGCAGCACATGATGCAAATTGCGCCCAATCAAACCGAGCAACAGCTTCGCGACTATCTAGGCAGCTTCGGCTTCCAGGGTGAAAAAGCGCTCGATAAAGTGGCGCCGTTCTCTGGCGGAGAAAAAGCTCGTTTAGTGTTAGCCTTGGTCGTCTGGCAAAAGCCAAATTTGTTGCTGCTTGATGAACCGACCAACCATCTTGATTTAGATATGCGTCAAGCCTTGACGTTTGCATTGCAAACCTTTGAAGGGGCGATGGTTATTGTCAGTCACGATCGCTACTTGCTGCGCGCGACCACCGATGATCTTTATCTAGTTCATGATCGTCAGGTCGCACCGTTTAATGGCGATTTAACGGACTACTATAAGTGGTTAACCGAACAGCAGAAATTGGAACGTAAAGAGACTCAAGACAACGAACCAAGTAAAACCTCAGTACACAGCGCCGCTTCAAAGAAAGAGCAAAAACGCAAAGAGGCCGAGTTCCGCAAACAAACGGCACCGATTCGTAAACAGCTTGAAAAACTCGACAAGAAAATGGACCAGTTGAGCGCACTACTCAGTGATGCAGAAACACAATTATCAGAATCATCACTGTATGATGCCGAAAATAAAGCTAAACTGACTAAAGTACTCTCACAGCAATCATCGAGTAAATCTGAACTTGAAGATGTTGAAATGGAGTGGATGGAACTGCAAGAAGAACTAGAAGCGATGGAACAGGAGTTCTGTGAATAATGGATAAAGCGCACCTCGAACATCTCTCTCTTGAACACCTATGGCAGTTTAGCCTGCAATACTACGGTGTGAGAGAGATAAAAGAGGCGTGTCTGACTATCCAAAACCACTACCATGGCAACGTGAACCTGCTGTTAATGCTTAAATGGCTTGATGAACAGCAGCGCCACTTTGCCGCCGAAGATTGGCATCTCATTCAAAGCTGTTTGGGTCGTACCGAACAGCTTCTTCATCATTTTCGCCGACTGCGGCGACAACTCAAAAACAATGTTAGTGACAATCTCTATCGCGAAGCACTCGCTTTTGAGTTGAGCGTTGAAAAACAGCAACAAGCCGACCTTGTTGCTTGCATCAATTCTCTCACCTTAACCACGAACCAACAGCAACCCTTAGTCAGTAAATATTGCCAACAACTCGGAGCTGAACACCTCAGCCCTATATTTACCACACCCTGCTCGGTGTACTTCTCGAGTAAATAATGCTTCCGACTCTATAAACGTGATTACCCAATAAACGGCTTGCCCAATAACCTTCTTTATTCCATCAACTCCTTTACTCAATAAACTTGCTACCAAATAAACAGCACACATGATGCTGTCAGCATCGCCATACTCGAGTTAAAGCGCTTCCACGCAATCGGTGTTGACAACCAACGGCGAATTACGGTGCCAAATCCAATCCACACCGATGATGTCTGAAGTTGAATCAATAAAAAAATCAATGAAATAGCCAGTAATGAAAGCCAGTAGTGCTCGCCCGCTAACGAAAATGAACTCACCGCTGTGACCGACATTAACCACGCTTTAGGGTTTAAATACTGAAACAACACCGCCTCAAAGCACGTCATCGGTTTTGCTTGATCATCCTGATCATTTTTATTGATCCCTGCCGATAAAATTCGCCACGCCAAATACAATAGATAGCCACTCCCTAACCATTTCAATAATGTTTGGACCATAGGATAATTCGTGAATACCACCCCTAACCCCGCACCATTTAGCAATATCAAGCTAATCAACCCAAGGCCAATTCCTAAGCAGTGCGGCAGGGTTTTTACATAACCAAAATTTGCCCCAGAAGCGGTTAACATCACGTTGTTTGGTCCCGGAGTCCCCGTCATGACAGCCGCAAATACAGCAACAGAAACAATAAATGACCATTCCATCGTATTCTCCTCACTCTAACATTAAATTGTATCGATACAATCTTACAAATAAGTGTTGATAAAATGTAAGATAGCCGACAAAATAACCATAACAATGGATTAAACTCGACGCAAAAGGTTTATTGTCACCATGACAATCACAGACATTATCGTACTCAAGCAAGATCCCGTGCCGATCTATAAACAGATCGCTGATCAAATCAGTGAAAAAATTGAAAGTGGTCGCCTTAAAAGCAATGACAAGCTCCCGACCCATCGCTGGTTAGCCGACAAGTTGTCCGTAACAGTGGGCACTATCACCCGAGCCTATGCTGAAGTTGAACGCCGTGGTTTAGTCGAAGCAAGAGTTGGAGCGGGCACTTATGTCACGGATAACAACAAACCGACTTGGCTGTTTGAAGAGATCGCTGACGATGCAAACGAATGTAATTTTAGCTACAACATCCCTCCCCGACTCGATCGCAGTGATATGTTGAAACAAGCAATGCAGCGCATTAGTCAATCGCCACAACACCTTAATCAACTCATGATCTATCAGCCACCAGCCGGGTTTGATAGCCATCGTACAATCGTAAGTCAGTGGCTCAAAGAGAAAGGCATCCACTTAGATGTCAGTACATTACTGTTCAGTTCTGGAGCCCAGCATGCCATCCAAATGGTGCTAGACACCTTTACCCGCCCCGGCGATACCGTATTGGTCGAGCAATACACCTATCCCGGCGTGATCAGCCTTGCTCGGCAGAATCAACTGACGCTTAAGGGCGTTGAAATGGATGATGAAGGCATCACTCCGGAGTCATTAGAAGTATGCTGCAATCGCTACTCCCCACGGTTTCTTTACCTAACACCGACATTGCAAAATCCGACGACGGCCATTATGTCGACGCAGCGACGACACGCTATCGTCACCATTTGCCAAGCGCATAACGTTTATATTATCGAAGATGACATCAATGGGTTGTTGCTCGATTCCCCGCCAGAGCCTCTAGTGAACTTAGCACCTGATCACGTCATTTATATTGGGGCGTTCTCAAAATGCTTGGCGCCCGGCCTTCGCGTTGGTTACCTTTGCGCGCCTAAAAAATTGTACCCACCACTTGTCGTCACGTTGCAGAATCACAGTTGGATGATCAGCCCTTTGCTGGTTGCTTTGACCTGCGAGATGTTGATATCTGGAGACGCAGAGCGCAACATTGCCATGATTCGCAACGAAATGCGCCAAAGAATGGCAGCAACAACACAAGTACTTGGTGCGTTTAACATGCGCTATGAACAAGGCGGCTTTCACGTTTGGCTGACTCTTCCTGAGCAATGGCGCCTGAGTGAGTTTGTCCAAAAAGCGGCGGAATTAGGCGTAATTGTTAAATCAGGGGAATTATTCGCGCCACCCGGTGGCACTGTCGCCCCTGCAATACGTCTTTCATTAAGCTCCCCACAAACGATCGAACAACTTAAAATCGGCGTAGAAAAACTCAACACGCTTTTATTATCCAACCCAATCAGTGAATTTACACTATGAGCACACCTACATTATTGCCGTTTATCGCCGCTAAGGGGCTTGGCAACGCCCATATTCAAACCTTAATTCCGCGCATTATTCGTCGAGGTACACTGTTTAGCCCGGTCTGGGAAACACTCGATACGCCAGATGATGACTTTGTCGAGCTAGCTTGGAGTGAAGACCCACACAAAGAAAGTGCCAAAAATAAGCCGATTTTTGTGCTGTTTCATGGTTTAGAAGGCAGCTTTGATAGCCCTTACGCGAATGGCTTAATGCACGCGTTTGCCAGCCAAGGGTGGTTAGCGGTCATGATGCACTTTCGCGGCTGTGGTCCAACACCAAACCGACTGGCTCGTGCGTATCATTCAGGAGAAATTGGCGATGCTCGACACTTCATCGAGCTTTTGGATCATCGTTACCCAAATGCCAATAAGGTTGCCGTAGGCATTTCACTCGGTGGTAACATGCTGAGTAATTACCTTGCCCATTATAAGCATGACACCAAACTGACTAGCGCGACTATCGTCTCTGCTCCCCTTGACCTTGCAGCATGTTCTAGACGTATCGAACAAGGGTTTTCAAAGGTTTACCGTAAGTATCTCGTCTCTTCATTAAAGAAGAACGCGTTAAATAAAATACACCTTTTAAGCGAGGCGCTCGATCTCACCGCTGAGCACGTGCAAGGTATGACGAAGCTTTATGAATTCGATAATTTAATCACCGCCCCACTACATGGATTCAAAAACGCCGACGATTACTACCAGCAATGTTCCGCATTACCACGGCTAAATGATATCGTGATTCCGACTCAATTCATCCACGCCAAAGACGACCCCTTCATGAGTCATGAAGTCATTCCTAATTATGAATTGCCGACCCACCTTAGCTATCACTTACTGGAGCGAGGCGGTCATGTTGGTTTCTTGTCTGGCAGTTGGTCAAAGCCTACTTTTTGGCTAGAAGAAGTGCTGCCTAAGTACTATCAGCACCTGCGAGTTGCGCCGACCTCGTGATTTAACTTAAGAATGCTTGAACTCTGATATACTCTCGCCATCATGAAAGAGAGAGGTATTTATGATCATTCCATGGCAACAAATCGCGCCTGAAACATTGGATAATTTAATCCAAGAGTTTGTGCTGCGTGAAGGCACGGATTACGGTGAAAGCGAATTCAGTTTAGCCGACAAGCTCGCGCACGTCAGAGGCCAACTCGAGTCAGGCGAAGCCGTCATTGTTTTCTCTGAACTGCATGAAACGGTCGACATCAAATTGCGTCACTCGCTGTAAATGTCCCTCCTTTGGACACGCGTCGCGTAATGAAGTGCTATAGTAAGCCTCTCATTATTTGAAAATGCCACGTCGACGATAGTGATGTCCATTGGCGCTAACATCGCGGCGCCATGGTTTAAGCTCTAAGGTTTAAATATTTAAAGATTTAAGCTTTAAGACTCGGCATCAGTGTCACGACAATTCTCTCCTACACACAGGAAGAGACAATAACTAGAAAATTACACAGGAAGTGTTATGTCAGCTAAACACCCGATTATCGCGGTGACCGGTTCCTCAGGAGCGGGTACCACAACAACGTCAGAAGCGTTCCGCAAGATGTTCAATATGATGAGCATTAAACCCGCTTTCATTGAAGGTGATAGCTTCCATCGCTTTACTCGACCAGAAATGGACGTTGAGATCCGTAAAGCGAAAGAGCAAGGAAAGCACATCAGTTATTTTGGCCCTCAGGCGAATGACTTTCCGGCACTCGAAACCTTCTTTAAAAACTACGGACAAAACGGCGTGGGTCAATTTAGACGTTACCTGCATACGTTTGATGAAGCCGTCCCTTACAATCAAATGCCCGGTACTTTTACACCATGGCAAGATCTGCCCGATAATTCAGACGTTCTATTCTACGAAGGCTTACATGGCGGCGTCGTTGATGGCGCAATCAACGCCGCTCAACATGTTGATCTATTGATAGGCATGGTCCCTATCGTCAACCTTGAATGGATTCAAAAATTCGTACGCGATACGCGTGACAGAGGGCACTCTCGTGAAGCGGTGACCGACTCCATCGTACGTTCAATGGATGACTACCTAAGCTACATTACCCCGCAGTTTTCGCGTACTCATATTAACTTTCAGCGCGTGCCGACCGTCGATACTTCAAATCCTCTCAATGCCAAAGGCATCCCAAGCCTTGATGAGAGTTTCGTGGTCATTCGTTTACGAGGGATAAAAAATGTCGACTATCCTTACCTGCTTGCCATGATAGATGGATCATTTATGTCACGTCATAACACCATCGTTGTGCCCGGTGGAAAAATGAGCTTTGCGATGGAATTAATCGTCCGACCTATACTACAGCAGCTAATAGAAACAGGGAAAATAGGTTAGTTTTTTGCGCCTAAACTTAGATGATTTTTTATACCGTGATCATGTGCACAGTTTTGTATAGAAAAAGGGTCTGATGACACGATTAAAATCAAGAAAGTCCGCGCAAAAAAGGATACTATTTCTTTGAAACAGAAGATCGCTTGCGCCATCTTCAAAGTGCTTTTATGCTAGTAAGTCCTAACACAATGGACTTGCTATTATATATGGAAAGCAGCAAGCATACCCTGCAGAGGAAGTAAGAAATATGGTTCTAGGTAAACCTCAAACCGACCCAACGCTAGAGTGGTTCCTTTCACATTGTCATATTCACAAGTACCCTTCAAAAAGCACGCTGATTCATGCGGGCGAGAAGGCAGAGACTCTTTACTACATCGTAAAAGGTTCTGTTGCAGTACTTATTAAAGATGAAGAAGGCAAAGAGATGATCTTGTCTTACCTTAACCAAGGTGACTTCATCGGTGAACTAGGCCTATTTGAAGAAGACCAAGAACGTACAGCGTGGGTGCGAGCTAAATCACCTTGTGAAGTGGCTGAAATTTCATTTAAGAAATTCCGTCAACTTATCCAAGTTAACCCAGATATTCTCATGCGCTTATCTTCTCAGATGGCAAGTCGCCTACAAGTGACAAGCCAGAAAGTGGGTGACCTTGCGTTCCTTGACGTAACAGGTCGTATTGCTCAGACGCTACTTAACCTAGCGAAACAACCTGATGCAATGACTCACCCTGACGGCATGCAAATCAAGATTACTCGTCAAGAAATCGGCCAAATCGTTGGTTGTTCTCGTGAGACAGTAGGACGTATTCTTAAGATGCTGGAAGAGCAGAACCTTATTTCTGCTCACGGTAAGACTATTGTGGTCTACGGCACTCGTTAATCGACGCCTTTAGACATTCAAAAAGCCACCGCAAGGTGGCTTTTTTATTGGGGAAGCGCTTAACAGTTATGGATGGGTAGTTATGGATGGAAAATTATTGATGAGTACTCTCAAAAATTTTATCTGCAGACGCCGCTACAAACCCTTGATAGTAATTTCCATCTGCCATTTGATAGCGCTTGGCAAATTCATAGAAACCGCCAGGAATGCTCTGCTCGCCATCACTAAACATCACCGACACCTTATCGGCCATCGTCGAAGACTGTTCGAGTAGTACCTCAGGTGACCCTTTCACCTCACCACCCGACTCGTTAATGTTGAAGCTTTCTTTACGCAGGTAGTCATTCACCTCCGTCACCTCGGCAAAACGAGTAAGTTGATTCACACTCACGGTAAAATGGTTAGCACCAAAGCCATGCGCTGCAAGCCATGACGCATATTCACTCTCTTTGGCTAATGTTTGGTAATCTTCAGAGCTTAACGTCCACATACGGCCGCCAAACAAGAAATCATCAACCACCAATTGCGAACTCTCTACTTGGCTTACCAACTTCGTCACGATAGCTTGCAGCTTCGCTGAGCACTGTTCAACGCGAAGCTCACTGATGAATACTTTTGGCAATCTCTCGTCACGGTGTTGTAGATGAATCGCAGACAGCTTTTTCGCTGCAAAGTCATACTCACCCGCTTGTTGATAACCAAGCTTAAGAAACGGTTTTGCTAATGTCTCAATACCCACAGGCGAGAGGTTGAAGGTACGCAACGCAATATGATCATTGATCAGCGCCTCTCCCTCTTTTAACAACGCCTGCACTTTTGCCGCTGATGGGCATAATCGCTGAGTGTAGTCTTGCCACAACTGTGAAAATAACTGTTCTGCCGTCATCTTTCGCTCCTTAAAGATCGAGACCAGGGCTTAATGTCGCAGGCAGCACGGTTTGCTCCCCTTCCATCGACGCCATTGGGTAAGCGCAATAATCTGCCGCATAGTAGGCGCTTGGTCGTAGGTTCCCCGAAGCACCCGGACCACCAAATGGTGCATCACCACTTGCTCCCGTCAGCTGACGGTTGCGGTTTACAATCCCTGCGCGAATATGGTCCACAAAATACAACCACTCATCGTCATTGGTTGAAATCAAACCTGCCGATAAACCAAATCGAGTGTCATTCGCCAGCTCAACGGCTTGCGGTAGCGTTTCGTAACGCACAAGCTGTAATAACGGCCCAAAGTATTCCTCATCCGGTAACGTCGCTATTGCCGTAGCATCTATCAAGCCCGGCGTCACAAACGCGGCCTGTAACTGCTTCGATTCTACTAAACTCTTACCACCTAGCGATTGCAGTGTCGCTTGAGCCTGCATAATGTGCTGGGCGGCCTGTATCGAGATTTGCGGCCCCATGAAAGGTGCTGGAGTAGCAAAGGGTTCATCAATTCGAATCTTGGCTATCGCGGCCACCAACGCATCAACGAGTTGGTCTCCATTATCGCCAAACGGCACATACAAGCGACGAGCACAGGTACAGCGCTGCCCAGCACTGATGTAGGCAGATTGGAGAATAGTGTAGACCGTCGCATCAAGCTCACCATAGGCATCACTCACGACCAACGGGTTATTTCCGCCCATTTCCAGCGCCAACATTTTGTCTGGCTGACCAGCAAATTGACGATGCAATACATGACCCGTATTCGCGCTACCGGTAAACAACACCCCATCAATACCTTTGGCGTCAGCCAAAGCAATGCCGGTTTCTTTGCCGCCTTGTACAAGATTAATCACGCCATCTGGTAACCCGGCTTCTTGCCAGAGTTGCATGGCAAGCTCGCCCACTAATGGGGTTTGTTCTGAAGGCTTAAACACCACCGTGTTGCCAGCCAATAGTGCCGGAACAATATGTCCGTTAGGCAAATGCCCCGGAAAGTTATAGGGACCAAAGACCGCCATGACACCCAATGGACGGTGGCGCAGTACGATTTGGTTGCCCGCCGCCTCACGCTGCGAACTGCCCGTTCTGTCATGGTACGCGCGAATTGAGATGGCAATTTTACCAGCCATTGCTCCCGCTTCCGTTCGGGTTTCCCACAATGGTTTGCCCGTTTCTTTGGCAATCGCGACCGCAATGTCTTCACTACGCGCTTTTAGTTTTTCCGCAAACGCGAGAACCACAGCTTCACGCTCTTCAAATGAACGCTTTTTCCAGCTCACAAACGCTTTTCTAGCTGATGAGACGGCTAACTCTACCTGTACTGGCGTCGCCGATTTCCCCTGCCATATCACCTCATTGTTATACGGTGACAGCGAGTCAAATTGCTCACCAAGTCCTGCGATCCATTGTCCTGCGATCCATTGCGTCATCGAAAGTTCCTTAACATAGTAATTAGTGAAGAGCCTGCACCTCAGAGGTTACATCGTGATAAATACGACAAGAGATGCAGTAACGCGCGTTATTGAGCCAACATGCGAACCATATCGCCTTCAGAAAGGTTCAAGGCGTCAGCGACATCCGGTGCTAGCAATACATGCTGACTTTCAGCGTCATAAGCCGCTTTTGCCGCGGTCGCTCTAAAGTGTTCAAAAGACGTATTAGCAATAAGGTAATCTTGCGAACTGGCATGCTCAGCAATGGTGACCTTGGCGCGGAATGAGTTCCGAATCGCCTGAATGTTCTGTAAGTCACACTCAACCGTCGGACCTGCGTCAAAAATATCGACATAGTTACGACACGTGAAGCCTTCTCTTTCCAGTAACTTCAAAGCAGGTCTAGTATTGTCATGCACTTGACCAATCACCGCTTGCGCCTCTTTGCTTAACAGATTGACGTAAATGGGTAGCTTCGGCATTAAATCTGCGATGAAGCCTTTCTTACCGATACCCGTTAAGTAATCTGCCATGGTAAAATCAATGGAGAAAAAGTGCTCTTGCAGCCATTGCCAAAATGGTGAGTTACCTTCGGCATCAGACACACCGCGCATCTCGGCAAAAATGGTTTTTGAGAAACGATGTGGGTGTTCAGCCATCATTAAAAAACGAGATTTAGACATTAATCGTCCATTCAGTCCCGCTCGATAATCCGGTCGTAAAAATAACGTACAGATCTCACTACAACCGGTGTAGTTATTGCCAAATGTCAGCAATTTCACCACGTTATTCACGCCTAGCTTAGGAGAAGAGTGCACGACCGTGCTGATGTGATAAGAATAGAATGGCACATCCCAACCTATCGCCCCTTCAATTCCCGTGGTACCAGCCACCTCGCCAGTGTCACGATCATAGCCCACCATCAAGTAACCTTCGTCCGTCGGTTCTGAGACATCCGGTTTACTAAAACTGTACTCTGAGTGAGTAATTCGATTGGTAAGAAGCTCTTCATTAACAGGAAGAGAAGTAAAGCCGTGACCAGACTCAACCGCACAAGTGTGCAAGGCATCGTAGTCAGATATCGTAATAGGACGAACAACAAGCATCAATAATCCCTCCGACGCAAACTCTCTTGGTACATCCACACCCAAGAGAGCCATTTAAATACAAGTTAAGCTAACGATTGTTTAGAGTAAGGTACTAATCGCCTTATCTAACTTCGCTAGACCTGCTTCAACTTCTTGTTTGCTGATGACAAGTGATGGCGTAAAACGAACCACATTCATTCCCGCAACCAGTACCATCAAACCTTGAGCACCTGCCGCCACTAATACATCACGAGCGCGGCCTTGCCACTGTTCATTGAGCGCAGCACCAAGCAATAGCCCCTTGCCACGAATTTCGCTAAAGATATCGTATTTTGCATTAATGGCTTCTAATCCTTCACGGAACCACGCCTCACGCTCAGCAACACCGGCGAGCACGTCAGGGGAAGACACCACATCTACCACAGCTTCAGCCACGGCACACGCTAACGGGTTGCCGCCATAAGTTGAACCGTGCGTACCCACTTTCATATGCGCCGCTAACGCTTTTGTCGTTAACATGGCACCAATAGGGAAACCGCCTCCTAGCGACTTCGCCGTGCTAAGAATATCAGGCGTGATACCTAGACCTTGATACGCGTAAAATTGCCCGGTACGACCGTTGCCCGTTTGTACTTCATCAAAAATAAGCAGCGCGTTGTATTTATCACAGAGCTCACGAACCGCCTGTACGAATTCAGGTTGTGGCGAAATAATCCCACCCTCACCTTGCAACGGCTCCATCATAATGGCGCAGGTCTTATCCGACATCTGTGCTTCTAGCGCGGCAATATCATTGTAAGGAACATGCTGTATATCACCGGGTTTAGGACCAAAGCCATCGGAATACGCGGCTTGTCCACCTACGGTAACGGTAAAAAACGTTCGGCCGTGAAACCCTTGGTTAAACGCAATGATCTCTGATTTTTCCGGACCATGAACATCCACAGCCCAACGACGCGCCAGTTTTAATGCTGCTTCATTGGCTTCCGCGCCAGAGTTAGCAAAAAACACACGCTCAGCAAAACTGACTTCGGTTAATTTTTTGGCTAGGCGCAGTGCCGGCTCATTCGTCATGACATTACTTAAGTGCCAAATTTTATTCGCCTGCTCCGTCACGGCATTGACCATCGCTGGGTGACAATGCCCCAAACAACTCACCGCGATCCCACCAGCAAAATCAATATACTCATTACCTTGCTGATCCCATACGCGTGCACCCTCACCCTTAACCGGGATCATTTCCATTGGGTTATAACAAGGCACCATGACCTCATCAAACCATTCACGGGATACTGTTTTTTCCATTGTCATAACACGTTCCTTTTAATTACTGCGCATGAGAAAAGGGGGCATCATATTCACGTAAGGTCTATTACAAATATAGAACGAACCTTCACGCTTTCTAGTGAAGAAAAAACTTCTCACCACTCCTCATAGATGCAGCATTGTATTTACAATTATTTAACCAACACAATAGCAGAAAATGCTTTTCCACCATCACTCGACTCAATCAAGGCATAATCCATTGCGTATTTATGCGTTATTTTTGAATTTAAATGAAGTGTTTTTTCATGATTTATCAAATAAATGAACAGGGAGGGCTCTGTCACGACTTTGTATCAGAATTAGCGAATAGTTTTGCATCTTCATAAGTAAAACTGATGAAGGATAAGAAAAGATGAAAGGGTGATCTTGATCGGAAACTAAGCGTGTAAGAAATTACTCAGTAGCTCATGACCTTGTTCTGTTTTGATGGATTCAGGGTGAAATTGTACGGCATGAATGTTTAGCGTTCGATGTTGGTAGCCCATAATTTCATCAAAATCACCATTGGGAAGCTCAGTCCACGCGGTAACATCAAAACAATCTGGAAGCGTATCTCGCTTCACAATAAGTGAATGGTAGCGGGTGACGGTCAGCGGATTATTAAGCCCGGCAAACACACTGCGGTTGTTGTGCTTAATTGGCGACGTTTTACCGTGCATCACCTGACGAGCACGAACAACATCGCCGCCAAAAACTTGCGCAATCGCTTGATGACCTAAACACACCCCAAGAAGTGGCAACTTTCCAGCAAAATGTCGGATAGCATCCAGTGAGATCCCGGCTTCATTAGGCGTACAAGGGCCCGGTGAAATGACAAGGTGAGACGGGTTAAGTGCTTCAATTCCAGCAATATCAATGTCGTCATTGCGCACGACTTTAACGTCTACACCCAATTCACAGAAGTACTGGAATAGGTTGTAAGTAAAAGAGTCGTAGTTATCAATGATGAGTAGCATAGCGCTCGCTGTAAAATCGAATTTGCCAAAAATAAGGCGGTATTTTGCAACAAGATGGCAGAAAGGCAAGTAAAAAGAGGAAGAAAGGCAGCAGTAAAGCCTATAACAACTTTACCGCTGGTTGGTGCTAATGTCGTATACGTCCTTGTCGATATCGTTTACATCGATATTAACGCTGTTTCGATAGATATTAAGGAGGTTACTGTTATCGCTATGGGCGAGTTACGAAACCCACCGCTTTGTAAGCGTTTGCCAACGTCACCGCTGCGCGCTCTGACGCCTTCTCGGCGCCTTGACGCATTACGTCATCCATATACGCGCGATCAGCACGAATACGCTTATATTCGCTCTGGATTGGCTCTAACATCGCCACCAAGGCTTCGCCTACGTCTTTCTTAAATGGACCATACATTTCCACGCCAGCATATTGCGCTTCAATTTCAGCAAAAGACTTACCCGTCGCGGCCGAATACAAACCCATTAGGTTAGAGATACCGGCTTTGCTTTCCCAATCGTGAGCGATGCGAGGTGGCGTTTCTGCATCGGTTTGTGCCTTGTTGATCTTCTTCAGAATCGACTTAGGCTCTTCTAGCAAGGTAATCACGTTCTTACGGTTATCATCCGACTTCGACATTTTCTTCGTCGCGTCTTGCAAGCTCATCACTCGTGCATTCACCGTTGGGATATACGGTTCTGGAACCGTAAACAGTGGCGCTTCTGGCGTATAAATATTATTGAAGCGCGTTGCGATATCTCGCGCTAACTCAAGGTGCTGCTTTTGGTCACTTCCTACTGGCACTTGGTGCGCGCCGTAAAGAAGGATATCGGCAGCCATCAATACCGGGTAATCATAAAGGCCAACGTTAACATCATTCGCGTAGCGTTGTGACTTGTCCTTAAACTGAGTCATACGATTCAGCTCACCCATTTGGGTATAACAGTTAAGAAGCCAACCAAGCTGAGCATGTTCCGGTACGTGAGACTGGACAAATAGCGTGCTCTTCTTAGGATCAACACCAACCGCGAGACAAATTGCCAATGCATCTAACGTCGCTTCATGCAGTGCTTTAGGGTCCTGACGAACCGTAATCGCATGTAGATCGACCACGCAGTACTGACAATCATAATCGTCTTGCATCTGTTGCCATTGACGTAGAGCACCCAAGTAGTTACCGATACTTAGTTCACCTGATGGTTGAACACCACTCAATACAATGGGTTTGCTCATAACTATGATTCCTTCGACTTCTTAATGAGATAATTCGGATAATGAAAAACCGCGTAATATCTTACGCGGTTTTAGCAGTGTACCCATTAGCCAATTTTTTGCTATAGCCATGAGGACTTTTTTATTGCTCTGGAAGGGAATTAGGCCCGAGCACCGTCTTCGACGCTAATTTACCGCGCTTAGCACGCCATGATTGACCGCATTTAGGACGTCAGCAACATCATCGGCGACAAAGTCTGGTTTCGCATTGGCAATAGGTTCACCGTGGTTATAGCCATACGTAAGACCAAATGCCAAGCAACCAGCATTGCGCGCAGCCAAAATGTCATTTTGTGAATCGCCAACCATCAACACTTCACCTGGTGACACTTGCTCTTGCTCCATCAGCCAGTTCAATGCCACTGGGTCAGGTTTTTTCTTAGGGAACGCATCGCCACCTAATACATACTTGAAGTATTTTTCAAGCTGATGCTGCTCAAGTAACTCTGGAACAAATTTAGACGGTTTATTGGTCAGCAAAGCCACGGTGTAACCGTTCGCCACTAAGGTATCCAATGTGCTTTGAACATTGGCATACAGATGACTCAGCTTATGGCCACTGGCGTGATAGAAATCGTCAAACAATACGCGCGCTTTCTCGCACAACTCTGCCGGAAGTTCAGGATTAACGCTAACACTCTGACTTAATGAGCGAGCAATCAGCACATCCGCGCCGTTGCCAACATAATCACGAACTTGCTCTTCGGTCACGCTTGGATAACCCAATGCTTGTACCGCTTGATCAGCCGCCAGGGCAAGATCAGGCACACTGTCGAGTAGCGTACCATCGAGATCGAAAACAACTAATTTGATAGACTGCATGACATACTTCTCTTAATTACTGCTTTACTTTCGCAAGCTCTGCGCGCATTTCATCAATAACTTCTTTGTAATCAGGACGATTGAAAATTGCAGAACCTGCAACAAACATATCCGCACCTGCTTCTGCGATTTCACGAATGTTATCCACTTTAACACCGCCATCAATTTCAAGACGAATGTCACGACCAGACTCGTCGATCAGACGACGAACCGCACGCAGCTTATCAAGTGTTGAAGGAATAAAAGATTGACCACCGAAACCAGGGTTCACTGACATCAACAAAATCATATCGACTTTATCAAGAATGTAGTCAAGGCAAGTTAATGGCGTTGCTGGATTAAGAACCACGCCCGCTTTACAGCCATGTTCTTTGATAAGTTGTAGCGTGCGATCGACATGCTCTGTTGCTTCAACATGGAAAGTAATCATCGATGCGCCCGCTTTCGCGAACTCTGGCACTAGGCTATCAACAGGTTTCACCATCAAGTGCACATCGATCGGCGCGGTAATACCGTAATCACGCAAGGCTTTACAGATAGGCGCGCCAAAACTGAGGTTAGGCACGTAGTGGTTATCCATCACATCAAAATGGACAACATCTGCGCCAGCGGCAAGGACTTTCTCTACGTCTTCACCAAGACGAGCAAAATCAGCGGATAAAATGGATGGCGCAATTAGAAAATCTGTCATACCTGACCTCAATAGAATGGATTAGCGAGCAATATTTGCGCGCAATTCTACCGAAGCCAGTGACTAAATCCTAGCGCTTATCCAAATCCGATATCATTTTTGCTGCAATCTCGGCGTTAGGATCAGGTTTGATTTTCGCTTCAGGCTGGGCTTTAGCTTCAAATAACGCTAGCAGCTCATCCACTTTATTACGTCCCGAGCCGTTACGACTAATGGTTCGTTTCACTTTCACCACGTTCAACTGCGCACCATGATAAAGGCGACGTGTGAGCGTAGTATCGTGATTCGAAATCAATACCGGAATGTGACGATCAAAGGCAGTATGTTCGGCAATATCCGCGAGCGCGGCTTGGTCATCTAATGAAAAGCCATTGCCCGCATACGAGGTAAAGTTGGCGGTATTAGATAACGGCGCATAAGGTGGATCGCAATATACGACGCTGCCTTTACGAGCACGACGAAAGGTTTCAGGATAGCCTTCACAAACAAACGTGGCCTTCTTGGCTTTTTCCGCAAAGAAAATCAGTTCTTTTTCAGGGAAGTAGGGCTTTTTATAAGAACCAAATGGAACGTTGAATCCGCCCTTCTTGTTGTAACGACATAAGCCGTTAAAACCGAAGCGGTTCATATACAAAAAGGCAACAGAACGAAATAGCACATCATCGCTTTGATTGAAATCAGCACGAACCCCAAGATACACCTCTTTTTGGTTATGCTCAGGTGTGAAGAAGCGTCTTGCCTCTTCAATGTACTTTTCCGGCTCAGTTTTAAGCAGGTTGTAGAGATTAATGAGATCAGGGTTGATATCAGCAAGTAGGTACTGGTCATAGTCGGTATTCAAAAATACCGAGCCGGCGCCAACAAAAGGCTCCACCAACTTTCTTGCGTCTGGCAAATGCTTTTGAATATCTTCGACTAAGCCATATTTTCCACCAGCCCACTTTAGAAAGGCGCGTTGCTTTTTCATTGCTTGCTCTATTTACTGCCACCCAAAATTTAAGGGAGGGGAATATATCATAATTCAATCTGTTATGTTGACCTTTCTCGCATCAACACCAGCTCTGATGGACGGCCGTTTTTACTCTTGCCAACGATCAATTTCACGATGAACCTGACTGAGCGATTTCGCCCAGGCGCCTAATGAGCGCAGCTCGTTAGGCATCGCTTCCGCCGCATCACGAGCCGCCTGAATACTCGTATATTGATCGTAAGTCACGATATACCATTTTTCATCATTACGAATGGTTGGGTAAACGCGTACTGGTTTGTCAAAAGTATGCTTATTCAGGAACTGTTGCACATCATCAAGATCGGTCATCGCGGAGATCTGTAGCGTATAAGTATTAGCGGCCATCGCCTTGAGCTCATCACGAGCAAACGAAAAAGTAATGGGCGTTTGCAACTCTGGAGAACTCTCTACATCCACAACCGTATTTTGCGGTAACACTACGGCTTGAATCTCTGCAGCATTGGCCACGGCTACCGCGGTATTATCCTCTAGCAGCGCATCAACGACATCAGAAGTAATCACCACTCGCTCTCCCGTTTCAGACACACCAACACTGGCTGTCTCAGAGGTCACTTGTGGCGGCAAGGCCATCGAATCATCCGTTGTCGCTTCTACCACGGGCATTTCTTTATTAGCGTTCGCAATTTGCTCTGCGGATGAAGCGTCGACCTCAGTGTCATTGGTTGAATGTTCCGTTTCTTCAACAACATCAATAGGCGTTGAATCATGCGCTGTGTCTGGCGATGTCAATAAGCTACGATAGCCCATAAAAATTATAATCATCAATACCACAACTAATGCGGCAATCTTAGTCGGCGAGCCAACCAGCGAACGAATTATCACTTTCTTTTCCATTGTTTGCTCCCCGAGCGCCAATATATCCCCTGGAATGGGCTTCGTCTTAGTAAACGCAGTTTTGATTCTTTTTTCAACACTTTCATCAAGGTAGCGCAGTACTAATGTCTCAAAAAACTGTGTCGCTTCCGAATCAGAGAGTTCATCGACTTCGAGTTCTATGGGTTTAATATCCAAACCATGGCTGAGACGGGACACTCGACTGTGCGTGGTATGGCTGGCGCTAAAGAGCACGACACTCACATTTTGCTGTCCGATAGTGTGAGTAGTCAGCACTAATAACCAAAGCTCTGCCAATAATGCCTGAGACAAATGCTGCGCTTCGTCGACAACAATAACAATGTCACACGCCTCACCTTCTAGAATACGCTCAATACTGTCTTGTAAGGTATCCGTCTCGCTGTACAGCTTATGTGGAAAGAGCTGGCGTAGAATATTACCGCGGATCACTTGATCATCTTGATGCGGGAAACATGTCACCAAAGACTGGTTCTTGCCATAAGCCCATGACTCCAAATAGCGATGGGCTAACCATGTTTTCCCCATCCCCAATTCGCCTATCACTGAGACAAAGTTAGACGAAAACTGAGTCAATAATTGCAGCCTTTCTAATAAATGGGTTTGCGAGTCTAATTCCATCACCCGCATTTCATAAGACAAACTCATTCGCGATCACTCTTAGCTTACAAAGCAAATTAGCCTCAAAACTAATGGCATAAAACCATCCAGTTCTAACATCAAGATTCGTACCTCTCTTGAGAGGTTAGGCTTTGATTAGCCCAAGATCTAAAAAAGGCTCCAAATAGGAGCCTTTTGTCGATTAATACCGCACACACTTCTAATATAAACTATTAGACGCGACAGAGATCAATCGCTTTTTCAATCAACTCATTGGGTACATCAGAAGCCACTTGCGCATCGCCTATTGTCGTCGGTAATACCAAGCGCAATTGACCAGACAGTACTTTTTTATCTCGCATCATATGACGCATGAAATCATCAAATGTCATTGACTCTGGCGTATGAACTGGCAATTTAGCTCGCTTAAGTATGGCAATGATACGCGACACTTGCTGCTCTGAAATATCACCGAGCAAATGAGCAGTATGAGCTGCCATTACGGTTCCCGATGACACCGCTTCTCCATGTAGCCATTTACCATACCCTAGTTCCGTTTCAATGGCATGACCAAATGTATGACCTAGGTTCAATAATGCTCGAATACCGGACTCTTTTTCATCTTGCGCCACGACTTCCGCTTTGATTGCGCAACAACGTGCAATCGCGTACGTCAACGCCGTTTGATCCAATTGGTATAGGCTATCTAAGTTTTCTTCAAGCCAATCAAAGAATTCAGCATCATAGATAATTCCATACTTAATCACCTCTGCCATTCCTGCAGCAAACTCGCGCTCAGGCAAAGTTTTCAAACAATCAATATCAATAATCACTGACTGAGGCTGATAAAAAGCCCCAACCATATTCTTACCTAAACTATGATTAACTGCTGTTTTCCCCCCAACAGAGGAGTCCACTTGAGAAAGTAATGTGGTAGGAATTTGAATGAAGTCAACACCGCGCTGATAGCACGCCGCAGAAAATCCAACAAGATCACCAATCACACCACCGCCTAACGCGACAACAACCACATCTCGGCCATAGTTGCCAGACAGTAGATGCGTCATGATGGTGTTAAAGGTATCGAGGGTTTTGTATTGCTCACCATCTGGAAGCTCTAGCAAAGAGGTTTGACAACCCTTGCTATCCAGTTGAGTGAGAATAGATTGACTATAAAGAGGGGAAACCGTGGTATTGGTAATCAGTACCACCGATTTTCCGTCTGGAATTTTAGAAAATTGCGCCGAGTCATTAAATAACCCGGCACCAATTGAAATAGGGTAG
This sequence comes from Vibrio methylphosphonaticus, assembly GCF_023634655.1. Classification (GTDB taxonomy): domain Bacteria; phylum Pseudomonadota; class Gammaproteobacteria; order Enterobacterales; family Vibrionaceae; genus Vibrio; species Vibrio methylphosphonaticus. The sequence goes on along the minus strand of NZ_JAMKMS010000009.1, from coordinate 160,996 downwards.
CTACGCTCACCAAGATTAACCGTAATCCGTTCCATGGTTTGCTCTCCTGTTCAAAGAAGGTTGTAATTAACCTTCTTCTAGCATTTTTACGATTTGGTTGGCTACCACTTTTGCACTTTGGTCATCAGTGCGAACAGTGTAGTCGGCCACATCTTTGTACAAGTTGTTGCGTTCATCCGCTAGCGATTCCAATACTTCGCGCGGATCATCCGTTTGCAGTAATGGGCGCTTTTTATCGCGGTTTGTGCGAGCAAGCTGCTTTTCAATTGTGGTTTCAAGATATACAACGATTCCGCGTGCAGAGAGACGGTTACGGTTTTCTTTACTCTTAACCGAACCACCACCAGTCGCAAGGACAATGCCTTGTTCCTCAGTCAGATCATTAATCACTGACTCTTCACGAATGCGGAAGCCTTCTTCGCCCTCGACGTCAAACACCCAAGAGATGTCTGCACCAGTGCGTTCTTCAATAACGGTATCAGAATCAACAAACTCCATATGAAGTTGTTGAGCTAGGTGTCTACCGATAGTGCTTTTGCCGGCGCCCATAGGGCCAACAAGGAAAATATTACGTTTTTCAGCCATGTTTAGCAGTAATTTACAACGTTAATTCAATGACATCGCCACAAGAAAATACCGAAAAAAAGCATCGGGAAAAGGGCTTGTGACACCGATTCCTCACAGACAAGACGTGATAAGACCCGAAATTATCAAGGTTAGGTGCCCCGAATGCAACTTTATTTTTCACTATTTTCAATAAAACCTATCTTTACAACAACTTAGTTAACAATTATTTCTGGCGTAACAAAGATCAGTAATTCACTTTTCCCCACTTTCTCATAGGTACGCCTAAATAACGCCCCTAAACCGGGAATATCCCCTAACAACGGCACTTTATCTACGCTATTGGTAATATTATGTTGAAATATTCCTCCCAGTACGACCGTCTCTCCATTATTGACCAACACTTGCGTTCCTATCCGCTGAGTATCAATAGCAACCGCCTCGCCTTCCCCTGTTTTCACCACCTGACTCGGTCTATCCTGTGTTACATTTAGATCGAGGACAAGTCTATTATCGGGCGTAATCTGAGGGGTAACCGTAAGCGATAACACCGCTTTTTTAAACTCAACCGACGTTGCGCCACTCGACGCTGCTTTTAAGTAAGGTATCTCAGTACCTTGTTCAATGTACGCCGACTTTTTATTGGTAGTAATCAGCCTGGGGCTCGAAATAATTTCTGCTTTTGATTCTTGCTGCAGCGCAGATAACTCCAAATCAAGCAAAACGTTAGAACCCAGACTTGCCACTTGGAATGCCAGACGCGCTGCGCTGTCCGACGTCGCGCCCAAATTAACATTAAGAAAGTCATCAACAAATGCATCGCCATCTTGTGGATCGTACAAACCTATCGTCCCTAGGTTGTTTTCAATCGAACCACCAATGGTGGTATCGCCACTCACTTTCGTTACCCCCCAACGAATGCCGAGTTCATCCATATTGCCCTCATTAATGGTGACAATACGCGCTTCAATTTGGACTTGCTTAACCGGCACATCTAAGGACGCGATAATGTCACGAATCACGGTAATATTGTCTGGTAACTCACGGAGCAACAATGAATTAGTTCGCTCATCAATCGCAATGGATCCGCGTTCCGATAACATGCTCACTTCCCCTTCTCCGCCCAGCATTGCTGCCACGTCTGAAGCCTTAGCGTAACTAATTTTAATAATCTCCGATCTAAGCTGCCCAATCTGTTGTGTCAGCTGGTTTTTCTCTAGCGCCATTTTTTCTTGCTGATCAAGCTCCGCTGTTGGCGCGACTAGCACCACATTGCCATTAATCCGCTTATCTAGCCCTTTCACGCGCAAAATAATATCTAACACTTCAGTCCATGGCACATCATCTAACCTAAGAGTGAGATTGCCTTGAACACTATCTGACACCACAAGATTGAAGTCATTGTAGTCCGCGAGCAACTGCAAGACATTCCTAACTGGGATATCTTGAAAGTTAATAGACGTTAGTTTTCCTTGATGTGCGAGCTGCCATTTTTTCTCATCGGTTTTCTCTTTAGACATCGGCAACAGCGTCACTCTTAACCGCCTGTTGTTCATTTCGTATGAGTAGTCCACATTACTTTTGGTTTCAACCAATAACCGTACATCCGGAGTATCATCAAACAGTTCTAACTGGTTCACTTCACTAGCAAAGTCTTTAACATCGATAATAGACAGTTGCTCAGGACGTATCTTGGTTTGTTTCAAGATAATGCTGACCCCATTGGCCATCGTTTCCACGTCGATTACGCTGCCAATTTTCTCTAAATTGACAATCACAACTCCCTGCTTTAGCTCATTGAGCTCAAAAAACACACCGTCAATCGCGTTCATTGGTTCGGCAACGACATTACCAACTGACCACCACACGATAGCCATCATCAGTAGCCCTTTGATTACATTACCCACAGTCCTTCGCACTACCACTTCTCCATTAATTCAACGCGAGCTTAACTTGCCTTTGAAACCAACACCCTAAACCGTCTGATAAGGTCTCATTAATAATGAGACCTTCTGAGGTCACTTGTTTTATTTGCCCATTATTTTCGCCAATATATTGCCCAGCAGTTACCTTCACCAATTGGCGATTCGGCAATTGCAGTAGACCCGTTAAGCCTTTTCCTTTACTCATAACCCCTTTGAGCGTGAGTTCCTCCAAACGGTATTGTTCTAAGTTACCTTTCCCCCTAGTTTTAGGCTGCCAACACGCTTGATTATTGGCAGGTCTTTGAGCTTGAGCCAGCTTGGGTAAATCAAAAGGCGTCCCCTGTTTAGCGTAGGTAAATGGCACGGCATCAAAAGAATAACGAGGCTGAAGCTGCGCGACTTCAATGACAATTTCTGCCTCCGTCTTTGCGACAAAGTCTGCTAAAGAGTCATCATTGGCCTGACAGCCGAGTAACCCCAAAGACAGTAGCACCCACCGACTAGTTCTCATGCTTTTGCTCCTGATTCAGCTCGCCCTGTTTAAACTGATAGGTATAAGCCCTAACCCGAAAGTGCAACGTACTGCTCTCTTGGCTCACCCTCTGCCACTCCGCATTTTCAAGCAATATAATTCTCGGCAGTTGAGCAATGGCCTGCGCGTAATCGCCGATGTTGTTGTAACTACCGGTCAATTCAATATCGAGAGGCAACTTCAATAAAAAATCCTGAGAAACACGCTTCCCCCAATCAATTCGAGTAAACGTTAAATCGTGATTCAATCCTTCTTCATTCATCGCCGCCAATAAACTGGCTAGCTCTTTTTGCTCGGGCAGTTGTTGCAGTAAAAAATCATAGTGGCTATTAAGCTCATTAAGTTGCGCTTGCATCAGCGGCAGCAACGCGGCTTTTTTAGCAACCCGACCCAGTGTTTGCTTCAACTCCTGCTCTTGCTGTTTATAATGTTCCAGTTCGTCTAGCGCTGGTTTCACTATAAAAAATGCCCCTGCAATGAGCACCATTAACAGCAATAGCAGAGCAACCAGCATTTGGGGAACCCAAGGCCAATCAGGCATTTCATCCAATTCCAAGTCGGCAACGTTCATCTCAACCCTCCCCATCAATCATCCGAGCCTCTAAAGCCTTGTCGGTTAACGCACCCGAATCGAGCTGAAAAGAAATACTGAAAGACTGATAACGTTGCCCAAAGCGTTGATTACCATGGACAATGGAATGCATGTCGACGTTGAGTAGTAAACCTGAAGTTTCAAATCGCTCCAACATTTGGGCGAGCTTAGCCGTACTGCTGCTAATACCACTAAGCTTGAAGCTCGTTCCCTCCATACGAACTTTGTCGACATACACACCGTTCGGTACTAACGTCGGTAACGCATTCATCACTAATGTGGTTTTATTACGCTGTATTTGCAGCGTTTCCACATAACCAAGGCGCTGCTCTAATGCGGTATGCGATTGGGTCACTTTCGCCAATGACGCAATGTCTTTTTGGTAATCCGACACTTTTTGCTGAAGATAACGCTGCCTCGTTTGCTGAGTCTCAATTTGCATCGACACATACCACATAGCCGCTTGCACCGCCGCAGCAGCGATAGCCACCGCAACAATGAGTGCTACGACAAATCGCTGGCGATGTTGGTGGCGCTTTTTCTCACGCCAAGGAAGCAGGTTAACCATCTCCATTTAATGCGTCTCCATCCATTGACTGGCGTTGTAAGCCACCCCTAGCGCGACCGCAAACGAACCACTTAACAATGTGGTTTCCTTGCTACTCACCGCCACCGCATTGTGCAGCGCTAAAGGTCGTACTGGCATCCCTAACTTACGTTCAATGAAATCAACAAATTGTGGCGCATTAGCATGCCCACCACACACCAATAACCCCTCCATTCCCTGACCGCCCGGTAAAGAACGATACAGCTGAATTTGTGACATCACTTTGCTGGCGACCTGCTCAAATGCCTGCTCTGCTTCGCTTTTTTGCTTCACGACGTTCGCGAGTTGGTCATGCTGACGAGTGGTGTCATAAAGCCATTGCTTTGCCATCTCTAGCGGCATCGTTTTTGGTGGACATAACGCAGCTTGTTGCCTCCCGATGTCCAATATCCCCCAGCCATCGAATACGTCTTGTTGATGGCTCAACATACCCTGTAGACCACGAAGTGCGTTGATATTGGTGTCCATGTACTGCGGTTGATAACCCAGTTTATTGATAGTCTTACTCCAATTATCAACAAGAGACTGTTTCACCACATACACTCGATAGGCTTCGGTATGTCCTTCTGATATCGGTGATGCCTTATAAAAATCGAGCGCCAACTCCTCAAGTGGATAAGGCGTTTGGTGGCTCATCGCTTGCAACACGGCAAACTCTTGTTCTTGCCCCACCAATCCCTTTTCAATTGAAATGATTTTGCTGATTACCGCGCTATCAGGAATGGCGAGCGCCGCTTTTTTCCTAAAAATAGGCGGCAGTTTCTTAAAGTTTTTGAGATTTTTTACAGTTTCTTGATGCTTTAATGTGTGAGAATCGGAGAAAATAGCGTCAGAGCCTGCTAATTCGAGATGATTGATGACGGTCAACGTGGCACCATCCACCATCAGCACAACGGCTTTGGCACTGTAATGTCCAATATCAATGCCTGTAATCCATTTCTTAGTCATAAGAAATAACCTCAACAAATACAATAACCATGTGAAAAGGTTGAGATTGACGCCCAAATAAGCGTTAATTAACCCTATAGGTAGTTTTTTGGACTAGAGTACAAGTAACGGCCTACCCATAACCTTAATCAATCAGGGAATCTCCGGTGAAGTTCATAAAGAGACTGTTGGTATTTGCATTTATTTGCATACTCTTTGGAGTGAGTACAATTTTTGGGTTTTACTATTACGTAAAACCAGAACTGCCTGACGTCGCAACACTGAAAGACGTTCAGCTCCAAACCCCCATGCAGGTATATAGCCAAGACGGGAAGTTGATCGCGCAATTTGGCGAAAAACGACGCATCCCGCTTTCCTATGACGAAATCCCACAGGATTTAATCCATGCATTGATCGCAACGGAAGATAGCCGTTACTACGACCACTTTGGCTTTGATCCCATTGGTATTACGCGAGCCGCTATAGCGGTTATTGCTTCCGGCAGCGCTTCACAAGGCGCGAGCACGATTACTCAACAGCTAGCCCGTAATTTCTTCTTATCCAATGAGAAGAAAATCATGCGTAAAGTGAAAGAAATCTTCATTGCCGTGCATATTGAGCAGCTGCTAAGTAAACAAGAGATCATGGAGCTGTACGTTAACAAGATATTTCTTGGCTACCGTTCCTACGGGTTTGGCGCCGCAGCCCAAGCGTATTTTGGTCGTAATCTTGACCAATTGACGCTGAGTGAAGTTGCCGTGCTAGCTGGGCTGCCAAAAGCACCCTCGACCATGAACCCAATCTACTCAATTGAGCGTGCCACTCATCGCAGAAATGTGGTCCTTGCTCGAATGCTAAGCGAAAAATACATCACGCAAGCACAGTTCGATGAAGCCAGAGAAGCGCCTATTATTTCACAATACCATGGTGCTGAAATCGAACTTAGAGCGCCATACGTGGCTGAAATCGCTCGAGCTTGGATGGTCAACCGTTACGGTGAAGATGCCTATGAATCCGGCATGCGTATCACCATGACCGTCGATTCTAAATTACAGAAAGCCGCGCACACTGCTGCCATCAACAACCTTTTGGCCTACGATGAGCGACACGGTTATCGCGGCGCAGAAAAAGTCGTTTGGAAAGCAGATCAGCCAGCAATGTCACCTGAAGATATGACCAAGTATCTACGCAGACAGACAACGTATGGTGAACTGCGTCCTGCTATTGTCACCGAAGTTAACGCCAAATCTATTAAGGTTTGGGTGAAGGGTTACCAAGAACAAAGCATAGATTGGGATAACATCAAATGGGCGCGTAAGTTCAGAACTGACGATCGTCAAGGTGCGGCACCGAAATCAGCGGGTGACGTAACCGCAGTCGGCGAGCAAATCTGGGTACGCGCAAGTCACATTGATGATGCGGCTGAAGACGTCACGGATGTTGAAGCAACAGAAAACGCAGAAGCGATCCCAGACAAAGCCATTACATGGCGTTTGAGCCAAGTCCCTAATGCCAATACGGCTTTCGTGGCAATCAATCCAGAGAACGGCGCCGTCCTTTCTCTAGTGGGTGGCTTCAACTTTGTTCACAGCAAATTTAACCGTGCGACACAATCTGTCCGTCAGGTCGGCTCAAGTATCAAACCATTTATCTACGCTGCGGCGCTTGATAAAGGCATGACTCTGGCAAGCTTGGTGAACGATGCGCCAATTAACAAATGGGACAAGAGCGCCGGCACCGCATGGCGTCCAAAGAATTCACCCCCGACTTATACCGGTCCAACTCGACTTCGTATCGGCCTAGCCCAGTCTAAAAACGTTATGGCTGTCCGTGTGTTGCGTGAAGTGGGGCTGGATGATAGTCGTGAATACTTAACTCGTTTCGGATTTGATAAAACGAAGGTGCCACGTTCAGAGACAATCGCTCTGGGTGCAGGAAGCTTAACGCCGATTCAAATGGCGCAAGGTTTCTCGGTCTTTGCTAATGGGGGCTACTATGTTGAGCCTTACTACATCAGCCGAGTAGAAGACCCATTTGGTAAAGTCGAGTTTGAAGCACACCCTAACGTCATTTGCCAAACCGACTGCTCTCAAGTACCAACTCCAGAGACATTCTCATCAAACAGTGATGACGAAGCCCCGAGTATTGAAGAAGCGACCAACGCCACGGCCCTTGAGCCTATCGACATGGCTAGCTTCAATGAAGAAGATGTCAATGCAAGCGAACCTAATTACGCACCACAGGTTCTGTCCGAGCAAACAGCATTCCTCACTCGTGAAATGCTATACAGTAACGTATGGGGGGGAGGAAACTGGCGCGAGGGTACGGGTTGGAACGGAACCGGTTGGCGAGCTCAAGTGTTAAAACGTCGTGATATTGGTGGGAAAACCGGTACCACAAACGATTCTAAAGATGCGTGGTACAACGGTTATGGCCCAGGTATTGTGGCCACGGCTTGGGTTGGTTTTGATGACCACCAAAGAAAGCTTGGTCGAACAACCACCAACAGCAACCTAGGCAAAGAGCAAATTTCCGGCGCGGAAGCGGGAGCGAAAACGGCACAGCCAGCTTGGGTCGATTTCATGCGCATTGCTTTAAATGATAAACCACAAGCCTCCAAAGCTATCCCTAATGGGATATCACGAGTGCGCATTGATCGTGACTCTGGGTTGTTATCAAACAAAACCGATTCATCATCTATGTTTGAGTACTTTGAGATTGGCACTGAACCAAAAGAATACGTTCAAGAAAGTCTCACGGATACCTTGTATTCCAGTGATACCTCGGAAGGGGAAAGCCTGTTTTAGCGATAATATGTTTCATCAAACACCGCCAAAACTAGTGCTTAAAAAACAATCATTAAAGCCCTCATTCTGAGGGCTTTTTTTATGCGATATCCTGCCCCGTTAACGGGCAGAACCGAGTTGGCGTACCATGAAAGTTCAGCCTATCGTGCTGAATCAGGCTGGTTATAAATAGCTGGCGATCGCCGCCGCTATTTTTTCAAAACGAACCCGTAACGGTGAACCAGGGCGATAAGCCAATACTAAACTTCTTGAAGGCGTTGGGTTAACCGCCTTAACGTAGCACACACCATCCTTCTCACGCTCTTTAGGCAGTGAGAGGTCAGGAAGCAACGTAATGCCAGCGCCAGCTGCCACCATGTTTCTGAGCGTCTCTAGGCTGGTTGCTTTAAAGCGTTCATCATCTTTTGCTCCCGCCGCAAAGCAAAATCCAAGAGCATGATCTCGCAAACAATGTCCGTCCCCTAACGCCAATACTGTACGTCCCTCTAGGTCATGCATATCCACTTCAAGTTGCTGAGCCCATTCATGGCCACAAGGTACCGCTACGCTCAGAGGCTCGTTATACACTTCAATTTCTTTAAAGTGTGCCGTTTCAGCAACCGAGGCCAAAACAAGGCAATCTAACTTGCCTTCTTCCAACTGCCTAACTAGCTGATGGGTTTGCGCCTCATGAAGAAAAAGCTCGAGTTCGGGATAGGCTTCTTTGAGTTGTGGCACAATTTTCGGTAATAAATAGGGACCGACGGTCGGAATAAATCCTATGTGCATCGGTCCGGTCATTTCACCGCTTTGACCCGCCGCCATTTCTTTGAAGGTTTTGACTTCCTTCAATATACGCTTGGCTTGCTCAACTAACTGCAAACCAGAATCGGTGAATAACACCCGTCGGCTACTACGTTCTAACAATGACGTACCAATTTCGTCTTCCAGTTTGCGTATCTGCCCACTTAATGTGGGCTGGCTAACAAAGCACGCCTCTGCCGCTTTTCGAAAATGCTTATGCTCAGCCAATGCTACCAAGTATTCAAAGTCTCGAATGTTCATTGCAGTCCTAGATAGAAAATAACTATCAATACCATAACAATAAACGATTGGAGCTATCAACGTATTTTTTTGATAATGGTCTCAACGAAACAGAGCAGTACAAGCTAAGCTCTCTAAGAATTATAAACAAATTCAAATTCACGAATTTTTAAGGACATCATTATGTTTGCATCAAAAGAAGGTCAAGCGGTTCCACAAGTTACCTTTCCAACTCGCCAAGGCGATGCATGGGTTAACGTGACAAGCGACGAGCTATTTAAAGATAAAACCGTGATTGTATTCAGCCTACCGGGCGCATTCACTCCAACATGTTCATCAAGCCATCTACCTCGCTACAACGAGTTGTTTTCAGTATTTAAAGAACATGGCGTAGACGAAGTGGTGTGTGTCTCTGTCAACGACACCTTTGTGATGAATGCATGGAAAGCCGACCAAGAAGCAGAGAACATCACTTTCATCCCAGATGGTAATGGCGATTTTACCGATGGTATGGGTATGTTGGTTGAGAAAAACGACATTGGGTTTGGCAAGCGTTCATGGCGCTATAGCATGTTGGTTAAAAACGGCGTCGTCGAAAAAATGTTCATCGAACCAAATGAGCCAGGCGACCCGTTCAAAGTGTCAGATGCAGACACCATGCTTAAGTACATTGCTCCAGCCTACAAAACGCAAGAATCCATCACGGTTTTCTCTAAGCCTGGTTGCCCATTCTGTGCGAAAGCGAAACAAAACCTCATTGATCACGGTCTTCAATATGAAGAAGTGATTCTAGGAAAAGACGCTACTACAGTAAGTCTACGTGCCATTAGTGGTCGTACAACGGTTCCTCAAGTCTTCATCGGTGGTAAACACATCGGTGGTAGCGAAGAATTAGAAGCTTACCTAGGGTAATCCTTGCGACCCACTCAAAGGCCTTGCGCACACGAGTGGGTCAGCTTCCATCTGTTATTTTATTGGCGCTAATACTGTGCTCCACCACTTCTGCTCAGTCTACTAATGTTACTAAGTCTACCTATGTCACTTACTCTAGCTATGCGACTTAGTCTGCCTATATTACTCAGTCTACCTATATTGCTTGGTCTGCTACGTTGCTTAAAGGGATACCGTTATGAAACAGTTAAATGTCAATGTCGCGATTATTGGTGGCGGCACCGCCGGTTTAGGCGCTTATCGCGCGGCTAAAGCCCATACCGATAATGTTGTCCTAATCGAGGGTGGCCCTTACGGCACAACCTGCGCACGTGTTGGTTGCATGCCCTCTAAACTGTTAATTGCTGCGGCGGAAAGCGTACATCAGATCGAAAAAGCACCAGGGTTTGGGATCTACCCGCAAGGTGAAACCCTAATCAACGGCAAAGAAGTCATGGCTCGCATAAAAAGCGAACGAGACCGATTTGTTGGCTTTGTGCTCGAAGGCGTCGATGAGATCCCAGCAGAAGACAAAATTTCGGGTTATGCCAATTTCATTGATGACCACACACTAGTGGTTGACGATCACACTACCATTACTGCAGATCGCATTGTTATTGCGACAGGGTCTCGCCCTGCCTACCCGGCGATCTGGAACGATCTTGGTGATCGACTTATCGTGAACGATGACGTGTTTGATTGGGACGATCTTCCAGATTCAATCGCCGTCTTTGGTCCAGGCGTGATTGGGCTGGAGTTAGGACAAGCATTACATCGCCTAGGAGTAAGAACCAAAGTATTTGGACTTGGTGGACAGGTCGGCCCGTTGACCGACCCCGATATTATGAGTTACGCCAAGCAGGCATTCCAAGAAGAGTTTTACCTTGATGCAGACGTCAAAGTCGACAGCATGAAGCGAATCGACGGTGACAAGGTTGAAATTCAATTCATTAACCTGGATGGCCAACCTGACACCTTTGTTGTCGATTATGTATTAGCGGCAACAGGCCGTCGCCCCAATGTGGATAAATTATCACTAGAGAATACTAGCGTTATTCTAGATGAACGTGGCGTGCCAACCGCTGACCATTACACGCTTCAGACATCGGCAAATACGATTTTCATTGCTGGAGATGCCAGCAACCAAATCCCGTTACTGCATGAAGCAGCCGATCAAGGACGTATCGCCGGCGATAACGCGGGTCGCTTCCCTGATATTCGAGCAGGGCTCCGAAGAAGTGTTATTTCCGCGGTATTTTCCGACCCACAAATTGCCATGGTTGGGGAAACCTTCAAGCAACTAGAAAAACGCTTCGGTGGTTGTGGCTGCTTTGCAACAGGTGAAGTATCGTTTGAAAGCCAAGGGCGCTCTCGCGTGATGCTGCGAAACAAAGGCATACTGCATGTCTATGGCGAGCAAGGCACAGGACGATTCTTAGGGGCCGAAATGATAGGGCCAAATGCCGAACATTTAGCTCACTTACTGGCTTGGGCGCATCAAAATAAAATGACGGTATCAGAAATGTTAGACATGCCATTTTATCACCCAGTGATTGAAGAAGGTGTACGTACCGCATTACGAGATCTCAATGCTAAGCTGCACCTGGGTCCAGAAATGATTAAGCATTGCTTAGATTGCGGTCCTGGTTGTTAGGCAGCCTTTCACGGCGAGTGAGGTCGCATCACTTCCTCGTAGGATAAGCAGACCTTTGGCATAAGATTTACCACTGCATACGATTCAAAATGAAATTTTCAGAACGCTAAAAAGAAAAAAGCCCCAAAGTCAAATCTGACTTGGGGCCTTCTTAGATTCTTCTAAGAAAAAGCAGTGGTACTTTAATAGACCGGGCTTTTTCTCATTTGTTCCCATAAAAATGATCTTTTTTTAAAACTTTTTCGATCTTTTTATTAAAACTCTATTTTTCAATTACTTAAGCAACATTCATTTTTGCGATAATTTGCTCAGCAAGGTTCACTTCTAACGCCACTTCATCACACGCATGTTGTCTTGGACATTGATCGCAGTCTTTCAGCACTTTCTCAGGCAATAATGTTTTCGACGTTGGTATGAAGTCATGCTTCATAAAGAACTCCGGAGTACGAGTCAGTACGAAGACTTTCTTAATGGCCATCTTTCGGGCTTTCTCAACTAAGTGCTGAACAATCGCGGTACCTTGACCTTGACCCTGCCAGCCTGCTTCCACCCCTAAGGAACGCACTTCCGCTAAGCCTGAATCATAGACATACAAGGACGCACAACCCGTGACCTCTCCATGATGCTCTGCAACTGCAAAGGAACCAATATCGCGCACTAATTCGTTGCGGTTTCTCGGTAAATTTTCACCTTGATTCGCCCAATACGCCACCATACTTTCTAGCGCATCAATATCAGTGAGACGAGCCGAACGAACTTTCACCGCTGAGTTATCTCGAGAGCTTAGACGTTTCTCTGCTTGGTCAACGGCGTACGCAACTTGTTGAGGGGCTACCCCACCCAAAGCGTTACGCTTCTCAAGACAACTTTCAATGGTCAGAATATCGTAAACATCTTGCTCAATAACTGGCGAGAACTCTTGCAGTTCAGCAATGGAGAGCTCTTCTAGTGCACAGCCTTTGGCAATAGCGCTGACAACCGCGACACCGACAATGTGGTGAGCTTCACGGAAAGGAATGCCTTTTGCTACTAAGTAGTCAGCCAGCTCTGTCGAGTTCGCGTAGCCTTGCTTTGCCGCTTCTAACGTACGCTCACCATTCACTTTAATGCCATCGAAACAAAGTGCCGCCATTTCCATGCAATCGTTCCATGTATCGAGTGCATCAAACAGACCTTCTTTGTCCTCTTGCATATCCTTGTTGTAAGCCAATGGTAACGCCTTCACCGTCATCATCATCGCTGCAAGTGAGCCGTAAACACGCCCCGTTTTACCACGAATCAGTTCCAGTGCATCTGGGTTTTTCTTTTGTGGCATCAACGATGAACCAGAGGTCACCGTATCCGCTAATTCGATGAAGTTGGATTCACCAGAATTATAAAAAATCATATCTTCAGCTAGACGAGAAAGGTGCAACATCGAAATAGAGGCGATCGACATCAACTCCATAACATGGTCACGATCAGAAACAGAGTCTAGACTGTTGCGCGTGGCACGACGAAAGCCTAAGTTATGTGCAAGCTCTTCACGATCCATCGGATAAGCAGTACCGGCAAGCGCCCCTGATCCCAGCGGACAAGTATCCAAGCGTTTAATCGCATCCTCTAAACGAGAATAATCCCGTTCAAACATTTCTACGTATGCCATACACCAGTGCGCGAATGTCACCGGCTGAGCACGCTGAAGGTGAGTATAACCGGGCAGCACGGTATCTTGATGTGCTCTCGCCACATCCACCATTTGCGTTTGCAGTCTATCCAAACCAAGCAGCAGTTGTTGCCCCTGCTGGCGACACCATAATTTAAGGTCAGTCGCGACTTGATCGTTACGTGAACGACCAGTGTGCAGCTTTTTGCCTAAATCGCCGACTTTGCTGATCAGTTGCTGCTCAACCCAACTATGAATGTCTTCCGCATCGGAGCGTAAAATCTGCTCAGGATCTTCCATCACTTCAAGTTTCAGCTCGTTCAACGCCAATTCCAGCTTTTGCTGCTCATCAACGGTTAACACATCCACTGAAACCAGTGCCTTAGACCAAGCAATTGAGCCGACAATGTCTTGCTCAGCTAATCGATAATCAAAGCGTAATGAGTCATTAAAGTCTTTGAATCTCGTATCTGCTGCTTGGGTAAATCTTCCGCCCCATAATGCCATTGTCACTCTCCTAACTGCTCGGTATTCACTGCTTGTCTAACGATGGAATCTAATCAAAGTCAGTTTGTTTTTTTGATAGGTTCAACTTACGGCAAATTAAAAAGAAAATAAAGTAAAAATTCACTTATTTCACATAATTATTCACAAGCTGATGTGTTGTTGTTTTTTATTCCTTATAAAACAAGAAACCCACTTGCACTGCAAGTGGGTTTACCTTAATCCAAATAGCCTATATTGGCATTATTTGTTTTTTTACTTCATTATTTATTTTTCTTAACTTCATTCAATGCACGGATACGGCTTGAAAGTGAGTAAAGGCGGATGAAGCCTTCTGCATGACTTTGGTCATACACTTCATCTTCTCCAAAGGTAGCAAACTCTTCACAATACAAGCTGTTATCTGAACGCTTCTGAGTCACTGTCGCTTGACCTTTGTAAAGCTTGATAACGACTTCGCCATTTACGTCTTGCGCTAGCTCTTCCGTTGCAGCAAGAATCGACTTACAAAGTGGGGTAAACCAACGGCCATCGTAAACAAGGTGAGACGCTTTCACGCCCAGCTCTTCACGGAATTCGAACGCCGCTTTATCAAGAACCAACTGCTCAACTGCACGCAATGCTTCCATCATGATGGTGCCACCTGGAGTTTCGTAACAGCCACGAGACTTCATGCCCACTAAACGGTTCTCAACGATATCAATTCGACCCACACCGTGCTTCGCACCCTTTTCATTAAGATAAACCAATGCGTTATACGGCGTCATCACTTCACCATCAACTGCAACCACTTCACCTTTAGCGACTTGTAGTGTCACTGTTTCAGATTCATTAGGTGCTTGCTCTGGGTCAACTGTCCACGCCCAGCAATCATCATTTGGTGCATTCCAAGTATCTTCTAAAACGCCACCTTCTGTTGAAATATGCCATGCGTTAGCATCACGAGAATAGATCTTAGTCAGTGAAGCGCTACAAGGGATATTACGCTCAGCTAGGTAATCTAAACACTCTTCACGGCTAACCAGATCCCACTCACGCCATGGCGCAATAACATGCAAATCAGGGGCAAGAGCCGCAAACGCACCTTCAAAACGTACTTGGTCATTTCCTTTACCCGTACAACCATGACACAACGCATCCGCGCCCACTTTACGCGCCACTTCCACTTGCGCTTTAGCAATAATCGGACGAGCCATTGACGTACCTAGCAGGTACTTACCTTCATAGTACGCGCCCGTTTTTAGTGTTGGGTAAATGTACTCCGCAACCATCTCTTCTTTTAGGTCAGCGATGTAACACTCTGAAGCGCCTGATGCCTTGGCTTTTTCTTCGATGCCATTCAGCTCTTCTTCACCTTGACCCACATCAGCGACAAACGCCACGACCTCACAGTCATAGTTCTCTTTTAGCCACGGAATGATCACAGAAGTATCAAGACCGCCAGAATAGGCTACAACAACTTTCTTTACGCTTTTCTTGCTCATGGTTCTTTCTCCTAGTGTCCGAGCCTGAATTGGCGGTCAGTATCTCGGGTTTTAAATATAGTTTTATCTTTATTCATGTTACTGCGCGGCGAATGGCCACTCAGTCTTAATTCGGGACGAATTGTGTGCCGATGCTTTTACCAGCAAACAAATCATTTAATTTTTCTGGGTAACGCCAAGTTGCGACTTCGATAGGACGACCTAATTCACTGGCTGCCTGCAACGCCGCCTGAACTTTCACAATCATGCCGTCAGTAATGACATGCCCAGAGATTAGGGCGTCAGCTTGGTCTTGAGTCAGGCTTGGTAATAAATGTCCCTTGCCATCCAACACGCCGCTCACATCGGAAAGTAATACCAACTCAGCGTCTAACGCACCAGCAACTGCTACCGCCGCTTGGTCGGCATTCACATTCATTAATTGACCATGATTGTCTAAGCCGATCGAACTAATAATAGGCAGCGCACCGGTTTTTAAGATGGCTTGCAATACCGCAGGGTTTCCTGGTTTGGCATTGCCAACGGCACCAAGTTCAGGATCGAGTTCGGCTACTTCACATAGGCCGCCATCTGCAAGACTTAAACCCACTGCATTTAAACCCGCTTTAATCGCATCACCTTGCAGCAATTTGTTCGCGGTACCCGCAAGGGCGCCAGCAATCAGAGGAATTTGATCATAAGGGGTCACGCGCAATCCTTGTTTCTTCTCTGTCGGCAGATTCAGTTTCTGCATCAGTTCGTCAACAAGATAACCTCCACCATGCACAATCACGATGTCGCGTTGAGCTTGTTTTTTATAGTTTGAAATCGCGACAAACAGTTGATTCAACGTCTTGGTACACGAAAGTGCCGCACCGCCTAATTTAATCACCAATGGTAATGGCGTAGATTGTTGTTCCATCATACTCATGCTTCTCTCCTCGCCCTATACCAGCGACGTCAGCTGGGAAAATTGGTTTTTAATATTTAGGCACTGCATCGCTTGGCTTGAAGCACCTTTAAGCAGATTATCGATCGCCGATACGACAATAATATGTTGACCTTGTACCTTCCAGCCAATATCACAAAACGGAGTATTCTCCACGTCTTGAACTCTCGGAATCGTGTCACCTTTAAGGCGCACGCATGGTTGGTCGGCATACGCGGCGTCAAATGCTTGTTGAACTTGTTCAGCCTTAACGCCATCCGCGAGCTTCATGGTAATCGTGGCCAAAATACCACGTTTAAAATTGCCTAAATGAGGATTAAAAATCACCTCGCAACCCAAATGCGTCGCCATTTCAGGCTGGTGTCTATGAGTAAACAATCCATAAGGCTGCAAGCTCACTTCACAAAAGCTATTGCCCGTTGTCGCCTTACGACCCGCTCCAGTCACACCACTTGTGGCATTAATCACCGGCCACACTTGCGTATCAATTAGTGTCGACTCAACCAAGGGCTTAATCGCCAACTGTGACGCGGTTGGGTAACAGCCTGGCACTGCCACCAGTTGCGCCGCTTGAATCTCGACAGCATTCCACTCTGCAAGACCGTAAGCCGCTTTATCAAGCCACTGCGCATGCTGGTGTTCAAAACCATAATACGTGGTATAGAAGTCATCCCCTTTTACACGGTACGCACCAGATAAGTCGAACACCTGGCAACCTTGCTCAAGAAAGACTGGTGCCAAATCATGACTGACTTCATGAGCCGTTGCTAAAAACACCACATCACATTCATTGGCCACTTTTTCTACGTCAACAAGTGGCTGGATACGGTCATCCACAATGCCCGCTAATTTGCCATGGACCTGTGAAACCAATTTACCTGCATCGACACTATTGGCGGACACGTATAAACCTGATAGCGTAAGCTCCGGGTGTTTAGTGACCATCAGAGCCAGTTCTGCTCCTGTGTAACCGGTGGCGCCAATAATGGTGGTTTTTAGCATCTATCTACATCCGTTTCAGTTAGACTTGAACATATCAATCATTGACTATAAATCTAAAAAAACAGTCAATAAATGATTTTTTATTCATTAATTTTGATTTAATATGTGTTTTACCGTCTTATAGTTAATCTGTCAACAGTAGAAGTGAAGATAATATGCAATTGCCAACGTTCCTAGAGGTCTACAAAGGCCTAATCAGCACCCCTTCTATCAGCTCGACTGACCCAAGCTGGGATCACGGCAACGAAAAAGTGATAGAGAAACTGGCCACCTGGATGAAAGATCTCGGCTTTCAAGTTGAAGTAGAAGAAGTTGAACCAAACAAATTCAATATGATTGCCAAAAAGGGTCAAGGCGAAGGGGGGCTGCTGCTAGCTGGTCACAGCGATACCGTACCTTTTGATGAAGGGCGCTGGAGCTTTAATCCCCACGATCTAACCGAAAAAGACAATCGCTTCTACGGCTTAGGCACGGCGGACATGAAAGGCTTCTTTGCCTTTATCTACGAAGCGGTGAAAAAGATCGATTGGAGCAAACAAACCAAGCCTCTCTATGTTCTCGCAACGTGCGACGAAGAAACCACCATGCTTGGTGCACGTCACTTTACCGACACCGCCCCTTTCAAACCAGATTATTGCATCATTGGTGAGCCCACTAACCTTGTGCCTATCCGAGGACACAAAGGGCATGTCGCCAACGCCATTAGAGTAACGGGTAAATCGGGTCACTCATCTGATCCTGCGCTAGGCGTCAACGCCATCGAAATCATGCACGAAGTGATGTACGCCATGATGAAGCTGCGCGATAAATTGGTCAAAGAGTACCATCACCCTGGGTTTGCTATCCCTAGCCCGACTCTAAACCTCGGTCACATCCATGGTGGTGATAGCGCGAATAGAATCTGTGGTTGCTGCGAATTGCATTACGATGTCCGCCCACTGCCGGGAATCAGCCTAGATGGCTTAGACAACATGTTAAGAGGCGCGCTAAAAGAGGTCGAAGCGAAATGGCCAGGGCGTCTAACCATCACCGCCCTCCACGAGCCAATACCTGGCTATGAGTGCGATCACCAACACCCTTTCGTGGGTGGGATGGAGCGCTTATGCGACACCCCGTCAGATACGGTGAATTACTGCACTGAAGCGCCATTTTTACAAACGCTGTGTCCAACGTTGGTACTAGGCCCCGGCTCGATTGATCAAGCACACCAACCCGATGAGTTTCTTAGCTTAGACTTTGTTGACCCAACCATCGAGATTCTCGCTAAAGCCATTAACCAATACTGTTTTGAGTAGCGATATTTTGGCTACACAAAAATAATATGTAATAAATTTTCATTATTACTGATTAAGTGAGTGTTGTTGTACGATTATTCAACAGCGCTCATTTTCAACAAAAACAATCAAACTTATCGCAATATGATAACCACAACCTTAGTGGGAAAAGTCGCACAGTATTAACAGGTTAAAGGTTAGTGTGCGCTTTTCATTCCAATACGATTATTGCAAACATGGATTACTTTATTTGACTACGCCTAGCATTTTTCGCTAGATTGTTAAGCTGAAACGGAATAATGGATGTAGTTAAATTACAAGGCAGGATGACTATGAACGAAAAATACGCCCCATTGAAAAGCAATGTTAGGATGCTTGGGCACTTGTTGGGAAATACCATCAAGGAAGCACACGGAGAGGCGATTTTAGAGAAGGTTGAGAAAATTCGTCAACTTTCCAAATCCGTTGTACGAGCAGGCAATGAGGCCGATCGTGAGGTGTTAATCGATGAGATTAAAAACCTGCCTAACGAGCAACTAACGCCAGTCGCTCGTGCATTTAACCAATTCCTCAATCTCACCAACATCGCGGATCAATACCACACGATCTCACGAAGCTGTGAAGCCGATGTCTGTGAACCCGACCCTATCTATACGTTGTTTTCAAAATTAAGCCAAGAGAACATCAGCAAGCTCGATACGGCACAAGCCGTTCGTGACCTTAATATCGAGCTCGTACTCACAGCGCACCCAACAGAAATCACTCGTCGCACCATGATCAATAAACTGGTGAAAATCAACGAGTGTCTTTCTAGGCTTGAACTCAGTGAGATTTCAGATAAAGAACGAAACAAAATCGAACGCCGCTTAGAGCAACTTATCGCACAAAGCTGGCACTCTGATGTCATTCGTCAACAACGCCCTACCCCATTAGATGAAGCGAAGTGGGGCTTTGCCGTCGTCGAAAACTCACTATGGGAAGCCATTCCTGAGTTCCTACGTGAAATGGATGACCGCCTGAAGAATTATTTAGGTGAAGGACTGCCGATTGATGCTCGTCCTGTTCATATCTCATCATGGATGGGCGGTGACCGCGACGGAAATCCGTTCGTGACGCACAAGATTACCCGTGAAGTCATGCTACTCTCTCGCTGGAAAGCCGCGGAACTGTACCTTCAAGACTTCCAAGAGCTCATTACTGAGCTGTCTATGGTGAAATGTAACGACCACGTCAGAGATCTCGCGGGTGAGCAACATGAACCTTACCGTGCGATTTTAAAACCAGTGCGTAAGCTACTGGTCAATACACTGGAAGTGTTAGAAGCACAAATCAATCACCAAGAAGTGCCAAACAAGCCCATTCTTGAAGACAGTGCGCAACTATGGGAACCCCTAATAGCGTGCTACCAATCACTGCGTGAAAGCGGTATGGCCATTATTGCTGACGGCTCACTTCTTGATACAATCCGCCGCGTTAAAGCGTTCGGCGTTCACCTGGTCCGCTTAGATATTCGTCAAGAAAGCACCCGTCATTCAGACGTCATTTCTGAGTTGACTCGTCACTTAGGTCTGGGTGATTACGACCAGTGGAGTGAACAAGATAAGGTTTCTTTCCTTATCAACGAACTCAGCTCTAAACGTCCACTGCTACCTCGTGACTGGGAACCGTCAGAGCCTGTGCAAGAAGTGTTAGATACGTGTCGCGTTGTTGCCTCCCAATCACGTGATGCTTTTGGTGCCTACGTTATTTCGATGGCACGCACAGCGTCAGATGTTCTGGCAGTACACCTTATTCTGCAAGAGTGTGGCTGTAAATTCCGTATGGATGTGTGCCCACTGTTTGAAACGCTTGAAGATTTGAACAACTCAGAAGCCGTAATGAAGCAGTTGTTTGAGATTGATTGGTATCGCGGTTACATCCAAAATCACCAAATGGTGATGATTGGCTACTCCGACTCAGCGAAAGACGCGGGCGTAATGGCCGCTGGTTGGGCGCAATACAGCGCGATGGAATCATTGGTGGAAGTCAGTGAAAATGCGGGCATTGAGATCACCCTCTTCCATGGTCGTGGTGGTTCTATTGGTCGTGGTGGTGCACCTGCGCACGCTGCACTATTGTCCCAACCGCCTAAGAGTCTAAAGCGCGGTCTACGAGTCACCGAGCAAGGCGAGATGATCCGCTTTAAACTCGGACTCCCTGAAATTGCCATTAACAGCTTCAACCTTTATGCCAGCGCGATTCTAGAGGCAAACTTACTGCCGCCACCAAAGCCTAAACAAGATTGGCGTGACCTAATGGAAGTGCTATCGCAAGTGTCTTGCGACGCTTACCGTCGTGTTGTTCGTGATGAGCCAGATTTTGTCCCATACTTCCGTCAAGCAACACCAGAGTTGGAGTTAGGTAAACTTCCGCTGGGTTCTCGTCCGGCAAAACGTAACCCTAATGGCGGCGTAGAAAGCTTACGTGCTATCCCTTGGATTTTCTCTTGGAGCCAAAACCGTCTCGTACTCCCAGCTTGGTTAGGCGCGGGTGAAGCGATTCAATACTCTATTGATAAAGGTCATCAAGCCCTATTAGAAGAAATGTGTCGCGAATGGCCATTCTTCTCTACGCGCTTAGGGATGTTGGAGATGGTGTACACCAAGTGCAACATGGAAATATCACGTTACTATGATCAACGATTAGCTAACCCAGAGTTATTACCATTGGGCGATAAGCTACGCGCACAATTACAGCAAGATATTAAAGCCGTATTGAACGTAGAAAATAACGATCACCTCATGCAAAGTGACCCTTGGGGACAAGAGTCTATTCGTCTGCGTAACACCTATGTTGAACCTCTCAACATGCTGCAAGCGGAACTGCTCTATCGCACGCGCCAGAGCGAAGAGACAGAAACTGAGTTAGAAGAAGCACTCATGGTTACTATTGCCGGCATCGCAGCAGGCATGCGAAACACCGGTTAAGCAGTGTAATATTTCAAAAGAAAGACAAAAGGTCGCATCTTGCGGCCTTTTATTTTGTTAAAGCATCTTATTGAGTCTTTTGTTAGTTCTTTTCTAGTGACACTAGCCTCTATTCCACTTAATGCTTATAAAGTTCTATATAATTAAATTTCGTTGTCCGATAAAAATAATAAAAGTATCTATCGACAACATAGGTTGTGTGTTCATACAACCTTCTAGGTGACAAAGGCTTATATAAGGCGACTGTGTTAACCACACAGACCATGCTTTTTACACAAGACCATTCTAACTTTTCAACCAATGAACGTTAGCTTTGGACGCGTCACAATTTAGATGACAGTAACAAGCGCCATAATTACTATTAAGTTATTGATCTGGATTTTTATCATGTCACTACCACACGTTATCCTTACTGTATTAAGCACTCGCGACGCGACTGGCTACGATATTACTAAGGAATTTTCTGCAAGCATCGGATATTTTTGGAAAGCGAGCCACCAACAGGTGTACCGTGAATTAAACAAAATGGCAGACAAAGGTCTTGTGACTTGCAAATTAGAGCCACAAGACGGCAAACCCGATCGCAAGGTGTACTCCATTACCGAATCTGGACGTGGCACACTCAGTGACTGGTTTGAACAACCCACCGTTCACCCTACTGTTCGCGACGAGTTTTCAGCGAAACTTGCCGCTTGTGCAGTTCAACCTTCAGCGGCATTTCGCCTGCAACTAGAAGAGCTTATTGAAGACTCCAAAAAGCTAGTGGCACACTATCGTGAAATCGAAGCGGCGTACTACGCAACGCCGAGCACGCTAGACACGCACGCGCGTTTAGAGCGTCTAACATTGCGTCGTAACCTGTTCTCGCGTCAAGCTTGGTTAGACTGGGCGGAAGAGACGTTGGTCGAGCTTGAAGCCATCGCCTAACGCCATATCTGAAACGAGAGCTTGGCCGGTTCAATACGTTCCAGCTTAAGCCAGTAAAAAATTAAGCCCACAAAAACAAAAAAGCGCCGGATTTTCATCCCGCGCTTTTTTTAATGTTTCGATCTCACGACGTTAGCAATGCGTGTGCACTTACCAAGCCATGTATGGGCACTATCCAAACCAAG
The DNA here is from genome assembly GCF_023634655.1 of Vibrio methylphosphonaticus. Classification (GTDB taxonomy): domain Bacteria; phylum Pseudomonadota; class Gammaproteobacteria; order Enterobacterales; family Vibrionaceae; genus Vibrio; species Vibrio methylphosphonaticus. The sequence continues at coordinate 138,520 of NZ_JAMKMS010000009.1, read as the reverse complement.
TATGGGTACTATACCCCTTGTGGGCGCACACCTAGTGTGTGGCAAAGTGCGTACGTCATCTCTGAGCGGTTAAGCGTGTAGAAGTGGAAATCTTTTACCCCTTCTCGGCTCAGCGTTCTAACCATATCGATGGCCTGACTTGCTCCTACTAACTGGCGCGTCGTGGGATCATCATCTAAACCTTCAAACTGCTTTTGCATCCAGCCTGGCACTTTCACTTTATTCATTGCTGCAAAACGAGACGCCTGCTTGAAGTTCGACACCGGCAAGATACCCGGAACGATTTCGGCATCAATACCTGCCGCCACACAGCGATCACGGAATCGAAGATAGCTTTCGACATCAAAGAAAAATTGAGTAATCGCGCGGTTCGCACCAGCATCAATTTTTCGCTTTAGATTCAGCAGATCAGACTGAGCACTTTTTGCTTCAGGGTGCACTTCCGGAAAAGCGGCTACCGAAATATCAAAATCATGACGCGACTTTAGTAGCTCTACCAAATCAGACGCATACATGTCTGGCTGACCACCGCCTTCAGGGATGTCACCACGCAACGCGACAATGCTCTGAATACCATTCGCCCAGTAGTCATCGGCAATATCAATCAGCTCGCTACGAGAAGCATCAATACACGTTAAGTGAGGCGCAGCAATTAAGCCTGTTTCATTCTTGATTTCTTTAATGATGGAGTGCGTACGATCTCGCTCACCCGAGTTAGCACCATAAGTCACAGAAACAAACTTAGGCTTAAGTGCTTTCAAACGATGGACAGACTTCCAAAGGGTCTCTTCCATATTCGGTGTGCTTGGCGGAAAGAATTCAAAAGAAACATTAATATTGTCCGAAAGCTCAGCAATATTTTGGTTTAAGGCATCAATGTGCCCAGCATGCGTGTATCCCATGGTTTTCTCCCTAAATTGCCAAAGTTGGTTATCCCAGCCAACCTTAGACTAAAACTTGTCTGTCATTAAAAGTGATAAATCTAAATCTGTAATTCTTTTTGACGTTTAGACGTCTATATGTCTGTAGAATGAAATGAATGGCATTTAAAGTCAATAGCATCACAATGAATTTTTTTCATGTTGAACGTTAGAGAAATTGAAGAAGCGTGGCATTAGAAACAAAATCCCCCCTGTCTATAAAAATAAAAGGGGGATTGAACAGAGACAGCAATGAAATGAACAAACGCAGCAATTAATTTAGCGCAAGCCGGTTAATTTAGCGCAAGCCGTTAATTTAGGTAAGCAACGACCGATTTCGAACACGCTACAATCGATTTAGAAGAAGCTCGATATTAAGTTTAAGTCCGATTGAATCGCTCCCGCCGTTACTTCTCGTCCTGCGCCAGGGCCGCGGATCACCAGTGGGTTGTCTTTATACCACTTGCTTTCAATCGCGAAGATGTTGTCACAGGGGAGGAGGTTTGCGAGCGCATGCTCTTTGGATAGTGCTTCAATGCCCACACGAGCCTTACCAAAGCGATCTAAGCGCGCCACATAACGCAACACCTTATCTTCTCTCTGTGCTTTCTCTAGGCGCTCTTGAAGCAATTCACTCAGCAACCCAGACTGCTCAAAGAAGCCATCCAGTGTCAGATCTCGTAATGCCTCTGGAACTAAGGATTCAACCACGACACTATCAGGTTCAATATCCAGACCTGATTCTCGAGCCAAGATAACCAGTTTTCGCATCACATCTGAGCCATCTAAATCTGAGCGCGGATCGGGTTCAGTCAACCCTTGTTGCCACGCTAAATCGACCAACTCAGCAAACGGAATCGTGCCATCAAATTGCTGGAATAACCATGACAACGTACCAGAGAAGATACCCGATAGCGCCACAATATCATCACCACTTTCGCGTAAATCACGCACCGTATGATTAATCGGTAAACCGGCCCCTACCGTCGCATTATACAGCCAGTGACGGCTGGTTTTTGCGAAAGCATCTTGTACACGATGATAGTCAGCACTTGGTGCCGAACCCGCCACTTTGTTTGCAGAAATCAGATGAACACCATGCTCCGCGATGGAGACGTATTTTTGTGCCAACACCGGACTTGCCGTGACATCCAGCACAACGGCTTCATCGTAGCCATGCAATGCCGCTATTTGCTTAAGCCAGCGATCCCCTTCATGGGCAATCGCTTCATCTTTGTAACGCTCGAGTACTGTCAGTTCATCGAGACCGTTTTCATCAAACCAATAGCTTTGACTGTCGACCACCGCCACAAGATCAAAGCTCATACCACGACGTTTTTCGAGTTCAGGTTTTTGCTGTTTAAACAGCTCCAACCAAGAAGAACCGATATTACCTTTGCCACATAAGGCGACAGCAACACGCTTCTGAGCTTGAAAGAGTTGAGTATGAACCGATTTTACCATCGGCATCACATCGGATTTACGCAGTACTGCGGCTAAACTCAAGCCTGAGTCTGCTTCACAGAAAAACTCCACCGGAGCATGTTTCAACTGCTGGTAAAACCCAAAACAGTGATTGGCATTCTTCGTGACACCTGCACCTACTGCCGCAAGCATGGCAAAGCCTTCTTTCAGCTTAATTTCCGCTTCAATCGCGAGATCTTGCAATTCATTGAGCGTCCCAGAAGCAATCTCTGGGGTATACGCTAGACGCAAGCGTGATTGATCGGCTTGCGCTTCAAATGCCAATGGTTCAAGTTGCGCTCGTTTCAAGCCATTTAAGACTTCCGCTTTGGCACGTTCGAAATCATGGCCATTCCCAAATGACAACTCAATGAGTAACACTTCTTCAAGCGAGGTTATGATTTTCGCCCCGCGTCCAGAGGCTAAAACTCGCTCTATTCGCGTAGAACCTGATTCCGGTAAGTAACTGCAACGCAAGTTCAAATCCATGGTGCTTTGCGCCACGGGTTGAAGCGTACGACTGTGCAATACAGGCGCGGCTAAGCGTGCTAATTCGCTCGCTTCATCTAAACGTAGTAACGGCAATAAACATGCGTCAGACACAACTCGAGGGTCGGCGCTGTAAACACCCGCCACGTCACTCCAAATCGTCACGCTCGCCACTTCCGCTAACGCTCCAATCACAGTCGCGGAATAATCCGACCCATTACGACCAAGCAAGACCGTTTCGCCTTCACTATTTTGCGCCATAAAGCCGGTAATGACGACGCGATGATGCGCATGCTGAGCCAGTGTACTTTTTATCAATGGGTAAGATTGCGCGCGATCCACCTCAGGTTGAGCGCCAAACTCTGCACGCAAAAAGGCACGAGCGTCTTGCGCAACGGCTGGTAAATCGTGCTGTCGCAGCAATGCCGCCAGCAATCGAGACGACCACACCTCGCCGTGACCTAACACGGCGGCTTTCTGAGCTTCGGTTAGAGGCGCAACGTGTTCGCCTAGCACACTAAATTCATCCGCTAGCTGCGCGCGTAGTACCTCGGCATCTTCACCTTCAATTAACGCCTCAACCAATTCCAACTGAAATTGTCGTAGCGCTTGCAGATGTTCATGAGCGACGCGACCATCTTTGTTTAAGGCATCTAAAAAATCGATTAAGCGATTGGTCGTTTTTCCCGCCGCGGACACGACGATAAGGTCGTCTGAGTGAGAGTAATCTTTTAGAATCGATACCACACGACGATAGCACTCAGGGTCAGCAAGGCTGCTGCCACCAAATTTATGTAATTGCTTCGTTGTTGGTACGTTAGTATTGCTCATCGCCGTCTTTACCCTTCAAACGTTCTTGCTTTATCAAAAGCTTGTTGTAAGTCTTCAATTAGATCTTGCGCATCTTCTAAGCCGACAGACAAGCGTAATAATTGTTGTGACACACCTGCTTCTGCAAGCGCCTCTTCACCCATTGCACGATGCGTCATAGAAGCTGGGTGGCAAATCAAACTTTCCACGCCGCCTAATGACTCAGCAAGAGAGAAGAGCCCAAGTTGGCCAACAAAGTATTTTAGCTGCTCAAAGCTACCGGCAAACTCAAAGCTCAGCATGGAGCCAAAACCCGATTGCTGCTTTTTAGCAATCTCATGGCCTGGGTGCTCTGGTAGGCTTGGGTGATAAATAACGTTGACCAAAGCTTCATTTTGCAGGAACTCGAGAATCACTTGTGAACTCTCTTCATGAACACGCATACGCGCGCCCAACGTACGAATACCACGCAGCGTCATATAACTATCAAACGGTGTGCCCGTGGCACCAATGCAGTTACCCCACCATGCCAACTCTTCAGCATGCGCTTCGGTTTTAGTAATCACCACACCACCAATCACATCTGAGTGACCATTGATGTATTTGGTGGTTGAATGAATAACAAAGTCTGCACCCAACTCTAAAGGCTTTTGGTATACCGGTGTCAAAAAGGTGTTATCAACGGCCACCAGCGCGCCAACTTGTTTGGCTTTTTCACAAACTCGAGCAATATCCACTACACGAACTAGCGGGTTAGAAGGGGTCTCAAGTAAAATAAGCTTGGGCTTTTTAGCTATCGCGGCATCTAATGCTGCTTCATCACCTTGGTCGACAAATTGAACCTTGAAATCGCCTTTTTGAGCGCGAGTATTAAATAAGCGATAAGAACCGCCATAGCAGTCATGTGGCGCAACAATAAGATCGTCTGGTCCAAGGAATGCCGATGCCCATAAATTCAGTGCGGATGTCCCACAGTTGGTCACCACCGCCCCTTTGCCTGACTCCAATTCAAATAACGCTTGCTCGAGCAAGCCTCGGTTGGGGTTACCAGAACGGGTATAATCGTACTTAGGCACGTCGCCGAAAGCGGGAAAGCCATAATTGGTAGAAAGGTAAATAGGGGGTACGACAGCGTGGTGCTGAGTATCTGACTCGATACCCGTTCGTACCGCGATGGTCGCTGGCTTCCGATTGCTCATAGAAACATCCTTTATTAACGCGCGCAAGGTGAAGACTAAATAGGGTTTTAATCATGCTTGAACCAACAGGGAAAAGCATCAATCTTTGAAAAAATTAACAGTCCGTTAAACTAAGCTCCACTTTACTGTCCATTTTGTGAGACGTCAACACTTCTAGACGTCTATATGTCTTTGCTTATGGCAGTAAATGCCGCTAAAATTGCACCTTTCTTATTAAACAAATTTACGATCAATAAACGAAGGTGTGCAATGGCAGATTGGAATGGCGAATACATTAGCCCTTACGCGGAGCACGGCAAGAAAAGTGAGCAGGTTAAGAAGATCACGGTATCCATTCCGTTAAAAGTGCTAAAGATACTGACGGATGAAAGAACTCGCCGCCAAATCAATAATCTACGCCACGCTACCAATAGCGAATTATTATGCGAAGCGTTTCTGCATGCCTATACCGGTCAGCCGCTTCCGACTGATGAAGACCTGAGAAAAGACCGCCCAGATGATATCCCTACGGAAGTAAAAGCGATGATGACGGCGATGGGAATTGAGTTCGAAGCGTTTGATGAAGAATAAAATCTAGAAACTGGGTCCTAGGTCCTAGGTCCTAGGTCCTGGGAAAAATAAAAAAACGTTGCCCTCTCGAGCAACGTTTTTTTTGAAGTAAATTCCAGGAACTAGGCACCTTTTATTCTAAAAGCCCTAATATCCCCAAAACCCTACTATCTCCAAGGCCTCGCCGACCTACTCTGCCATATAATTTTCAGGCATTTCAATTCTTGCCACGCCGGACTCCACTGCCGCGACCGCGACCGCTCTTGCTACTCGCGGTAACAAACGTGGATCCATTGGTTTTGGAATGATGTAATCTTTGCTAAATGACAACGCCGAGACGCCAGCGGCATCTAATACTTCTTGTGGCACCGGCTCTTTAGCGATTTGGCGAATCGCTTCCACAGCGGCAAGTTTCATCGCATCATTAATTTCGCTGGCTCGTACATCAAGTGCGCCACGGAAAATGAACGGGAAACACAACACGTTATTGACTTGGTTCGGGTAGTCCGAACGACCAGTCCCCATAATGAGATCATCGCGAACTTCATGGGCCAGTTCTGGCTTAATTTCAGGATCAGGGTTTGAACATGCAAAGACAACTGGCTTTTCTGCCATGAGTGTCAATGCTTCTGCGGGCAGTAGATCGGGACCGGATACACCTAGGAAAAGATCGGCACCTTCAATCACATCTTCAAGAGTACGCTTATCGGTGTTATTAGCGAACATCTGTTTATATTCGTTTAAACCTTCACGGCGCGTGTGAATCACACCTTTACGATCCAGCATGTAGATCTTTTCACGCATCGCACCACATTTGATCAACAGCTCCATACACGCAGTAGCGGCCGCGCCCGCACCCAAACATACGATCGTGGCTTCATTCAACTCTTTGCCTTGCAGTTCAATCGCATTCAGCATACCAGCCGCAGTAACAATCGCGGTTCCATGTTGATCGTCATGGAAAACAGGCACGTCACAACGCTCAATCAAGCGACGCTCAATTTCAAAACAATCAGGGGCTTTAATGTCTTCTAGGTTGATACCACCAAAGGTGTCAGAAATATTCGCAACCGTATCAACAAACTCATCGATTGTGCGATGCTTCACTTCAATATCAATAGAATCTAGCCCAGCAAAACGCTTAAAGAGTAACGCCTTACCTTCCATCACAGGTTTCGAAGCCAGTGGTCCTAAATTACCCAATCCTAAAATCGCAGTACCATTTGAGATCACGGCGACCATATTGCCTTTCGCCGTGTATTTATACACGTTCTCTGCGTTTTGCGCGATTTCTCGCACCGGCTCAGCAACGCCAGGGCTGTAAGCGAGCGCAAGGTCTTTGGCAGAGTCTGCGGGCGTAGTCAAAGCGATTTCAATTTTCCCAGGGGTTGGGTAGGCATGATAATCCAGAGCTTGTTGACGGAATTCATCGATTTGGTGGTCATCGGACATGGTATGTGATCCTGCTGTTTCAAATATGAAAGACTGAGTGTGATGGTTTATTGTTTTAGTATACCCCGCTTTAGAAGCGTATTTCGCTCGCCTAAAAGGGGGACAAGCGCGCGCATGTTATGTTCAGTGCGTCGCAACTTTGGCCAATCATACTACGCTAGTTGTCAGCAGTTTTGAACGGATACATCGGTATTTATAGTAGTGGTCAGTCAAGCTATAACAGCACGCTATACATTAAAGGGGGATTTTGGAGTCAAAGTTTTGGAAACAAGGAAGGAAGAAAACAGCAAAGAGAAATAACAAAAACAAAAAAGGACGCCGAGGCGCCCTTTTCATATCTACGAAAGTAAAATAATTACTTGCTAGATAGTGCGCCGAAACGCTTGTTGAAGCGATCAACACGACCACCAGTATCAACGATACGTTGCTTACCAGTGTAGAATGGGTGACATTTGTCACATACGTCTAGGTGAATTGAATCTTTCGCTAGAGTAGAGTTGAACTCAAATGTATTGCCGCAAGAACAAGTTGCTGTTACAGCTTTGTATTCTGGGTGGATACCAGCTTTCATGGGGAAACCTCAAATTTAGGCCGTGTCGCTATCCGAATCTTTGCCGGACACCACACGTAGTGAAAAAAATACCTGTGTTACCGCTTTGTACACTCAAAGGTGCAAATAAGCCATACCATCAAGGCGCAGTATAGTAATGAATAGTCGAGATTGAATCAACTAAAATTGCCACTTTTTTCGCCACCTTTAGGTGGGTTCATTCAGTTTATTCAATTAACTGTTTATCGAATCCAACATAGCTAGGTAGAATAGTCCTCTATTTTATCAATACCGACCTTACTATGCGCCCAAACGTTGCTCGTGTTGCACTGCCCGTGCCACTAGATAAACAGTTCGACTACATTGTGCCAACTCACCTCTTTCCTGTGGTGGGCGGACGCGTATCTGTGCCATTTGGACGTCAAACGTTAGTCGGTATTGTGACTCAATTCAGTCACCAGTCGGACTTTCCCATTGATCAACTCAAGCCGATAAAGGCCGCACTTGATAGCCGCCCAATTTGGTCACAATCATTATACGACCTCATCACTTGGTGTAGCCTTTATTATCAACACCCTCTAGGCGATACCCTGCACAACGCCCTACCTGCTGCGCTGAGAAAAGGCAAACCCGCAGAGTTTGCAACGACTGTCGAATGGCAATTAACAGAAGCAGGCAAAAATCAGTTAATGCATGGCTTTGGTCGCGCGGTAAAACAAGCCAAAGCGATGCATTTTCTAGAAAATGGCCCCTGTTCGCATCAAGCACTATTGGATAATGACATTGGCAGCACAGTCCTCAAAACCCTAGATGAGAAGGGCTGGGTTTGCTCCCATGAAAAACAGGCGCCAACGCTCAAGTGGCCAAGCGACTTGACCAACACTCCGCCCGATCTTCGACTCAATGAAGAACAAGCCATTGCGATTGCCTCGGTAAACAGTCAAACCGAATTTGGTTGCTACTTACTAGAAGGCGTAACCGGTTCAGGTAAAACGGAAGTCTACCTGAACATGATCAAACCTGTACTTGAACGCGGACAACAAGCGCTCGTGCTCGTGCCTGAAATTGGATTAACGCCACAAACAATAAACCGCTTTCGTAAGCGTTTTAATGTGCCTGTTGAAGTCATCCATTCAGGACTTAATGACAGCGAGCGCTTAAACGCTTGGCTCAGCGCAAGAGATAAAGTTGCAGGTATCGTCATCGGTACACGCTCTGCATTGCTCACGCCTTTTGCTGATCTTGGTATCATTATCGTTGATGAAGAGCATGATACCTCTTATAAACAGCAAGACAGCTTACGCTACCACGCCCGTGACGTGGCGGTGATGCGTGCTAACAAAGCACAGATCCCCATTATTCTGGGCTCTGCAACCCCATCATTGGAAACCTTGCAAAACGCACTCAGTGGCAAATACCATCACTTAGTCTTGAGTCAACGAGCAGGACTTGCCGTCCCTACCACCAATAAAGTGATCGATGTAAAAGGTCAGTATTTAGAGAGCGGCCTTTCTGCACCGTTAATTGCACAATTGCGCCGCCATTTAGACGCGGGCAATCAAGTGATGCTCTTTCTCAACAGACGAGGATTTAGCCCAGCCTTAATGTGTCACGAATGCGGCTGGATAGCCGAGTGCAAACGCTGTGATGCCTATTACACTTATCATCAGGCTAGCAATGAAATTCGTTGTCATCATTGCGGCTCCCAACACCCGGTCATCCATCAATGCCAAGGGTGCGGTTCACATCAACTGGTTACAGTCGGTGTAGGCACTGAACAATTGGAATCTCAACTCGGCGAGCTGTTTCCTGAATATAAAACCATTCGAATTGACAGAGACAGCACGCGACGAAAAGGCAGCCTTGAAGCGGCGTTAGACGCGATAAAGAAAAATGAGTACCAAATTCTCATTGGTACTCAAATGCTGGCCAAAGGGCACCACTTTCCCAATGTTACACTCGTCGCTTTACTTGACGTGGATGGGTCACTCTATAGCAGCGACTTTCGTGCTTCGGAGCGCTTAGCACAGCTATTTATCCAAGTTGCTGGGCGAGCCGGGCGAGCCAGCAAACCAGGTGAGGTGTTGCTGCAAACCCACCACCCCGACCATCCTTTATTGCAGTCCTTACTCAATAAAGACTATCGACACTTTGCCGACACAGTACTGCAAGAACGAAAACAGGCGCAACTGCCTCCATTTAGCTTCCTGACACTGATTCGTTGTGAAGCCAATAATCCCGCCGATGTGGAGACGTTTTTACGCCAGGTTCGCTACTCCCTTGAAGCGCACCCACTGTTTGATAATAGCTGCCTAGTACTGGGCCCAACCCCAGCCCCTATCGCCAAGCGAGCAGGTAAGTCGCGCTGGCAACTGATTTTGCAAGTTCCGTCGCGGAGCGTAATGCAAAAAATCATCTCCAGTGCGAAACCGGTGATCACGCAGCTCCCTCTGGCGAAAAAAGTTCGTTGGTCAATGGATATCGAACCGCAGGATCTTAGTTAGGTCACCGCAAACGTTTACTTTTCAGCATTAGTACCAAATTTATCTGTGACTCACTTCACAACTATGATGCAATTTCTGTTAAATGGACCGTAACTTTTTGTTTGGAAATGAATAAATGTCATTAATGCGTCATGATATTCAATACCTGTTTATTCACTTTGTTTAACCTAGCTATCCTACTTAAGTTGACGACTAAATATTAAGTTAACAAACTAAATATTGACTAAAAACTCAGTAAGATTGCATAACGAAAAATATAACTTGTACAACAAAGAGATGGCGCATATCGCCACAAGAATACACTGCGAACCAAACTGTGACACAGGTAATTCAATTAAATTAGGACAACAAGAGGATAGTATTGTATGGCGACAATGAAGGATGTTGCCCAGCTTGCCGGGGTTTCTACCGCCACCGTTTCACGTGCTTTAATGAACCCTGAAAAGGTTTCATCAAGCACAAGAAAGAGAGTGGAAGAGGCGGTATTAGAAGCTGGATATTCACCAAACTCCCTAGCTCGAAACCTGCGTCGTAATGAGTCGAAAACCATCGTCACCATTGTCCCTGACATCTGCGATCCGTATTTTTCAGAGATCATACGTGGCATTGAAGATGCAGCCGTTGAGCATGGTTATTTAGTGCTATTGGGTGACAGTGGGCAATCGCAAAAGCGCGAAAACTCCTTTGTTAATTTGGTGTTCACCAAGCAAGCTGATGGCATGCTATTACTCGGTACGGATCTGCCGTTTGACATTAGTAAGCCAGAGCAAAAAAACCTCCCTCCAATTGTAATGGCGTGCGAATTCTCGCCTGAACTGGAATTGCCAACCGTTCATATTGATAACCTAACCTCTGCTTTTGAAGCAGTGAATTACCTGTCTCAGCTGGGTCACAAGCGTATTGCGCAAATATCCGGACCCGATACTGCATTTTTGTGTCGCTTCCGACAGCAAGGTTACCAGCAAGCGCTGCGTCGCGCGGGGGTACCCATGAACCCTTCTTACACCGTTAAAGGGGACTTTACCTTTGAAGCGGGCGCGAAGTCCGTTCGCACATTGTTAGCGCTTGCCGAGCCACCAACGGCAATTTTCTGTCACAACGACATTATGGCTATTGGCGCGATGCAAGAAGCCAAAAAGCTTGGCTTACGTGTTCCACAAGATTTATCCTTTGTCGGCTTTGATGATATTCAATTCGCCCAATACTGCGATCCACCGCTTACGACCATTTCACAGCCTAGGTATGAAATTGGCCGTCAAGCCATGTATACCATGCTTGAAGTATTACAAGGTGTTGACGTTAGAGCGGGCTCTCGCCTACTGGATACCGAACTTGTGATACGTGACAGTGCGGCTCCTCCAAGAATCATCTAACCAACCATTTGCTGACTTGCAAGTTGACCTCGTGGTATTTACCATGAGGTCAGTTATTTACTTCAACATTAGAAGTGTCATCAGTGGCAAACCGAGATTACGTTAGACGAGGCAAAGGTGCGAATACTGGCCGTCGTCCTACAAAAAAGAAACCAACAGGTAAGAAACCATGGCGGAGCGGACTGCTTGCCATCGTTTTGACGTGCGGATTTGGCTACGGCTTATATTTACTAAACCAAGATCCAGAGCCAGAAAAGCCGACACCACCTGCGAAAACAGTCAGCAAGCCTAAACCAAAACCGGCCAAACCTATACCACCGCCTCCAGAAGAGAAGTGGGACTACGTTGACTCCCTGCCAAAGCGCGAAGTGGAAGTGAAAGCGAAAGAGCAAGTCGTCTCTGCTATCCCTTACATCATGCAGTGCGGCGCGTACAAAACCATGGCGCAAGCTGACGCTCGTAAACTGGATATCGCCTTCCAAGGTCTCTCTAGCAATATTAGAAAGAAAGAGAACAGCAGTTGGTACCGCGTTGTCCTTGGGCCATACAAGCTCAAACGCGATGCCGAGCGAGATAAGCACAAATTACAACGCGCTAAGATAGAACCATGCGCGATTTGGAAAGAAACGCAATAGTTCTATGGTTCTATGGTTCTATGGTTCTATGGTTCTATGGTTCTATGGTTCTATGGTTCTATGGTTCTATGGTTCTAGCAAATCACGCTACGGTTTGAACTGCAAACCGTGATGAGCTAAAAATCTAATCAAGAGCATTACTCCAGCCCTCTCTGGAGTAATGTCATAAACAGAACTATCGCTCCTAAAGAAAAAGTCCGCCGTTACACACGGTGAGTCACATAGAAAAAAGGGCCACAGGTCCATAGAACCATAGAACCGCTTTTCCAATAACCCCACCTCTTCCCTTGAAATTCTTTTCGCTCGTCCGCATATCCATTTCATACTGGAAATAAAATCTATAATTTATGAGGCATACACCGTGACTACTATTGTATCTGTACGTCGAAATAACAAAGTTGTAATTGCTGGAGATGGGCAAGTGTCCCTTGGCAATACCGTAATGAAAGGCAATGCCCGTAAAGTTCGCCGCCTCTACAATGACAAAGTGCTTGCTGGCTTTGCTGGAAGCACTGCGGATGCCTTCACGCTATTTGAGCGCTTTGAAAGCAAGCTGCAAATGCACCAAGGTCATCTCACTAAGGCCGCGGTAGAACTCGCGAAAGATTGGCGCAGCGATCGCGCCTTACGTAAGTTAGAAGCATTATTAGCGGTCGCGGATGAAACAGCCTCGCTTATCATCACCGGTAACGGCGATGTAGTTCAGCCAGAAAATGATCTTATCGCCATCGGATCAGGTGGTAACTTTGCTCAAGCTTCGGCCATGGCCCTGCTTGAAAACACCGATCTTGACGCACGCGAAATCGCGGAAAAGTCACTCAAAATAGCGGGTGACATTTGCGTATTCACTAATCACAACCACACTATTGAAGAACTAGAAAGCGGCGACAAATAACGCCATAAAAACAAGAATAGTGTCCAAAATTTGTAAGGAATAATAATGTCTGAAATGACCCCCCGTGAAATTGTTCACGAACTTAACCGCCATATTATTGGTCAAGATAATGCGAAGCGTTCAGTCGCCATTGCACTGCGTAATCGCTGGCGTCGTATGCAACTTGAAGAAAGTCTGCGCGTTGAAGTTTCACCAAAAAACATTCTGATGATCGGTCCTACCGGTGTCGGTAAAACCGAAATTGCTCGCCGTCTTGCAAAATTAGCCAACGCGCCTTTTATCAAAGTAGAAGCAACGAAATTCACAGAAGTGGGTTACGTGGGCAAAGAAGTCGAAACCATCATTCGTGATCTGACCGATGTGGCCATTAAAATGACCCATCAGCAGGCAATGGAAAAGGTGACGTTCCGCGCTGAAGAGCAAGCCGAAGAGCGTATTCTTGACGCCCTACTGCCACCAGCACGCGATGCTTGGGGTCAGAATGAACAACAAGACAACACGGCTTCCAATACTCGCCAAACGTTCCGTAAGAAACTTCGCGAAGGTAAGCTCGACGACAAAGAAATAGAAATAGATATCGCTGCATCACAAATGGGCGTGGAAATCATGGCACCTCCTGGTATGGAAGAAATGACCAACCAGCTACAGAGCATGTTCCAAAACCTAGGTGGCGACACCACGAAAAAGCGTAAGCTAAAAATCAAAGATGCCTTTAAAGCCCTAACTGAAGAAGAAGCTGCAAAGCTAGTGAACCAAGAAGAGCTGAAAGAACAATCCATCTACAACGTTGAAAACAACGGTATTGTCTTCATCGATGAGATCGACAAAATCTGTAAGCGCGGCGAAGCTTCCGGTCCTGACGTATCACGTGAAGGGGTACAACGTGATCTGCTTCCATTGATCGAAGGCAGTACCGTGTCAACAAAACACGGCATGGTGAAAACGGACCACATCCTTTTCATTACCTCGGGAGCCTTCCAAGTGGCTAAGCCATCAGACCTGATCCCTGAGCTACAAGGCCGATTGCCAATTCGAGTTGAGCTTGAAGCACTAAGCAGCAACGACTTTAAGCGTATCCTTACCGAGCCAAAAGCATCGTTAACAGAGCAATACACTGCGCTAATGAAGACGGAAAACGTCGACGTCTCTTTCACCGAAGACGGCATCCAACAAATTGCCGACGCGGCATGGAAGGTCAATGAAACAACAGAAAACATTGGTGCTCGTCGACTGCATACGGTCATGGAGCGCTTGATGGATGAGATTTCATTCGATGCGACAGAAAAATCTGGCGTAAACTTAGTCATTGACTCTGCCTACGTCACCTCACGCCTTGGTGAATTTGTTGATGATGAAGATTTGAGTCGATTCATTCTTTAGACAATAGCGAAACACGGCAATAACTACGGTAGTGCCTGCAACTACCGTAGTTATTGCAACTAGCGTAGTTATTGCACCTAGCGTAATTATTGCAAATACCGTTGCCCTAACCATTACTAAAACCCAACCACTACCGTCATCCCCTTGAAGAAAGCAATCTCCTACCGCAAGTGACTCACCCCAAACGATAGGGTTGTGTGCAGAGGCTCCATCACCACAAATCTTGACTCAAGTCCCTCCAGTAGGGGTTATGACTCGTAACAAGTTGATTCTTCCAGGCTTGCTCCCAGTGTTCTAATTGCTTCTCTCTAGAAAGAGCTTCCTCCATGCTCTCAAAGCGCTCGTAATGAACTAGCTGATTCACGTTGTACTTTTTAACAAAACCACCTGTAACACCATTTTTATGTTTCCACATTCTTTGCTGTAGATCGGATGTTACACCGATATAAATGACACTGCGTGCTTTTGACGTTGTGATATATACGCACGGTTCTTTCATTATTTGTCTTCCCTTACGTCGCTGATAGTGCTTAATCAACACCATGCTAACCCTATTCACGCCATAAAATTCCAATGCAGTTCACGCCACAATCAAAACCATACTATCTTCATACTAAAACCTCATTTTTTATATGCACTTATGACACAGCGTTTTTTCCCCTATACTAAGCCAAACTGTTAATTGATAAGCCGACCATGAATCACTCCATCCGTATCTGGCTTGATGCCGCCAGACCAAAAACTTTACCGCTTGCACTCGTCTCGATTATTACAGGAAGTGCACTCGCATTTTCAACAGAGGGAATGTCTTGGAGTGTCGCCTTACTCGCGCTCGTCACCGCCACCTTGTTACAAATATTGTCGAACTTAGCCAACGACTATGGCGACGCCGTTAAAGGGACAGACAACGAAAACCGCTTAGGCCCGATGCGCGCGATTCAATCTGGCGAAGTGACGCAGCAAGAGATGAAAAAAGCCATCCTCTTTAATATTGTGCTCACGGTATTCGCCGGTCTTGGGCTCATCTTTCACGCCTTAGATTCACTGCAAAACATTCTCGCCTTTATCGCTCTTGGCGTACTGGCCATCATTGCTGCCATTGCTTATACGGTGGGCAATAAGCCCTACGGGTATGTCGGCCTTGGAGACATCTCTGTTTTCATCTTTTTTGGCTTACTTGGCGTTTCTGGTACTTATTTTCTGCACACCGGCCACATCGACTCATTACTAGCGCTGCCAGCCATTGGTTGTGGATTGCTCGCGGTCGCAGTGTTAAATGTCAATAATATGCGCGATATAGACAATGATAACGCTTGTGGGAAGCGCACCGTTGCTGTTCGTTTGGGTGCGCAACGAGCCAAGTGCTACCATACCTTACTGCTCAGCTGCGCCCTCATTGCCTTTGCTTGGTACTTAGTCGCTCAGTCCATCACACATTCTGCCCCGCTTTGGGTGATTCTGCCCTTTGCGCTGAGCGCTATCGTTGTCGGACGTCATGCTAGTGCCGTATGGCGCGCAACTGAGCCCGCTCAGATTGCCCCTATGATGCCCGTCGTCGTAAAGTGCTCACTGGTCACTAATATCTTGTTTTCTGGAATTGTTATAGCTCAAACTCTGATGACTTAATTGCGCCTTGTCATTGCATTGACTTAGTCAGCCGATATACTCGAAACATACCCTTTGCTAACTGAACAGAAGAATCGCCATGGAATACAGTACTTCAGCACTATGTGATATCTACCTAGACCAAGTCGACGTGGTCGAACCTATGTTCAGCAATTTTGGCGGTCGTGCCTCCTTTGCTGGTCAAGTAACGTCGGTAAAATGTTTTGAGGATAACGGCGTGATCCGCGACATCCTAGAGCAAGATGGCGTAGGTCGAATCCTATTAATCGATGGCGGTGGTTCACTGCGTAAAGCACTCATTGATGCAGAAATTGCAGCGCTGGCGGAAGATAACGAGTGGGAAGGCATCATCGTCTATGGCTGCGTCCGTGAAGTCGATGAACTTGAAGAGATGAACCTTGGCATGCAAGCATTGGCTTCTATCCCTGTAGGTGCGGCGCAGAGCGAAATTGGCGAGGTTGACGTACCAGTCAACTTTGGTGGGGTAACCTTCCTACCAGAAGATTATGTGTACGCAGATAATACAGGCATCATCTTGTCTCAAGAGCCGCTTGATGTGAATTTAGAGATAGACGAAAAGACGTAGAAGAGTAAATCGCAAAGCGCGGTATCCGCTTTAACAAACCCTGTGCCAACACAGAGATGGCAAAAATTGAATCAAAAAAAACGAGAGCCTATCGCTCTCGTTTTTTGTATCAGAAGCCACTAGCCACTAGCCACTAGCCACTAGCCACTAATCGTTACCAAATAAATCTCGGGTGTAAACCTTTTCAGCCACATCCTCAAGCTCTGGTAGCATACGGTTAGAGATGATGACATCAGCCTCTTGCTTAAACGCAGCCACGTCACGAATCACGCGTGAATGGAAGAAATGCTCTTCTTCTAATACTGGCTCGTAAACAATCACTTCAATCCCTTTGGCTTTCAAGCGCTTCATGATGCCTTGAATACTCGACGCGCGGAAATTATCCGAGCCCGACTTCATGATCAAACGATAAACGCCCACTACTTTAGGGTTGCGCTTCATAATCGATTCAGCGACAAAGTCTTTTCGGGTACGGTTAGCGTCTACGATCGCACCAATAATGTTGTTTGGCACTTCTTGGTAGTTTGCTAGCAACTGCTTGGTGTCTTTTGGCAGGCAATAACCGCCATAGCCAAATGAAGGGTTGCAGTAATGCCCGCCAATGCGAGGGTCTAACGCTACCCCTTCAATGATTTGACGAGTATCTAGGCCTGCTGCTTCTGCATAAGAATCCAACTCATTAAAGTAAGCCACACGCATCGCAAGATAAGTGTTAGAGAATAATTTTACCGCTTCCGCTTCGGTTGAATCAGTAAACAGCACATCAATGTTCTCTTTTTGAGCGCCTTCAACCAACAGTTCAGCAAAAATTTTTGCGCGCTCGCTGCGCTCACCAATGATGATACGAGAAGGATTCAAGTTATCAAACAACGCACTGCCTTCACGCAAAAACTCTGGCGAGAAAATAATATTCTCTGACCCCAACTCTTCACGTACACGCACCGTGTAACCAACTGGAACCGTAGACTTAATCACGATAACTGCGCTCGGGTTCACCGCAAGCACATCTTTAATCACCGCTTCTACGGAACCGGTATTAAAGTAGTTAGTTTGCGGATCGTAATCGGTTGGCGTCGCGACAATGACATAATCGGCATTAGAGTAAGCCAATGTTTTATCCAACGTCGCGGTAAAATTCAGGTCACCACGTTTGAGAAACGCTTCAATCTCAGTATCGACAATCGGAGACTGACCGTTACATAACAGCGCCACTTTTTCTTCATTAATATCGACCGCCACTACCTCATGATTTTGAGATAGGAGCATCGCATTTGATAGGCCTACGTAGCCTGTTCCTGCAACAGCAATTTTCATAGTTTCATCTTACACATTGGTTTGGACTACATTCAATCCAGTTATAGTTAATTCGCTTGATTCGCTTGATTCCAAACTAAATCACCAATGCCATCTGTTGGTACAAACCCAGTCGGAGCTTCCAACATCAAGCGTCTTAATGCTTCTTGGTCAAAATTGTCGGCGGCTTGCTGGATTTCGTCAAGTAACGCTTTGTATTGCTGAGCATCCATCGAGATTTCATGCGCCATCATAATACGGTCATGGCTCGTCTTGGCGACATTATCGCCAATTAATAGCTCTTCAAACAGTTTTTCTCCAGGTCTCAAACCTGAATAAATCAGCTCAATATCACCATCCGGATTTTGCTCGTCTTTGACTTCCAGACCAGATAAGTGAATCAGATTTTTGGCAAGGTCAGAAATTCGAACTGGCTCGCCCATATCAAGCACAAATACATCGCCACCCGTTCCCATCGCCCCAGCCTGAATTACTAACTGTGCCGCTTCTGGGATCGTCATAAAATATCGAATAATATCCTTATGTGTCACCGTAACCGGCCCGCCCCCTGCTATTTGAGACTTAAATAATGGGATAACAGAACCAGATGAACCAAGCACATTACCAAAACGCACCATTGAAAAAATCGTATGATGTGAACTTTGATATTCTTTTGCCAATGACTGAAGGCCTAACTCAGCTAAGCGCTTAGTCGTCCCCATAACGTTAGTCGGACGAACCGCTTTGTCTGTAGAAATCAATACGAAAGAGTCCACGCCTGCTTCTATCGCAGCTAACGCTGTTCGATAAGTGCCAAGAATATTATTCTGCATCCCTTCAGCAACATTATATTCTACCAAAGGAACATGCTTATAGGCTGCCGCATGATAAACCGTTTTAACTTGATACGCGGACATGGCGCGAACCAATCTAGCTTGATCTTGTACGTTGCCGAGAATCGGCACAATATCAATGTGTGGTGCTAACACACGTAGTTCACGATCGATACGATATAAAGAGTACTCTGACAACTCAAATAAAACCAAAGCCGTAGGTTGATGCTTGATGATCTGACGGCAAAGCTCTGAGCCAATTGAACCACCAGCACCCGTCACCATCACCACTTTGGTTCTATTGTTTTTTTCCAAGAGATCTTGATTTGGTATAACAGGATCTCGTCCAAGTAAATCTTCAATCGCCACTTCTTTAAGCTGGTCAATTTGATATTCACCATTAACGATATCCGTAAGGTTAGGAATGGTCATCACTTCTACTGGATACTGGGATACGCTTTCAATAACACGTTTACGTTCATTTTTTGAAGCTGCTGGCATTGCCAATAGTACTTTTTCGACTTTTTCTTTTCTAATAAGCTTACTTAAATACTTTTTCCGAAATACTGTGACGCCTTGGATAGTGGTCTTGTGTATTTTTCGGTCATCATCGATAAAGGCGACAACGCGATACTCTTCGCCCTGTGAAATCAAATTATACAGCTGCCTTCCAGCACTTCCTGCTCCGTAGATAAGAACAGGTGTTCGTCCTCTAACAATCAAATCAGAAACCAACATTCGAACCAGTAATCGAGCTCCGCCACTTAATAACACTAAAAAAGTCACATAAATAATAGGCACAGAACGAGGCAAAAAAGCCTGAAAATAATGGGAAAAAAGGACAATTGACAGCGATGAAATGATGGCACCAAATGCAATGGTAATGACAGCGTGTAAACTCAAGTATCGCAAAACCGCGCGATACAAACCTGTATTAATAAACGTTAGCACCGTCACACCAGACACGGCAGCTAAGACAAACCAATAGTCTACATCAAACCAAAACTCATCGAGATAGCCCATACGGGCATAGAATGCACCCCAAAAGGAGAGGGAAATAAACAATAAATCAAAGGCAACACTCACGGCTCTTTTTAATGGCCTTGGCATCGCCCATATTGGGTTAAGAGAAAGCACTGAGGCTCCTTACTATAAGTGTATAACCAAAAGTATGGTCTACTTAGAAACGCGGTCGCCCATGCCTTTACCTGTTGCCGTTGCCAATATATAACGGAAATAATGGGATAACGTTAAAGTATCAATCATTTTTTTATCCGTTTTAGCTAGCAATTCTGGCGTCGACATATCAATGTTGCTCACTTGCGCCAATCCAGTCACACCCGGTAATACTCCATAAACACCCAAAGCATCTCGTGCTAAGATGAGTTCTTCTTGATTGAACAAATTTGGACGTGGGCCGACTAAACTCATCTCACCTTTCACGACATTGATTAGCTGAGGCAGTTCATCAATTTTGGTTTTACGCAAAAATGCACCTAGCTTAGTAATCGAGCTACGGCTTGCTAAGTGACTCGCAACAGATTCTGTTTCCATCGACATCGTACGAAATTTAATAAGATTAAAGGGCCTTTTGTTTCTACCTACACGTTCTTGGATAAAAATTGGCGATCCTGTATCAAAGAAACCAACTATCGTAACAATCACCAAGATTGGCCATAAAAATACCAACCCAAAAAACGCGATTAAAAAATCTAAAAGACGTAACATCACTTTCTCGCAAAAATTGTGTGCGTAATCATTAAAGGCTCTTACTCATTAGAGCAAGGCTTTGCTCCATCGAAAAAGGAGGCGTCCAGTCTAACATACGTTCATTTTTATGAATATCAACTTGTAACGAGCCTGCAAGCCGCTCAATTATCGCTGACTTTCCTGTTAATTTCCCTACTAATTTAAATAAACTCATTGGCACTGGAAGCATCAAAACCTTACGGCCTTGAGCACTCGCAAGTAGCTCAATCAGTGTACGAGTCGATACGTCTTGCCCATCGGAGACTAAGAAAACTTGGTTAGCTGCATTAGGGTGCTCAAGACAGACTTCAATAAGGCTCAATAAATTGTATATAGACACTAAACTACGACGATTTTCGGTCACACAACCAAAAGGTAACGGCCAGCCTTTCCCTGCGATCTTATATAGCGAAGCAAAGTTAGCCTTCACTCCAGGTCCATAAACTAAGGGAGGACGAATGATCACAATCTCCATGCCAGTTTGGTCTCCCAGCTCTAAAAGCTGTGTTTCCGCTTCTGATTTTGATAATCCGTAATCATCTTGTGGTGCTCGAGCACCATCAGCAGTAAAAGCCTCTGACGTGGTGGCTTCACCGCTCACTTTTATCGAACTAATGAAAATAAAACGTTTTACACCCTGAGAAGCGGCTTGTTGAGCAAGCTCAAGCGTGCCAACGGTATTAATCTTTCGGTATTCATCCAATGGGTTACTGGAATTGTCTTGCATGACATGAGCGCGTGCGGCGCTATGAACAACAACATCAACGTTAGCAAGTTCCAATTTTTCCGTTTCAATATCTTGCAGCTGTCCTTTTACATATTTCCCTTGCCAATCGATTGGGCGCTGACGACCAAAGCAGGTTACCTCATGCTTAAGGCTAAATGCAGAAAGAATATGGTGACCAACAAAGCCACTTGAACCAGTAAGAAAAACTTTCATCATATTCGCTATTAGTCTCTAGGTTCTTCGTAAATGACATCAAATGATGCAAGTACACTGTTATAATCAAATTTCGCCTGGGCCATGATACGACTACGTTTCCCATACAGGCTTCTTAACGCGCGGTCTTCAGCTAGTTGCTGGATAGCATCAGCAAGCGCACGGGAATCTTTGACAGGCACGAGTAAACCATTTGGTTCTCCACTGTCAATCAACTGCCGACATCCTGGTGTATCACTGGTGATGATCGCTAAGCCACATGATGCAGCCTCAATGAGCGATTTTGGCAGTCCCTCTCGGTAAGATGGCAAACAAGCGATATCTGCAGCTTGATAGATATTTTTTATATCTGTTCGATGCCCAAGAAATTCAATTAAACCAGCGTCATGCGCAGCAATAAGCTCAGACTCCTTAAGTGAGGAAATATTTTCATCGTCAACACCACCCACCATACGTAGCAGTACATCAACTTGACGCTCTTTCAATAATCGAGCTGCTTCAATAAACTCTCGAGCCCCTTTATCTTTGAGCATTCTAGCTAAAAAGACGACAACGGGTTTCTCATTTTTAGCATCAGCAGGAACAAAGTATTGGGTGTCAATACCGGCCCCGTTAACCAGTGCTGCACGCGATTCAGGTACAATGTCATCATTAACAAATAGAGCGCGATCATCATCATTCTCAAATACGACAGTAGCTTGACGCTGTGAAAGAACAAACCGATAAATCGACTCAACGACACGCCATAATAGACGAGCTTTTGGGGTTTCAGCGAGAGACAGCGAACCAAGTCCAGTAATCGAAAATACAGATCGACGTGGTCGAATACTTTTAAAGATCTTCGTTATAAATCCGCTATACAGCACTGGCTTTATTGTGAACGCATGAAGAAATTCAGGCTTAATTTTCTTCAACAGCTTAAATAACGTCCATATAACTTTGAGCTCGTTAATTGGATTAGTACCGTCACGAGTCACACCATAGTTGTGATAATGAAAACCTAGCGCTTCATATTCTTCGCGCTTTTCTTCATCACCGGTAATGATGTGGACCGTATAGCCTTTCTCTAAATTGTGTTTTGCCAAGCGGATAAAGTGGGAATGGAAAAACCAAGAGACGTTCACAATATATACGACGTTCAAATTAAATTAACCTTCTCTGTATGATATTGATTATCACTTAATTCCTAGTAATCTCAATCGAGCAAATCTTAGAATATTTGAAAAAAGAGTAATGTAGATATATTTTTCCTTTTTCGACTCTATCAAAAATTGACTGGTCGCCATTAGTGACCTCAAAGCAAACGCTCTTTTCCCGGCATGTTGTCCTAAAGAATTTGCCATTACACGATATCTAACTAAAGAAGACCCGAGATGCATCAAATGACTCGCTTCTTTGTTCATTACCGTTAGCCAAAGCAGATAATCTTCACACGTATTCATTTCTTTGCTTTCGTTAAAGCGAGAGCTACCTAAAAGTTCTTTAGAAACAACAACAGATGAAGTCGTGATTGTATTTCGAAACAAAAGCGCCTTTAATCCGTAGGAACGATTCTTTTTGGGCTTCTGACGACTCGCCTTACTAAGGAATTCAGATTGCTCATCGATATAGCGAGAATTGGTGCAAATAAAGTTTGCGCCATGCTCAACATAACACGTCACTTGCTCTTCCAGTTTAGAAGACTCCCAAACATCATCCGCATCGACAAAAGCGATGAGCTCGCCATTTGCTTGTTCAATACCGTCATTACGTGGGGCAGCGGGGCCACCAGAGTTTATCTTTCTCTTGAGTACATTAAACTCAGGGAACTGACTACAGAACTCATTAACAATAGCAATACTGTTATCCGTTGATGCATTATCTACAACAATTACTTCATAATGAACATAAGTCTGGCTTGCTATCGAACTCAAAGTCTCACGGATATAACTTTCGGCGTTGTACATAGGTATAACAATACTGACGACAGGATTAGTACGCATTATTTGCTCTCAGCAGTGATAGGATACTTATAATTTCTTCATCAACTTTATCCTCAAATGAATAGTCAATGAAAGACATAAGCTTATCATTAGATACCGTCAAAGGCATTGGCCGTGTAGTGTCGGAATGGTTAACTTCGAGATCGATGTTATTTACTCCTAATTGACGGCGAACTCGACTTGCCAAATCGAGTACTGATAATGTAATGCCAGATGATAGGTTTAAAACTTCATTTCGGACAGCACTGTGGATTAACTTATCAACCACTCTAGTTACATCACCCATCCAAATGAAATCCCTACGCGCAAGCCCGTTACCTAGCAGCACAATTTTACTTGTTTGGAATGCTTGTCGACAAAGATCATTAAGGACCAGGTACCATTTATTAGTACCGATTATGCTCGGACACCCGTAACTATTTGTTAGCCTCAAAATCACATAATTAAGACCAGAAACTCTTTGGTGTTTCTCAATATATTTTTCAGCAAAGTAATGAGTAAGACCATAATCATTCGCAGGCCTTACCTCACTTTTTTCGTCCACGAAACCATCACTCGCACCATATACATGGAATGTACTGAAATAAATTAACTGCCCAACCCCGTGGCGGTTTAATGCTTGGCATAAATTATCCGTACCCAGAGCGTTGATTAACAAAGCATCCTTTGCATAGTTTTCCTTGAAGTGTTCGTTAAAGCTTGCAGTATGAATACAAACATCATAGTAACAATCAATCGCGTTACGAAGTAACTCTAAATCGGTAAGATCGGCTTTAATAAAGTTATAATTAGGATGT
The DNA here is from genome assembly GCF_023634655.1 of Vibrio methylphosphonaticus. Lineage (GTDB taxonomy): Bacteria > Pseudomonadota > Gammaproteobacteria > Enterobacterales > Vibrionaceae > Vibrio > Vibrio methylphosphonaticus. Next base: position 114,494 of record NZ_JAMKMS010000009.1, on the reverse strand, counting down.
GTAATACTGAACGATTCATTTCTCGACAGCACGCTAACCTGGTGATCATCAAGAAAATGCTTGGTTAGCCAGCTGCCTAAATTTCCAAGGCCACCAGTGATGAGAATCTTCATTCACAACTCCAATCATATTCTATGCTATCAATCTGCTGGCTAATGCTTTCTTCAGGGGCGTGCTCAATACTCGCAATGTTAAGAAGTAAGTTAAGATCAGTGCCTACACCTTGAAATGCCAACCAAACACCTTGAGGTACCGTTAACCTACCGTAGTTATCTGGATTAAGGATAAAGTGACTAAATTGCCCATGAGTCCCGGAGTTAGGTCGGTCGTCATAAATGACAAATTTAATAGACCCAACCGGAACTATTAAATTAAGCACCATCTCACGATGCTTCTTCCACCCTTTAATTTCACCATTAGTGATACTACTAAAGTAAGCTTCCCCAAAAGAAGTAAAGCTCGGTTCGGAAACTTTAAGACCTCGAAGAATATCTCCTTTAGGGTGCTCAATTCGTAATAAGGGAGTATAAACGACACCATCAATCATCTACTTACTCCATGATAACGCTTGATCAGTCGCAGACTGCTGGTACTCATCAATTTGTTGTTCAGTGAACGCCATCATATCAGCAGTACCTTCATAGAACTTAAAATACCACTCACTAACAAATTTGATACACTGCTTATAGTTAAGATTTGCCTCCCAATGAAGGTGAAACAATGCCTTATCACAATTGAGCTTTAACAACCCCGCTTCATGAAAAGGAATGTTATCAGTGACTTGGTACGCTTTTTCTTGGCCATCAAAATTCCAGAATGCACTCAGATCAGAAAGCAAATCCACAACAGTATGATTTTGCTCTGATTTTGGACCAAAGTTGTACTGTTCTCCATGATGTTTAACATCATTATCTAGCGCCTGCCCTAAAGCCAAATAACCACTTAACGGTTCCAAAACATGTTGCCACGGACGGGTCGCATTAGGGCACCTGATCTCAACCAAGCGCTTTTCACTCCACGCTTTCATACAATCAGCGACGATCCGATCTGCTGCCCAATCACCACCACCGATCACATTACCGGCACGGCCAGTTGCTAACCGAACTTTGCTATCAGGGCTTGAGAAAAATGAGTTTTGATAAGCATGAAAGATGACTTCAGCGGCACCTTTCGAACCACTGTAAATATCTTTTCCACCAAGATGATCCGTTTCTTTATAACCCCAGACCCACTCAACATTTTCATAGCACTTATCACTCGTAATAATAACTGCGTTACAACGTTCGTTATATTGTCTAAGCACTTCGAGAACATTCGCTGTACCAACTACATTTGATGTAATTGTCTCTAGAGGATCGCTGTAAGAAAGAGAAACAATAGGCTGTGCCGCGAGATGGAAGACAAAATCAGGCTGAAACTCTATCAAGATAGATTTTAAAGTCTCCAGATCGCGGACATCCGCAATATGGTGCTCGATTTTTTGATCAAGTTTCAACTCCTGGAACATTGAAGGATCTGTTGGGATATCCTTGGACACTCCACAGACTTTAGCGCCTAACTTCAAAAGCCACGCAGTCAGCCAAGTACCTTTGAAACCAGTATGCCCTGTAACAAGGACTTTCTTATCTCTATAAATATCTGCAAACATTGTCATTACCATGTTTTCCATTTAGCTTGGTTGCTCTCAAACATTTCATTGAGTTTTTGTTTATCATTCAGAGAGTCCATACACTTCCAGAATCCCTCATGTTTAAACGCCATTAACTCTTTATCTTGCGCCAATTTCTGTAGCGGTTCTTGCTCAAATACAGTGCTATCACCACCGGTGATGTAATCAAAAACATTGGGGTTACACACGAAAAAGCCCCCATTAATCCATGAACCATCGCCCTTTGGTTTTTCAGCAAAATTTTCTACTACTGAATTATTAATCTCCAAAGCACCAAAACGACCATCTGGCTGGACTGACGTCATCGAAATAGACTTACCATGAGATTTATGAAATTCAACCAACTTCGTGATATCGACATCCGACACACCATCGCCATAAGTCAGCATAAACGGTTCATTACCGATAACATCTTGTGCTCGTTTAATACGACCACCTGTCATAGTATGCAGGCCAGTATCCAGAAGCGTTACCTTCCAAGGTTCCGAGGTGTTTTTATGAATCTGCATCTCATTTGTAGAAAGATCAATCGTAACATCGCTTTGATGCAAAAAGTAATTAGCGAAGTATTCTTTGATGTAATAGCCTTTATAGCCCAACAGAATAACGAAGTCGTTAAACCCATGCTGAGAATACATTTTCATTATATGCCATAATATTGGCTTTCCACCGATTTCAACCATCGGCTTTGGGCGGATATCTGTTTCTTCACTTAATCGAGTGCCAAAGCCACCAGCAAGTAATACGACTTTCATATAAACTCCAAATAGATATAATTACTTAATGTGTTTCTTGTACAAACCTAAAATAACCATAAATTTAAACGTAAAGTTTGAAAAGAAGGTTTTTCGATAGAAAGGTCCCCACAATGATATTTTAATTCTTGTCAATATATCAGAGTCGAGCAATCGCATTTTACTAACTATTGCACGAGAGCTTTCATAATCATCAAAAAAACTTAATTTTTCTAACTTAACTGCCTCGTCAATTATTGAATTTTGATAAATAGAGGCATTTATGTTCTTCCTGATGCTTGTTATTTTTTTAAAAAGACTACGCTTCGCTCCAACGACATTATTTTCATGTTGCCGATAAAGAATATAAGAGTGTTCATCCGCAATAATATTCCCCGTAATTCCAGCTATATAGACAATCCAAGTATCATGCATCATAACGCCATACTTTTGTACAACAGGTAAACTCATGGATACAAAGTGTTTTAACCTTTCATTGAAGAACATTGTACACCCTGCAACTGATGCTTCACAGAGTGTATTAGGCAGATCAAGCTCTCCTAACTTGGGACTCATCGACAGAAATTTCAATTCGTGATCGACATTTTGAAGACGACTACAATACAAAGCTGGTGTGCCTCGCTCATTCAATGAGCTGAGGCAAGACTCTGCTTTTAGTAGCTTGTCTTCTAACCACACATCATCTTGATCAGCAAAACAGTAGTAATCGTATCCATCAATTTCGGTAAGCTTAGTTAAAAAACTAAGCGCTGGCCCGAGATTTTGGCCAAGCTCTACTTTGATATTCTCGGGATATCTTCTTGCATAATCCAATAAGATAGCTGCTGTTGCATCCGATGAACCATCATCTCTAATATAGATAATTTTCTTTCCTGGCCAGTTGCAACTAAGGATACTATCTAACTGCTCTGAAATATACTTACTTCCATTATAAGTAGACATGATTACTGCTAATTTCACTAATCAATCCTTAGATGCTTTGGGTTTTAGACGAAAGCCAAACTGAAGATAACGAGTATCCCCCCCTAGCATAAGAAAAAAGGGCCAATAAACAATCGACTTAATCCAACGCTTAGCATGCGAATTTGAATTCACAATAGAATTAATTCCGCGCATATCCTCAATCTCAAACTCAAGATCTGCAAACGTCCTCTTTAAACTTTTTTCGGTAAAAAAACGTACGTGAGTCCTGTCTAGAACTCCAAAATCTTGATACTTCCAATCTTTATTGAGCAAAAGCCCTTTTAAATTATCTAAATATCGAACATTGGGAATGGAACCAGCAATAACACCATCAGGGGCAAGCTTCGTTTTCAATGATTCAATAAAGCCATTATGATCGTATATATGCTCAATCACATCATTGCAGACAATCAAATCAAAGTGTTTATCAGGTATTCCTTCACATACTTCATCGTAAAAACCATTAATGAAACGATCTTGCTGGTTAACAAGGCTCTCTTTCGCTAATTCTATTGATGCCGAATCTGGTTCAACTCCCCAATATTCGATATTAGTATCGAGATTTTTCCTAAAAATGGCACTACCACAGCCAATTTCTAGAACTCTTTTGTAATTTTTTGGTAGAAAGCCGACGACTTCTTCGCGGCGATGCATTCGGTAATCATCCTGAAATTCGTTCACTCATTAACCTCTAATTTTTTTAAATCTTTTATTAATCATTGATAGAATATTCACACCACATTCTATTCTCATGTAAGCAACACAAAATACAAAGATAAAAATAGAATACATAATAGAAAAATTCAGACCTTGATAAAGTAAATTATCAGACATTGTAACCGAAGCCTTTTTAAGACCGAATGAAAATGCAACCATCACTACCAATGAATATATTTGATACCAGAATCTATACTCTGTCTCTTGAATTCTATTTATGAACCATAAGCCAACATTAACCATGATAATCTGAACCAAGACCATTTTTAAGGATAATGCTATTGATCCTGAAGGGAATATTCCGCTAGATATTAATCCATATGAAACGATAATACTAATCATCATTCCGGCAATACCAATCTTCATGTAAACTTTTGTTTCTGACATTGCATAGAACATTACACCGACCAATTGTCCCAAACTTTGATGAATAGGAAAAAACAGCATAATAGAAAACGGTATTATCGCATCAGAATAATCAAGCCCAATCAATTTAGTTATAATCACGTCAGACCAAGGCATCAAATATGCCGCAATACATAACGAAGATAAATATATTGTTTTAGTTGCATTGAAAAATAGTTCATTTACTTTAACCTTATCATTATTCCCTTCTGCTTCTGCGATTTCCTTCCATATCACTTTAGAAAGCGAAGCGGAAAATAATATACTTATCGCCGCAATTTTACTGGCCACTGAAAAAAAAGCTTGTTGTTCAACACCGTTATACTCTTGCAAGAACCAAGCATCTAAGAATTGATATAGGAAGTTGAATATTGAGAAAACAATCAAAGGTTTACAATATGTCATAAACTCATTTCTAAATTGATTGATATTATATTGAAGATTTTTATCCAAAAATGAACTGATATTTTTTTTAAGAAAAAAAGCCAGAAATATGTACGCAAAAAAATAAACAAGTATGGTAGAAGCAAAAACTAACATTGGCTTAGCTTGCCCGTTGCTAGCCAAAGTATATACTACTGACATCATCACCAAAGAAATAACAACATTAATTTTTTGTACGTAAATCGTCTCTCTAAATGACTCAGCAACTTGACTGAACGCATTCCACAAGTGATATTGAAAAAAAACAGCAGTAAAAGATGTAATAAGAATGGCTTTTTCATCTGTAAAAAGAAACCTTTCAATTATATTATCTGGCACAAAAATAAATAATAAAAGTAAAAATATTACATACTGAAAACAAATCAAAGAAGCATAATATTTAAAGAAGATATGCGACCTTTTCCCTTTAGAAATAAAGGTATAAAAAGCACTGGATGTTCCTAGATCAAATAGAGATATTGATGCGATAAAACTAGCTAGAAGAAAACTATACTGACCAAAAACCTCACTCCCCATACTTTTCGCCAAAATCACTCCTACACTAAAAGAAGTGATTGCTTTAATTATATTGGCAATAAATGTAATGACAAAACGACTAGAAATGCTATGAATGTTCAAAGTGACCTACCTAATTCTCATCGTCTTTTGCTTTGTACATATTCGAGTAATACATCTATATTATCTTTATCTATAGAATCAATAGAGTTAATGTAATCTTGATATAGCATTCTATATTTATCTTTTGAAATTGATATGGTGTGATTTTTATCAAACTTTTCTTCCGTGGAGATAATCTCACAGCCAAGAGCGTGAGCATAACTTTTTAGCATCCACCTCTCTCTATCAATCAATATTTCATCATCTAACATTATCACTGGTTTATTGTAGATTACAGCATAATTAAGAGCAGTACTATAATGTGTCAAACACCACGCGCAATCATGAACGAGCTGGTTAGTAGTTTTATCAAAAATAGCTCGTTTACCAATATATTTTTTGTATGCTAGGTGATCTTTCATTCGAGGATGCGGAGAGATCAAAACACGAAGACCAAATTTATTTTCAACTCGGACTAAAAATGCTTCAAGTCGAGCAAAGTATCCATCTGCTTTACTTTCAATATTATAGCCCATCTTTTCATTGTCACTATGGAATGGTAAACACTGATCTATTAGAAGAATATAAGGTGTTGAATTATCCTTATTTTCAGTTACTTGATGAAATGCTGAAAACCCATCAAAAGACTGCCCTTGAATAATATCAGTTTTAGCCCCCACACCTAAATAGTTATCCTTAGCCTTTATTCCTCCAGACTGAACAAAATCATAGTTATATTTTGGTCTTCTATAGGTCCAAACCTTGAATAGTTGAGCAGCTATACTTTTAATCGACTTACCAGAAATTCGGTCTAGAATAGATTTTTTTTCTATAGTTGAGGCTGGTTGAGCCCCCATCAATTGAATTCCGACTAAGTTAGAGTTATTCATTGCGAGTTTATGCAACTTGACCTTGGCATTACCATTGAAAACTATGATGTCATTTTCATCAACATTGTGCATTAGCTCCTCATAGTCATTGACGGTATGGCATATAGAGCGTTCTACATTCTCTGGTGTTATAATACTAGATATACCATCAGATGAATTCCATTCTATTTCACTAATGTCGACTATATGTACGGAAAATCCTAAGTCTGCTAGCTTTTTTATTCCGAAGCTAAAATACTCTCTCTCAGAGACTCTAACAATACTCACATACCAAAACTTAAATTTACTCACGTAATGTATAACCCTAGAAATAAATAATTAAATAGTAAAGCCATCATCAATCACTATATTCTGACCTGTAACATATTTAGAAGAATCGGATAGTAAGTATATTACCGATTCTACCATATCTTCCGCTTTTAACATTCCAGTGCCATTTGTTTGTTCTTTATAAGCTTGTATAAATTCTTCTGGTTGTGAATCTATTAGCCCTCCAGGACTAATACTATTTATTCTAAACTTGCTATTTTTCACGTAGGCACATATATACTTATTTAAATGCAATATGGCTGACTTTATTACTGCATACTCAACAGGCATAGTCATCGATGTACCATCATATATTTCGAACTTTGGTGCAATTACACCATAAACCGACGATACATTCACGAGAGCGAATGAGCTATCATTTCTCATAAAGTACTTGGCACATTGTTGAGAAAAAAGAAATGCCGAGCCCAAATGAAGGTTTATATTTTCATTGAAGCTATCTAAGGTAACGTCAAAAAAATTCCCACCATAGGTGGCATTCCTAGGATATGTGCAGTTAACTGCTCCAGAAACGTTTTCCACATTTTCCCAAAACTCTGATAGCATCCTACTATCATTAATGTTGAGTTCTTCTGTATGAATGTTTTCTTCTGAAATTGCAATGCCTACGCTTACAAACCTTTCCTTCATAGCTGCGACATTAATATCAAGGGCTATCACCTCACCACCAGATTTCAAGATTCCTTTGACTACCTGAGCTCCTAAAAGGCCACCAGCACCAACAACTACTATCTTTTTTTTTGTAAGCAATTCAGCCATCCTGCTACCTATCAAACTTTCTATAAATGTCTTGCTGCCTATCATCAATGAATGGGAAATTTTTCCTTATAACTTTCACGGTTTCCAGGTCAATTTCAAATAATTCCCATTCATCTGTAGAGTGTGCAGACGTGACTCTATCTCCTTGAGGATCAAAAATGGCTGAAGATCGTTCATACTTCAAACCTTTTCCATCCTCCCCTGTACGATTAACACCAATCACAAAACCTTGAGTCTCTATCGCTCTAGCTTGTAACAACGCCAACCACTGATTTGTCCTGGTTGAAGGCCAGTTAGCAATGTTTACAATCGCTGTCGATTGATGTCGATACGCTTGGTAGATTTCGGGGAAGCGGAGATCAAAGCAAATTGTCGCGCCAATAGAGATTCCCCCGATATCAAATACCTTTAAGGCCTTACCTTTTCTTATATACTCACTCTCTCCTGCATAGGAAAATGTATGTATTTTATCATAGTGCCCAAGTAAGTGACCTTCGGAGCCTATAGCTTGAAGCCTGTTCGTAACACTTCCGTCCTTCCCTTTTGCAAGGAAGCCATATAAGTGTTCTGTATTAGTTCGCTTACTTAAGCCAGAGAAAAACACCTCTGCTTCAGATGCTCCATCGACCAACTCTGGCAATGCGGGATTATCAATAGAAAAGCCTGTTAACGTTAGCTCTGGGTAAATGATCAGATCTACATCCGGACAGGTTTGCTTAATCTCATAAGAAATTCGTTCACAATGAAACTTATTGGCTGTTTTGTCTTCCCACACTTGATCCAGAGACACCAAAGCAACTTTCACTAGTTAACACTCCGAAATACGGGCTTTATCGCATCCCCTACCAACCACTCATCAACAGAGCCGGCATCTATTGCTTTTTTATAAACAGAAAAAGCATGCTCCAATGCAACCTCAGTTAATTTGAGTTCCGCCTCTCCATGACGTTGGCACAGAGCTATCCAAGGCATTAATACGCCATTTTTTATCATTTCTTGAGAAAAAAGCGTTCGAAACTCTAGACTTGCCTGCCCATCGGGACCATAAGTCATGTACCAGGGAGAACAAGAAACGCCACCAGCAACAAAGTATTCACCAACACCCGCTTCTTTTGCTTTTCGGTTCATTAGCTGAATAAGCTTTTCACCGTATTGCCACAAATGCTCTACTGTATTGTTTTCTTTTAAATACTCCACTGTTTTCACAAACGCACCCAAACCACACATCTCCGCCCCATGCGTGGTAGAAAGCAAAAATAAGCGCTCTGTTCCCAGCTTTTCGATAGAGCCAAGTTCCATGATTTCCCGCTTACCACCAACTGCAGCAACAGAAAAACCATTCGCCATCGCTTTGCCGAAAGTACACAAATCTGGTTCAACATTATAATAATGTTGCGCACCTTTAATATCCCAACGAAAACCTGTAATCATTTCATCTAATACAAAGACAATTCCGTGTTTATTACACAACCTTTGTACATCATGTAAAAAAGTTTCTCCTTCTACTTCCCTAGAAGGAGCGGGGTGAGCCATCGTACTAGGTTCTAAAACAACACACGCGATCTCATCAGGGTATTCTTTTATTAACGTTTCCAACGAATGAATGTCATCATAAGAAAACATTTTGGTTTGATCTATGACCTCTTGAGGAATACCTTTCTTAATCACCGTAGAGCCAATAAACCAATCATCATAAGAAAAGAAAGGATGTTCGGCACAACGAGCTACAAGCTTACGGCCAGTATAAGCACGCGCCAGCTTTACAGCAGCTGAGACAGCAGTTGAACCATTCTTGGTAAACTTCACCATTTCAACAGAATCAATAAGGTCGATAAGTAGCTCAGCAGCCTCTAATTCGATCACAGACGCACGAGTAAGGTTGTTACCATTCTTAATTTGCTCGAATGCTGCCATATCAATAGCATCTTCTGCATAGCCAATATTTACTGCCCGCAAAGCCATACCATAATCCAAATATGATTGGCCATTGGCATCAAAGCAATACGCGCCTTCACCTTTAGAAAAGATTTCAGGAGCATTTTCAGGATATTGATCATAACCTCGAGAATAAGTATGTGCTCCACCAGGTATCGCTTTTAATAGACGTTGCGTATAACTTTTCATTTGTTACCTTCTAACAAGCTCAATATTTTTCAAAATGGTTTCGATAAAAAGAAAATCAATAAGTGTATCGACCTCATACCGTTTCCAAGAGTCACTCAAGTAACCCATTGTGTTTCCATGGTAGAAATTTTTTTTATTTTTGTATGTTTCAACATCTGAAATATACAAACTACCATCGAAACAGTACGCATCATCGATATCTTGTCGTCGTTTTGGGGTTTCAAAGTCACCACCAAAATACTTTTCAATTTTTCCGGATGGCAAAGTCTTAACACAAAATTCTGGGTGGCTATCTTCAACTAGAGAAATTCCAACTATCGCTGTATGCTCACTTTCATGCAATAACAGTAGAGCCCTATCGATATCTTCTGTTTCCGTTAGTGGGGATGTCGCTTCTAACAGCACGATATAATCATATTTCGATTCTTTTTCACAAAAACTTAAAGCATGCAAGATAGCATCAGAAGAAGGTGATGAATCTGCAGCAAGATGCTTAGGCCTCATGAATGGGACTGTAGCTCCAGCGGCTTTCGCAGCTTCAGCGATAAGTTCATCGTCTGTGCTCACAACAATTTGATCAACATACTTTGAACTAAGAGCGGCTGAAATAGGCCACGCAACCAATGGTTTACCTAGCAAGGGTTTAATATTCTTGCCCGGAAGCCCTTTACTGCCTCCACGCGCAGGAATAACCACTAGGACTTTTTTATTATCAATCATTTATACTATCCCAAGTGAATGAATATCTGTTTGAGCACGATTAAAATCATCCATTCGGCCAATATCTAGCCAATATTCATGGATAGGAAACATAAAGATGTTGTCCCTCTCATTCATATGTCGTTCTAGTAGTGTGGGCATATCAATATGGTAGTTTTCAGGAACCGATTGGATCACTCGTGGTGATACAATATAGATCCCCGCATTTACGAAGAAACGTTGAATAGGCTTCTCAACCATACTGTTTATTTTGTTCCCCTCACCATTAATCACACCATAAGGGATTTGGTAATCATATTCACGAACACACATGGTTGCATCGGCTTTGTTTTCAATATGAAAATCCAACAAACGCTCAAAATCCACCTTTGTAAGTACATCACCATTAATCATAATCAACGGCAAACCCTGAGGTATGTCATCAGGTAGCAAACCTAATGCTCCCCCCGTACCAAGAGGCTCATCTTCATGTACGTACGAAATACTAATACCCAAATCACTACCATCACCAAAGTGTTGATGGATTTGTTCAGGCATATAGTGAGTTGAAATATAAAAGTTACTAAAGCCTGCTTTAATGAAACTTTTAATCACCGTTTCTAATATCGGCTTGTCGCCAACTTTTAGCATAGGTTTAGGGCAGTTATCAGTCAGAGGACGCAAGCGAGTACCAAAACCACCAGCCATAATAAACACTGGATTCTGATATCTTTCTTTGCTTAATGCGCTATGTAGAGTCTCCAACCCAACAACTTGATTGTCTTGGTCAAGCAGCGGCACGGAAAGAATTTGCTTACGCTCCATTAACTCCACAAGTTTTTCTTTTGAAGTGCCTTGTAAAGCAGTTATTGGGCTAGTGTTCATCACCTCGGCAACAGAATCTGTTAGCATTAAGTCATTAAGAAGACCACGTCGGATGTCACCGTCAGTCACCATTCCTCGTAATTTCTGATGACTATCGATGACTACAGCCACACGCAATGCTTCATTATTAATAATCTCTAGTGCATGCTTGATTGTACTTGTTTCAGTAATTAACGTTTTCTGCCAACAATGACTCATGATCTACCTTTATTTTTATAAGTTCTTTCTGATTAGGGCTCTAGCGGGATATGCCGTAGTATTAGCGGCTAAAGACTTTGAAAGGTTGACACCAGATCCTACGACAGAACCTTGACCAATAGATAGCCCTTGAATAACTGTCGCACCCGCACCTATATAAGCATTTTCTTCCGTCACTACCTCACCACACAGAGTGGCTCGGGGGGCTATATGATTGTATGCACCTACATTACAATCATGCTCTATCAGCGCACCCGTATTTACAATGCAGTAGGGGCCAATTTTAACCCCTGTTTGCACTATCGACATTGGTAGTATTTGCGCTCCAACCTCTATTTTTGAATAGGGCGACACTAACGCACTGCTTGATATGACCGTTTCAAACTGATAGCCCAAAGAGAGAAAGTATTCATTAATTTTTCGCTTCAAGCCAGACTTGGGCATCATACCAACCCCATTGACTAACCGTACTTGGTCATTGGGGAAGCTGAGGACGTCATCATCATCTTTCAGATGCGTTATACCTGAAAAAACTGCCCTTTGGCTTATATCTTCAGGGCTCACAACAGCAAGAACTTCTCTTCCCTGCTGCAAAAGTATTTCCATTAAAACGGACGCATGCCCCCCACCACCAATCATTACGATAGGGTGCACTGATTGGTCACTCAACGATAAGCTCTCCAACACCATAATCTTGACTAGCTTTACAACCAAGTAGCTTCCAATACTGATATGGAGAAAGCCCATTACCAGGTCGCTTAATAGTTAAATTTGACTCATCCAACACGTCTCCATTCTTAATTGGCGTTGCTGCAACTAAGCTTTTACGTACCACTGCTTTATTTCTTACTTCAGATACTGTTGGTGTTTTAACCCCCGTCCCTAAAGCCGTTTCAACTTGACGAATAGCCTTCACCATCGCTTCCAATTCTTGAGGCTCAAGAGAAGCTTTATGATCAGGGCCTTCCAGATGCTTATCTAAAGTAAAGTGCTTTTCTATCAAAATCGCACCTCGAGCAACTGCAGCTATCGGAATAGTAATGCCTTCACTATGGTCTGAATATCCAGCGGGTAATTCAAACGCCCGAGCTAGAGTATCCATTGCTTTTAGGTTAATTTCCGCCATTGGTGCGGGATATTCCGTTGTACAATGAAGAATAGTTACTTTATTTTGAAGCGCTTTTTGCCCCTCTACAGAGGCATAAGCCTCTTGAAATGCCTCTAATGAAGGCTGCGCAGATTCACTAGCAATGAAGCCAAATGCCATCACACCCAAAGCTGTTTCAATCTCAGATAGCGTCGCCATACCTGTGGATACAATAAGATCGCACCCAGTCCTTGCATGCTCTAAAACCAAGGGGGCGTTGGTTAACTCACCGGACGGCAGTTTTAACCGCTTCAATCCTAAGTCATTAACTAAAAAGTCTAAGCTCTCAAGATCAAATGCTGTCGATAAAAACTCAATTCCTAATAAACCACAATGTTCAACAAGCTTATGGTGTGCCTCATAAGACAATTCCAAACGGCTCAGCATGGCCAGTTGAGACTCTTGTCTTTTAGTATTCACCACTTGGTAATCGGCTTGCTTTGCTTCTTCAGTAACCAAGTTCTTCGCTTTAAATGTCTGAAATTTGACAATATCAGCGCCTGCTTTATGAGCAGCCTCAATAAGCTTAATCGCCAAACGCTCATCACCATTGTGATTTACGCCGGCTTCAGCAATGATTAATGTCATAAAACCTCCTTTAGTAGCGTAAATGCCTCTGCCGCTTCCGAATTGCACTGCACACCACGAACATGAGCTAAAGCCTCTAGCGCTTTTCTCGAACGAGGAAATGGAAAATCGTGCACTTCAGATTCAAATATCTCTAAAATATCTAATTTTTTATTGAGGAATTCTGCAATGTCAAAGAACACCGTTGGTTTAAAGCCTCCATCCTCTGGCTTCATACCAAAATCAGTTTCAGACATTGTTTCATAAGCCAGGACTTTTTTGACAAATGGGTAACGGAAAGTTTTAGTTGCAGACATCACTGCATCAAATACAATCTCATGATCACTGTGAGCATCATTTCGATAAACTGTAAATACCATTTCAGGCTTAACATCATTAACCACTTTACAAATAGGCCCAATCACATCACCTTTAGGTAAGGTTTCTAGCCGAGCTGGCGGGAGTTTAAGCTCATGAATCGCAGCGAAACCATATGCAGCAGACACCTTTCGTATTTCTTTGTCTCTTACTTGAATTTGAGTATCCGTAAATCCTGATAAAGGGGTCATTCCTGTAACCAATAACCAATGAACCTCATATCCTTGCTTAATTAGCTTCAGAATAGTCCCACCGCAGCCTAAAGTCTCGTCATCCGCATGAGGGGCAACCACTAAGACTCGCTTCATAAGTAATCTCCTACGTCTATATCACACGGCTCTACCCCGTAGAGCCAAATAGCTTCACTGCCAGCAGTTTTAACCAACAACCCGTCGATGGTTTTTGACAACACCTTTCCTGGTTCAATGTTGATAGGATAAGACTCAGGAGAAATAGAGCTACTCTGAACTATATGATGGGCTTCATCAAAGAGAAACTCTGCGCCAGGGTATGGCGGCGCTAAAGCTCTAATCAAATTGTGGATAGACATCGCACTCATTCGAAAATCAATCGTCCCGTCTTTTCGACCTCGTTTCCGCCAATACGTAGCTTGACTATGTTCTTGCTCAGTGAACGTCACAGTACCACTGACAAGATTAGCACCAACTTCTGTTAATTGTATTTGCGATATCTGTATAATTTTCTCGTATAGTCTAGTCGCATTATCACTAGATTCGATAGTTACTGGAACTTGGCTAACTATCGGGCCAGAGTCCGCCCCTACGTCCATAAGAAAGAATGTAGATGCTGTCTCTTCTAACCCAAGAGCCAATGCCCAAATTATCGGGTGTCGACCTCGATTGCTAGGCAGTCTGGCTGGATGAAAACCTATGACACCCAACCTAGGCAGAGCTAACATTTTTTCACTTAGTAAGTAGCTCCAACCAATACAGAAAATCACATCAAGATCGAACGTTTCCAAAAATCCGACTGAAGCTTCCCGATCCTTTGGGTTCTCTATGTGGAAAGGTATACCCCTCTCCACACATAATGACGTTAAGTCACAAAAATCCGCATTAACGGCGGATTCTCCTCTTGTAACTACAGCCGCAACGGTTAGCCCTTTTATCTTGACCAATGTTTGTAACGCAGCTCGACTTGAGTCAACGCAGCCAATAAAGCCTACTCGCATGATGCTCGCCCCAGCTTTATATCAAAGAATGACTTATAGACTAAGTCATCTAAACTTTCAGTAAGAATAGTATTAAGAATCTTATTCGAACTGTTCCCCTCACCATACGGGTTTTGCGATTGAAGACATTTATCTCTAAAAGAATCGCTTAATGACTCAGTAATTGCAGCAAGAATAGAAGTCTTATCACCATCACAGTTAATGACCGTATCGCCAGCAAGCCGGCCCTTTTGGCGGTTACCAATATTAATCGTTGGTACCTTAAAAGTAGGTACTTCAATTAATCCACTGGATGAATTACCAATAACCAAATCACAATGCTTAAGCGCACTAAGGTACCTAAGTTGCCCAAGCGATTGAACAAGCAAAACGCGACCGTGCAACTCAACCTTAAACTCTTCCAGTAATGCTATTAATGATCTTCCATGCGTGTCTGCATTTGGATAAGTAATCAAAAATTTATAGTCAGGATATTGACGCAATGCTTCAAGAAGTTGCTCTAAGTCTTTAACAGCACCGTCTCTACTCAGAGTCACCGGGTGATAGGTAACAACCATAAACCGAGTATTAGTCACATCAAAGTCAATGGATTCAGATAACGCTTTACGAGACAGAAGCTTAAGAGCCTTAATACTATCTATTCCAGGCGCACCCACATTGAAAACATGACTAGGTTGCTCACCTAATTGTATGACTCGCTGTCTATACTCTTCCGTGGCAGTAAAATGCAAATGAGACATCTTTGTGATTGAGTGACGTACTGCCTCATCAATTAACCCTTCTGTCGTTTCACCACCGTGAATATGAGCAATAGGTACTTGTGCGACCATCGCGGCCTGACAAATAGCCATAGACTCAAATCGGTCACCCAAAACCAATAATAAATCAGGCTTTGTTCTCGCTAACGCATCAGCAGCGCCGATCAATGCCAACCCCATCGATTTTGCAATACCAACAGGCGTGTCTGAAGACAACAAAAACTCCAGTTTTTCAGTGACCGGAAACTTATCTGCCTCAATTTGATTTATCGTTTTGCCAAATTCAGGAGATAGATGCATACCGCCTACATACAATTGGAGTTCAGCTTGAGTTGACTCAGCTAATCCCTTAATAATCCAGTATAAAAGTCCATACTCAGCACGAGTCCCCGTAAAAACCGCTATTTTTCTCATATTATTAAATCTCTGTTGGCGTACTTGGAAGATTGATTAAATGCGCTTCCAAAAATTCAGAATAGGAAAGATCGCCACATATTGAATGTTCAAACATTGGCAAACGGTGCATTAATTGCCAAACTGGCCGAGTCATCACGCCTAAGCCATTAGTCTCGGCTAGAACTTCGTCTCTACTTTCCTTATCTGGGCAAACAACGGCATTTAGCCAATAATTAGATTTAGCGTATGCGGGTTCAGTAACAAACTTAAAATCAGAGCCGGAAAAAAGGTCACTATAGCCTGTCGCTATTTGTCGCTTTTGCTGAAGGTAGCGTTCAATCACTTCCATCTGTGCACAACCCAATGCCGCATTTAAATTAGGCATGCGATAATTAAACCCAGGCTCATCATGAAAGAACTCATATATATGTGGGACTTTTGCAGTCGTGGTGACATATTTCGTACGTAGCCCTAATTCTTGGGTCTTACATAGAACCATACCACCACCGCCCGTCGTGATAATTTTATTACCATTAAAGCTCACTGCTCCAAATTCACCAAACGTACCGGTATGCTTACCCTTGTAGAAAGAACCTAGACTCTCTGCCGCATCTTCTACTAAAGTAATATTCCACTTCAAACAAACAGCAACCAGTTCATCCAATTCCACTGGATGACCAAATGTATGCATAGGAACGACAGCTTTAATTCTTCGACCTGTTTGCTTATGAACACAGCCCGTCTCGGTTACCTCTGCATATTCACTTAAAAATGTATCTACAGCCTTCGGACAAAGCCCTAAGCTCACAGGGGATGCATCGACAAAAATAGGCTCAGCCCCCATATGATAAAGAGCATTGCAGGTTGCTACAAAAGTTAGAGCTTGTGTAATAACAAGATCGCCTCGTTGAACATCAGCCATGTACAAAGCCGCATGCAGTGCTGCAGTACCATTAACCGTCGCTACCGCTTTGGGCGCTCCTGTATACGCTTCAACCCTTCGCTCAAAGTCATCAACAAATTTACCAACGCTAGAAACAAAAGTACTTTCAATCGTTTCCATTACGTAAGCTTTTTCGTTGCCATTAAACGTTGGTGCGTGCAACGGAATGAATTCGTCGGTTTTATAGGTATCTCTTACAAATTCAACTATAGATGTCGCTTTCATTACTTACTCCGCTTACATCTTGCTATCTAGGTATTTGCCGGTTTCTTTGTGCCCAAAATCAGGGAGCATGGTAAAAAAGAGTTTTACAATTTCCTCCTTGGTCCAAGCTCGTTCGCCTTTCATCTTTGAAATACTGTTTTCAAATAAGCAAAGTAGCTCTTGCTCATAAAAAGGGTCATTTTTAATAATGCCTAAATTTGCAAATCGAGACATGTCCAACTCTTCTTTATCCGTGAAAAACTCTTCGAAGTCTTTTTCGCCCGTAGTATCACTCGACGTAAATAAACAAGGCCATTTACCCTGTGCAGGAAGAGTTTTTGCAAGTTCTCGCGCTTCATCTTCTGCTTCACACAAGTGAGGTTCGAAACCACGTTGCTCAAGGTACTTTATCGCAATATCTGCAAAAGAAATAAGATGCAGGGCTTCACTTAATTTAGGAAAAAAGATGTCGCGGTTTTCACCAAAAATACAAGACATCAAGCAGAGTTCGCCAGACTCTTGCGGAGTCACGAAATAACGTTTGATATCATTTGGGGCAACTATCGGTTGATTTTTCTGAATACGCTGATTAAAGCCATGCAGTAATGAACCGTCTGAAAACGCTACGTTTGCAAAGCGCGCGGTTGAAATCGCTATCTGTTCACTTTTACGCATCAGGAACATTTCCATAATACGTTTAGACGCTCCCATCATATTGACAGGGTTGGCAGCTTTATCAGTGGATACGCAAAAATACTTTTTCACGCCAACATCAATCGACTGTTGAATGGTTTTATCAGTATTAAACACATTCACATCAATCATTCGCATTAAGGTAAAAGGATCTTTTTCACTACGAACATGCTTTAACGCAGAAAGGTTAAGTACATAATCATATTGCCCATCCGCTTTGATAAAGGCATCGTACTCAACAGAGCCAATATCAAGAGCAAACGTTTGAAAGTCACCATTAATATAACCATACGAGCTGCGAACATCTCTTACCAACTCAACCATATTATTTTCACTGATGTCAACAATATGAAGTTTTAAAGGGTTGCGCTTAAAAATCTCTTTCGTTACGGCCTGGCCAATAGAGCCAGCGCCTCCTAACACCAAAAAACGAGACTGAGAAACTACTTCAGAAAGCTCCTTTTCGCTATCACTAATATCGTTTGCAAATAGAGGTTGAGTTCTGCCAATTAATTTCAAAATACCAGTCATCATTTCTTTCCCATAATTTTTTATTACAGCAATACATTGCCAGATAAACCTGAAGCGTCGCCATCTTTTTGAGACAAAGACAAAACAGTCGATGAATCAATAGGCCATTCAATCCCAATCTCCGGATCATTCCATAGAATCGAATGCTCCGCACTAGGGTTATAGTAATCCGTACACTTATACACAAATTCCGCTTCGTCACTCGTCACGTAAAATCCATGCGCAAACCCTTCCGGCACCCAAAGCTGACGTTTGTTTTCAGCAGATAGATACACACCAACCCATTGACCAAACGTTGGCGAGTCTTTGCGTACATCCACCGCTACATCAAACACTTCACCGGAAACAACACGCACTAGTTTTCCTTGGGTATTTTCAGTTTGGTAATGTAGGCCGCGCAGAATTCCTTTACTGGATTTTGAGTGGTTGTCTTGCACAAACGGAGTTGGCTTGCCACCAGTAACGAGCTCTTCAAATTTCTTTTGCTGCCAAGTTTCCATAAAGAAACCACGCTCATCACCAAACACTTGTGGTTCGATGATTTTAACTTCTGGGATATTGGTATCGATAACTTTCATTATGATTTACACCTAGCTATACGCTTGTATATTTTTTAGAGCCTGATTCCAGTCACTTGGTTTAATACCAAAGGCGGCTTCGATTTTACTGCAATCCAAACGTGAGCTTGCAGGGCGTGGTGCAGGAAGTGGGTATTGGTCTGCAGTAATTTCATTCACAACAGGCACCGAGCCTAACGCGCAGTGCTCACTCGCAGCAGTAAAAATCGCTTGGGCAAATTCATACCAGCTAACATGAGGTGCACCGGAGAAGTGATACACACCAGAAATATCCGCGGCGCCACGCTGAAACTCGTCCATCATAGTAATGAGTGCAGTTGCAATGTCACCCGCGTAAGTCGGGCCACCGAATTGATCACCAATAATGCCAAGCTCTGAACGCTCTTTGCCTAATCTCAGCATGGTTTTCACGAAGTTGTTACCATGCTCACCAAACACCCAAGCGGTACGTAAAATCGCATAGTTTGAGCAAGTATCAGACACTGCTTGTTCACCGGCTAATTTACTTTGCCCATAAACACTGGGAGGGTTGGTCACGTCTGTCTCTGCGTAAGGTTCAGACTTAGTGCCATCAAACACGTAGTCGGTTGATATGTGCAGCAATACCGCGCCACACAGTTCTGCGGCCTGCGCTAGATATCGCGGTCCGTCACGGTTAATTGCGTAGCTTAGATCAACTTCCTCTTCCGCTTTATCGACCGCCGTGTGAGCCGCCGCATTAATAATAGTGTCCGGTTGAAGCGCTTGAATAACAGCATTAACCTGCTCTTCGCTAGTAATATCAAGATCCGCCCTATCATAAGCCACCACCTCGACATCCGCTCTTGGTGATAACTGCGTGACTAAGCAATGCCCTACTTGACCATGTGCGCCAGTTATTAATACCTTTTTCATCTTCGCTGTCATCGTGACGCCTTCTTGCGCTTTTCTTCAACCAGGCGCGCTAAATACTGACCGTATTCATTTTTCATCATGGGTTTTGCGATGCTGAGAACGTCATCATCACTCAGCCAGCCATTGCGCCAAGCGATTTCCTCCAGGCAGGCAATTTTCAAGCCTTGAATATTTTCAATGGTTTGAACAAAAGAAGACGCTTCATGCAAGCTTTCATGCGTCCCCGTATCAAGCCATGCAAAACCACGGCCTAACAATTCAACGTTAAGCGAGCCATCTTCAAGGTACCTTTGGTTTAGCGTAGTAATTTCTAGCTCGCCACGCTCAGAAGGCTCAACTTGCTTTGCCCACTCCACGACACGGTTGTCATAAAAATACAACCCGGTAACAGCGTAGTCAGATTTAGGTTGCATCGGCTTTTCTTCAATCGACACCGCTTTCATGTTGTCATCAAATTCAACAACACCAAAACGCTCCGGGTCTTTCACTTGATAACCAAATACACTCGCCCCGTGCTCGCGACTCGCGGCATTTTTTAGGGTTTGCGAGAATGATTGACCGTAGTAGATATTGTCACCTAACACCAAGCAAACTGAGTCGTCACCAATAAACTCTTCACCAATAATGAACGCCTGCGCTAACCCATCCGGGCTTGGCTGAACTTTATATTCAAGGTTGATACCGTAATCGGAACCATCACCAAGTAGACGCTGAAAACCAGCTTGGTCTTCTGGTGTAGTAATGACCAAAATGTCACGAATACCGGCAAGCATCAGCGTAGAAAGCGGGTAATACACCATTGGCTTGTCGTAAATAGGAAGGAGCTGTTTAGAAGTGCCGCGAGTCAAAGGGTACAAACGAGTGCCTGAGCCACCCGCGAGAACAATGCCTTTCATAGAAAATTTGGTCCTTGCTTCTTGGTGCTAGGTCCTAGGGAGGAGCCTTAATACATAGCACTTAAATGAATGAAGTGAGTTATTTGGTACCTAGGCGTTCGCCAGAATAAGAGCCATCTAAAACGCGACTCCACCATTCTCGATTATTCAAGTACCACTCTACCGTTTTACGAATACCCGATTCAAAGGTTTCTTGCGGCGTCCAGCCAAGCTCGCGCTCAATTTTTGACGCATCAATCGCGTAACGCACATCGTGTCCAGGGCGGTCAGTGACATAAGTAATAAGGTCTTGATAGTGAGCAACACCGTGGGGTTTATTCGGAACCAATTCTTCTAACAAGGCACAAATGGTTTTTACGACGTCAATATTGGCTTTTTCATTATGACCGCCAATATTGTAGGTTTCGCCCACCACACCTTCTGTCACCACTTTATAAAGGGCACGCGCGTGATCTTCCACAAACAACCAGTCGCGAATTTGCATGCCATCACCATACACAGGGAGAGGCTTACCTTCTAAGGCATTCAAAATCATGAGTGGGATCAGTTTTTCTGGGAAGTGGTAAGGCCCATAGTTGTTAGAACAGTTCGTCACTAAAATAGGGAAACCGTAAGTTCGCCCCCACGCTCGTACTAGATGGTCAGAGCCTGCTTTGCTTGCCGAATACGGGCTGCTCGGTTCATAGGAGGTCTCTTCGGTGAAGAGGTCATCCGTCCCTTCTAAATCGCCATACACCTCATCGGTAGAGATATGATGGAATCGAAAAGCAGCTTGCTTGTCGCTGTCTAGCGCTTTCCAGTATTGACGAGCTACTTCGAGTAAATTAAAGGTTCCAACGAGATTGGTTTGAATAAACGCCGCAGGGCCATCGATAGAGCGATCAACGTGCGATTCCGCCGCTAAGTGCATCACGGCGTCAGGCTGATGTTCAGAAAACACACGCTCTAACGATGACAAATCACAAATATCAACCTGTTCAAAGACATAGCGCGTATTGGATTCCGTGTTAGGCAAAGACTCTAAGTTACCCGCGTAGGTTAACGCATCGACATTCACCACACTGTCTGCCGTGTTAGCTAAAATGTGTCGAATAACCGCGCTGCCAATAAACCCAGCACCACCAGTGACCAATATTTTCATACACTACCTTATCATTAAGCACGCTACCGCCCTTGGGTTACGCTCCCAAAGGCAATATTCCTGCGATTTAATACTGAACCTTAGTGTTTAAATTAAACGCGACACCCAAGGTTAAACTGCCCAAATTGTACCTGACTTCACTGCTGAGTGCGATAGATTATCCCTAGCTTCAAAGCCCCCAGAACCTCACTATCTAGCTGATAAGTTTAGCTGAAGGAAGCCGCTCCGTCATTTTCCGAACTAACGCCTCTTTGCCCTGTGTTTCACCATGGATCAGGTGCAATTGTTTCAGATATTTTGAGCAGCCAACCGCGAACTCAACCAAATCGTGTTGGTCAGCATGAGCCGAATAACCAGACATGGAATGAACGCTTGCTTCTACCTCAATGCGACTGCCATCAATCCATACCACCTTGTTACCTTGCTGAATCTCTCGTCCTAGCGTCCCTTGTGCTTGATAGCCACAAAACAACACATCGGTTCGTTTATCAGGCAAGAGGGCCTTTAAATAGTTCATCACTCGTCCGCCTTGGCACATACCGGATGCCGACACAACTATCGCCGCCTCTGCTGTTGACGCCAATCGATTAACCACTCTCTGGTGCTCTCGATGACTATCTACGATAATACATTGGGGAAAATTCAACGGTTGGCGGCCTCGTTGTAGTCTACCTTTAGCCTCTTGAGCCCAGAGCTTACGATACTTGCGATAGGCTTTTGTGACCTTCACGGCCATAGGGGAATCAACGATAATCGGTAGAGCAGCGCTCAATTGGTGTTGATACAGCAAAGACTCGATATCAAACAGCAGTTCCTGAGTCCGGCCAACACTGAATGCAGGGACTATAATGGCGCCACCATCTTGTAAACTGCGTTTAATTATAGCGAGTAGTCGCTCACTTCTCTGTTCAATGCTCTCATGCTGTTTATCACCGTAAGTCGACTCCATAAACAGATAATCAGCTCGCTTAGGCGGCACTGGATCAGGCAATAACGGCGTACCACGAGGACCTAAATCTCCCGAAAACACCGTAATCTCATTGCTAGGTAACTTAATTTCCACATAGGCACTGCCTAAGATATGCCCCGCAGGGTTAAAACGTACATAGCTAACATAGCCCTTACCCGCCGACTTAATGGGGGTCCATTGGTGATAAGGCTGTGGCTTTAACTGTTTACGGATCAACTCAATAATGCGTGTCCGTTGTATTTTTCTCAGACCCAATTGCAACTTAAGTCCGTCCTCTAACATAAGTGGAACCAGATAAGCGGTGGCGTGAGTGCAATATATAGGACCGCGAAACCCTGCTGCCAACAGCCAGGGAAGCCTACCGATGTATTTTTCTCAGACCCAATTGCAACTTAAGTCCGTCCTCTAACATAAGTGGAACCAGATAAGCGGTGGCGTGAGTGCAATATATAGGACCGCGAAACCCTGCTGCCAACAGCCAGGGAAGCCTACCGATGTGGTCAATATGAGCGTGAGTAAGCACTAACGCACGAACGTGACTCAGGGGGAAATCAATACTTAGCGTACGCTTGGCTGCGTCACCACCTTGAAACAAGCCACAATCAATCAGTATCGAATCCTGCGCTATCTTCAGCTCATGGCATGATCCCGTCACGGTATGCTTGCCTCCATGGTGAATCACACTCACTTTCCCTGTTAACTGCATTCGTCACTCCTTGATTGATGTTCAAAGCGTGTACTGTGGCGCATCTTCCTTTTTACTCAAACAATGCCATGACGCTCTACGTATTGGCTCGCACTATCTCATACCAAAATCCAACTCCGCCTCCCCACAGCCACACTATATTCAAATGTCATTCTATTAGGTGTCAGAGTCATTTGACTCTGACACCTAATAGAATGACACCAAGGGGAGCAACATGGGCCGTAAACACAGAGTCGTAGCAAAAAACATCACACAACACATCACTCAACGAGGACACAGCAAAAAATCATGCTTTTACGATAACGCCGATAGACTCGAGTACTTAAAATTACTCTTAAAAGCGAAAGCCAAATATCCCGTAGATATCCACGCCTGGGTATTGATGAGTAATCATATTCATCTCCTTGCGACCCCAACAGAAGATGACGCTCTAGTACGTATGATGCAATCGCTGAATACTCAGTATGTTCGATACTTTAACCGCAAGTACTCGCGCTCTGGTTCTCTATGGGAAGGAAGATACCGCTCGTTCCCTATAGAAACAGAACGCTACATGCTCGAAGTGTACCGATATATAGAACTTAACCCTGTTCGAGCCGGTATTGTCATGGACCCTAAACGCTACCTATGGAGCAGCTACAAAACAAATGCATGTGGAAAAACAAGTGTATTGGTGACGGCTCATTCCCAGTATCTCGCGCTGGCAAACACCCAAGAAAAAAGAATCCTCGCCTATAACGCCCTTTTTGACCTTGCTATCGAAAGCCACCCTAACTTTGGTATCAGAGTCGAAAACTTTGAGTCAAAAACTTTGGTGTCAGAGTCAAATGACTCTGACACCCTGCTTGGCTAGACAACAATAGCCAAAGACGTTACATTAACAATTGCGCAACAACTGTAACAAGTGCCGTGTGGTGAATAACTCATACTGTGTCGGCAATACTATTTAGGCGATAGCCATCGTCTCATCACAGACCGTTATCAAGGAAGATTTATGGAATGCAGCTCTCTTACGTTATGGGTCGAACTACCCGAAACCCGATTTGCTCTTGCTTGGGGGCCAATAGAAGATCCCAAGGCGTCTAATCTTTGCTGGAAAGGCATTGAAAACGACACCGCTGCCACTTCAAACGCTAGTCAATTCGTGCTGGAACTTAAAACCAAACAAGGCCAGCTCAAACAAAAACGCTTAAACGCTCAAGACGTCTCAATGCTCATTGAACGCTGGAAAACAATAGAAGTAGAAGCACTCACAGGGCAAGACCTTGACTTACATTGGTAAGAAATCATACGGTTATGCAACACATCACGCCCTGTTTATTTATTGGGCACAACCTCTAATTGATAGTGTTATAAATTAGAGGTTCATTCCACTTTTGACGATCTCAATTAATGAATCGATTCTAGCTGCCGTATTCTATTAATGTCGCTGATTACAGCATTAATCATTAATAGCAAACTGCTTCAAGGATGTGAGCAGTTACTAACAATCGGGAGTTCATCATCAATGGGGTTTGCACTTACACTACGTTATGCATCATTTCGCCACAAAAATAAAAGCGTTGGGCGATTCATTGAGCTTGCTGTTGTGGCCGTCGCTATGGTCGCGATTGGTTCATTACTGGCAACTGAAAATATCCAAATTATCCTAGCTTCACTTTGCGCACTTTTCTTTTGCATTGGATCATTCTGGTTTTTCAAAAAATCTGACGACATGCGTCGAACCATGGCGGACTAGGTTTTAGGTTGCAGGTTTCTAGGTTCTAGGTTCTAGGTTCTAAGAATCGGGGATAGAACGCGAACACACCACAATCAAAACAACCACGTATACGAAATCACGTGTTAATAAAGCCAGAACTATAAATCGCCTACAAAAAAGCCAGCGACTTCACATTCCGTCACTGGCTTTTTTACTACGTGGTACTTTTTATATGATACCTATCGCTCTCACAGTATTTAATCGCATCACCGACCTACTGCATGCATTAGAGCACTGCAACATACACTAATGCATTAAAATTAAAGCGCCGCTTTTTTCGCTTCCGCAACCCAAGCATCAAACTGGCTTTGGTTAGCTTTAATCCAGCCATTCACGTGTGATTCAATATCCGCGGTGCTGTTTTTGCCGTTGCTCATCATCATATTTTGCGCACTCACATCGTTGATATTCAGCTTAATGATTTCAAACAGTTTCGCCGCCGCTGGGTTTTGCTCTGCAAATTCTTTATTAGCGATGATGTTCATCGCATTCATTTCAAAGCCGTAGTTTTTACCGTTTGGTAACGTTGTATCCACGCCCTTACGCTCACCCGGTAATGCAGAGAATGGCACTTCAAGCCATACCACATCTTTATTTGGCACCAATACGCCACTTACCCAATACGGTGTCCACGTGAAGTAAAGTACCGGCTCACCGTTCTTATAACGTGAAATCGTATCAGCGATGATCGCCGCATAGTTACCTTGATTGTGGCTCACGGTATCGCGCAGTTTAAACGCGGTCAGCTGCTCTTCAATCACCATTTCACAGCCCCAACCTGGGTTACAGCCTGTTAGGTCTGCTTTGCCATCACCGTCTGCATCAAACAGCTTGGCAATTTTTGGATCGTTTAACTGGCCAATATTAGTAATGCCGTATTGCTCGGCGGTCTTTTTATCAATGAGGTAACCTTGCGCTGCGCCACTGATGTATTGACCTTTACGGTAGAACTTTTCATCGCCCCCCGCTTTCGTGTACTTGTCGCCGTGAAGCGGGAACCAACCCACCGCTAGAAACGTCGCGTCGCCTTTAGCAATAGAGGTATAACCTACGTTATAGTCCACTTCTTTGGTATTTTTTACGTCGTAGCCCAGCGCTTCAAGCGCACGGTTAACGATCAATGTTTGAAACGTCTCTTCGGCAACCGTCGACTGTACAGGCTGAACACTCACACCCTCGCCCGGTAGCTTTTCAGCCCAAACGTTGCTTGATACCGCTAAGGCAGACACAACGCCAACCGCTAAGCTTTTCTTCCATGAAGTTTTCATTTATTTCTCCAAAATTTCAGTTTTTTGAGTACGCTTCTGAGTAAAAAGTGTTAATACCAGTGCCGCAGGTCCGGTGTGATACCAGCGCAACTTAGTATTACCCGCATTGACACCCAACACCTGAGTGATGCGATCGAGTAAAATAGCTAAAATCACAATGCCAAGGCCACCCACGGCAGCTAGGCCCATATCTAAACGGCCGATGCCACGCAGCACCATTTGGCCTAATCCGCCCACCGCGATCATGGAGGCAATCACCACCATAGACAGCGACAGCATTAAGGTTTGGTTCACGCCCGCCATGATGGTTGGCAGTGCTAACGGCAATTGAATTCGATACAGCATTTGCTTTCTGCTGGCACCAAAGGAATGGCCGGCTTCAATCAACTCTTCTGGTACTTGCTGAATGCCTAAAATGGTTAGACGAACCACCGGTGGCAGGGCAAAAATAATGGTCACGACCACACCGGGTACGTTACCGATACCAAATAGCATGACGATAGGCACCAAATAGACAAACGCCGGCGTGGTTTGCATCGCATCCAAAATAGGGCGAATAAATTTAGCCGCCGTATCACTGCGCGCCAGCCAAATACCGAGCGGTAGACCAATGAGCAGGCAGAAGAAGACCGATGTCATGACCAACGAGAGTGTCACCATCGCCTGAGACCAAGCGCCAATTAGCCCGATAAAGGTAAAAGACACCGCCGTAGCAAGACCTAACCTTAAGTTGGAAAATTGCCACGCGAGTAAAAACAACAACACCAGCATGAACGGCGCAGGCGTAGACACTAAGGCTGTTTCAAATGAGCTGAGAATAAAGTCGATAGGTACACGAATGGCTTGAAACACCGGACGACCATGTTCCACCAGCCAGTTTAATCCCGATTCAACCCAGGTATCGACGGGAAGCACCGCCTCTTCAAAGGGGTTTAAAATATCAAAAGGGGTTTCTTCTACCGTTTCGCTGTTTAACCAGTCGTTTGTCGCTGGCGACTCGCTACTTTGACCCCATGGATCCGCCGCAGGCTGGCTTGCAGGCTGTGACCACGGATCATTATTTGTTTCTGATGACATGATTTATCCCTTATCTAATGTCTGAAGCAGTCGTGATTTCGTCACCACACCAAAGTAGTGACCGCTTTCATCCACCACAGGCACCGAATAAGGCACACTTGCCACTACACCCAAAATATCGTTGATAGGTTGGTTTGGCTTGAGGGTTAACCCCGTCTCAAGCTGAGCACTCACTAACGTGCGATTTTCTTTATGCGCGAGGCGCAACGAGTCAACTGACACAATGCCAGAATAGTGACTGGTTTTTTCTACGACGATGCCGTAATCCCTGTCGTTATCCATAAGGATTTGCAGTGCTGAGGCGGGGCCATCATGCTCGGACTTTTTAAAGACCGCAGCAGGCTTTTTGCGGGCGATGTCTTTGGCTGTGAGCACACTGGCCACATTCACACCGCGGAAAAAGGCTTCCACGTAATCATTGGCAGGGTTGTTTAGAATGTCATCTGGAGTCCCCACTTGAACCACTTCGCCGTGCTGCATAATGGCAATGCGATCACCAATGCGCATCGCTTCGTCCAAGTCATGAGAAATAAACACAATGGTACGCTTGTCATCATTTTGTAGACGAATCAGCTCATCTTGCATTTCGGTACGAATCAGAGGGTCGAGTGCGGAAAACGCTTCATCCATCAATAAAATATCGGGGTCGCACGCCAAGGCTCTAGCGAGACCAACACGCTGCTTCATACCACCCGACAATTCATCCGGGTATGATTCTGGGTAAGCGCCCAACCCTACGCGCTCCAATGCGCTTAATGCACACTGGCGGCGTTTATCTAATTCAATACCCGCAAGCTCTAAACCGAAGGCAGCGTTTTCAATCACCGTCATGTGAGGCATGAGGGCAAAGTTTTGAAACACCATAGAGATATTGTTGCGGCGTACTTGGCGAAGTTCTTCTTCAGAGATGTGGGCAATGTCTTTGCCCTTGAGTAGCACATTGCCACGAGTAGGTTCGATGAGTTGGTTAAGCAGGCGAACTAATGTCGATTTACCAGAGCCAGATAGCCCCATGATAACAAAAATCTCGCCTTCATTAATGCTAAGAGAAACGTCGTTAACACCAATGGTTAAGCCGGTTTTTTCAAATACTTCATCTTTGTCTGCGCCTTCATTGATCATTGAAAATGCGCGGTCAGTGTCTTCTCCAAACACTTTGTACAGTCCCTTAACTTCCAGTATGGGATCCATGTCGTTCGTCCTTTTAAGGTGTCGCTATCATAATAAACGATTAGTACTCTAAGGAATTTACCTTAAATAATCAAGATACATCATTCACTTCAACTGTATAAACAGGCATTCAACAAAACATTATTTGGTATTTGCATCAATTTAAAATATTGATTACTAGACATAAAATATAAAAAACAGCTAGCAAGACCGTAAGCCACCATTTCAGCCAATACCGCCATCAGGGTACGAAAATTAATTTCATGACATTGCTCTCACATTAAAAACCAACCAATAGTTCGAGCACGAAGCAATTTTCACTCACGCCAGCTCAGGCAGTGAGGAGGCGGCAAGAATCACGACATCACTCTAAGATTTGACTTCGCTCACCGATGATTCGACCTGTGTGAATGGCAC
Source organism: Vibrio methylphosphonaticus (assembly GCF_023634655.1). Classification (GTDB taxonomy): domain Bacteria; phylum Pseudomonadota; class Gammaproteobacteria; order Enterobacterales; family Vibrionaceae; genus Vibrio; species Vibrio methylphosphonaticus. Next base: position 85,374 of record NZ_JAMKMS010000009.1, on the reverse strand, counting down.
TCGCGATGTGGGCAATAATAGGGCTGGGGTTATGGTGTTCATCGGATAAAAAGTAGCTATGGCCAATTGGTCGATCAAACTGGCTATTGAAAGCATCGCAGTCCACTTCCACCACTTTTTTAGGCAGCTTACTTAACGTTTCTGGTCCCGTCATCCCTAAACGACGAGACATCGTCAGGTGCTTCAAATTCGCCACTTTCGATGCCGACATCGCTAAATCGTCACTGGCGTAATACACCACCACGTTTTTTGCTGAGTCCACAATATGTCGCCCATTTTCACCTTGCTCTAAGCACTGATTTTTAACATCCGCGGCCACCATAAAAACATGTCTAAATAGCTGTGGCATGCCCCCTAACCGCTCATCATTAACCCAAGTATTCATGGCGTTCAGTAGCACTCGGTTACCCATAGAATGGGCAAGCACATTCATTCTTTTTACACACGGGAACTGTTGCTGCGCCTCTCGGCGACGCCAACCATCAAACTTATAAAACAAACGCGCGAAGGCAACGGCTGAATGATCCGCGGCTTTTTGGTCATCCCAATAGTCATCCATAATGGCACTCGGACTATCGTCATCGCAGGGCCAAATAATTGGGATAACCAACACCAAGCCGGGTTGCTGTTTATCAAGTAATGCCTGCAGCTGAGCCGCTCGCGTAAAAACGCCATTACTCTTGCTGTCGTTATCCCTATCTATCGTATCGGCTTCATCACAGCAAGATGACTCCATATTGTTATTAAAACCATGCAAGTAAAACAAAATTTGCGTGGTATCTGGAAGGGCCTTTAAGCGAGCAAAGAAGGACGTGGATAGAATTTCCGTATAGTCGCCCACGTCATGGCGCTCACAAAAGTAGAGCCATTTGGAGATATCGGTATTTTGATAGTTAAATGAAATGACGCGGTTCTTTTTAGAACGCGCAGATTGATTAGGGATGCGATTAGTGATGAATAACATGGGATTCTCTCATAGTAATATTCATCAAAGGGTAGGAAAGAAAACGATGTTGAAATGAAGGAAAGACGTGATTTGCGAGTGAGAAAACAATCATTCAGTAAAACTCACTATCATGATGCTCTGTCCAACCCAAGGTGTCAGGCTCTTAAAGTGTCCACTTAAGGTGTCAGAGTCCCAGGGTGTCAGAGTCATTTAACTCTGACACCTCAAGCTTGACATCTCAAGCTAGGATTCCTACTTTAGTTTAATTCCATAGGTTTCAATATGGGTGAGCAACGCTTCAGAGTGAATCTTGTGTTTCACTAGTAAATCCACTTTAAATGGTAATGATGATTGCTCTAAACGATCTTGCAATGTCGCGATGACACTCAAAGAGATAGCCTCGCCCTCAAGCGCAATATCGATATCGGAACTGTCTTTGTAATTACCCATCGCCCTAGAGCCAAATACCCACGCATGAACCACTAACGCATTGTCCAAAATGACATCACTTATTAACTGATACTGGTGTGGTTTAAGACCAATAGAAGACGACTTAAACGAATGGTTACTGACCACTTTTCGCCTCGAGATAGTGAGTAACCTGCGCAATCACCGGAGAATAAGAGTCCAAAATAAGCTTTTGAGCTTCCAATACGTTCTCTTCATCATATGTATGCGACAACAGATTACGCTTTATTAGCGCCTCTAACAGAGTTTCACATTGCACAGAAGATAGGTGCTTAGCCTCGAGTGCCGTACGGATAACGCTGCGCGGAGACGCGACATCAAACCCTTCAAACTCAAGCAAATCTTTTAGTGTTTTCCAGGTTAACTCAAAAGAAAACTCAAACGTTTGCACAAGCCCCGCCAACTCGAGTTCATTGTAATGCTCTTGCGCACACGCTCTATTAAGCCTGTGTTGTGCTTTTATCAAATTCTGTAATCGTTGCTTCCAACGTTCTGGATTTGAGGTCATCGTCACCACCTAATTAAATAATCACATGCCATTCAACATCGAGCCTTAAATTACCTAATCGTGACTAAAATGTCATGATCTCTTTCAGCACAACCCAATTTTATAGAAGGGTAACCCAAGGTGTCAGAGTCATTTGACTCTGACACCTTTAGAGCCTGACTCCTTGAATTTAACTCATCACGTAGATAGTAGCAGTGACTACAATAATCGACCTAGATCTCAAAATTGAACATTGCTTCCATTTTTTATCTCCCCATCAAAAAAACAGAGAACGTGACCTAGCCTTTTTATTCCAGATAGTTACCACCTTTTAGCTCTTGCTTTAGCCATCAGAGTGGCTTGTAACTCTAAAAAAATCGATTAACATTTAAACTCTAGCAGCAGTGGCGATCGATTAACATTTAAACTCTAGCAGCAGTGGCGAATGATAAAATCTAAATAAACTAAAAGTCACTTATCAACGCCTTTACTCGTCTCGTCAGCGAGTTGACACACTGTTTACTGTAAAGAACTGAGCAACGGCAACATTTTTAGCCATGACTCATTTGTAATTAATCAGTAACCATAGTGAGTCAGACTGTCTCCGGTAGTACTAGAGCTAATAAAGCAATAAGCAATAAGCAATAAGCAATAAATTAGACACGGAAGTTGGATAGAGTATGGCTTGGCAAATCATTAGCGTCTTCATTGGCACGTTTTTAGTGCTGTTTTTCAATCATAGACTCGCCCCTGCTGTTGGCTTAGTCGACAGCCCCACAAATCGTAAACGCCATCAGGGACAAGTTCCACTGATTGGCGGCCTTTCCGTGGGCATGGTGATCAGCCTGATGCTGCTGTTTTCTCCCAATATTATTGCGCATCAAACCTTGTTAATCATTACCATGCTTGTACTTTTACTGACAGGGGTGCTTGACGATCGCTTTGACCTATCTTGCCGTATTCGGTTGCTGGTGCAGGCAGGCCTTGCTGGTAGCGTGGCCATACTCGCCGACATTCAGTTACTCACCTTCGGCAATGCTTTTGGCCTTGGCTATGTTGAATTTGAATTCCTGGCGATACCCATGACCATCATTGCCGTCATCGGCGCCATTAATGCCTTTAATATGGTCGATGGTATTGATGGCTTACTGGGATCATTAGCCATCATTACCTTTACTAGTTTAGGCATTTTATTTTATCTAGAAGACAACCTTGCTCACCTGCAGCTTTGCTTACTGTTTATTGCTGCACTGCTACCGTATCTCGCTTTAAACTTAGGTTTTTTTGGGGCACGCTATCGCATTTTTATGGGCGATGCAGGCAGTATGATGATCGGATTCGTGGTGATTTGGCTCCTGTTTACGTTAACGCAACCTACCTCTGATGCTAATTCGCTTTCTCACGCAAGTAGCCATGCTATCTGGACTTACTCTAGCTCTCAAGAATTGAGCGTACGTCCGGTGACGGCGCTATGGCTTATTGCCGTACCACTTATGGACATGGTCGCCATTATGTGTCGACGCATAAAAAAAGGCCACTCCCCAATGACCCCTGATAGGGGCCACCTGCACCATATCTTTCAACGTATCGGTTTTAGCTCACGCCAAACCTTGGTGCTTATTTCAGTGGTTGCCAGCTGTTTTGCTTTGGTGGGTATTGCGGGCGAGTTGTCTGGGGCGGCGGAAAGCACCATGTTTTATCTGTTCATAATGGGCTTTGCTCTCTATTACTGGTTACTCAGCAAAATATTTAGAATCACGGCATTTATCCGGCTTATGCGCAGAAAAAATCACGCCCCAAGCTATGAAAGCGAGCTGTAACATTCATGACACAAAGCAATCCTCATACCCAATGTAATACTCTTAGATTCGATGCTGTTAAGCTAAACAGAGCCACGCTCAACAGCCCTAAACACAATTATGTTAACGATGATATCTAACCGTCGTAAGTAAGCATTTTACTTCATATTGCATGGTAAATACGGTACAATTTAGGCGTCAGATAACTGACACTAAAACAACTAAAACAACTAAAACAACTAAAACAACTAAAACAACTAAAACCTTATAACTCAGTGGCTAACATGATCTCAACACTCGGCTTTGTCTTTATCACAGCGTTTATAACGCTCTTCTTTGCGCGTCGGCTGGCCAAAATGATTGGCTTAGTCGACAAGCCTAATGCACGCAAGCACCATCAAGGGGTGGTACCTCTTGTTGGGGGCATTGCTATTTGCACAACCGTAACGTTAACGGTATTACTGTTTAACGTCCCTATCGAGCATGCGCAACTCTTCCTTTTCTCTATCTGTGCCCTGACGGTTTTAGGTGCATTAGATGATAAATACGACATCAGCTTTAAAGCCCGCATGTTGTGTCAGGCGCTACTGTCATTAGCCATGATGCACTTCGCCGACTTAGAGCTGCACACCCTCGGGGATATGTTTGGTTTAGGCCACACAGAGTTAGGTGGCTTCGCCGTGCTAATTACCGTACTGGGTGTGATTGGCGCCATTAACGCTTTTAATATGGTCGACGGGATTGATGGTCTGTTAGGCGGACTGGCGATTGTTTCTTTTAGCGCGTTGGCTTTTTTACTGTATCAAGAACGCCATCATGAACTTGGTTTGCTGTGCCTTATTTTCATCGTGGCGGCCATTCCTTATATTGGAATGAACTTAGGCTTACTTGGGCGAGAGCGTAAAGTCTTTATGGGCGATGCTGGCAGTATGATGATTGGTTTTACCGTCATATGGCTACTCCTAAGCAGCAGCCAAGGTGAAACGGGTACCATCATGCGCCCGGTTACTGCCCTTTGGCTTATTGCCTTACCTTTAATGGATATGGCCGCAATTATGATTCGACGCGTACGCCGTGGCGATTCCCCCTTCAAACCAGACCGTGAACATTTACACCACATTTGCCAACGCTTGGGGTTAAGCTCTCGCCAAACGCTTTTGGTCATTTGCAGCCTAGCCTCCCTGCTTACAGGGTTTGGTATTTATGGTGAAATGGTACAAATCCCAGAGCCAATTATGTTCTACGGCTTTATTGTGTGCTTTATTGCCTATGCACTATGCCTGTCACACATCTTTAAGGTAACACGCTTTATTAGAAAAAAGCTGGGAAAGCCCGAAGCGCCCGAGTTTGCTGAAAGCAAATAGGTCCGCGGTAAAAACCAAAAAAGCGAGTAAAGGGAATTCACCTCTACTCGCTTTTTTGATCACTGGACCTACCTAGCATGGCTAGAGGTTAGAAGACTTCATTAAACACTTGGCTTAGCAGGTGCGTCCGTTCAACGGCCACACTCTACGGTGTAACTCAATAGAACCTTTTTACATCTCGATAAGATTTCTCATGAGATCCCAGTGCCATAAGCTCTAACGTTACCGTATCATCCTCATAGCTATAGCCAAGCAAGGTGAGTTGCTTCACCATTTTAAACTTATGGACACGAAGAAAAGAGAGGTCACCTTTCTTTTCTTCGCCTAAATACGGATCTTTCATTAACTCTCTGATAGCGTTATCGAGATCACTTTTTTGGTTCTTGTGCAGCTTTTTTACCGCTTTCTTAAAACTAGGCGTTTGAAGTACAGTGGTGATTTTAGTCAAAGCGGTAAGCCTCTGACTTACCTGCCTCTTTTTCTGCTTTCGCAATAATGGCTTGCTTAACAAATTCATAAGGCAGGTCTGGGTTATCTTCCATCATTTCGCCAATCTTCGCCCAATGCTCAATCTGCTTGGGTGTGGTTCTGTTGAGTGCTTTTGCCATAATCGCCGCTTTTTCAAAAAGCGCCTGATCGATACGAACGCTTGAAGTTGCCATAATAGAGCCTCGCCAATAGATTTAAGTCGCTACAATTGTAGTAATCCGCCACAAAAGCTGCAAGTGGAACCATTACTTTAAGATTGGCAAATAACATCCATTAAGGACTTGCCTGACACCCATGCCCGGTTTGTATGCTGCGCATAACTCATCAGTTCTTGAGCTGACCCAACAGCGCAACGAAATTTGCCTCCGAAGCTTTCTGAGAGTTTAAGCCACTCTTCAGCATTCATATTTAGCCGTTCAAGAATCGTATTATGACATGGCGGAATATAACCACGCTTGTTTGGCCGCACCACTTGGCCTAAAGCTTCCACTAGCGATAAATAATCCAACAAAGAAAATTCAATGCCACCCATTTTAGAAAACACTGAGGGCCGCACTTCTCGCTCATTACCTAAAAAGCCTACTAAGCCTTTCGCAGGTAAACGGGTAACCTCTCCTCGCCCCGCATCCCCTTGACACGCTATCGAATGAATGCGCTCATAAATGGAAGTAAATTCAGAGTCTTCAAGGGATTGCGCCATATCAGCGCGAACAGGATTTAAATCCACATAAGCCATGCAGCTTAGCAGCGCTTTTTCATCCAACAACGCCTGAGACTTAAAGCGCCCTTCCCAGAAGCGGCCTTTACACCCTTCTTCTTTATTGGCCTCGCGGGCGATAAACTCGTTAAGGTTACGCATAAACCACGAGATATCGGTTAAGCGCTCACGCCATTCGTCAATAAGCGCCAGAGTTTTGTTAATTTCAGCTTTGGACTTTAGCTCACCACCAAGCCAGCGGCTTACCAACAACGGCGCTTTGTATAACGTCGTCCACCGCTGCGCGACTTCTTGGTGACTCCAAGACTCTGCCGAAGCCGTATTCACATGCAGCACTAAATGATAGTGATTGGACATAATGGCATACGCACACACATCAATGGCAAACACCTGACTTAGCAAGCGCATGCGTTCTACCAGCCAGAGCCTACGATGCTCAAAACTTTTTCCTGAGTAAGCATCTTCGCCACACAAAAAAGCACGGCGCACACACCGTGAAATACAGTGATAATGCGCCGTGTCTTGAAGGGAAACTTGAGTTGAGCGAGCTTGCGTCATCCGAACCACCAAGGTGAACTAAATCTAAACAGATAAAGTAAGCCTAGTTGGAGATTGGGAGGGCGTCAAATACATGAGTGTCCTGTATTTTCTCGTTGAAATGAAACCGTAAAACAAAACCCAACGATGGAATGAAAAATGCCATGTGTTGGGAATCGCTCTTAAATACTTGTAACCATTCAGTTTGAAGTGTGGTGATGGGCTACATTTTCAAGCCTTTCAGCTAGCCAAACCTTGATGATTGACTGTCGTGTAACACCTACTCGACTTGCTTCACGGTCTAGTGACTCTAGCATCCAGGCAGGAAAATCAACATTGACTCGTTTCTGTTTTTGCATTGGACGTTTAACTTTAGATAAATCTAGATCACCTAAAATATCATCGTCACTTTCAAATTTGGCATCAAACTCATGCGCTTTCATATAAGTTCACCTCCGCTTTGCGTGAACGTCTGACTGAAATGATTCTAAGATTTAACCCACGATATGTAATGACACTAGACCAATGCTTGCCATTAAGCATACCGATAGCTAAATATCTTGGCTCATCGCTTGTATTTGCAGGGATTTCGATAAGATCAGAATCGTTCCACAAACCTTGGGCAGTATAGAAATCAATTCCATGTTTCTCAAAGTTTGACCTGCTTTTATTTTCATCAAATTCAAATTTAACCATGAGTAAAAACTACACCCTTTTTACTCATTTGGCAAATTGTACATTAGCTGAAGATTTTGGGAACGGCTAACGCTGATTAGACGGCTACGAACCAAGGCAGAGTAATTGTCGTTCAATACTCAGCTGATGGCTAAATCGCAAAAGTTGTTGGCGAAGTTGAAACAAATACATGGGTGTCATGTATTTACTTAGCAAGCGCATGCGTTCTACCAAAACTTTTTCCTGAGTAAGCATCTTCACCGCACAAAAAAGCACGGCGCACACACCGTGAAATACAGTGATAGTGCGCCGTGTCTTGAAGGGAAACTTGAGTTGAGCGAGCTTGCGTCATCCTAACCACCGGGGTGAACTAAATATAAACAGATAAAGTAAGCCTAATTGGGGATTAAGAGGGCGTCAAATACATGGATGTCCTGTATTTTTTCTCCCAACCATCAAACTTATAAAACAAACGCGCAAAGGCGACGGCAGAGTGATCGGCAGCTTTTTGGTCATCCCAATAGTCATCCATAATGGCGCTAGGGCTATCGTCATCACAAGGCCAGATAATCGGGATGACCAACAGCCGGGTTGCTGTTTATCAAGCAACGCCTGCAGCTGAGCCGTTCGTGTAAATACGCTATCGCTTTTGCTCTTGCTCTTGCTAATGCTTTTGTTTTTGCCATCGTTATCTATAGCAGTGGCAGTATCACTAACAGCAAAAGACGACTCCATATTGTTGTTAAAGCCATGCAGGTAAAACAAAATTTGCGTGGTATCTGGAAGCGCCTTTAAGCGAGCAAAGAAGGGAGTGGATAGAATTTCCGTATAATCACCCACGTCATGACGCTCACAAAAATAGAGCCATTTGGAGATATCAGTATTTTGATAGTTAAAGGAAATGGCGCGGTTCTTTTTAGAGCGCGCAGATTGATTAGGGATGCGATTGGTGATGAATAACATGGGGTTCTCTCATAGTAATATTCATCAAAGGGTAGGAAAGAAAACGATGTTGAAATGAAGGAAAGACGCTATTTGCGAGTGAGAAAACATCATTCAGCAAAACTTCCTATCATGATGCTCTGTTCAACCCAAGGTGTCAGAGTCATTTGACTCTGACACCTTGAATTCGACACCTTGAGATCTGTATTCTTGGTACACCAGATTAGTCTGTAGGAAATTTTTGCTTCTGATGTAGAATTCGCATGATGCGGATAATTGAGCCTTCAACCCAATATGAAACCATCATCGAAACTTCAGGAATAATTAGTAGTCTTCCTCGAACTCCGTCACGTTGCACTCCCATTAAAGGTTGCTCAAGCAAGTTTTCAACTTTGTCGTCAATAATATTATCGGTTCTTTCAGCTACATCAGGATTAAAGTCATAGAGAAATTCAAAGATCTTCTCTCGATCATTAAGGGATTCTTCTTCCCATAAGATCATTGCTTACCTCGGCTACGAATTCTCGCTTTACGGGCTTCCATTCGAGATTTGGCTGAATCATTGTCAATAAATACGGCTTTACCAGAGTCATACTTTTCAAAAGCAAGTTTTACTTGTTCTGTTAACCAAGCATCATGAGATAATGTTTTTCTTTGATGCTCTGCCATTTGTTCTGTCAGTTCACGGCAAGCATCACTAAGAGTACGGCCTTGGCTCTCAGCCAATTGCTGAGCTAGACGTTTTGTTTCGTCATCAACGCGAAATTGAATTCTAGTATCCATGAGTAGCTCCCTGAAAAATATTGTACACACAAATGTTAGCACTAGTGCGTTAGATGGACAACTAACAAACTAAATCACCAATCTCATCTATTGGCTTAACGTCAAATACAGTAGTAACTTGCCACAAAAATTGTAAGTGAAGCCATACGGTGCCTTAAGGTGTCAGAGTCATTTGACTCTGACACCTTAAATTTAATTCATCACGTAGATGGTGACGGTAACCTACAATAATCAACCTAGTTCTCAAAATTGAACATTGCTTCCATTTTTTATCTCCCCATCAAAAAAACAGAGAATGTGACCTAGCCTTTTTATTCCAGATCCAATGGTTTAGGGGTATTGGAAGCAACCTAAAAATATCTGCATTTATTGAGCGATGAGGTTCAATACCTACGATATCTCCAAGATCAATACTGACTTAACACTCAAGCCCTGCCGTGTATTGTGCATACAAAATATCTGCAAAATCCGCTTCGGTTAATATACCAAGCAAAAGATCTCTGACGGCATCAGCAAGTAAGGCGTTGTCGATGACAATTTCAAACTCATTAAGTGACAAGTATTCGAGTGCAACCATCAGCCCCGTACGTTTATTTGCATCGGAAAGGGCGTGAGCGGTGGCAATGCTTGCCGCATACTTTGCTGCAATATCAAAAACATCTTCCAGACCATCATACACGATCGCATTGTCAATTCGACCCAGTGCACCTTGAAGTTTTGCTATATCCACCTCACCCTGCAAGCCAGGCTCGGTCGCTAAAATAAACGTATTAATTTCAATAACTCGCTCGAATGGAAAGCAAATAATATCCATTACATATCTGCAAGTTTCGTGAATGTCTTACGATGCATTCTTAGCGCTAACTTGGCTTCAGAAAGCACAATTTGACGCCCCTGCATACCACTCAAGTCTAACTGCTTGGTCGCTTTTAGTTTCGGCCTTTTTACTTGTGGTACCCCATAGACCGTTAAGTCTTTGCTCATAACACTTTCTCTGCATACGAATCTCATATATTCATTATACTACCGTTTTTACTTCGATGCTCTAAGGCTTTTTAACCTCACTTAACCATCACCAAGACCAACACTGTAAAAAAGCACCTGAGACAGTTGATCTCAACGATCAGGCTTTTTGAGACGAAAAGGATCACGTTAAATTGTTGTAAGTCAATGCCTTACGTAAGAAAGCCAAGGGTACGGCGCCTTAGAGGCGCACTTAGAATACCGAAAAAACCTCATTTAAATTAGCAAATTGCAAGAAAGTGGAATGATAGCCTGAGACACAATAGTGGCGATTGAGGGCGATTTGAGACAGTTTGAATCGCAGTGAACATTGCGACCTGCTTGTACCGACGCAATAAAAAAAGGCGCTCAATGAGAACCCCAAGTACGCCCTTACGCCGTCCCTGCCCCCAATCCATCTTCAAGTTGCCCACCGAAGTATATTCACCGCTTAAACGATGCCGCATGCAAACATTGTCTCCTCTAGGATACAATGTTATAGTTTAAGCAGATTTGATACTTAGAGATTGCTATGCCGGAGATAGATGCATTGCTTGGCCTTTCATTTTGTTTGTACTTTTTTGATAACAAGCAACATAAAACACCTCACATTCATATCAAATATGGCAGTTATGAGCTAATCGTAGCAATTGAAACAGGTGAAAACTTAGAAGGTTATTTGCCAAACAAGCAACGAAAACGAGCAGAATCACACATTGAAAACAATCGAGAAAAACTGATGACCATGTGGGAAAAAGCAGTTGCTGGTATTAACCCAGGTAAATTATAGGTGACGTATGTTAAAAGTAATTGATGTTGATTTAGTCGCTGATTTTACGCTTGAGCTTACTTTTAGTGACGGCTATATCGGTGAAGCAAACTTAACTGAGTATTTTCAAAAAGAAGCATTTAGCCATGTGACTGATTTTAAAAAGTTTGCATTAAAGGCTGACGGATCCCTTGATTGGAGTGGTGTTGAATTATCAGCGGCAACGTTAAAGGAAATCACGGTTGGCCGTTATACTGAATCGGATTTAACGCCTTTTGACGTTAAAGAAATGGAAAGAGTAATCAAGCAGGCATCATGGGATTCAATGCAAGAAGGTCGAGCTGACATTTTGCAAGCGGCCATCCGCTCTTATGTCGAGCAATTTGGTCACAACGCTGTCATTGAGCGCGCAGGTATTAGAAGTAGAACGAGTGCTTATCGTTCATTAAAACCTGAAACAACACCCAGTTTTCGCACTTTAGTTCAATTAGGCCATGCCGTTATTGAATTAGCTAAAGATAGAGTGCCTACTTATTTGTAGGCCTTTTTACTTTGTCCGTCTACATATTGATAAGTGTTGCGGTCCAAAAATGCAACAAAACTCAAGCTCGTCTATATCTCCCTATCCCCATCAATTGAGGTACCTAAGAATACTCTTGGACAGCACCGAAACTGGATAGAATTTAAGAATGGAGCATCAGTAGCAGCTAAGTGAATGTGCTTCACTTCTTCTGACTTCAGGGTTGGTAATGTATTGGGATGATCATAAGCTTCATCACGACCAAAGAATGAAGCTCACTTTCAGCAAGTGCATCAATTCAGTTCTTATGTTTACAAACTCGAATATTTAATGACTGACTCACTCTTGAAACTCACCCAACGTATTCTCATCAAGTTATGTTAATGCTTGAGCATTCAGGTTTGCAATGACTTCTAAGTGGGGGATCTGATCTCGGACTTTCTCACTCAGTCAGTCTGAGGAGGTTAAGACTTTTGATGGGCTGAAGGACTCAATGAGAGAGCATGTATCAAACTCGCTTAAACGTAGCGACTCGACCAAGTTGTACCGCCATGACCGCAAGCTTAAGTTTAAGTCCACAGCATCCTCAGAGTCACGGCGTGTAATGATTGTTGTATCTGCATCATTAACTACACCGTCTAAAAACGCTTTAAGACCATTTCTCGCCTCAGTAAAAGATACGATTTTCATAAGGACCTCAACATGGACAGTTCCTTGAACATTCGCAATTGATAAGGCTACTCACTGAAAACCCTTACAACCAATCACCGTCTGCTGAAAAAAAGTTGTGTGGATCAATGCTCATCAACTGTTCATGAAAAAGCGCTGCGTCCGCTCGTTCTTTCAAATGCTGCTTGATTTGTTTCACTGTTTTCACCTCTTGGCATCGCTGACTCAGCGCTTTTGCCTCTTGCTGCAACGTCTCACGGTATTGAGAGAGGTGCCTTTCTCGGGAGGCTTTATTTCCTCCTCCAAATTTGTGCCAAATAATGCTCTTTAAGTCATCACCATGTTTCAACTCTTGATATTCTTGATTTAACTGCGCGACTTTCTCTTTAAGCGTCGCCTCTAAATGCGCAAGCAGCTGGTCATCCATCACCATTTCATGATCAGGTAGATATTGCTGCGCCATCAAGAGCAGCGCAACCACATCTTTTTCTTTCTTCGCTTGTGAAAGCTGCTGCATCAACGCGCTCTTTTCTGCTTTTTTTGCCTCATCGGTCTCTTTATCAGGGTGCAACTGCTTAGCCAATTGACGGTACAACTTTGTCATCTGCTTATCGTTATACAGCGCTTTGCCCACTGATGAGGAAGGTGCATCAAATTGATGATAGGACTCTTCATCCGAAAAGAAGTCCTCAGCTCCCCAGTCAATGTCCTCGTCTTCACCACCACCCTCTGCGTCCATTTTTTCTGCTAAAAGCTCTTGTAAGTAACGTTGAAACTTGTGCGGCTCACTCACCATCTCCATCAGCTCTTCATGAGACAATCCAACATCATCACCTATCATCATTTCAAGCTCTTGACGAAATGCTTCAATTACCTCAGCAGGAATGTCATCTGGTACAGGTTGATTTGAGACGTCAGTAAACAGCGCCTGGTTAAATGCTTCGCGCAGATCGTTGGTGTTTACTGGGTTGAAAGGGTTAGATTCTAAAATCGACAACTCTTCTTGTAGCCAATCATACAAAGCCTCACGCTCTGCACCTTTAATGGTTTTACGCGGTATGAAAGAGATCAAGTGACCAATCCAAGACTCGGTGGCAACACAGACTGCGTGCTCAGAGGCCTCCGTCGAGGTTTTAAACTCTTGATAGAACTTATCAAGTTTTGCTTGATAACGCTGATTGCGCTGACGCTTCTTGTCGATATCATGCCAAAGTTGGTTGAGTTTACTTTTCTTTGGGGTAGCCGACTGCGTTGCCGTTAAAGAGGTGAGGGTTATTGTCGTCATATTTCAAGATCCTAATGGTAGTGGGAAAACTCTAACGCTTTTTTCCCAACAATTCATTCATTACAGCGCTAAAGCTCTCTCATTGGTTTTCAGACCTTATGAAAGCCTCTCTAAAGCTTCCAGAGCATAAGTGATCCAGATTTAAGCGTACCACTACACTCGTGCTATAAAGGACACCGTAAACGTCGGATCAAAATGCACCTAAGAACACGTTAATCAATTGGCATTGCATAAGACAATTCATGGATGAGCGCCCTGAATTGTGACTCCTTATTCTCCGGAATGATCAGTTGATCTTTGCCAACTCGTTGACACCATTTACTCAACTGAGGGGCAGAGGCGATATTGTTTGCGGTTGTTTCTGAGTTGCATCTTAGCAGTAACACTGGGCCGACCGCTTTTACGGCTTGCTTATTTTCATCTAGCGTTTTAAACAGATTTTCTATCTCCGTCGGTAGGTAGGGCTGCTCATCCCTAGCTTGGATAAACGCTTGCAATTCTTGTAAATCACCGCCGTTTTCAATGTATGCGAGCATCCTATTTTTCGATAATTGCCAAACATCATTAACAAGCTCATCGGCGTAATTGATAAGAAAGACTCTCTCACTCAATGTTGGAGAGGATAAGAACTGCATTCTTAGCTTTGTCAGCAAAAGTACCGAGGTTTTCGTATCGGGTGTTGCGGTGTGATCCGCGGTAAGGCCGAGTATATAAGCACCGAGGTCGGTTAGGCGTAGGTACTGCAATCCGTCATACATGGACAGGTAATCTAAATCAAACTGTCCGATACTGTTGTAATATTCATCACTCGCTTCTTCAGGATCAATATAGGCAATATCAATCATGCCTAACGAAGCAAAATACTCCATCATTAAACAGCGCGTATGAGCATTGGTCAGTGATGCCTCCTCATAAATACGCCCATAATGCGCATCGCCGATGTATAAAAATGACGTATCTTCTGTGACTAAGTAATCGTGTCCTTTCACAGCCATCAATCTCATAAAGTCGGTAAAGGCGATCCACTCCCCTACTGGACAGGCTTTCAGGGTTTCAGTGCACGCCTCTCTTCGACTTTCTGGCGTGGTAAAATACCGCTGACCTTTGCCTTTCTGCCCTTTGACCTCTTGAATACGCGAGAATTCGTCAAACTGACTGTTCTGTTGCCAGTCCCAAAACAGTTGCTTCATGGCATCACTGTTTTTTTGTTGGAGCGTCGCGGTTTTCAAGTTAACGTTTAACTGGCCATGACTATCCTTTATCCAAGAAGACGCCCTCAATACCTGCACCCAGCCAAACGCTTTTATTGTCTCTAATGATTCCCCAACACTTTCTGAATACGGTTCATTGAGTTGACTCGATAGTTTCTTCAAAAGCGCTTTTGATGGCATGCCTGTCTTTGCACTTACTTTTAATTTCCTATCCTTGATGAAGTTAATCAGAACATTAAGCTCACTCTCTGTATGCTGGGAGGACTCTAATATCATCGTTTCTGCCGCATCGAAAGAGGCGATATCAATGATAAACTCAGGGGGAGGCGGGATCATCGGCTTCAGGCATACCAAAATATCGTCTGGGATCCGCACCGCTGAACCGTATCGACGTTCAGGATAAAAAAATGGCGCTAAGCGTTGGTCTTGTTTATCACCACCACGCCCGTATTTGCTCCATCCTTTCGTGCTCGGTGAGGGTAATTGATACTTCTCTCGAAACACAAATGCGTCCATGTGACCATGATGATTATGCACGGCTTCTTGCAGGCAGAGTTTCTGGGTATCTCCTAGGCAATCCCATATACGTTTAATCGTTTCTGAGTCAGTCAGTAGGGTCTGAAGCTTACTGACCACTTCCGCTTTGCGGTTCGGAGTCGAGCAGGAAAATGGAAGGAACTTAAATCTTGCTTTAAGATCTTCCGCGTTTGCATGCTCTGCGAGATCCATTAGGTTATTCATTGTCGAGTTCTTTATGATGGTTTATCCACCATTATGCCAAGGAGATGTGTTTTTTCATACCTAGGCACACTTCGCACCTCATGGTTGCTGTCTCTCATGTACTTAAACTCAAGACAAGGCCATCCTGATTGTACAATTCAGCCCCATCGGAACGAATTTGCCCACGAATGATCAACCTTGATGTCATGGAACACACTTTATCGTCCTCTGGTAGACGCATGCAGACCAGCTCGCTGTCTACCCTAGTGGTCAGTGTTCAGCGGTGGGCAACTCCCAAATCGGCAGCTTAATAATACCTGATTACCCATGACTTTCAGCTTGATTAGAGTATGCACTCAGCTACACCAGATTTCTGAAAAAGGTCATGGGGTTGCTAGGCTCATCAATGAAGACGCCACCGATGCCCGATAGGTTACTTAAGCTACCAGAGACGCTCTGGTGATGAGCTACTACCTATATGCAAACGGCAAAAATTCGTTAGTGTCGTAAGACATGAGTTCTAAAAGGCGCGTATTGATGAATAGCGTCTCTCGACCCGCAGTCTTTGACTCCAAAACACCTAACTCCTCTAGTGACTTGAGGGTGGCTATCGCAGCTTGTCGAGAGCGGTAAAGCCCTCTATCAATCAGATCTCGCGTTCTCAAGTAAGGCTTCTCAAATAAAAGCTCAACTAACTCATGTGAGTACGTTTTTTGAGAAGACGCTTTGATGTGCTCCGACGTTTGCTTTTGAAGCTCTACAATCGCGTTGACCTTGTTGATTGTCCATTGAGAAGTGATTGTGATGGCATCAAGCATAAAGCAGATCCAAGACTCCCAATCGCCCTCTTGGGTAACTTTCAGCAATAGCCTATAGTAATCCTCCTTGTTTTGCATGATGTAGCGGCTCAAGTAGAGGATCGGCTGTGAGAGCAACTCGTTTTCGATGAGGAATAGAATGTTGAGTATTCGTCCCGTTCGACCGTTACCATCTAGGAATGGGTGGATTGCTTCGAATTGATAGTGAGCAACCGCCAACGCAATTAATGGATCTACATCATGATCATGGATATAAGACTCCCAATTAGACAGTTTATTCCTTAGGTTATCCTCGCCCACTGGTGGAGTGTAAATGACCTCACCAGTACGTTGATTCTTTAAGTTCGTTCCTGTGACCTTGCGGACGTCGACTTGTTTATCGATGAGCTCACTGCAAATATCGATTGCCGTATTTGTATTTAGAGGACGCGCATTCTCCCCTGATACGGATTCGAACCCTAGGAACAGAGCTTTTTTGTATCTCAACGCCTCTTTGGTTGCAGGATCGGCACTTGATGAATCCGATTCATGCTTAAACAGCGCATCCGTCGTGGTCACAATATTTTCAATTTCAGAACTCGACTTCGATTCTAATATTGGGATTAGGTTAACCAATAGGTTTTGGTTGGCGAGAAGCCTAGCAACCTGATTCAACGCGGATAGTGCTCTCGCGGCAGGTGTCACTTTCTTCAGGATTTTTACAGTCTCTATACCATCGACAGGTAGCGGAGGGATATCGTAAGGAACTTCTGGATTAAACATTCAATTACCTAGCGTAGTGTACTTAGCTTGATAGGTTAATTTTTTAGTTAAAAACTAACATGTAGTGCATTGTAGGTTATCTAAACTGACAGTTAAAGTGTATAGGTTAATTATTTCTAGAATTTTTAACATATCGTCCGTGACGTGTTAATTGGATTAACACGTAATTAGGATAGGTTAAATTTACTCCTGATCACCCATGACCTTTTGCAGAGATCTGAAATCCATTTCAGCATGAGACATTATCACAACTCACAAAGGCCATTTGAGACAGCGTTCAGCGCAGTGGCCAACTTAGTGGCTCGCTCTTGCCGCTTCTAGCTTCCAGAAAAGAAAAAGCGCCAAAAAAACGGCAGTTACATTGACTTGTCGTACTGAGTACCATCACGGTATTCAACACCACTACGAGACCCACTGGCTTAATCGTATTAAGCGTTCAATGAAAAGCCATAGGCCCATTTTTCCTTCAAATATCACTATCAAGACACCTTTTATTTAAATATAAGATCTATTGCATACTTACAGCTCAATTATTCGCCACTCACCTCTTGACGTTAAATGTCCATTGACACCTATAATAAACCACAAGATATAGATATGAAAAATCCAGAATATACTATATACAGTATTCACATCTATTTTCGTCCAGCGATGCGACCAACAGGAGTGTGCTTATCGTTACTATCAAAAAAACAACGCATTTCACCCTGTCATTATGGTGCGGCGCCTTAGAGTTTTTTCACAATAAAGCAAAAAGCCATTTTAAATCAGAAGATTACATCTAGGGCAATTTGAGCCTAAGACACCCAGCGTTGCTATCCACTCTGCGCCGACTCAATGAAAAGGCGGTCCATGTCCACGCCAGACCAACGCCATGAAATAGCACACTATGGCTCCCCTAACCACTTCATCACGGCCATGTCTTTACCCTGTCGCTACCATAGATTCAGCGCCACCGTGACGATACTCAACACCACCACACCAACATACGCAATGCGCACTAGGTGGCGCTCACACCACGCCACATAAGCGTCGATTTTTTGCTCCATCGTTTTCATGCTCCTCACCTCACTGTTTCATGTCCGTATCAAGTCCTATCACCTTCGCGATGCCGCGTCTAACCACAGGCTCAATCGTATTTTGAACGTTATGAAAAGCCATCGGCCAGTTTTTGCCTGCAAATCTCATTAACAAGACAGTTTTTGTTCGATTATGGAATGAACTGCACATTTATCGCTCAATTATTCACCAACCACCTATTGACGTTCAATGTCCATTGACACCTATAATAAACCACAAGATATAGATCTGAGAAGTTCAGAATATACTATATACAGTATTCATATCACTAGCCTGACCAAGAATATGACCACAAGGAGTGTGCTTATCGCTAGCATCAAAAACGTCTTACTTTCACCATGTCGTTATGATGATGACGCTTTGACGACATCGCTGCGGCTCGGTGACCACGCCCTCGACATTCTGATTTTCGATAGGATGGGGGGTGATTTTTGAGCTATATTGCGAGCGAAAAAAGAAAAAACCGAAACAAACAAAGCGGCGCCCCTTACCCTGAAGCTAAACTCACGATCACGTCACTTGCCCGAATTTTCAAAAATTTAAATCGCCGCCACCTCCCGATCCAAAAACGAGAAAAGTTCTTTTTTGTGTTTATCTCTTTGTGGCTCACAGGCGAGCTCGCCGCGTTAAGAAAACAAGACAACAGCGCCAAAATTTCCGACTACACCCTGCCCGATCTTTTCCGCCAACCCGCTTATAAAGCGTGCCGACAACATGCCTTTCGAACCGTCATGCACGAGTCCACGTCTTGGGTTGAATACGCCGTGGCTTACCCAGTAAAAAACGACATCGTCTATTTGTGGCAACCGGTCCCCTCTCGGCTCAATCCTTTTTTTCAGCGGTTTGTTTCCCAGCGCGACTACGAGCGCCCCTTTTTAAACCCACGAGAAAAAGGCGAACTCAAAACGATGATTGAGCGGCGTTGGAAACAACATGGATTGGATGACTTAGAGCGGTCTGTGGGCAGAAAAGATAATCTGATTAACTATTTCAATATATGCGTTCAAAACGACAATGGCCTCTCCGCACTCCCCAGGCATGTATTGTCTCATCAACATCATCGGGTCCATCACGACCATGCACGGTCTTACCAACAAGAAACCAGTGACCGACTACGAGCCAAAATTTTTCGAGCCCATGAGCGCTACCTTGAACGCTTAGTGTTTGAAATAAGAGCCTTACATTTTGAAGAAAAGTTTACCGTAGAGAGACGCACAAAAAACCGCTCAGAGACAGAAAGCGTCTACTTTGTGGATACCACATTACTACACACCGTCCCTTTGGCATTAACCGCCCAGACCATCAGGCAACTCCAATATCGCGAAGGCGAATCCAAACCCAGTTCGGCGCACTCGCCTGTCTTGATTGGAAGCCAGCGTAGCGTTGATGTGGTGATCCTAGCGAGCCTATTTCGCCAACTGGAGAATGATATCCATTCATGCGCCATCGCCATCCAAGAAGATAACGCCCTTGAAGCATTCATCGCCTATTACAACTTATGCACCTATCACCTCACGTTGTGTTTTTTGATTTGCACGGGTGTTCGCCCCACCCATCACATCAGTATTGAATCTGCGCGTTACTTTCCCGGGAAGAAAGCCACCGTGCGCGATAAGGGACGCTACCGTGAAATACTCATCTGCGATTATCTTGCCGAGCAGATCCATCAACATCAGCGGTTGCAAAAGAGACTCACGTCACTTTTACCTGCGCACGCCCTCGACTTAAAAAAAGACGTATTGTGGTATCTGATTGATGATAACCACAAAGCGCACTGTGTCTCAGCTTGTCTATTGCGCCAGTTTTTAAAACAAAAAGGCGCAACCTTTGTGGCCTACTCGATACGGCATGCCTTTGCTCAATACGCACTCGAACACGTTTATCCTTCTTCTTTAAGCAACGCTCAAATCGATAGATTGATGGGGCACGCTAACATCGGGGAAAACCTCGGCAATGACCATGTCTTCCCCCTCCACCGCCAGCAACTCCTACAACACGTCAATAGCATTGCCCCAAACTTCAACTTACAAAAGGTGCGCTATGTCCGATAACATATCGCGCAGCGCGCCTTCGAGTCGTCATCAAGACGACAATGCCGACACAAACGTTCCGTCAGATCTCTTGCGCTCCCTCTCAATCAACCACATCGTGCATTACGCACAGCAAAACCACGCCTTGACGCTCTCAGAAGAGGCCATCGAGTGGGTCATCAACCGCTGGCCAAAGGCTCAAGAAGCACGCCGTCAAGTAACAAAGACAACATTACGTGATCTCAGGCGGCAATGGACACACCAAGGTGCGACACTCAAATCCAACTACCAACGCGCACTGACCGCCATTTTGCTCTATCTCTACCATGTGCTTGGGTGGGAAATACCGCAAGCAGAAGAGAAAAAGCTGGTCGATCATGATGCCAAGCTCTTTGAAAACATTACCGCTCACGCGCACACGGCCTACCGTCTTATTCAAGGATACAACGCGTTATTAGAGATCCTCTATAAAGAGAGAGTCTCGCTTAGCCAAGAGCAGGTGGCCTTAATCGTCGCGCTAGACGTCGCCCCTTTGCCTCTCGACTATCTCCATCACATCACCACGTCGCCAGAGTGTATTGAAATCGTCGATGGTCATCTCTATCTACGCTTGAGACACCTCCAAGGCCATCAAAGTAAAAACCAGCAAGACAAGGAAGCAGAAAACGCCTCGTTTACTCGCTATCATTTACCGCTCTTCGTTTATCGCACCTTAACCACATTCTATGAGCAAAACGCGGCAACGCTTTCTCATCAATCGATGGGACTCAATCGGCTTACAGACCGACTTCACACCTTAATAGGTCAACTGACCCATGACGTCGAATCATCAGCCGTCGCTGACTCACGAGTCCATCCTTGTTCAAAGGCGCAGCTCCATTTTCTCTTGCAAGCCGTCTGGGTTTACCGTGACGATGTGGTGCCGACGCTGTTAAAAGACATCGCCTACCCAACAAGACACGTGGCCTATGAGCGGCAAAGCCCCCGCATTGCCAATCAACAAAAACAGCTCGATGATATTTACACGCAATCCTGGGATGACAAGTGGTATGAAAAAGTGGCGCCCGGCAGAAAAGAGCAATGGCCTCACCAGCAACTCTTAAATGTGTATAAGAAAAACAAAACAAAGCCAACGGGATACGAAGTGACGAGATGGCAAAGACACAATGTCTTGCCTCAACTGGCGGGCCTATTTGTCAGAAACCTCATTCTCTATGGCGGTGAGCGGGTTCAACACCTCAGCGACAACACCCTGACTCAATATTCAGGATTAACGAAGATACTCAAGTCGTCCCCACTAAGCTTTGAATCCAGCCAAAACCATGATGAGCTGATGGCTTGGGCACACCGCACGTATGCAACGCTCACCACGCCCAGTGCACAACAAAAACTCCACCGCTTCTTTAAATTTTTAACGACGCAAGATTTAACTGATCACATCAATTTACGCGAGCTGCAAACTCCCACCGTGCCCATCAATGTGGATGCCAATTTCATCTCTATTGACGCATTGCACCAGATTGTTCATGCCTTACTCCGTCATAAAAACGGGCATTTCTTGCAGCGTTTATTTAGTGCCTGTGCGGTCATTCTTGCCTATTTTGGCAAACTCAGACGAGGGGAAATCGCACGACTAAGAATTAAAGACATTTGGGCGGCTAAGACCATCACCTCGAAAGATGGTCACGATGACAATCAATGTTTTACGCTGCACATTACCCAGACCAATGAAGGAAAACCGAAAAGTAAACACTCACGATTGGTGCACATCTACCTTCCGCCCGAATTTGCCACGCTCATCCGCATGTGCATCAAACTCAAGCCGAGACTGTCGACTCGCGGGGGCATTGTCAGCCGCTCCCCACAAATGCCACTCATTGGTTTTGAAAATGAAAGCATGACGTCAAGGCAACTGCATTACTTGTTGCCGGCCACAAAGGCAATCAAAGCCATTTGTGGCGAAGATGTCCGGTTTCATCATTTGAGGCATTCGGGCGCCTTTGTCTATCTGCTTCAAAGCCTACATTTTATCAGCCATGCCACGGATACTGATATTGGGCTTCCCCCAACACTGCACGCATTGATGACCCAAGAGGTATTAAAAGAACAATTTCAACATTGGCAAGAATTGCAGGACACGCTTAGCCTCAATGACAATGTGTTGTTTGAGGAATTCACTCGAGAGATCGGGCATAAACACTACGCCACGACGCGTAAACACTATGTCCACGGCATTGACTGGCTCTACCCATTTTATCGAAAATCGGGGAATCCAAAAGAAAATAAGCGTTACTCTCGAGCCGAGCTGTGCTGGCTATTGGGATTAAAAAAAGGATCAAACGATCTCTCTCGGCGCATCGCGGCGTTAGACGCACACTACGCACAGCTTTCAACGAAAGAAAAGAAACACTATACATTGTCATTCTCTGAAGAGGTTCTTCGCAACCACTTATTTCCTCAAAAGCCCAACGCCAACCCTATCGCCGTGGAGACATCACACTTAAACACATTGTTAACGGAGCTAGTAGATCATGAGTTAAGGGCTAACCAACCGGATTGTCGTCCTTTTCCGAGCGTTCAACACAGCTTACTTAAAACGCTGTTTTGTCGGCAGTTCAACAATAAAGGCCAGTTCCTCTTTTCAGATATCAGCACGATATGGGCGTATTCCAACAAACATAAGCCTGGGGTTTCGCGCAAAAAATGGGAGAAAGCCATACGTAAAGTGAAAAGGTTGGAGCTGATTGACAGCGATGGAAAACCGCAGATTTTCATTAAAATGAGCACCAATCAACGAGATGGCAGCCTATTTCGAGAGGCCTTTAAAACGCCCGAACTTCAGTGCTTTCAAGCCACCTTTCACCTCATGGCAAATGGAAATACCACCCCGACACGACAAGAGAACAGTATCCGTGAACACTTTGCTGATGAAAAAGACACGGTCATTGTCACGAAAAAAAACAAAGGGAAAACAGATCTTCATATCACACTCTCCCTTCGAGATAACCTCACACTCGCACCGCAAACCGTGCATCACATCTATGAGTATCTAATTTATTTCCAGCGCCACACACACCACAAACATCCTGCATGACACAGAGAAATACAGCATCGCTTAATCACTATCGATACATCATAAACCCACAAAGGACAGAAAATGGAAAAGAAGATAGTTCAACTGCATATCAACCCAAATGCCGCCGCAACCCTACGACGCATTCAAAAGCAGCTCATTACCAAAAGCGATGATTTTTGCGTGAGCTTTTGTTTTGACGTTAAGAAAAACCAATGCAAGATGGTTGGGGGGCATGCTCCTGAATATGCCTTTGCCGCGCAGGATTTAAATGACGATATCCAAACGCTCAATACACTGCGCTCATTCTCACTCTCGGGCGATGTGTTTGAAAACTGGCTTCGTTCGGCCTCCAACCTTCAGGGCCTCACAGGAGAGAACTTCATTACCCTAAACATTGAATACCATTCAAAAGAGTCCAATCCCTCTATCATTATCTACGATACCAAAGAGGTCTCTCTTGCTGATGAGCAAAGCGATACCGATGCCATTCTTGCTCGCGCTTGTCGCCGTCAAATTAAAACGCATCACCCATTTGAGGCGCACAGACAATTTATTGATTCTGACACTCAGCGCGGCTATCAAAAAATCACCAAATCCACTTGTCAAAATCTTATCCATGAAATAAAACCGCATTTACCCTTCCAGATGATTGAGTTTGATCCGGGAACGAAAGAATTAAAAATCATGCGAGACGATCGCATCGACATCAGTGAGACAAACCTTAACATCGAACTCGGGCAATCGTTTATTTCATCTGAGCACGGCGTTGATTTGCTTGGTCATGCTATCAAAAATACGGCCGATAACGATATCCTTATCCAACAAGAAAACGACCGGCTCATCATTAAAACATCAGAGCAATGCTCGGTACTATCGCTCGCGGCAATTGATGAGTTTAAGCAAAAAGTGGCCGATAGACTTGACGTATTGTCCACCTTTACTGTGGACATCCGTCCGTTCAAGTTCGAAGTTGAAGAGTTGCGCAAATTCAAGGATGTTCGCTCTCAAGACATTGCGTTTTTTGTGATAAAGCAAGAGGACTCATACTTAGTGGCGCAAGTTAAAGGTGAAACGCATACCAAACCCATTTTGGTGCCTAACTTATCCATGAAAAGCCAAGAGCAGCTCATTGTACAGTTTCATTTAAAAGAGTTTATCGATCTAAAAGTACGTAATCTCACCGAAATGAGAGAAATGAAAGTCAGCGTCTACAAAAATAGTCGACTCGAGACGTATCTGGGATTCTTTGACCATGCAAAAAAGCATATTCCGACACAATCCCTCTCTGTCGAACTGATTAGCAATGTGAAGAAAATCCGAGCCATAAATAAAATAATTGAGGATCATAAAAAAGATAAGGGTTTGGTTAAAAAGGAAAAAACCGGAGAAAACCACACCTTAGACTTAGAGGCGATGTTTTAAATGCGCAGTACGGCGTAGAGGTCGGCACACAAAAATACTCAAAACCACTGGACATTAAAACAGTACAAGCCTACAGTAAATGGTGAAACTTTATACAGACAGGGTGACGCGTTCATGTGAGTATGAAATCGTGATACTCACCCGAGTTTGAGAAGAGTGAAAATGCAGTTGGGATAGGAAGGCGGCAACCTCCCTACCCCGTACCGGCTGCGAAGACTTAAACCCACCCCAGCCGATGGCTCGATTCTAGCGAATTCCATCGGTCAGGGACAGATCTATTTGATGACAAACGTTAGCCGCATTGCGGGTAATGATTCATTGAATCGATCGTACACTGATGGAGGCCACTATGGCTCACATTCGCATCCGCCCCAATGGGCGTATTCAGTTCGATTTGCACTTGTATGGCCAGCGCTTTCGCGAAGGCACCAAACTCATGGCAACCCCGAAAAATCTCCGGTTGGCTCAAGCGACGCTCAAGCAAATGAACGCCGAGATTGACCTTAATACCTTTCAATACCGAGACTATTTTCCAGACAGCAAAAAGGTCGATCTGTTTGAGCGATTACAGCGCAATAAACATCCCGACCGACTCTATCCTTTTTTCAATGACTTTGCGGCAGAATGGTTTGAACGCAAAAAAGGCGCGTGGAAACACAGTTATCAAAGCGTGGTATGGAATAACTTGACGAGTTATCTCATCCCTCACTTTGGCAATACCTTAGTCTCAGAAGTGTCACTGTCTCAAGTTGATTTTTTTCGCCAGTCATTACAAGACATGCGCAAACCTAACGGCGACAGAAAGCTCTCGAATAAACGTATCAATAACCTCTTGTGGCCACTTATCGCCATAATTAGTTTGGCATCAGAAGAGCATCAATTTGCTTATCCCTTTAGGCGCTATCGCTCATTAAAAGAAGAAAAAGCCGAATCAAAACCGCTGACCAAAGAAGAGGTCGACTGTTTTTTGACTCATTGTGACGAGAGCTGGAAGGATTATTTTCTGCTGCGGTTTTTAACGGGGATGCGAAGCTGTGAGGTGCACGGACTGCATTGGGAGCACATCGATTTTGAGTATCGATTGATCCGTATACGACAAAACTTTGTTAACGGGGAGCTGTGTGATGTGAAGACGCAAAAATCGCGGCGTGAGCTGAAGATGAGTGACCCATTGTGCGCGTTATTGCAACGGCAATGGGAAAGAAGAACCGACAGTCCTTTTGTTTTCCCTTCCCAAAATGGCAATGGACTGAGCACTCAATATGTCAGTAAGCACATCTGGCACCCGATTTTAAAAAAAGCGGGATTAAAACCACGACGAGCGTATGAAACCAGGCATACCTCAGCGGTGCTGCATATTTCTGCCCATGAAAATCCGTTGTATATTTCACATATGCTCGGTCATAGCGACACAAAATTACTGTTTGATGTTTATGCGCCGTATGTGATGAACGCCTCGCGTCAGGATGGCAAAGCATTCGATGCCTTAATGGGAGGGCTCGCCTTATGATGTGTGATTTTAGTCAGCCTCGCCACTTTTACGAAAGCCAACATAACCTTGAGTCTTTAGCCGCCTTTGCGTTGGGTGCGCAGCACCCTTCTATTCAAGCGATTTTGTCTCAAGGTAATGCGATCCCGACAAGCCTAGAACAGCAAGACAAACTGGAAGTGGCCGCCAAATATTATTGGGAAAGGGCGCAAGGCAACAGTAAATTGATGCATTCTGTCTCCCAACATACTAAAGCACTGTTGGGATCTCGCAATATCATGTTTGAAGATATATCACTTCATATTGCTCACCCAGAACTGCCGCTTATCAAATATTATGACGCCCTATTGGCAGCAAAAGGGAAGATGGATAAAGACAAAGTGTGGCGACGTCACCTTGTGTATTGCCGCCCTCTCTGTCTTGCGCTGTATGAGCACTCACGCTCACCGCATGCTGAGCTGTGTTATAACACGAGCTCTGTCACGATAAGCAACACCGAGGATAAGCAATGCTTTTGCTTTACCTACAAAGCCTCCTCACGGTGTTTTCATGCTGGAGAATGGCGCTACTTTTTACTCCCAATGCCTTGGGCCTCGTCACAATCAACGAATCGATGTGATTAAGCGCAAAAGAAAAAGCGGGTAAGCGATTCATTACCACTTACTCGCTTTTTAACTCTCAATGACACAAGCACTAGATACCCTGTGTTCTCCTGAAAACTTTACTGTCACATAAGCTAAGGTTAGCCCAACCGTATTAGCCATCAAATCGTAAGCAGACGCCGTTCTTGTTGGTTGCATCCCTTGCAAAAACTCACTTTTTACTCATTTGGCAAATTGTACATTAGCTGAAGATTTTGGGAACGGCTAACGCTGATTAAACGGCTACGAACCAAGGCAGAGTAATTGTCGTTCAATACTCAGCTGATGACTAAATCGCAAAAGTTGTTGGCGAAGTTGAGGGAAATACATATGCCCTGTATTTCCCTCAACTTACACAGAACTATTCCGTAATTCATCCGTACAAATTGTATAAGTTCAATACTTGCACTATAATTGCCATTGTTACGGAATATATCCGTACGTAGGAGGTTCTATGGCAACAGCACGTTTAGATATTCGCCTTGATGAAGAGATCAAGGCAAAAGCAGAAAAAGCATCGGCTTTGCTTGGTCTTAAAAGCCTTACAGAGTATGTCGTTAGGTTAATGGACGAAGATGCAACTCATGTAATTGAAGAACACGAAAGTATCGTTGTTAAAGATAGTGTTTTCGATGAATTTATGACGGCATGTGATAAAGCAAGAGCGCCTAATCAAGCTTTACTTGAAGCAGCAAAATTCACAGATGAGAGTGGCATCAAGTGAGTTGGGGAAAAGAGTTCGTTGAACTTAGTAAATCAAAACATGATCGTAACTCGTTTGATTGTGGTGAGTCAGAGTTAAATACATTTATCAAAACTCAAGCAGCAAAACACATGCAAGTTGGTATTAGCCGAACTATGGTTTTACCAAGCTCTCAATCATTGATTAATCAAAAGTACGCTATTTGTGCTTTTTATAGCGTAGCGCCTAGCTCAATCAGCCGAGAGACGTTACCTTCTAAGCTAGCGAAAAAGTTACCTAGATATCCAATTCCTGTTTTTCTATTAGCTCAGTTGGCTGTTCATAAAGAGTTTCATGGCTCAGGGCTAGGAAAGGTCAGTTTGATTCGCGCTTTAAAGTACCTTTGGGAAGTTAATCACCATATGAAAGCTTATGCTATCGTCGTGGACTGCCTTACCGATCCCGCACAAGCATTTTATACGAAGTTTGGTTTTGAAGTCCTGTGTGAAAATAACGGTCGCATTCGAATGTTCTTACCAATGAAAACAGTAGAACAGCTTTTAGTCAATAGGTTACGCATATAATAAATAAGGCACAAGGTGTTGTGCGGCTGTGTTTAGGCGATAGTCAAATACATGGGTGTTGTCTTTTGGTCTTTCTAACTCTGACCCTTTTTCTTATTAGCGAGATTAGATGACCGTACTAATATTTACAGTAAATAAAGGCATGGCCATGAGATTTTACTACCGTCAATCTGAACTGCAAAATTTACAACGATGGACCGATACTGCCCACAGTCAATACAGTCAGCTTACCATGATGGTAGGTCGCCGACGCGTGGGTAAAACCACCTTGCTAAAGCAGGCATTTGCTGGAAAACACGTCGTATACCTGTTTGTTTCCAGAAAGGCGGAGCCATTGCTTCTGGCAAGATCAGCCGAAGTGATATTGAATCGATGCTTCAATATTCAGTTGGGCCACAACTCAAAAAGCTCGAGGAAGAGTTTGATATTATCGAACGAATTGTACCAATTTTGAGCAAACCTGTAGGTCGTATTGTCAAATACCAAATTAAAGATGCATTTCTTAACTTTTGGTTTCGGTACATCCATAAAAACCAAAGTAGTGTTGAAGTGGGTAACCTACGTTATGTTCAGCAGGTGATCGAGCAGGATTTTGAGCACAATACAGTGGAGTATGGTTAGAGCGACTGATGAAGTCTTTGCTTGCCGAGTCAGGAGAGTATAACCAGCTTGGTACATACTGGGAGAAGGGTAACCAGAATGAGATTGATATTGTGGCGGTGAACGACGCCAACAAGCAGGTGGTGTTTATTGAAGTGAAAAAGAACATCAAGCGCTATAGCCAGACCAAGCTTATCGCCAAGTCACAAAAGCTACTGAGTAAGTTTAAAGGGTATGAGGTGAGTTATCGGGGGATGAGTCTCGAGGATTTGAACCTTTTTGCATCTCGATAGAAGTTTTTTGGGAGCCAAGAAGTTTAAGAAGCCGCAATTGGTGATCTTGAACGCCTGTAATGAAGCTTTGACCATTAAATTCGAGTGTGTCGATGCCTTTGAACTTTAAGAATACCCAGCGTGCGGTCGGTTTTGCTGTTGTCTTGTTTTCCACCATGCTCGGGAAGAACTCTTCGGTATTAGCGAGTTGCTCACGGGTCTTGTGCTCTAAGCTGGCGTAGACGAGAAGGCTAAGCGTCATAATCATCAGCGTCAAATATATATGTCCTGTATTCTTTTTTCTGTATTTTTTCTGATGGATGCCACCGTTTCTTTTACTCACAAAATGGTCTACACTAAGTTACTTATTAAGTAATTTAGTGTAGACCAGTGACTAAGGTAGAAAAACTAATTTCAGCTATGGCTGAATCAAGTAAATTTGGCAAAGGCGTATTCAGTAAGGCTGAACTTGCCTACCTTCTCAATGTCGAACAAACACCCCGTTTTAACAAATTTCTGTACGACTGTGTTAAAAAAGGCACCATTAATCGGATCGCTAATGGTCTTTTTGAAAGCACAATCACCCCTCCAAATCCCCGAACTGCAATATATGAAGTCGCCCGTAAATTAAGGTCTGGTTACCTAAGTTATATAAGTTTAGAGAGTGAATTATCACGTACTGGAGAGATATCTCAAATCATTATGGATCGCCTGACTCTAATGACTCGGGGGCGAAGTGGGACATTTAAAACTCGCTACGGAGTGGTTGAGTTTACACATACTAAGCACAAAGTATCACAGCTTGAAAATGACCTATTCTTCGACGAAGAGGTGAAAATGTATCGAGCTATGCCTCATCGAGCATTAGCCGATTTAAAAAGCTGTAAACGAAACCTACAAATGATAAATCACTAACTGGGCTCTCTACTATGCTAAAACAAAAAATAGACGAAATTCTAAAACGTAACCCTGAGTTAGCACCCGTTATTGAAGTGATCGAAAAAGAGATACTTCATCATGATATTTTGCATGTCATGACAGAACACGGGGCACTACAAAGACTCACCTTCATTGGCGGTACCTCACTACGCCTTTGCTACAACAGTTCTCGGTTATCTGAAGACTTAGACTTTAATGGTGGTCATGATTTTAAGCCATCGATGTTTGATGGGCTTGAGGATGAAATACAGAGCTTTTTGCAAAAGAAATATGAAATACCTGTATACGTCAATAAACCTAGCCCAGACAAGCAAGGGAATACATCATCGTGGAAAATCAGCATCGAGAAAGAACCAAACCGTGCTGATCTGCCCAGACAGAAAATGCACATTGATGTCTGTGCTTTACCCTCTTTCGATTTGACAAATCGAGTGCCTATAAATCACTACGGAATCGACACACCAACAGAAGGTATGCTGATCCGTTGCCAAACAATGGACGAGATTTTAGCTGATAAATTCATTGCTTTAGCATACAGGGCAAGGCGAATTAAGCCCCGTGATGTGTGGGATATTGTGTGGCTAAATCAAAGAGGCATTGAGGTCAATAACCAGTTAATCAACAACAAACTAGAGGCCCGCGACAAAGAGCGTGATGACTTTTTGATTGCGCTGGGCAGGCAAATGAAAAACCTAACTGAAAATGATGCAGTTAAGGCAGACTTCAACAGCGAGATGAGTCGATTTGTACCTAAAACATTGCAAGCAAAAACGCTTGATGTACCTGAGTATTGGGACTATGTGAGAGAAACGATTAGTAGCATGGGTAAGAGAGTTTCACAACCAAGCTCACCAACAAATAAATTTGATATGAGCCTTTAGCTTGTTAAACATCATCTTCCGTCAAAATTTAGAGGTTACAATACTTCATTAAACACTTGGCTTAGCAGGCGCATCCGTTCAACCGCCACACTCTACGGTGTAACTCAATAAAACCTTTTTACATCTCGATAGAAGTTTTCATGGGAGCCAAGAGCCATAAGCTCTAAAGTGACCGTACCATCTTCGTAACTATAACCGAGCAAAGTGAGCTGCTTGACCATTTTAAACTTATGTACACGTAGGAAAGAGAGATCGCCTTTCTTTTGCTCACCCAAGTGCGGATCTTTCATTAGCTCCCTGATAGCATGATCGAGATCTTTTTTTTGATTTTTGTGTAGCTTCTTTACAGCTTTCTTAAAACTAGGCGTTTGGAGTACCGCTGTGATTTTAGTCAAAGCTGTAGGTCTCTGACTTACCAGCTTCTTTTTCTGCTTTCGCAATAATGGCTTGCTTTACAAACTCGTAAGGCAGATCGGGGTTGTCTTCCATCATTTCACCAATCTTCGCCCAATGCTCAATCTGCTTAGGTGTAGTTCGGTTGAGTGCTTTTGCCATAATCGCCGCTTTTTCAAAAAGCTCTTGATCAATGCGAACGCTTGCAGTTGCCATAATATAGCCTCATAAATAGATTCAACTTACCACCATTGTAGTAAGTTGCGACAAGCGTTACAAGTGGGGGGGGGGCATTCATTTACTATCAAGCTTAGCTGACGACTTACATCAGAGACTTGTCAGACAGTAGGTGAAGAGTCCTGCAATTTTTTGATGCTAGTATTAGTGGTACTAATTTAATAGTGGTAACGACACGAAATGATCGTTACCGCGAGATCATCGACTGCGTAAACAAGCCTGTTGGTGTCGTCAATACGGCGAGACCAAAAACCAGATAAGTTCTCTTTTAACGGTTCTGGTTTACCAATACCCTCAAATGGAGAGCGCTTAACATCATTGATGAGTTTATTGATTCGCTTGAGTGTTTTCTTATCTTGAGTTTGCCAATACAGGTAGTCATCCCAAGCATCATCAGTCCACGACAATAAACGTTGACTGCTACTCATCAATTAACTCTCGTGCTGTTGTTTTACCAGCACGGTACTGTTCTATCGAGCGGTTTAGGTGTTCAGCGTTTTTGGGAGAGCGTAGTAAGTGCACTGTCTCCATAAGGCTATTGTAGTAGTCCAAAGACATAACCACTGCATCTTCAGAGTCACGACGTGTAATCACTGTTGTATCAGCATCGTTAACAACACCGTCTAAAACGGCTTTAAGACCATTTCTAGCTTCAGTAAAAGATACGATTCTCATAAGAACCTCCACATGTACATTTAATGGGACAAGTATAGTCTTCACCACTCTACTTGTACAGTAAGTTGACCATGCGGAGTTTTTGGAAAAGAAAGGGTATCCAATATTTACTTTTCTTTAAGATTGACAGATAACTTCCATCGAAGACTTACCTGATACCCAAGAACGGTTGGTGTGCAACGCGTAGCTCTTGAGCTCTGTGGCAGAGCCAACTGCACAGCGAAATTTACCCCCAAAGCTTTCGGATAATGTAAACCATTCATCAGCACTCATATTTAGCCGCGTTAGCAGCATACTGTGCCTCGGTGGAATATAACCACGCTTGCGTTGCCGTACCACTTGGCCTAATTCTTCTACTAACGCTAGATAATCCAGCAAAGAAAATTCAATCCCAAAACAGGGCTGCACTTTTCTCTCATTACCTAAAAAACCAGCCAGGCCTTTTGTGGGTAAAGACGCGAGCTCGCCTTTGCCTTTGTCTTGCTGACACGCCACTGAGTGGATACGCTCATAAATAGAAGTAAACTCCGAAGCTTCAAGTGATTGATCCATGTCAGCCCGAACCGGGTTTAAATCCACGTACGCCATACAGCTAAGCAACGCTTTTTCATCCAGCAAGGCTTGAGACTTAAACCGCCCTTCCCAAAATCGACCTTTGCAGCCCTCTTCTTTATTGGCCTCTCGGGCGACATACTCATTGAGATTACGCATAAACCAAGAGATATCGGTCAATCGTTCACGCCATTCATCAATTAACTCAAGCGTTTTACGCGTTTCAGCTTTGGACTTTAACCCACCATTTAGCCAACGAGTGACTAGCAGCGGCGCTTTGTATAATGTTGTCCAACGCTGAGCCACCTCTTCATCACTCCAAGACCCCGCGGTAGCGGTATCAACATGCAGCACTAGGTGATAGTGATTAGACATAATGGCATACGCACACACATCAATCGCAAACACTTGGCTAAGCAAGCGCATACGCTCCACAATCCAAATACGGCGATGCTCAAAGCTTTGACCTGAATAGGTATCTTCGCCACATAAAAAAGCACGGCGTACACACCGTGAAATACAGTGATAGTACGCCGTGTCTTGAAGGGATACTTGAGTTGAACGCGCTTGAGTCATCATAACCACCAGTGAGCAAACTTTAAACAAATGAAGTAAGCCTAGTTGTGGAATGGAGACTCGTCAAATATATGGTTGTCCTGTATTTTGAATTTTTGTTTCTGTATTTTTTTGTTTTGAAATGACGCCACCGTAACCGTAAAACAAAACCCAACGATGGAATGAAAAATGCCATGTGTTGGGAATCGCTCTTAAATGCTTGTAACCATTCAGTTTGAAGTGTGGTGATGGGCTACATTTTCAAGCCTTTCAGCTAGCCAAACCTTGATGATTGACTGTCGTGTAACACCTACTCGACTTGCTTCACGGTCTAGTGACTCTAGCATCCAGGCAGGAAAATCAACATTGACTCGTTTCTGTTTTTGCATTGGACGTTTAACTTTAGATAAATCTAGATCACCTAAAATATCATCGTCACTTTCAAATTTGGCATCAAACTCATGCGCTTTCATATAAGTTCACCTCCGCTTTGCGTGAACGTCTGACTGAAATGATTCTAAGATTTAACCCACGATATGTAATGACACTAGACCAATGCTTGCCATTAAGCATACCGATAGCTAAATATCTTGGCTCATCGCTTGTATTTGCAGGGATTTCGATAAGATCAGAATCGTTCCACAAACCTTGGGCAGTATAGAAATCAATTCCATGTTTCTCAAAGTTTGGCCTGCTTTTATTTTCATCAAATTCAAATTTAACCACGAGTAAAAACTACACCCTTTTTACTCATTTGGCAAGTTGTACATTAGCTGAAGATTTTGGGAACGGCTAACGCTGATTAGACGGCTACGAACCAAGGCAGAGTAATTGTCGTTCAATACTCAGCTGATGGCTAAATCGCAAAAGTTGTTGGCGAAGTTGAAACAAATACATGGGTGTCCTGTATTTTTATTGAATCTGCCAACTTGGATTTAAGCGTATCCCCTCCATGCCCATAGACGAGGTTAATAAGATTTGCTCATTAGAGCATATGAAATGTGATATCTGCGTAAACGGTTAATAGATTGTAAGCAGCGGTTCTTTTTACAAGTAGACCCATTCTATTGCTTTACTTTAAGAATGACAGGCTACTTCCATCAGGGATTTACCCGATACCCAAGAACGATTTGTATGCAGCGCATAACTCTCGAGTTCTTGAGCTGATCCGACTGCACAGCGAAATTTACCCCCAAAGCTTTCCGAAAGCCTGAGCCATTCTTCGGCATTCATCTCTAACCGTTCAAGAAGTGTGTTTTTACTGGAATGAATATAACCGCGTTTATTCGGCCTCATCACCCGCCCTAACTCTTCGACCAACGCTAAGTAATCCAACAAAGAGAACTCAATGCCAAAGCAGGGCTGTGCTTTTCGCTCATTACCTACAAAGCCCGCTAACCCTTTCGCAGGTAAAGAAGCAACCTCACCTTGACCTTTATCTTGCTGACAAGCAACCGAATGAATACGCTCGTAGATGGAAGTAAATTCCGACTCTTCAAGCGATTGTGCCATATCGGCTCGAACTGGATTCAAATCCACATAAGCCATACAACTTAGCAGCGCTTTTTCATCCAATAAGGCTTGAGATTTAAAACGCCCTTCCCAAAATCGACCGGTACAGCCCTCTTCTTTATTGGCTTCACGGGCAACATGTTCATTAAGGTTGCGCATAAACCAAGAGATGTCTTGCAAACGCTCACGCCATTCATCAATAAGCTCAAGTGTTTTATTGATTTCAGCTTTAGATGTTAACTCACCACCAAGCCAACGACTCACAAGCAAAGGCGCCTTGTATAACGTCGCCCAACGCTGAGCGACCTCTTCATCAGTCCAAAACTCAGCATCAGCCGTATTAACATGCAGCACTAAGTGATAGTGATTGGACATAATGGCATAAGCACATACATCAATCGCGAACACTTGGCTAAGCAACCTCATACGCTCGACCAACCAAACACGGCGATGCTCAAAATTTTGCCCAGAATACTTATCCTCGCCGCATAAAAAAGCACGGCGCACACACCGTGAAATGCAGTGATAGTACGCCGTGTCTTGAAGGGAGACTTGAGTTGAGCGAGCTTGAGTCATCTGTCAGCCTCCTGAGGTTGAGGTATTTCAGTTAAGTTTTGCCCCAACAAATAGAGTGTATCGTAACTAAAATCTTGCTCGTTCGGCCATTCAACCGAACCAAACGCAACCGAAACCCGTTTGAAGTAGCTGACATCTTTGAGCTCTTGAAAGATACCTTTATCAAGATAGGGTGAAACATCAAAGAGCTTCATATCACTATTGTCAAAACTGATAATAAGCTTGTAATCATCCGTTGGTTGCACAGAAACTACGCTAGGATTCATCATTGCCTCCTACTTTAAAGGGTCGATTTTAAACACCGATTCACCATTGATAGCTAGCTCCCAGTCGGCCATTAATTCATCTTTGTGAATTTCAACCCACGCATCGACAAGCTTTTGCTTGTTCGAAGGGATTCCGCCCTCAAGAATACGCCCACTCGGTATTTCAACAATAACAGAATCCCCTTGATAGTGAACGTGTATGTGAGGTGCGCTATGCTGCTGGTTATCAAAGTAATACATTCGAATGATGATGCCATAGAACATTGAAATAGTTGGCATAGCATACCCTTATTGTAAATCGTGACTGATGATTTAAGCGTAGTCAGTGTTTAAGCAAGAGTCAAATACATGGGTGTCCTGTATTTTTCTCTTAATTCAATTTTCTACTGACTTGATTTAAATTGCTAACTAGACATCATTGAACACTTTCCTGCCACCCAGGCTCGGTTGGTATGCAGCGCATAGCTTTCTAGCTCTTTGGTTGTGCCCACGGCACAACGAAACTTTCCTCCGAAGCTTTCAGACAGTGTTAACCATTCCTCAGCACTCATATTTAACCGTCCAAGAATCGTATCACTACATGGAGAAATATAACCACGCTTGTTTGGCCGCACCACTTGGCCCAATTCTTCTACTAGCGCTAAATAATCCAACAAAGAGAACTCAATGCCACCCATTTTAGAAAACACTGAGGGCCGCACTTCTCGCTCATTACCTAAAAAGCCTACTAAGCCTTTCGCAGGTAAACTGGTAACCTCTCCTCGCCCAGCATCACCTTGACACGCTATCGAATGAATGCGCTCATAAATGGAAGTAAATTCAGAGTCTTCAAGGGATTGCGCCATATCAGCCCGAACAGGATTTAAATCCACATAAGCCATGCAGCTTAGCAGCGCTTTTTCATCCAACAACGCCTGAGACTTAAAGCGCCCCTCCCAGAAGCGGCCTTTACACCCTTCTTCTTTATTAGCCTCGCGGGCGACAAACTCGTTAAGGTTACGCATAAACCAAGAGATATCGGTTAAGCGCTCACGCCATTCGCCAATAAGCGCCAGAGTTTTGTTAATTTCAGCTTTGGACTTTAGCTCACAACCAAGCCAGCGGCTTACCAACAACGGCGCTTTGTATAACGTTGTCCATCGCTGCGCGACTTCTTGGTGGCTCCAAGACTCTGCCAAAGCCGTATTCACATGCAGCACTAAATGATAGTGATTGGACATAATGGCATACGCACACACATCAATGGCAAACACCTGACTTAGCAAGCGCATGCGTTCTACCAGCCATAGCCTGCGATGCTCAAAACTTTTTCCTGAGTAAGCATCTTCGCCACACAAAAAAGCACGGCGCACACACCGTGAAATACAGTGATAGTGCGCCGTGTCTTGAAGGGAAACTTGAGTTGAGCGAGCTTGCGTCATCCGAACCACCAAGGTGAACTAAATCTAAACCGATAAAGTAAGCCTAGTTGGGGATTGGGAGGGCGTCAAATATATGGGTGTCCTGTATATTCATTAATCATAAAAGACGTTGTCCATAATTCTAAATAGGTCTTATTCATTGACCTTTGATTCATACAAAAAGAGCAACGGAGTAATACGCCGCTGCTCTTTCATTAATAAGTTAAGTTTTGTACTTTGATTCTACAGCCGCAGTCAATGACCGTGTTACTTATCACCGTTAAACAAATCACGGGTATAAACTTTGCTTTCAACGTCAAGAAGCGCCTTGTCCATTCGGTTAGAGACAATCACGTCAGACCGAGATTTAAACTCAGCAAGATCAGTCAACACCTCTGAATGAAAGAATTCCCTCTCTTTAAGTACGGGTTCGTAGACCACCACTTCAATACCCTTCGCTTTAAGGCGCTTCATAATGCCCTGGATGCTTGACGCTCGGAAGTTATCTGAACCAGACTTCATGATTAGACGATAAATACCGACGGTTTTAGGGTTACGTTTCAGCACGCTATCAGCAATGAAATCTTTACGGGTTGTATTCGCATCCACGATGGCGCGAATAAGGTTATTCGGCACTTCTTGGTAATTGGCAAGCAATTGCTTGGTGTCCTTAGGTAGGCAGTAGCCACCATAACCAAACGATGGATTATTGTAATGACCACCAATACGAGGATCTAAACCGACGCCTTCTATAATTTGACGGCTATCTAAGCCGTGTGACTCTGCATAGGTATCCAACTCATTAAAGTATGCAACACGCATAGCAAGATAGGTGTTTGAAAACAGCTTAATGGCTTCGGCTTCTGTTGAATCCGTAAACAATACGTCGATATTTTCTTTCTCTGCGCCTTGCACCAACAGGTTAGCAAACACTTCTGCTCGTTCACTGCGCTCACCGACAATAATACGAGATGGGTGAAGGTTATCGAAAAGCGCCGTACCTTCACGCAAAAACTCTGGAGAGAAAATGATGTTCTGCGTATCAAACTTTTCACGTACTGATTGAGTAAAGCCGACGGGCACTGTCGATTTGATAATCATCGTCGCAGCTGGGTTCAACTCAAGTACATCAGCAATCACTGACTCTACGGACTTGGTGTTGAAATAGTTCGTTTCAGGATCGTAATCCGTTGGTGTTGCGATGATCACATAATCCGCATTATCGTATGCCTGTGCTTTATCGAGCGTGGCAGTAAAATTTAGCGTTTTTTCTTCTAAAAATGCTTCTATTTCTGCATCCACAATCGGGGACTGTTTATTGTTGAGCATCTCAACTTTTTCTGCGATCACATCCAGCGCCACCACTTCACAGTGCTGAGCAAGAAGCATCGCATTAGACAGGCCTACGTAGCCTGTGCCTGCAATGGTAATTTTCATTAATGAATTATCCAAACTGTTAAGGAATATAATTTGAAAAGAGAATTTCTCTTAAAAATTGAGAGCTCAATACGCCTCGAATCCTTTGTACTTGGGCATGTACATGAATTTCCCCTGCCCTGCCACGCTTACCTTGTTTGTTTTGCTTCCAATCGGTTATCGTTTCCTCATCAATCCAGAAGATCAGAGAGCCACGGTTGATTAGCGCTTTGTGGAACTATTTCCAGTTGGTTGTTTTGTAGCGAGGATTAGGCATGAGGCTACAACGATTAAAGGGTGTAGCCAGATCAGATCGTAGTTTCTTCATTTAGTTCCATTGATTTAAACAACAAAACTACACCAAGTCGAAAAATGGTAACTGTCACATCAGGTCTGAATTAGTAACATTATTTGAATTGATACTTCTTAACACTCGTCCAATCTACAGTATCAACAGCTTTATCAAGTGAAACAAATTCATTCTCATCCAAAATTAATTCCAATTTAGCTAAAGCACCATTCAGACCCACGTAACTCTTGAAGCGCCTAAGGAAATTAAGTCCTTCAAGCACGGGTTGCTCTGGATCAAAGTCCCTAGGGTGGAAGTAAGTCATTATATAATCATCATGCGAAAAACAATAGCGAAGAAACTTCTCAGGAAAAAGTCTGAAATACCCTCCACCCGAATAGATAAAGGAACGTCCTAAGAAAGATTTAGAATTAATAGGGAATAGCTTTAACTCCTTATTAAAAACTGAACCAATACATGGTTCACTACTTTCAAAGTCTGGTAATCCCCCATGGGAACGGTTCGCGGGAAAAATACTACTATCTACTTCAATCCCGTTTTCAACCAAAATTTCAAACGCCCAAGTATTGTTTTTAACAATTGAGAAACCAGGGGCACGATAAGCTTTAACTTTTTCACCCGAAATATTTTCTAGAATTGCGATTGATTTTCCTAAATCCTCTCCAAACTCTTGTCTAGATTGATTGTAAGCGAGCTGGTGCCCGTATGAATGTGTACCAATTTCATGTCCACTATCAATAATTCTATGAACTACTTCGGGGTGCTGTTCTGCTACCCATCCCAAAATAAAAAAAGTTGCTTTTTGATCCCTATCTTCAAGTGCATTCAGTATTCTATCTACACTGAGAGACAATCTTGATTCAAACTTTTTCCATTGATCTATTTCTTTCGTGGAAGGGTTATCAAGTATGTGGAACCAATCTTCTATATCAAAAGTTAGTACTTTCACTAGTAAAACCTCCCTCCTACTCTCCTAAATTCTTCAACATCTTTTGACGTTGGAAAACCATA
Organism: Vibrio methylphosphonaticus; assembly: GCF_023634655.1. Classification (GTDB taxonomy): domain Bacteria; phylum Pseudomonadota; class Gammaproteobacteria; order Enterobacterales; family Vibrionaceae; genus Vibrio; species Vibrio methylphosphonaticus. The sequence goes on along the minus strand of NZ_JAMKMS010000009.1, from coordinate 45,811 downwards.
ATAAGACTGTTCAAAATCGGAATTAGGTATTGTATCAAGACTGTCCGCACTTATTTTATCAACAGCTTCAACTATAGCATCCATACCCAACTTTTTGCTGTATCTGATTAGCTTTTCTTGACTTAGTCCTTTCAGAGAAAACTTTTTTTGAACAAGGATAGGACCGCTGTCAATGCCTTCATCAACAAAGAACACTGAAACACCAGAATATTCTTCTTGGTTTTTCAGAACCCAGAAACTCGGCATCAACCCCCTATACTTAGGCAACAAGGCTGTGTGCAGGTTAAGGCAACCTTTCGGTGCCAAATTTATCAAAGGTATTTTAAAAATCTCGTTACCAGCAATAGAGATCAACAGGTCAGGACGGTTATCTCTCAATTTATTTAATGACTCTTGTGAGTTGATTGAACCATTTAAGACAATTTCTGGAACATTATGTTTACTTAATACACTGCGAATATTGTTGCTGGGATTAACTTTGGAAATTATATATCTTAAAGCATAACGAATGAAAAATTCAACGCCGAATATTCTTAATGTTTTCAATGCCTTCTGGGTGAGGCTTTCTTTTTTACCAAATGGAGAAACAGAGGATACAACACATCCTACTACTTGATGCTCTTTCCCTAATTCATTCAATAGGTAATTGATATTCGTCGAAAGGTAAAAAGGATCATCTTGGGTTATGATTATTATTCTCATTTTTTATCCTGAAAAATTAATGCTTGCGAGTATTTGATCACCTACCGTTTGGACAGAAAATTCATCTTTTAATAACCTATTGGCATTATCACCTAGTTTCTTTCTAAATTCTCTATCATGTAACAAAGCAAGCGCATTCTTGTAAAGAAGGTCATCCTCTCCATTAATTGTGATTAAGCCTGATTTATTCTCATTAATTATTTCCGTAAGATCATTATTAGGGTTTATACTACCTAATATCGGTATTGATTCGACCATATAACCGAGTAATTTACCAGGAAAATTGTGCGATGTATGTAGCGATGAAAGTGAAAACAGCCCAACATCTATTTCAGTTAACAACCTCTTAAACTCCATTTGATCTACCGATGGCAAATATGTGAAGTTATCCAAATTCCATTTATTTGCCAAGTCAAGTATTAGATCTACCTCATCACCTTGACCAACAAATAAAAAATGAGCATCTTTGTGAGGTTTCATTTTTCTAACTAACCTCATCAAATTTTCCATATCTTGATTATAACCTATATTCCCACCGTAAAAATAAATCGTTTTTCCGACTAGTTTTAAAAGATCCCTATGAGTCTTACATTCACCTTCTGAAGCATAGGGCGTCAAGTCAGACCAGTTCCTACAGACCATCGTTTGATATTTAGACTTGGTGGTATCATTAAATACTTTCTGATTACCCTTTGACATCAAACCGATAGTATCTGAACAATTGTAAGTTTGCTTTTCAAAAACTCTAAAATAACGTTCAATTACAGAGCCTTTCTTAAGGATACCGACATCAATAGCCCATTGTGGAAATTGGTCTCGAAGTACTAAGTATGCTTTGCACTCACAACGTTTTTTTATTTTCGAAACTAAACCACCTAAAAATATTGATGGCGAATAATATACAACCGCATCAAAACTATCTCTTCCAATATACTCAGACACTGAATACCAAGCGCGAAAAGATAGCAGCGACTCATTAATAGCGCGCTTAAATTTTGAATTACTTTTAATTAATCCACTTTTGTAACGCCAGACTTTTACACCATCAACTTCCAAAAACTCTATCTTCTCCCGTATATTAGCGGAAGGAGTTATAACAGTAACCTGGTGACCTATAGATAAATAATAACATGCTAATTCATGAAACATCTTAGCGCCGACTCTTGTGCTATCTGGCATATAGTCATCAATAACAAAGACTAGTCTCATTGATATTTCTTCCATACAACTCGATTAACATAATCAGTATAAGAATGAACGATTCGAACCACCTTATCCGACACATTTGGCATTGAGTAGTCATACACTTCTCTGAGCAAACGCTCTTCTCCACTCGGTTGTGACTCGAGTATCGCTAATCCTTGCAAAACGCGTTCAACCTCAAGACCCACCATCATAACAAAAGCCTCTTCCATGCCCTCTGGGCGCTCGTGTGCTTCACGAAGGTTCAATGCTGGGAAGTTCATAATTGAGGACTCTTCATTAATGGTGCCACTGTCAGACAAGACCGCCTTGGCGTTCTTTTGAAGGTGGTTATAATCATGGAAGCCGAGTGGCTTAAGAAGCTGAATGTTAGAGTGAAATTCCAACCCTTGCGCTTCAATGCGATTACGCGTGCGAGGATGCGTTGATACGATAACCGGCAAGTCATAGTGCGCTGCCACAGTGTTTAGCGTCTCCGCTAGTTTAAGTAATTGCTTCGGGGAATCTACGTTTTCTTCACGATGCGCACTGACCACGAAGAAGTGGCCTTTCTGCAACCCCAAACGCACTAATACGTCAGAACTATCAATCTTTGGCATGTAGTGGTTTAATACCTCAAACATCGGGCTGCCAGTCTTGATAACGCGGTCCGCAGGCAAACCTTCAGCAATCAGATAGTCACGCGCAATGGTACTGTAAGTGAGGTTAATGTCCGCCGTATGGTCAACAATCTTACGGTTAGTCTCTTCCGGTACGCGTTGGTCGAAGCAACGGTTACCCGCTTCCATATGAAAGATTGGCACTTTGCGACGTTTCGCCGGAATCACAGAGATACACGAGTTCGTATCACCTAAGACAAGCATAGCACTTGGTGCCACCTGCTCCAAGACCTCATCAACCTTGATAATCACCTGGCCAATGGTCTCAGCCGCATTCTTACCCGCAGCGTTCAAGAAGTAATCTGGTTTGCGAACGCCAAGGTCACTAAAGAACACTTCGTTCAATTCATAATCGTAGTTTTGACCAGTGTGAACCAAAATGTGCTCACAATGCTCGTCCAGTTTCGCCAATACACGTGACAATCTGATAATCTCTGGACGCGTGCCTACTACCGACATAATTTTAAATTTATTCATTCTTGTTCTCGTCTCGATTACAGTGGTCTCGTAATGGTATCCGGCGCGTTTCTGTCGAATATCTCGTTAGCCCACAGCATCACAATCAATTCTTCTTCGCCAATATTGGTAACGTCGTGACTCCAACCTGGCACTGTTTCCACCACAGTGGGTTCATCAGAGCTCACCGTGAGTTCATAACGCTCGCCAGTAACGACATGCTCAAACTTAAACACCGCCTCACCTTTAATCACCAAAAACTTCTCATTTTTAGAGTGGTGATAATGACCGCCGCGTGTAATTCCTTTATGGGCGGTAAAGAACGAGAGCTGACCCGAATCTTTGGTCTTCAGCATCTCGCAAAAGACCCCACGCTCATCACCATATTTTGGCAAGGTGTAATGGAACTTAGAAGGTACGAAGTAACTCAGGTAAGTAGAGTACAGCGCGCGAGTCAAACCTGAACCCACACACTCCGTAATCAGATTATTGCGACTGGCTTTGAATGCAGCAAGGAGGTCAGCCACCTCACCTACGGTTGTGTTGTATTCAACCGGGACTTGTTTGAATCCACTCTCTGACTGGGCATCAAGCAAATCCACCAGCGCCTGACACACATCGTCAATATACACCAAGGTCACAGGCAAACTTGGGTCATGAATATTGATGTCGATATCGTTCACAATGTTGTGACAGAACGTGGCCACGAACGAGTTATAGTTCGGTCGGCACCATTTACCAAACACGTTTGGGAAACGATAGATGAATGTGCTCGCCTCCATATCAAGACCATACGCCTCAATAAGCTCCTCTGCTTGCGCTTTACTCGCACCATACGCGTTGTTCAAACTCGCTTGAATCGAAGAACTCAGCATGATGGCAGTATTGCGACCGTTCGCTTTCAGTTGATTGACAACGTTCTCAGTAAAGTTCGTGTTGCCAGTGACGAACTCAGACTCATCTTTTGGACGGTTAATACCAGCAAGATGAAAAACAAAGTCGGCCGTCGAAAGTGCTCTCTCGATATCTACTTGAGGGGTATCTCGGTCAATCTGAGTGACAGAGTCGTACCCTTTTTCTGACAACATCACGCACAAGTTTTTACCAATAAAGCCTTTGGCACCGGTCACTACAATGTTCATTTATACACCCTCTGGTACCACTGTGCTACCCGCTTCAATCTCACGAATGAAATTAAGTTTACGAAGAAGTTCAACCATACCCTCAGTATCTAAGCGATCGGTATTGTGTGAGTTATAGTCTTCAACCGCAGACAGGTCCTCCTCACCCTCTTCGTTGAATTTTGAATAGTTCAGGTCTCTGTTGTCCGATGGAATACGATAGTATTGGCCTTGGTCTTCAGCCACAAACATCTCTTCACGACTGCACAGTGCTTCATACAACTTCTCCCCGTGACGAGTACCAATGACATTTACCGTATGCTCCGGTTTGTCGGCAATCTGAAGCAGCGCATCTACTAGGGTTCGGATGGTTGCTGCTGGCGCCTTTTGCACGAAGATATCACCGTTAGCGCCGTGCTCGAATGCATGAATCACTAAGTCAACCGCATCGTCTAATGTCATCATAAAACGCGTCATATTCGGGTCCGTGATGGTAATCGGCTCATAACTGAAAATCTGACGTAGAAACAGTGGAATTACCGAACCGCGCGACGCCATTACGTTACCATACCGCGTAGCACAAATAGTGGTGTTGGTGTGCTCTAGATTACGACTCTTGGCCGCGATAACTTTTTCCATCATCGCTTTAGAGATGCCCATTGCATTGATTGGATAGACGGCTTTATCAGTGCTTAGGCACACTACACGCTCTACATTGTTTTGAATCGCGGCTTCAAGCACGTTTTCTGTACCAAGCACGTTGGTTTTCACGGCTTCTAGTGGATAGAATTCGCAAGAAGGTACTTGCTTAAGTGCAGCTGCGTGATAGATGTAGTCGACACCACGCATCGCATTATTCACGCTTTGATAGTCTCGAACGTCACCGATATAAAACTTAAGCTTAAATGAGTTGTATTTCTTTCGCATATCATCTTGTTTTTTTTCGTCACGAGAGAAAATTCGGATTTCTGCGATATCAGTTTCAAGGAATCGGTCCAATACAGCATTCCCGAAGGAGCCAGTGCCACCTGTTATCAGTAATATTTTATTTTTAAACATAGTCTTTCCAAATAAAGAGTAAAACAGACTTATTCATTCCTACAGTAATCACCAAATCTTTGTGGTGATAAGCTTAAGACTTTTTCGTGTTTGTCAATTTCTTTGTGCGAGTCGAAGCGTTTCTTGATCAATCTCGCGGGCACACCGCCAACAATGGCATAATCTGGTACATCTGCTAATACTAAACTTCCCATAGCAATAATGGCCCCATTACCGATTGTGACCCCAGCCTTTACAGTACTGTTTGCACCTATCCAAACATCGTGACCAATTTTTGTCTTCTGTGTCTTTGGTCGACCCGAAAATATAGTAGGCATCTCGGGGATATTGTAATTGTGATCATTGCCAGCCACTGTAACATTAGGACCGAACATTACATAATTACCACATTCAACATGACTAGCAATGAAAGAGTTTTTGTTTATGAAAGAATATTCACCTAAAACAAAATCTTTGGAAATATAACATGGAAGCACGATTCTAGATGTATCTCCAATGTTATCAAGTCTCAGGTAGAAGCAGATAATCTTCTTTTGAAGCATACGAAATAAAGTTAAAGCTCCATCTGTTACACGATAAAAGTATTTATTTTTCATACGAGGACTCAGTGTAATTGCTCAAGTTCACGAAGTATTATTCTTGCTTGCGCTTCTGGGTTGTAATAGCACTCAATTGTGTTAACCGCGTGCTGGGAAATACTTTCTTTTTGTTCTATAGTGTTGTAAGACCATTTTTCAATAGTGCTCGTAAGTGATTCCAGTGAATTATATTCAAAGAAATCTCCGGTAATACCAGGTTGTATCGCTTCAAACTCTGGCATCTGCCTGCAAAAATTATTATGTGTAATAACAGGGGTCCCATAAGAAAGGCAATGTATAGCGGTCAATCCCACATTTCCAGGAGACACACAGAAGTCACTAGAATAAATAAGTAGTCCCAATTTATTCTCGTCATAACACTCACCTATAAATATAACCTGATCATTCAAATCTTTATATTTCACTAGGTCTTCAAGTTTTTCTTTCTCTGGCCCCGTACCAACAAAAATAAAGTTAATTAAAACCCCTCTATCTCTAAGCAAGGCAATACTATCAACAATCATACAGAGATTCTTTACCGACGTGAGCCTACCGACAAAAATACCAGTGCTTAAACTTTCATTACTTTCAAAAAGTTCATTAATAACCATTACTCTATCTTTACATGTAAGAGTATCACGTATCTCCTTGTGTTTATCGTAGTCTAGGCTATTATATATTACGGCAATCTTTTCTTTACTTAAACCAGACTCTATCATTAACGAACGAGCATAATCACCATATACTAGGAATAGGTCCGGTATCTTATTAAAATTCATTCTTAATAACTTTTTAATTCCTTTCTCATTACCGTAATACCCATGCCCCCAGTACAAAATCTTGACACCTTGGCTTCTAAAATATAAAGAAAAGATAACTGTAGATATATAGCTAAATTGCCCTAAAAATATTATATGCGTAGGTTTAATTCTCTTGATCGTTGAGTATAATTTTTTTTGCCACAACCACTTACCAAGCCAAATATTTTTCAAAGGGCAGAATGTTAAATTCTCTCCAAACTCCATTGTAACAAGCGCAGGTTCATTCGCTAGGTCATCCGCTGAGAAGTAAACTTCATATTTAGGTGACAGTAACTCGTTAATACTATTCAAAACAGGGGATCTATAATGAGCGAAGTAATGATAAACTATTAAAACTTTACCTCTCATAGTAACGACGCCTCACTGTACGAAAATTTATAAGTAAAATCAAAACAAACACAAAAGCATGAGGACAGCATGAAGCAAACCATGACTTTAACATTTGCCTGCCTGTTAATTTGGATTTTTTAAGTAATCTGTTATATGTTTTATTCTTTGAAATAGATATTGCCTCATGAAAACAACCTTCTCGTACAAGGTTGTATATAACCTTAAGGATATGCTCTGGAATATACTGCCTGTAATAGCTGGATTTTAATTTACATGAAAAATCTCTCGAAGTAATAAAATCGTTGACTCGAAGTAACGCAGAAATTGCTTGAGCACGTTCTAAGCCAACCTTAGAATTAACAGCAGAGTCAGTTCGAAAAACATAGTTGAACATCGCATCAGGAACAACAGATATGTTATTTATTGAAAACATATATTTATGATAAAACTCTAAGTCTTCACCATAATGAGTGCCTTCATCAAAACCTAACTCTAGTCGTTCAATAATATCTCGCCGAAATATTAAAACACACATATTCAAATAAATTTTTCCCACTATATATTCTATTATAACTTTAGGTGCCCTTACATCTATAACCTTGTTAATGAAAGAAATCTTTTTAGACCCCATCACCTTAGTGTAGCTAGTAATATACAGTTCCGTACTTTTATCATAGGCGTTCATGACATGTGAAAAAAAATCATACGATATATAATCATCACCATCCAAAAAATAGATAAGCTCTCCTTTCGCATGTTTTATTCCATTGTTTCTAGCTGCGGAAACCCCCTGATTTTCCTGAGATATTACTTTAATATTCAAACTTGAATTTTTTCTTCGATAGTTATTAATCACATTTAAAGTATCATCAGTCGAACCGTCATCAATAATGATAACTTCAAACACTTCTGGCAACAACACTTGATTCTTAATCGAGTCTAAAGCTCTCACTATAAAAAGTTCTATGTTGTAAGCCGGTATTATAATACTAAATTCCATCTATGGCCTTATAATTTCTTTCACAATTATTTGAGTCTTTCTCGCCAAAAAAAAATCTAGACCTATTTATATACTCCCTGTCGCTGATAGCTTGTTGAGATAGTGTCAATTTCAAATCCTCGATTAGCTCAAAAGAATCTACATGGACAGGCCCAAATCCATCCCTATAATAATCAAAGTAACCTTTAAGAAAATGCCTAGCGTTATATTCATTCTGATCAAACTGATAGTAAAAAACCGGTTTTTCCATATATGCAAAGTCAAAAGCGACACTAGAAAAATCAGTTATTAAGATCTTAGCCCTTATCATCAAATCTTGAACATCATAGTCTTGCTTATTTGCGACAATTACACGACTGTACTTTAAAGAAAAAAGATGGCTAAACTTATCTTGGAAAATGTCATGCAAATATAAGTAGACCGTCATGTCATGTTTTTCTAAGAGAACATCTAAATCTGAACTGTTTAGAAACCTATATATATTATTGTAATATTCAGATTTCAAAAACTCTTCTTCAGTATAATCTGAAATCCATGACCTCCATGTAGGCATAAAGAAGATAATATTTTCCTTTCCCGCTCCGATGGGAAGATTATCATGTCTCGCAAACCCAATTTTACGTGCAACCGTAGATGGATAATCCAACTCATTTTGCACGAATGCACACTCTTCTTCAGCAGCGCAAACAAAAAGATCAAACTTAAACCGATTATTATAAGCGTAGTGAACTTGCTTTTCTTTAGTAACACCATGCTGTATGAAAGCAGTTTTCTTTCTCAATAGTTTCATTCTATATGCATACCAGATTAAAATGAAGTCAGGGAAAGTACTTTTTTCAAATGGTAATATTAACTTTTCTGCCTCAAAAAAAAGAACATAATGCTTTAGACTATTAAATTCAATTACTTTCCCTAAAGCATCAACTTTAGTTTTTTGAGTTGATTTTCTTTCGATAACGTAATATATGTTTTTCTCTGGGTAATTATTACGAATATAACGAAATAAGTGATATCCATTATCTTTAGCTTCACTTCTTCGCTCTCCAATCAACCATAAATCGACATTATTTTTAGAAAAAGCCTTTCTAAAAATAAACACAATAAAAGCTACCAAGAACTTAATAAGGTTCTTCGTCAAGTCCATCTAAATCCTCTGTCTACGTTCTTTTTTATAAACCATGATATTTGTAGCACCTATAACTATAAACATCCAAAATGACATTTCCCATAGATATGAGCCTGTCACAAGTAATTTTGTATTAATCATTAATAATAATACAAAGAGCCAGCCACTGGAAGGTTCTATATACTTCAGGTTAAAATATATAAGCATTATGATAGATATAATGATGCCAACTCCACCAAAAATTCCAAACTCCAATACTAATTGAATAAAAATGTTGTGCGGATAGCGAAAGAGACCAAAGTTTCCTTGTAGTAGATCTTTGTAGTAACCATAAACGCCAACTCCAAATGGGTTGTTTTTTATGACTTCTAAGCTGATGGTATAAAGAGAATCGCGTCCTGTACTTATAGCTAAACTATCACTACTAACCATCTTCAGTAGTCGGTATAGACTTGTCGGTTGTAAGTCGAAGAGCTCCGTAATGCTAAGTATAAAAAGAAGCACATTCTCAAGATTAATTGCAATCACAGAGGTAGTAACTAAAACAGCAATAATAGTCACAACCGCAATTTTTGTAATCCCTTTCATATAGATGTATAAAGCAAAAGAGCCGAACACAAAGCACACAGACGCAAATCTACTTCCAAAAAAAACTATAAAAACTCCGGCTAAGACGGCCAATACTAACATCACTCTATCATCATGCATAATATATAACAATGAGAATACTAATGCCGATGTTAACATCCAATAACCATAAGTCATATAATTCATAACATCCCTATCTAAATACAACTGAGGTAGGAACAAAGCCATATATGCAAGTAGCATAAAGTTAAGTAGTGAAAAGCTTTTAAGATAATTTAATAGCGTTTGTTTACAGATAGGTATGGCTGATACTATTGACGTGACAAATCCGAAAGGGATTATCAGAGCCAAAGTATACGTTATAGTTTCCATTTCAGAATCTGTTATGAGTATATTAAAAGAAACCCAAACTACTAGAAACAATGGTACTATTAGTAGAACAGGACTAAATCTAAGTCCATTTAGTAAGACAGGTAATGATAATACAGCAAATATAACACTTACGGGTAAGTTAGGTAGAGGGAAGATCTTAAAAATCAACGATACCAATGAATTAAAAATGAAAATAGCGATCAAAAAGCTATTGTATTTAATAATGTTCAATTTTTTCGCCTTCAGTTAAACTATATCTCTACACTTATAAAAACATGACATTTAAACCTAAACATCGAGGTTACGCTAATCGCTCTATTTGTAGAATGATGACAAAAAACTGTAATTAGATAGTCTCGTCTCTAGTGGATCTCGTCCGCTCAAGCTTAATGCCACCTTTAAAAGCGATTTACTCTCTAATAGTTTGAACATACCTGCCTGAGCCTTGCAAATCCATTGCACAATAATATTTCATCATACAAAAACTACAGTAACAAGATACAGAGTCAAGAAAAGTGCTTGTAAAATTGGCCCCTCTTTGACTAAAGGACATTATTTACCTATCTGTTTAGATCGCTGGCTTGAATACAAGTTTTTGACAATCTCAATCTCAATCTCAGCCTATTTTCCTAGCAGGAGCACCTGCAACTATAGTCCCTTCCTCCAAGATCGACCTTATAACCACAGAATTGGCGCCTATAGTTGTATTATTTGCGATAGTAACATTACCAATTATTTTTGCACCTACACCAAGAGTAACATTGTCTCCTAAAACTGGGACTTTGTCATCTATTCCATTGTTACCAATACAATTATTTCCATGTAGATTACAACCACTACCTATTATTGCTTTGCCGTGAACGACAATACCACTAGAATGATATATTTTTAAACCTGGCTTAAAGCAACCATCGTAAATCTCTATATTAAGTCGCCTACCTAACCTATTATACTTCCTTCTTGATAAGATATACGCAACCTTGTGATATATGGAGTTTTTATTAGAATGATACTCTGCCCTTCTAAGACTTGATTGAAACCTAAATATTTCATAAGAAATTTCACTCGTAAACTTTCTAATAATCCTATTTTTAAGATTGGCGCTTATATATTTACATCCTTCTTGAAATAAAATAGATTTTAGTTCAGACTTAGATCTAATCATCACTTATCCCCGTATCATTTTCTGGACCATACGCTAGTAGTCAAAAACTCGTTCAATCTCGCTAATCAAACGACTTGTCTCAAACTGTTTACCTCTATCTCTAGCAGCTTTGGTCATCTCAGACAACAGAATTTCATCTACAAGCACCGATTTCACTCCTCGATACAAGCTATCTTCGCTATTTTCGACGATTAGACCTGCTTTGGTATTTCCAATTAACTCTTCCATCCCAGAACATTCAGTTGTAACTAGTGGGGTACCCAAAATTATAGACTCAGTTGTCGCTGTGCAAAATGCCTCATACAAAGAAGAGCATACAAACAAATCACAGCTTGCTATATACTTATATGGATTGCTATCATAACCTACTAATTTTATCGTTTCCTTTAAACCTTTTCTATTGATTAATTCATTTAATTTACTCTCTTGCGGGCCATCACCAACAACATATATTTTGAATTTGAGACCATCTTCCATAAGCTTTTCTGCTAGGTATACTAGCCTATGAAACGCTTTCTGTTCAACAAGTCGACCCACACTGCATATATTAAACTCCGAACCATCGATAAACGGTACTCGTTCTAATGATAATTCTCTAATTCTAGTTTCATCATTTAAATTGTATTTATATGCTACTTTACTTGGAGGGATTTTTGTTTTATTGATAAGGCCTTTACGAGCAGACTTTGCTACACAAACAATTTGGTCACATTGTTGAAATATATTGAGTCGTGTATAACTAATAAACCTTGCAATTATCCCTTCTTTATTTTTTAGTTCTTTTATTTCAGGGAACATATCAACAACAGCGAAGTCCGTGTGAATCCATGCAACTTTCTTTCCTTTAACTCCTTTAAGGAAATACATCATAGGCTCATGAAAAGAAATAACAACATCATATTCATTCAACCTCAACAAACGGCTTAGCATAGCTCCAGGAATTAGCATTAAACCATATTTGTAGAGTCTAGATATCACCTTCCCTTGTTTTCTTGGGCTCTTTTTGAATATATATCTAACATTGACTTCATTTGGAATTTCTTCATCCCATATTCCCTCATTTCGCAATAAAACAGTAACATCATACTTATTGAAGTTTATATTTTTAAGAAGCGTCAATAAAACACGTTCAACTCCTCCCATACAGAACTCAGGTTGCATAAACAATAGTTTCTTTTTCATAATTTAACTCTAGGGTTATATATAGGCACGATTTGATAGATAATAATAATATTGTAGATATAAACATACGAACTATAACATTTTCACTACAAAGCAATGAATTAATATGCGCCAAATCTATATAGTTCTATTTTTCACAAATTTCACAATTTTAAAGAAACTGGCATTTCTTATTATGATTGATAGCAGTATATATACTGACAATCCTAAAACGCAAGAAACTATTATTTTAGGCAGTGGACTACCTGGCAAATGAGAGTTCATAAGAAGACAAACCACTCCCATAATTAATGAACTTAATAAACTTGGCATAATATCCATGAACTGTTCCACTGTACTGTATTTTGACAATTTACCTGCGTAATGTGAGTCAATGATTGCATTAACGAATCCTAGCAATACCTGCGCGAAGATCATATATATCACTCCAAGCTTGAATGTACATATAAGTCCAATTACAAGGAGTGTTTTTTTTACAATTTCCATCTTTAGGTAAAGATCTGATCTCCCGAGAGATTTAATTAACTCAAGATTCAATCCTTGCAATGGTAGGAAAAAGCAAACAAATGTCATTAATTGCATATATGGGACTATAGGTAACCACTTTTCCGTTAATAAAATTTCAACAAGCGGTTCTGAGACAACAATTAGACCTATTGAAAGAGGACAGATAAAGAAATATATCATTTTAAGCATATTCCTTGCTGTATATTTCATCTTTTCTATATCATTATTAATCTTTGAAAACAATGGAAACATGATCGATGAAACTATACTAGAGGATGTATTTAAAACAACCCAAGGTAGTTGCTTACTACGACTGTAGAAAGCAAGATCTGTTGGTGTGTATACCTTACCTATACATAAAGTGTATAGGTTATTAAATACAGTACCAATAAGTCCGCTCAACATTAGTTTGAACCCAAACTCATATAACTCTCTAATAGAAGATAAATTCAAGACAAAAATAGGCTTCCAATGGCAAACTAACCATAGTAATAGTGATTTAATAGTGGCATTAATAATTTGCTGGCTTATTAGTGCCCAAACTCCATAATCTAAATACGCAAGAATAACACCAGTAGCACCTGAAATAAATATTGATATGGTATTTACTTTTAGAATCGCTTTGAAATTAATACTTTTAGTTAACAACGTTAAATGAATTTGACCTACGGCATTAATAACAATGATAATCGACAAACAACGAATAATATTAACCAATGAATTTTGGTCGTAGTAGTATGCTATATTAGGTGCCGTAGAATATAGTATAATATAGACAAAAATAGATATTATTATGTTTACAAAGAAAACCGAGCTTTCTTCTTCAATAGTTGTATTTTGTTTTTGAATTAAGGCAGAAGGCAACCCAACTACTATTAAGCATGAAAAAATTTGAATAAATACAGTGACTAGTGCTATTACTCCAAAATCTTTTGGTGCAAGTAGTCGAGCCAGTATGATAGATATTATTAGTTGAACCCCTTGAGTTCCTATTAATTCAAGACTTTTATAGAAAACCCCAGATATTACTTTTTTATTTAAATTTTCAGGCATTTTAGTTTATTAGTTTATTAGTTTATTAGCACGGAAGAATCATGAACATCCCCGTAAATAAAGGCTCGCCAGAATCTTCAAAAGGTACTCAGAATCCATCGCACACATCGCTCAGGGCAAGATTACGAAGTCCCTTGCCCTGCAAGAACTTGAGAACACGGAAACCGCATGAAGATCCCCGCTACGTAAGGCTTACAAGAACCTTACTTAGGTAGTTTTCGTCCATTGCACAGTTCATCCGTTTACGTTTGATGCCACCTTTAAACGTGGTCTCACTCTTTAATAGGTTCAAACACATCTGCCTGATCCTTGCAAAAGCCTCTGCTCGATCGTCCGCTCTAATACGAGAGTTATCCTCACAAAATGCGGTATCAAGGGACCAGTGCATCACCTCTACGCCCCAGTGAGAACGAGTTGCCTCAAGTAGCGTTTTAGCTTCTAATTCTTTAGAACATATGTAGTAGCGAATACTTACATCTTGCTCTGTCGCTACAGCCGTTTCTTGGCGAACTGAAGCGACGATACCCATGGACTTCAACTCAGGCCATTCATGTTCAATGTCACCCAAGACCGACAAATCTCGATTCACTAAAGCCACTCTCGTTTCCATTCTTCCGTGACTTTTTTCTTGAGTACTATAAGAACTGCCGTCGAAGTCTTGAAGCATGTCCATTCGAAAATAATCATCAAAGGCTTGCTCAAGCATTCCCTGATTGCCTTTGACCGCTAATAAATAGTCCGCTTCTTTATCGAGGATTCTCTGCGCTATTTTCTTTTGGCACCCCATTGCATCAATAGTAATCAAGCAGCCTTTTACGTCTAGCAAGTCAAGTAGCTTAGGGATCGCCGTAATTTCATTACTCTTACTATCAACCTTCTGCTGACCGATACTCATTCCGTTTGCAGTAGCAAAAGCATTCACCATGTGGATCGTTCCTTTACCCTTCAAGCGGTCATAAGAGCCACGTAATGTTTTACCGTCGATGGCAATAACTTCACCATCCGTCAGTGTATGGCAGTCCTTCATCCAGGCAATAAAGCTTCTTTGCAACGCTACCGGGCTAATCATACCCATCACACGAGACAGCGTATCTGCAGAAGGAATACCAGCTTCAAAATGACCATATCGTTTGAGGAAATCTAAGCGAGCATTGCCAAAATCGATAATACCATCCCAGCCATCATGACCCGACAAAACGCCACAAATTGTCAGCAAAATAATGTCTGATAATTTGTGTTCAACTTTGCTTTCTTGTCGGTAGTCTTTAATGATTTGGAAGTGCATAAATGGGTTGGTTAACTCGCTCATATTTGGGCTCCTATATTATCTAGGAGCCATTACAAAACAACGGAAATGATCTACAAGACGATCTTTAGTTTCATGTGATTACATTTAAAAACTGAGATTAACGAGGCATTAACAACAAATCTTTAGCACTCCGAAGCCCTTATATATCAACGACCTTCATGCGGTTTCCCTGCAAACTTTAGTGAGTCATACGCTTTTGGAGATCCTCGCTTTCGCGAGGATGACGATGTCATGGGAAGGTAGTGTTTGAAAATAGGCTGCTACGCCTATTTTTCATCACTCGTATACGCATAGTTATAATAGCCGTACCCGTAACCACTAGACGCTTTCTTCTCTATCGCATTAAAGATCACGCCTTTTACTTCAATTCCCGATTGTTCAAAGCGCCCTTGCGCGACTTCAATCTCTTTCAGAGTATTTTGGCCATAGCGTGCCACCATTAAGGTTGTGCCTGCTAAGGCGCCAACAATACTTGGGTCGGTGACAGCAAGCACTGGTGGGGTATCAATAATCACGAGATCATAATTTTCAGAGCTCCACTCAATAAAGTCTTGAAAGCGCGGGTGCATTAACAGCTCTGATGGGTTTGGCGGTACTTGACCACGGGTAATGACATGCAGGTTTTCAATATCTGTAGGTTTTACCACTTGATCGGTGGTAAGCTTGCCACTTAACAGTTCAGACAAGCCGTCATCCCACTTTAAGTTAAATTGCTTTTGCAAATAGCCCTTACGCATATCCGCATCCACCAGCAACACTTTTTGGCCAGTTTTCGCAGCTACTGCCGCGAAGTTAGTGGAGATGAAGGATTTACCAATACCTGGCGCTGGACCAGAAATCATTAGAATGTTATTTTTGGCTTCCATCATGGCAAAGTGCAAACTGGTACGCAGGCCACGTAGTGCTTCAATGGATAAATCGGCAGGGTTACTTTCTGCCAACAGTTTATCTTTACCTTTATGACGCTTTGCAAGTTGAGAGAGTTGCAGCTGCATATCCGACTTAGGTACGCTGGCATACACGGGTAGGCCAATCGCTTCAATCTCGTCTGGGGATTCCACACCTTTATGGAACGCTGCTTTTACTAATACAAACGCCACACTTAGCATACCCCCAAGTAGCGTTGCTAGTACTACAATCATTGATTTCTTTGGTTTCACTGCATTGGTGTGTGATTGTGCGGAATCGATAATGCGTACATTACCCACGGTGCCCGCTTTCATAATGCGCAGCTCTTGTACTTTATTAAGCAGCTGCACGTAAATTTGTTGATTTACTTCTACATCACGCGTCATACGTAATACTTCACGCTGCGTTTTTGGCAATTTTTGAATCTGTTTGTTTAGGCGCTCTCGCTCACCAAGCAAGGTTTCACGCTTTTCTAATAGCGAGCGGTAGGCCGGGTGATCTTTAGTGAAACGCTGGCTAACTTCACTTTCTTTGAAAGTCAGTTCATTAAGCTGTGCCTCTAGCTCCACCATCACTTTTAGCGTGGATTGTGCTTCTAATCCTAAATCGATCGACTCGTTGTCTTGGCGAAATTGATTAAGGGTATCTTCCGCAGCCGTTAAGCTAATTTTAATATCAGGTAAATGGCCTTGTAAAAACTCTAAGCTTTTTTCAGCTTCTGCCGACTGGCGTGCCACATTTTGCAAAAAGTAGTTTTGGCTTATGTCGTTAACAATGCGCTCGATAATAGGCTTATGCTCGCCTTCCATAGAAAGTTGCAGTATACCCGTTTGTTTGCCGCGCTCAGAAATTGCCAAAGCTGATTGCAGGGAGCCGATGGCGTCAATTCTTGCACGCTTACCTAACGTATACTCTTGCCCTTGCTTACCTTCTAGGTAAGTGACAAACACGCGGTAGCCATTGCCTTCTGCTAATGCTCCGGCTTTACCCGTTAGTAGTACGTTCTCTTGCGCATCACGCAGTTCAAAGCCTTGGTTGTTGTCATCGGTTTGAACCAGTAATAACGTTTTATCATCCAAGTAGTGCCAACGTTCAGATACATCTAAGCGGCCAACATCAATATACGCTTGCTCACCCATTAATCTTGCAAGGCCTTTTCCAATTTTAGGTAAATACTTAGGTTGTGCTACCGTAGTTAGGTTAAGTTTATCCACCGTTTGGCCTAACACCATGCGCGACTTAATTAATTCAATTTCTGTAGTCGCAGACGATTCTTGCGCAAACATGTCACCTAAGCCGTCACTAAGCAATGAAGACATACCACCGCTTTTTTGTTCTACCTGAATCAGCGCATCCGCTTTATAGATAGGCGTGGATAGCAACGCAAACGCGATACCGAAGCAGGTGAATACGAAGGTGGTGACGATGATGAGCCATTTGGCGTCTAGGAGGATGCCGAATAGTTTACCTAGATCGATTTCGTCGGAGGAGGAGGTAGACATTTGCGGTGTATTTTGGTTTTGCATTGGGGGATAGGTTCCGATTAAAGCGTTGAAAGTTTGGTCCTTGGTCCTTGGTCCTTGGTCCTTGGTCCTTGGAAGTTCTATTTGATTTCAGTGATATAGTCTGGTTCTTCTTCTTTTACTGAACCTCGACGAATCTTAATCATCTTAGCTAACATCGCTGAGATGTGTTTTGCTTCATTTATAAACATCTTCGCTTTATCTTTTTCAATATAATTTAATTCTGCTGCAATATAGAGTTGTGTGATCATTTCACCACATGACCCTTTCGCTATGTAAAGAAAACGGGCCGATTCTTTTATCGTCTCTCGTTCTTCACCTTCTGCAATATTAGAAGGTACAGATAGTGAACTTCGACATAACTGATCTTTTAATCCGTAGTTTCGACAAGACTCGAGTTGTCGGCAAATGTCTACACAAAGCCTTGAACTTTTCTTCCATACTTCTAAACGTTCGAAATCCATTTCTGGTCCTTGGTCCTACAGGTTGTGTTTTTAAAGTTATTTTTGTCCATCAAAAACAATCACAATAACGGTCATTATCGACTTACTTGAAGCCTTCACCACCTAGGATCTAGGGCCATCTTTTCCTAGGACCACTCTTATCTATAACTTCTTCACCCATTCCTTCGCGCTCTGCTCTATCAACTCATACGCATAATCGAACGCTTCGCGGCTTTGGCGGTAGGGATCGGGGATATCTTTTTGTCCTATCCATTGGCCGAAGAGCATGGTTTTACCGCGTGCTTCTGGGGCGATACTGGTTAGGGCTTCTAGGTGGCCTTTTTCCATGACTAGGATTAAGTCGTAGTCTTTGCACAACTCGCTTGTTAGCTGCTGTGAAGCGTGGTTTTCTACGTCTACACCGTGCTCGGCGGCCACTTGGATGGCGGTTTTGTCTGCGGGTTTACCGACTAGGCCGCTTTTAGCGCTCGCGATGCCTGCGGAGGCCACGGTTTTGTTGGGTAACAGTTGCGCCAGCATGCGCTCGCCTATAGGGGAGCGGCAGATGTTGCCTACGCAGACGACTAAGATTTTGTTAAACATTTTTAAAAGCGGTCCTGGTTAAAAGCGGTTCTGTGGTTCTGTGGTTCTGTGGTTCTGTGGTTCGAGCAAAAACCAAGCGCACAGCATGTCAAGCACTTACACCTCTCGACATGCCCTTCCCATAGGGCCATAGCACCACAGGTCCGCTCCTAAACACCCGCTCTTAGTTCCTAATTCCCCCACGCTCGGTATGAGTTGCCTGTATCAGCTATATTCTTCATGCCTGTTAGCGTTGGCAGTAGTTGGGTCATTAAGCGGTTCCAGCGCGCGAGTGGGGTCGCGGTGACGTAAACTACGTCGTAGGGCTGGAGTTCGAATTCGGTGCCTAGAAACAATGCGGTGGCGTCTTGCATGTTCAGCTGGTAGATGTTGGCAATTTTGTCTTGTTCATCAACATTAGTAGGACGAATCACGAAAATACCCGTTGCGGCTGCTGCCACTTCATTAATACCGCCTACCGTGCTTAGCGCTTCGGTTAGGCTCATACCGTTGCGATCCATTTTGAGTGTTTGTGGTTCGCCCACTTCACCCATAACAAAGATTTTTTGTGCATCGTTACGTGGTACATGGATGATGTCGCCCGGCTGCATTAGGCGGTTTTGAGTTAGGTCGCCTTTTTGCATCAATGCATATAGCGAAATATGTTCTTCTATTCCATTTCTGGTAAGCATAACATTACGCCAATCGGCATCTGACTCTAGGCCACCAGCCAAATTGATGGCATCTAATACGGTCATAGAGATATTTGTCACTGGCTGCTGACCTGGTTTATCAACTTCCCCGGTCACATACACCTTCTTTGAACGAAATGCTGCGACGTTGACATCTACTTGTGGGCTTTCAATAAACTGCTCTAAACGCTTAGCCATTTCGATGCGAATTTCTCGCACTGTTTTACCTTCAACGTGCATTAAACCAATATAAGGATAAAAAATTGTTCCGTCTGCATTAACCCAGTTACCAGCTTCAGAAGAACTACGATAGGAGCCTGCCGGAATAGTCAACTCAGGATGATCCCAAATAGTCACGTTCAAAATATCACCAGGACCTACACGGTACTGGTATTTAGCAATTTCTAAATCAAGCTCTGGGTTTGATTGGGCAACAGGCTCCGGAATTTTAAATGACGCCACGCGCTCTGGCGTGAGTGGGTAAACATTCACTAACTCAGATAAATCGGTGGTTTCGCCCTCGGCTTGAATGACGTTTTTGTCGCTCGTTGAAATGTGGCCGCCTGGTAAGGTGCAGCCAGCAAGTAGCAACGGGAAAAGTGCCGTGATGGTGAGTTTTTTAACGTTATTCATGTGGCGTAATTCGTTCCTGGGATGAGGTTCCTAGTTCCTGGGATATGAGCAAAAGCTCTTGATTCCTGGAAATATTGTCCTTTGGGGTCTATTGTTCTGGGGATGGTGTGTAGAATCAAGGGCTACGTGATATTTGCTTACCGTTTTGGGCAGAAAGTCATCCTGTTGGTCAGGAGATCATTGTGCTTTCAAAGACGCTACCGCCCGTTGGTGTTAAGCATATAACCCTATTATGCATCCGTTCTCATTGTGTCACTGTTTACGTTCACCACTTACGGTAACGAGCACAGTGCTGTCCTGTTAATGTAAGTCATAATCATGACGCCAATGTGTCATGTACTTACTCGCTGTAAAAAGCGTATAAATCGCTACTTCATTAAAGAAACTATCGATTTTTATCATTTTTATATGTTTTAGAATGGCGCGCGCGGGCGCACTTTCACATGAGCCCGTATTATCCACATTGAAAACGCCATTACAATCAATAAGTCACTGATTGCCTATCGTCTTAACCTATAGGTCTTACCTTATTTACATCCACAACACACCGTTTACAGCATGATATCTTTTTGTTGCTGGTTACTTTTCTTTTTTGTTCTTTCAAATTCTAAAAAGCAGGCAGTTTATGGCGCTTTCATTTTTGTAGGCAATTGTAAGAGGGTTAGGAAATCCTTGGTCCTTGGTCCTTGGTCCTTGGTCCTTGGTCCTTGGTCCTTGGTCCTTGGTCCTTGGTCCTTGGTCCTTGGTCCTTGGTCCTTGGTCCTACAGAATTGTGTTTTTTAAGCGATCTTTGTCAACTACGACAGAAAGCTTCCTGTGTCTTTTTCGCGAGCGCTGGCTAATTAGTAATAACCAATTTTACAACGCTACCGCCCTTCGGTGTTTTACACATAACCGTATTGCGTTTTATCTATAATTTTTGTTTAAAACTGGATGATGATATTGATGTTTTTAACTGACGTGTGGAGAGGGCACTCGACAATCTGCTTTCATATGTTTTAGAAAACGGTATTGTCTATCGAGAACGTCACTGTTCCGCACCGATGCTTAATGCATTCTTATCTTTGAGTCATATCCATATGGCTAGCTATTGTTTTATAAATGGATGTCGAATAGAAGTAAAATTTCGACACAAACTTGGATCAAGATCGCACTTTTTAATTTATCATCATACAGTACTGTATAACGTGAAAATTACGATAGGCGCATTAATCCGCCAAGTTAATAAAAAAAACCGTTTTACATAATTCACACTGGCATTTTATTTCATGGCGTCGGAAGAAGCGCTTTTCTAGTGCGGTACGCGAGAGTCTAACCAAGCGTTTTTCTTGCTCGCAAGCGGGGCAATAATTTACAAAAACCATTTTTATATCTGACCTTTACTCTCATTCAAATCGCATCTCTGTCTATTTTTTGACATTAAAAACCGCATCAAACAGTGCCTAACCCCATTAAGTATGCAATACTGTTTAAGGCGAGTATAGTTCAGCGTTGATAATGGCTGTTACTTTATTGAGTACGCGAAAGATAATGAGTAGATTAACTGACGTGTTAGATTTTAACTTCTAGGGGTTAATAAGCCATCCCATCATCTAGAAGTTAACCAAATTAATTGCGCTCGAGTCTGGCCTTTTCGGCTCTAGTGTTCTCTAAGTGCCCGGTTATTATTTCTGAATTGATATTACATTGGTAGTACATTTTTAGCACGAAAAGGGATCAATATCACACTTTGACACTGCACTGACTTTACCCGCGCGAATAACATTCACCCAAAAAATACCTACTACCACTAAGAAACACCACCCAAATAAAAGCCCAGTCAGCCCTGAATAATTGCTTACATTTAAGCATAAAACCTGCTTTCCCCAGAAACCGGGGACGCTTTAAATTCGTTCTTCTCTGCGCATCACCGTCGCTTTGGTATCAGAGTCTCGCCGACTCTGACACCGGGTATGGTGGGTGCTGGTATGGTGTATTGGAATCAGGGGGGTTTAATCTGTTGTTCTCTGCGCATTCACTGTCGCTTTGGTGTCAGAGTCTCGCCGACTCTGACACCGGGTATGGTGGGCGCTGGTATGGTGTATTGGAATCAGGGGGCTTTTAATTCGTTCTTCTCTGCGCATGCACTGTCGCTTTGGTGTCAGAGTCTCGCCGACTCTGACACCGGGTATGGTGGGTGCTGGTATGGTGTATTGGAATCAGGGGGAGGTTAATCTGTTCTTCTCTGCGCATTCACTGTCGCTTGGTATCAGAGTCTCGCCGACTCTGACACCGGTACCGTGCCCAGGACCTAGGACCGCTCTTAACCCGCTCTATTCCCGCTCTATTACCCCATTCGGTCTTTGCAACCACGGCGAACGCGCGTCGGTTAGATTGAACAACTGGTATTTACGGCTTAGCATCTGGCCGCCATCACGCGTGATGGGCTGCCATGAGATGTTGGCGCGGTTGGCGCTTGGTTTGACTGTCATGATATCGAAGGGGATCGAGACATAAAATCCTTTGGTGAAGCTGCCTTCGCCAAAATCTTCGGCGCTCATATTGGTGAAGCTAGCATAGGCGCCAGCGATCACGCCGCTATCAAACTGCTTAGAGAAATCTACGCGTGTACCTAAGTCACCAGCGAGGAATTTACCCACGCCCACTTTTAGTAAGGTGTTATCAATAAATTGCCATTGCGGCATGTAGTAACCGGTTAAGAAGCCTGTTGTGCCTTGCGGCAGTACTTTGTAGTAGCGGCCATCGCGTTCGCTGTATTGCTGCTCTTCGGTGAACACGCCAAACCAGCTATTGGGATCTCGCTGCGAAATAAGGTTAACATCCGCGCCAATGGCCCAGTTTTGATTCAGTGGGCGATATAACACCTCGCCACCCGCACCCGCAAACATACTTTCTAAGTAGCCACCATAGGCTTGACTGTAAAAGCCGCTGCCGAGTTCATCTAGCCAGGTTAACTGCAAATTATTCATGCGCACTGGGTTATCTGTGACGTACGAGCGGAATAGGGTTCGAACTCGTGGTACATCGGTGCCATCCGGTGGCACTTCGTAGTTAAAGCTGTCGTAGTTATCCACCACATTAAAGTGAATGCCACCAGACACGTTAATATTGCGAGTTAACCAGTACTCCGCGCCTACATCCACACCAATTTCAAACAGGTAGAAGTTCTCCGCCGAACCAAAAGATTGCGCCAACGTGGGTGACACGTGGTAATCGAAGGCATCAAAGCCGTCATACACGGTTTTCTTGCTGGTGCTGTCGCTTAAATCAATTTCTTCTCGCCCTGTGGCGGCGTCACTAAAGCTTTTATCAATACTTTGATTAATGGCGATGGTTTGGTAGGTTTTCGCATCAATAGTCGTGGACATCACTGGGATGTTTTCTGCGGTTTCGACAATATCATAACGCTCTACACTGCTTGGCAATGCATTACTTAGAATCGCGGCGGCGCGTTCTTGCGCTTCGGCTCTGTCTCGGTATTTACTTTGGCTGGCGGTAATAATGGCTTTATCGCCATCCACTTCAATGGTTGCATCTTTATAACCGGCGTTACTGGCTAGCTGGTCCGCCACTTTTTGCCAATCCACGTCTTCTACGCTTTTTGCAGCATCTGTGGGTCTGGGTTGTACTGCTGGCTCATCTAACCACACGGCTTTCATGTCGTTGAAGTTGGTGCGAAGGGTAAAGCCAAGCGCTAGCGAGTTACCGCGCTGATAGCTAACTCGAGCGTCGCCCCAGTCGCCCAAGCGATACAATGCCCCAACGTTCCACGGCGTAGCGGGAGTCATATTCACGCCAGCTCGCTGCACCGGGAAATCTTGCGAGTAGTCGTTGCTGTCATACTCTAACTTTAAGCGTAGAGGTTGCCATGGGGTTTGGTATTCTACACCACCAAACAATGCTGCAGGACCTTTAAACCAGCGCTCATAATCCACCATGCCGCCTTTCCCTTTTAGATCCGACGGGCGATTACAAAATTCATCACTGATCTTACAAAACGGGTTGGCAATGTTATTTCTGGTACCGAGGTACCCCCAGCCCATCCCTAAGGTAATATCTAGGCTGCCGTAGCGTTTCGTGGCGGCGACAAACTCGCCATCAAAGAGCCCGGTCCCCCCAAAGTCACGAAAACCAACCGAGGTTTCCGGCAGATAATCGCCCTCTTGCCACAGGCGAATTTTAAAATCGATGCCTTTGTCGGTGTATTTTGTGTCACCACTAAAACTCGGATCTGAGCTGTAAAATAGATCCTGCACCAAGGTATAGCGCACCGTGGTTTCTAACCAAGGCATGACCTGCATGCTGATGTTGTATTTATGGTATTGCGAGTTCCAGTCCCCGTTAATACTGAATTCCCCTTCACGCGCCATCCGCCCTGTGGGCATTTGCATTAAGCCTACCCCACCAAAATCTGATTGCGATGGCGTGAGGGTTGCGGGCTCAAAAGGGTCGGCGAATACCGCGCTGCTCAACACACTGCCCGTTAGCGCCGATGATATAGCCAAGGCCAGTAAGGAAGGGGCTTTATTATTCATTATTATTCATTACCTTATGACGAAGCAGTTGCGCTATTTCTTGGTTGAGTGAAGCGTATTGAGAAGGCAGTGAGTCAAACGGTACAAATACCGTCGCGCCCGGCGCAATAAAATGCGGCTTGAGATTCCAATTGCCATAGTGAGCAGTATTAATATGGCCGTCTGGCTGGATGACTAACGCTAGGCTGGTACTGGCGCTGTCGAGCCTTAACTGACCAAGTACTTTAAAGTAGTCCGCCAAAAACCACTGCGAACGGTGCAATGGTTGTTCTACTTGTTTCACCGCGCCGAAGAAATAGAGGTGCGGGTCTCTTGTTGCCATGTTCAGTTGGTACTGCCCATCTAGCAATGGGTTACGTTTTAGCTGTGATTGCACCACGTCGTAGTCGAGTGACGTAAATTCACGGTACTTAAATTCTGCAGCGTTAATTTGCGCGATCAGCTTATCGGCACCAATTGTTGGTTCTTCTAAATTCAACTGTTGTAACTGAGCCAGCACTTCGCGCTTTTGGGATTCAATTTGCGGCTGTTTGTTCACATCAAACAACTGCGCTTGTAATGACTCGAGTTGATGTTGTTGATTACTGGCTTGTTTGCGCGTGTCTTTCAACACTTGCTCTAGGCGCGTCGGTTGATTGTAGTCCAGACGAAGGCTTTGCTGCGGTAACGATACCGACAAACCAGCAGACAGATCCGTCGCGATAGAAGGAAAAGCTAGGAGAAGTAAGGCACTAGCGGTGAGGAGTTTTTTACATCCTTGAAGCATGGGGGATCCTTGAGAGTTTATTATTTGGTCCTGTGGTCCCGTGGTCCCGTGGTCCCGTGGTCCCGTGGTCCTGTGGTCCTGTGGTCCTGTGGTCCTGTGGTCCTGTGGTCCTGTGGTCCTGTGGTCCTGTGGTCCTGTGGTCCTGTGGTCCTGTGGTCCTGTGGTCCTGTGGTCCTGTGGTCCTGTGGTCCTGTAAAATCATGTTTTTAAAGCCGTTTTTGTCAACCAAAAACAAGCCATTTATTCTATATTTGCGATAAGAGCCACCCAAAAGCTAGAAATCGCTCCTCCCTAGGGCCATAGAACCATAGGACCGCTCTTAACCCGCTCTTATATCGTCGGCACTTTCAACAAGGTCATTTCAACCGTGGTCATTTCTGGCCCTAGCTGTTCAATGCTTTTTATAACATTATTGGTTTTTATATCTTTCCAATAGGTATTCACTAGTTTGCCGTCGATGGCGTCAAACGTGACGGTTTCTGTGAGCTTTTGGGTGTTGTAAGTGCTTAAATCTGTGGTAACCGTTTCACTGCCTCGATTTGTTTGCAATGCAATACCCTTGTAGCCATAGCGGTATTTCGGCATCCAGTCGTACGTGACCTGCCAAGAGGTGTCGGTTTGTTGCTGGCGGCTGATGCTGGCTAAGTTGTCGCCATACAGACCAATCGTTTTTACTATGCGGCCGGATTCGGTGATGATTACGGCGCGATCTGAAGAAATCCATTTGTACTGCATGATACCGTTTTGAGTATTAGGTTCGGCAAACGCTAATACCATGAAAATCTGTGGTCCTTCATTAATTCGAACATAAGCGCTGGCATAAGGAAGCTTTCTGATGTTTTCGGCGGTGAGGGCGGCATCATCAGCACCAAATAAAGCTTCGGCCATAGTGGCATTCACGTCTTGAAAGCGTTGTGAACAAGCGGTAAGGAAAAGTACAGCACACGCGAGTAGGTACGGCTTAAAATTCACACTAACGTCCTTGTGAAGGGAATAAATGGGTTCTGTGGTTCTGTGGTTCTGTGGTTCTGTGGTTCTGTGGTTCTGTGGTTCTGTGGTTCTGTGGTTCTGTGGTTCTGTGGTTCTGTGGTTCTGTGGTTCTGTGGTTAACAAAAAGGCATACACCACTACAAGTCAAACACTTAACAACTAAAAATTACAACTTATCGTGCATTCCCACAGGGCCATAGGGCCGCTCTATCTCTTCTACCATAGGGCCGCTTTTAAACCCCCCTTACGATACAACATGCAAGAGGAGCTTATTTATTACTGCAACAGCTTAGTTAGCTGGAGCGGTAACTGTTGTTGCCGTGCTGTCATCTGAAGATGCAGCTGCAACTACTGTCACTGCCGCAGCAGCGCCTACAGCGATAGCACCGGTTGTTGCCGCGCCAACACCAGCACCAGCGCCAGCACCAGCACCCGCTGCACCAGCACCTGCTTCTGCTTCCGCAAACGCTGGGCTAGCCATACCCGCTGCAATCGCCATAACTAATGCGATTTTTTTCATGATTATATTCCTTTACTAAATTATCGATAATTCAGTGCACTCAGTTGAGCACTCTGAATTGTTATGTTAGTAGAAAGTATAAAGCGTTGTAAATGAGTATTTTTTTACAATTTGCTGACAAAGGGGGGAAGAGCGGTGTAAGAGCGGAATAAAAGCGGCCCTGGGACCTAGAGGGGGAATACGTAATTTGTGGCGAAAATAGAACCAAAGTCACTACATGACAAAGCAATACAATAAAAAAACATAAGCAAAAGATCTAAAACACTTCCATAGACAAACTCTTCCCGACTCTGACACTGATATCGTGCCTAGGACCCAAGACCGCTTTTAATCCGTTCTTTCCCTACATATTCACCGTCGCTTTGGTATCAGAGTCTCGCCGACTCTGACACCGATATCGTACCTAGGACCCAAGACCGCTTTTAATCCTCTCTTCCCCCTACATATTCACCGTCGCTTTGGTATCAGAGTCTCGCCGACTCTGACACCGATATCGTGTCTAGGACCCAGGACCGCTTTTAATCCGCTCTTTCCCTACGCATTCACCGTCGCTTTGGTGTCAGAGTCTCGCCGACTCTGACACCGATATCGTGCCTAGAACCTAGGACCGCTTTTAATCTGTTCTTTCCCTGCGCATTCACCGTCGCTTTGGTATCAGAGTCTCGCCGACTCTGACACCGATATAGTGCCTAGGACCCAGGACCGCTTTTAATCCGCTCTTTCCCTATGTATTCACCGTCGCTTTGGTGTCAGAGTCTCGCCGACTCTGACACCGATATCGTGCCCACTCTTCTCCAGGACCCAGGACCATAGGACCGCTCTTCACCCGCTCTTATTCCCCCTTCCCCTCAAATCTTATATACTCAAACTAATTATCCTATTCAAATGGAAGAGTTTTATGATCATCGTAACTGGCGGTGCTGGCATGATTGGCAGCAACATTATCAAAGCGCTAAACGCAGCAGGCTTAAACGACATCCTTGTGGTAGACAACCTTAAAAATGGTCGTAAGTTTAAGAACTTAGTTGATCTAGATATTACCGATTACATGGATCGTGATGACTTCCTGACTCAGGTCATGGCAGGTGATGACTTTGGTCCTATCGAAGCGGTATTCCATGAAGGTGCTTGTTCTGCAACAACTGAGTGGGATGGCAAATATGTCATGCTCAACAACTACGAGTACTCAAAAGAGCTACTTCACTTCTGTTTAGAGCGTGAAATCCCGTTCTTGTATGCCTCTTCTGCCGCGACTTACGGCGAGACAACCGTCTTTAAAGAAGAGCGTGAATACGAAGGCGCATTAAACGTTTACGGCTATTCAAAGCAGCAATTTGATAACTACGTTCGTCGCTTAACCGCAGATGCTGAAGCACACGATGAAACACTGTCGCAAATTACGGGTTTCCGTTACTTCAATGTTTACGGCCCGCGTGAACAGCACAAAGGCAGCATGGCGTCGGTGGCGTTCCATCTAAACAACCAAATGAATGCCGGTGAAAACCCTAAATTGTTTGCTGGTAGCGAACAGTTTATTCGTGATTTCATCTACGTGGGCGATGTAGCGAAAGTGAACCTATGGTTCTTGGAAAATGGTGTGTCTGGTATTTTCAACTGCGGAACCGGTAATGCGGAAAGCTTTGAAGTAGTAGCTGAAGCGGTTATTAAGCACCACGGTAAAGGCGAGATTGAAACCATTCCGTTCCCAGAACACCTAAAAGGCGCGTATCAAGAATATACCCAAGCGGATTTAACCAAACTGCGCGCCGCTGGTTGCGATATTGAGTTTAAGACGGTTGCGGAAGGTGTGGCTGAGTATCTGGCGATTGTGAATAGCTAATGGGTCCTGGGTCCTGGGTCCTGGGTCCTGGGTCCTGGGTCCTGGGTCCTGGGTCCTGGGTCCTGGGTCCTGGGTCCTGGGTCCTGGGTCCTGGGTCCTGGGTCCTGGGTCCTGGGTCCTGGGTCCTGGGTCCTGCAGGATTGTGTATTAAAGGCGACACCTGTCAACGACAACCAACGGTTTTTCGTATATTCACCACAAGCACCACCTAGGGCCTAGGAACCGCTCTTCCCTAGGACCATTTTTAGTTTTAAGGATATCACCATGAACATTCTTATGGCCCTCTCCCAGCTTGAAGTCACGGGAGCGGAAGTCTACGCCACGACGGTTGGCAATGAATTAACCGCCCGAGGCCATAATGTGTTTTATGTGTCTGACACACTGACCAAACCTCATGATGGTCCATTTTTTTCACTGCGCTTTAATAAACGCAGTGTGCCCCGTCGCTTTTGGCACGTGGGGTATCTTATTTACCTTATCAAGAAGCACAATATCCAGTTGGTACATGCCCACTCTCGCGCGTCAAGTTGGAGCTGTCATGTAGCGTGTAAGCTCACTGGCACGCCAATGGTGACCACAGTTCATGGTCGTCAGCCGGTGCATGCAACGCGCAAAAAGTTTCACGCGATGGGCAATAAAGCACTGCCGGTTTGCGAAGCGATTCGTGACCAATTAGCGAATGAGCTAAATGTGCCTTTAGAGCAGATGGAAGTTAGCCGAAATGGCATTGAGACGGAGCGCTTTCAATGGTGCCCTGCCCCTGAAAATGCGAAGCCGGTGATTACCATTGTCGGACGATTATCAGGACCCAAAGGTGAACTTTGTTATCGCCTATTAGATGAATGCTTGGATTTGGATCGCTATCAAGTGCAAGTGGTATCGGGCTCGACGTTTGAATCTCGCTTCGAAAAATTCAAAGATCAGGTCACCTTTACTGGCTATACCCATGATGTGCCCAAAATGCTCAGTGAAGCTGATTTGGTCATTGGTGCCGGGCGTGTAGCAATGGAATCTTTGCTATGTGGTCGTCCTACTCTTGCCGTGGGTGAAGCGCAGTGCATCGGTATTGTCGATCCCAACAACGTTACTAAGGCCATGGCGAGCAATTTTGGTGATATTGGCCCGCAAGACTTGGATATCGATTTTACCGTGATTCCAAGCATGATCGAGCAAGGGTTATCGACGCCACATTGCGATGAAGCCACCAGCCAAACCATTCGCGATAATTACACGCTCACTAAAGTCGTCGATCAAGTTGAGCGGATCTATCAAGATGTGTATATCGATACACTGCGCCGTGAAATGCCGGTGATCATGTATCACCGTTTTATCAACGATGACAGTGGCAAAGGCGTGCATGGCACTTATCTTCACATCGATATGTTTGAAAAGCACCTTAAGCTACTAAAGCGCATGGGTTTTGACAGCCTAACCTTTGAAGATTTGCAAGATGCTCGCCTTATCCGACGTTTGGAAGCAGGAAAGCGCTACATCATGATCACTGTGGATGACGGCTACGTCGATAACCTTGAACTAATGCTGCCAATGCTGGAAAAATACGGCTTTAAAGCGGTGGTTTATGTGGTCACCGGGGAAACTTTTAACCGATGGGATGTTGAAAACCCAAACAACCCTGAAAAGTCTGTGCCGCTGATGAATGCCCAGCAAGTTAAGCAGCTTTCGGCCTCACCCCATATTGAAATTGGGGGTCATACCCTAACGCACCCTAAGTTAGATACGCTCAGCGATGATGCGCAGAGAGTAGAAATCTTTGAGAACAAACAAACGCTCGAAACCTTGTTAGGTAAGCCGCTAACGTCATTTGCCTATCCATTTGGTGAGCACAATCAAGCGTCAAAAACTATCGTTGAAGAACTAGGTTACCAATACGCGGTGGCGACCAATTCTGGCTCATTGCGTTTTCATGAAGACCCGTATCAAATTCGCCGTATTGCGATTTTCCCAAGAACTGATGTGCTCGGGTTGTGGCGTAAAGTACGTGGCAATTATTTATTTAGAAAGGTGAAGAAGTCATGACCGTACTTCTTCATTGCTGGAGCGATCTTAAATGAATATACACAAAATTAAGTCCCTCATTACCCTCAAGCTGTTTAATAAACTCAGGTTTAAAAGCACAGCGAAGGTCAATATTTCACCTTTCGCTAAGCTACGTGGCTGCCGCATTCAGATTCAGGGTAAAAATAACACGTTAACCATTGAGGCCAATACCTACCTGAAAAACACCTGTATTGAGATTGTAGGTAATAATTGCCAGGTTCATATTGGCCATCATGTCCATATTGGTGATGATTGCTATCTATCCGCTCGTGAAGCAGGCACTATATTATCCATTGGCAACCATACTTGCCTCTCTCGCAACGTTAAGCTCATGACAAGCGATGGTCATGATATTCTCAAAGACGGCGTTCGAATTAACCAAGCAAAAAGTATCAAAGTAGGCCAGTCAGTTTGGATTACTGACAACGTGACGGTCTTAAAGGGCGTCACGGTTGGAGATGGGGCTATTTTAGGAATAAACTCAACGGTCACTAAGTCGGTGGGCGAAAAGGAAGTCGCGGTAGGTAACCCCGCTAAAATCGTAACCGATAACATTGAATGGAAAGCCAGCCTTACTTATTAATTCAGGCCTAAAATAGATGAAAATACTGATTATTGGTCCCTCTTGGGTCGGTGACATGGTGATGTCACAAAGCTTGTACACTGAGTTAAAACACCGCTACCCTGACGCTACTATTGATGTGTTGGCCCCAGCTTGGTGCAAACCCATCTTGCAGAGAATGCCGGAAGTAAATAACGCCATTGAAATGCCGATTGGCCACGGCGCTTTTGATTTAAAGGGGCGCTGGAAGATTGGCCGTAGCCTTAAAAAAGAGGGCTATACTCACGCCTACATTCTGCCAAACTCGGCGAAATCTGCACTTATTCCTCTGTTTGCGGGTATTCCTAACCGCATTGGTTGGAAAGGTGAAATGCGCTACGGTCTGTTAAATGACTTGCGCCCAAACAAGCGTATCTTCCAATATTACGTAGAGCGTTTTGTTGCGCTAGCATCACAACGCGATAAGATGCTTGATGAGGTCTCGCTTACGACATGCCCTCGCCCTAAGCTTTCTATTGATAGTGCTATTCAACATCAGGCGTTGGCTAAATTTCAGCTCACCGTCCAGTCAGCCCATCAGCAAACAGCCGGGCGCACCGCGATTGGTATGTGCCCTGGAGCAGAATTTGGCCCAGCAAAGCGTTGGCCTGAGCAGCACTATGCTGAAGTGGCCCAGCACATTATCGATAATGGTCAACAAGTCTGGCTGTTTGGTTCAGCCAAAGATAGAGAAGTCACAGAAAAAATCAAACAAAGCCTAACCGTTCAAGCCCAAGCGCATTGCTTTAATCTTGCAGGAAATACCTCGCTAACCGAGGCCGTCGACTTACTGGCGGCATGTGATACGGTAATTAGCAACGACTCTGGTTTAATGCATGTTTCAGCGGCTGTTGGTTGTAAGATCATCGCCATTTACGGCTCAAGCTCTCCCGATTATACACCGCCGCTGAGTGACCGCGTGCAGGTTGTGAACACCGATATTGAATGCCGTCCATGTTTTAAACGCGAATGTCCTTTAGGACATATGAACTGTTTAAAACAATTGTCGCCAAGTACGGTTATTGACTCGCTTTCTCTTAAGTCGTGAACTTTCCCAAACAAATACGCTCCAATCAAGCATCAGTGCTATGGTTTACGCTAATCTCGATAGAACAACAGATAAGGTAATAAAGATGACCTCTCCAACAGTCTCAATTGTTTGCCCCTGCTATAACGAAGAACAAGTCGTCGAGCTATTTATGGAGCGGATCAGTAAAGTCCTTTCTGACTCCCAATATAGCTATGAAGTTATCCTTATTAATGACGGAAGCAAGGACAACACCCTAGCAACCATCAATGAACTTCAGCAACAATATCCAGATATTCGTGTTATCAATTTATCCCGAAACTTTGGTAAAGAAGCCGCCCTTACTGCTGGTATTGATAGTGCACGCGGTGAAGTACTGATCCCTATTGATGCAGATCTACAAGATCCACCAGAACTCATTCATGACTTTCTTCGTAAGTGGGAAGAAGGCTATGACGTGGTGGTTGCAAAACGAGTCGATCGTAGTACCGATTCTTGGGCGAAAAAATTCTCTGCAGAGTTATTCTATAAGTTCCATAATGCTGTAGCTCAAGTTGAAATCCCTGAAAACGTTGGTGACTTTCGCTTAATCAACCGCCGTGTTGTTAATGCTATTCAGCTACTTCCAGAAAACCAACGGTTCATGAAAGGTATTTTCTCATGGGTCGGTTTTAAAACTGCCGTCGTTGAGTACAAGCGCGAAGCGCGAGAAGCTGGCGAAACCAGCTTTAACGGTTGGAAATTATGGAATTTCGCACTCGATGGTATTACCAGCTTTAGTACGGCTCCACTGCGCATTTGGCTATATGTGGGTGGGTTTATCTCCGCTCTGTCTTTTATTTACGGTAGCGCGACCATAATCAAAACCCTGATCTATGGTATCGATTCTCCTGGTTACGCCTCTTTGATTACCGTGATGCTGTTTTTAGGTGGCGTACAACTGATTGGTATTGGCGTGATGGGCGAATACATTGGGCGTCTTTACATGGAATCAAAACGTCGTCCCACTTACATTATTGAAGAAGACAGCTTGAAAAAGCCACTAGACCAAGGATCTAAGTAATGCGTTCACTGCTAGATAGGCTACTGCAATATCGTATTGTTCGCTTTGCTCTAACGGGAGGGATGGCAACCGCTATACATCTTGTGGTTGCTTTTAGCTTTCTGCACCTCATTCGAGATAATGTACTGCTTGCCAATATCGCAGGCTTCTCTTTAGCCTTTATTTTTTCGTATTTCGCCCAGACGTTAATCGTATTCAAAAACAAGGTGAATTGGGGCAATGCTCTGCGATTTTTCATGGTGCAGTTTGGTGCTTTGTTAGTTTCTCAAGGGATCAGTGAGCTATTTTCTGATCTCAATAGCTATGTCCGAGTCGTTATGGTCGTAGTTATCCTACCTATTGTGACGTACGTGATTCATAAGGTTTGGACATTTTCAGACAAAACCGCCGCCTAGTTTTGAACGTCGTCATGTATTATTTCATTAAGAGAACACCGCTATGCTGCGTTTAATTTACAGTTTACTCCTTGCTCTCGTGGCTCCAGTGTTCCTATATGGCTTATTCAAACACAAACCCGGTAAGCCAGCGGTTGGCTCCCGCTGGAAGGAGCATTTTGGCTATACGCCAGCTATCGACTCTACCGTAACTGCCAGCTCAACAGTCATTATCGACACTGCAACTAGCCACAATACAACAGCCAATAGCAGTAGCAGTAGCAGTAGCAGTAAAAATAAGCCCGTTGTATGGTTTCACGCAGTTTCTGTCGGCGAAGTGATTGCGGTTACCCCGTTAATTAAGCGCTATCTCACTCAGCATCCAGACAAGCAAGTGCTACTGACCACCACCACACCAACTGGTGCAGAGCAAGCTGAAAAGCTTGCTCCTGAGGTTATCCACCGCTACATGCCGCTTGATTTCTCCTTTGCTGTCCGAGGCTTCCTCGCAGCCATTAAGCCTGTAAAATTCATTATTGTCGAAACCGAACTTTGGCCCAATACGCTGCATGAAGTCGCCAAGGCAAATATTCCTATTTCCGTCATCAATGCACGCCTTTCCGAGCGTTCATGCCTGCGTTATCAAAAGGTTTTACCGATATTTCGCTGGCTATCATCAAAGTTAGACCGAGTACTCTGCCAACATGCCGATGATGCCTCTCGCTTTCTAAGATTAGGAATGAACCAAGAAAAAGTGCACGTCACGGGGTCAATCAAGTTCGATATTTCAGTTGAGACTGATGTTCTTTTTAAAGGGAAAAGCTTACGAGAAGAGCTTGGCACTAATAGAGCGGTATGGATAGCGGCTAGCACACACCAAGGTGAAGACGAACAAGTACTGTCTGCGCATAAAAAACTGCTGGAATCACATCCTAATGCGTTGTTAATTTTGGTACCTCGACACCCTGAACGCTTTAATCAGGTTGCAGACTTATGCCAAGCACAGGGTTTTTCTTTAGTACGCCGTAGTGAAAAAAACAATGCACTCCATTCCGGAAGCGCTGTATACCTGGCCGATACCATGGGGGAAATGATGATGCTTCTCGCCGCTAGTGATGTCTGCTTTATGGGTGGCAGCTTAGTCGGTAAAAAAGTCGGCGGGCATAATTTGTTAGAGCCTGCGGCTGTAGGAGTCCCATCCATAACGGGCCCTAGCTATTACAATTTCAGTGACATCACCGCACAACTTGTGGCTCAAAACGGCAGCGCTATTGTGTCCAACATAGAAGAGCTGGCAACCTTACTTGCAGATTGGCTTAAGCAGCCGGAGTTACTTAGAAACATGGGGGTAAATGCGCAGCAGGTTGTTGATGATAACAAGGGGGCATTGGCTCGTACCCTCAACGCTATTTAAATATTAATTCTGCGTCACCTGTACTGATGTTCCTCATTTTAAACAGCCTCATCTAGCCCTATAAATAGGGGCGAGATGAGGCACGTTGAAAGCACTGGTTAATGTTATTCCGGTAAAGTATCTAAGCCAAATTGGGTATAAGCGATTTTTTCCTCTTTCACTTTCGCGAATAAAACATCATTTACCGGTAGTCGAGGCAACTCTTTATGATAGATATGAACTTGATTAGCTTTATAGAAACAATTATGGATTTCGACGCCTAATAGTTGCAGTCGAAAATCAATATCGCTGTCTTCCCCTGTCCCCGCTGCTTCATAGCGCATATCAAAGCCGTTAATGCGTAACAAGTCAGCCTTGTGCAAAGAAAGATTACAGCCGACAAGTCCTTTCTTTTTATTTTGAAGTTTTTGTCTTAACCACTCATTTGATAGTCGGTAACCCTTTTCTACATTCTTTCCCTGACCTCGCAAACCATCAACAACCATTTTTCCAAAGTTATCAACAACAAAGCGTTCGGGAGAGGAGGACGCTACAAGTAATTCACTGCAGCGAGGAGAAAGATCTGCTCGTCGTCCATTCACGACTCTATTCAGCTTGGCTTCACTGAGATGATCTTCAACAAAATGAGTCTGAGGGACGCAGTCACCGTCAATAAAAATTAGATACTCGCTGCGGCTGGCTTTGATACAAAGATTCAAGCAACGATTTTTTCTAAAGCCAGCGTCTTCATGCCACACATGTTGAATGTCTAAAGGCGAGTCGGCAATTTCAGCCTTTAGGTTAGCGACGACGTCCTCACGAGATCCATCATCAGCTATGATGACCTCAAAATGCTTTTCGCTCTGACTCTCTAGAGCTTTCAATACCACTGACAATACATCTAGGTTGTTGTAAAAGGCGACAATAATGGACGCTTTATACATGTTGATTTTCCTTACTAGAGGCTTCTGCATCACTAAATCGAATCGCAAGGCAGCACATAAAGGCAGCCATTAAGGTTTGGTAGTTGAGTTCATTACTATAAAACACACCGATCACTAAAAATGACATAATAATCAACATCGCAGAGTGTAACCATGCACTGTTCGGCGTTGCTATATATCGGCTCCAAAGGGCACGACAAACCGCATAGAGCCCAACACTCATAACCAGCAAGTAAATCACCCCCATTCGATTAAGTACGTTGAAAAAGGCATTATGAAGATCACTCAATGACACCGT
This sequence comes from Vibrio methylphosphonaticus, assembly GCF_023634655.1. Taxonomy (GTDB): domain Bacteria; phylum Pseudomonadota; class Gammaproteobacteria; order Enterobacterales; family Vibrionaceae; genus Vibrio; species Vibrio methylphosphonaticus. Next base: position 9,389 of record NZ_JAMKMS010000009.1, on the reverse strand, counting down.
TGTATTGACAGAATTCATATAACTTTCCATCTGATTAGTGCTTTCTAAATAGGCACTAAATGGTCCAATTAAATTTTCAAATCCGCTCCCAAAAAGGATTAACCTCCAATCATTACTTAGATTATGTAAAAAATACTCGATACCGTGGGACCACATGCTAAAACGAGCTAAGTTTGACAAATTATTCTGCAAATCAAAAATTGACACAAAGCTTGTTATTGAATTCTCAATAACAGAAGGGTTCCACAAGTAGGTGACCACACCAAAAAACACTGAAAAAACGATAAAATACGGCAAATATCGACGGTTGAGTAAAGAGAAGTACACCGCTAGAACTAACGAAATACCCAGAAGTGCTCCTCGCATTCCAGAAATAAGTAATGTGAAAAGCAAAAGGAAAAAGACACTACCATAAAGCAATCTTACCTTGAGTGAAGCGTTCCCAAAAAGCAGTGGGAGAAACATCGCAAGCGCATAGCACAAGAACTCCCCCCAACGACCTAAATCCCAAAAACTGGCTATTCTTTCAATTTCACCTGATTCCATTAGAGAGCGCAGATAAAGGGAGTATATACACGCAATCACACTACCAAATATAAAGAAGTAAAAAGCATTGGTGCGCGTTTTCCGATCTTCCAAGCAAAACAGGCAAACAGGCAGGAGTAACAGCATACTCCCTTTGCTCACAAAGTCTTTTGCGCTATTTACACCGCCATCGGATAGTAAAGAACAAAACACACCCACAAAAAATAGACTAATCAATGCCTTGTTTACTGAACTAGTGTTATAGAACGACACGTTGGCTCTCTGCTGAACGATAACCACCAACATTAGTAAGAGTGTTAAAATAGTAAATATCCCAACCCCTGCTTTAGATACCCCCAAAGACAAGGCTAAACCTGACATACACCAACCTAATACTGCCATTGTTTTTTTTGAAGAGTCTCTCTGTAGCACGCCAATGCCCTCTAAGCTTATACTTGTGTCGTTACACGAGATTTTATAGTGATTTGACTTTCGAGTCATTACTTACCCTTTGAGAGTCATGCTCACCGAAGCATAACACACAGTAATGTGAACTTTTTCGTCAATTAGCACTGTCTTGTATCCACGTGTATCAAACCACAGTCACTATTATTCCAATTGATGTTTAGTTTGAACTTTTTTGTGAAAGAACGCTTTAGACGTTCATAATTGTCCACGTGCTTCTACTGCTTGAAAAAAACATTGTCTCTAAATGCTAAATATATACACCTGGTTTTATATGCATTGTAATCTCAGACATATCGTTTTTGATGTACGAGCGCCAGTCCACATTACGGCGACCATAGTGTCTAATGAATATCTCGATATCAAAATCAAAAAATGGTCATACTAAAATTTTACAAGAGTTCAACTCACCTGCATAATCTTGGCATCTCCTTTATCGATGAGCATTCATGGTGTTATTTGCCCATTCAACTCAATATCTCTGCATACGTGGGCTTTCCTCTAGTGGTGATATCTGTAACACCACCATTTTGACGCACTGTTATACATTCCGTACACCTTTCGTGCGTGTATTGCGACTTTGGAAATGAAAGCTATGTACAAACAGGACTTTGATGGCGACACTCCATTGAAGGAACAAACAATAGATGCAATAAAACAGACCCTATAGGTTAATTATGTCTAAAGCGAACCCGACTATTTCCATCGTCTGCCCTTGCTACAACGAACAAGCCGTGCTTAACATTTTTATGGCACGTATCACCACTGTGCTACAACAAACAGAGTACAGCTATGAAGTCATTTTAATTAACGATGGTAGCAAAGACGATACGCTCAGTGTCATGGAATCGTTGCGAGAGCAAGATAGCCACGTTCGAACTGTCAATCTATCTCGAAATTTTGGTAAAGAAGCGGCGTTAACCGCTGGACTTGATTTAGCACGCGGTGAAGTCATAATTCCGATTGATGCAGACTTACAAGATCCACCAGAACTTATCCACGATTTTTTACAAGAGTGGCAAAAAGGCTTCGATGTGGTGGTTGCTAAACGAGTTGATCGCAGCACAGACTCATGGGCCAAAAAGCTTTCCGCCGAGCTTTTCTACAAGTTTCACAATGCCGTCGCACACGTCGAGATCCCAGAAAATGTCGGTGATTTTCGTTTGATCAACCGCAGAGTCCTGACAGCAATTCAACTGCTACCCGAAAACCAACGCTTCATGAAAGGTATTTTCTCTTGGGTTGGCTTCAAAACATCGGTTGTTGAGTACAAACGTGAATCTCGTGAAGCTGGCGAAACCAGTTTTAATGGTTGGAAGCTTTGGAACTTTGCGTTAGATGGCATTACCAGTTTCAGTACCGCCCCTCTACGTATCTGGTTGTATGTGGGGAGCGTCATTTCTGCCTTTGCTTTTCTTTATCTCAGTGTCACCGTTATTAAAACGTTGATTTTTGGCATTGATTCTCCCGGTTACGCTTCGTTAATCACTGTGATCCTCTTTTTGGGTGGTGTGCAGTTGATTGGCATTGGCGTATTAGGGGAATATGTTGGTCGACTCTACATGGAATCAAAACGACGTCCCTCCTATATTATTGAGAGTGACAAGTACCAAGGAAAAACACAAGAAGACAACCAAGCGCCATAACAAGATAGCGAATGGGGTAAAGCAGCTCGCTTTTTATGGTGCAGCTTTACTCTCTGCTGGTGGCTATTTAAGGCATCCCTGAATCGTTTCAGATTTAAATAGCCACATGAGTGCATCATTGTGGTCTTGATTCTACCCATCATTACTTATATCGTTCATACGTTGTGGACTTTTTCTAAGTCAAAGCAATCTACACTTAATCAATAACTAGGTATCTGAGTCTTCAAATGTTCTCAAAATCGTTTTTAGAAAAACACTTCTCAAGTCTGTATTTTATTGGCCTCCTAATCGGGCTTGCATTTGCTTTTACTTACGCTGACCACCAAATTCTTTCGGGCGATCAGACACAGATGATTGAGAAAGGCTACTTAGGTGCCTATGCCGATGTCTGGCTTAACTTTGGTAATGGTGCGAGTGCCGTGGGTAATGTTCCCGGCTCTCTATCCACCTGGCTAGTTGGAGGCCCATTACTCATTTGGGATTCACCTTGGGCGCCAGTATTACTGCTGTTTGTTATGCGTATCGCTTCGCTATTCCTACTCGATTCAGTACTTAAACACGTTTTTGACAAACCTGTTCGTTTAGCATTTTTAGCTTTGTATTGGCTGAATCCGTGGCTGCTTTACGATAGCCTACTCTACAACCCGTCTTACTTGTGTTTCTTTGCTTCACTGCATTTGTGGAGCGCATTTAAGATGCGAGAAAAAACATCGTTTATTTATACCTTTTTGCATATTCTCTCTATCGGCTTAGCCATGCAGCTTCACTATTCTTGGCCAGTACTCGCGGTACTATCGCTCTATATGCTCTATCGGGGAATGGGCAATGTATCGTGGACTGGCTTTGTTGCCGCTCTACTGGTTTTAGCTGCATCACTCATCCCTTATACCCTTGAATATTTGGCAAATGACCAATTGAGTAGAGACGACAGCGACCGCTATATTGGTTACGGTCTAGTGCACGTTTATCCCGTGTTAAAGGCTCTGCTGTACTGGGTCCGCTATGCTTCCCTCTTGTTTTCCAACAAAGTGATTGCCTACAGCGAGTTCCACTGGCTAACCAGTATTGATTTTCTAAGATTGGCAGCGCTTTATCTCTGGAAAGGCATCATCTTCATTATTGGCGGCTTATCCGTTGTGGTTTCTGCCAAAGTAAGTTGGGACTGGTGGAAATCCATCAAAGGCGATATTAAGCGTGAAGCCGGTATCCCAGTAAAAGAAGACCTAGACAAATGGCTTAAACTCTATGCCTTTGGCGCGGTAATTGGTGTGTTGGTCAGTGCAGCGCTATCCCCTATCACGTTCTCTTACTGGCATCTTATCTTGATTTATCCGTTGGCGTTAATACCGATGATGTTTGCTATTCGACGCTACGCAGAGAGCCATGGGGCATTAGCAGCAAAAGTTGCGCCGTTCATTGTAGGCTACCTACTACTGATTAACCTATTGGCTTCTCATGACAGTATTAAGTATTCCTACACCCTTGATTTCTCACAGCAAGTTGAAGAGTATTTATTGGAAACCCCTCAACGATTCAAGCTAGACCAACACGACGACTTTAAAGATGCCTTATAGCTATGCAGCGCTGGCCCCGCTTTTTTATACTCAGCTTAGTTGCTCCACTTTTACTATATGGATTGGATAAACATTAGCGATAAAAGCATAGTAGAATTAGATCAAGGCGCACTGCGTAAAACTATTGATTACATTACTCTTAGTAAGATACGGGATAAAAAATGAAGCGACTAATTGTTGATTTAGATGGAACGCTCACTCAGGCAAATACGAGCGATTACCGCAACGTACTACCAAAAGAAGATGTCATCCAAAAACTGAGATCATATAAAGAGCAAGGTTTTGACATTACCATATCGACAGCTAGAAATATGCGAACTTATGAAGGTAATGTAGGCAAAATTAATATCCATACTCTGCCAATAATTACAGAGTGGCTTGATAAACATGATGTCCCTTATGATGAGATTTTAGTCGGCAAGCCTTGGTGCGGTCATGATGGCTTTTATATTGATGACCGCTCGGTGAGACCATCCGAATTTGCCGAGCTTTCGTTTGACGAAATTAACGAACTATTCGATAAGGAAAAAACATGTTCCTGATCATGTCAGCAGCCTATGTAGGTCAAGAACTTCAATCGGAATTTGGTCGAATCCCTCCAAGTTTTTTACCTCTTGGAAACCGTCGCTTATTCCAGCATCAAGTAAAACTCGCTCCAGAGAAGGCTGCTGTTCATCTCTCTATCCCTGAATCTTTCAAAGTTTCAACCACTGACTTAAACTGGCTCAAAGAAAATAATGTAACACTTATAAAAACACCAGATGGCTTAAGCCTTGGCGCTTCCTTAGTCGCAGCACTAAACTTGACTGAGCACTCTCTTGATTCACCTCTTCATGTGCTGTTTGGTGACACTTTATTTACTGAACTACCTCAGGGTGATGATATCATCTGTGTTTCCGATGTGACCGATAGCTACAACTGGGCTATCGTGACCAATGACGACTTTCAGTGGTTAAAAGATGGTGACAACAATCTAGAGTCTGGCTCACACAACATCGTGAATGGCTACTTCAAATTTAGCCAGCCGAGACAACTAATGCGAGCAGTTACTCAAAGTAATTGGTGTTTTTTTAATGGGTTAAATCGCTATCACAACACTATTGGGCTGACCAGCGTCTACTCTGAAAAATGGTTGGATTTCGGTCATGTGAATACATATTATCGTTCCAAAGCACACTTCACGACTCAACGAGCATTCAATGAGTTAATGATTACTTCTGACTGGATAGAAAAGTCTTCAATCAAGAACAGTAAGATAGCGGCCGAAGCAAACTGGTTTGCCAAACTGCCATTTTCTCTGCGTGGCTATATCCCTCAATATCTGGGTCACAAAAGCAGCAATGGGCGAATTTCATACCGTTTAGAATATTTACATCAAACAGCATTAAATGAACTCTACGTGTTCAGTGAGCTACCTGTCACTATTTGGGAAAAGATCATACAAAGCGCTGTCGGGTTCTTAAAAAGCTGCCTCTCTGAAGCCGCACCGATAAATGTACCAGCCAATAGTATTGAAACTCTATTCAGCCAAAAGACCCAATCTAGGCTTACAGAGTACTGCCAGCAACACACTATTTCATTGACTGATCTTTGGACGTTTAATGATGAAGAGCCGGTGTCATTAAGCACACTGTTAACCGAGAGTGCAAAGCACTTACCAAACGACAACGATGATTGGCCTAGTTCCATACTCCATGGGGATTTTTGTTTTAGCAATATTCTTTATGACTTTCGAGCCGATAGAGTAAAAACTATCGATCCTCGAGGTACAACCCCAGAAGGCACCGAAACTCTTTATGGCGATATACGATATGATATTGCTAAGCTGAGTCATTCTGTACTTGGAATGTATGACTGGATCATTGCCGGTTACTTCGAGGTGTCGATTAGTCATGATCAGATAACCTTCAACATCGAAGAAAGTCCACAACACCAGATTATTCAACAGCGTTTTATTGAACTTATCGAAAAAGAATTCAATATCTCTGCTGTGACATTAATGGCTATGCAAATCCAATTGTTTTTATCGATGCTTCCACTTCATAGCGACGATAAAAAACGGCAAAAAGCACTGTTTTCTAATGCATTTAGACTATACAACAAAATGAAAAGGTTAGAGAAATGATAGTTATCCCTATGGCAGGACTAAGCTCCCGCTTTTTTAAGGCTGGCTACAAAGAGCCAAAGTACATGCTAATGGCGCATAACAAGACTCTTTTTGATCATGCGGTTGGCAGTTTTTCTCAGTACTTTAAAACTGAGAGCTTCCTGTTCATCGTTCGTGATGTGTACCAAACACCTAAATTCGTCGCTGAGCAAGCAAAGAGTATGGGAATCGATAACTTTCATATCGTTAGTCTAGATCAAGAGACTAGGGGACAAGCGGAAACCGTTACGCTGGGAATTGAGAAGTGGCAAGAAGAAACGGATAACCAAAAAGACTGTCCAGTTACCATTTTTAATATCGATACATTTAGGCCTGGCTTCACTTTTCCTCAGCTAAATAAACTAGGAGATGGTTATTTAGAAGTCTTTAGAGGTTCTGGTGATAACTGGTCTTTTGCCAAACCAATCTCCGATGACTCAACTCAAGTAAGCAAAACGACAGAAAAGAATCCCATTTCAGACCTATGCTGTACCGGCTTATACCATTTTCGTTCTCTTGCTCAATACTTAACGGCTTATTACACCTATCTAGATAAGCCAATAGACACTTGGGAAAAAGGTGAACTCTACGTCGCCCCCCTATACAATAATCTTATTGAACAAGGTCTAGAAATTCACTACAACTTAATTCCACGTGACGAGGTTATTTTTTGCGGTGTTCCACAAGAATATACTGACTTCTTACAAACGAAATAACATAGAGTAGAATATGACTTTGACGATACCGGATTCTGATATTACATTTGTTGTTCAAGGGCCTGTTCAAGCTACTGCCGCAAGAACCCAGATTCAAGGGGTTACACATCAATGCCTTGAATCCATTCAACGTTACTTTCCAGGTTCTCCAATAATACTATCTACTTGGCAAGATCAATCAACACACGGGTTGAATTATGACGTTCTTGTCGAGTCAGTAGATCCTGGACCAAACGTAATTATTAATGGGACTACACCCCAAACTCTAAATAATAACCGACTAATCGTCAGCAGCCATGCTGGATTAACTCAAGTCAAGACTCGCTATGCTGTAAAGTTAAGGACAGATAATGTGCTATCTGGCCGAGCATTTCTAACAAGCTATTTGGCTCATTTTGATGTTAAGCGAGATCCTAAAATGAGTTTCTTTAAGCAACGAGTATTGACAAGCAGTGCTTTTTTTATTGGTTCTCACTATGGGAAACCTGTTCATTTCCATAAAAGTGATTTATTTGATTTTGGGCTCACTGAAGACCTCTTAAAAATCTGGTCAGGCCAAAAAATTGGTCAACTTGAATTTCATTTAAAGCCAGGAAAAAAAGAGCGTTATCCTGCCACAGAACAATTTTTATGTCTTTCTTGGTTAAGTGACCTATTAGGGTTGCCATTGCATATTAATAACAAAGCTGGCGATTCAGCGGGGCTCGATAGCACATTTTGGGAAAATTTTCTTGCTAACAACCTAATCGTTGACACTCCTGAAGCGTTGCAACTAGACGTAACTGCACGTTTCTATAAACGAGGGAACTTATCTCTCGAATATGATATTTTGGATTGGAAGGCTTTAACTGAAGGGACAAAAATAAAGTTAGATAGAAAGCGTTTGGAACGTGCTTTTAAGTCTTTAATTGGGAAGCTTTCTCGTAACCTTTGATTTTATTATTTGAGTTAACAGTATTATGCTTATAGAAAGTAACGAAATTAGCTTTGTTCTTCAAGGGCCCATTGTGGAGCATGTGACTTCAACCTCGATATCAAATATAAGAAAGTTATTCCCTAATTCCTATATTATAATTTCAACTTGGAATAATGCAGAAGTCGACAACATTGCTGCCGATAGAGTTATACTAAATAATGATCCCGGACCAACTATCGTAGAATTTGATAAAAAAGGAAATGCACGAACCACAAATGTTAATAGACAAATTGTATCAACTGTTGCCGGATTAAAAGCCGTCAGAACTAAGTTTGCTGTTAAGGTTAGAACTGACAACATCATTAATGGCTGTGATTGGTTAGCCCATTTTGATGAATATACACAACGAAATGAAGAATATTCAATTTTTGAAAATCGAATAATCGCCTCTTCCCTGTATGCAAAGGAAGTAGCCAAAGGGATTTCTGTCCCTTATTTCTATTCCGATTTTTTTCACTTTGGTTTAACCAATGACCTATTGACATTATGGGATATCGATTGTCTTAAAGAACCGTTCTTTAACCCTAGAAAGTTAGGCAAAAAACAACATAAGCAAGCGCCAAACCGTCTTCTTCATATCGAGCAAATATTATTTCTAAAATGTTTAAATAAATTTACAAAAACTAAATTAATGGACGAGTATGGGCAAAGATCTGACATTAAAAAGTCAATAAATTTATTGGTGAATAACTTTATTGTACTTGATAGCAAAGAGCTAGAAATTATAGTGCCAGCCAGACTTAATCAAGTTAACACATTTCCATATAAATTCTCTGACCACCAACGCTGGTTGTGGCTTTATGAAAAAGCATTCAATTTACCACTTACCGGTTCAGTTAAATTCAGAATAAAGTGGTGGTTAGCCAGATTGTTCAAGCTATTCCACAAGGGAATTCGAAACACAATCAAAACTACATGGATTAGACGAAAGACTCGATAACGTTCATCAGGTAATCTGAATGCTTCCCCAAAAAAATCTAATGCCGATCATTTAGACCTTGAATTATTCTTTAAGGACTCTCAAGATCCAAATGAGTTCATCGATGCAGTTCACGTCTGTTGACAAAGGCACTCTTGACCCAAGGCTGATCTATACGTTGTTCATCAATCAACCGTAAGCGCACCATAAACCCCGCATTCTAATCATCCAGCACGAAGAATAAGATCAACTCTCCAGCCCAAAGGAGAGTTGAAATGGCAAAACGACGCACCGACCTAGAATGGCAAGCGCTGTTTGAACAGTATGAAAGCAGCAATATTACCCAGCGCGCTTTTTGCGAAGAACATGGACTGAGTTTATCCACGTTCTTCGCCAAGCGGCGTCAACTCCAAATAGTAAAC
>NZ_JAMKMS010000089.1 GCF_023634655.1 Vibrio methylphosphonaticus | reverse complement strand
TGACATTGACTTAAGCTTCGACCTTTCAGACGGCACGGATACCGTTGTTGCCACTGCAGACCTCACGGTAAATCCAGTGAATGACGCCGCGGTAGTGGAAGATGTGGGTTACACCATCCAAGAAGACGGCTCGTTGACCTTTACTGACGATCAGCTTCTAGCTGGCGCTTCAGACATTGATGGCGATGACTTATCCGTTGCTGATGTGTCTTACTCTGGTACTGATGGTGTGTTCACCGACAACGGTGATGGTAGCTATACTTTCTCACCAAATGAGAACTTTAATGGCGAGGTCGACT
>NZ_JAMKMS010000088.1 GCF_023634655.1 Vibrio methylphosphonaticus | reverse complement strand
GTACCGTCACTTACTGAGAAGCTTAGGTCGACTTCGCCATTGAAGTTCTCATTTGGAGAGAAGGTATAGCTGCCATCACCGTTGTCGGTGAACACGCCGTCTGTACCAGAGTAAGATACATCTGCAACAGATAAGTCATCGCCATCAATATCTGAAGCGCCTGCTAGAAGCTGATCGTCAGTAAAGGTCAACGAGCCGTCTTCTTGGATGGTGTAACCCACATCTTCCACTACCGCTGCGTCATTCACTGGATTTACCGTGAGGTCTGCAGTGGCAACAACGGTATCCGTGCCGTCTGAAAGGTC
>NZ_JAMKMS010000087.1 GCF_023634655.1 Vibrio methylphosphonaticus | reverse complement strand
TAGTACCATCTTCGCTGAGTACTTGGAACGTCTCAGTGCGGGTCTCCCCTTCAGCAAGTGATTGTACTGAGCTGTCGGTGTTGTCAATTTCGTAATTCCACGCGCCTGTGGCATCAATGGTTAAGGTACCCACTGGTGTAAGGCCGTTGCCATCATCGACTTTGGTGACGCTGGTTTGGAATTGGCTCTCGCCAAGGTCAGTGTCCGTAATCGTCAGCTGACCGCTTTCTTTTAGTAAGTCACCCGCTTGAATATCGGTGTCTTCAATCACACCACCGATGTCAGTACCCGCTATCACTGGCGCATC
>NZ_JAMKMS010000086.1 GCF_023634655.1 Vibrio methylphosphonaticus | reverse complement strand
CTAATCAAGTTGTTATTCGTCAGCTTTCCAAATTGTTAAAGAGCATGTGTTTACTTAGTTAAAACTAATTAAACCATTTTTAAATACACTTCATAAATGTCTTTAAAGATGGTGGGCGATACCGGGCTCGAACCAGTGACCCCCTCCTTGTAAGGGAGGTGCTCTCCCAACTGAGCTAATCGCCCACATTAGTTTTAATTCCTTCGTGGGAAAGAATATTTCAAGAATGGTGGAGCTATGCGGGATCGAACCGCAGACCTCCTGCGTGCAAGGCAGGCGCTCTCCCAGCTGAGCTATAGCCCCGAGATCTTGA
>NZ_JAMKMS010000085.1 GCF_023634655.1 Vibrio methylphosphonaticus | reverse complement strand
GCCATCTTCATTGGCTGTAACAGTCGCGTTATCACCCGCACTTAAGTTAGCTGCGGTGAGATCGTCTCCCTCTACGTCCGAGGCTTGAGAAAGAAGTTGTTCTTGTGACAATGTCACACTTCCATCCTCATCCACGCTGTACGCTAAGTCTCCTGAGACTGGCGCGTCGTTGATTGGAAGTACATCGACGTTAATGACGGTATCAACCGTCGCCCCATCTTCATCTTGGATGGTAACGCTTAGTTGGACTTCACCATTGAAGTTTTCGTTTGGTGCGAAGCTACACGTTCCATCACCATTAACAGAGAAGATGCCGTCAGGACCATCATAACTCACC
>NZ_JAMKMS010000084.1 GCF_023634655.1 Vibrio methylphosphonaticus | reverse complement strand
CTCATTTGGTGAGAAGGTATAGCTGCCATCACCGTTATCGGTGAATACGCCATCTGTACCAGAGTAAGAGACATCAGCAACAGACAGGTCGTCACCATCAATGTCCGAGGCACCGGCTAGAAGCTGCTCATCAGTAAAGGTCAACGAGCCATCTTCTTGGATGGTGTAACCCACATCTTCCACAACCGCTGCGTCATTCACTGGATTTACCGTGAGATCGGCAGTGGCAACAACGGTATCCGTGCCGTCTGAAAGGTCAAAGCTGAGGTCAATGTCACCATTGAAATCCGCATCAGGTGTGATGGTAAAGCTACCATCTTCATTGGCTGTTACTGTGGCATTATCG
>NZ_JAMKMS010000083.1 GCF_023634655.1 Vibrio methylphosphonaticus | reverse complement strand
ATCAATGTTGGCGTCTGTAGTCGTCGTACCGTCACTTACTGAGAAGCTTAAGTCGACTTCGCCATTGAAGTTTTCATTTGGAGAGAAGGTATAACTGCCATCACCGTTGTCGGTGAACACACCATCGGTACCAGAGTAAGAGACATCCGCAACGGACAAGTCGTCGCCATCAATGTCTGAAGCGCCAGCTAGAAGCTGCTCATCAGTAAAGGTCAACGAGCCGTCTTCTTGGATGGTATAACCCACATCTTCCACAACTGCGGCATCATTCACTGGATTTACCGTGAGGTCAGCAGTGGCCACAACAGTATCCGTGCCGTCTGAAAGGTCGAAGCTTAAGTCAATGTCACCATTGAAATC
>NZ_JAMKMS010000082.1 GCF_023634655.1 Vibrio methylphosphonaticus | reverse complement strand
CACAGTGAAGGTTTCTTCAACTTTATCGCCGATGTTTAATTGATTAAACGCGCTGTTGGCGGTGAACACCCAGTGCCCGTTGGCATCAATAGTAAGGTCGCCATTGGTGCCGGAAATAGAACCCGGAGTAAACGCATTATCTGGGTTGTCTAAATCGGTACTAGTGAGGGTTCCAGAAGTTGTTATAGCGCTGTCAGTTTCATCCACATTGACCGTTGCGGTACTGACCGTCGCTGCATCGTTAGTCCCGTTAATCGTCACTTTGATCGTCGACGGTGTGCCATCGACAGACGAGACAGTGAAGGTTTCTTCTACTTTATCGCCGATGTTCAATTGATTAAACGCACTGTTGGCGGTGAACG
>NZ_JAMKMS010000081.1 GCF_023634655.1 Vibrio methylphosphonaticus | reverse complement strand
ATGGCCTACAAAAGAGAAAAATGAAGTGTTTACCCTGACTCAATTCGAGCTTGATAGACTGCTTTCTGGCTTCACAATTATCGGTCATGAAGCCGTCAAAATAAACGATTTTACAATGAGTTAAACGATAAGAAAGCTTTATCCACCAAGCATTAACGGCATGATTTTAGTATAATAAATGTCATGAAAAAGACGCCAGATATCAACCCAGAAAGTCAAAGTGTTGCCGAGCTACAAGCGATGGTGAAAGCACTGATGTCGGAGAAAAGCGAGTGGAAACAAGAGCGCCAGTCGCTACTTGAGCAACTCAAACTTGCCTTCGACCGCCAGTTCGCGAAACGTTCGGAGGCGTTAAAGCCTTACGATGAC
>NZ_JAMKMS010000080.1 GCF_023634655.1 Vibrio methylphosphonaticus | reverse complement strand
GTGGCCTACAAAAGAGAAAAATGAAGTGTTTACCCTGACTCAATTCGAGCTTGATAGACTGCTTTCTGGCTTCACGATTATCGGCCATAAACCCGTTCGAATAAACGATTTTACAATGACTTAAACGATAAGAAAGCTTTATCCACCAAGCGTTAACGGCATGATTTTAGTATAATAAATGCCATGAAAAAGACGCCAGATATCAACCCAGAAAGTCAAAGTGTTGCCGAGCTACAAGCGATGGTAAAAGCACTGATGTCGGAGAAAAGCGAGTGGAAACAAGAGCGCCAGTCGCTACTTGAACAACTCAAACTTGCCTTCGACCGCCAGTTCGCGAAACGTTCGGAGGCGTTAAAGCCTTACGATGAA
>NZ_JAMKMS010000008.1 GCF_023634655.1 Vibrio methylphosphonaticus | reverse complement strand
AGCTGATTTGATCAACAACGCCCTTTAAATCCAGAAAAATGGATAATACGTCTTTCCTTGCTTGTCACAGTTCAACACGTTAGTGATTGTACTCACTTAACTCAGTGTCTAAAACTGCAGATACGGGTCAATAGAACAATATGTAGCCACATCTCAGCCCCAGCATGAAAACGTCAAATGAAGCACATAAAAAAGCCAACAGCTAACGCTGTTGGCTTGATGAGATACTGTTAACGTATTTTAGGAAGATACATAATAGAGCACCCTAATTATTGTTGACCCGCTACCGTCATGACAGTAGCTTGAGCACTCTCTCCTCGAAAGCCATGGCCTCCACCAAGCTCGTAACCATCCGCAAAGCTTTCAAAGTCGTTATCAAACAAAACCGTTTCACCTGTCACCGATTTTATGTTATCTACAAGCACTTCGTGAGAAGATACTGTCTTTTTAGCCGCAATTCGAACGTTCAGAAACTTCACCGGTTCATTGCTAACAGCATAGTCAACAGTTGCTGTACAAGTATTACCTTCTATGTCAGCGCTATCGCTGTTCACTTCAGCATTCTCGATGGTAAATGAGAACTGATCATTACCCCAAGTAGTCTTGATTGGAAGCGTTTCACCCATGGTGAACTCACAAATCGGATCAGAGAAAGCATTTGAGAGCTTACGGTATTTAATCTGCGCCCGCTCGCCATCAATAGCTTCGAACAACAACTCACCGTAGCTGTTTGCTGATGCAAAACCATTCGAATAAACAGCGACGTATGCCTTAGAATCACCATCTTCAGCGCTATCTTCATTTAAACGATAAGTAATATCTGCATCGAACGAGCCTTCAGCAGCCGGTTCATTGAGCGCCATATTGAGGGTGCCACTTAGTTCCTCTGTAATATTTTGAATGCGCGCGACCTTAGTTTCACCGTAACGGTCATCAGCGTCTTTCGCTGCATCTACAACTAATTTATTATCATACTGGTCAACACCGTTGAAGAAACCATCATTTCCACCGTCAATGATGAGCTCGCCATCATCAAAACTGTACGTTCCTTGAACTACCTTAACATCAGTATCGTAATAGTTGAAAGTGATAGATTTAGTCTCTTCATCATAATTGAAATCAGAGAACTCTATCTCATAAGTCCCGCTGACATTGTCATCATTGTAGTACTTCAAACGACTTCCAGAAAAGTAGTAAACGTTTGGAAGATCTGCATCAGTAGCAGCCTCCGCTTTCACTCCTTCATGGTCGAGTTCCCAATATACTTCTGTCAATTGAGTAGTGTCACCATCACCACCGCCAGGGTTGCCAGATATTTTTTCTTCGTCAGAACACCCACCGAGGAGTAACGACGCACATACCAAAGGAATCGTAAATTGCAGTTTGTTCATAGTATAATCTCATTAAGTTTCGTTGGCTTGGACAAAGTTTCAATCTTGTTTGACCACTTATTTCATTAGGACAAAAATCGATATAATGAAAACGATAAAACCTAGTATCGAACCTCTCCGGAAAACTGATTACTGGATATAAATGGTTTCAATGCAAAAGTTTTAGACATAGTGACCTATTATTAGATAAGCCCTCAATGTAAATAATTGAATTTTACTAGGTCAAATTTTGCTTCAGTTGTACAAAACAGAGAATAGATTATTAATGAGAAAAATTTTCACCTCAAAATATTAGTGTATAAGTATTATTATAAGTTATAAAATAAAATAAAATATTAGCTCAAATTGATTATTGCAGAGTGATTACAACTCATTCATTAATATAATGGAATTTATGAAGCCATTATCATGGTTTTAAAAACAAGATTTCGTCATTACATTAATTGTTTTTGTAACCTAACCCAAACAAGATTAAGACCTAGGTAGCACCTACCAACCGTTTACCTTTACCGTGACCCCATCGATTTTATAAAGTCACACAATGGATTGAGCGCACTCGCCGAAATGGAACTTGGACACAGTCCATTCAGCGGCCACCTCGATGCATTTATCAATAAACAGCGCAACAAAACTAAGTGACTGTTTTGGGAATATAATGGCTTTGTGCTGTACTACAAATCCTTAGCAGAAAAAAATTAAATGGCCAAAGCGCTCCGACGAGGTCATCACCCTCACAGGGCATCAGCTAGAGAAGCGAAACTTCAATCGCTATCCGCTCGATGCGCAGCCAAAGGGAAAAAGTTAAAGTCAGTAAAACCGATACAGCGCTCGGTTACATCAATACACTTTACCGCATTGAACGTAAGCAGACTGAATTAAAAAATAGGTAAGTCTACGTTAGAGATCGGCACAAGCACAGCACTCCTGTGTTGAACAAGTTGAAGGCACTTAGATAAGAACATTACCCAACTGCCATCAGAAAGCTTAACGAGTAAAGCTGTCAGTTGTATGTTGAATCAGTGGTCAAAACTGGTAGCTTACTGCGATAATGGTTAGCTATGCATCAGCAACATCATGGCAGAAAATGTCCCCCCCTCCATTCGTACACCATCAGGTGCTCAAGCGCATGCGGCTCGTTATAGCTTGATTGAAACGGCCAAATTACACGGACTTGAGCCCCACAGGAGAATCCAAACAACATCAACATCGCAGGCCAAAAAGTATAGCTTTTAGAGGTCTGCTGTCGTTTTCTAACCTAACGTAAGATTGGTAATTTCTCGTCATATGATGCTTTATTCCATACTCGCACCGGTAACCAAAACCAAGATATCGTCAACAACCTCAGTTTCACCGACATAAATCCCCCACCGGAAACCAACTTCTTCGGTACGCTCAAATTGACCACTACCGACAAGTTTTTCATCAATGTACATTTCATAGTCTAAGCCATTGTCACGAACTCGCATGTCAAATGGTTTACCAATCGTATTATCAGTAATCTTGATCTTGTCACCGATACGTGGGTAGAACCACAAGCTTCCATCTCCATGCACTCTCAACATGACTGACCAATGATCAACATTGTTGCCTTTTGCTTGAAACAATGAACAGTAATGGTCTTTTACAGGTTGTGCTGAACAACCTTTTGCTTTTAGCACGTTAAACCGCGCAGAAAATTCATGCCATTCACCTGGTGCCCAGCGTTCATCAGGGCTAAAAGCCTCTATACGAGCTGCTAGTCCACGTGAACCACTAACACTTTCTTCGTCTTTAAACAGGCGGAAAATCTGGGTATTGCTGTCCTCTTGATACCAACGGCTCCATGCATCAAATTTATTTGGGCTAATTGACGTGTTACCAACCGTATGTATACGGTAGTTATTGGCCTCGCTGTTGATTGGTCGATTGCCATAAGGGCCAGTTTCTACCGCCTCTTGGTTTATAGTGATAGTCGAACCTTCGACACCTTTTGAAGTTGGCGTGCCCAGTGGTGATAGATTACCGGTGTCTAATACCTCTTGCCAGGTCATATCAGTCCCGTCTTGGCTATAGAACTGACTAATATCCACTGGTAGTTCTCCCTGCATTGTGGTTACAGATGATTGAATGGTACTAGAGTGGTAGCCTCCAACATTGCCTCCAGTTAAATCTTGTCCACTGCTATAGCTCTCAAAGTCATCGGAAAAGACCACTTTTTGCAAATCATTTGAGTACACCTCGAGGTTATCCACTAAAAACTCGTAGCGACTGGTTTTACTTACCGAGCCTACACGCAAAGAGAAACGGTCGATTGGACCAGCGATTACAGCGTAGTTTACGGATTCATCAGCGATAATTTCTTCGTTTTGTGTCATCTTAAATGTGAAGTAGTTCTCGTCCCAGCTTATTTCAATGGACATAGGAACGCCAAATTCAAACTTACCCACCTCGTCAGAGAATCCAGGATTCCCTTCACGGTAACGAATTCTGCCTTCGCCTCCTTCAGCTGGATCATTATCCATTACGATATCGCCGAAATTTTTCCCAGATGTAAAACTACCATTAAAGAGACCCACGTATGCGTAATCGCTTTGATTGTCACCAACTTCATCATCGATGTTTAGACGTACAGTGGCATCTAATGTGAATTGACCTGAACTGACTTTATCTGATGGAACAGCAAAGCGAAGCTCACCAGCGCTGGTGGTCAATAGATCTTCAATTTTACCCACTTTGTTTTCAGTTACATTGTCGGCCTTGTATACTGCATCATTTACAGCTTCATCATCAGAGAGATCGTCGCCGATTATATCGCCATAACTTCCATCAACGATGGTAAGTACATTATTCTCGACTGAATACGTACCCGATATTTCTGAAATAGAATCGTCGTCGTAGTATTTAAATGAAATGGCTTTATTATCTTCATCATGGACATAATCAGAGTACTCTATTTGATAGTTTCCGGGTTCTACGTCATCATGATAGTATTTCAAACCCTCATCAGAAAACAGATAGATATTGGGTAGGTCTGCTGATGTTTTGGATAGAGAACTTACGCCTTGGGGGGCTAGTTCCCACAGTACTCCAGTCAGCTTGTCATTGCCTCCTGGTGGATTTATAGGTCCATTATTAGACTGTTCTTCACTGTTGCAACCAGCAATTAGCATGGAGCCACATAGTATAGATAGTAAAACCCTATTCTTAATCATATAATGTTTCACCTAATGTTGGAATTAATTTGAATTGTAAATATATCTCTCTACACCTAATTTATTGTTGCTAAGTTTTTTTGTGTTACTTTTTCCATTTTGCTTAGGTATTTCTGAAGTTACAATGTAAATAATTGATAACTTCCATGTCAAAATTTGCTTCTTCTACTATTAAGCTTTAGCCAGCCTTAATACCCTACCTTGTTAATTAATGAAGAAGCTATATGTGAAGAAAGGGAACGACCTAACAACTCTAAATAAACAGCGATATTGAATACACTTTATCGCTGATAGATTACCCACCGAAAGAGTGTTTATATTGCAACCAACCAGCGATTGTCGTTCAAGAAATGGCATTAGTCGTTTGATATTGGCGAGTGTCACACTTCGCCGTTGAATTCGGGAGTGTCAATCGCAATTCTTGACGTTACAGAATCCAAAGATAGGTGTTATTTTTTTTGATCTTATTCCGTAACGTTATTAGTTTGAATACTAACGAGACTTTGAACATTAAAGGTGTGTTTTTACGATTAAATTCCAGTATTTCATCAATAGTGATAGGGGTTAGTTTTATCTTATACTAATTGATGTGATGCTGATCTAAATTTATGACATTTATTTTGATGTCTATGTTCGTGCAAATAAGGTGTAAACCAAAATGTATAAAAATATTTTATTTTTCTCAATACTAGGGTTAACGATATCAGCATCGGCGTTTAGCGATAATAAGGTTCCCGATAGCAATAAACAAGGAGCTGGTACTCATCAGTTTTACGTTCAAGAAGGAACGGATCCGACTTGGTCACAAATCTTAAGTACAGATGCTTTAAAACCACTCCAGACACATACTTCAGCAGGTTTTGAAGGTTCTCGTATTAAAATTGATCACGAGAAAGTGGAGACCGGACCTTATGGTAATCGACCAATTAATAGCGAAAGCAATAAGTATCGTATACATACCGTAGGGCACCCTTCAATTACGCAAGATAAGTTTCATCTATGGAGCCGGTGGTATCAAGAGGAAGGTAACACACAAATTTTCCGCCTGTTTAAAGACGAAGAGAATGTTAGTAATCAGCGTAAGCTAGCAGCTCGGGTAGAGGCATTTAGTCCTCAAGACCGCTGGTTACCAGAACCTAGTGTTTGGCATGAATTTTCTGCACGCTTCAACGTATTGAAAGCTGCGGGGTGCTCAGCAGAGCCTGTTAAAAAGCATTACTGTTCTTTGTTCCAAGCTAAAGGCAATAACGTCGATCATTGGTCGGTCATGTTGAGAGTGCATGGTGACGGAAGTCTGTGGTTCTATCCACGCGGCGCCAAGCACACTAAAATTCGTAACAATGTCTTAGGACAGCCATTTGATATGAAAGTTCGTGACAATGGCTTGGATTACGAAATGTATATTGATGGTGAGTTAGTGGGTACTGGGCAATTTAAAAGAACCGAAGAAATTGGATTCAGATGGGGAATCTATGTTGGTTCCACTAAAGTTCTTGATGATATTTTAGTTTTGGTTACTGGGGCAAGTATGAAGTAGCTTTATTGAGAGAGATAAACCATTTCAATAATAAATATACGAAACAATAGAAGTCATTCCGTGATGATTTTTCGGTCTGACTCATGATGGTTATGGTTTATCAATTGATTGAACTGTTTTGTTAATACATTACCTGATTAAGTATCTTAAACCGTGGCGTGAGGATTGAGCTGTTGAAAAAAATATTACTTCTAAAGAACAAACTATTGTTCATTTGTATTGTACCTTTATTGCTCGTGTCACTAGCCTTATTTACAACCACTATCAATGAATTGAAGCATTTTAAAAACGAGCAAATAGAGCGCGAGCGTGTCGTTCTATTGGAACACAAACAAAATGAATTAAGACACCTAGTAACGTTAGCTCTATCATCCATGCAGGATATATTAAAACTACCTGCGTCAAAAGAGCGGGATATGAAGATTATCGACATAGCGAACCGTTTTAAATTTGATGATGATTCTTTCTTCTTTCTTAACTCTTATGATCAATGGTCGATTGCAAATGGTCGAATCAATAGAACTGAACCAAAAAAGCTAAGTTTCACTCGTGATTCCCCAACTGAACCGCACCCGCTTGAAGAAATGGTTCTTCAAGCTCGATCTGGTGGCGGATTTGTACAGTATGACGCGCAAAAAAGCACAAATTCTGCATATTATCCCAAGCTTGCCTACACGCAAAATGTACCCGGTTATGACTGGTTAATCGGTACAGGATATTTTATTGATGATATTGATCTTGCTGCGCAAGAGAAAGTTAACTCATTCGAGTCAACGATTACTCGAATTATGAATCAAACCGGTCTGATTACTTTAGGGATTTTTATTCTTTCATTAGCCGCGTGTGCGTTCTCTATCATGAAGGCCTTAAAGCCATTTGATAATATGAACGAAGCATTGCAAGACATTGCTCATGGTCAGGGAGATTTAACCCATAATTTGGTGGTTGAAGTTGATGATGAGGTGGGTCGATGTGCTAAGTCATTTAATGACTTTTCAGAAAAAATTCGCCTGATTGTCAAGAGTGTCTCAACAGAAGCTCAGGTGATTAAAGGCGCGTCTGCTGCACTAGATAACTCATCCCAATCCAGCTTAGAATTAGTACAAGAGCAAAAGGTTAAAACAGAATTCTTAACGCATGTCATTCATGAAATGATTATGAGTGCACAAGAAATTGCCAACAATGGGGTTAAAGCCGCTAGTGCTGCTAATAATGCAACAGAGGAAGCAACAAAAACATCCGCTTCGCTATGCGATGCTGTGCAGGAACTGAACAAACTCAATAAAGATATTCACTTGTCCTCCAATGCGATGAATGAGTTACGACAAGAGACTGAAGCAATCGGCTCGGTACTTGAGGTGATTCAACAAATAGCTGAACAAACGAACCTACTGGCTCTCAATGCCGCCATTGAAGCTGCCCGAGCAGGTGAACAAGGGCGAGGGTTTGCAGTTGTAGCGGATGAAGTAAGAACACTTGCCAGCAGGACCCAGACGAGCACCGAAGAGATTCGTGTGATGATCGACAAACTGCAGATTAGCGCAAATAATGTTGTGGAATCTATGAAGGTGAGTAGAGCATCGAGTGTTCATGCTACAACAGTTGCGGAAGAATCTAACCATTCCCTGGTTCGGGTTAGCCAAGCAATCACTTTGTTGAATGAGGTAAATGCTACGATTTCGACGGCTGCCAATGAGCAGACCTCGGTTACGGAAGAGTTAAATTCTAATCTACATGGCTTATTTGAGCTTGCGAATAATACTGAATCTGAGGTGAATTCGGTCGCTAGGATTAGCGAAGAGTTGAAGCAAAATGTAATCGCGCTCAATAAAGAGATGTCGCAATTTACGGTGTAATTAGCGATTCGACTCAAACATGAAAGAACGTTAATGGCGCTGACTAGGATCATCATTAAATAGCGAGGGCTTTGTTGCGTAATTCAGTAGAATAAATCCAGAACCTGCGACCTAACCAGCTACACCCACAACCTCTCATGGCTCTCTGACCTTTTAGATTGATGAAGAGGCAGTGTAAAACAAACACGCCGAAGTATCCTGAGTGGCTGGTGATGGTTCTTATGACACGAAAGTATGCCACACTGCTAATAAGATTATGGGAGCCATTGCGCTTATTCCCTCTGCTGACTTCTTATCAATCTTTGTCTAGCATCACTACTAGCCTAGTCTAA
Source organism: Vibrio methylphosphonaticus (assembly GCF_023634655.1). Lineage (GTDB taxonomy): Bacteria > Pseudomonadota > Gammaproteobacteria > Enterobacterales > Vibrionaceae > Vibrio > Vibrio methylphosphonaticus. The sequence goes on along the minus strand of NZ_JAMKMS010000008.1, from coordinate 242,197 downwards.
GGGACAATTGTTAAGAACTCCCGAGGTAAGATACCCCCTTTATCATAGCTCAGCCTGATTTGCATAGTAGCACTTCTGTTCGCGACTTCGGGCTATTCTATCTGTAGCTAGGTTACCCAAGCTGACTATGCCTACTATCAGATTTCTGTTCGTCAAGCTATGTTTTGCCATTTACTTCCTTCAGATTCCACCTCACGATAGACACCCTTGCATAAGCTAACGTGTCCTGCTCGACAAGGCACGTAGCGGACTTTGACCTCCTAGGTTGGCACAATGCTCGGCGCACGAAAAAAACGCCCGATATTCCATATCAGGCGTTTTTATTCATAGCTCGTAACTTAGAATTTACTATTTATTACTGGCTATCATACCGCCGTTTCTTGGCCGATAGTTTCTTCTTTCTCAACCGAAAGTTTTGCCACCAGTTTGGATAGAGCTTCTACAAAGTAGTAGTCACCATAGATGAGAGAGCAATTAACACCCAACCCTTTCGGACAGTTGAACGCCCCTCCAGTTAAGATTCCCTGCTGATTATCCTCGCCTGCTGTACAGTAGTTGTCATAAAGACTCTTTAGGATCCGATTGGCAGCTTCAAAGTAATGTGCTTTCTTTGTTTCATCTTCAACAAGCTCAGAGATGAGTAACATACCACTCGCAGCACACGCTGCAGCAGAAGTATCTCTTGGCGTATTCTCATCTCTTGGAGCTCTAAAGTCCCAATGTGGGACTGCGTCTTCAGGTAACTGGTCAATAAAGAAGTCAGCGGTTCTCATGGCCGCTTCTAGGTATCTTGGCTCTCTCGTGTATTTATAACTTAATGCACAACCATGAACCGCCCATGATGCGCCTCTACTCCACGCAGAATCCTCATTGTAGCCTTGACCACCGTAGTAGCTTTTCACATCGCCAGTCATATAGTCAAACTCAACCATATGCCTTACCGAACCATCTGGTCGAATAAACTCTTTAAGCACAGTGTCTGCGTGCGCCATGGCAATCAGTTTGAATCGCGGTGCATCTAGTTGGTCAGCAGCCCAGTAGAGAAGAGGTAAGTTCATCATGCTGTCAATAATACTCAAACCTTTCGGGTCTGCGGCACTTACATCATTTTTATTCCAAGCGGTTAAGAAACGTCCATTGATGTTAAATCGACTCGCTAGATGACTCGCTGCTCTAAGTGCACGATTTTTAGAACGCTCGTTGCCAAATAGTTCATACTGTTTAATTGAAGTAAGTTGCCACATAAAGCCAACATCATGATGGATATTGACATATTCATCAAGCGGACCATCCATCGTGTTCTCACGAGCTATGGCGATGCCTTTGAATGGCTGGTAGTGCTCTTTCTCATAAAGCAGCCACAACAGACCAGGCCAAAAACCGACGACCCAAGCCCAAGGAGCGTGGGTATCTTCATACCTACCTTCAGACGTCATGGAAGGAAACTGTACTGAAATGTCTTCGCTAGTAAATTTGACTTTCTCAAACACACTTTTCCAAGCGTCATTTGCCCACGTTTTCTCTGAATCCATTGTTATCCCTCTACTTCTTTCGGTGATAATTACGTTTAGTTCATAGCTCAAATATAGGGTAATCACCTTGGAAAAAACATGTCTGTTTTTGGTGTAATCAGGGATGATTTTTGCAACGGTCGGCACCCAGTTTAGTGAACACCAAATGAAGTAGGCTTTAATGTAATGGGCGCACCTCCCTTTTAGTGTCGCTGTGCCAAACGAATAGTACAACCAGTGAGAACAGGAGTAATAAGTATGGCTAGTAAAGCTGTCGGGATCGGTCAACAATAGTTCGCGAAGCTTAACGACCAAGATTCGACAAAAATAAAGCCAGCAATTCACACAGACTGGAAAGCGTAATTAATCTGTTATGGGGTCCGGCGAGGTAGCCTTTACATTCCCATACCGACAGAGATGAGTCCCTGCCAACAAAATAACCAAACCGATTAAAACAAACACGCTAGCGTCAGGCATCGAATCTGTCGTTATCGAGATTAATGCAACAAGAACGCCTAATATTTGACACATACGCCCAAGGTAAGCACCTTGCCGAGTATCGACTTTAGCCTCTTCAGATGAGCTAATCGGTGTTTCTAGATTGGCTTTTAGCTGAGTAATTTCTTTTCCACGTTCACCAGAGGATTCCCGATAGAACCACCTAGTAGAGATAAAAAAACCACCCGTAATCACAATATGCGCGATCAATGTCATCGAAACAAGTAAGTCAACCGACTCACGACTGGTGAAGCTAGCAGCATCGAACCAAGGCAATAACCAATCCACATTAAATACAAACTGCATGAAGAACGACACCGACAATCCGACAGTAATCGTCGCCCAACCAGACCAGTCTGGCGTTTTTAACGTCATAAGTGCTAGCAAAGATGGGATTGCCAATGGGGTTTGCAATAACGCGCCAAATAGCATCATGATATCAAAGAAACTGTACTCCTTGATTGAAGCAAACAGCAAAGCAGCAAAGCAGCAAAGCAGGCCATTCACCACGGTGGCAACCTTCCCAACGACTAATTGTTTTTGTTCCGTTGCTTTGGGGTTGAACACCGACTGATAAACATTTCGAACAAAAATTCCGGCATTGCGATTCAAGGCGGTCGTCATAGGTGCGATAGTAGCGGCAAGCATTGCCGCAAGCACCAAACCTAACATTCCCGCTGGCAGGTAATGATCAATGTAGTAAACATAAGCGGCGTTATTGGCACTCTCTGCAAGCTTTGGATAATACGCCATAAGATCCACGCCCATCGCCGCAGTCACCCATGGAGGGACAAACCACATGACAGGACCAAAAATAAATAGGATCCCAGCGAACAGGGCTGCTTTTTTTGCTTCTCTTTCGTTCGTTGTCACCAAAAATCGATAGCAAGAAAGCGCGTTATTCGCGCTGATAGTTTGCTTGAGTAGCATCATCACAACCCAAAGCCAAAACACTTGCCAATAACTAATGTCTGCGCCCATATAACTATCAGTAGGGTAGCTGTTTATTAATGATGCCGGACCACCGACTTCCAGCATTGCAAATACTCCGACCGACATGGTAATCGCAACCAACAAAATGAGCTGAATAACATTGGTTGCGGACACCGTCCATGAGCCGCCGCTCGCGGCAATGAAGGTCACCAATAGGCCAACACCAACAATCGTAACCACAAGATCAATGTTAAAAACCGCGGCTGCGAAGAGAGCTAAACCGTTTAACCAGATCGCCGCAGACATAATAGTCAAAGGAAAAGAGAGCCAGGTATAAACTTGCTCAGATGCACGTCCGAACCGAACCTTGATAGCTTCCATAGCCGTCTCAACGCGCATCTTGCGATAACGGGTAGCAAAATAGCCAGCCGCGACGAAAAAGCCCAAGGCATTACCCCAAAAAATGAACAATACTGTCAGCCCATCCTCATAGGCCTTGGCTGCAGCCCCCGTAAAGGTCCACGCGGAAAACTGTGTCATGAAAGCAGTAGCGCCCGCCATCCACCACATCATTGCTCCACCACCGCGGATGAAGCTCGAACTATCCGTGGCAAAACGCTTGAACACTAAAGCGGCGAACAATACGAAAGCAAAGTAACCGACAATAATAACAGTATCAATGAGTTCCATATCATTCCTTATGCATCACAGATTATTCATTCGCTGCGATTAGTCCTATTGGTTTCGCCGTCCATACGGAACTCAATGACCGCTACAATGAAACTCGACCTAAATCACATTTAATGGTTAAAAGTAGAAATATTACTACCTCACATTCAAGTTACGCTGATAAATTATATTTTAACTGGAACGCTGTTTCAAATAAAATATAGCTTCCAATTACTTCTTGAAGGGCGCGGATGATGGTAAAACCATGCTAAACACGACATCCTTTAGTCAACATCTACGCTCTAACGTTTATCAACACAATAAACACAGAAAGAAACAATCAGTTAGACATTTAAAATCATATACTTACCAAACGTTTTAAACTCAGTAAACACTGGTAAAACGGGTGACTCTCAAACTGGATATTTGACTATGAGCCAATACAAAATAGCGATCATCGGCGAATGCATGGTGGAGCTACAACGTAAAGAAGAACTACTAAAGCAAAGTTTCGGTGGTGATACACTAAACACCGCGCTGTATCTTTCTCGTTTGACGAAAAATTACAACATTTCAGTGAGCTACATTACCGCATTAGGTAATGACCCTTTCTCTGCTGAAATGCTAAAAGCGTGGTCTGAAGAGGGCATTGATACCGATCAGGTACTGCGTCTAGACGACAAAACGCCCGGCCTTTATCACATCGAGACCGATGAAACTGGCGAACGCACCTTCTTTTACTGGCGCGGCGATGCAGCGGCTAAATTCGTGTTCGATCAGCCAGAGAGCCAATCCCTTGTCGATTCATTGATGGATTACGATGCGGTTTACCTAAGCGGCATCACCTTGGCTATTTTAACTGACACTGGACGTGACACCCTGTTTAGCTTCTTAGAGAAGTTCAAGGCCAAAGGCGGCAGCGTCTTCTTTGACAACAACTATCGACCAAAATTATGGGCGAACCGAGATACCGCTCAGCGCACGTACCTTGTGATGCTCGGTTTCACGGATACCGCATTGCTCACCTTCGAAGATGATCAAGACTTATTCGGTGACACATGTCTAGAGGAGTGTATTGAACGCACTCAGCAAGCAGGCGTCTCTGAAATTGCCATCAAGCGTGGCGCAAAAGAGTGCCTAGTAATTAGCGAAGGTCGCGCAGAGTATGTCGCGCCTAAGCCAGTTAACTCCGTTATTGATACCACAGCTGCTGGGGACTCATTTAGCGCCGGTTATCTTGCCAAGCGCCTAACAGGTGGTGACGCATTTCGATCAGCGGAAATAGGACACAAAGTCGCCGGAACTGTGATTCAGTACCGCGGTGCCATCATTCCTAATACAGCAACGCCAACTCTTGATTAGTAGGACAAAAAAAATGACAACTCTAAATGAACAGCTAGCAAGCCTTAAAGTGATTCCCGTCATTGCCATTAACAAAGTGGAGGATGCTATTCCACTAGGTAAAGCATTAGTAGACAACGGCATGCCTTGCGCAGAAATCACGTTCCGTACCGAATGCGCAGCAGACGCAATCGCTGCAATGCGTCAAGCGTATCCAGAAATGCTGATTGGCGCGGGTACCGTTCTTACCAACGAACAGGTGGACCAAGCGATTGAAGCTGGCGTTGATTTTATCGTAAGCCCAGGTTTCAACCCACGCACAGTTCAATACTGCATCGATAAAAACGTACCTATCGTGCCTGGAGTAAACAACCCAAGCCTTGTTGAGCAAGCAATGGAAATGGGTCTGCGTACGTTGAAGTTCTTCCCAGCAGAGCCATCTGGCGGTGTGGGTATGCTAAAAGCACTAACAGCCGTATACCCAGTGAAATTTATGCCAACAGGTGGTGTAAGCCTAAAGAATGTCGATGATTATCTATCCATCAAGTCTGTATTAGCATGCGGCGGCACTTGGATGGTTCCAGCCAACCTAATCGACGAGGGTCGCTGGGGTGAACTAGGTCAGTTGGTTAAAGGCGCGGTTGCGCACGTTAGCTAATCCAGCTTTCGACAGAATAAAATCAGCCCCGCGAGCTTGTTCGTGGAGCTGGTTTTATCAACCAGATAAATTCATTTCAGTAACCCTCGCCAGCAAATCCTCCTTAAAACCTTCAACCTACTTAGCTAGTACATCGATAAGGTTTGCCTTAACCGTGTGAAGTTTAAAATGGGATATGCTTTGTTTCCGAACTCATGTTCAAAGCGCTAGACACCCCACGTGGTTGTATTTTAGCCAATACACTGAGTTTCAGGCATACCTCGCCTAGTAAGCATTGTTCAATGCTTTGATCATGACATAAGCTTCTCCAACCTGAGCATTGTAATTTCTCAGGCTTAATGAACCGCCAAAAAGTTGCTTCACCCTATGCATAGCGCTCTCAGACAGTGAGCGTTTTTTGATAGCCGTACTTCTGCTTCCATTTCTTGTTCGAGCCGTACAGTTTTTGGTAGCCAACAGGCAGATTCCGAGGATGCCCTTTCTCCCCAAAAGCTGCGCCATCGCGTGGCGCTATCAAACGAGAGGCTTTCTTGCGTCCAATAGCTTCATAACACTCTCTCCGGAGTCATCAGCACCATCACCTGATATTGCTTTGATGGTACGTCGTGTTTGCTTCAGAAGATTTGGCAGTACTTCGGCGTCTGTTACACCAGACAAACTCACCTCTGCAGCAACAGTTTCACGAATGGAGGTATCAACGGCTATGTGAATCTTGCGCCACATTCTTCGCTTTTCCCTCGGCGCCATGTTTTTTTACTTTCAATTCACCCTCGCTATAAACCTTGAGGCCTGTTGGTCAATAGCTAGGTGTTGTATTGCGCCGCGAGTCGATGGTTTGAATGAGATTTCAACATCCTTTTCTCGTCGGCTGATGCAGGTATAGTGTGGGCATCTTAATGGAACATCAGCCAGTCCAAATACTGAGTCTATAAAGCCTTGAAGTGCTCTAAGTGGCATTGGGAATACACGCTTAAACCATGAGCGCAGTTGTGATAGCGAGATCGCTAAACATGCGAGGTCTACCGCACTTTCCTTGCTTTGTTTGCTTCCAGTTTTCTATTGCTTCTTCGTCAATCCAAAATGTGAGCGAGCCTCGATTAATCAATGAGCTATTGTACTGGCGCCAGTTCTTGGTTTGGTAGTAGGGTTTCGGCATGAGGCCATATCAGTGAGTGGATTTCACTGTTATGATTGTAAGATCATGATTTAGTTGACTCGAACTACGCAACAAAGCCCATTAGAGGCTACGACTTATGAGGAGGGGAGTCCAATTATCTATCCTGCCAGAGGGAGATATTGTTAAGCAAAGCCACCGCAGAGTAAAAGGGAAAATAAACCAGGTGCTGGGTTGAAAATCTGACGAAGGTTCAAAGGCGACTCTAGCTGGAATTGAGCTGTGGGCGATGATTAAAAATGGACAGCTCGACAATCCTGATAGTTTATCTGTCTGGGATGAATTCTACGCGCTTGCAGCCTAATTGCATCTGGAAATCAGTACGTTTGTCCATCAGCATAACTTTGCAACATATATTGAATCCGTTAAGTGGCCACCTCTAGTCTGGTGGCCAACACTACACCTGTTACATGTCGTTGATATTACAAGCCAAAGTACTGTTTGGCATTGTAGTAACAGATCCCTTCGACAGTCTTCTTAAGCAGTGCTTCATCATTCGGTAGCTCGCCGTCTTTAACCCATTGGCCTAGCAAGTTACACAAAATACGTCGGAAGTATTCATGGCGAGGCATAGACAACAGGCTTCGCGAGTCAGTCAGCATACCAACAAAGCGACCAAGCATACCGAGATTACCCAATGTTGTAAGCTGGTCGATCATGCCAAGTTTCTGATCGTTGAACCACCAGCCTGAGCCGAATTGGATCTTACCTGGGCCAAAATCACTATCTTGGAACGCACCTATAAGGGTGGCAACTATGGCATTGTCACGTGGGTTTAAGCAGTAGACGATAGTCTTGGAAAGCTGGCGTTTATAGTCTAAATCGCTAAGCAGGTTGGCTAGGTTGGCTGCGAATGTCTGATCATCCATTGAACTAAAGCCAGTCGCTCCACCCAACTCTTCAAAGCGGCGAGCATTTGGATCCTGAAGAACGCCAATATGAAGCTGCATAGTCCAACCAAGCTGATGGTTTTTCAGCCCAATAAAGTGGAAGATCTGAGTCTTAAATACCTCTACTTCATGAGCATTGATCGCTTCACCATCCAACACTTTTTTGAATACCAAATCCGCGTCTTCCACAGTAGAAGCAGCGTAAGGCACTACCTTGATGCCCATATCTGATAGACGGCACCCCACTTCATGGAAATAGGTAAAGCGCTGGTCTAGGGCCGAGAATAACTCATCAAGCGAGTTAATATTGATGTCTGTTTTTTCAGCTAAGGCTGAAACCCAGCTTAGGAACTTGTTAGTGTTCTCAATGTAGAACAAATCGTCTGAGCGGAAAGTAGGCAGCACTTTAACCTCAAAGCCTTCGTCTGCCAACGCTTTGTGGTACTCCAGATCGCTAAGTGGATCATCAGTGGTGCAGAGTGACTCAACGTTCATCATTCGAAGCAAGTTACGTGCACTGTGGCTCGGCTGTTTAAGCTGCTCGTTACAGGTTTCCCAAATCTGAGCAGCATTTTGCTCGTTGATAATCAAGTCAATATCAAAGTAGCGCTGCAGCTCAAGGTGATTCCAGTGGTATAGAGGGTTACCAATCAGGTAAGGCACGCTTTGGCACCACTTTTCAAACTTTTCGCGAGAGTCAGCATCACCAGTAATAAAAGACTCGTCGACACCATTAGCACGCATCGCACGCCACTTATAATGGTCATGCCCCAACCAAGCTTCTGCAATAGAAGAGAACTGAACATCGTCATAGATCTCCCTAGGGCTCAAGTGGTTATGGTAGTCGATAATCGGCAGTGACTTCGCGTAGTCATGGTAAAGATGCTGTGCGATTTCGTTACTAAGTAAAAAGTTATCGTCGAGAAATTGTTTATTCATTGTATTACCTTTGAAAGACATACAAACACGCTGCCTGAAATTGCTTCCAGGTAGCGTGCTAGATAGCCCTTATTATTGCTGCGCGAATTTGATTTGGTTTAAGAGCTCGTAAACTTCTGGCTCATTTTTTTCCAGCGCTTGATACATAGGCTGAATCGATTGAATCATTTGATCACGCTGCTCTTCTGTTGGCTGGACAATAGTTACCCCCATTTGATCAACCGCTTTTTGTTGCAGCGCCATCTCCATATCCCAACCAGTGGTGTAGCTATAGTTCATCGCATCTACCGCCGCCTCGCGAACGACCGCTTGCTGATCTTCTGATAGGCGGTTCCATGCACGGTTACTGATTGCAATCACATTCGCCATCTGTACATGGTTGTCTTCAAAAAAATATTTAGCAATTTCACCATGACGCGCTGTGTATAACGATGGGCCAGCACCTTCAACACCATCAACCATACCTTGCTGCAGTGCAGAGAATACTTCTCCGTATGGTGTTGGAGTTGGGATACCGCCGATGTTCTCAACTAAACGGATCATCGTGTTCGACTCTTGAACACGCAGTTTCATCCCTTTCAGATCTTCTGGGCCGTTGATTGGCTTTGGAGAGTAATAGCCACGTGGGGTCATCATGATGTAACCCAAACCAATAAAGCCACGATTTGCTGTCGACTCAAGTAGTTCCTGGCCAAGCTCACCAGACACGACTTCGTGCATTTTTTCTGTGCTTTCAAAAACGTATGGGTAGTTTAGCGCTTTGTATTTAGGTTCAATGTTCTCAAGCATTGAGCTATCAACTTTGGTCATATCTAGCAGGCCATTCGTAACCTGCTCAAGCATTTCACGCTGGGTACCAAGCTGAGAGTTAGGGAAAATACGAACACGAATGTCACCATTTGACTTTTCAGCAACTGATTGAGCAAACATTTCAAAATACTGGCCAGTTGGGCCGTCTGGATGAGTGTTGTGACCAAGGCGTAATGTGGCTGCATTAGCAGCAAATGCACTAAAAGTTAAACCAGCGATAAGGGCAGCATTGAGTTTATTTAGTTTCATTGTTCTATCCAATTAAACGTTATGATTTGAAATCAATATAAATCGAAATCTGACAAATGAAAATAGATCGAAATCAAAGTTTACATTTATCGAAACGGTATTTTATTTTAATGCTACGCAAGTCTTACTTTCTTAAGGTATTTATTGAAATATCATTTCAAATATACAGAATGACACTACGATTTTTACAGGAGCATGTTTTCATGTTGAAGTTTGTTCGAAAGCTAATTGATCAAGTCATTGGGACTGGGGTCAGTATTCTCACCATTAGTTTGGTGATGTGCGTGGTATGGCAAGTATTTTCCCGCTTTGTTTTGCATTCACCGAGTACATCAACCGATGAGATTGCACGCTTTCTATTAATGTGGTGCGGCCTGACTGGTACAGCTTATATGGTCGGTCAAAACCAACACCTTGCGATTGAAATGTTGGGTACACGTTTGACAGGAATTAAGAAGCTGGTGCTGAATATAATTGTACAGCTGTTTATCGCTAAGTTTGCAATGATGGTAATGATTTACGGAGGTATTGTGCAGTACAACAATATCTCTATGACAGGCCAGATTACACCTTCTCTCGGTATACCTATGTCTTACATCTACATTGTAGTACCTATCTCTGGATTGATCATTTTGCTGTACAACATGCTAAATATTGCAGATTACGCGAATGAAATCGCAGAAGAAAAACGAAAGCAAAATTTAAACCTGTCTGAAGTATAGGGAGAGAATATGAGTCTTGAAATTCAGATGATGCTGGTGATGTTAGTCACCTTTGTAATAACCTCATTCGGCTTGGGCGTTCCAGTCGCGTTTTCTATTGGCCTTTCAACTATTACTGCAACCATGATGATGTTCCCACTGGAACAATCAATCCTGATTGTGGCACAGAAAATGATCACCGGTGTAGATAACTTCGCATTCCTTGCACTGCCATTCTTTATGCTGGCAGGTAACATTATGCGTGTTGGGGGTATTGCCGATAAACTAATCAACGTTGCATTACTACTGGTTGGCCGCCTGCCAGGTGCACTATCACACACAAATATCGTAGCTAACACGATGTTTGGTACTGTTTCTGGTTCAGCAATTGGTTCTGCGGCTGCGGTTGGTGGTGTTATGGTACCCGCGCAGAAAGCAAAAGGTTATGATCCCGCTTTTGCTACTGCGGTTAACATCGCTTCATGTCCAATTGGTATGATTATCCCGCCATCAGGCGCGTTGATCACATACTCTCTACTAAGTGGTGGTACTTCAATTGCCGGTTTGTTCCTAGCAGGTTACATCCCAGGCCTACTGATTGCCCTATCGCTAATGTTTGTGACCTACTTCTGGACTAAGCGTAGGGGCTATCCGAAAGAAGACCGCATTACTTGGGCTATTGTTAAAAAGACACTTTTGGAAGCGATTCCGGCACTTGGCTTGGTAGTGATTATCCTTGGCGGTATCATTGGTGGTGTGTTTACCGCCACAGAAGCATCTGCAATTGCGGTTGTGTACTCGCTGGCGCTAGCTTTGTTCTACTACAAGCAAATGGGTGTACGTGATATTCCTCGCGTATTCGGGGAGGCAATGTTATCAGCTACGGTTATCCTTGTCCTAATCGGTATCTCTAGCTCAATGTCTTGGACTATGTCAATTGCTGATATCCCATACATGGTGGGCAGCACTATGCTAGGCATTTCTGAGAACCCAATCATTGTTCTATTCCTTATCAACATCATGCTGCTGTTTATTGGTGTGTTTATGGATGGCGCACCAGCCAAGCTGATCTTTATCCCTATCTTACTGCCAATTGTTACTCAGTTTGGTATGGATCCAATCCAGTTCGGTATCCTAATTACCTTTAACCTATGTATTGGCTTATGTACTCCGCCAGTAGGTACGGCACTGTTTGCCGGTTGTAAAATTGGTGAGGTGCCAGTAGCTAGTGTAATTAAACCGCTGATCCCACTTTGGGTCGCGCAGATAGCGGTACTTATGCTGATCACCTACGTACCATGGGTCACTATGTGGCTGCCAAATCTATTTGGTTACGGCATGTAACCTTCTCATTTAGAGGTTGAATCCGGAAAAGCCAGTAGGGTATCCCTGCTGGCTTTTGTTATATTCCCCCCAGCAAGAAGCTATCCCTTTACGCGCCCTACCGCACATAAACGAAACTCACCCAAACCAAGCAACCAAGCAACCAAGCAACCAAGCAACCAAGCAAAAATAATTAACACAATGTTTCATGTATTACAAAACAAGACTTTCCTTATCGACCGCGATAGTCTGATCCCGCTTTAGGCTATAGATTTGCTAATACCAAGCCACGAAAATTTTAATCTATTAGCTTCTCAGGGGAGTAAGTGAGTATGCTGCAGTTCTCATCACAACAGATGGTCGCGATTAAAAACAAAGCCACTCAATCTATGATTGATGCGCAGAAAAACGACAACGAAGTAGTGCTGAACAATCCGGTGTTGGTTCCTGAAGATGGCCGCGCAACATGGAATCTTTATTACTTTTTCCCGGAACACGGAGTACGTCTAACATCTGCTCGCGATCAGCCCCTGTCACACATCTGCCCTGTTGATGGTAAAGAGTTTACCGGTGAACCGTATGACGGTGCTTGGTGGCGCTGGCTAAATGGGTTGAACGCCAAAGCCTGTTACGATTTAGGCTTGCTGTGGCAAATTACCGAGGAGCCGATACATCTAGAAATAGTTCGCGAAATCTTACTAGAATATGCAAATTACTACCCTAATTACGAAGTTCACGGCGGTATTCCTTACAATGGGCCAGGTAAAGCAAACGCACAAACCCTATGTGAAGCAAACTGCCATATTGATTTAGCGCGTGGCTATGATTTCATTAAGCAAGCACTGACAGAGCAAGAGCAGGACAAAATTGAAAAGCGCTTGCTACGTGAGGGGGCCGAGTTCTTAATGGAGCATCGTTCCGCTCAGCTGCATAACCATGAAATGAAAATCAATGCGACTATCGGTGTGATTGGACTGATTCTCGATGACCACCGCTATATCGACTTCGCGCTAAATACCGACTACGGAATCCACTACCAGCTAAACCATGGTTGCCTTGGTGAAGGTATGTGGTTTGAAGGCTCAGTGCATTATCACTATTACGCCCTGCAAGCTCTGCTGAACTTTGAAAAGATCGCCCATAGCACACCATATTCTGTGAGCAACAACCCGAACTACCTCAAGATGATGAAGTTCCCACTCAAACTAGTGATGAATAATGGTGATTTCCCTCGCTTGAACGACAGTATTGCCGGGCAAGAAAAGTTAACTCATGCACACCTATTTGAGTTTGTCTACAAGCAAACACCGTGTGAGGAATTTGCACAAGTATTGACGAACATCTACCAAAATATCAGCCGCGATAATATCGATGCGTTGCTGTATGGTGTTGATGAGCTGCCAAATGCTGAGCCGATAAAATGTCAATCAATGCACGCTGAGCAAGCGGGCCTGACTATCTGCTATGATGAAGCTCGCAACAATTCAATGCTACTTAAGCACGCTCCTTATGGTGGTGAACACGATCACTATGACCGCCTTGGCCTGATCTTGAACCGAAACGGTAAAGAGATCCTACCGGATCTAGGTACCACAGGTTACGGCGCAGAGCTCCACTACGGTTATTACAAAAACACTTCCACGCACAATACCTTGGTCGTTAACCAGCAAAACCAGTCTCCGATCAATCCGACACTACTCAACTACCAGCAGAATGAAAAGTTTACTCTGGTCGCAAGCGAAGCGAACTGGGCAAACAAACCAGCTGAAGTCGACAGCCACACTCTCGTACAGTGGAATGAAGAGGCTTACCGTGATGTCTGTTTCCGCCGAGCTATTCTTTGGTTAGGAGATGCAGCAGTTGAACTGAATACGGTTATTAACCCACATCAGCAACAATTCGATTTAACTTACCACGTGCGCGGCACACACCTTGCCAATGAACAACGTAAATCAATCGTTAACCCCCTAAGCGGTGCTTTGGAGCGCATGCGTGATGTCCAGTTAATAGAAAGCCAAACTGAATTCACTCAGTGCTATGCCATTGAAGGACAGCCTGAATTCAACCAGCACTTTGCCGCCGATCGTGAAGTCGATGTTGTTACTGGATATGCGCCTGATAACCCAGCAACCTCTGATATCGCTTATAGTTTGGTACGCTCAAACCAGCCTGAGTTGAAAACTGTGCTGTTGCACGATTTGTCTGAAAAGCAAACATATCAGTTGCAAAAGGTCATCTGGTGTGAGAAACAAGTCGAGTTCAGTTTACTCAAATCGAACCTTACGCGCCGTTTCAGATACAACCAGGCCAACAACCAGATCAGTGAGTTGGCCGAATAGCAGCTAAGTACAAATACTCGGATAGTTTGGCAACCGCCAATTGGCTATTAATCGAGTAGGAGGAGGCCTCACGGCCTATTCCTCTCACACCACCGTTCGGTTTGAGGATTTCTACACCAAGGACTGGCTGATGTTCCATTAAGATGCCCACACTATACCTGCATCAGCCGCCGAGCAAAGGATGTTGAAATCTCATTCAAACCAACGACTCGCGGCGCAATACAACACCTAGCTATTGACGCAACAGGCCTCAAGATTTATAGCGAGGGTGAATGGAAAGTAAAACAACATGGTACCGAGGGAAAAGCGAAGAATGTGGCGCAAGATTCACATAGCCGTTGATACCTCCACTCGTGAAACTGTTGCTGCAGAGGTGAGTTTGTCTGGTGTAACAGACGCCGAAGTACTGCCAAATCTTCTGAAGCAAACACGACGTACCATCAAAGCAATATCAGGTGATGGTGCTGAAGACTCCAGAGAGTGTTATGAAGCTATTGGACGCAAGAAAGCCTCTCATTTGATAGCGCCACGCGATGGCGCAGCTTTTGGGGAGAAAGGACATCCTCGGAATCTGCCTGTTGGCTACCAAAAACTTTACGGCTCGAACAAGAAATGGAAGCAGAAGTACGGCTATCACAAACGCTCACTGTCTGAGACCGCTATGCATAGGGTAAAGTAACTTTTTGGCGGTTCATTTAACCTGAGAAACTAAAATGCTCAGGTTGGAGAAGCTTATACCATGATCCAAGCACTGAACAAGCTTACTAGGCTAGGTATACCTGAAACTCAGTGCATTGGCTGAAATACAACCACTTGGGGAACCTAGCGCTTTGAACATGATTTCGGAAACAAAGCCGGTATGTTCATCAAGAATACCCCGCGCTGGGCTGCTTGGGGCACAGTAGTATTCGGTATCTTGGTCTCTTGGTTGTGTGTCAATGTCTTCACTCCTGAAGCTCTGGGTGATTTGTTAGGCATCGATTTCACGGGGCGTGAAACGTCTGAAATGCGTAATATGATTACTATTATTACTCACCTATTCCTAACTGCAAGCTTCTTCTAGGCGACGACTTTATTCTACAAAGAAGACTCTCTAAATGATCAGGAAAAAGCAGAAGTAGCGCAGTTTTTTGAGAACATCGAAGCAGAATGTATTGCTGAAGACGGTCAAGATGAATACGACAAAATGCAACGCGGAAAATTGGGTCCTATCACCGCAGGTCTATTAGCAATGATATTGCTGCCAAACTCACTGTGGGGGCTATTCTTGTTCCTATGCTGTGCAGGTCTGATTTTGTTAGCAAGCTACCTACTCAAGAATAGTGCCAGTAGTAAAGTCCAATCAGCTGAAGACTTAGCGTTCCCATGATCACCATGTCTGGTGAGCTATGCAAAGCAACGGGACAGGTGAATACTCCCGCCGTATTTTGTGCAACTTGTTAGGCAAATGAGTTCAACAACACGAAAGTCTTTATTCATCCATAGGTGAGCTCAAACCTGACCGCAAAAAAATAAAACTGCGTTTCATTTATTTTATTTCCTGCGAGAGAATGATAATATTGTCTCGGTATTAACTCCCTGGTTTTTCAACCAACCATCATCACGAGGAATAGATATGATACTCAACGCATTTAATCTTGAAGGCAAAGTTGCCATTGTTACCGGTTGCAATCGTGGGTTAGGACAAGGTATTGCACTAGGGCTTGCCAAAGCTGACTGTAATATTGTCGGTGTGAGCTCATCGGGTAGTGATGAAACTAAAGCCAAAGTGGAAGCACTTGGGCGTCAGTTCATCGATATTCGAGCCAATTTGATGAAAACTGACGATATCCCGGGCATTATGGCTTCCACGCTAGAGCAGTTCGGTAAGGTCGATATTCTAGTCAACAACGCTGGAATTATCCGCCGTGAAGATGCCATCGACTTCAGCGAGCAAGATTGGGATGATGTCATGGATATCAACCTCAAAACCGCCTTTTTCCTCAGCCAGGCTGTTGCCAAGCAGTTCATCGCTCAAGGCAATGGCGGCAAGATCATCAATGTCGCCTCTATGCTTTCTTTCCAAGGCGGGATCCGCGTACCTTCATACACCGCATCGAAAAGTGGCGTCTTGGGTATTACCCGCCTGATGGCTAATGAATGGGCGAAGCATAACATTAATGTTAATGCGATCGCGCCGGGTTACATGGCAACTGACAACACTGCACAATTGCGCGACGATAAAAAGCGGAGCCATGAAATTCTCGATCGCATCCCCGCTGATCGCTGGGGCAACCCTGAAGATCTTGCAGGCCCAGCGGTTTTCCTCGCGTCGGATGCAGCCAACTATGTCAATGGTTTTACCATGGCCGTTGATGGTGGCTGGCTGGCGAGATAAGCCCTTCACAAATACACAAAGCAAATAAAAATGGCTTGTTGCGAATAACCGGGGTCGACGGCAAACTTGCAGATTGACGTCATCTAATCGAGCTCGTAATGAAGAACCCCGAGTTTAAATGGAAGCACTTTGCCCCTGAAATCATTCTGTGTTGCGTTCGCTGGTATGGGTTGACCCCAATGAGCTACGCTAACCTTAGCGAAATACTGCAGGAAAGAGGAGTTTCAGTTCACCGCACGACCAGTTATCGATGGTTCATTGAGTATGCCCCAGCATTACGCAAGAAATTACGCCGTCATCAATTCATCCGAGCAGACTCTTAGTGGCAGCTCGATGAAACCTGTGTCAAGGTGAAAGGAAAATGGCATTACCTATACCGAGCTATCAATAAGCAGGGCGAAACAATGGACTTCTATTTCTCCCACAAACGTAATAAAGATGCGGCTTATCAGTTCCTGAAGCGGTGTCTGAGCCACTATCCAAAAGAGTTACAGCCTCAAACATGAAACACGGACAAGCATTCCTGATATGCTAATGCGATTACCCGTTTGAAAAAGGAGGGGCGACGTCGAGCAACGGCAAGTAAAGTATCTCAATAATGGCGTTGAATCCGATCACGCCCCCATCAAGAAGCTCGTTGTAGGTACCGGCGGATTTAAAATACGAAAGTGAGCCTGGCCAACCATACAGGAATTCGAATCTCTACCGATATTGAACAAAGGGCAGTTTGATTTTTGGTTACGCCGAGATGAACATAAAGCCCTTGTGCGGGAGAGATCCGCCTTCATGAATCGCTTGTTCAATGTTGAGGTTATTTACCTATACACACTTCCCGTCGAGGCATTGGGCTATTCTATCTAATGCTAGGTTCTCCAAGTTGAATAGGCCTACTATACCGGTGATCATTGAAGGTGCTTGATTTTCGATGAAATCAGGATCATCTAAGCACCATGAAAATTACACTGACTCCCCAACAAAAGCAGCAACTTGAGCAGATGCACGATTCAACTCGTGATAGTCGAGTGTGCGACCGTATCAAAGCGGTTTTGCTTGCCTCAGAAGGTTGGAGTCAAACTATGATTTATCAAGCCCTTCGTATTCATGAATCGACTGTCGCTCGCCATCTCAGCGATTACGTGCTTTCTGAAAAGCTTAAGCCTGAAAATGGTGGCAGCCAAAGCAAACTTTCTGCCACTCAAACCATGCACCTCATCGAACATTTGACTGAGCATACCTATGCTCATACTCATCAAATTGTCGCTTATGTCAAAGAGGAACTTGGCTTTAGCTATACAGTTGCTGGGATGAACGAATGGTTTCAGTTACAAGATGCCTAAAGGCGTGCCTCATAAGTTTGATGAAACAAAGCAGAAAGCCTTTATTGAGGCTTATGAAGCGCTCAAAGCAAGCTGTAGCAAGGGTGAGTCGATTTTATTCATTGATGCGTCCATCCTATATCGCATGGTTGGATACGAACCGAACAAGATCTAGCTCTTCAGCTTGCTCAGCCAATAATCGTTTGAGTTTGGCATTCTCTGTGGCGAGTTCTCTTTCTCTATCGCTGATTTTCGCGTCTTTTTTGACGGCTTTACGCCATCCATAGATTTGAGATTCATATAACGATAGCTGTCGTGCGGCAGCAGCGACACCGACTTTGTCTGCTAACTTAAGCGCTTCAGCTTTGAATTCAGGAGTATGTTTGATTCGTGTTTTCTTAGTTGTCATTGTTCACCTCGTTAGTGATTGTACTCACTTAACTCAGTGTCCAAAACTTCTGGTGCGGATCACTTCCACCTTATAGCCCGAACCTAAATCCAATCGAACGGCTTTGGAAGGTGATGAATGTACATTCGAGGAACAATGTATATTTCAGGAATAAACGGGAATTCAGAGAAGCTATCGAGAATTTCTGCACTGTGACTCTTCCAGAGATCGCAGGCTCTTTGACATCTCGAATTTTTCAGGTGCTAAAGCCAGCACCTTCAAGTTGATTGGGTATATCTCATTTCAAAGTAAACTTGATATGCTACTTTAAGAGTATATTTTAGGGCTTCAATATGAGTTTTTAATTTTTGAGAGTGAACAATGATTATCGGTGGAATGATGAGAAACTGATAATAGAATCAGTTCATTACTAGACATGAAAAAAACCAGTGATAACACTGGCTGGCCAAATCCCGATATGGACATCAAAACAAATAATAAAATAGCCAATAAGTGCTGCTACGTTTGATTTGAAGCAGCCTCAGATACAAAATTTCAAGGAGTTCTGAGGCCACTTTAAGTCAGATCAAATTAGTCAATCAACGTGCGAACGTATTCAGCAATTTCAGTGACCTGGCAATTAGCAAAGAAACATTCTTGGAACTGAGCGCCACCAACAGCTTGCTTGACTAGATCTTGATCAATCGCTTTTAGTGATGCTACAACGTCCTTGCAAACAGCAGCCTTAACATCATTAAGAATTGCTGCGTTTTGCTGCTGAGGTACAACTCGTTCTACAGGGTAACCTTCGCCACGAGCACCAGTAAATGCTTTTTCGAAGATATAACGAACATTCAGCTCTCCAGCCCAACCAAAGCCTTTCGCAAATGCCAATGAAATAGCATTACCATTGTTAATTTGGTTGAAAAGGAATGCATCTGATGGTTCTAAGCAGTAACCACATACCACACCTGGGTGAAGGTTGCTTGCCACCAACGCACCTTGGCCTGTGCCACAGCCAGTCACGATAAAGTCTACTGCTTTTGAGTTCAGTAGGATGCTCGCCATGATACCTAGGTGAATGTAAGTTAGGTGGTGGTCGTTTTCATCTGTCATACCGACATTGAATACGTCGTGGCCTAAATTACCTGCCACAAGGTTTAGTTCAGAAGCAACCATCGCATTTTTTGGTGCTTGGCTGTTTTCCATCATTAGTGCAATTTTCATAGTAGTTCCCCGACGAGAAGGCTCGTCATTAGTTTAATCTTAAACAAAATCTTTGCGCATTGGTGTGAACGTATCGATTAGCGTACCTGCCTCAACACACACACAACCGTGTTCAATATCTGGCTGCTTATACATGGTGTCACCGGCCTTAACGATGTGCTTTTCCTCGCCAATCGTGAATTCAAAAGCGCCAGACAGCACATAAGTAAGCTGCTCATGTGGGTGCGAATGCATAGCACCAACCGCACCTTTTTCAAAATGGACTTCAACCGACATCATGTTGTCGTTGTGTGCAAGCACCTTTCGGCTGACACCGTCACCTAAGTCTTCTAACTGCACATTTTTATTGAATACGAACATGTGTAAAAACCTATTATGTTTGTGATTCGCTAGACACCAAATCACTTGATTTACGTAATCGATAAATGGTTACTAGGTTCGTCACTATAAGCGTCGCCTCAAGTAAGGTGCCACCTATTGAGCCAACCAATATATTGTTGATTAGCCAACATGTCGCACCAAGCAAAAAGCCAATACGCATTGCCACGCCGCTGAGAACAAACATTGAGAACGTCCCGATCACCGTGCCAAAAATTGACCAAAGCTGCCCTATACCATCAGCAACCCAAAACCCAAAACCACCTGCAACAACAATGAACAATACTGCTACAAGCTTGGACCGTGTATGTATCGATACCAACGTTCTTGCTGCCGACAGTCCGGCTGCCGCGGCAGATACGGTTGAACCTAGTAGTAAATAGTGGAAAAGATGATTGATATTAAAGACAAACATTAAAATTTTGAGCTGCCTGTCGTCTTTTTGGTAAAAGGTAGAAATTCCTAAACCAAAACTCAAAAAACCTAATACCTGTCCGACAGAAAATAGATCCATCACCTTCTCTTAAGCCTGTTAGCGAGACAACCAACCACCGTCAACGGCAATAGTGTAACCATTGATATAGTCAGATGCTTTCGATGCCAAGAATACACATGGCCCCGCTAGATCTTCAGGAGTGCCCCAACGGTCAGCTGGAATACGCTCTAAAATTTCAGCATTACGCTGCTCATCAGCGCGTAGTGCTACTGTGTTATTCGTTGCCATGTAGCCCGGCGCAATAGCGTTAACATTAATGCCTTCTTTTGCCCATTCGTTAGCCATTAGTCGAGTCACACCCATCACTCCACTCTTTGAAGCGGTGTAAGATGGTACTCGAATGCCACCTTGGAATGACAACATTGACGCGACGTTAATGATTTTGCCACCTTGACCTTGCGCGATAAACTGTTTCGCTACCGCTTGTGACATAAAGAACACCGACTTTATGTTGATATTCATCACGTCATCCCAATCTTGCTCAGAGAAGTCAATGGCGTCGTTACGACGGATGATGCCTGCATTGTTTACCAAGATATCAATTCGACCTAACTCCGTAACTGCACGATCGACGATGCTTGGAATATCATCTAACTTCATTAAGTTAGCGCGAATATCAACAAACTTGCGACCTGTCTCTTCGATCATCGCAATCGTCTCTGACGGTTCAACAATGTTCACGCCAACAATGTCACAACCTGCTTTAGCAAGCCCGATAGCCATTCCTTGCCCAAGACCGGTATCACAACCAGTTACCACTGCTACCTTGCCTTCAAGGCTAAACGAATCAAGAATCATAATCTGTACCTTTGTAGTGAATGTGTGGTGAACAAAAAAAGGCCGATGTTCACTCTGTTGAAACTTACATTACACAAAAAATGATACGACCGAAAGTTATTTTTGAAATTGCGTTTTAATTTTTAAAGTTAACTACAACTAATGTGATTGATATCTCAATTATTGGTTTTAAATTAATGAAATGGCTTTTCGAAACTACTGACTCGCTCCAACATGTCAGGTATAATCAGGTACTATCGAAAATGACTCAGAGCGTGAAATGGAAAAATCAACTCAACCGGAAGCTGTATCGTCAGTATTAAAAGTATTTAACATCCTCTCAGCACTGGCTAACCAAAAAGAGATTGGTGTATCCGAGCTATCTCAACGCTTGATGATGTCAAAGGCGACAACCTATCGCTTTTTACAAACCATGAAGACACTCGGGTTTGTTGAGCAGGAAGGGGAAGCCGATAAATACTCACTGACATTAAAATTATTTGAGTTAGGTTCAAAAGCTTTAGAGCATGTCGACCTCATTAATCTTGCTAATACTGAGATGGCGAAAATCTCCAAGATCATCAATGAAACTGTTCACTTGGGCTCCATTGACGAAGACTCCATCATCTACCTACACAAGATAGACTCCAGTTATCATCTACGTATGCACTCACGCATCGGTCGCCGCAACCCGCTCTACAGCACAGCTATTGGTAAGGTGTTGATGTCTCATATGGATGAGCAAGAAGTACGAGCTCTCTTGGCTGATGTTAAGTTTAAAAAACACACGCAGCATACGCATGAAAACGCAGACCAACTGCTTGAAGAATTAAACCTTGTTCGTGAGCAGCATTTTGGTGAAGACAACGAAGAACAAGAGCCAGGATTGCGTTGCATTGCAGTACCGGTTTACGACCGATTTGGTGACCCTATTGCGGCTATCTCTGTTTCGTTTCCTACTATTCGATTCGAAGAAAACCGCAAACAAGAGTACATTGCCCAGCTCCACTCGGCTGGCCGCAATGTTTCTGAGCACTTGGGCTATCACAATTACCCTGTCTGACATTAATACAGTTAAAAAAGCAGCACTCGTGCTGCTTTTTTTGCCGCCAAGCACTTTATTGAAACGCCATTTCACTTAAGGGATTTACATGGGTACTTCAGCTTCAAATAACATTTTCGACTTTTTGATTCACCTTGACCCTTTCGACCTTCTGCCAAAACAGGTGGTTGAATCACTAGCAGGCTCAGTCACAGTCAAATACCTAGCCAAGGGAGAAAGTATTGAGTTTCACTCGATGTGCGAGAAACGGTACCTCTATGTGATTCGAAAAGGCGCAATAGAGCAGCGTACCCAAATCAATAAACTCCGAGCCCGTCTCGGTGAAGAGGATCAGTTTGGGTTTACTTTCCTTGAGCCCCTAAATGAAGCAGAAGATGGCTACCGAGCGGAAGCTATTGAAGACTCGCTCCTTTATCTAATACCACATGCAAACATTCAAGAGACATGCAAACAACATCCCGAGTTTAAAGACTACTTTGCCGCTACAGCAAAAACACGTTTGCACTCCGCCATACGCTCTATCGTCAACAAAGAAGAGAAAAGCTTGTTCTTTCGTACGGTGGGAGAAGTCGCCAGCGAAAATATCACAGTATCAAGTTACGATGACTCGATCATGGATGTCGCCAAGGCCATGTGTGGTAAGCGTCGCAGCTCATGCGCCGTGGTACTAAAAGAACATGAAATTGTCGGCTTGGTCACCGACCGCGATATGACCCAACATGTTGTCGCTCAGGGTGTCGATACCCAGCGACCTATTTATGAAGTCATGACACGCAACCCCATTTTGATCAATAGCGAAGACAAAGTGATTCAAGCGATTTCACTCATGTTGCAGTATAATATTCGATGCCTGCCTGTCATTGCCAATAACGAAGTAAAAGGCTTATTGACGACTACACATCTGGTTCATAACCATCGTACTCAATCGCTCTTCCTCATTGAAAAAATCAAGTACGCCAACTCGATCAATGCGCTTGCTAGCCTACGAGATGAAAAAGAAACCATTTTCCAAGCCTTGGTCGAAAGTGGTGTGAGCGCCGAGATTCATGGTCAGGTGATGTCGATGATCATGGATGCGTTCAATAGACGAATAATCCAACTAACAGAAGAAGTGCTCGGTCCACCACCTTGTGAATACGCTTGGATGGTTGCTGGGTCGCATGCAAGAAACGAAGTACACATGCTCTCTGATCAAGACAATGCTCTCGTACTCGCAGAAGATGCAACCGAGGACGACCGATTCTACTTCGCTTACTTTGCAATGCGAGTGTGTAATGGATTAGCCGCAGTGGGCTATCCCCTTTGTGATGGTAAGTACATGGCAGCCACAGCCAAATGGAACCAGAATGTAGGTCGCTGGAAAGAATACTATACAAAATGGGTAGCTAGCCCAGAATACAATAAACTGCTCAACATCAGTGTCTTCATGGAAATACGCTGTGTGTACGGGAACGCGGAACTTGTCGATACGCTTCAAAACCACCTACACCAGACCATTCATGCAAACCCTCGCTTTATCCCAGCACTAACACGCGATGCCATCGAAACATCACCGCCCCTTGGTATTTTCAATAGTCTGGTACTAGAAAAAAGTGGTGATAACACCAAGTCACTCAACATCAAAAAATTTGCGCTGAATCTCATCATTGATCTTGCTCGGATATACAGCCTTGCCGCTGGAGGGTCGCTAACAGGGACTGAAGAGCGGTTTCGATATGCAGTTGAGCAAGGTACCTTGTCTCAAAACAGTTGCGACAACATTATCGGCGCGTACCGTTTTCTAACTCAAGTTCGTTTTAGGCACCAGCTCAACGCACAGCTTCGTGGTGATACTCCGGATAACCACATCCGCCCTGACGAATTCAGCAGTTTTGAACGCAAGCACCTAAAAGAGGCGTTCAAGATAATCAGCGAACTGCAGGATGTCGCTAAACTCAAATTTGTAGGCGGGTTCTAACATGCTGACCAAAGCCCTACAAAAGCTATTCTCTAAAGGCGACAATATTGAAGCTTTGCACCAATCCATGCAGGCTAAACGCTGGTCTTCTCATGCCCTCGAGCATTACTTTGCCCACCCGCTCCCTAATGCAGAGCGCCCGTTGTCTGAACAACAATTTGTCGCACTCGATTTTGAAACGACAGGATTAAATCCAGACACTGATAGAATCCTCTCTATTGGAACGGTAGAGTTAAACTATGAAGAGATTGATTTAACCAGTGTTAGCGAAGTGATTTTGCGCCACGACGTTGTTGTGCGACCAGAGAGCGCTATCATTCATGAAATTATGCCCATTCAAGTTCAAAAACAGGGGGTGGAGCCCGAGCCAGCACTCGATCAATTAATCGAACATTGTGCAGGCAAAACTATCATTGCCCACAGTGCGGGCATTGAGTATGGCTTTTTATCGTCGTATCTCAAAAGGCGCTATCAATTGGAAAAACTGCCTTGTTACATGATAGACACCTTGATGCTTGAGAAGCGATTTAGCTATTTAGGAAAAAATAGTGGCCATGCTAGCTTCCAACTCGATGATCTGCGCCAACACTATAATTTGCCCGATTATCAGGCCCACTCAGCAGCCAGTGATGCATTAGGTTGTGCGGAGCTATTATTAGCTCAAGTAAAGAGACTAAGACTCTGTCATCGCCCGCTCAGTGAGGTGATGTGCAAACCACCCTATTAAACGTGACAACTCATGCTTAACCTGCCACTAGCTCTTGTTTTTCAAAACCATGGCTATTGGATTGCAGATCGTCCGATAGCCGTTTTAGCTCACTTGAATTCAATGAAAACTGCTCAATTCGCTTCAAATTTGCCTCTTGAACTTTGAGCAGTTTCTCAATTGATAAATAAACCTGCTCAGAAATAGCCAACTCATTTTTTGTCAACTGTTTTAAATCCGCAACGATATTCTGTACATCACTCGCACCTTGCTTTACTTGACTAAAAATAACACCGACCTGTTCAGATTTCTTTTCGCTTTGCGAGATTTGTTCAAGCAGCTTTTTCAAGTCCGTGGAAACATGTTCAGACTCCGACAGTATGTGTTCACTTATTTTAGATATTTCCACAGTCGCATCCGATGTTCTGGCTGCAAGACTTCGAACCTCATCAGCTACCACAGCAAAACCACGCCCTTGCTCGCCCGCTCTCGCGGCTTCTATGGCTGCGTTGAGCGCTAGCAAATTTGTCTGCTCAGCGATGCCTTGGATCACCTCAACAACCCCTGATATCTGTTCATACTTTGCGGCTAACAGGCCAAAACTTTTCAGTGAACCATCAAGGCTTGAGCGAATATCCTCCACTGAACACTCCATAGATTGAATCGCGTCTGCCCCTTGCTCAGACAAAGACTGCGATTGCAAGCTATTCCAATGTGCCTTATCAATTCCAATGTTGATTTCTTCAATGCTGAGCTCGAGCGCCTTCATGGAATCAAATGTGTCATCTGAAATCGAGCGAATTTGACCTAAGCTTTCCGTCGTCGCCGCGACATTACGATCTAGGTTATCAGTAGACTGATTGATCATCACCGAAACAGAGCCGATCTTATCAACAAACTGTTTGAGTGACGCTTGCATCTGACTAACGGACTCTAAAATGCTTCTTTGCGGTACAGACTGCTTCACAGACTGAGATAAGTGTCCATCGGCGATCCGCTTGGTTAATGAAACGACCACATTGGGTTCCCCGCCTACAGAACGGTAGATACTGCGCGCAATGAGGCCGCTTATCAATAATATCACCACTAAAATACCGCAGCTGTAGATCAAAAGGCGCGTCACGAGCTGCTGATAACTTTCCTCAACATCATCCATGTATATCCCAAGCCCCATTACCCATTTGAGTTCTGGGATCATGGTAATCGCACTTACCTTGGTCACCTTTTCCGACGAGTTCGGTTTACTCACCTCGCCGACAACATAGTTGAACTCCTTATCCTTTAGCAGGCTTACATGCCGAGCATAAGAGCTTTGGAACGCCCCCAGTTTTTCGCCACGCACATGCACGCGAGCGATAGCATTGTGGTCATTCGCCCAAATGTAAGCATTACCCAAACGGTAAGTGGACAGAACAGCAATGATGCGTTGCTCAGCCTCTTCCGGGGAGCGGCTTTGTATGATGGCATCCGATGCTTGCTTCTTTGCAAACGAGAGTAACGATGCCACTTCATGCTTTTTGGTTTCGACTAAAGATGTTTTGATTGAATCCAAGCTTACAAACACAATCAACGCGATACTCAACATCGCTGTAATCAGCAGCAGTGCGCCCTTTTTTATCAATGTCATAATCCCTCACTATAAAAAATGGCCACATTAACAAGCTAGCGTGGCCATACGGACAATCAATTACAGTAAACGTCTAGAAGCTATAAGTAATGCCGATACGGCTTCGTAGTTGACGATCGTTTGAAGAGCTCGATACCGAAACATTGGCGAACTCCACATATGGGCGCCAACTCCAGTCTTCGCCTTTATAGCCAAGTTTGAACATTGCGTCCCAGTTGGTGTCGCCGTTGTCAAACAACACTTGGTCATCCAAACCTTTCTCATAGTTCGCCTCTAAACCAAACTGAAAACCATTGTATTTATAATCAAGGTTAGCGGTGACTTTGCTCTTCTGTTCAGAAGAACGGTCATCAGAGAAGTTACGGAACTCATGGCGATAGCGAAGCTTGGTAACAAACCCTGACTCAAAAGAGTACTGAGCGCGAAGCTGAGGTTTATAGGTCACGTGACCAGGGAAGAACGTAATTGGCATACCTGGAATAAGCATCCAATTGTCATCAATTTTGTATTTGTAGCCGAAGTCGAATTCGTTGCCTTTCGATTGCCATTCTGAAAATGGTTTACCCTTTTGCATGGCTTCAACACCAAAATACATATTTCCAACGCCAGCACCAAGCTTCACGCGACTCGCATATGTTTCACTTTCGTGTTTATATTCTTGACGAAAGTCGAGAGATGCCGCAGAAATAGAGGCACTAGCAACCAATGCCACAACCGCAGTTGTAGCTATTTTATAGATCTTAGACAAAGTTTAATTCCTTTTTATTTGAATAGTAGATTTGCAACTTTCTTGCTATTTTCTTTTTCTTTACTCAGCTCAGAAATAGCATTGGTAAATACCGGCTCGCCATATACTTTCTGAGCATAAAGTAAATTCACATAGGCTTTCGAACCATCAAATCCTTTTAATTCTTTGTATTGCCATTTATCAGGTTGATTAGCATGTTTAGCTATATATTGATAACCTTTTTCTAAAGAGTGCTTATCGACTTCATAATTCCAAACGTCGATGCCAAGCTTGTCTCCAAAATGACCAAGGTGACTGTAGGCTTCTAGGTTAAAGTTTGAATAATGCCAAGGGCGAGTACGTTCGAGCTCTCCATGTTGACGACCATTCATATCAAACTGACTACCAATTCGGCGCATTTGAGTGATTCTCAGGCGCTGCTTTGCAATATCTTCTTGGCCGACAAAAATGGCAAAAGCAGCCACTTGTGCGTCATACCACGTACCATGATTGTTGTGCCAATTATCCTCTTCAAAGCCATGATTACTGGTTAGAAGCCATTGGTTAAATTCACTAAACCAAGTAACCATAGTCTGATAGTCTTTCGGATCAAGTTGCTCTTGCAAGATGTTGATACTATCCAGCACTGGGATGAGCAAGCGACTATCAATAATGCCAATACCGCGCCCATCAACAATTCCTGGGATTGCTTGAGCATGATTGAGGTTAGGGTTCATTCGTGTTTTTGGGTCGACAAACCATGCACTAAGCTGAGCTTTCGCTTTGTTTGCGTAAGCTTTATTGTCTGTGAAGTAGTAAGCAAGGCTCAGATCTGTCACATCTTTAGCAAAACGAATAAAACGCTGCTTGTCCGTTGCTGCGCTTTTGGTGGCCATATTATAATCGCCATCACGACGCACATAAGGTAAGCCATCTTCAGTATCTGGATTCGGCCACCAGTATGGTCCAAAGCTAAAATAATCGTGTTTGTCACCACTGGCTGGTAATAGTGTTTTGTTAGTCACCGGATCTATTGGTGCGTTAAGCGCCTTATCTGCTTTTTCAACTAATGCATCTATAGAGCCCTGTTTCATAGTTAAATGTTGCTTGTTATATTCAAGCGCTGCTTCATCATATGAGATGAAGTCAATATTACCCGCCATCACCCCCCAGGAAATAGCAAGAGAAATAGCAAGCATACTTTTACGAATCATCATAAACCTCCTTAATAAAACCAGAAACAATATTAATTGAAACGCCGGTTTAAAATACAGATCAAGATCACTTTATAATATACAACTCATATAAAAAGTGACAATTGTGATTTTGATCAACGATTAAATAATATGGAAGAAATGATGTTTCAATAAATATAAAAAAGGAGCTCTTTATGAGCTCCTTTTTTATATTTATTGAAACATCTGATATCTAATAAGCTCTAAATTTAACATACTGACAATTATTATTTGGTATCACTTTAACCAGCTTACCTGTTAGAGTATTATTGCTCACATAGTTTGATGTCACGTTAACTGAGCCGCTACCATCAATGCTGGATAACGTCCCCCTGAAATCACAACTATTATTTGCATCACTGTCCCACAATTGCACTGTCTTTCCTGCGAGATCTCTATCAATCGCTACACAGCTTGCTTGGGATAAGTCCAACTCCATTTTCTGCCCCCAACTATATTGGGTGACGACATCACACCCTTCAGACACAGGTGGATCGACTGGATCAACAGGCTCCTCTGGATCGACCCCCTCCGGAGGCCAAGAACCTCCAGCCACAGTGACACCAGAAGTTGGTATCTGCTGATGAACGCCCTCTGCCAACGCTTGATTCCAAGTCGCTATTGGCTCTTCATTAATATTGAGATGTTTGTACTGGCTGCCATCCCAATTGAGCGCGTACTCGACATCAGGTTCATCGAATAGCCCCCATCGAGTAATACTGTCACCCGAACTCTTTGCTTTCTCCAGTGTATTGTTGGTTAGGACATTATTAGGCCCTGTCGGTCCTGACCACTTACTGGCGTGGTCGCCGGAGCCAACCCAAATCGGTTGCCACGTTGACCCCGATTCTGGCGCCCCATTAGACCAACTGCGATGCTCGTACGGCACGGCGATATGATTTAAGCGAACCAAATTATTTCGCTCCCAGCCACCGTGGAAGTTCATATCAACATTCAGTGTATTGTGCTCGACGATATTTCCAGTCGCTGACCATTGGAGAGCGAGGTGTCGAATGTTACGAATATCGTTATTGTGGATCCAGCTGTTGTATAACTTAGAGCCACGAACATAGCCATTTCCGCCAGCCCCCTTATTCCACGAGCCGTCGATCGTGTTGTTGGAGATGGTGACTGCTTTGGCGAACTCACTGACAATAGGATGTGAACCGATCATGTCGATACGGACATTATCAACCCAGCCGTTATACGCCCACTTGAGAATGATGCCGTGAATCGCATCTTGTGCACATACGTTCTCATATCGATACAAGACGCCATTAGGGTTGCTCGCCGAAAACTGGTTGCGATTGTAGCCCTCACAATGGCTGCCTTTCGTGTCCATGGTTAGAAAGAAGTCTTGCAGACCAAAGTTTTCTACCGCACTGACTGGCATGACACGGCTGTTGTAACCACTCTCATTGTTTAGCGGAATATCAAACTCTAGACCGCCGTCAAGGGTGACCGAATTGTTGCCACTGTTTACCGCTGTCACTTTAAAAATCTGTGTGCGCATGTGACCGGTTTTTATGTGACTACCACTTCTTCTCGATTCTGGCACTTGCCCTTTATCCAAAAACGCTTTGTCGTTGGCGGCACCGACATAAATAAGATCGCCCTGACTAAACTCACCGGCTTTTCCTGATTCTAGTACAATGGTGTTGTCACCCATTTTTGCAGGTTGTGCAAACTCAATGCTGTGTTTCCAGTGGAAGTTGACGCTCCCCTCGTAAGCGGGTTCCTTGACATGCTTCTGTCGAGTTTCGACACGAAATACGCCAAAACCAGGCCAGTATTTCTTATCAAAATCAGGGGCGTTACTCGCATCCACACCATAAGGTGACCAAGACTTAACGACTATTTGAGTACCCGTGGCTGGATCGCTTCCCGCCCCTTTGATAACCAACCCTGACTTGTCAATATGGATTTCATCACTCAGGTTAATAGTGCCCTGTGGCAGTATTATCACCGTATTTTTACTCGTAGAAGCGGTAACCTCATTGTCAATAATGGCTTGCAGTGCAGCAGAATCATCGATGCCATCGTCGACGATAACACCGTGATCAACTGCGTAGATAGTATTTTGAAATGTCGTAGGTAACGTTGCGCCTTGTTTATAACCTGGAGCTGAAATGCCAGATGCGCTATATAGGGTTAGAGGAATAAGTATGGCGAGTGTGTTCACGTTCATTTTCACGTTTAGATCTCCCTTCCGCGTTTATTATGTACTTCTTTTAGTTACTGGTTAAAAAAAGGAGCTACTGTGAACTGCGTAGCTCCTCATGGGGGGGATTTGAATTATGTGGCGCTACTAGTCGTAAGCTTATCGGCTTGTTTTGCACTTTTCAGAAGCAAACTACCAACCGTCACAATGACCGCTCCACAGAAGACAAAGGCCATTCGTCCCCAGAATGGATTCGGGATGAGTACCATTAGCGTCACTAGAACACCAAATACAAGAATCAATTTGCCTAGCATGTTGCGTTGTTGACGATCCAGTTCATCTTGACCTGCTTCTTCTACTACAGGAGTAGCAACATCGCTCCAGAACTCAGTCAGTTCAGATTCACGTTCACCAACTGGCTCTTTGTAGAACTTAGTGGTTAGGCAGAAGAAACCACCCGTGATGAACAAGTGACCCATGATACCGAGTAGGACTTTTAGGTCTTTCGCTTCACGGCCCGTAAATGGCGTGTCTAAGTTCAGCCAGTTTGCTACAACATCGGCAGTAATCACGAAACTAACAAGGTAAGAGACAATAATACCGACAGCCAATGTTGCCCATGCCGCCCAATCTGGCGTCTTCTTGATGAAGATACCGAAGAATAATGGGACCAATATTGGCATCTGCAGTAGCGTACTGACGTACATCATCGCATCGAACAAGCTCAATCCACGAAGAGAGTTAATGAATAGGGCAACTGCGATAATCAGAGCACCAAACACCACAGTAACCACTTGGCTTACACGCATTAGTTTCTTGTCGTCAGCCTTTTTATCAATGATTGGTGCATAGAAGTTACG
This sequence comes from Vibrio methylphosphonaticus, assembly GCF_023634655.1. GTDB lineage: Bacteria > Pseudomonadota > Gammaproteobacteria > Enterobacterales > Vibrionaceae > Vibrio > Vibrio methylphosphonaticus. The sequence goes on along the minus strand of NZ_JAMKMS010000008.1, from coordinate 210,867 downwards.
AACAAAGATACCGGAGTTACGGTTAAGGCCAGAGTCCATTGAAGACATGGTCGCGGCAAATACCGCAGACATAAGTAGGCCAACCATACCAACAGGCATCGCATTCTCAACGAATACCAAGTAAACCGCATCCGCTGCTTTTTTACCTAGCTGTGCTGCGTGCACTGTGGCTGCATCTGGGTAGATCACTGCCGACACCCAAGGAGGCAAGAACCAAATAGCAGGACCAATCAGCATAAGAACAAACGCAAGTAGCGCGGCTTTACGAGCATTGGTCGAATCTTTAGCTGTTAAGAATCGATAAGAGTCCTGCATGTTGTTGATGTTTTGAAGCTGCTTCACGAACATGAAGATGAACCATGCCACGAACAACAGCGGATAGTTCATATTTGAACCCATGATCGAATCCGCAGGGAACTGTTCAATTAGGTTCGTAGGACCACCTATCTTAATTAGAGCGGCAACAGCACATACTACGGTCACGGCCATAATGACCACCATCTGAACAAAGTCGGATGCTACAACACCCCACGCGCCGCCGATAACAGAAATAAACAGGACGATTAGACCTGTAACAACGATTGTTGTCTCAATATCTACTTTGAATACCGCGCTGACAAACAGTGCCAAACCATTTAGCCAAATACCGGTATAAACGATGCTGGTTGGCATGGTCGCCCAAGTAAATACTTGCTCATTTGTAGCACCAAAACGACGACGAACGCCTTCAATCGGTGTTACGACTCGCATTTGGCGAAAACGGTATGAAAAGAATAACCAAGAAAGTAAAAAGCCAAATGCGTTAGCCATAAATACGACCATAATGGGAAAACCATCGGTAAAGGCTTTACCTGCCGCTCCCGTAAAGGTCCAAGCACTAAATTGCGTCATAAAGGCAGTTGAGCCGACCATCCACCAGAGCATTTTACCACCGCCTCGAAAGTAGTCACTGGTAGAACTACCTGCGAAACGTTTAAAGATGACGCCTATCGCTATCATAAAGATAAAGTAAACGCCCACGACGAGCATATCGACATTCATTCTGAACTCCTTTTACATTTTATATATTTTTAGACTAATTTTTAAAACTCCGTTTCATTATTAAACAAATGACGTTTTTATAAAGTCCAGCCAGGTTATTATGTGAGCTATGTAACTAATTATCTCTAACTGTGTGATTTTGTGTTACCGCGATCAAAGAATGTGCAACAGGCAAGATCAACCGTTTCTTATATGGTTGTAGGTAACTCATTTATTAACCCATGACTCACCCTTTATTGTATGTATCACCAAGTAAGATAAGGCACAGTGTGCGTTTACTATTGGATGAGTAGCGAGCCAACTCCGACTTAATAAGCACATAAGCGTAGACAAGATAGGGGGCTGAAAAACCTAATAAGAAAAAGTCACAGTCAACATAAAAAAATGAAAAATCGTTTCATTCATCACAAAAACCCACAGTTCGTTGGTAATTGCGACGCTGCAAATGCAATAATGAACCATCGTTTTAATTTCTATCTAATCAATTTTTCATTTTAGAGGTAAGTTTTATGAATATTGACATTGTTGTTGTCGGTGTCTACTTCGTCTTCATGATCGCTGTAGGTGTCATATTCAAGCGTCTATCAGGCAGCTCGACCAGTGACTACTTTCGCGGGGGCGGTAAAATGCTCTGGTGGATGGTCGGCTCAACTGCCTTTATGACTCAGTTCAGCGCTTGGACGTTCACCGGGGCAGCAGGTAAAGCATTTACCGATGGCTTCCCTATCATGGTTATTTTCATGGCCAATGCGTTCGGTTTTTTGCTGTCTTGGCTGTTTTTCTCCTACCGCTTCCGTCAAATGCGTGTTGTCACTCCAGTAGAAGGGGTGCGTCGCCGCTTTGGCACGACAAACGAACAGGTATTTACATGGGCAACCATGCCAACCAGCATTGTTTACACTGGTATTTGGCTAAACGGTCTAGCGCTGTTTGTTAGTGCCGTTTTCAATATCGACATCGAAACGACCATCGTCATCACCGGTCTGATTGTTCTATTTATTTCCGTGATCGGCGGTTCTTGGGGTGTGGTTGCGTCCGACTTTGTGCAAATGGTTGTAATCATGGCGGTAACTGTCGTATGTGCCGTTGCAGCTCTCATCAAGATTGGAGGTCCAAGCAACTTAATTGAGCAATTCCCAGCAGACTCAATAATGGGTGCGAACATGAACTACCCGCTACTGTTCGTAGCATGGTTCATCTTCATGTTTGTGAAACAGCTTCAAAACATCAACAACATGCAGGATTCTTACCGATTCTTGACCGCTAAAGACTCCACCAATGCGCGCAAAGCGGCACTGTTGGCGTTTGTTCTTATGCTGATTGGCCCTGCGATTTGGTTTATGCCACCATGGGTAACGGCTGTCCTTTACCCTGACGCTGCGCTAGTACACGCTGACGCGCTCGGCGGCAAAGCAGCGGATGCCGTTTATCTTGTGTTCGTTGAGCGTGTCATGCCAGTGGGTATGGTAGGCCTTCTAATGTCAGCTGTTTTTGCCGCGACCATGTCATCAATGGACTCAGGTCTTAACCGTAATGCTGGCGTCTTCGTTCGTAACTTCTACAGCCCAATCATCAATAAGAATGCATCTGAGAAAAAACTGATGCGTGTTAGCCAAGGCGTCACTATAGTGTTTGGTGCTCTGATTATCGCAGTTGCACTATTCATCAACTCCCTTCGTGAATTGAGCCTATTTGATGCCATGATGTACGTAAGTACATTGCTACAAATGCCTATCCTAGTTCCACTGTTCTTTGGCATGTTCGTTAAGAAGACGCCTGATTGGGCAGCTTGGGCTACGCTAACAGTCGGCATGGTGGTCTCTTATATGGTGAGTTTTGTCATCACACCAGATGTCATCGCGAACCTTCTAGGTATCGAGGGTGGCTTCACTAGCCGTGAGGCGGCAGACTTGACGGTAATGAATGGCATCATCGGTCACCTTGTATTCACTGGCGGATTCTTCTGTCTAACCACTAAGTTCTATAAAGAGCCACAAGGCGAACGTAAAACGGAACTTAATGAGTTTTGGACTGACGTTGCTACGCCTGTCATCGAGGAAGAAGGACAAGATGCCGTCGACCGCCAACAGCGCAGCATGCTTGGTAAGCTCATCTTAATCTTCGGTTCGTTAGTTATCTGTATGGTACTGATACCAAACCCATTCTGGGGTCGCATGGCATTTTTGTTCTGTGGCGGCGTGGTACTCACTGTTGGTGCTTTACTGTTAAAAAGCGCCAAGGATACCAAAGTAGTGGACCTACAGACTCAAAGTTAGCGTAATGACAAGGGGCTGGCCACCAGCCCCTATTTTGCGTTTAGCAATCCACTCGTCACCGCTAACACCGTTGAGTTTTCAAAAGTATTTCGAGATGAAACCCATGAACCAATACATTCACGACGATTTTCTTTTAACCTCAGATTTGGCTCGCCGCTTGTTCCATGACTACGCCAAAGCTATGCCGATAATTGATTATCACAATCACCTAGATGCGAAACAGATTTGGGAAAACCATCGCGCGAGTAACATCGCTGAATGCTGGCTGCATAGTGATCACTATTTATGGCGAGCGATGCGCAGCAATGGAATTGAAGAACACTATATAACCGGCGATGCGCCCGACAAGAAAAAGTTCGAGAAATGGTGTCAAACCGCCCCTTATCTTCTCGGCAACCCGCTTTATCAGTGGTCTCACCTAGAGCTGGAGCGTTTCTTCAACTGCTCACTATTATTAAACCCGGACAATTGCGATGCCATTTGGTCACACTGTGAAGCCGAACTTGCCACATCTAGGCTCACAACTCAGAGTGTGTTGAAGCAGTGTCATGTCACTACGCTTTGCACTACAGATTCACCGCTCTCCGATCTTCACTATCACAAACTGATTGCCGAGTCCGACTTTGACGTTGAGGTGCTCCCTACATTCAGAGCAGACGACCTATTTGCGTTTGGATCGCCAAGTGCTTTTCGCAAGATGATTGATACATTAAGCACGATGACCTCTTTGCATATTGCATCCATCAATGACTTTCTCAATGCGATTTCAAAGCGAATCGAAGCATTCCATAACGCTGGCTGCCGACTATCCGATCTTGGACTCACTCAAGTGCATTTTGCACATTGCTCACATAATTCCGCTCATCAACTATTTGAAAAGCTGCTAACAGGGAAAGTGCTTAAAGATATCGAAAGCAAACAACTTAGCTCTTTTCTGTTCAACCAGTTAGGTCAGCACTACCATAGCCGTGGCTGGGCAATGCAACTCCACATTGGTGTATTGATTAACGTTAACGAACGCAGAAAACAGGAGCTTGGCGGTGGCACCGGATTTAGCGTGATGAATGATCGCCTTATTGCCGAAAATCTAACCCAGCTTCTCAGTCAATTAGATTTAACCAACCAGCTACCAAAAACGGTGCTTTACAGCATCAATCCAAATCACAATGCACTACTTAGTTGCATTGCCGGTGCTTTTCAAGACAGTGACTCCGCCGCTGGAAAAGTCCAATTTGGCGCAGCATGGTGGTTTAACGACCATAAAGACGGCATGGAAGCCCAGCTCACCACATTAAAGAACTTAGGTGCTCTAGGCCGGTTCATAGGTATGTTGACCGACTCTCGCAACGTATTTTCGATGAGTCGCCACGAATATTTCCGCCGTGTACTTTGTAATCAACTCGCCGCTTGGGTCGAAAATGGAGAGCTTCCAAATAGTGAAGCGCTACTGAAAGACACCATAGAAAACATCTGTTATTACAATGCAGAGCGCTACTTTAATTTTCCTCAATCCAGACTCACAGGAGATGCTCAATGATCCAGTTTAGCGAACAACAAATTCAATCCATCAAACAGCGCGCTTCTGAGCAAACTATCGCCCAACTCATAGAAGACAATCATGTTGTGCTCAATAGCGATACCTTGGTTCCGCCCGACGGTCGTGCGACCTGGAACCTGTATTACTTTTGCCCTGAGCATGGCGTTCGCCTAACGTGGGATCGTGAAAAGCCACTCTCGCACTGCTGCCCAGTTGATGGTAAAGCGTTCACGGGTGAACCATATGATGGCGCCTGGTGGCGATGGCTAAATGGCCTGAATGCAAAAGCGTGCTACGATCTTGGCTTGCTTTGGAAACTGACTGGAGAACAACGTTTCTTCGATAAGGTTAAAGACATCTTGCTTCAATCCGCTAAATACTATCCGGACTACGAAGTTCATGGTGGCATCCCCTACAACGGTCCTGGCAAAGCGAATGCACAGACTTTATGTGAGGCAAACTGCCACTTGGATCTTGCTCGCGGTTATGACTTCATTCGTGAGCAACTGTCACTCGACGAGCAGTCATACATCGAGCAGCGCCTACTTCGTGAAGGGGCTGAGTTTTTGATGGAATACCGAACTGACCAGCTACACAACCATGAAATGAAAATCAACGCCACCATTGGTGTGATTGGGTTGATCCTCGAAGAGAGCCGCTACATCGATTTTGCTCTGAATACTAACTACGGTATCCACTATCAACTTAACCACGGCTGCTCAGAAGAGGGAATGTGGTTTGAGGGCTCAATTCACTATCACTACTACGCCTTACAAGCGCTGTTAAACTTTGAAAAAATCGCCTACTCAACGCCTCATTCCGTGAGCTCCAACTCTAACTTTGTTAAGATGCTCAAGTTTCCACTAAACTTGGTACTTAATACGGGCGACTTCCCGCGTCTCAATGACTGTATTGCCGGCCAAGAGCGCATTACTCACTCACACCTGTTTGAGTTTGCCTACGCGCAGTACCCTTGTGATGAGTTTGCGAGTGTTCTTACTAGCATCTATCAAAATATCTCAAGAGATAACATCGATGCTCTACTTTACGGTGTAGATGAACTTCCAAAGGCTGCGCCACTGCAATGTCAATCTATCCACACCGCTCAGGCGGGCGTGACGATTCATTACGACCAAAGCAATGATCATTCTCTGCTTGTTAAGCACAGTCCTTATGGTGGCGAACACGATCACTACGATCGATTAGGCTTGATCATTGTTCGCAATGGCAAAGAGATACTGCCCGATCTCGGTACCACCGGGTATGGCGCAGAGCTGCATTACGGCTATTACAAGAATACCGCTACGCACAACACCCTTGTTGTGAATCAGCAGAACCAATCGCCAATCGATCCAACGTTACTTCACTTCTCTGACTCTCCAATTTGCAAAGTCATAGATACGCTTGCCGATTGGAATCAACCAGCAGCAGAAGTCGATAGCCACACCATCGAGCAGTGGGATAGCCAGTCATATCAGAACGTCATGTTCAGGCGTATCTTGTTCTGTGTTGGCGAAGCGTATGTAGAAGCAAACCTGATAGCCAATCCGCATCAGCAACAGTTGGATTTGACCTACCATATTCGCGGTGAACATACCGAAATGGACAGCTATGAGGTTTGCGCTAACCCGTTGCCAGGCGCACTAAACCGAATGACCAATACACGTCAGTTGAGTTCGGTTTCAGCGCACTCCCATCGCTACGCCATTGAAGGACAAACGCCATTTAGCCAAAAAATGGTATTCAGTTCGCCGTGTGATATCTTGATTGGTGAAGCGCCAGATAACCCAGCAACATCAAACCTCGCGTATACTCTGGTTCGCTCCAATGCGACCATGCTAAACACCATGGTACTTCACGACCTATCGCAAAATGCAGATCTTCTGCTTGAAGATATCTCTTGGAGCGACACCGAAATCACATTCAGTATCAACCAAGATGGAAACAAAACCACCATCACCTACAATTTGTATTCGCATTCTTTGCGAACTCAAAGTTGGCAGCCTGAAAGCTTCAATCTGGCGCTCAACGAATAACGATAAGGCCAGCTCTTTCACCAAGAGCTGGCTATATTTTTCTCGGTATCCTCAGTTAACTATTTGTCACCAATACACAAAACCTCTAACCAAAGACAGCACTTTCGATATTATCGCTTTCACCCAAGCACAACGCCCGTTTTGAATAAGACACCAACTTTAGTAGCCAAGAGCTTGACCTATATTTGACTTTACTTCACTACATTATCCGAGCATAAACACTTACTTTCCTTGGTTATTATGTTGATACTGTCTTAATGGCTCTGTCTAAAGTTTCAATCCATGCGGTCTCATACTCACTTTCAATTTTAAGCACGGTTTCACCATCGACGTTTTGGTACTGAAAGGATGTTTAACTTCCACCACCACTGAACAATGATCTTCGTTTACTGAGAAGTCCCAACGAACACTTTTCTCGGAGCAAGCTCTCATTACGCGAGCGAGCCAGCCCGTCCTACCACCCTCAGAAAAACCTAATAATCTATTTTCATCTAAACGTTTTTGGTCTTTCTTATTGAGTGACTTATCTGCATCTGACATAAAAAAACCTCCGACTAAGCGAAACTTAGCAGGAGGTTAAAAAACGACCAGACTTTATTGTAACTGATCAATCTTTATTGTCTTTCGACACCCATTGTCGAAGGACATTAAAGTTTGAAACTTTTCTCTCCTGTAAGGTTTAATACCAAGTAGCTCTAGATACAAAAAGTGACAATAAAGTTTGAAACTAAATTGATCAATAACCTTCTGTACAACAGAATTATGACAGTAAAGTTTGAAACTTTTTGAGCGTTACAAGAGACAGTCCTTTCTAATCATTTAGTGGTTGGTCAACCCGAGTCTCGCTTAACAAACTTTTGGATAAAGCGGAATGATGGGGGCTCGTTGCAGTTAGTGTAAGTGCTGCTTTTAATTAACTTAACAACCACCTACTAAAGTAGGTGGGTTAGTATTGCGGACTGAAAGTCCGGATACGGGTCAAAGACCCGTTGTTAGTCGTTTTCAGTTCGAAAGTTATCTTCGACCTTCGGCTCAAAATGATGCTCTAGATATTCTTCGATCATTGTTTCACTTGGATCCGTTCGGTGGCTAATACCAAAAGATGCACGTGATCTTTGCTGACCCCTTTGAGTATGTCGATTTCAAACATTTGACATACTTGCCTGATTAGCTCTCGTGCTTTCAATCCAACTTCAACTATGTGCAAAGCTGTAAAGTATCATAGCTAAAGCTGACCGACTAAAGTCGGTGGTTTTAACCTTCTAGGAGACTAATAAAAGAGCTCCTCTCTTACCTCAAGAGCCCAAAATGCTTAATCGACTTTTAGTACTTATTGTACAGCTTCATGTGACCTGTCTTGTCAAAAGACACCACATTAAAGCCGTTATACTCTTGCCCTGGTCGTGCCATTCCCGGCGAATGCTGCGGCATACCAGGAGCGGCAATTCCTGAAATATTTTCAGGTTTCTCCTCAAGCAAACGTTTGATATCAGACTCAGGAACATGCCCTTCAATCATATAGCCATCAATGACAGCTGTATGGCAGGACATCAGTTGATTAGGCATACCAAACTCTTGTTTGACATCACTCCAATCACGAGCATGGTTAACATTCACTTCATAGCCTTTCTTCTCCATAATTGCAGCCCATTCCTTGCAGCAACCACAAGTAGGCGATTTATAAAGCTCAATAACAGGCTTAGCAAAGACGTTAAAACTCAAAATCAAAGATGAAAGTGCAATAAGTCTCAATTTTTTACTCATAAAGTTACCTAACTAAAATCTATTTTACGTTAATACTGACGGCTTCATCGCCATAACTCAGCTCATATACTCCCTTTTCAGGAAGCCACTCAAAGTACTGAGTTTCATACGGCTCTACACGCAGTGTTAAATGTTTACCAGCCAAAGGGGAGAGATCAATTGACATCGACTCAAACGTTTTATTTAGTACCACCAACTGACTCTTCTCACCGCTATCTATAGAGACTGAAAGCAGCGCCCCTTTGGTGCCTTCATACATCCAATCCACTAATTGAAACGCTCCAAGATACTCCATGTAATCTGCTAGGTTTATCTTATCCTGTTCACTTAGTGCATCGCCTAAAAGCTTCATTGTTTGTTCATACTCTAGGCTATATTTCAGATCATTTAAGGAGCGACCTCTGATGTTCCCACCAACGTTACCTCCCCCTTGACCGTATAGCCCATGACACGCAATACATCCATATCCACCTACAGTACGAAAAGTGGACTCACCGGCAGAAATTGAGCCTTCCGAAGCATAGGTATGCAAGCTCACACTAAACATACCCGCTAGCATGAATGAGCGCTTTAACATCATTAAACTCCTTTATAGCGCCTATAAACTCACTTTTTTAATCATGCCTGCTTCTGCATGCCCTGGAATATTGCATGCAAATTCAACCTTGCTATCCCCGTGGAAGTGCCAAAACAACTGCTTAGCTTTACCCGGTTTTACTGTAACTGCATTCCCAGAATCATGCATATGATGAGGCATTTTCTTCATCATTTCTCGATGTTCAAGTTGCTCTTTCGCTGAACCAATAGTGAACTCGTGATCAATCTTGCCAGCATTCATAACCACAAATTGAACTACATCATTCGGTTCAATTTGTACTTCTTTTTTGAACTTGATTGTCATGTCATCTGCCAACACAACATGGACCACTTTATCTGGCTTTGCACCTGTTGCTGGCATACCAACATCCAACATTCCCTCCATATTCATCATAGAGTGATCCATTTTTGAATGGTCCATATCTCCATTATTCATATTACTGTGGTCCATGCTCTCACGGTTCATAGAACCGTGGTCCATCTTTGAATGATCCATCTCTGCCATAGCTGACGCTGCTGTCATTGAAAGTAATACGGCTAGTAGTGTCTTTTTCATGGTTATATTCCTTACTATTTCATTAATAAGTTTACGGGCTAAGTTCGTTCTTAGCCCGAATGTGTGTTTAGTCGTGTTTCAGTTCGCGTGTTTTCCAAAGCTTGAAAATCGCTGGAAGAACAAGAAGTGTGAGTAGCAGAGCCGATGCCATGCCACCAATCATTGGAGCAGCGATACGCTGCATTACCTCAGAGCCTGTCCCCTCACCGTACATGATTGGGATCAAACCGATAATCACAGTAAGTACCGTCATCATTACCGGGCGAACGCGCAAGCCAGCGCCTTCTTGAATCGAGTTACTTAAATCCTCTTCATTCAGTGATTTGCCCTGCTCTTTGGCATCCAATTTGGTGTAGTGCCATGCTTGGTTGAGGTACACCAACATGATGACCCCGATCTCAACAGCAACTCCAGCTAGAGCAATAAAACCAACGCCTACCGCAATTGAGAAGTTGTAACCAAGGTAATGCATGAGCCACAAGCCACCTACCATGGCTAACGGCAGAGTCAGCATGATGATCATCACCTCACCAACACGTCGGAAGCTGAAGTAAAGCAACAGCATGATGATGGCAATCGTAATTGGCACGACGACACCCAAGCGCTCTTTCGCACGCTCCATGTATTCATATTGACCTGACCATGCAATTGAATAACCTGCAGGCATATCAAGTTGCTCTGCAACCGCCTGTTTTGCTTCCTCAACGTAAGAGCCTAAATCTCGACCATCGATATCAACAAACACCCAACCATTTGGACGAGCATTCTCTGTTTTAATCATTGGTGGTCCATCTTCATAGCGCACATCAGCCACATCAGCTAAGGCAATTCTAGCGCCACTAGGGGTAACTAATGGCAGTTGCTTTAGCTTAACGACTGAGTCACGGTAATCTTGTGGATAACGGACATTAATTGGATAACGCTCAAGACCCTCAATGGTTTCTCCAACGTTCATACCACCGACAGCGGTAGAAACTACCTGTTGTACCTCTTTGATGTTAAGACCGTACCGAGCTGCCGCTGTTCGATTGATGTCAATAGTGACATAGCGACCACCGGCAACACGCTCTGCGTATACAGAAGCAGTGCCGGCAATATTGTTAAGAATAGGTTCTAGTTGAGCACCTATCTTCTCAATTTCAGCTAAATCACTTCCAGCTATTTTTATTCCAATTGGAGTTTTGATACCGGTTGCCAACATATCGATGCGCGTCTTTATAGGCATCACCCATGCGTTAGTTAAACCAGGAAATTGAATCAAGTCATCAAACTCTTTTCGTAGCGACTCAGTTGTCACGCCCTCACGCCACTGATCACGCGGTTTAAGCTGAATAACGGTTTCAATCATAGTTAAGGGAGCAGGGTCTGTCGCAGTGTCAGCACGACCGACTTTACCCCATGTTGTCTGTACTTCGGGTACCGTCTTAATTAGCTTGTTTGTCTGCTGAAGCAACTCTCGCGCTTTACCAATAGAAATACCTGGATAGGTGGTTGGCATATACATCAAGTCACCCTCATCAAGAGGAGGAATGAACTCACTACCGAGCTTCATTGTTGGATAATAAGCAGACCCCATAAGAGCAATAGCCAATACAATCATGCTTTTCGGGTGCTTGAGACTAATATTCAGTAAGGGCTTGTAAAGGGCAATTAGACCTTTATTAATAGGGTTCTTGTTCTCTGGTAATATTTTACCGCGAACAAGATATCCCATGAGCACCGGCACTAACGTAATAGCAAGGCCGGCTGCTGCCGCCATTGCATAAGTTTTAGTAAAGGCGAGTGGCGAGAACATCTTGCCTTCTTGACCTTCCAATGCGAATACAGGAACAAAACTTAGCGTGATGATCAGTAGCGAGAAGAACAGCGGTGCACCAACCTCTTGCGCCGCATCACCAATCACTTGCCATCGGTTTTTGTCAGTCAATGGAGTCCGTTCAATGTGCTTATGTACGTTTTCTATCATAACGATAGCACCGTCTACCATTGCACCTATCGCGATTGCAATCCCTCCTAGCGACATGATATTGGCGTTGATACCTTGCCAATGCATGACAATAAAGGCTCCTAAAATACCGACAGGGAGACTCAATGCGATAACGAGCGAAGACCGAATATGGAATAGGAACAACGCACATACAATAGCGACAACAATGAACTCTTCTGCAAGCTTTTTCCAAAGGTTCTCAACCGCTGCATTGATTAACGTAGAACGATCGTAAGTAGCCACTATCTCAACACCATCAGGCAAGCTACCCTGAAGCTCGTTTAGCTTATCCTTAACATTATTGATCACTTCGCTCGCGTTTTCTCCAAAACGCATGACAATTACGCCACCTACGGCTTCGCCCTCTCCATTTAATTCAGAGATTCCTCGTCTCATCTGTGGTCCGAGGTCAATATCAGCAACGTCACCTAATAATAGGGGGGTTCCTTTTTTGCTTACCTTGAGTGGAAGCGCTTTAATGTCATCAATACTAGACAAGTAACCAGTGGTTCGAACCATGTGCTCAGCTTCAGCAACTTCTACTACAGACGCGCCACTTTCTTGGTTACCATTTTGAATAGCCATATTGACTTGTTGTAAGGTAAGGTCATATGCGCGTAATTTAGCCGGATCAATTTGTACTTGGTACTGTTTAACCATACCGCCAACAGTTGCAACCTCAGACACCCCATCAACAGTTTGCAGCTCATATTTCAAGAACCAATCTTGTAAGCTACGCAGTTCAGCAAGGTCATGCTTTCCAGTTTTATCTTGCAATACATAATTATAAATCCAGCCCACACCTGTCGCATCTGGACCCAGTGTTGGCTTAGCGCTTGGGGGAAGGTTTGGCGCAACTTGACTTAAATATTCAAGCACTCGCGAACGTGCCCAATACATGTCTGTTTTGTCATTGAAGATGATATACACATAGGAATCACCAAAGAACGAATATCCACGAACAGTTTCAGCGCCAGGAACCGCAAGCATCGCCGTTGTCAGAGGATACGTAACTTGGTCTTCCACCACTTGGGGTGCCTGACCCGGGTAACTTGTTTTTATGATCACTTGCACATCTGATAAATCAGGTAAGGCATCTACAGGAGTGTTTTTTACGCTATAAAGCCCACCAAATACGAGGGCAAAAGTGGCTACCAACACTAAGAAGCGATTGTTGATAGACCAGCGAATAATGGCACCTATCATTACTTATCCTCACTTTTAACTAACTCTTTGAGAAGATAATCGGATCCTTGTTTCTCAACTAGAAACCGAACTTTGTCACCCTCCTGAAAACCTGAGAGTTCAAAGTCACCACCGACTGAAAAGTTGAGCTCACCTGCATCCCAGGACCAATCAGCCACAGGGGCATGATTTAGTGTCACCATACCAAAGTCCGCCATTAACATAGAGACATCACCGTCTATCCATACTTCTGTATTTATGCTCAGCTCACTTACTTTGTAATCAACGATTTCATATTGACCCGATTCAGATTTTTTCATTTCAAAGTCGATCATTTTCCCCTTTGAAAGTGGTTCCATTTCAACGAGCTCTGACACCATAAAGTTCATGGTCATCCCGGGCCAATCCCACTCTGGAACAGGCTTATGATTAATCGTTAGCATCCTATGTCCAACCATTACATCGGTAATTTCACCTGTTGCCCACGCCGTTTCGGCAGTTGGCTCAACACCATTGATTCTGGATAGATCGGCAGACTGACTTGATTCAGAGTCCAACATGAAGTGCGCGGACGTAACAACACGATCTCCTCGTTGCATTCCCTTTATGACCTCAATCTTGTCAGCGGACTCACGACCAACTTCAATTCTGGCAGAGCGATATTTTCCTTCCCCCTCAGCCAGAACCACGCGAGTCATACCGCCAGAGCGGATGACTGAGGAACGTGGAATGGTTAACACTTCATCACTTGATACCGGTTTTAGCGCGACGTTAGCGAACATATTCGGCTTAAGTTCACCTTGTGGATTATCGAATCGAAGGCGGACACGCAATGTACGCGTACTAGGGTCAAGAATGGGATAGACATAATCCACTTCACCATTCCATTCTCCACCTGGTAAGGCATCCAATGTCATAGATGCTTGACTGCCTTGTTTAATCCAATGGGATTGACGTTCAAAGACTTCTGCATCTACCCATACTTGATTCAAAGGACCTGCGCTGATCACCGCTTGAGCTGGAGAAAGGTAGCCACCTTCACGAATATTGAGGCTTGCAATAACGCCGTCTGCCGGTGCTTTAATTTCAATGGTTTGTGACGCTTTACCTCGACGGGCGATGGATTTAATTTGATTGCGGTCAACCCCCAAACTGATCAAACGATCGGTAGCACCTTGTATCATTCCTTTACGTTGGGTCTTATAGGCACTGATCAGTTCTTCTTGTGCTTTTACAAGCTCTGGGGAATACAGAGTGAACAGCGTGTCACCTTGATTCACTTTTTCACCAACGGCATTGATATAAAGCTTTTCAACCCAACCCGATACTCGAACATTGGTCTGCCAAAGTTGACTCTCATCAAAGGCGACATAACCGACAGTTTCGATGCGTGGTGCAAGGACCTCTTGCTTTACGGTATCTGTTTTTACACCGAGGTTATTTTCAACCGCAGGATCGATTTTTACTGTTCCAGGCTTGTCGTTACTACCATTGAGGTCATCAGCATACACAGGAATAAGATCCATCCCCATAGGCGACTTTCCCGGTTTATCTCGCTGATAGTTTGGGTCCATCGGTGCGACCCAATACAGTGGTTCATCACTTGATTTAGACTCAGAAACTGTCATTCCAACCATGTTATAGTTCATGCCTGAAAGGTAAATATTCGCTCCATAACCCAATGCGCTGCCGATTAGTAACGCTAGGCTTGCAACTTTAAATGTACTCATCTTGATTCCTTTATTATTGTTCTTTGTACTGAGTATTTGGCGCAGAAACTTGATATTCGAAACCACCAAGTAACATGGATAACTTGCTATTGACCTGGTTCATATCGGTTATTAGGCGAGCAAGCTCCATTTGAAGAGCCAATTCATCGGTTGATGCAGTAATGACATCACCAAACTGAGCAGTATTGTTCTGATAACCGCGCTCTATCGCTTCAATGCGGGCTTTGGACTGAGGTAATAAGTGCTCTTGGTAGCGCTGAATGCGTTCAATGAGATTCATTCTGTCCGTCATTAATGCGTTTACTTGGGCGTTCATTTGAGCGAGCAGCGTATCTTTTTGATATTGCGCTGCGCCCATTTGGTATTGAGCGGCCGCTACATTTTTATCTTGGCGGTTATCAGTGAACAAAGGGATATCCATAGTAAGATAGGCACTCAGCAAATCTGAAGCTGGTTCACCTTTCATGTTGTCAGATTGACGGTAGGCATACATCACTTCGACACCAAATTGTGGTGTATAAGATTGTTCAGCAACCTCAACTTGGGTGCGATTAGCAGAAATGTTGGCGTCAGCCATTTGCGCCATAGGATGTTGGTTAAGCAGTGAGTAGTACTGAGTGTTGCTGGTTTGCTGCTCTAAAAGCGTATTCAAACGCGGCCAGTCTAATTGATAGCCTGCCTGATTCGAATCAATGGAACGATGATTTAACCACTCTGAGCCTAGCCATTCTGATAACTGAGCTACGGCTCGATTTTGCATTTGTTGATTCGATTGCAGCTTTTCGTCGAGCTTATTGACTTTAAGTTGGGTGTTAAGCAGATCTTGCGCTTCGCTCTTACCAATTGAGTAATTGGTTTGAATATACTGCTCCATCTCTACCATGAGACGTTGATTAGATTCAATCAACGTTTCTGCGTATTGAAGGTAGCCCAGCTCCAACCATAGTTGAGTAATACTATTCGCCACTTCACGTTCACGAACTTGAACCTGATACGCCATACCATCGGCCTGTTGATTCGCTTTACGTTGGTTAAGATCTAACGTTGCACCTCGTTCAAACTGTTGCATTAATCCAACAGAAATGTTCGTCATAGGATCTTCGTCAAACTTAAATGAATCCACAGGTAAACCGCCAAAGCCCACCTTAAGTTTTGGATCCATGAGAGTCGAGCTTGCAACGCCCGTTTCACGCATCGCCTGTGACTGCGCAGCATATTGAGAGCGACTCGTATCATTTGCTAGAGCCGCTTCAATTAGGGCGTTCAACTGCTGCGTCGAAGCCGCGATAGTTTGTGGAGTCGCGTTCGACCCCGCATGTGACAGGGCAGGCATTGCATAAAGTGCAATTGCAACCCCAAGACTCAGGGATTTAAATGCCCTGAAGCCGTTTAATTCAATACTCATTGTTGTTTATCCACGATAAAACGATATGGACATACCTCAACCTCTGCCTTCCAGCAGAAAGAATTGAGAGCTAAATAGTTATGATTGTTGAATTAAACAGAGGGTGGACGCAGTAAGCTCTGAATACGAGTTACTGTAACGCCTATTTTGATTGGGTGACGCAGGGCTAAATCAGATTCAGATGTACTGATTAAGCGAGAAGATGAGAGTGGGAAAAATACGCTAGTACACACGCTTTTACAGCAGTCACCACCAGAGGTAGATGAGCTACCGCAATGAATAGAACTATCGCTCTTTGTCATCTCCATCGATGGGCAGCCTATCATCGCATGATGGCTTGCTGTAGTCTCAGACATTTCCATCGAGTCATGATTAGAAGGTTGAACTGAAGAGGTCGATATTGGACTCATATCCATCATTGGCATACTTGAGACGTAGCTCGACATCAACATCGCTAAGATGCTGATAATCAAAATACTTGTTTGTCTCAAAGAGTTTGTCATGTGGTACCTTTTCACTTTGAATTCATAATACAGTATAAGAACTGATGGGCAATAGTGATATTTAAAACTTGTTAGAACTAAAGGTTATTGAAAATAAAGACGAACTCACTTCGCTCATCCTTCGCATTAACTAAGATATCCCCATTGTGTGCTTTCATAATAGCCTTAGCTATAGGAAGCCCTAATCCAGCACCAACACTTCCGTTATGGACACGCGATTTATCGGAGCGATAGAACCGATCAAATATATAGGGCAAAGAGCTCAAAGGAATAGGCTCACCAACATTGCTGATTGTCACTTTGTTGCTCATTTCTGATTCGGAGATTACTACCGATATATCCGTATTATGAAAGCAGTGCCTCAACGCATTAGACAACACATTACCAAATGCTCGTTGAAGCATATCTTTGTCACCGAACAGAGTCGACGAACCATCTAGGGTAAATCGAACGTTTTTCTCTTCCGCCAACACCTCATAGTACTCAAGTAAGGGCGTGATAACCTCTTTCAACTCAAGCTCTGATTCGGTCTTATACAGAAGTTTGTTCTCTGATTTAGCTAGGTACAGCGTATCCGAAATGGTCTTATTGAATCGTTCTAGTTCTTCGATATTCGATACTAAAATATCTTGGTACTCTTCAATGGAGCGCTCTGTACCAAGTGCCACTTGAGTCTGAGTCATGATATTGTTCAACGGTGTTCTTAACTCATGAGCAATATCGGATGAAAACTCACTCAACCTGAGGTAGCCTTCTTGCAGCCTCTCTAACATTTCATTTTGAGAAATAACTAAGCTGCTTAACTCCTTTGGAAGTGAGTCACTTGGTATACGCATACTGAGGTTGCTCGTGTTCACTTGCGCGATATACTCTTTTAACTGTTTCAATGGCTGTAATCCATTTCTAACAATAATTAATGCGTAAGCACCCGACAAACTCAGTGTCAAAACTAATGTCCAAAATAGAATAGTATTTAGCTTGTCGAAAAACACCTTATGGTGAGTCACATCCATTGCAAGAACAACCGCACCACCTTCTATCTCTGGGTAATCAAACTTAAAAGCATGAAAACGGTTATTGCCTACACTCCATTCATATGAGGAGCTGCCTATCAGCTCAGATGGAAAGTCAATAGTTTCATTATTTGTTTTCACCACCTGTTTGTTGTTTAAGACCCAAGCGGAAATATCCCAAGAATGGAACAAGTCCAAATCACGCTCAACAGTGCCTATCAAAGGGCGGAGTTTTGTTTCTAGGTGCCTATAGTCCTGTTCATTAAAGTGGTTCTTGATAGCGTGTTGGATCGTTAAAGCAAACACGACTAAAACCACAAAAGAGGCTGTGACAAACATAAACACTAGTTTGCGTGCGATTGATTTAGTAATTTTTTTCATTCTACGCCGTCATCAAGCTTGTACCCCATACCTCGCACGGTCTGGATGAGTTTGTTTTGATAAGGCTTGTCGATTTTCGACCTCAATCTTTTCACTGCCGCATCAATAACATTCGTATCACTATCAAAGTTCATATCCCAAACAGCGGACGCTATCTGAGTGCGAGTGACGACTTGACCTCTTTTCGCAAATAGATATTCCAACAAAGAAAACTCTTTTGCTGTCAGAGGGATCGTGTCATTGTTGCGAGTCGCTTTTCGTTTAAGCAAGTCGAGGCTCAAATCAGCAATACATAGAACAGACTCAGTTTTGACTGTGGTAGTTTTATGACGTAATGCATTTTTGACTCTAGCAAGCAATTCGACAAAAGCAAAAGGTTTGACAAGGTAATCATTCGCTCCCAGCTCAAGCCCTTTCACTCTATCTTCAACCTGATCTTTAGCGGATAGAATGATGACAGGTGTAGAAATGTCACTGCTACGAAGCGTTTGCAATAGCTGCCACCCATTCAGCTTTGGTAGCATAATGTCTAAGACTATCAGGTCATAATCATTGGTGGTAGCTAAGTACAAAGCATCAACACCGTCGGTAGATAGATCTACAGTGTAGCCTGATTCAATTAAGCCCTTTTTAAGATAAGCTCCTGCTTTCTCTTCATCTTCTACAACGAGTAACTTCATATAAGAAAAATGCCTTGATTTCCTTGGTTATTATACATTGAGCTTGTGATTATATGATGGGTTAGAAATTTGATTTTTCGTATTATTGTCAAACAACAAAACGTTCTCAATAACGGATGTAACCCCATTTCCTTCTTGTGATACACATAGAGTATTCAAAAGTGTATCGACCAAGCTCTGAGTATGGCTATTACCGATGAAAATATCTAGTTGGTAGTGTGTGTTTAAAGCATGGGTATCAATTACGTTCGCATGCCTTCCACGCCCTTGCACTTGATTAATCGTGAAGTTTCGCACACCTTCCTCTGCGAGGAGAGATTCTATATCTTCAAGCTTTTGTTCCTGAAATATTACCGATACTTTATCAATCATAACGGGGCTCCTTTGCTCCTAGAACCCGTTGAGGCCCAGGAGCTCTGTTGAGTTTATTTATTGCTATCTCGCTCTTGATAATGAACATCAAAGTGTACTTTGGCTACATACTCCAACTGACCTTGATGGTTCAATCTCTCTTGAACTGTCACGTATCCCTCATCTTTTAAATGAGTATTGTTTCGGTTGCTACCATAATTGTTTGCTCGAACAATTTTTGAGTTAAGTTCTTGAGCTGTCATTCCTTCAAGCTCAGCTAACTTTATCGAGCCAAGGTTATACGCCTGTTGCTTAGAATCTGCTGCTTCAACAGAGAGCGTTTTGTGATCGACTCGACTAATGTAATTGCCACCGGTATACAACGGCTGAGCAATTGCAGCGGCGCTAGTCAGCAAAATAGAGCTAGTTAATAGCGTTTTGTTTAATAAGTTCATTTACTTTTCCTTTTCTGTTTTGATGAACTCAGTTTATCTAAATTATTGTGACGATTTCCGGCACTCAAACATGACATTTTTGTCATATTGAGATTTAGGTGGTAGGTAATCAAAAAACTTTTCACCACAACAAAATCAAGCAACCCTATAAGCAGCCTTGTTGTAATTGCGATGAATCCTGTGGCAATAAACGATAAAGAGCCGCCCAGTTAGCTGAGGCGGCTCTTTTTTACTAGAAAAAGTAAAGGGGATCTATTTTTCTGATTACGAGTATTTCATTGGTTCAGCTACTCATCATTTTTTTGCACTCTTCTGGCATGTCTTCCATGTTCATGCTTTGCATCATTTGCATGTGTTCCATCATCCTATCGTGATCCTTCATCTTATCCGCGTGAGATTGCTTAACATGCACTTTCTCATTTTGCGCGACATTGTGATGTCGATGCTGATCATCGATGGAATTTGTTGCTAACACCGGCATCGCAACTAGACCACTTAATAACACTGATACATATAACTTTTTCATAAAATCACCTAACCCTTACTTATGCTTTGAACTGTTGATTGTTTTCAATTTTTTCCACCGATTGCTCGTTGGCTTCGGAGTCTTTCTTTTCACTTGGCATCATCATCTTCATCATTAAACCATGCATAGCTAAACAGATGATTAATGGAACAATCGCACTACTAAGGTATGCCCAACTAAACATCTCTTGGCTAGAAGAGAGAATAAATAATGGAATACCCACCATTAATAACGCGCATAGAACCATCATCCATCCATGACCTTTATGATGACCATTCTTGTGACAATCTGATTTTTTGCTTTTCATTCTCTTGCTCTCCAAAATAACTTTAACTCGTTTAACTGAGACTCAGTTTATCGCAACGCTTAGATCAGGAGTGGGGAGGGATTCATGACAGTTTTGTCATCTTAGCCGTTTTTCTTACCCCAAAACCACCAGACTATAAACACGATTGCTGTAAGACCTAATATATTGACTAACATAGTATTACTCCTCATTGGTTGTAGAGGCTGAAGCTGGTGTATAAAAGCGCAAGCGATTAGCATTGGTTACAACAGTAACAGAGGACAGTGACATCGCAGCCCCAGCGATGATCGGACTTAATAGCCAACCCGTGAACGGAAACAGAAGCCCTGCTGCCACAGGAATACCCAAGCTGTTATAGATAAACGCCCCCCACAAGTTCTGCTTAATGTTTTTCATTGTGGCAGTACTGATCCCAATCACATCTGAGATACCGTGGAGTGAGCTGCGCATCAAGGTAATATCGGCACTTTCAATCGCGACATCCGTACCACTGCCAATAGCAAAACCAACGTCTGATTGAGCAAGTGCTGGCGCATCATTGATACCATCACCGACCATGCCGACAACATGCCCTTTCGCTTGCAACTGCTTAATCCAGTCAAGCTTATCCTCAGGCATCAATTCCGCATGATATTCATCAACATTCGCGAGTGATGCCACCGCCTTCGCTGTATTGTGGTTATCCCCCGTTAGCATCACGACATGAATGCCTTGCTGATGAAAACGATTTATCGCACTTCGAGCATCATCTCGAATCGGGTCACTGATACCGAACAGCGCTTGCACTTGAGCGCCTATCGCAAAATACACCACTGTGGTGGCTTCTTGCTCCCACTGCAATGCATGCTCTGTAACCAATTCAACATTGACGTTAAACTGTTTCATCAGCTTGCGATTGCCAAGCAACACGCGTTGACCCGCATACTGAGCCTGAACACCAAGTCCGGTTAATGACTCGAAATCTGACACTTCTGGTAGGCGCGCTTCATCACGCACCTCACTTTGAGTAAATGCGATTAACGCTTTAGCTAGCGGATGGTTAGATCCTTTCTCCAAAGCATTGACCAGAGGCAAAAACTCTGAATCATCTGACAACGAGACAAAATTTGTTACTTCAGGTTTTCCTTGAGTAATCGTACCGGTTTTATCCAGTACGACGACATCCAACTCACTGGCTCTTTGTAACGCTTCTCCATTTCGGATTAGCCCGCCAAACTCGGCTGCCTTACCGACACCAATCATAGTAGAAATCGGCGTTGCTAGACCAAGTGCACAAGGGCATGCGATGATCAACACCGAGGTAGCTGCCACTATCATATAGACTAAGGAAGGTTGAGGGCCAAAGTTATACCAAGCCAGCGCTGTCAGAATCGATAGAATCATCACGGTTGGTACAAACACTGAAGACACTTTATCGGCTAGATGGCTGATTGGTGGCTTTGAGTTTTGCGCGTTCGACACCATGCTGATGATCTGAGCAAGAACGGTATCACTGCCCACTTTCTGCGCCTCAAAAACGAAACTTCCGTGGTCATTAATCGTCCCGGCAGAAACTGAGCTGCCCACTTGTTTAACAACAGGAATTGGCTCTCCAGTGAGCATAGACTCATCAATCGTTGTCTCGCCCTCTGTAATCACACCATCAACCGGGACTTTTTCACCGGCTCTAACCCGAATCAAGTCGCCTGTGATAACTTGTTCAATCGATAAAGACATCTCCTTGCCGTCACGAATCACCATGGCAGTTTTGACTCTCAAATCAAGCAAACGCTTGATAGCCTGCGAAGTTCTGCCTCGAGCCTTTAACTCAAGCGCCTGTCCTAAATTGATTAAACCAATGATCATGGCTGTAGCTTCAAAGTAGAGGTGCCTTGCACTTTCCGGAAGCCACTGCGGCCCGACAACGACCACCATTGAATAGAGCCAAGCGGTACCCGTTCCCAGCGCTATTAATGTGTCCATGTTCGCATTACGGTTCAGAAAGGCCTTCCAAGCTCCAGTAAAAAAGTGCTTGCCCGCACGGACTAAAATGAAAAATGTCACTAAACCTAAGGCCAACCATAGTAACTGCTCAGATTGCGTATTGACATTCATTGGTCCGCCGAACAGACCGTACACCATCAACGGTACTCCGAGACCAAGACCAATAACGCTTTGTTTTACTTTAAAGCGATACTCCTCAGATTCACGCTCTTCTTTGAGGTCACTTGCTAACGCCTGATCGACAATTTCTTCTGCGTCATATCCTGCGCCTTGTATCGCCTCAATTAGTACGCTGGCAGGCTGACTTGAAACCACGGTCGCCGTTCGATTCGCAAAGTTCACGTCAACAGAGTCGACACCTGACACCGATATAAGAGCACCTTCAATCGTGTTAACACAACTTGCGCAAGTGACACCGATTAATGACAGCTCGATACTGACATCCAACGCCTGTGTTGTTTTCACTTTGTTCGATTTAATGACATCCGTAGTTTGTGGTTGCGTGTCATCAGTCATACCGCTATAACCCAGTTCGACTAATACGCTTTCAATGTCATTGCCGTTCAAACTGCTATTCACAACCAATGTTTGATTTTCTAAATCAACAACCACTTGAGCAGCACCATCCAATCCACCTATCGCTTGAGTGATTTTACCCACACAGTGTTGGCAAGTAACATTAGATACTGATGTACGGTACTCTTGTTGCGTAGGTATTGAAGCCGCATAACCTAACTTTGCAAGGACTTCTATCGCGCTTTCTGGCAGCAACGTGGTTATGAGCTCTGCTCTGTTTTTCGTATCATTAATAGTGAAAGATACATCCGGGTCTCTTTCACGTAACCCATCTACAATTTTAGCGACACATCGGCCACAGTTAATGCCGGAAAGTGCTAGAGAATACTGTGTTGTGTTCATGTTAGTTTTCCTCGGGTAATACTTGATGGTGCTTCTCAGACCAGTCCTCGATTAAGCAACACAATGCGTTGCCGTTGGGCTCCATATCCGGTTTTTCATTCCACTCTGCGTAAGTTGCTTCCATCATGGCTAAATGGCGTTGGTGCTCTTCGATCTTTTGCTTGGTTTCTACGATTTTATCAGTCAGCATTTGCCTCACAGCTGGGCAAGGAGTCAGCTCTTGCTCGGAGTAATCAATGATTTCTTGAATCTGGCTAAGGCTAAAACCAATAGATCGCGCATGAGAAATGAACTTCAGGCGATTAACGGCACTTTGCTGGTACATCTTGTAGCCATTGTTGGGATCTCGCTCTGCATAAAGAAGGCCTTTTCTAGTGTAAAACCTGACTGTTTCAGCAGTCACACCTGCTGCTCTCGCAATTTCAGTTGTCAACATAATCCATGCCTCTGAAGGTTTAACGCACATGAAACTTTATTCGTTTTATGTTGCTAGCCAAAAATAAATGCGACTAAAAATATAATCACAAACAACCCAATAAACAGTTTAAGTAACAACTTAGGGTCACTGCTCCCACCGTTTGGGGCTTTGTTACAACAACTCATAACTATCTCCAATTCGTTACCAATGTGTATTAGTTGTAGCTTAAAACCTATGTGTTAGACATAGGTCAAGCATATTGAGAAAAAATTTAAGAGGAATATTATTGGTGAGGGATAAATTGGAAGCTAATTAAAAACAATGTAATGGACATTAACTCTAAATCATTTGGAGGCACTTCGAATTCAGATAGTGCCACGAATCGCTTGCCACATAGCTAAAAACACTAGAGTTTCTCAGCAACCCTCCCGGCCCAGTCTAAGATAGATTCAGTTGGAATACCTGTAGGGTGCCCCTCTACTGATTTAGGGTGAGAAATGCCAATGTGCTTTTTGAAGCCAAACATGGCATCCATTTCTTGTGTTGGCCATCCAAGAGATTTTGTCACCACGCCTTTTTTGATTCTAGAAAACTGATTTTTCCAGTTACGAGTATCGTTCTGCCTAACGCATTTGGTTGAGAGCCATTTATTCAGGCCCGTTACATCAACTTCGAGCAAGTAATTCACATGACTATTTCGCTCCACGACAACGCAACGAATCGTTCTCTTTGCATCAGAGTCAATCAAGTGGCATTTACTACGTCCAACCTGATCTAGCTCATGAGTGTACGAGTCAATGATTGTGCAGGCGTATTTTTCCTCTAGCATTTGCACCATCATGTTAAAGGCCGTAAAACGAGAGGCATACTCCTCTGATCTATCAGTGCAATCTTGCATACCTCCACCCATGTCTGCCGAAGGTATCTCACCATTACTGCCAGGTTCATTGGTACTGACCATATCACCAGCTTTCTTAGCTGCATCTTTGCTTCTATCTGGCCGATGACTTCTTTTAGGCGTTGTTGCTTTCGACGTTGAAAAACGATTTTTAAACCTTACTGAGCAAGTATTTTCACCTAGTAAGAATGCATGGTTAGCATCGGAAGCCTCACGCTCATCATCGATAATATGCTCTTCTGGCCGCTCGTATGGTTCAGGGCATTTTCCACCAGTGGTTGACTCTTGGCCTTCATCTGGATGCGTAAAAGAAGGATTATGGAAATAGACCCTAGACGGCATTTGAGCATTAATTCCAATATCCGTGATCTTTTCAACCAGAAAGTAGCGGCCACTTGCATCAAGCCGGCCTTCATACGAGAAAGACCACCCAGACATTTGAGGGGGGGTCGAAGTGAAATAGCCAGCGCTTATACCCCATAGATACATCTCGGTCCTTCTCGACGTTAAAGTATCTAAAAATCGATTCAAATGAACGCTTTGCATTGCTATCAATAAGTAACCAGCTCAACATTGCTCTTGTTGCAGAATCATTGAATGCGGAAGGAGGGAAGTTTGATGTTTGCAACACTTCGATATTGGTATAATCCTCCTTGGTGTTGACTTCGACTTTGAAGTCGGTGAGCAAACGAGAAGACATTAATGACGCTCGCGATAAGTAAGAGCTGGCATAAAATAGGACCCTTGCCAACTCTAGCTGAGGAATAATCAGTTTAGGGGCAGCGCCTCGGTCTAATACAAATGCATGTTGCGCTGACTCTTTCTTTCTCAAAGACTCTGCTGACTCTGAGTCGGGGAACTCACTCAAGTTACTGTGTCGAAGGAGCTCATTACTTCTAAATTTATGACGCCCTCGTTTAGCGTAACTTTCTGATAACCCTCTTTGATTAATTATTTTTCCTCGATACAAAGCAGGAACGTTAGAAAATGCAGTCGCATGAAAATTATTTTTCTGCTGTGGGGGATAGCACCAAACCTCAATTAAAGGCCGGTAAGACTTATCACTTTCCCGCACCAATATCTTACCAGTATGAACTACACGCACATCATCATCACACTTGTAAAACCTCGCTCCCATCAGTCCATCCTTATTTTAGATTTGATCCCGTGGCTACCCAGCCAAGTAAGTCGTCGACGATTGGCACTATTCTTTCTTTAGGAAGGCTTGCTGAACGCATCAATTGCCAGCAACTCATTCCTAAACCTGTTTTTGATTTTGCGATTACAGCTATGACTAGCCGACGAGCTTGAAACTCAAAGACGCTTTCTTGATACCGATTCAAAGCAAAAGATAGCAAGGGTAATAAGTTCAGTTTTTTGCTCACCGAACCGTAATCATCTAGCTGCTTAAGTAAGAAATTTTTGCTTCTTCGAGGACCATCAACAACAGTATCTAATCGTTCTACAATCCTAATAAACTGCTTAGTTAGTGATCGGTCTCTTGCTCTCCAATCTACTTTTTTCTGCCTTACATGCGATTGGGATTGATGGACTCGATTGAAAGCTAATAGCCAATCTCTATCATTTCGGTATAGCCAAGCATACAGTGCACCACCACCAGGAAGTTTGCGTGCTCTCTTAACCGGGGCGTTACCTATTAAATGACGCCACAGCTCACGTTTTTCTTCACTTGGATTTGGCACAAGCTGAGCATTGTCCTTCGGGATCGATACCGTCACTTTATCTTTTGATTTTACTTCTTTTATGATCTCACTAGCCGACATTTCAGGAATAAAAGCACACCAAACCGTTAAGTGCTGTAGATAGCTAAAAGCTTTACGATGACGGCGAAATAACGTGCGAAGCCAGTTAGTATCTCTATCAGAGTTGATGGTTAGCTCAGGGGTAACGATCTTGCTTACAACTAAGTCCGCAATCTTATCGTGAGCAATCTGTTTAGGGCCTTTTCCACACCCAAAGTCGTGTGCTAGATGATTGTAGAAAAGGCTCCATTGATGCTGAGTCGGGGAGCCTTGGGCTGGTAAACACATTACCTCTTTAGCTTTGCTCGCTAAGTAAGCAAACCGCTGCGCTGTTATATTCTGGTGGTTACATAAAAAGGGCTGACATTGTATTCGGCCACATGCATGGTACGTGTGCCGACTATCATGGTAAGAGGTTGTCGATTTATTCAGAAGGCCGTGCTCAGGGCAATAAGGTAAGGATGGTAAAAACCACAACCTAGACCAATAACTTTCTCCATATTTTTGCTTTTGCTCCGCGACACAAGCTGGGCAAACACGAAAGTTATCCGATGTTTTTACAATAGAAGCTGGGGCTCCCAGCATTAGATGAACAGAGCCCTTAGCGCAATGTTCCATTCGCTCCATCGCTCTAATCCTAATGCTTTCATCAACAAAAGGAGCGTAAATCGGGAACATTGTATGCTCATAAATAAGCTCTTGAATATCAAATCGTCCCGTGTTGATTAGCAGCTCTGATATCGATGACAAATGACTAGGCAGGTCAATTGTCGCAATCACTCTTCTGTCACCAAACACTTCATCTAGTAGCTGTTTAGAACTTGTTATCGCACTGCGAATTCCAGCTCTAGCCACCAAGCTATAGATTAATTCATCTGGGTATGGGACAGGGAAGCAGCGCAATATTAAACCGCCTTTTCTAGCAATGACTGAATGTCTAAAATCAAACCAGACTTTGACATTGCTGTGTACACTTCTTTATCAGAACCAGATTGAGAGTGAACAAATCTCAAGTCCTCACTATCAAGCGTATGCCACTGAGTCTGTTTGATTGATGATGCCCTCTTGCCCTTACTTGGCTTAGCCTCTTTTTTAGATTGTAACTGTTCAGGATTAGTGAGATGTTCATGTACCAGTGGCAGTAAGCTTATCCATGTCAAATCAGGATATTGATCAAATAGCTGTCGTATTACAGGAGCTAAAAGCGTTGAGTCAAACTCATCTTTTAGGGCCATATACACTCGCCGCTCTTCATCGGTTCTAAGCTGTTGATATGCAAACTCCTCTGGTGTCTGCTGAGCAGTTGTGGCTACCTGTTTTTGCAGCTCAAGCAACCTTTTATCAGTGTTGCTTAGTTTAAGATCTGAAAATTTAATCATTTCTTCAACGTCACCAGAACGCAGGGCTGCTAGCATTGGATGGACAGGTTTTAATTCATCCTCGTAAACCTGTTGCATTAATTTAGGCGTAATCCTTTCTACTTTTGTCGCGATTGCTCTCAACTGACACAAGACATATAGCTTAACCACAATATCTAGAACACCTTGGCTCAGGTCATACCATAGAGAACGAATGTCATCCGACAGCACCTCATCACGTTTTTGTAGCCATTGAAGAGTCCATAACTTATCCGTGAGCGCTTTCCACTCTCTTCCTTCTTCCATTGGATCCCAAAAAATCGCACCAAGACCAGAGCCTCGCCTTGCAGATCTCATATCAGCTTCAAATATCTCGCGAGCTCGTGGTGTTCCGACCAAAATAACAGGAAGACCAATGGTATTTACTAATGTCACAAAAAAATTGAGCATTTTCTCAGATCCACCAGAGCGAGAACGGCTAAGATGCTGTATTTCATCAATAATAAGAACACCTACTGCGTGAGTATTTGCAACTTGGGCCATTGCAGCCAAAAGTGTTTCAATACTGGGCCTTTTGCTCATCGAGTATTGTCTTTCGTAGTTGGATGTTCCTAATGCTCTATCCATCGCACGAAAAAAGTTCAAGCACAGCTCTTTAAGTGATCCATCATGGGAGCAGTCAATTTTTAGATAAACGACTTGCTCAAGATTTCTGTCAGGGTGGTAAATAACTTGAGGATATAACGACAAAAGCTGCTTGATCGCTGTTGTTTTGCCATTGCCGCTACATCCAATCAATGTCATGCTTTGGGCTGTAGAACAAACTTCCGTGAACTTTATCGCCTTCAAATCACCAGATAAAACACGCTCGTAACCATTTTGTATATGTCTTGCCCAATCACCTGTTTCGGGATTTCTTCCAACATAGCCACGCCGTATCATCAATGAAAGTCGTTCATGTAACTGTATGTGCTGACTGAGGGGCTGGAAAAAATCATCAATAACACGACAGATACTATGCGCTCTTTCAATGCCATTTCGATGAATATCTTCTGCGGTGCACCTTAACGAGCCCTTTAGAGCAATCGAATCGACCAGGAAACTATTTATCGGTGGTAGTGCTTCTATCAGCGGGTTATCTCGATAAGCTGAGAGTGTTGCACTTTGATAGACGGCAACTACACGATGATCTTGGCATTTTTTCATCAGTTATCATCCTCATCATCAAATAGCTCCGGTATGAAGTCAGGCAGTTGATAACTTTCCTCCTCTCCCTTTATAGGTATCACCAGCGCGACTTCTTCTTGTTTTGCCCTAGCGGGCTGTATTGCTAATTCCTTTCTCTCTTTCTCTCGCGCATTCCGTTTATTGTCTTTAATTTCATTTATCTTTTGCGCGTTGCTCAATGTACTGGTTTTACGATTCTTTTTAGCCTTCTTCAGTTTCTTTTCAAGAAGATCATCAAAATCCCGTTCTACTGGTGCAAATTGATAGTTAGCCTCAGCCAAACTCTGTTTTTGAGCCGCTTGACGTTCCCATACTTGATACCAAGTTAGATCACGGAACTCTCTACTTCGACTAGAAAGATCACAAACCCAAAATGTATTTTTTCCTTCTTCAGGAAAAAGATATATGTGATTAGCAGAACCAAGCTCATAAGCTGCAAATAGTTTTTTAGGTCTAGATACTTCCGAAGAGCGGTGCATCCATCCTATCTGAATAATTTCTTTTCCTGTGTAGGTTAATCCCCATAACTTTATGCCTAACTCGGATACAGTGACTTTTTGACGCGGTAACAGCAGTACCTTTGCAAGATCCGTATCAATGGCTCGTATACGTCCAGTACGATGTTGAAGCCCCCACTTCCAAAGTTCAATTGGGATCGAGGGAAGGTTTTCTGGCATATCAGGAGCACGATCGTACTTTTCTAAAGGTTTATTTAAGTTGTGAGCAAGTATTGAATAGAGCAATATCTCAACAAAGTCAGATCTCGCCACAGCAGCTTCAACTCTATAATCTTTTTCACCGTGCTTCTTAACCTTGTTACCAGTTACGACACCTGGCATATAGGGCTTGAACTTAGCCTGTAATGTGCCAAATGATCTCTCGACAATGCCTTTAGCATCGCCTCTTCGAGGTGGAGCACTTTCAAGTCGAACACCAATAGCATCAACCAAATAATTTGCTTGGTGGCTCATCAATTCACCGCGATCAGCTAGCAATACATCAGGAATACCTATGCATGGCCACTGTTCTTCTGAAATATCGATACCATATTTTGCGCAGGTTTCTACTTTGCTGCTAAAGCTGCATATCAGGGCTTTCATTGCAACGGGGAAAGATGGATTATCGAAACCAATATAAAAACCAGCAACCATTCGACTAAAAACATCAATGACCATATAAATCGTCGGCCGACCGATAACCTTGTCTGCATCGTCATCATCTACTAAGTAAATATCTGCAATGGTGGCATCAATCTCATATCGACTACCTGGGCCTAAAGCTTGCTCGGTTGCAGTTCCATGTAGTGGCCTAACATCTTTATTGTAATTGCCTTGAGGTGTTTGAACGGTAAGCTTTGTGACCTTGCTATACTCGGTTTTGTAGAAATATCTAAATTGGCGGAGTGTTGGAATTTCATGCTCTTCAGCATCTGGGTTCTTTAATTTATATGCTTTTGAAAACTTCCTATGTGCATAAGCAACGGAGTTCCCTTTATCATTCATCAAATATTTATCACAAATAATTCGGAACTGTTTTCTGATTTCTTCAGTGACTTGTTTGCCATCACCGACGCCGTAAACCCTAGACTTACCAGCTTTATTTGTTGTGAAGTTTCTTCTCTTTCCGGCAGCGCCTGAGTTTTTGTAATCTGGTATTAGAGCATTTTTTATTTGTCCACGCTGCCAATATCTCCGAACTAAACGATAGATGGTCGATTTTGTTTTATTTGAACTGGCAACCGCATGACTAAACCTTTTTGCTCGAACTCTTTTGTCAAACGCTCCTTCGCCATCTACGATAGGCTTAATCAAATCAAAGTCGTTGTGCCTTTCCTGATATACATTTGACTCTTTGCTCCAAGATTCTCCTTGAAGATATGAATAAGGGTCAGGAATTTTTTCTATACGCCCTTCATCGACCCAGTTGCGGCATTCATCAAAATAGACTCTTTCAGGTAAACCTTTATCCTCATCAATAGCGATCCAATAGAAGTAACTTGTCTCAGTAAAAAGCACGCGGTACGCCTTACCGTTAAACGCTAGAGTTTCGTTAACTGGCCACATTACGATGCCCCCCGAACAAAGATCCGCTTCTAAACGCAATTTCTTTAGCTTTCAAACTATAAAATGGTAAACGAATATCGAACGTAATAAGCCTTGCTGCACACATTAAACGAATATCATAAAGTGACTGACCAAGATCTTGCTGGTATGCCATGTCATACTCTTTACACAGTTCAACGACTTTTCTTTCTGGGTGTTGAACAAAATAAGCACCGATATGCCCAAAAGTAAGCGATAGCTCATCCGTTATTACTTCATCAAAGTATCCCTTAACCCCGTATAGCCACTCAATATTCGATACGACTGTTTTGTCTATCTCTTTATCTGTCACTAGGAACCAGGGGATTTTTTTGAGCTGCCAATAACGGCGTTCTATTTCAAGCTTTTCAATGGTTCTTGGGTCTTTTAAATCTTTGGAGTACTTTGCTTGAATAGCAAACTTAGGCTGGGTTTTAGAAGCTGTGTTAATCAAAAAATCTGAGGACATGACAAGGTTTATCCCTCCTTGCGAAGGGTGCCAAAGCTGACCTTCCTTGGAAATATTAAGAGTGTCATCCCTGTTGAGTGGAAACTGCTCACGAATGTCTGTTACGGCAGGGTTATGGTCTAGAAGTAGAAAGACTGCGAACTCAAGATCCGATAGTACATGATGAATTCGGCCAGTTAGGTGAGAGTAGACTCTCTGAGATCGGCCTTCTGAAGGAACCTCAGTAACATACAGCCACGGCTTATAGTTGGAAAGCCTTCCTGCACCTCGGCCTTCATTTATCCGCTTGATGATTTGTTTTTCAGTTAAAACGTACTTTGATTTTGCCATAACAAAAACCCGGTTAACTTTTAATCAGTTTAACCGGGTTTAAAAAGTTTTCAACTTTAGTGTTACAGTTTCAAACTTTAATGTCACAGTTTCAAACTTTAATGTCTACCGACACCCATTGTCGGCGGACAAAAAAGTTTGATCATAATTAGGGCTTTTTTCATACTGAAACAAGCCCTAATAGTTTAAGTTTGATCGTTTTTGTTCTGAGGCATTCCCTAGCAATCAAAATTTGAGACAATATAGTTTGTTCATTTTTGACTATTGACTTACTTCCACTCCAGCAGGGGCTGTTTTCTTCTTCAAATCTGATTTCATACCTTCACCAACACCATCTCGTCTAAAATCAAACATATTCATTTCAAAAGTGTTTATTGATACCTGATCATTACCGTGAACATGAGCAATTAAACGTTTATGAGCATCTTTGTAAGGGGCTTTAGCGTACGAGCCACCAAACTCACCAGAGTTAACCAGTGTAACGTGTTGGTACATATGGTAATGCAATGCCTCCACCATCGAATCAAATGTATTTACATCTTGGTTCAGAGCACTAATCATATATGCGTTAGATTTGTTTCTAAGATCTGAGCTTAAAGCAATATCAGTTGCGTCGTAACAAATAGAGCCAGTGATAACAAAACCTTTTTCATCTTTGAAAGCAGGATGAACAAGCTCTAGCATTAATTGGTATGGTCGCCACGGCTGAATCTTATCTTTTTCAAATGCCGTCATATTGTGCTTGCCTTGAAGACGCACTATCTCTCGCTGATTTGTATTATGCTTTGTCGGGATAATCCAAACAGCACAATTATTCGGCCCTTTAACGCCATCTTGATCAATAAAGCCAAGCCCTGAAAATATCATAGCTTTAGTTTTCTGAGAAAGTGCGATAAGTACATCTAGCTCATCATTATGAACAGCAAGCTCCGGCCAAATTATCAGGTCAGCATTTGGCTTTTTACTACCTATTTCAACCTGCTGTGCTTCAAGATGTTTCAAAACTAGCTCAGCCACCCTTGCTACGTGCCTACGATGCTTAGCACGATACTCCGGCTTATCAAGCATTAGACCAGCTTCACTAAAGTCTTTTAGAGCAGGTAGCTTAGACTGTACCATTACAACAGAAAGGGATTCTTTACCATCATTCCAGTCTAAAGCTTGCTTCTCAAGTAAACTTGGAATGCCAGACTGGGTGCAATAAGCCGCTTTTAATTCATGCAGTCGAGCATTAACTAACTGCTCAACAGCTGCTACCGACCAGTTTATAGGCCAATCGTAACCATGGTCATTAACTCGAATACCTGGCCACTTCAATAGCTTCGATAGTAATCCCGTTAACCAACCTGAAATTTGAGAACCAACTCCTGAGATAGACTCAGGACTTGTCATTAGTCCTAATTGCCGCTTATAGAAGCTAGAACGAATACCTCGATAGCCTGGTTTAGGTACAACACCCAAACCGAATGAGGTCCAATCTTGATTACCAACTAGTACTGCCCGAATAAACTCCCCTACGTTGCGTAACACTCGCACATCATCAGATACAGTGGAATTAAAATCATCCCAGGAAGAAAATAAATCACTGTTATCATTAAACTTAAGAGCCAGGTTTAGGTCTTTATCAAATACAGAAAATGCTACCGGAGAGCTAAAACCATCAAATTCGATTGTAGTTGCTGCAAGATCGATACTTTTCTCTCGATGCTTCGCAAGCACCTCATACTCACTCAAAACAGCTTGCAAGAGTTTCAAAGCCATTATTTCATTAGCGAACGGATTATCATCACGCAAGATAAGTCGAAGAATACTAACTTTCGTGCTGATCTTACTTAGAGGTTTGCTGTATGTCTTCGTTTCAAGGTTCAGCGGTGTAACCAATTCCTTTTTGATTTTATCTAATGTAGCCCAGCGATGCTTTACTCCTCTAGCATGGCGAATAAGAGCAACACTCAAAGCTCTATCTTGAACAAGAAGCAACTTAAGAGTACCAAACAGCAGGTCAATATCGTCATGGATTTTCTCAAGCAAACAGGAACAAGCTCTAATGCAGTCTTTGCTCATATTCGATACTTGATTTGCCATAATAATTGATACCGCTATATCTTGAGAGTTCCAATCATCTGGAAGTGTAATTTCCCTAAAGCCATGCGTTAACTTAGAGATGACATCAAACTTTGATTCTCCAACTTCATGCTCTAACACTGTATCTGCTCGGACAAGCATCAAAAACCTTGCTTGTTCAGAAAGTAAATTAAAAGATTGACCCAGAAGAACGCTATGTCCTGCTGCTGAGCTTTGCAATCTCTCAAAGTACGCATCTAAATCCGCATGCGCTGGAAATGCGAGAGAATCCTTTTTATGGATTACAGTAGCAGAATGGCGATAGACCTCTGCCAAACAATAGTTTGCCACCGCAACTTGCTTATCATCTTTTTCATCTAACAGCACTTCAAGCTGAACGAGTATTGGCTCTAATAGCTTGGTACTAGGGAACAATTCTAGCCCTTTCTTAAGTAAAAGCACTAAAGACGGGTCATAACTCCAGCAAGCTATAAATCTTCTAGCTATTCGCTCTTGAGAGTAGTCCCATTCTCCAGGTTGTAATACGCCATTTTCATCTGGTAATTGTGTGGCGAAATGTCGTTTCTCACGTAATACTTTAGATAATTTATTCGCAGCAAATCGTTTAAGCGTATCCTCTCGAACATCAAATCGAGTTGCCTCAATTGAGGCTAATCCATTGACTGTATAAGGATTCTTGCTTGCAGCTACAACGGATTCAGGTGGCGCTTGTAAGGATAGTAATGACTCTAGTTGTCCTAGCTGATTATCCGCTTCCTCCAAAGAAATAGGCCCACTTAGCCTACTTTGAATTTCATTCAAGTTTTTAGAAACACCAACCTTAAGACCATGAAAAACGACAACATTAGTTTTATTTGGCTGGATGGATAGCTTTAATTCTTTATATGAGTCTAATCCCTCAACCAACTCAACTACTTGTTTGGTTACTTGTTGAATACGGTCTAAACCATCGAATGATTTAGGTCCCACGATAACTAAACGTAAATCATCAACGTAGCGGCAGTAGTCAATCAGTCGCAACTGTTGGTCATCGCCAAACTCAGTACCAATTTTGCTATTAAATTCACTATCAAAACCCAGCATATAGAGGTTTGAAAGAAATCCTGAGGCCACTAACCCTTGAGGCAAGCCTTTAGGAGCAGTGGGAACCTTGTCCGATGCACATAAATTGGTGTATTGTTCTTTGGCCTCACTAGACCACTCCCAATCATTAAATGCCGCAAGCAGCTGGGTGAGTTTATCGTAGTCTTTCTCAGAGGATTTTCGTTTAATGAGCTTGTCAATTTGTTCAATTAACTTCTGACGACTAATCCCATCAAAAAATTTCTCTAAATCGAGTTCAATGATGTAAACCCTTTCATCAGGTGATATCTCACCTAACTGCTCAAGTGCAAAGTGATGTGGTCTGTCTAGAAAACGGCGATAATCGACAAAGTACTTGCTGTAGATAGTGGTTGACCCAAAACTATGTTGCGCATTGTCATCAGCATCGTAGGTGCAATATAGTCGATTGCCATAACTCACAACTCCTTGCTTATGCACATCCGTAAACTCGGAGCTTGGGTTGCCTTGTATAGTTTCAACTTTGTTTGCCAACCCCATCATCAGCAACGACAACATTGACTGTTCACGAATAGGGATATGAGCAAGCGGTCTCAGTTTAATTAGGCTTTGGGGAGGTTCTGGGGGAATGGTATCTTTCTCGCACTCAACGGGCTTTGGTTGCCATTTAATTATATGATTTCCATCGCTATCATCTTGGACAAACTCCCAAGCACAGGTCTTGGGAGCAGGCACTAATTCTAATGGTTTGAATACAACCTTATTGTTTAGCTCACCAGCCCAATTTTCACACTGTTCAACCAAGTTAAGAGCTGATAAATCTAATTCAAAATTATCCGCATACCAGTTAGTCGTCCGGATATATTGATGGCTTTTTTTCCAAGCCAACGCTAGGAGTAATGGATCACCTAAATGTTCATCTTTAAGTGATAACTCTTCATATTTTTTATCGATAACTGGCATACATACCCTTGGGTTCAAAAGGAGTTTATCCTCTTGATGACTAAATTTAATCTTGATTGAGAATCAAGCCCTAAGCACTCTTACTCTCTTCAACCACTGCATTCGCATTCACCTTGCGAATCACTCCAAACAGCTCCACGACGGTGCCTTCATCGAAGAAGCCGTAGGCGCTTTCGCCGTGGTTGTCAGTAAATGGTGGCTCGAAGAGTTGCGACATATCTAAGATGCCGTTGCTAACGAGGTAGTCAATCACTTGATCGACGAACTGAATTTGCTCGGCGTTATACGCCTCTTCATCAAGGAAACTACTGAATGCTTCTTTTGCTGCATTCATGTCTAAGCCGACAAGCTCGCGAATAAACGTACCTAAAGGCTTCTCTTGTAGGATTTTTTCGCGATACGTTTCCACATCACTCATACCGCTAGCTTCCAGTAACAAGCCTTCTAAAACATCCAAGTCCGCTTGGGTAATGGCTTTATTACGCTTTAGCTTTTGGATGGTTAATTGATCTTGGTGGTCTTGAATATAGAGCTCAATCTTCTTACGGTACTGTGCTAAATCAACGCTTGGATTCTTGTATACGTTTGTCACGTCATGGACACCTTGAACCTCGTCTTCGAAGTTGGTGTACACCATCTCTTTTTTATCTTTGTCCAAAGCAAACATCAGATTTCGCAACTTACGTCGTATCTCTTCTAGAGTGACTAAGTGGATATCTTGCCAAAACTCTTGGGTCTGGATGTCCTGAATCAGTTGTAGTTGCGCTTGTACTGCTGGAATAGTTGATTTGGCTTCTAGCTGCTCAGCGAACTCTACTACACGACCTCGGCTCGTCTCAGAAATCATACCTTTTTCTAAAAGGTCTAACTGCATGGTCAGCACAAGGCTGTCAAAGCGGTGTGATAGATGGTTAAGCTGCTCATCAGAGTTAAAAGCGTTTGCTTCCGTCGGTAGTTCTGAGATCTGACTCTCTAGCTCAGTAAACTTAGCGTCATCAATGTTATCCCAATGCTCACGCTCTAAAAATGGCTCTATCGCTCGACGCTTAGGTCTTACAATAACGTTATCGAGATTCATCCCACTGACAATGTGGTGCAACATATCCAGTTGGTAACGATTTAGCTCAGAATAGCGCTCGCAGTCTTCTGGGCTTTGCTCTCTGAACTCTTCATTATTCAACTTGCTGTTAAGCAATGTACTGAGTAGGACGCGCTTCTCGAATACCTGTTGAGTCACTGGTTTCGCCACTCCGACCGCAATACCTTCAGGGTTCGCATCGAAATACTCAAAGTTTTGACAATAATCGAAAACCTTAAATGTCTTCTTGTCATCATTCGGACCAAACAGGTCTTTACACAAACGTGTTCCACGTCCAATCATCTGGGTGAATTTCACTTTTGAGCGAACGACTTTAAAGAAAACAAGGTTCACGACTTCTGGCACATCAATACCGGTATCGAGCATGTCTACGGAGATTGCAATGCGACATGTAGGGTTCTTAGGGTCGAATTCGTCAATCTTGTTTTCGTCGCCGCTGAACTCATCGATAAGACTTTGTGCATAAGTCTCTTTGAAGGTGATCACTCGCGCCAACTTACCAGCCCACTTGGGATAGTTCTTATTGAACATTTTCTCAAGGAAAACCGCGTGATCATTGTTGGCTGCAAAGATAATGGTTTTACCGATAACATCACCACCTTCAACGTGGATACCGCCACGTTCGTCTTTACTCATCAACTGAGCAAACATCTTCTCGGCAGTGTCCTCGTTAAATAAGAATTTGTTGACCTCAGATGGCAATACTTCATCTCGATCTTCGAGTTCAGCTTTGTTTTCCCACTCTTCTTGCTCTTCAGGTGGTAAGTCTTTGTACTTAACGCCTTCACGTAAAAACTTGGTTGCCACAGAAATCTTAGTTGGTGGTACGAGGTAGCCTTGGTCATACGCTTTGTCGTCTTCATAAGCGTAGGTTGGCATCCCTTTTTGCAGGTCAAAAATGCCATAAGTATCTTTTTCAACTTCATCCTTTGGTGTAGCTGTTAACCCCACCAAGAAGCCATCAAAATACTCGAAGATTTGACGGTATTTCGAGTAAACAGAACGGTGCGCCTCATCGACCACAATCAAATCGAAATGACCGACACCAAACGGGCGTTCATCCGCACCTCTGTCTAGTAAGTTCTTCATGGTTGGATACGTCGAGAAATACAAACGACTGTCGATGTTATTCTTACTCTGACCTGAATCCAAAATAGAGCAGCTTACACGAGGAAGTAGCTTGACGAAGTTCTTCTTGGCTTGCGTGAGCAGCGCATTACGGTCGGCAAGGAACAGGATGTTCTTAACCCAATCGTTTTTCACCAGCAGGTCGACAAGACTAATCACGGTACGAGTTTTCCCCGTACCTGTCGCCATAACGAATAGTCCTTTACGCTCATTTTCTAGCCCAAAGTCCTGCAATAGTTTGGTGATGGCTGACTTTTGATAGTGGCGGTTGGTGATCTCGTTGTTAATAACAAGATTGCTGTTAGGCATACCACTTTTTTCAAAGAAAGGTTTGCGGTCGTTACGACGTTTCACCATAAGCTCAAGCTCGGCTTTGGTATAAAAGCCTTGAACTTGGCGTGGCGGGTAAAAATAGTCATCCCACAGATGCGTCTCATAACCATTGGAGTAGAAAATAACGGGGCGCACACCACATTGTTTTTCTAAACAGTCAGCGTAAAGTTTCGCTTGTTGTTGTCCATCCTCCGCAGGTCGCCCAGGTTTTTTCGCTTCAACAACGGCAAGGGCAGTGCCGTCATCGCCCCACAGCACATAATCGACTTTTCCGCCTCCATTGGGTGCACTTTTTGAAATAGGCATGCCTGTTACCGGATACTCACGGTCTCGCTTATGCTCGAGTTTCCAACCTGCTTCGTGTAGAAGTACATCGATAAGATAAGTTCGAGTTTCTGCCTCATTATAGTTGTGCGTATCCGTAACTTTTTTCGCACTTTGCTTGGCTTGCTTAATCTGCTCAAGTAAGGCTTGATTGGCAGCTTTAAGCGCTTCGTTTTCTTTTAGCTGCTTGAGGTAAGCTTCACGCTCAACTTTGTCTTCTTGCTCTAGCTGCTTCTCTAGCTCTTGAACCCTTTTGATACTGCTTAGCGCTTTGGTCGCCACTGTTGCATCAATAACCACTTGCTGAGGGATTAAGGTTTCGTCAAATGGCTGAACTAGAAACTGACTACGATTCAAATCTGGTGTATAGGTACGAATAAACCAATAAAGCACATGGTGCAGCTCTTTCACGGCTTGCAAAGCATCACGCTGTGGCAGTGTGGTTTTACTGTGTACCGCCTCGTTGCCCACCTTGATCACCAGTTTTAGCTTAGGAAATAGATTGGTGGTGAGGTTTTGCTTAAAGCCCTTGTCATGAATGAGCGACATTAAAGTTGCATCGTGGCGAGGACGGGCTAGCCAGTTATCGATATCAAATACGGTTTCAACCATTAACTCCAATGCATTACGAGCATAGAAACCGGCAATACGCGGATCGGCTTTGATATTGCTTTCCGCATTTTTGGCACGAGTTTGAATCTCGGCGCAACGCGTGGTGTATACATCGCTACCACCGTTAAGGGCAACATCCATAAAGCCGAAGTTGCTCGTTGAACCGTTAACCGTATCTGACATTGAATTTCCTTTTTACATCATTGTTCTTTTTAATATTCGTTATAGGTTTAGCTCGCCTTTAAAGGCTTTTTGCATCAGAGCATCAAACATTAACTCAGTTTCAACCACTTGTTCGTTTTGCTTTTTGACCTCTTTTTGTAGCTTCTTGTAGATTGTCGAAAAGTCACATTGTTCTGCATAGCTAGGAAAAGGAAGTTGAATAGATTCAAGTTTACTTTTACTTATCATCCCTTTCATAGAATTAGTTGAGGCGGACTGAATAATCTTTTTGGCTACTTTTAAAAGGACGTATAAAAACTCTGTGTCCAGTTTTTTGTCCATCGGTACTAGCGCATTAATTTGTTGATTAAACGCTACCTCTCTATCAGCTATAGCGATGTTACCAATGCAATCAGGACTTCCTGCAATACATGTCATTAATACTGAACCGGATTGAACTACTCTTCCGGCTTTCTTTCCATCTTCTGATAAGTATTCTTCTGCGACAGTAAGGTAATCTAAAGGAGTATTAATATTGCCAGATTTAATCCACTCAATATCAGAACCGTAATATTCGGGCTTTGCTCTTGATGGTGTGTTTCCAGTAACGATGCTTGCTAGCTCTGAGAGTGCTTTCATCTCCCACCCCTTCGGGTTCGTCACCGGGTCACCAAACATATCAATAAACACCGACTGAGCGAGGTTGCTTAGCTCTTGCTCCATTTGCTGGCAGTCTTTACGCAGTTGGTCGGATTTTTCTAGCACCGTGGCGATTTGCTTTTGGGTTTCTAGTGGGGGAAGTGGGATTTGTAGATTCTTCAATACATCAACGGTTATTCCTTTAACAGTAGCACCTTTACCCTGACGAACAATCTCTTCTGATTTTGATTGAATACATCGGAACAAATACTCAGTATCAACTACAGATTCATCTTTAATTATAAGTGCTTTAAGATCTTGATTGATTGCAATATCAACACTATTTATGGCTACTTTACCCAGAGCCATTCGAGTGGGTACTATCAAGTTCCCACTAGGAATGAGAGATGTAGCTGAGTTATCAATACCTTCTTGAGTTATGTAATCACTAGCACTATTGAGATCCGAACTTTTAAAATCTTTTACCGAGGCCCAAGGAATAGAACCATTCCAGTACTCAGGATTGGCTTTGCTGGGAGTACCTCCCCCTTTTATATCAACAAGAGTTGATAATGCTACACTGGACCAACTCACAGCAATTTCTCCAACTCAGCTACACCTTTTGCCATCTTCTCTTGCAGGGTTTTAATTCGCCCTAATATCTCTTTTGGCGAGTCGTATTGCACTTCCTCGTAAACCACTTCTTTGTAGCGGTTGATGCTTAGATCGTAGGCACTCTCTTGAGTTAACACATACTCTTCACCATCTTCTCCAGTGAAGCTTGTGTAGGTTTTCTCTTTGTATTTCTTTGGCTTCTTGCCTTCGTCTATTGCTTTTTGCTCTGCTTCTTTCGCAGCTTGTTCATCACGGGCACGCAAATCAGACAATTTCTCGACTACCTGATCAGCCTTTAGATCGGCCAGTGACACCATAAAGCTCTGTTCACTTTTCTTACGCTTAAACTCTGGACTATCGGCGTTCACAATGCCTTTATCATCGGTAAGAGTCTGGAAGCGCTCGATGATATCGGCAATATTGCTCTGTTCGTGGGTTGGCTTTTCACCCTCTTTGAATAACCGACTGCGCTTATCATCTAATGAGTAACCGTCGGCCTGCATGTCGTAAAACCAAACGTTGTCTGTGCCGCCACTGTTGGTCTTGGTGAAAATAAGAATGGCAGTGCTCACCCCAGCGTAAGGTTTAAACACTCCTGAGGGTAGTGAAATCACTGCTTCTAACTTCTGTTCTTCAACAATCTTTTTACGGATGGTTTTATGCGCCTTGGTTGAACCAAATAGAACACCATCCGGAATAATCACCGCCGCGCGGCCACCTGCTTTGAGCATGCGAAGAATCAAGGCCAAAAACAGCAATTCGGACTTTTCGGTTGGGCCTTTCTTTTTTACTTCAACTTGAATTTCGTTGCCGTCTTTATCTGTCTCTGTTTTGTATTTAGGTGCTGCCGTCTTTTTGAGCGGCGTTTTGCCGAGCGCACGAAGTAGATCAGGGGCAATAATGTCGAAATCAACGGAGCCTTTGAACGGCGGGTTGGCCAATATCAGGCTAAAGGCTTCAGAGATGTTGTCATCACCCATGTCTCTTAGGCTGTCACGATAGTGGACACTTGGGTTTTCAATCCCGTGCAGCAGCATGTTCATCGCACCAATGCGTAACATGTGTTTATCGAAATCGTACCCAGTAAACATACTGGTGTTGAAGTGCCTACGGTTATCTGGCTTGATAATCTCTTTTACATGGTGCTTTTCAACATATTCCAATGCGCCCATTAAGAAACCACACGTGCCTGATGATGGATCACAAATGGTGTCACCCACTTTTGGCTGTATTAGCTCTACCATCATCTCAATGATATTACGCGGAGTTCGGAACTGACCATTTACGCCCGATTGTTGCAGCTTACTCAACAGGTACTCGTACAGATCGCCTTTGGTGTCTTTATCGTTCATGTCGATATCGCTTAGTAGCTGTACGACCTGATCTAATAGCTTGGCTGACGGGATCATGAAAATCGCATCTTTCATGTGTTCAGCAAAGCTACCTTCATTTTGCAGCGTTTTGATTTTAGGAAAGACGCGATCACGAACGATTTCCATCATCACATCTGGATCTTTGTCTTTGAAACTACTCCAACGAAGGGCTTGCTCTTCAGGCGAGAAGGTTGGGTTATTTAGCGGTTGACGTGTTGCTTGGCTGCGGCGCTCAGCGGTCTTTTGCAGTTCATCTAAACGACGGATAAATAGTAGGTAGGAGATCTGCTCGATCACAGAGATTGGGTTAGCGACACCGCCGGTCCAAAACATTTCCCAAACTTGGTCGATCTGATTACGAATTTTGCCTGTTAGCATGGTGGTTCTCTTTAAGTAAAACTGTAGCCAAATAGCTTGGCCTATATTGCTTTTATTTTACTGCATCACCTTTGCTTAAACACTTACTTTCCTTGGTTATTGTGTCAATGCTCTCTTAACAGCTCTATCAAGAGCTTCTATCCACGCGGTTTCATACTCACTTTCGGTTCTCAAAACCGTTTCACCATCGACTTTTTTAGTTCTAGAAGGGTGCTTAATTTCAACCACTACTGAACAATGCTCTTCGTTTGCTTTGGCATCCCATCGAACGCCTTTCTCGGAGCAGGCTTTCATTACGTGAGCCAGCCCATCTTTGCCACTTTCAGAAAACCCAAATAATCTAGAGCCCAGACTATGTTTGTCGTTAATATCGCTAATATCTACCTCAATGATCACAAGAGGGGTTTGCCGGTAATAGAAATAGGCACAGTGAAAGGTTCGAGCCTCCTGAGTGAGCTTGTTCTTGAATATCAGAGAGGCGTTGTCTGGCTTTGGCATCGCCAAGCACTGTGTACCTTTGTGTTCATAATCAGGAAGCTTCATGAGCTTCTTGATAACCTTTTCAAAAAGTTGAAAGTTACCTGTGGGAGCGACTTCCTTTGGTGCCTCGGGATTAGTTGGATCATCACAATCACTGCGATTGATCGCCCAGTCTAGCTCTTGCGCCGATCCGTTTGCTGTTCCATGACCAACTCCAGAGGTATCAGGTTTTGGTTCTTCTGTGGTGTTAAGGTTGGGCGCTACCCTCGATAGTGTTTTTCCTGGGAAAACTGTCACATCATCTTCAGAGTCACAGACAAATCGGAAGCCTTCTTCA
Organism: Vibrio methylphosphonaticus; assembly: GCF_023634655.1. Classification (GTDB taxonomy): domain Bacteria; phylum Pseudomonadota; class Gammaproteobacteria; order Enterobacterales; family Vibrionaceae; genus Vibrio; species Vibrio methylphosphonaticus. Next base: position 167,502 of record NZ_JAMKMS010000008.1, on the reverse strand, counting down.
CTGAAAACATCCCTTTTTCTATGACTACCTGGCGTAGCTTCAAAGTCCAACTGCGAATTTGGGTCTGTCCGGTTAATTTCTGGGCGCTTGCCGTTACTTGGCTCAACAGGAATAACATCGACTTTTTTGGGATGGTATATCGAGACTTTTTTTCCATAGTTAAAACTCGACGAGTAAACTGTCTTGATTTCTTCGACATGGAACAACATTGGGTCACTTTCATCATACTCACCAGCAAGCTTAAATCGCCAATTTTTAAGTGGCGGTGGTTCAAAGTTAAAGTTCCACTCCGTGTTTTCATCTTGTTGTAACTTGTTATAAATACTGCTGAAACTTCTTGTTGCCTCAGGGTTAAGCAACAACCACCTCAAGTGTTTGCATGCATCCTTTGAGTTCAAATTCTTTAAGGGGTAATCCGATGACCTGTTGAAACGGATAAAACACTCTTTTCCAGTGTCATCCACAACCGCCATCCCTAGTAGCCCGTTTGGCCTTAGAGCTGTGCGTGTTAGATGTACATTGTGTAAAAAGAGTGCTCGAGCGAGCTCTATACAAGGGACAACAGCCTTTAAGTTCCCCTCCCTTAAAATGATTGAATGCGATTGGCTTGAAGAGGATCTTTGAAAATTATCTGATATTTTCATGTCGATGATTTCACGTTTATGCGGAACGGTACGCTCTTTGTTTGAGTAGTGAGAGTTCACAACCAACATTGGTATCAGTTCCGCCGGAATACGACTTTTTGGGAAGCCTGAAAACTGAACGTTTATATAAGGCCGGACTTTGTTATTGAGAACGCGCTTGGTATGGATACTTCCAATGTTTATTAACGGGACATTTTCAGGAAAGTACCTCAGCTCTCTGCCAGGCTGGGATGTCCAGTCGGAGAATTTCCCGTGCAGGTTTCCTGCTACGCGTACGGCTGAGTCCAGCAAGTCGTTCAATCTCACACACAGGCCTTAAAATATCTTTATCATCAATAAGTTGAACCATAACACGACTTAGCCTTCTTGTTTGATACTCTTCTACAGATTCGCTATATCGATCAAAAAACAAACGACATAGGGGTAAGTTATGTATTTTTTTCTCCAACAGACTCTTACACCCGATTCTCGTTGAAAACCATGATTTCGAGTGACGCACATCGTATAGGTTTTCTTCTGTTATATTCTTTATAGCGATGAGTTTCTTAACTAATTCAAGGTCTCGAACATGCCAGTCCACTCGTTTGTTTTTATAATTTTTGATTGGCGGAGGCTTATGAGAATTAAGCCAATCTCGGTCATAACGATACAACCAGGAGTATAGTCGTGCCCCAAGAACAGTATCTCGAAGCTGTTTGAGCGAATATGTTCTTGGATATTTTCGCAGCAACATCAGCCACTTTGATCTTCGCGCATCTCTATTTTTTTGATTGTTTATATTCATTATTAAAGGCCTAGGTGAGTCCACTGTAGAAAGCTTGCTCGCCCTGTAAACCTCTTCAGCCACACTAACCGATTCTCTACCTAAAGAAAGCCATACTACAAAATGCTGCAAATAACTGAACATTCGTCTGTGTTTTCTAAACATCGCCGTGAGCCACGTGTTTTCTTTATAAATCTGTATACCTTGTTGCTGCATCCATCTGTCAGACCAAACATTTCTCACCAAACTAGCAATACCTTTATGATCAATTCTCGCGCCCTTCATAAACCCTTGTTCTCTCGCAAGGTTCTGGTAATACTGAGTCCATTGTTCCGGTGACACATAGCTCTGTTCAGAATTAAATAGCCATTCAACCATTTCGGCTAATTTTAATTCATTTGTATTAGCACACTCAGTTAACTGTTGTGCATCTTGATAACTATGACTCCCGACTAAACGGTGACGATGAGGTGAACTAATAGGTAGATGTGTATCAATCAGAGCGCACCGATGTTTAGGACAAGCCATCACGCCCGGAGATTGAAACAATCTTTGCCAATATGTAAAACCAAGAGTAGTAAGCTGCGATTGCCTACATTGAGGACAAATCTTATAATTCAATGGCCATTGAACCAATGAAGCTGGAATGCCTGCTCTTGTTACACTTGAGTTTGCACTAGAGTGGAGTAAATCAGTTTCTAGTGTGCTATAGCGCTGATTTGAAAGAAAAAGCCTAAACAATGGAAGGTGGGTATGCTGCTCTATGATTTTACTGGGGGAATAACACCAGACGTTACCCACATGTTCAATCAGTTGACCTAGATGTCCTTGCAAAAAAGGGGAAGGTACAATCTTTCTATTACCAAACAAAATGTCTAGTGCGACCTTATCATCTTTGACGCCCATCTGCTGAATGAACCGAGCGAGGACGCTCGTCAGCATTTCATCTCGTTGCGCTATTGGAAAGTGAGTCAACATAATTAATCCTAACCTGTACAGTAATCGTAGTTAAATATGGTTGAGAGCACCCTAGATCATAAGTAAGGGGTAATATCTAAGATCAGCCCCTCATTTTTCAAGTGACGGTAAGTCGACATCGGTTCATCACTTCTAAGAAGACGAAGATCGTTATCAATATAATTGGGTTCTAATTTGGTGACCTTGGATTTTGTGGATTTATTTTTGGTCACTGGCTTATCTTCTAGTGATTTTATATGAGCAACCAACCCAAACAAATCTTCATGAGGTTTTTCATCGATAGCTTGCTGCGCAACTAACTTAGCGACATCATCACCTAATCCCATGCGAATTAGCATATCAGTTAACTCAACGAATTTATCAGTAGATATCTCCCCCACATCTTCCGCCTCACTTAACTGTTTGTCACCAATTTGCCCAATGATACGGATTGTATCGGCAGGTAGATCCAAGTCAGCATACTTGATGATTTCTTCTTTTCGGCCGCTTTGGAGCGCTCTTATCATCGGATGAATGATCGACAACTCTTCATTAAACACATCCTTAACTAACTTGAGTGTAATCGCTTCCTTTCCTGCAACTACCGCTCTTGCTTGGCAAAGATAGAACAATGAAACAACCACATGAGCAACACCTTGGGTGAGCTCCCAAAATAACTCTTTCATAGGTGTAGTCGCCGGGGTTGGTGATTGAAACCACTGCAATTTCCACATTCTATTGAAAAAGCGATCCCATTCACTTTCGTCAGTTGTATTTGATAGATGATCAAATCGATTCCAATTTAAACTACCAAACTGAGCAGCACGCCGAGCAGACCTTAGCGTAGGAGAAAAAAGTTCAAGAGCTTTTGGAGTACCGATAAACAACACTGGCACTTTGATTACGTTAGTGAGCGTAACGAAGAAATTAAGTAATTTGGCCGCACCACCGGAGCGCGCTGCATTGAGATGTTGGATTTCATCTATGACCAAGATACCAATAGAATGAAGGGCGCATACTCTGGCTATATCACCCAACATAGACTCTGCCGATGATCTCGACTTAACGTAGAGCATTTCGTAGTCGCTTCCAATCGCATCGTCTACCGCTCGAAAAAAGTGAATACATAGGCTCTTTGCCGAACCATCATGAGGGCAATCAATCTTTAGCCATACCAACTGTGTATGCTGATATTCTGGATGATAGATGGCCTGATGCTTATATGAATCTAAGATCGCTTGTACCGCGGTAGTTTTACCTGTTCCAGAGCAACCAATGACAGTCGTTGCCAACGCTGCGCTACCCGCATTTCTTGATGCCACAGAAAAGTCGACATTGTCGACATCTAAAAGGTTACGCTGATAGTCAGTTGATGCGATGTTTCGACCAAGATATCCTCGACGAATCATCCCAGAAATCATCTGTTCCAGTTGTAGGTGAGCTTTTGTCGGGTATAAAAAGCCATCAAGTATTCGCATCATCGCATGGCGACGGATATATCCAGGTAAGGTTTTTTCCGAATCTCGCACTTTAGGATAACGATTTAATTCTTTGGCCGTATTCTGAGGTGAGTTCAATAAAGGTAGCGCATTGATCAAAGGCTGATCTCGATAATCTTCAATTTCAGCTGCTACGTATTCCGCATGATGAATCTTAATCATCGGCATCTCCTAGAAAATCATCCAGTGACGGGTATTCAATGCTTTCTGAATTGTGCCCCGTTTGAATATCAATGACTTCAGCACTACTTTGCACCGACTCAGGCTTGAGATTAACTGAGGTATTGTCTCGCTCCAATTCCCTCTCTTCATCTCGATTACCCTTAATTCCGGCCAATCTTTGTGAGTCCGTCAATTTAGGCGTATTTGCCTTTTTGTCACGCTCTCGTTTAGCGATACTCTCCATCGTTTCCTGTAGGTCAGGAGCCTCAAAATCCTTATCTTGATTCGCTGAAGCCTCTGCAACTTTAGAAGACTTGAGAATACCCGCAGCATCCACGAAACTCATTCCTTTGTATCGACGGCTACGATCTGAAAGCTCACATATCCAATAGGATTGATAGCTGTTATCGGGCCTCAGATAAACAACATCGGTTCGACGCGGGTCAAAAGCCACTTCAACTTTCTTTGGCCTTGTATGCTTAAATCGGTCAAACCAACCTTCAGCCATCGCTTCACGGCAAGTGTATTTCAGCCCTTTGAAACCAATACCGACCTCCGATACTGTTCCTTTTTCAGTGGGTAACAAGTTCACCTCAACCATCTCTTTACTGCATGCTCTCAATTTACCGGTGCGATTTTTGATTCCCCAGTTCCAAAGCTGAATTGGGACTGCGGGTAAGTCATCAGGCATATCTTCGGCAAAATCATAATCTTTAACTACGTGCCTAGTGTTGTAGTTGATAATGATGTGAATCACTGTCTCAGTGAATGCAGGCAAGGTTAATTCTGCGTCTAGCTCATATCTGCGTCCCAAGCGTTTCTTACCGTTTACTGGCTCGACAATACCACCGACATAAGGTCTGAATTTTGTTTGAAGAGTATTGAAATAGCGCTCCACACCGCCTTTATCATCCCCTCTGTAGGAGCGCGAGTTACTCAATTGAATGTTAAATGCATTAACAAGGACGTCAGCTTGCCTATGCAAAAGCTCACCTTTATCCGCCATGATAGACGCAGGAATACCAATAGAGGGCCACATACTAGAATCGATTTCTATTCCATAGCTCCGGCAATACTCTGTTTTATCAAGAAAGGCGTTAGACATGGCCATCATCGCCGCAACCCATGATGGATTTTCCAAACCAACGTACAGCCCTGTAACCATACGACTAAATACATCTTTAACCACGTAAACCACTGGCCTGCCAATGATTTTATTCGGATCTTTCTCAGACACTAAATAGAGATCCGCAATCGTTGCATCAATCTCATATCGCCCCCCTGGTCCGATATTCATAAAGGCTGATGTGCTTGTTAGCGCTCGAATATCCTTGTCGTATGCTTTGGATGGTGTTCTTAGTCTTACTACATCATGCTTCTTGTAGTTAGATTCATAAAAATAGCGAAATTGGCGAAGAGTCGGAATGGAAGTCTTATCAGAGTCGGGATATCGAGATTTATACAAGCCAATTGCTTTATCTTTGGCGTCTTTGATAGAGAACTTATCGTTTTGAATAAAGAAGCCATCAATTGCTAGACTGAAAATTTCTGCGACATCATCGGTAATGATTGCACCTACTCCCCCAGCAGTTGTTCGCTTCCGCCCGAGCTTATTGCCCACGTCACGCCTAGATTTACCTTTCCCGCCAGACTTATGATAATCAGGCAGTAATGCATTTGGCGTCATCCCTCTTTGCCAATATCGACGAAGTTGACGAATCAAGTAAATCCGAGGTTTTCCTGTCACTTCAACTGCGTTTCTAATTAGACGGTTGCGCGACGACTTATCAAATAATTCACTGTGGTCTGTTAGTAGAATTTTAAGCAGCGTATAGGCTTCATCTCGCTTGAGAGCTTGTGCACCGTCGAGATCAACATGAGAGAAAGTAAAAGGTTCACTGATGCACTCTATCGTTTGTGCTGCGATCAGCTCATGCAACTCAGAGGTTGGCATAAGTATGGGCCAAGCCGATTCATCATCGATACTGATCAACCAGATGAACTCTAACGTTTCGTACACCACACGTATTCGCTCGGTTGAATCTGTGTATTGATAGACTTGATTAAGAAGCATTGCCGACCTCCAAATCTCTATTACCACTAATTAAGAATTCGACATCTTCGCACTTCCACTCAGTAAACGGAGCTTCAAGTGATGCTTTTAAATATTGATTGGCGATACCATAGCGAAATATTCCGATATGAGTGCCTTCCTCTAATTGATATTGATCATCCAATTTTGCACAATGTCGGGCTACATAAGCTTTGGGTTGCTTCGCGAGTCTAGCAGCAAGATCAATGACATCTTGCTTGGAGAATGGGTATTCGACTCCAGTATCTATATCGATAAGTGGTTTTATCCACTTCAGGTTCATTTTGAGTTCGTTGGAGACTTCTTGATCGGTAAAAATGGGACAGGGTACTTTTATTGCTTCCCAGTACGCTTTCTCTATTTGAAGCTTTTCGACAATGCGTTTGTCATCAAGCTTTACGGCGGGTTTCACGGGGATCGCTAACTGGGAACCATCGGAAAAATCGATGAGTAAGTCCGTTGTCACTATTTTAAGCACGCCCTTTTCTTGAGGGTGGCGAATACCTAGCTGGCGGCAAATAATCAAAGAGTCAGCAAGAGGAATAGGAAACTGCTCTCGAATGTCGATGACCTCTTCACACCAATCGAACACCAAAAATGCGGCAAGCTCATTTCCAGAGAAAAAGTGATGAACTCGGCCAACAGTGGCACTTTTAACACGAACGCTTTCGCCAGAGCTGCTGAACTCTCCGACTTTAATGAAAGGAACATAGTCCTTTCCCGTCCCTTCGCCTCGTTTTTCATCTAAACGCTTTTGGTCTTTCTTATTGAGTGGCTTATCTGCATCTGACATAAAAAAACCTCCGACTAAGCTAAACTTAGCAGGAGGTTAAAAAACAATCAATCTTTATTGTATATGATCAGTCTTTATTGTAACTGATCAAACTTTATTGTCTTCCGACACCCATGTGTCTAAAGACGACGTGCCTATTCCACCGTTACCGCTTTCGCAAGGTTACGAGGTTGGTCAACATCGGTGCCTTTAATTAGTGCTACATGGTAAGACAACAGCTGCATTGGTACGGTGTAATAGATAGGAGCGATGATGTCATCAACATGAGGCATCTTGATGATCTTCATATTTTCATCCCCTTCGAAGCCCGCTTTTTCATCGGCGAAGACATACAGTAAGCCGCCACGTGCTCGCACTTCTTCGATATTCGATTTTAGTTTCTCGAGAAGCTCATTCGTCGGAGCAACCACAACTACTGGCATATCAGCATCAATCAACGCTAACGGGCCATGTTTTAGTTCACCGGCTGCATAGGCTTCAGCGTGAATGTAGGAAATCTCTTTCAGTTTCAGAGACGCTTCCATTGCAATTGGGTAGAACTCACCGCGACCAAGGAATAAGGTGTGGTGCTTGTCTGCAAAATCAGGAGCCAGTGCTTCGATTTCTTTATCAAATGCGAGGGCTTTTTCGATATGAGCAGGAAGCGAATGCAGTGACTTCACAATTTCTTCTTCACGCTCTGCAGTCATGCGACCTTGCAAACGGCCAATAGACACAACCATCATAAGCATCGCTGCCAATTGGGTGGTAAATGCTTTTGTTGATGCGACGCCAATCTCTGTTCCTGCACGTGTCATGAAGGCAAAATCAGATTCACGAACTAGCGATGAGCCTGCGACGTTACAAATGGTCATAGCACCCATGTAACCTTTTTCCTTCGCAAGGCGAAGCGCAGCAAGTGTATCTGCGGTTTCGCCTGACTGAGATAACGTAACCAACAAGCTATTTGGACGAACCACAAAGTCACGGTAGCGGAATTCAGAAGCAATCTCTACGTCACAACTTACACCAGCAATAGACTCAAACCAATAACGAGCTGCCATGCCAGAGTTGTACGAAGTGCCACATGCGATGATTTGAACATGTTCAACTTTCTTCAGAATATCAACGGCATTGATACCAATGCTTTCCGTGACGACCGCTTTGTCAGTCAAACGACCTTCCATTGTGCTAATAAGAGCCGCTGGCTGTTCGAAGATCTCTTTTTGCATAAAGTGGCGATATTTACCTTTATCACCGGCGTCGTGTTCAGCGTTTGATTCTGTGATCTCACGCTCAACTGGCTGTCCGTCAACGTCCAGTACTTTTACCTCACGGCGAGTGATCTCAGCGACATCGCCTTCTTCAAGGTACATGAAACGACGAGTTACACTCAGTAGCGCCAGTTGGTCTGAAGCAAGGAAGTTTTCACCAACACCGAAACCAATAACAATTGGGCTACCTGAACGTGCAGCAACAATGCGGCTTGGGTCTTTACGATCAACAACAACAGTGCCGTATGCACCATCCAGTTGAGCAGCGGTTTTTTGCAAAGCTTCAACTAACGTATCAGACGTACGGCGCTCCCACTCAACAAGGTGAGCGATAACTTCAGTATCCGTTTGAGATTGAAACACATAGCCACGCTCTTGCAGCACACTACGTAGTTCTTCATGGTTTTCAATAATACCGTTGTGCACGACCGCAATATCACCTGATACGTGTGGATGCGCATTCGCTTCTGAAGGTTCACCATGTGTTGCCCAACGTGTATGAGCGATACCTGTACCACCAATCACATCTTGTGCACTTACAGCATCAGAAAGCTCCTGAACTTTACCTAAACGACGCACACGCGTCAGTTCTGAGCTTTCGTTGACTACAGCAACACCCGCTGAGTCATAGCCGCGATACTCAAGGCGACGAAGACCTTCAACCAAAATTTCAGCGACATCACGTTGCGCTACCGCACCTACGATTCCACACATAGTATTTCTCCATTTATTATCTTTTCCTCCTATGAATGCAAGCAAGTCATTAGCTAGGAGGGTAAATTTGATTTAGGCGCAGATTACCTTCACGCCATTAGATTCGATTTGTTGTTTTTGTTGAAGTGATAGGCCACTGTCTGTGACTAAGACATCAATGGCATCCCACGCAAGCTCTAAGTTAGGTATCTTTCGACCAATCTTTTCAGACTCAATCATGACAATGACTTCTCGCGCGACTTCCGCCATCACATTGCTCAATCCAGTCAACTCATTAAATGTGGTGGTTCCACGAGTCAGGTCCACGCCATCTGCACCAATGAACAATTGATCAAAGTCATACGATCGTAGTACCGACTCCGCCACTTTGCCTTGAAATGAATCTGAATGACTGTCCCAGGTTCCCCCGGTCATCAATAATGTTGATTCGTTTTCTAGTTCATTGACGGCATTGGCTAGCGCCAGTGAGTTCGTCATAATAACGAGCCCCTTCTTACTCCCTAAGCAAGACACCAATGCACCAGTGGTACTGCCGCAATCAATAACGATACGGTTGTGATCTCTAATCAAGTCAACGGCAGCTTTAGCAATGCCTTCTTTATCCGCAATATCTTCAAAAGAATGATTAAGCACTTCATCAACCGCTTCTTGTGGCAGCGCTACTGCTCCACCGTACCGTCTCAGGAGCTGACCATTATTCTCCAAAGAAGTGAGATCCTTTCGAATCGTAACTTCTGAGGTATCAAATAGCGCAGACAGCTCTTCTACACTGACCTGCCCTTTTTCTTTGACAAGCTGTGCGATTGAATGGCGCCTTACTTGCGTGTTTCGCTTTCGCATTAGTTTCACTTCAAAACTTATTAACTGAATTGATTATTTCACAACGGAAGATAATTGGCAAACTCGCATAGTAATAAACGGCTATTTATCTGATAAAGTCTCACTTTAATTACAAATAGTCGATTTAATCTCAATTACGAAACGAAACATGTGGCTTGTATTAGTTGTGATTAGGTTAGGTTTTCGGCGATCCAACCCCGCTGAAAGAAACACAGTCAAGAGACACGGCCAAGAGAAAAAAATGTTACTCATAATGATACGAATAGAAGGCACGAAAGCGTGACTTGAAAGTAGGCTTTAATTTTAGAGGCGATGATGAAGTTCACGAGATCAAGAAGAAATTAACGAGTTCAAGAAAGAAGGAAGCACGCCGTAACATGATAAAACGGTAGGTGGAACAAAGAATAGCGGTTGATATAAACCGCCATTCTTTGTATGCAAATAGATATGAGTAGACGCGTTGTTTAAAGAGCCAAGGCTATAATAGAGGATTATCCCGACACAGCGTACTTACCAGCTCGGTAATGGCAAGGATTAGCGTTGACTTGACCCGCTGATAGTGACGTTCAAGATACATTTTCAGCATCACGGGATCCATCCCTTCCGCCATCTTGGCGTCATATTCAATCGGCATCATTTTCTGAATGGCGGTGACTTTATTTAGCTCAAAGATAACATCAACTTCCGTGAAGTTAACGTTATTGTCCTGAATCTTAGTCCACTCTCGAAGCGTAACAAAGATATCGATATCATCGTACACTTCTTTTGAAATAACGCCCAATCCTAGCAACAGTTTAGCTCGAACTAGAATGTTACCTAACGGACCATCTCCGCTCAACAGTGGGTCAACCACATACTTCACAGCGTAATCATCTTTATGAAAAATACTGTTGATTAGCGCATCAAGGGTATCGTCTATGGCATCGTAAGCCGCCATCAGACACTCACTCGCATCTTTCGCTTCAGACAACGCTTCTAATAGTTCGGTTTCGTTAGGTGGATGTAACGGCATAAATTCTCTTAAAACGAACGGTGCCACAGAAGTGGCACTCGTTACTTGCATCATTTTAGCGCGAGATACGCTTGGTGGGCAAGTGTAACAACTTCGGCGTCAACATTCAGCTCTGAATAGTGGGCTAATGTCTTATCAAACCCTTGTTCTGCGAACATTGCTTGTAATTCCACCGCTTGAGGGTCATCAGCGTTCTGATAAAGAAACGCAGCGGCGATACCTTTTAGCAAGTGACTATTTGGCAAGTTGTACTCTAATGTTCCGTTCAGCGGCTTAATCAAACGATCTTGTGGGCTCAACTTACGGATAGGCTGACGTCCTACACGGTCAACTTCATCACGTAAATATGGATTAGCGAAACGACCAAGAATTTTTTGAATGTACGCCGCATGGGCTTCTTTATCAAATCCATATCGACGAATCAGCACTTCACCACTTTCTTGCATCGCTGCGGTTACGTCCGCAAGAATAGCAGCATCTTCAATCGATTCTTTAATCGTTTCATGGCCCGCAAGTACCCCAAGATACGCGGTTATTAGATGTCCGGTATTGAGGGTAAACAATTTACGCTCAACAAAGGCCATTAAATTATCCGTGCACTCCATCCCCTTAATGGATGGAATCTCACCAACAAACTGAGTTTGATCAACGATCCACTCACTAAACGTTTCCACTGTGACCGCAAGTGGGTCGGTTTCACCCGCTTCCGCTGGTGGGACAATACGATCGACAGCTGAGTCTACAAAACCTATATGCTGCGAAGCAAATTGCTGAGCTTCCGTCGAAAGGTGCTCAAATACCATTTCTTTCAGCTGACTAGTACCACGTACCATGTTCTCACAAGCAATAATATTTAGCGGCGAGGTGTTACCCACAGCAATTCGCTTTTCAATGCCCTGTGCTACCGACTTGGAAATAATCTTCAAGACTGTAGGACCAACCGCGGTCGTCACCATATCGACGTCCGCAATCAGATCAATCACATCACTGCTGGTTGAGTTAATCGCCGTGACATTTGTTACTGTCTCAACAACGCAGTCCTCGCCAACAATTTTTACCGGAAATGATTGACGCTCAATAAGCGCATTGACCACTGTTTCGTTCACGTCTGCAAACGTAACATGGATACCTGCGTCGGCTAGAAGTTTACCAATGAAACCACGACCGATATTACCTGCGCCAAAATGGAGAGCTTTCATAAGATGTTTCCTAAATAAATACGAATAAAAAGAAAAAGATAAAATCAAAATGAGACCAACACGGGGGTGTTGGCCTCTTTCACTTAGGAGCGATAAATAACCCTATTTACCGTTTAAAATACGAAGAACATCCGTGGCATCAGTGGTTGATTTCAATAGCTCTACCGCTTCTTCATCATCCAATGAGTTGGTGATTGCGGTAATCACTTGGATATGCTCGTCACCCTGAGCGGCAATACCAATCACCATCTTAGCAACGTCATCTTCGTCTTCACCCCATTGAACACCTTCTGGGAATTGACAGAACACAATACCCGTTTGTTTCACAAACTGTTTGGCTTCAATCGTTCCATGAGGTACGGCAATCGACTCGCCTAAGTACGTTGATACCAATTCTTCACGAGCTAGCATTCCAGCGACGTATTGTGGTTCAACATAACCAAGCTTAACGAGTTGCTCACCAGCAAACTTGATCACCTCTTCTTTGGACTTAGGTTCCATGCCTAGGAAGATATTTTCATCTGAAAGCTTTAGCGTTCCATCATTGCTAGAGCTTGTGTTTACTGGTGCTTCAGACTTTTTTGCTTGTTGCGCCTCACTAAGGTCACTCACTAGGCCATCGTACAATGCACTATCTAGGAAGTTGTTCAGCGAAATGTGATGAGCCGTTTCTGCATGTTTACGTGCACGGTCGGTTAGGTCTTTATGTGTAATGACAATATCTGCATCTTGAGGCAGGCTGTTGATTGCTAGATTCGTCACTGAAATGTCTAGGTTTGCTGCCTCCACTTTTTTACGCAACAAGCTCGCACCCATGGCACTTGAGCCCATACCTGCATCACACGCTACGATAATTTTTCGTACTTCGGCAAGATTGAGTTCACCACCAGCCTGACCTTTTGAAGCCGCTTTCATGCCTTTCATCTGGCTTGCCGCTTTCTCCAAAGAATCTTCTTCACTTTCATTGCTGCTTTGTGTCTTCATCAGAAGCGCAGCAACTAGGAAAGACACAACCGCTGAAGCGATAACAGACAAAATCACACCAATAAACGATGCCTTTGGTGTCATCAGTAGAACCGCAAAGATAGAACCAGGGGAAGCTGGAGAAACAAGACCTGCGTTGAACATTGTTAGAGTGAATACGCCCGTCATACCACCGGCGATAACAGCAAGAATAAGGCGAGGGTTCATTAACACGTACGGGAAGTAAATTTCGTGAATACCACCGAAGAAATGAATGATTGCCGCACCTGGTGCAGATTCTTTAGCGTTGCCTTTACCAAAGAACATATAAGCAAGTAGTAGACCTAGACCAGGACCTGGGTTTGCTTCAATAAGGAAGAAGATAGATTTACCCGTTTCTTCAGCCTGTTGAATGCCCAGTGGAGAGAATATGCCGTGGTTGATTGCATTATTTAGGAACAGAATTTTCGCAGGTTCTACAAAAATTGACGTCAGTGGCAACAGACCAGCGTTAACGAGGAAGTTTACGCCAGCAGCAAGACCCGTTGACAGCATTTTTACGGCTGGACCAACAACGATAAAGGCAAGAATGGCACAGATCATACCAATGATACCTGCCGAGAAGTTGTTCACCAACATCTCAAAACCGCTCTTAACTTTGCCGTCTACCGCTTCATCAAATTTCTTGATTGCGATACCGCCTAGAGGGCCGACGATCATCGCACCCATAAACATTGGGATGTCGGTACCAACGATAACACCCATTGTGGTAATCGCACCAACTACTGCACCGCGATCACCCGCCACCATTTTACCACCGGTATAACCGATCAGCAGCGGTAGCATGTAAGTAATCATCGGACCCACCATTGAGCTCAATGTCTCATTTGGGATCCAACCAGTTGGAATGAATAGTGCCGTAATCAATCCCCAAGCGATGAATGCGCCAATGTTTGGCATCACCATGTTGGAGAGGAAACGACCAAAGTTTTGCACTTTGATTTTCGCTTCAGGAGATAACATAAGGGTGTCCTCGTTATTGTAATATTCGCTGATATTGTGTCTTCATTGACAAAAAGTGTTTTTCAAAAGTCCATATAAAAGTAACACAAGATTGCTAAAAATCGACCAATTGGCAATTTATGTGATACAAGTCACCCTAAGAAAGCGGCGTAGATAAATAAAGAGTGATCAATGTCACAACAAATCATCGTCCATAAATTACAACTGCATTTTATTGATAATGATTATCAATAACCAGTGATAAGGATCACAGATTAGAGCAAGATTACTCATTTTTAGTTAGTGATATCCATCACATAATAAAAAAGACACACTAAAATAACCAATGGTAGGTTTCTATTTTCAACCTCAAACTGGTCACATAACCATCCATATCACCTCTTTATGTAATAAAATTACATAAATGAAATCTTACTTTCAATCTCAATCTCCGTGATGGCACCCTCTATTCGACGATAGGATTAGTACCCAATAGAGTGTTGCGGTTAACCATTAATGGCCTAATTTTTGAGGGGGCAGTATTTAGCAGCGTTGTTAGCGCCGTACAAGAATTAAGATGTGAATACATGCTGCGTTGCTATTTGGCATCGAGAGCGATATTGGTATGTTTATTAAAATAGGAAAGATGCGTCAGTCTAAAGGAAAGCCATAATTTCCAACTTCTAGCGACTTCAATGGTTTTATCTCAAGACCGAGGTAGAGGAAGTTGAAGGTGGTATGACTCAGCTAGCGACTGATGAATCATTTTCTCCAATATAAAAAGCCCCCTCGGGCTCGAATCGAGGGGGCTTTGCTTTATCGCAACATCATGGTTCTCATGCGATATACGTTGCTTTCGTGTTGCTCAAGATGGGTCCACCTTAATCTCGGGTTTGAATGCCCGCTATCTGGCAACTTCCAGAATAATGGCTTCCAGTTTATCTAAGCCTTCCGCTAGTACATCAGACTCAATCGTTAATGGTGGCAATAAACGAATCACATTCGCTTTTACTCCGCAAGACAACAGAATCAACCCATTCTCTTGCGCCTTGCTAATCACGGCCTTAGTAATATCTTGACCAGGAAGCCCAGTCGAAGGATCAGTAAACTCTATCGCCATCATCGCGCCAATAGTTCGGACTTCACCAATTGCAGGCACGGTTTCTTTTAGCTTGTTGATGCGCGCATTAACTACTTCACCAATGCCCTGAGCTTTCGCACAAAGCTGCTCTTCTTCAACAATCTTAAGTACTTCTAATCCCGCAACACAGCCAAGAGGAGAGCCCGCGTAGGTGCCACCAAGGCCGCCCGGTAAAGCTGAATCCATAATCTGCGCTTTACCCACTACGGCAGAAATTGGGAATCCACCAGCAATACCTTTCGCCATTGTCATCATGTCAGGTTCAATACCCAAGTATTCTGTAGCGAACATTTTACCAGTACGTGCAAAGCCGGTTTGAATTTCATCGGCAATCAACATAATACCGTGCTCATCACATAACTGGCGCAATGCCTGAGCAAACTCTGCCGGTGCTTGATAGAAGCCACCTTCGCCCTGTACTGGCTCAAAAATGATGGCTGCCACTCGGCTTGGTTCAATGTCGCAAGCAAAGAGATCGTGTATCGCCTGAATACTCTGCTCGGTTGAAATACCATGATAAGCATTCGGATATGGTGCATGGAAAATTTCGTTCGGGAATGGTCCAAAGCCCGCTTTATAAGGCGCCACTTTACCCGTGAGTCCCATCGTCATATTAGTACGGCCATGGAATCCGCCTTTAAAGGCAATAATACCACTACGCCCCGTATGCGCGCGCGCCACTTTTACGGCATTTTCTACCGCTTCAGCGCCCGTTGTTAGGAAAATAGCCTTCTTCGGTGTATCGCCTGGTGCGATGTCGGTCAGCTTTTCTGCTAACTCAACAAACGATTCGTAAGGCGTTACCATGGCA
Source organism: Vibrio methylphosphonaticus (assembly GCF_023634655.1). Lineage (GTDB taxonomy): Bacteria > Pseudomonadota > Gammaproteobacteria > Enterobacterales > Vibrionaceae > Vibrio > Vibrio methylphosphonaticus. The sequence goes on along the minus strand of NZ_JAMKMS010000008.1, from coordinate 151,657 downwards.
CAAGTATGAGAAAAGTTATCAATCTGCGCTTTCACGGCTTCCGAAATACGTTTATTAGAATGCCCGGTGTTAGTCACGGCAATACCCGCCGCAAAATCGATGTACTTATTACCGTCAACATCCCATACAAAGGCATTATCGGCTTTCTCAACGTAAAGGGGATAGAGTGCGCCCATGCCCTGAGCGATCACTTGGCTTCTTCTTTGGTGTAGTTGTTGATTTTTCATTGTTTATTCCTTCTTAATTGCCACCAAAACATAGGTATTTGACGTCCATATATTCGTCTATCCCTTGTCTTGCGCCTTCACGTCCGATACCCGATTGTTTCACGCCACCAAATGGCGCAACTTCTGTTGATATAATGCCTTCGTTAATACCCACCATGCCGTACTCTAGCGCTTCGGCAACCTTCCAAACTCGATGAATATTCTGACTATAGAAATATGACGCTAACCCATAAATGGTGTCGTTTGCCATTTCAATCAGCTCTTCGTCTGTTTTAAAGCGAACCACAGGGGCTACAGGGCCAAAAATCTCTTCTTGGATGATGTCCATATTATGTGTGACATCTTTGAGCACGACCGGCTGCATAAAGAGCCCATCCAATGCCTTAATTTCTGTCGTCGGTTTTGCACCTTGCTCAATAGCACGGTCGATAAGCGCTTGAATCCCCTGTTTCGCCGACGCACTGATGACAGGACCAATGTTGACCCCTTCATCCAAACCGTTGCCGATTGTAAGCTGTTGAACAGCCGCATCAAACTTAGTGACAAATTCATCGTACACTGCGTCATGTACGTAAAAGCGGTTGGCACAAACACACGTCTGTCCTGCGTTTCTAAATTTCGATGCCATCGCTCCTTGCACCGCCGCATCAATATCCGCATCATCAAAAACAATAAACGGGGCGTTGCCACCGAGCTCCATTGAGGTACGTTTAATGTCTTTCGCGCTTTGCGCCATCAATACGCTGCCTACTTGCGTTGACCCCGTGAACGATAACTTACGAATGAGTGGATGAGAGGTAAAAATCGCGCCTATTTTTCGCGAGCTCTCACCCAACACGACTTGCAATGCATCACGGGGAATACCCGCTTGATACGCTAGCTCAACCGTGGCAAATGCCGATAGCGGCGTCGAATCTGATGGCTTAACGATAAAGCTGCAACCCGCCGCCAGAGCCGGACCTGCTTTACGAGTAATCATCGCAATAGGGAAATTCCAAGGTGTAATGGCACAAGCCACACCAATGGGTTGCTTAATCGTGACTAAGCGCTTATCTGCTGTTGGACCAGGGATCGATTCCCCGTATGTCCGCTTAGCTTCCTCTGCAAACCATTCAATAAAGCTTGCGCCGTATAACACTTCACCTGCCGCTTCCGCTAATGGCTTTCCCTGCTCTAGCGTCATAATACGCGCCAAATCATCTTTATTTTCAAGGATCAATTGATACCAGCGGTTAAGCATACCTGCACGGGTTTTAGCCGGCAGTTTCGCCCACTCTTTTTGAGCAACATGGGCACGTTCAATGCTGTCCATCAATGCCGCTTCATTCGATACTGGCGCTTGACCTACTTGCTCTCCCGTTGCTGGGTTTGTCACAGTAATCGTCTGCTCAGCTGCAGAAGCCATAAAAGAGAGCAAGCTTTTATTTTGTATTTGCTGCATGGTGATTTACCTTCTTCTCGTCTTCCTTAGGCCGTACGCTTTATTCGGAAAACACCTAAATTATTAAGCAGGGATCTGCTGTGTTATACAGTGGATATTACCGCCACCCAGTAATACTTCTCTGGTTGGAATACCCACAATGTCAAAACCGGGTAGTGCTTTTTCTAATATTTCTATTGCCACACGATCGAACTGTTCATCAAGCAGTGGAAGAAATACGTGTTCATTGACCATAAGAAAGTTCGCGTACGAGGCACTTAAACGTTCGCCCTCTTGACGTACCATACCGTCACTGGATTGAATCCCTTCGGCTTCTTCTTGTGTGTAATACAAGGGACCCGGAACCGGGATTTTGATGACCTCAATTTGTCTACCTTTCGCATCATGCTGGCTAGTGAGCGCGGCATAGGCTTCGCGAGACAGTTTAAACTGTGGGTCAAAGGGGTCATCAGTCCAACTCAGTACCACTTTTGCAGGTCCAATAACATGAATCAGATTATCAACATGACCATCAGTTTCATCGTTATAAAGACCTTTCGGTAGCCAAACAATTTTCTCTGCGCCTAAATATTCACACAAGTGATGCTCAATTTCTTCACGAGCGAGCTGTGGGTTACGACCAGGACTGAGCAAGCATTCTTCCGTAGTATAGAGTGTGCCTTCTCCATCAGTATGAATAGAGCCTCCCTCCAACACGATCGGCGCTCGATAATGATCCATTCCTGCAACGTCACATACTGACTCCGCCACTTCATCATCCGCACGCCAATCATCATAAAGGCCGTTAAACTCCCCACCCCACGCGTTGAATTTCCAACTCACGCCACGACGTTCACCCAAAGCATTCACAACAACCGTCGGTCCAATATCACGCATCCAAGAGTCGTTATAATCCATTTCCACCAGCTTGATTGAGCTATGCAGTAACGTGCGAGCGCGTTCAAAATGTCCAGATGCCACAGCCACGGTCACCTGCACCACATCGGCAATGGCGTTTGCGACGTTAGCAAATGTTTGTTGAGCAGGAATAGCGTCATTTCGCCAATTGTCTTTTCGCTCTGGCCACGCTAACCACACTTCTCTCACTGGCTCAAACTCTGCTGGAAAAGAAAACCCGTCTTGTTTTGGTGTTGTTGTGAGTCTCATTGTGACCTCGCTATATCGCCATGCTCATTACGTCTTGATATAAATCAGGACGACGATCGCGGAATAAGCCCCATGCATGGCGAGCTTTGGTGGTCGCTTGCAGATCGATTTCCGCATAAATAATAGCTTCGTCTTCACGTGGTGCTTCCGCCAGTTTGCCGCCGGTGTGATCGGTAATAAACGATGAGCCATAAAAGGTGGTTTCAATGCCATCGTCAACTTCAACGCCCACACGGTTTGCCGCTACGACAGGCACCAAGTTCGCTGCAGAATGACCTTGCATGGTACGTTGCCAGTGATCGCGAGAATCCAGAGATAGATCTTGTGGTTCAGAGCCAATCGCTGTTGGGTAGAAAATCGCTTCTGCACCATTTAGCGCTAGGCTGCGCGCCAATTCAGGGAACCATTGGTCCCAACAAATACCAGCACCAAATGTACCAAATTTTGTTTTCCAAACTTTAAAGCCAGTGTCGCCAGGGCTGAAGTAGTATTTTTCGCTATAACCTGGACCATCTGGGATATGGGATTTACGGTAGTTTTCCATGATCGTGCCATCAGCATCAATCATGACAAGCGAGTTGAAAAACGTATTACCCGCCTTCTCAAAATAGCTCACAGGAATCACGACGTTTAGCTCTTTTGCAAGCTCACTCATCGTTTTTATTAGAGGGCTAGTGTCAAACTCTTCCGCAAGTTCAAAGTATTTAGACTCTTGCTTCTTACAAAAGTATGGCGCAGCAAAAAGCTCTTGCGGTACAACGACATTCGCTTCGTTTGCTGCAGCTTCACGAATCGCTGCTTTGATCTTAGCCATGTTAGCGTCAAGGTCCCATGTTTTGGACAATTGAAGCGCGGCGAATTTAACTACTCTACTCATGGGGATCTTCCTTTATCTTTGTCGTTTATTTTGGCTGATGAACGCCCGTCGTAGCAGGCGCTTCTTTTTTGTTATTTCACGTTATTGGACGGTGATTATTTTTTGCCACGGACGCGTTAGTGATGCATGTTGTTGACCTAACGCCACTATTTTCTTAAATCGCTAACTACTCTCTTAAATCGCTAACTTATCTCGTAAGTTGTAATACGCCGCGCCCATTGCCGTCATTGGAATGGCAAAATGACGTCCTCCAGGGAAGGCAATATGAGTCAGCTGTGCAAACGCATCAAAGCGTTCAGCATGACCAGCCAGAGCTTCAGCCAGTAGCTTACCCGCAAGGTGCGTACACGTAACACCATGACCACTGTAGCCTTGCAAGTAATAGATATTGTCAGCGAAAGCGCCAAATTGAGGCATACGCGAATACGTCAGTAGGAAATTACCCGTCCACTTATAATCAATACCGATGCCTTTTAACTGTGGAAAAATCTTCTCCATTTTAGGGCGCAGTAGTGATTCAATGTTTTCCGGGTCACGAGCGCCATATACCACGCCACCACCAAACAGCAGACGTTTATCAGCACTTAAACGGAAGTAATCCAACAGATAGTTACAATCTTCCACGCAGTAATCAGATGGCAAGACCTGTTGCAACTGTGCTTCTGTCAGCGGCTCGGTTGCCACAACCTGTGTCCCACAAGGGATCGCTTTGTTACTGATATTTGGCGCCAAACCACCTAAGTAAGCATTACCTGCTAAGACCATGTACTTGGCTTTCACGCTACCGTGCTCAGTATGTGCCACTGGATTCGCGCCTTTTTCGATTCTTGTTACGCCTGACTGTTCGAAAATTCGACCACCCAGAGCGGTCACTGCCGCCGCTTCTCCTAAAGCCAGTTTAAGTGGGTGAATGTGACCACCGCTCATATCAAGTAATGCGCCTTTATACGCTTTCGTTCCAACCGCAGTCTCTACTTCACCCGCGTCTAACAAACTTAACTGGTCGTTGCCATAACGTTCCCAGTGCTTTTTATGCTCTTCCAAGCCTTTCATTTGTTTAGAGTTTAGAGCCGTAAACATACCGCCTTGTTTAAAATCACAGTCAATATTGTGCTTGTCAATTAAGCCACGGATAATGCTGCCGCCTTCAAAAATCATATCGCAAAGTGCTTTCGCTTGTTTTTCACCGTAACGACTTTCAATCACGTCAACGTCACGGCTGTAGCTATTCACAATTTGTCCACCGTTACGGCCCGATGCACCAAAACCTACTTTTGCGTTTTCTAGAATAACAACCTTAAAGCCTTTCTCTGCCAAATGTAGCGCCGACGACAAACCTGAAAATCCAGCACCAACGACACACACGTCGCACTCGATATTGTCACGAAGTTGTGGGTACTCACTTACATTTAAGATTGAGTCCGCGTAGTATGAATCTGTATGTTTATTCATTATTCAATTCCTTGTTGTTGCCACGGCTTGTTCTATCCCCATAGGGCTAAGCATGACGGTACTAAGCGCTACTGGCCTAAGGTTGGAGACGTATCCACGTCGTTTTGGTTTCAGTAAATTTCTCAATGGCGTGGATCGATTTATCTCGTCCGTTTCCGCTCATTTTAAATCCACCGAATGGGACGGTCATATCGCCCTCGTTGTAGTTGTTCACCCATACTGAGCCGGCGTCTAGCTGCTTAGCAACGCGGTGGACTCGATTCAGATTATCACTCCAAAGTGCGGCACCCAGTCCGTATTTAGAGTCATTAGCAATTTGAATGGCTTCTTGCTCGGTTTTGAATGAAATCACACACAGCACGGGACCAAATATCTCTTCTTGTGCCACGCGCATTTTGTTGTCCACTTGATCAATGATGATAGGCTCAACAAAAGCGCCGACACCTGCAACATCACCCCCACAGCGAACCACTGCCCCTTCGTCTTGAGCCAATTGCACATAACCCAGTACTTTTTCTTTGTGCTCACGGTCGATCAATGCCCCCATGGATGAGGTCGGATCCATAGGATCTTTTGGCATAAAGCGCTGCGCGGCCGACATCACTTTATCAATAAAGATATCTTTAATACTTTCATGAACTAACAAGCGAGTGGCAGCCACACACACTTCGCCTTGGTTATAGAAACACCCTGCCGCCGTTTCCGCTGCAGCTTTATCAAGATCTTGATAGTCTTCAAATACGATATTGGCGTTCTTGCCGCCCGCTTCTGCCCACACTCGTTTGAGGTTGGTTTCGCCAGAGCTGATCATCAAATGCCCAGCAACACGAGTTGAGCCAGTAAATGCAATACAGTCAACATCATCATGTCTGGCAAGCGCTTCTCCGGCTTCATGACCAAACCCTGTCACTACTTGGAATGCGCCACTTGGGATCCCTGCTTCATTGGCCAATTTCCCAAGGAAAATCGCACTCAGTGAAGACTTCTCGGAAGGTTTAAGAATAACACTGTTACCCGCCGCTAATGCCGGACCTAGTTTCCAGCTTCCCAGCCAAAGTGGGAAGTTCCACGGCACTACCGCCGCCACAACACCAATGGCTTGATGAGAAACAAACGCATGGACATTTTTTTCCGTCGGAGCGACCTCACCGTACACTTTATCAATCGCTTCTGCGTACCAGCGAATGGACTGGGCGGATCCTGGGATGTCAGTCGACACACTGTGCGATATAGGCTTGCCCGTATCCAGCGTCTCTAACATGGCTAATTCTTCTGTATTGGCATCAATGAGCGCGGCAAATTTCATCAATACCGCTTTTCGATGTGAAGGAGCACTCTGGCTCCACTCACCTTCGATAAACGCTTGCCTCGCGTACTTAACCGCAAGATCCACATCGTCAGATTGACAGCGAGGAATAGTCGCTATAATTTCATCTGTCGCTGGATTGACGACCTCTAGCGTTTCACCTTGTATTGCATCACGATACTCTCCATTTAAGAAAGCTCGCTGTTCTATCGCTAATGCGTCTTTGTACTCAATCCATTGCTCTTGCGTTTTCATACACGCTCCTTGCTTACCTCAAGGTGCTAGAATGCTTTAGGCGTGTGGGCACTAATCATTCTGCATGCCTTATCGGAGTGGTTAGTAAATTTGTGAGGAATTGTGGTATCGATAACGTAAGACTCACCTTCTGTAATGAGATAAATTTCGCCATCGTATTCCAATTCAATTTCACCGTCTAAGACGGTGCCGACTTCCTCACCTTCATGTTTAATATTGGCTGACCCTGTTGTGCTATGCGGTGCATACTCTTCAATCAGGAACCCAATTTCTTGTTTATTACTGCCGTTGCTGACTAGCTTCATTGACACTAGCTTGCTGCCAATTTCAATTAACTCATCAGTCTTCACTAGCACTTTTACTTTTTTGTCACTCTGTTGCTCTAATGTAAAAAACTCGGAGAGTGACAATGAAAATTCGTTCACTATTTTTTGCAACGAACTCACCGATGGACTGACCTTGCCGTTCTCGATAGAGGAAATTGCGCTGTGTGTAATGCCCGCCTTTTCCGCCAACTCTCGCTGTGACCATCCGCGCTCTTTTCTTAGTTGCGCAATATTTTTACCAATTTGCTGGTTGTCCATTATTCAGTCCTTAAATCAATCTGAAGCGGACATAATAAATTCTTTAAATAAAATTTGTGAGAAATGATTGGTTTTTGCTTGCCATTCTGGGTGCCACTGCACGCCAACAAAGTATTTTTGCCCAGGTAAACTAAATGCTTCTACTAGACCGTCTGGTGCTTTCGCTTCAACTTTTAGTGCACTTGCCAATGTTTTTACGCCTTGGTTATGCAGTGTATTTACCTCAAACGATGACGTGTCTTGCCATTGTTCTTTCTGTAGCCATTTCGAAATAACCCCACCAGCTTCAACCAAAACAGGATGAGCAGGCGCATATTTTTCTTCAAATGCTTCTACGGGGTTTTCACGATGATCATGATAACCAGACTCATGAACGGCGGGGTCAAGTGATCCTCCCAACGCGACGTTCATTTCCTGGAAGCCCCGACAAATTCCCAAACACGGTATATTTTTATCAATCGCGTGGCGGATCAACGTGATCGCTAGTTCATCTCGGTCTTCATCTTTTTTCGCTTCTTCATGTGTCCCGTTATAGCGGTGAGGCGCAACATTAGAGTGACTGCCAGGAAACACCAACCCATCGCAAATACTGAGTACTTGATCAAGTTCAGAAGCTTCAATAGAAGAAGGAAGAATAATCGGGGTCCCACCAAAGTCTTTGATTGCCTGAAGGTAGAACTCATTCAATGCTTGTATCTGGTAACCAGCAAGTGACTTCCTGCAACTTACGAGTCCTATCATTGGTTTTTTTATTTCAGACATCATCACATCCATGTTCGATTTATTTAACAAAAACACTACAAGCCATGTACGAAATTATCAACAAGCTTGTTAAAAATAGATGCCAAAATGTGACTCTCATCCCTATTCTGGTTAAAAAAAACACTAATTTCGTTCGAAATATTGAGCAAAAGCCGATCAACTGTTACAAATTAGTTAACAAAAAATGAACTAAAAACAAACCAAGTCCAAGTAATATCGTTAATATTCAATGGCTTATTTTCATACATCGCCTTAAGCCACAATTTTACAATGGTTTTGTGGTGAGTTTGTTAAATGAAGTCTCGGTATCACTTAATACATCGGGCTATCAGGAGTAGTAAAGATGGAAGCATATCTACAGGAAGTTAAAAATTTTCGCCAAAATTGGCCTGAAATTGAGTACGTTGACCTTATATTTACCGACTTAAACGGAACCCCAAGAGGCAAACGAATCCCAGTTAATGCGCTGGACAAACTTGCTAAAGGCGTCGCACTCCCTCTTTCCACTATCTCGTTGGATACAAAAGGTGCCGTAGTTGAATCTGCAGGGTTAGGCGAAGATCTTGGTGAACCCGACAACCTATGCTTTCCCGTTCTCGGTAGCCTACTACCGACGGCAAAAGAGCAAACCGGACAAATTTTACTCAGCATGATGGAAGATGACGGTAAAACACCGCACCACCTTTTCATTCGTAATATTATCGACCGCATGCTGAATCAGCTTCACAGCAACAACCAATTTCCGGTCGTAGCACTTGAACTTGAGTTTTACCTAATCGACAAAGTACGTGGGGAGAACGGCGAGTTGCAAACCGCTATTAACCCAACAAAAAATCGTCGCGAACGTGATACCGAAGTCTACGACGTTGATGGGCTTGATGATTATGCTGATTTCCTGGCGGATTTAAACAATGCAGCCGCACAACAAGGGTTGAACACCGCAGGCGCATTGTCTGAATCGGCGCCGGGTCAATTTGAAATTAACTTTAATCACTCTCAAGATGTACTACGTGTTTGTGATGAAATCATCTTTTCAAAACGCCTCATCAAACAAATTGCTCATAAACACGGCTTTGATGCGACATTCATGGCTAAACCATTCCTAGAAGAAGCGGGCAACGGTCAACACATGCACATCAGTCTGGTTGATGACCAAGGTAACAACCTGTTCTCTCAACCAGATGACTCTGCAAGTCCGCTTTTTTATCAAACCCTTACCGCTATGCTGTCTCATATTTCTGACTCAATGGCATTGCTGTGTCCTAACGTCAACTCATACCGTCGCTTTGTCCCAGGAGCTTATGTTCCGACCAAAGCCGATTGGGGAGAGAACCACCGAGGCGTTGCCTTACGTATTCCAATCAGTGACGGAAAAAACCGTCGCATAGAGCACCGCATTGCCGGCGCTGACGTAAACCCTTACATCCTCGCTGCCGTTGTGCTCTCTGCAGTACTAGCGAGTAATAATTATAATCAAGATCAATGTCCCCCTGCCCTGAGCGATACCGCTATCGACTTGCCTACACGCATGTCCGATGCCCTAACTCAACTCGAAAACAGTGAATTAGGTGAGTATTTCTCTAAGGACTTCATCGATCTCTATCTTGCTTGCAAACAGAGTGAACTCATCGAATTTGAGCGCATCATCACGCCGCTAGAAATCGACTGGATGTTACACTCGGCATAACAGAAGGAATTTGTTTCTATGACTACCCAAACCAAGGCGCTGGATGCGCCGTTTAAGCTCAGTAGTAAACACGTGGCAGTAAGTCTTAGCATCGTGTTTTTGTTCATCACTTTCACCACGATTGGATTGAATCACATTCCAGGTGAAAGTTATGGATGGATGAGTTTATTACCCACGAGTTTAGTTTTGGTCTTTGCCTTAACGACACACCGAACCGTCGAAGCACTCTTTAGCGGCACCATTGCAGGTGTTCTGCTGATTAACCCTACCGAAGCTGTTGAACAAATCGTTGGCATCTCTATGGATGTCATGATGAATGAGACCATTGCTTGGATCATTTTGGTCTGCGGCTTAATGGGCGGGCTAATTGCAGTGCTAGAAAAAGGCGGCAGTATCTTAAGCTTTAGTGACATGCTGGTTAATAAAGTTAAAAGCCGTAATCAATCACTTTTGATGACCTTTTTCCTCGGCATTTTGATTTTTATTGATGATTACCTTAATGCAATTGCTATCTCGTCATCGATGAAAAAAATCACCGATAGCTACCAAGTATCTCGTGAAAAACTGGCATATATGGTGGACTCTACCGCCGCCCCTATCTGTATTTTGGTGCCAATTTCCACCTGGGCTATTTTCTTTAGTTCCTTATTGGAAGCCAATGGCGTCGCCGAACCAGGTCAAGGTATTGCTGCTTATATTCAAGCCATTCCTTACATGGCGTACGGTTGGGTAACATTGATTATTGTATTCCTAGTCGCAATGGGCAAAATGCCAGATCTAGGCGCGATGAAAATTGCGGAAGCACGGGCGAAAAATGGCCAAGTAAAACCGGATGGTGCGACGGATATCGATTTTGGTGCGGACATAAAAGCGCATTCAAATCCAACGATGGGTTTGATTAACTTCATGCTACCAATGATTGTTCTTGTTGGGGCGAGTTGGTACTTTGGGATTGATCTACTGGCCGGCGTCTTTGTTGCCATTATTTTTACCATCTGTTTTTACGGCATCCAAAAGCTCGTCACGATGAATGAGTTATTTGATGCAGTTTACGATGGTATTAAGGTCATGCTACTGCCACTTGCGACCGTTATTGGTGGCTTCATGCTGAAAAGTGTCAATGATTCTCTTGGCCTCACTCAGTTTGTCATTGAAACCGCGAGCCCATACTTGTCGCCACAGTACTTTCCTGCACTTATCTTCTTGATTACTGGTGGACTTGTCTTTGCGTCAGCCTCGTCATGGGGAACCTTTGCAGTAGCAATGCCTATTATTTTGCCTCTAGCAAACCAAATTGGTGTTCCATTGCACCTGACCATTGCAGCGATGCTTTCGGCTTCTGCGGCGGGTAGTCACTCATGTTTCTTTAGTGACTCTACCGTCTTGTCAGCACAAGGCTCAGGGTGTACATCCATGCAGCATGCCACCACTCAGTTCCCATATGCTCTGATTGGTATTATTGCGACCACACTATTCTTTATCGTTGTTGCCTAAGTTAAGAGATAGCCAACAAGGATAGAACTCAAAAGGGATGCCACTCAGCCGGCATCCCTTTTCTTATTCTTACCTGTCACTTATTCTTACTAGTCAATTGTTCTTACTCATCAATTGTTCTTGCTGGACAATTATTCTTACTCATCAATTATCGTTACCCAACAACTATGACTATAACTACCAAACCACTATAATTACCAAACAACGATTTTGACCCATAAATAAATCAAGCTGACTCCTAAGACAGAGCTTTTGCCACGTACCAACAATCCGCTTCTATTTCATACCCTTGGGATTTTGCCCAACTTAGCCCTTCGGCAACCAATTGTTTCGCGACCCCTTGACCACGAAAAGCATCGGGAACAAAAGTATGAGTAAAATTAACTCGATTATCCGTCAATTTATAATCCAATACCCCCTCCTGGCCGTCTTTACTGTATACAAAGCGCTTTCTTTCGATTTGATGTTCTATCATGATATTTCTCGTGCTAATTGGGTTAAATAAGACTGCATAAATTCCACCCTTACCATTGCTTCATTTCGACCCGCTTCTGTTCTCATCGTTTTGGCGATCGAAAACAACTTGGTATAAAAGTGGTCGATTGTAAACTCGCTATCATCTGGCGATCTTTGCTCACAAAATGGATCGTTTAGTGAATATAGTGTTCGTCCTAAGCTTGCCGAGACCTGAATACAACGAGTCACACCTACGGCGCCCAGAGCATCGAGTCTATCTGCATCTTGGACCACTCGCGCTTCTATCGAGGTAGCTTCGATGTTAGCGGAATAACTATGAGCAACAATCGCATGATGGATGGCACTCACATGTGATTCTGGATAACCCATTGTCGAGAGAAAGTCGCAGGCCTTGTTGGCTGCAATGAATGAACTTTGCTTTCTCTCTGGATGGTCTTTGGGATAAGTAAAACAGTCATGTAAATAGGCGGCTGGCAGTACAATGTCCAAGTTAGCGCCTTCCGCCAACGCAAGTTGTGTCGCCGTTCTTACCACGCGCAATACATGGTTTAAATCATGTGCTGCGTCTGTTGTCATTTCTTGCTGTATAAAACGAACGAGCTTTGGTCGCCATATTTGGTCAAACACTAATGGTTCCTCTGATTAGCGTCACCGCTTGTCCCGTTAATTCTATGCGATCATCTTTCAACATCATGCCAACATAGCCACCGCGCTCTGACGCTTGATAGCCTATCAAAGAACACTTATTGAGTTGCTCTGCCCAATAAGGGGCGAGCGCACAATAAGCCGAGCCTGTGACAGGATCTTCATTCACACCTACCCACGGGGCAAAATAGCGTGCAATAAAGTCTATATCCGGACGATTTGACTGTGCGGTCACGGCCATCGCTCGTCCTTCACATAATAAGAGTTGATGAAAGTTCGGAGTCAGTTGTCGTAGGGTTTCTTCATGTTTCAATACAACAAAATCCTTACCTCCTTCAAACTCAGCCCAATACGCGATGTCGTCTTCTTTAAGGCCTAACGCTTCATATTTACTTGGGCTTGGTCGGTCGCATTTTTCTGCCCGGTATAAGGGAAAATCGAGCGAAATACGCTCGCCACTTTTTTGCGCATGGAGTTCCCCAGACAGTGTTTGAAAAGAGAATTGCCCGTCAGTCAGCAACCCTAACTCATCCATTACTTTGACCGTGGCCAATGTTCCATGTCCGCACAGTGCGACTTCAACCTTCGGAGTAAACCAACGCAAGCGTCTATCGGAGAGAGACAGAAAGGCGGTTTCCGATATTGCCATTTCTTTGGCAATCGACAGCATTAAAGAAGCAGGCAGCGGATCTTGAGTGATGCACACACCAGCAGGATTACCTTTAAAAGGCTCGCTGGTAAACGCATTAACTTGGTAAATATCTAGCTGCATAACGATTCCTTGGTGTCTGCTGTTAATTATAGGATAGATAATAATAGCGCTAGAAGGGAGAAATTATTCTGAATCATGATCTTACTTCATCTACTAGCGTATCAAATTCACAAAACCAACAACGAAGTAAATTTATAGGGAAACGTGCATGCACACGAAGCGTTACCTTCCGAGCAAAGTTTGTGCTTGTTGTCAGAAACCGTTTGTTTGGCGCAAGAAGTGGCAACGAAATTGGCCGTATGTTAAATATTGCTCGCGACGTTGCGCCTCAACGAAAGTTGCGCCCACTAATAAAAATAGCATCACCTAAGACGTTACAAACATAAGTCTTCTTCGCAAATGACAGGTGCTACAACTGCTCAATTCGGGAAAGGTTAAGCTCTGCCGTCAACAAATGCTCATCTTGGACCTCAGGCGCCATACGATCCCAAGTGCGATAAATCATTGCTGTACGTGGATTGGTCGCCAACGTATCGCGGTGTTTGTGCATAAAGCGCCAATAAAGTCCGTTAAACGGGCAGGCTTCCTCTCCGGAGCGAGCTTTAACGTTATAATGGCAACCCGCGCAATAGTCGCTCATTTTATTGATATAGTTGCCACTTGAACCATAAGGCTTAGTGGCGATTAATCCACCATCAGCGTAAAGGGCCATCCCCCTCGTATTTGGCATTTCAACCCATTCTATCGCGTCAATATATATTCCAAGATACCAGTTATCGACCTGACTAGGGTTCAACTCGGTCAACAACGCAAAGTTCCCTGTTACCATCAAACGTTGGATATGGTGTGCGTATGCCCATTCTAATGACTGAGAGATTGCGTGTTGCATGCAACGCATATTGGTCTTCCCTGTCCAATAAAAATCGGGCAATGGCCGAACCGCATTAAGCGCATTTTTCTCGCTATAATTTGGCATGTTCGCCCAGTACATACCACGAACGTACTCCCTCCAACCTAGTACTTGCCGAATAAACCCTTCAATTTGTGGAAGGGTTACCACACCTTGTGAGGTTTCGTAGGCTTCTAGAGCGCAGTTAATCACCTCATGCGGGCTCAGTAATTTACAATTAAGAGCAAACGAGAATCGGCTATGGTAAAGACTCCACATGCTCTCAGTATCAGCGGTCATTGCATCTTGGAAACGCCCAAACAAAGGCAAGCAAACCTGACAGAAATGGTTCAGCAATAAAATAGACTGCTGACGATCCACTGGCCAAATTAGGTGTTCTCCTATTTCACCAATGTGGTGTAAATGATGCCTGTCTATCCGGGCAACAATATTTCTCGTAGGGTTAGCAAACAGCAACGGAGCCGGTACTTTTTCTAGGTCTTGCTTTTTAAGTTTGCTTCGATTTTCTGAATCATAATTCCATTTTCCGCCCAATGGTGTCTCTTCGTCATCCATCAGCACCCTAAAGCGCTTTCGCATTTTCCGATAAAAATGCTCCATAACCACATGTTTTTCAGGACGAAAATATTGAGGGATTTCAGAAAATGGCAGTAAGAAATGCTCTGTACAGGCCTCTGTAATCGTGACACCCTCGACTTCATATTCCATTAACTGTTTTCGCAACCTAAATTCATCGGGACGTTGGTACTCAAATTTAGTTGCGCCATATTGGATGAGTAACGACGAGAGCATTTCCGTTAGGCTATCGAAGCATGCCGTCCTATCCAGATCTAGGTATTCGACATTATGCCCTTCAGAACGTAAGTGCGTGGCAAATGACGTCATCGCCAAAAAAAACGCCACTTGTTTCTGAATATGATGTGTCGTGTATTCTGATTCTTGCTTGAGCTCTGCCATCACATAGACCACATTGTCGTCACACTGTGCCAACCAAGAATGCTCATGGTTTAATTGGTCACCTAAAATAAGACGTAGCGTTGTATTGTTTTTCATACCTTTCCTTAGGCGTTTTCAATTGGCCAGTCACTGGCATCAACAACATCAGTCGCATTGATAGTACTACTGCCTTGCCACTTTGAAATAAATGCGCCTTTTGAATCATAAAGCTGTGTCTGTTTATGTAGGTCAAATCTACGGCCAGCTCTTGACGCTGGACCTACTCCTGCGATGTACTGCCAGTTTCCCCAATTTGAACCTACATCATAGTCAATCAGAGCATGTTGGAAGTAACTCGCACCAAAACGCCAATCCAAACGCAGTTCATGCACCAAACAACTGGCTACCAGCTGACGACCACGATTAGACATATAACCCGTTGTGTTAAGCTGCTTCATACATGCATTCACGATAGGGAACGCCGTTGCACCATGCACCCACTGTCGAAAGTGGTTAGCGTTATACGTGGTAAGCGGCTTTTTACCTTGAGTCCCTCCAAAGGCAAAAAGCTTGGTACCAAATGCATTGCTATACCAGTAGAAGTACTCCCTCCAAAGTAACTCGAAAAATATCCAGTAAGTAGAATCATTGGCCGTGTAATAGTCCTCGTAAGCTCGTAACTGTGCCAGAATTATCTTTGGTGACACATTGCCATTAGCTAACCATAACGAAAACTTCGTTGAGCTCGTCCAGTCATCAAGTTCGTTACGGGTTTGCTTATAAGATGAGGCCGCACGCGAGCCAAAGTACGCTTCAACATGCCGTAATCCACTCTCTTCGCCACCATAAACCATCTCTCCCAACGGGTTTCTGGAAGCCTCTGACCATTTTTCCGATGAAGATGAGATAGGCCGAGCCGTTTGTACTGGTGGAGGTAAAAAGGTCACCGTCGCACATGTAGGGCTCACTGCTAATGTTTCGACTTGCTCTCTAAAACGAGAAAAGCTTTTTGGAAAAGCATCAAGCGTAAAAGGCAGGGAAGCCTGATCAAATAAGGTCGCACTGTTCGCGCGCTTAATATGGATGTGAGCACAATGTCGCCGAATCTGAGAAACAATGAACTCTACATACCAACTCGAAGATAACGCGACGTAAAACGTGGTCACTCGGTGTTGAGAAAGCGTCAAGATGAACTCCTCAACAATTTTATTAAGCGCCACATTGTGTATTGAATGTAGCACTTGGCCAAGCTCCGCCAACGACACTGACAGCTGATTTCTCGATTGCCGACAAAACTGTGCTTTGGCCTCACCTGTACAAGTCACCGGGGAAAACCTAGCATCAAAGCTTGTCTGTATCGTGTCAATATGAACGCAGTGAAGCTGCTTCATTTCGATACTTGCTTGCAGGAGCAACCTGTTATCATGCAACCGCATATCATTGTGAAACCAGTAAAGTCCAATTTGCGCCGTCATGAGAACTCAGCTAACTTTTTATTAATGTCGCTTTTAATACGAGTAGTTGGGCGTAATCGTTTATTTCTTAGTAAGATTTATCTACCGAAGCGAATATAGACGTCGAACCCATCCAATCACCAATAATTAACACTCTATGATTAATGGCTGTTTTATCTAACGATTCATCAACCAGACTAAAACAGGGCAAAGTAAATGAGAGCACTATCACGTTAATCAATATCGATTGGGCCAAAATAAACATTTCAAAAGTGACAATGTGGGCAACTCATTAGATAATTAACCTAAAGAACACTAAATACATACTCTTAGATGGCAAAGCACACGCCATCAATCGATATAGAGTCAAGGGATGAAAAAACCATGAAAAAAAACAATTTCCAAATCTCTGCAGCTAATTTAAAAAAAGCTGTTCCTCTCATGGTTAAGCATCATGTTCCAGCCACACCTGCCAACTATGCGTTATGGTATACCTACGTTGATCAGACCATCCCGGAACTCAATGAACAAGTCGATGCACTACTTAAAGACTACGATGTACTCCCTCCAGTCAATGCGAATACGCTTTATCGAGAGCATATCGCGGGCAAATCTGAAGTCGACCTTGTCAATCTCAAAAAAAATATGGAAGCGCTGGTAACAGAGGTCTCCAGCACAATGACAGATGCCATCACCGACACGTCTGATTTTTCAAAGGTACTGACTAAGAATTTTGATGGACTAAGTTCAAGCATTGAGCCTGGAAGTAACCCAACGCTGGATGAAGTCATGCCGTTAATTCAAGAACTCGTAGACGAAGCCAATGACATTCGAAACTCCACCGACTTTATTCACAATCAATTAAAAAGTGCTAGCGACGAAATATCCCGCCTAAAAATTGAATTGGCGAAAGTCCAATGTAACGCAATGTTCGATAGCTTAACGTCGATTTACAACCGTGGTGCGTTTGACGCTGACTTAACCATGTTCTGCGACGCTAAACAGCCACTGAGCCTTATTTTCTTAGATATCGACCATTTCAAGAAGTTTAACGATGAATTAGGGCATCTGTTTGGTGACACTATACTAAAAGGCATCGCCCAACGCCTTAAACAAGCCTGCCGTGGCGGAATAAGCGCTTATCGATTCGGTGGTGAAGAATTTGCGCTGATTGTGCCGAATAAATCACTACGAGTTGCGCGACAGATTGCCGATTCTATCCGACTGTCCATTGAGAAAATGGCGATTACAGATCGTAAGAGTGGAAATAAAATGGGTAACGTGACCGCATCATTTGGCGTGGCTGAGTTCATCGCAGGAGACACTTACGATAGTTTAGTCGATAAGGCTGACAAACAACTTTATGATGCAAAGCGTTCAGGTCGCAACCGTGTCATGCCCTACTAACTATGCATCACTAACTATGCATCACTGACTATGCCGAACTAACTATACTGTACTAACTATGCCCCACACTAATTGTGCCCGACTAACTGTTGTGCCCGACTAACTAGAGCGAGCGTTCTCTATAATTCGTATCCACACTGTATCTCTTTTTTTGATATGTAAGTGCCCCTCATCGACCTAGAAGGGCACCGTTTTATAAATAATCTGCAATATTAACGTCATCAATTTGGCTTTCTTGTAAAAATTGTTGAGCAAACTTTTGATACACGCCAGACTCTAAGAACAAGCGAAATAATTCCCCATCCAAATGCTGATCTTTCACCATGAAAGACATGATACGTAACGATTCAGACAGCGTTTTAGGCGCTTTATATGGCCGATCCGCACTTGTTAATGCTTCAAATACATCGGCTAAGGCCATCGCCCGCGCCGTTAGTGGCATCTGCTCTCTAGTCAGACCGAGTGGATAACCGGTTCCATCCATTTTCTCATGGTGCCCACCAGCAATACTCGCAACATTACCCATACTTTTCGGAAACGGTAAGCTCTCCAACATTCGTATCGTTTCTACGATGTGGTTGTTTATAACAAAACGCTCCTCGTCATTTAGCGTTCCTTTTCTTATAGATAGATTATAAAGCTCGCCTAAGTTATTTTGATAAGTAGGTTTTTTCAAATTAAAGCGAGGATCAGCCGTTTCTTGGGCATTCCATTCCACACAGTGTTCTTTACCATCCACCAACACCGACACACTTTGGTCTGCATGAAAAGGCCTCTCACTGTATCGCCCTCTTTCTTCCCAAGATAAGCCCAACCGATCGTCTAATGTTTTGTTCCACGTTCGCTGCGCGATAGTTTGCAAACGTGACACGGCATCGTCACCCAAAAACTCGCCGCCAATATTCGTTTGCGCAATGAAGGAGAAATCTTCATCCAGTTGTTGCCATTCTTTATCTAATATTTCCTGATATTTTGCATTCAGTGAGTGCCCCAATGCTTGAGACAACACCGTGATATGCGCATCTCTTTTTAACACTTCAAAACGTGTTCTAATTTCATGAATTCGGTTGTAAATCGTTTCTAATTTCGTAGCTTTATCAACAACATGCTCCGGAGTTGTGACTTTACCACAGTCATGTAGCCATGCGGCTAAGTGAAGCTCCTGCCACTGTTCTTTGCTTAAGCTATAATTTACAAATGCGTCTGACTTGGAATCCACCGCCGCTTGCGTCAGCATTTCTGTCAACACCGGTACCCGTTGACAATGATTGCCTGTATACGGGGATTTTGTATCAATCGCCCCCGCCATCACTTT
The DNA here is from genome assembly GCF_023634655.1 of Vibrio methylphosphonaticus. GTDB lineage: Bacteria > Pseudomonadota > Gammaproteobacteria > Enterobacterales > Vibrionaceae > Vibrio > Vibrio methylphosphonaticus. The sequence goes on along the minus strand of NZ_JAMKMS010000008.1, from coordinate 132,570 downwards.
TATAAACGATTGCATCAGCGCTTTTTGATCAGACAATATTTGCTTTGTTTCGATCGCAACAGAGGCGTATTCCGCCAATGACTCGATGTAAGGTAACTTTCTGATCAGCAGATCATCTATTTCTTGGGAATGAATGGTCAGTCCAAATCCGCCCAATAACTGATCTCGCCTATCAAATAATGGAATAAATAAGAATGACTCATTTTTTGAGATGAGGTCAACCGACATATGGACTTGTTGGTATTCGACAACAATAGATTGTTTCTTCTCGATAGCGCGCCTAAATACATCCAACTCAGCGCTCTCTACGTTAAGTGCTTTCAATCCTTCGACCTCAAGCGAATTACCATCATTAGACAGCACATAATAGGGTTGCAGTCGCCCACTAGAGTCACACAGATAAAGATAGCTAACGCTTGCTCCGGTTGAGCGTAGTGCTTCTACATCAAGTAGCTCGAGTAATTTTTCGAGGTCTTCTTCTTTCGCGATATTTCTTGTTAATGTTAGAAAATTAGAAATGGTTTGCTGCATCGCATAAAGGGATTGCGAAAGATCATGGATTTCTTTGATATGAGACCGTTTTCCATCACCAATGTTAAAATCGAACTTTTCTATTCGTTGTGCTCGTTCTGTCGCCGTTTTAATTGGCTTTGAAATACGCTGAGCAATCAGATAAACAAATGGTAAGGAAACGAACAGGATAATGAGTGACGCATAAACCGACGTTTTTGCAATCGCTTGTGACTTATCAAGCAGTTCATCCGATTTCACCACCATGAGTAAATAAAGATCATGTCCTGCCCCTTGTTCTGATTGTTCGATTCGGCCAATCCAACGCTGGCCTTGGGCACTAAACTCTACCGAGCGGGCTAGCCCATGCCCAACCTTAGTAATGGCCTCTCTTACAATGGGATTCGCGATGTCATCGACATGTAGAGAAGCGCTCTTTCTCACCTCCTCTTGAACGGTTATTAGCGCGGGGTTGCTATAGGCAAAAAGTCGATCATTGCCATCAAATAACACTCTAAACGATGACTCTCTCGTCACCGATTCGGCCAGCACATTAGAGATCTGCTCTAACGTCAAATCCGCCGCAATCACCGCCCCATTGCTAGCTCGCTTAGATAACGTCGTTCCTATTTTATCTACCAAGTCAAAATAGTAGGGATCTGATAACGATATTTTGTTAAACAAAGCCTCTCGAAACCACGCTTGCTCTCGAGGATCTAAATGCAGTTCGGTCCTAGTTTCCGATAAAATCAAATGATGCGCGTGATTTAATTCATAGGTCACCAACCGATCTCTATCACTGGAATAATTAAACACAATATAGTCCGTATGAGGACGAACCTGCAGCGCTGTGCGCATAGTATTATCGTAGATCTGATAGGCTAAAAAGAAGTCGCCTTTAGGGAAAACAATAGAGTACGACATAACGTATGGGGTCGAAGACAGCATGCTGATGACTTCAGGAATGGCATTAATACGCTCTTCAGCGTTGACGTATCTGGATAGCTCCCCTCGAGACAAGGCTTCAACCATTGCAAAAGCCGGTTCATAGTGAATAGCGAGATTCGCTTGCGTTTCTTTCGCTATGCGATTAAACAAATGTTCATTCGCATCTAAAAGCACGTCTTTCAGGCTACTTTGTGTTAACCAAATTTGCACACCTGAAACGGTCAGAATAACCACTAAAAATAAACTAGAAATATGAATATGTAGTGGATATCGTAGCCAGTTCCAACCTTTGTATTTCCCTATCATCAAGCTTCCTTGCTTATTCAGTCACGCTTATTCACTCAACGCTTACTCATTCAACGCTTCTTCATTCAACAATAACAAGCATAGGCGAGCTTTATTCATTTCACCGATTCTTTGCTGGTAAATATGGAGTGATATCCGTGACATCAATCTGCTCCAATAATAAATGATGACGGGCATACTCTAAATAAACTTCTGACGTCAAAAATAACTCAAAGAGTTCAGCATCTAAATGATCATCTCGCACCATCAATTTCATTATGGCAAGGGTTTCTGACAGTTTCTTCGGTTGTTTATAAGGACGTTCTTGGCTAGTAAGTGCTTCAAAAACATCGGCAATAGCCATAGCTCTAGCCGGGAGAGGAAGATCACCGGCCATCAGCCCTAATGGATATCCTGACCCATCCATCTTTTCATGGTGACTGCCAGCAAGTAGAGGTACATTTTGCATGTGTTTGGGAAAAGGCAAACGTTCTAACATGGTTAAGGTCGCGGTCATATGGCTATTAATAATATAGCGTTCTTCTTTATTCAACGTCCCTTTACGTACCGACAAATTATACAACTCGCCTAAGTTGTTTTGGTGCGTGCCAGGCTTTAATACAAACCGAGACTCCCTGTCTGGCTCCCTCTCCCATTGGACAAGGTGATGCGCACCATCGCTTAATACCGACTGTTGTTCGTCAACCTGACATTCTAGTGCGTCATATCGCGACAGTTCTTCTTTCGAAAGCCCTAAACGCGCGTCAATGGTTGGTGTCCAAGAATAGCGCTTTGCTATGGTGGTAATATCCGCTAATGCGTCTGAACTCAAATACTCGTCGCCAATATTCACGTTGGCAATCGTTGCAAAATCTTGATCTATCTCTCGACATGTTTTTTCTAGCGCCAAACGTTCTTCAGCATTAGACATAAGATCTAGCTTCTTCCTATAGAACTCAAGTTCGGCATCACGCTTGACGACCTCAAAGCGCATTCTAATTTCATGTATTCGATTATAAATCGTTTCCAGTTTCGTGGATTTATCTATCACATGTTCCGGCGTGGTCACTTTACCGCAGTCATGTAACCACGCTGCAATATGTAATTCTTCCCACTGCGGCGTTGTCATTGAAAACGATTCAAAAGGCCCCACACTTTGCTCTTGTGCCGCAGCGGTTAACATTTCGGTCAATACAGGAACACGTTGACAGTGCGTTCCCGTGTAAGGAGACTTGGTATCAATGGCTTGTGCCATTACCTGAATAAACGACTCCAAAAGCGCCCGTTGGCTGTTGAGCATCGTTTGCGTCTCTATTGTCACCGAGGCATAGGCAGCCAGCGTTTCTATATACTGAATATTTTCCATTAAGACGATGTTTTCTTGCTTGCTGTCAAAACCAAGCCCTAATGCTCCAATCACCTTCTGTCGCCTATCAATCAAAGGAACAAAGAGCACACTATCAGTCGACTTTTCTCTAATAAGAAAAGGAAGAATCTCGTCATGGGGAATACAGACGGGTTGCTTCAATTGGAAAAACGCTTGCAAATCATGCTGGAGAGTCGGGTCATCTAATTGCAGCGACACCATTTCTTCGACATCAAGATCTCCTCGACTCTTCAAGCTAACAAAGCGCGGTTCAAGCCGTGTTTCCTCATCATTGAGTAGATAGATATAAGTACTATTGGCTTTCGTCGCCTGCCCAGTTTCTCGACAGACCAGTGCGAGTAATCTTTCTAGATCATCTTCTTTTGCCATGGAGTTAGTCAACGACAAAAAACGCTGAATTGTCGACTGAACTGAGCGCAACGCATCGGACATTTGTTTAATTTCAGTCACACGCGAATACTCTTGTGAACCGTCATTAAAATTAAAGTTCTGAATGGATTTCGCTTTGCGAGTGGCTTGTCGTATCGGCCTTGCTAACCACTGCGACATATAATAAATACAGGGTAACGCCAGCAATAATGCCGCAAAGGAGCCAAAGATAGAGCGCTGAGCGACCGCGTTTGCATCTTGCAACAGTTGCTCGGATTTCACCGCCATGGCCAAATTGAACATTTGATCTCGAGTCCCTTTCAGGCGGTCGATTTTGAGCACCCACTTCTCACCTCGGTAAGTGATCTCTTTTGCTTGCTGTCCAAACTCCACAAAATTGGCTGTCGTCGCAATGAGAGGGTGGTTAATGTCCATTAGTTTTAGCGGTGTGGATTGTCTCAATACATCCCTAATTTCAAAGACCGCTGGCTGACTGTTAGCATAAACATTGAAATCATCGTCATACATTACCCTTAATGCATCTCGACTCTCTCCATCGTCTTGTAATACCGAGGACACTTCATCGAGTAATATATCTGCCCCAAACACAGCGCCATTTGCTGCTTTTCTATGCAAGGTAATTCCAGTGCGTCCCAGCAGTGGCATATAATACGGCTTTGATACTTTAGCTTTCGTTAATATTGCGCTTCGAAACCAGTTAGCTTCTAGCAAGTCTACTGTGAGGTCCTTAATTATCTTAGTTTTAAGCAATACTAACTGTTGGTTATAAGTCTTCACAGTCAACTCATGGGATACCACGTTGTAACTAAAAGCCGCATATTCTGCACTTGGCTGTAAGCCTATCTTTTTTCTAATTCTCTGATCTTGCACCCTCGCAACTGCCAGCCATTCCCCGTCGGGAAACCCCGCTTTAAATGCAAATATATGACGGTGCGTTTGTAGCAAAGATACCAATTCAGGCACAAATGAAAACCGTTGTTTAGGATCAACCTCTCGTATTAACTCGCCAGAAGAATAAGCATCTACAATGCTAAAAGCGGGTCCAAAGTGAAACGACATATTACTTCGAGTTTCGCTGGCAATGCGATCAAAGAGGTTTTCATTGGCGGTAAGCAGAACTTTGTTCAAACTTGATTGTGTTATCCAAATTTGTACCCCACAAACTAAGACAACCAAAATAACAAACATCGCCGTCATATGGACATGAAGTGGTAGCGCGAATGTATTCTTTTTTTTAGTTACGTTGGGCATGATAGCTAACACATTGAATTAACACACTCTAAGACTAGTTGAGATATGACTAGACGAGAAGCAAATGATCCGTATTTTCTCATAAAAAAGCCCCCCTTACGTAGGGAGGCAAGTTAACGATTTATATCTACCATATCATCACAAATTACGAACTATCGACTTCTCATCATGTTTTATGTGTAGACCATCATTAGCATCGTTTCTGTTTTGCTTAATAATTTGATAAGCGCTTAACAAGTAAAACTAAACGACAGATCGTAATCGTCTCCATTTTTGGCCGTGTATTCTTTATCTTCACCGCTCGCCCTTGGACGACCTTCCTCGTCACCTTGAACCAGGCTAACCCAGTGCCTAATACCCGACGCGTGTTGCTGTTCACTATGCCCAAACGTCGTACATGTTTCTAGTTGAACATCATCAATCTCAACCAACTCCACACGGCCAGTCCCTTTTCGACAACCAATCATGACCTCAACATGAGTACCACTTTCATCTCGAAACAGAATCGAGGTAGGTGCGCATTTATCTCCGACATAAGCAACAAATTGCTTTGCTCGCTTAAGCCCACTATGTTGGCCGTTTTTAAAATAAGCTTGCACATGTCTGTAGTCGATTTCGTAACTAACGACATCCTCATGGGAGCCGCTGTCTAAAGGAAATAATGTATCCAGTAGCTGCTTCGCCATTTTTTGTTTTTCAATTTGCTCGTCGGCTTTGACCATTTCTACGGCGAACACAGCTTCTGCGATAAACGTTGAATGGTTCTTATGTAGTTCTGTCTTATCGAATGTCAGCATGTTCATAATTTCTTCCTTTTACCGTCGCTAGTCTCAAATGGAGCAAATGCACTAAACAAGCGTTTACATTAATATTCGTTTTGTGATCTTGCTTACTATGTAGACTAACGCTTTTTTGGCTACAATTTCACAACAAAAATTTTACAGTGTGAATTTTACAAAATGCCGTTGTCAAAAAGCTTAATTAGACAGTCCCACTTTCTGGGGACTAAAGTTCGAAACCTTAGAAAGCGTAACCATTTAACGATGGAAGACCTTTCTACTCGCTGTATTCGTGTGAACCCTGAGTGCGCGCCATCCGTTTCTTATCTTTCTATGATTGAACGGGGTAAGCGTGTACCTAGTATTGATATGCTAGAAGTCATCGCGGAAGTGTTTCAAAAAAATCCCGCTTGGTTTCTAGATAGTGAGCCAGAACAAGAAGAAATCACCCCTGTAAGAGGGAATCGTGGCGGTATTAGCGGCATGGCACTCGAACCCAGCTTTCTTTTTTCTAACGACATTTTACAAATTGCCATCCCCGAAATGCTGTCTCAAACTGGAATCACGGGACGCCAATTTGCTCATCTCCTTATTCGTGCACATCAAGAGAGTTTGCAAAATCATTTCCCCGACTTAGAACGGGCAGCAGAAGAAGTTGGCTTAAAACGCCTTAACCTTTCGGTTGAAGATCTTATCGATATTGCTAAAAATTTAGGGCTACGCGTACAGTGGGTTAAGCGTACACCTAAGGATGTCGTTGACGAACTTGGTATCAATGCCAAGCAATTAGTTACCTCATTTTTTGAACCTCCAGGCACTATCTATCTCAATGAAATCTTAAAAGCTTACCCTACTCGTCTTAAATATGACCTCGCGGTCTATATAGGGCATCGTGTGTTACATAGTGAAGAAGGCTTAAAGAGTGTTCTAAGCGTTGGGCATCATAACAGTTGGGAAGATTCAACCAGTTCACCATCAACATCGGCGCTGAATTCACAAGATATTCTTCAAGCATGGCGAGACTTTGAATCCAGCTTCTTTGCTGGTGCCTTACTCTGCCCTAAAGTCCCTTTTCGACAACTTTTGGATCGAAGCGGCTATGAGATTGAAGCGCATAAGCACGCGGGCGTTTCCCCTTCCGTTGCGATGCGTCGTATGACCGTTGTGTCGCCTTATCCGCATTGGCATTACTTCGATGCTTATGGCCCAGGAAAACTAAAAGCGGTGTATCGCGGAAACGGAATTCCGCTTCCGTGGGGAAATATGCGAATGGTAAACGACCCATGCCAGCATTGGGCAGTCTTTAGACGTCTCTCTGAACCTAGAAATGGTTCTTCTGCGCAACTTTCAATTCTTAACGTTGGAGGAGAACCTAGAATTTACTGTTGTGAGTCTGTCAATATGACCGACCCTGCGGGTAACAATCGAGTGCTTTGTGCTGGTATCGATCTCAATCCGGCCATCGATGCACAGGGTGGTAATGCATTAGATATTGCTAATGAGCTAAAGGGGCTGTGTGTCAGTAGTGGCGGGAGTGCAACAATACCTAGGAGCATCAAAAAAGATCTCACCACAATATCAAAAATACTCAACATAAACTGGATAGAGCGAGGAATAGATAACGAAGCTAGGCTGATCTGCTCACGAGGTGCAGGGTGCCCGCGAGAGCCAAGTTGCTATGACAAGTCAGATGACACACATGAGATAGCTTTAGAATAATATGACGCTAAGAAGAAAAAAAGCCAGCCACAAAATAAGGTGACTGGCTATATACATGTGTGAACAAGAGGTGTTCACTAACAACGTCAGTTGGCTAGGTGACCCTCGGCTTAATAAGGGTCACGTTTATACATGCAGTTACTGTGCCAACTTTTACAATGGCCATTTTTCGTTGAATTTCTCAATCACGTGCTCAATTTCCTAAGTTTTTATGTGCAACGCTATAAACGACACTCATATAGCATTTGCATATTGCAATCACATTAGCAATATGCAAAAACAACTGATTGCAAAGTGCTAAATTACGTCAGTTTAGACAATAATTATGAAACCTATCACTATCCGGCGTTCAGTTATTCCCTCGCTTTAACAAAAGTATTTATAAATTCACCTGAATCTGACAAATTTCCACCGTTAATGTAATCATTACATCCTTAGCTATCTGCTTGATCTTCCAGGTTCAATAACGCTTGTTTACGAGCAACACCACCTGCATAACCCGTCAACTTACCACTTTTCCCAATGACACGATGGCAAGGTACAATCACAGAAATCGGGTTTTTTCCGTTGGCAGAGCCCACGGCTCTCACCGCTTTAGGATTACCAATATAATCCGCCAACTCTTGGTAACTCATTAAGTGTCCATAAGGAATATCGCATAACGCTTGCCAAACCTGCATCTGGAAGGGCGTCCCTTTTGCCGCAAGCGGGATCTCAAAGCACGTTCGTTCACCAGAAAAGTACTCGCTAAGCTGTTGCTTTGTGAGCAATAGAACTGGATGATGCGCTTGCAACTCCCCTAGATGCTCAGGTTGCGTGGTGTGCTCCTCAAACCACAACCCGGTGAGTCCCTGATCCGTAGCTTGAATCGTCACTCGCCCCAATGGGCTGTCTACTAGCGCATAAAATGTCATGAATGTTGGCTCCAACAATGTAAAGTGGCATAACTTCCCCACGGCGAAACTCGGCTCGCGATACACGATGGGTGAAGGTTGGTATATTTTTTAACGATAAGATCCGTGGCTAATAACAAGTTAGGCTGAGACAAGCCACGTAACTTCGCATAGTTAATCGTCCACGGGCCAATGCCTTTTATTTCAGCCCACAAATCAGGGGCGAGATTTACATCGTCGTTAAGGGCATTAGCCAACCGCGATAGCGTCTCCTTTCGGCTCTGGGGCATGCGTAAAAAGCTTAATTCATGTTGACTAACTGAACGTGGGTCTGGAAACACTTTCTGCCCAGAGACAGTTCGGTTTACCGTATCAGTAAGCAAATTGACTTGCCCAATGGCCGCTTTCACTGAGACTTGCTGCCCCAACACCGCTCTAACCCCTGCCTCCCATGTTGACCATACCCCCGGAAGACGAATACCACTGTAGCGCACCAGATTGGGGTCGACGCTTAAAAGATGACTCTCAATCGAAGTAAGATCTGCATTTAAATCGAACATACGTTTAATGTTGCTGACCATAAAATACAGCTGCCTGGCATCTTCTACATCAAACTCGACACGAACGGTTTTCTTATCTTCGAAGTCCGCCCAAATTTTAAACCACCCTAACGTTCCATCCAGTTCGACATAACGCTCATAAGACCGCTCCGTCACTCGTTCTATGCCATCAATGGCTCTTAATTGATAAAATGCTAAAAGCCTTTGCCAGTCATAATCTCCGCGGTAAGCAAGCGTCAAAACGTTACTCATTCCATCCACATTCTGCTGACGTCGTACATTAGTCGGATTGAGTTTTAAACACTTTTGAAAAGCGTCGTTAAACCGGCGAGTGCTGTTGAAGCCACAAGCAAAGCCAATGTCGGTTATGCTCATAGAACTGCAGTGCAACAACTGCTTGGCAAACATAATCTGCTGAAATTGCGCATAACGTTTTGGCGACATGCCAAGATGCTTATCAAATACTTGCCTAAGATAACGGCTGCTAATGCCAAGTCTCGCGGCTAGCTGCTCAACACTGCTTTGCTGCAACGCGCCTTGTTCAATCAAATTAATCGCTCGCCGGAACGTCGTCTCAACACCTTGCCACGCCCAAGAACTGGGGGCGCTATCCGGGCGACAGCGCAGACAAGGGCGGTATCCCGCTTGCAATGCCATCGGGGCATTAACAAAATACTCGACATTTTTTTCTTTTGGCAGATTGGCGGGACAAATCGGGCGACAAAATATGCCCGTTGTCTTTACCGCAACGAAAAACTGGCCGTCAAATCGACTGTCTCGAGACAACCGTGCCGCTCGGAACTGTTCCAATTGTAATGGCCTATGATCAGCTTTCTCTCGTGCTTCTGTTTCACACGCTTTGCGATCACTGACCAATCCCTCTCCAGTCGACAAGTCACCTAATGATACCGCCATTTTTGTCAAACTCCTTTGTGCTGCACGACCATTCCAATAACCATCATCGTGATTCATAGAATAAGTGTAACGCACCTTCTCATCTAGACTCGCCATTTTCGGAAGTGAATATAGCAACGTGACAAACATAAAAATGTCATCACAGCATCATATTTTCTTAACGATAAAAATGAAAAGTAATGGTTCGCCAAGATGTTAGCAAATTGATGTTTCATCGGGGTGAAAATACTGGTTAAAAAACCTGCAATTTCGTCGACACTTTCTATACTGAGTCAGTGTCAAACAGTTAACATGATTGCATGAGGTTATTATGTCTGATGTAGATTTTCGTCTTGGCAATAAGCCATTTTATGACAACAACAAATTTCGCCGTGGCTTTGCAAAATCTGGCGACTTTACGTTAGCCGAAGAAGAGATTTTAATCCGCTATGGTGCGACTATGAATCAACTCGAACAAGGTGAAATAACACCTGAGAACATAGCCGAAGAGCACTTTTTGCTGGTCATTCAAGATGAAAAACAAGCTGACACTAAGCTTGAAAAAGCGTGGGTTAAGTATATTCATTTAGCTCGTGACCGACGAAGGTTTCACACCTTGAACGGCAAGAAGCCAGTTGAAGCCGAAGCAAGTCGCAACGAAGATGACAGCTACGAACAAGACGACGTATTGGATGACAGTTTAGTCACTGAGGATTCCGATATCGCCGATAGGTAAACTAAGATAATCTGCCGTCATCCATGGCGGCTAGGTTGCTTCACTCCATGCGCAGCTTCGTGACGCATTGCTAATATGATGTTCTTCATAAATTCTGCACGATTCATCACAGTTTTCATTTCAGATAGATACTTGTATACAAAGTGAAGTATTATTGTTTTATTAGTTCATTTTTTTGTAAACGAGTACCATTACCCGATGGCAAGCCTGAAAAACTCTGTAAACACAAACATTAAAACTAAGGTGGCGGGGCAAACCCAAGATGACGTCGTCTATTGTCATATCTTTGATGCCATCTTAGAGCAACGCTTACCACCAGCGACCAAGCTGAACGAAGAAGCGTTGGGCGAGATTTTTGGTGTTAGCCGCACGATTATTCGCCGGGCACTGCTCCGTTTGTCATTAGAAAAGGTCGTAGATATTCGCCCCAATCGAGGAGCGATCGTTTCAGCGCCAACCGTAGAAGAAGCGAAACAAATATTTAAGGCTCGAGAGGTAATGGAGTTTGCCATCACTGAGCTCGCGGTTAACAACGCGACTCCTGCTCAAATCGCCGAATGTCGAAAGCTCGTCGCTAAAGAGAACAAAGCCTTCGCAGTAAATGACTATGGTTCGGGTCTGCGTTTATCCGGTGAATTCCACATCAAATTAGCCGAAATGGCAGACAATGCCCCACTACTCACCTTCCAACGCAGTTTGGTCTCGCAAACTTCGCTGTTGATCGCTCAATATGAAACTGGCAGTCACGCTAACTGCTCTCTCGATGAACACACAAGACTTCTTGACGCAATTGAATCTGGTAATGAACAACAAGCACTAAGTTTAATGAAAGAGCATTTGGACCATATACGCTCGAAGCTAAACCTCGACAACACCACCACTTCAAATGATTTGCATGTCGTTTTCTCCAACCTCCTAAAAGCAAAATCTTAATGTGTGCCGTCCCTCTACCAAAAGAGGGACGGCACAACTCCGCTAAGCCATCTCCCTATTACACCCTTCTCACTCTTTATCACCTATCAACCCACAACAAACAATTAACATCACGATATAAAATCAACTGATTTTATATCAGACACTTACCTACCAACTATCACTATAAAGAACAATAATCTCCGGATTAATGTTGCCAACTTGTGAGAAAATAGTTGACCAAGAGGTCAGTTTGACTAATTATTGACCCAAAGGTCAGAAAAATAATTAGCATCTAAACGTCTTACACAAGGAGGTCTCTTGATTACTTTCCTACTCAATCAAGATATTAGACAAGAAGAAAACCTGTCTCCCAACATGACAGTACTGAATTATCTAAGAACACAGGTAAACAAAAATGGCACCAAGGAAGGGTGTGGTTCTGGTGATTGCGGAGCTTGTACTGTCGTCCTTGGCGAGCTTGTCGGTGGGGAGCTTCGTTACCGTTCGGTTAATTCCTGTCTGACCTTTATTTCCGCTTTGCACGGTAAACAGCTCATCACAGTTGAAGATTTACAAGCGAAAGATCGCTCGCTCCACCCTGTACAGCAAGCGATTGTCGATTTTCATGGTTCACAATGTGGCTACTGCACCCCTGGATTTATTATGTCGATGTTTGCGCTAGGGAAAAACAAACCCAACGCCAATAAACAAGATGTCATGGAGTCACTCGCCGGTAACCTGTGCCGATGTACAGGCTATCGCCCCATTGTGGATGCCGCCTTGTCTCTTTGTGATGACACCCCGCTCACTGACCAGTTTTCTGAGCTTTCTCGAATCACTATTCAAAAACTAGAAAAAATCCAATCCAATGACGCGAGCTTACGAGCGGGTCACCTTACCGCTTTCTCTCCGAAATCCACTGAAGAGCTGGCAAAACTGTATCAAGCGCACCCAACGGCTAAGCTCGTTGCCGGTGGAACGGATTTAGCGTTGGAAGTCACGCAGTTTCACCGAGAAATAGAGACGCTAATCAGCGTCAATTTGGTCGAGGACATGAAAGTGTGTGAAGACGCTGAAGACGAGTTAATCATCGGCGCCAACCTTCCTATCAGCGATGCTTACCAACTACTACACCGTTACTATCCAGATTTTGGTGAATTGCTGCATCGATTCGCCTCATTGCAAGTAAGAAATCAAGGCACAATTGGCGGCAACGTTGCCAACGCATCACCGATTGGCGATACACCACCGCTATTAATAGCATTAGACGCGAAAGTCCAGCTTCGCTGTGGTAGTGAGACCCGTACCTTACCCATCGAAGACTATTTCATTAGCTACAAAGTCACCGCTCAAAAACCGAGTGAATTTATCGAAAAAATCATCATACCCAAACCCACCCGATCGGGTTTCCGTGCCTACAAATTGTCTAAGCGATTGGATGACGATATCTCGGCGGTTTGTGGTGCTTTTGACCTACAAATTGACAACGATACCGTCACTCATGCGCGCGTAGCCTTTGGCGGCATGGCGGCAATACCCAAACGAGCAAGCCTATGTGAGCAACGTCTAATCGGCCAACCTTGGAACGAACGAACCATTGCTCACGCAATGGCGGCTATCGCGGATGAGTTTGAACCACTGTCTGACTTTAGAGCGAGCCAAGAATATCGCTCTATGACCGCGAGCAACATGCTAAAGCGCTACTACATAGAAGAATCGAACAAGAATAACCAGATTGAAACGAGGGTAACGTCTTATGTCTAATGTGAATCACAACCCATTGACTCACGATGAGATGGTGGCGCTAGTCAAACAAGATCTAAAAACGGGTGTGGGCAAAAGCGTCAAGCATGACAGTGCGCCTAAACAGGTCACTGGCGAAGCCGTCTACATTGATGACCGTTTAGAGTTTCCCAATCAGTTACACGTCTACGCGCTGTTAAGCACTCAGGCACATGCCACGATCACACGCATTGATGTCTCTCCATGCTATGACTTTGAGGGCGTTGCCATTGCCATCACCTCAAAAGACATCCCAGGACAACTCGATATCGGTGCCATTCTTCCCGGCGACCCATTATTAGCGGATGGTACGGTAGAATACTATGGGCAACCCGTTATTGCCGTGGCCGCCAGCAGCTTAGAAGTCGCACGAAAAGCCGCCCACGCCGCTATTGTTGAATACGACGCCCTACCTGCCATCCTAGACGTCAAAGAAGCGCTCGAGAAAGAACACTTTGTCACGGAAAGTCATCAGCAAAAACGGGGCGACTCTGCGACAGCTATCGCTGAGGCCACCCATATTATTGAAGGTGACATTGATATCGGTGGTCAAGAGCACTTCTATCTAGAGACTCAGGTCAGCAGCGTGATGCCCACTGAAGATGGTGGCATGATCGTCTACACCTCCACACAAAACCCTACAGAAGTACAAAAACTCGTTTCTGAAGTGCTTGGGATCGCCATGCACAAAGTGGTCATTGATATGCGCCGCATGGGTGGCGGATTTGGTGGTAAAGAAACCCAAGCTGCGGCACCAGCTTGTATGGCTGCTGTGATAGCACACTTAACTGGTCGTCCCACTAAAATGCGTTTACTGCGTAACGAAGACATGACGATGACAGGCAAGCGACATCCTTTTTATAATCAGTATAAGGTCGGGTTTGACGACAATGGCGTGATTCAAGGCAGTGAAATTATTGTCGCGGGTAACTGTGGTTACTCACCGGATCTTTCTAGCTCGATTGTCGATCGTGCTATGTTCCATTCCGATAATGCTTATTACCTCGGTGACACAACCATCATAGGGCATCGCTGTAAAACCAATACCGCGTCAAACACCGCCTATCGAGGCTTTGGTGGCCCACAAGGTATGATGACGATTGAACACATCATGGATGAAATAGCGAGGTACTTGAACAAAGACCCCTTGGAAGTTCGTAAAGCAAACTACTATGGCGACGAAGGACGTAATGTCACGCATTACTACCAAACCGTAGAAGATAACTTCATGCCAGAAATCACCGAACAGCTAGAACAGAGCAGTGATTATCATGCAAGACGTAAAGCGATTGCCAAATTCAATCAGCAAAGCCCTATTCTTAAGAAAGGGTTGTCTATCACTCCAGTTAAGTTCGGCATTTCCTTCACTGCGACCTTTCTAAACCAAGCTGGCGCCCTTATCCATATTTACACCGATGGCAGTATTCATTTGAATCACGGTGGTACTGAGATGGGACAGGGTTTGAATATCAAAGTGGCACAAATCGTTGCTCAGGAGTTTCAAGTTGATGTTGACCGTATCCAAATCACCGCAACCAATACCGACAAGGTACCGAACACCTCGCCGACCGCCGCCTCATCGGGCGCCGATCTCAACGGGAAGGCCGCACAAAACGCAGCCATGACCATCAAGCAACGGTTAATTGATTTTGCTTCTGCGCACTTTTCTGTCACGCCAGAGGAGGTCGTCTTTAAGAATGGTTTTGTACAAATTCGCGAAAAGATTATGACCTTTGCCAACTTCGCTGAACTGGCGTGGATGAACCAAATATCGCTGTCGAGCACTGGGTTTTATCGCACACCAAAAATTTACTATGATCATGAAAAAGCTCGCGGTCGCCCGTTTTATTACTTTGCCTACGGCGCATCTTGCTCAGAAGTTATTATCGATACATTGACAGGCGAGTACAAGATTCTCAGAGTGGATATTTTGCACGATGTAGGCGCATCACTAAACCCGGCTATCGACATTGGTCAAATCGAAGGCGGCTTCGTGCAAGGCGCTGGCTGGCTCACCACAGAAGAACTGGTGTGGAATGAGCAAGGTCGACTGATGACCAATGGTCCTGCGAGCTACAAAATCCCTGCGATTGCCGATATGCCCATCGACTTTAGAACCGAGCTGCTAGAAAACCGCAGCAATCCAGAAGACACGGTATTTAATTCCAAAGCAGTGGGCGAACCACCATTCATGCTTGGCATGTCCGTGTGGAGCGCATTAAAAGATGCCATTGCGTCTGTTGCCGTCGATGGTGCTATCCCTAAATTGGATACGCCAGCAACGCCAGAGCGGGTACTTATGGCGGTACAGGCCGTCACTCACCCACGCGCAAACCAGTCCACGTCAACCAAGGGCTATCAACGCAGCGCCTAGCACTTCCCACGCCTGGCTCTCTTTAGAAGGGAGCCGAGCGATGAGGGATAGTGGCATAATTAAGGAGAACAGTATGTTTAAGGACAATTGGATTCAAGCCTTGGCGCAACTGGAAAAAGACCATGAATCTTGCGTCATGGTGACCGTATTAGAAGATAAAGGCTCAGTACCACGCGATGCTGGCACCAAAATGCTGGTGACAAAAGATCGTATCATCGCCACCATTGGCGGTGGTCACCTTGAACACGTCGCCACTAAAATGGCCAGAGAGATGTTGGACTCTAGCGAGCAAGCGCTAAAAGTGGAGCGATTTAATCTTGGGGCACGACTAGGACAATGCTGTGGTGGAATGGCGACCCTCAGTTTTGAGCCGATAGGGACAGCGCAAAGACATCTTGTTGTCTTTGGGGCAGGCCATGTAGCAAAAGCCTTAATCCATATTGTGGCGACCCTACCCTTTCACATCACCTGGATTGATGAAAGAGATGGCGAGTTTCCAGACACTTTGCCTCATGGCGTGACTAAGGTGATTTCAGACGACCCCGTTGGAGAGGTGAGACACCTGCCAGCTAACAGCTATTTTCTAGTGATGACACACAATCATCAGCTTGATTTTGAGCTGGCAAAAGCCATCATTGATAAAAACGACAGCGTGTATTTTGGCTTAATAGGCTCGCTGACGAAACGCAAAAAATTCGATTTCAGATTATCGCAGCGTGGCTATAACCAAGATCAAATCGATAGCATGATTTGCCCGATTGGAATTGGGGCTGTGACCGGTAAACACCCAGCAGAAATCGCCGTTTCTGTAGCCGGTGAATTGATTGCCCATTATCAAGGACAGGGGCTTGAGCAAAAACGCCCAACTCACCGTGCTAGCAAAGTTGGTAATGCATCGGCTCATCAGCCAAAAGAACACAACATACTTGACCCAGACAACCGTATTGCGCCCAACGATGAAACGCCGCATCAACATATTGCGTAATGTAGGAGCATCGTCATCAGGGTGAACGAAAATGGTCAAACTCACGTGGTATGACTATGTGCAGAGCGTGCCCATCATCGTGTGATGGAGGCTCCCCGAGCAGCGCGAACGTTTAGCCTATAACGGATAGATTAAAACAGAATTCATAAACGAGTAAGCATGCTTGCTTGTAGAAAAGGACATCAAAATGACAACGCAACGCAGCGCTTATCGCGCTAGCATACTTCATAGTATCGCGGACCCGAAAGAGGTCGAACTAGAACAGTCTTATCATTATTTTGATGACGGCGTATTAGTGGTAGAGAATGGCTATGTTATTGATATTGGCCCCGCGACAGAGGTTCTGGCTCGCCACGACCGCGCCATGCCTGTCACCACCTATCAAGATAAACTGATCACCTCAGGTTTTATTGACACCCATATCCACTACCCACAAACTGGCATGATCGCTTCCTACGGCGAACAACTGCTCGATTGGCTTGAAAACTACACCTTTCCAGAAGAGCGCCGCTTTAAAAACCCTATCTATGCCCACAAGGTAGCAAAACTGTTTTTAGATGAGCTCGCCAGCAACGGCACCACGACAGCTCTCGTATTTGGTACGGTACACAAAGAATCAATCGACGTATTTTTCTCAGAGGCTGAAAAGCGAAATTTACGCATGATTGCCGGCAAAGTGTTAATGGATAGAAATGCACCTGACTACTTAACCGACACGCCAGAGTCTGGTTACCAAGCTTCAAAAGAGCTCATTGAGAAGTGGCATCATCGAGGGCGGCTCCTCTATGCTGTTACCCCACGGTTTGCCCCAACAAGCACCCCAGAGCAATTAGAGACCGTCGGTCAACTATTAGAAGAATACCCCGATGTGTACTTACACACCCACCTGTCAGAGAACAAAAAAGAAATCGAGTGGGTTCTGGATTTATTCCCTGAGCGGGACAGCTACTTAGATGTCTATGACCACTACGGTTTGCTTCATAAACGCTCGGTATTTGCCCATGGTATTCATCTCTCAGACTGCGAATGTGAGCGCCTTGCGGAAAGTGAATCTGCCATCGCTTTTTGCCCAACCTCCAATCTATTTCTGGGTTCAGGATTGTTTAAATTAACCAAACTCGAAGAGAAAGGCGTGCGCGTTGGGATGGGAACAGATGTCGGAGCGGGTACCAGCTTTTCTATCCTTCAAACAATGAGTGAAGCCTACAAAATCATGCAGTTACAGCAAGAAAAGCTTCATCCATTCAAATCACTCTACTTGGCGACACTTGGCGGCGCGAAAGCCCTGCATTTAGAAGATAAAATTGGCAACCTTGCCGTAGGCAAAGAAGCGGACTTTGTCGTGCTTGACCTGCATGCTACGCAGCTCATGCGCTTTAGAATGCAACAAACCACAACGCTGGAAGAAAAGCTATTTGTTTTGATGAGCCTGGGGGATGATCGTACCGTCTGTGAAACCTACATTTACGGCAATAAGGCCTATGACGCTAAGCAGCCACAATCCAAAACGCCTGAGCAAGCCGTCGTCAACCTTGTATAGAACGCTTTGTTAGAACAACAACAGCAAATAAAAAGTCGCCTCTAAATGGCGATTTTTTCATTATGAACGAATTCTGAATATTCACTTCAGTTCTCATTAATTGCGCCGGGTGCATAGTAGCACCATCAACGAAACGCTAAGGCAGCGATTTACTTGTTCAATCGACCATTTCAAAGTGAATGGCTCACTAGAAACCATCAAGACGCTGCCGACTAATCGCACTATCAGCGAATAGCGCTATAAACAAATAGCACTATCAACGCATAACGTAATTTTTGAGGCTGACATGAAAAACATCATCATCGCAACAACTCTTATCCTAACCTCTGGTTTCGCGGCGGCTAACTCAGTGCCAGCCAATGGTGGCTTCAATGGCCCAACAGCGGGCATGCAAACCACCGTTGCACAAGCACTCAAAGCCAATGACGATGCGCCTGTACAAATCACAGGTAGCATTACACAAGCTCTCGGGGATGAGGACTACCAATTTACCGATGGAGCCAACACCATCGTGGTCGAAATTGATGATCGTGTATGGCAAGGTGTTGATGTCACACCCAATGACACCGTCACCATTACCGGTAGTTTAGATAAAGATGCATGGGAAGACGCAACCATCGACGTTAAACGTATTGTCATTGCGGGCTAATTAATTCGAATCTGTGCGCAAAAACATGAACAAAGACTCCGTATAGCGGGGTCTTTTTTACGTCTGGTTAACAAAAACCATCCAAGTGTTTTCGCCTCTACCCGAATAAATTCGATGCCAGTCAAAAAATCCAATTTTTTTCTTGCCACAGGATTCGCCTACTCAAATTGACGAACCAGGTCACTAATTCAAAATAAAGCGAAAAATAAATATTTAACGCTATAAAAACCGCGTTTATAGCGCGATCTATCCATTTTGTTCGATTAACCCTATAGGGTTAATCCGTTATCTTTATTGATCCAGATCAAATCAATTATCCATAAAAACAGTAATGTTAATGACATGTTGTTAAGGTTAACAAAAAGGATTTGGCATGGAACTTAAACAAGACCCAAGGTGTTATACGGACGTTTGTATTAACGGAAAATGGTTTCATCACGATCACTGCACTACTCGAGCTTATATGCTCAAAGGTGGCAGCTCAGCGTGTATTGAGCTAGAAAAAATGCCTAAGACTGAGAATGAGTTGGTCGACTTACTTAATGACCTTTTCTAAATTACTGCTTCTAATCATCGCCGCTTAATCGCGGCGTATTCCCCCTCCCTTTCCTAAGCTCTCCTTCTACCATTCACACTAATAACCTAGTGTAAAAAAGCACCAGAACCCGCCGATTCTGATGCCCTTTATGCCGTCTGCGAGATGTATTCAGTCGCAAACTTGTACGCCTATTGCTGCGCTAGCTTGTTGCTGCAGTAGCCTGTTATTTCACTAACCTACTACTGCACTAACCTACGGCTGTACTCGCCTATTACTGTATTTGCGCGCCCTGCTCTACCCATTCACCAATTAGAACCCGTTCATCATCAGTCATCTTAGTCAGGTTACCCAAAGGCATGACTTTAGTTGTCACTGACTGAGCGACAATCCGAGATGCATTGATTTTAATTTCCTGAGGCGTATCAAGCATAACGCCCCCCGGTGCAGTTTGAAACGCGGCATGTGTCGGTGTTGCCGAATGGCACACAGTACAACGCACTTGAATCACTTGGTTAATTTTAGCAAATGAAGAGGTCGCATCATCCTTTTCAACGTCTACATTCACTGTCGCATGGCTTTCGGTATGGGCCACCTGCGGCGATGCGGGTTGATTAGCATATGGAGAGGTCACAAATGCCAATGTAATCATGCCTAGTGCGGCGACAGGGATTGTCCAAGCGAACTTTTGGCTACCATGGCGAGTGTTAAAGTAATGGCGAACCAAAATGCTGAATACCGATAAACCCGCCAATATTAACCAGTTATAGTGTGAGCCATAAGTACTTGGGAAATGGTTGCTGATCATAATAAACAGCACCGGTAGCGTCAGGTAGTTATTGTGTCTAGAACGCAGTAACCCCTTGGCTGGCAAGCGCGGATCTGGCTCGGTATTCTCTTCAATTGCCTTCACCAAATTGCGCTGTGCTGGCATGATAACAAAGAACACATTACCCACCATGATGGTGCCAATAATCGCACCGACATGAATGTAAGCGCCTCGTCCACTAAAGACTTGAGTTAACCCATATGCTGCTGCGACCAAACCAAGAAATAGCACAACACCTAAAATGACCGGTGTTTTCCCCAAGAACGAGTCACAAAGAAAACTGTACACCAGCCAACCCACCGCTAAAGAACCAATGCCAATCGCGATGGCGGTAGTCGAGTCAATACCTGAGCCAGGAGCCACAAGATACAGGTCTGCGTTTAGGTAATACACCACGCCGAGTAAGCAGACCCCTGTAATCCAAGTAAAGTACGCTTCCCATTTAAACCAATGCAAGTTATCGGGCATTTTAGGCGGAGCCAATTTGTATTTCTCGAGGTGATAAATGCCACCACCGTGAATCGCCCAAAGATCGCCAGAAAGCCCGTCTTTTGGGTTACTGCGGTTGAGATTGTTTTCCAACCAAACAAAGTAAAACGATGCGCCGATCCAAGCGACACCAACGACCATATGAACCCATCGAATTAATAAGTTCAACCATTCTGTCATGTGCGGATCCATAACATACTCCTTCTTCGCAGCCTCAATCTATGCGCTGCATTCATTCCTTTTAACCCGGCTTATCGTCGTGCTAACGCATTGTTGGGATATCATCAAGATGAAGCGAAACAAGATGTTCATCAAAAAACACTTCATCGCAGTTATGCCCATCACCCGCTCTGTCGACGACTAAGAATTGATCGTTCTCTGTCAATGTTAGAACGGGGTGGTGCCACACCCCTTTATGATAATTAACACCTTGTCGCCCATTGCTAATGAATGCTCGACATTGCGTCAGTGACGGTGTGTCCCCTTTCTTTGCTACGACAATAAGATACGGCTGACCAAGTAATGGGATAAACGCTTGCGAGCCCAGAGGGTGCCTTTCTAGCATCTCTATCGTCAGTGGGTATTTCAACGGCATGGCCTGAAATATACTGATAATCGCTTTTCCTTGCTGTTGTTCAACATCAGCTTCAGCAAGGTGATGATAGCGACGTGTTGACCCGTTATTGATCATAAAATACTCTCTATTTTCAGTCTCAATAACGTCACCAAAATCAGCAAAACGCTCTTGGGTGAGAGGCTCAATCGCTAAACGGCGGATTCCATTACTCATTATACATTCCTCATGCTTCAGTCTGCTTTGGTACCAAACAAACGAAGACGACTGACCCCTCCGTCAGGGAATATATTCAACCTAACGTGTGTCACCGGTCCAATCTCATTCACTTGCGACACAAACTCCTGAATGTCATGAGCGTTGAGTTTTTGTGCTGGCAGTAGTTCTTGCCAAAAAAGGCTCTGTGTCGCAACTTGATCGTCCGTCCCCCCTTTTACATAAGCCGCTTGAATAGAACAGCTATCAGGGTAGTTACCTTTAAAGTGTGCAGTATCCACCACCACTCGCCCAATATTTCCAACATGACCTAATGCTACAATTACCCAGTCATTACCCGGCGTACGACGACGCGCTGTTTCCCAACCATCACCCATGTTTTCACCGCGCCCTGGACCCAAAATATTGGACTTATTACCATAGTGCTCATCACTACAAACTAAAGCTCTTCCACCATGTTCTACCGCGGCGAGATCAACACTCTGTTGCGGATCAATCGCTTCCCAGTCAACACTAGGTTGGCCATAAACACGTAATCGCGCGACACCACCATCAGGGTAGATATTTAAACGAACGTGAGTAAACACTTTGTCACTGGTGATTTCATTAAGATGGTGTTGATCGCCAGATAAAGCTTGTGATGGCAAGATTTCTTCCCAGTGAGTCAATTCGGTCGGGTCTTCATTTGGGCTATAGATCGCATCAACCGATGCAGAAGGAGGGAAATTACCGGTGAAAAATGAGGTATCGATATCCAAACCCGCAATGGTGCCAGCTAATCCCAGCTTCACAACACAATAGTCGTAACCTTCACTGCGTTTACGACGGCTCTCCCAGCCATCCATCCATTTGCCATTATCGTCATAGAGATCGTCTTTCCATTCCGGCGGAGCTCTGTGCAATAAGCGCGATTTATCTGCAAAAAAATCATCGGTGGCAAAAAGCGCCTCAGCACCGAGTTTTTCATCGGCTAAGTTGATGTACTGTTCAAAATTTAAGGACATATCCGGTCATCCAATTCAATTAATCAATAAATAATAAAATGAGTGTCAGGTGATAGTGGATTAGGCCACTTTCACCTCACCATTAGCAGAAATAGCTGTCTTCCTATGACTTACATATCTCTGAGGCGAAAAAGTGCTATCTTGTTGATTTCATTAATCGCCGTAGCAAACTCAGTTTCACTATCATTGCCTAATCGCATCTCGAACGATTCAAGAATTTGGTAACGATTGGCCCCTTTTACCGCCATGATAAAGGGAAATGTGAAGCGACTTTTGTAGCTATCGTTATAGGTGGTAAATTGTGCAAATTCTTCCTTCGAGCACTGGTCGATACCCGCACCTGCTTGCTCTGAAGTCGAAGCTGCCGTGAGTACTCCGTCTATTGCTGCTTTACCCGCTAAGTCTGGGTGAGCATTGATAAGCGCGAGTTGTTGTTCATAAGGCGCCGCCAATAACACCGACGCCATTTTTTCATGCAGTGACTCAATATGGTTATCTTGCTCGGCAAGCCCTTGTTCAAAAACCGACTCCGCGACCCAAGAGCTGTGCTCATAGATATCGGCAAACCGTGCGACAAAGTCGGTTTTATTGAGTTGCGTCGGTTTGCCAAATTTAAACGGTGTCATATCTATGCTTCCTTGCGTCGAGTTGAACATCTAGTAGTGAAGGATTATCGAGTTTATACGTATCAGTAGTATTACTTTGAGTCAGCCTGATACGGGTGCGTTTTATGCCAATGATTGGCAATATCTATGCGTCGACATAACCAAACCTTATCGTGCTGCTGAACGTATTCTATGAATCGCTTGAGAGAGGCGATTCGTCCAGGCTTTCCAATTAAACG
Organism: Vibrio methylphosphonaticus; assembly: GCF_023634655.1. Taxonomy (GTDB): domain Bacteria; phylum Pseudomonadota; class Gammaproteobacteria; order Enterobacterales; family Vibrionaceae; genus Vibrio; species Vibrio methylphosphonaticus. The sequence goes on along the minus strand of NZ_JAMKMS010000008.1, from coordinate 109,482 downwards.
GCAATGTAAACCCACAGACATCATTTTAGGCGCACTCTCGCCTTCGGCATAAAGTGTATCGAAGGTGTCTTTTAGGTATTGAAAGAATTGCTCGCCTGAATTGAATCCCTGCGCGGTGGCAAAACGCATATCGTTAACATCGAGAGTATAGGGAATCACCAACTGAGGTTGCCCTGCTTCTGTATGCCAGTATGGAAGGTCATCATCATAAGCATCTGAATCATAAGCAAAGCCACCCTCTTCAGCGACAAGTCGACGTGTATTAGGTCCCGTTCTCCCGGTATACCAACCCAGCGGTCTCTCCCCAGTCACTTGTTGAATAATATCAATCGCTTTCCTCATATGGTCGCGCTCTTCGGATTCATCCATATATTGGTAATCAATCCAGCGATATCCATGACTGCATATCTCGTGACCAGCCTCTTTCATCGCAATAGCAACCTCGGGGTAGCGCTCAACGGCCATAGCGACGGCAAATACCGTCAATGGAATATCGTATTGTTTGAATAAGCGTAAGATTCGCCAAACACCCGCGCGACTGCCATATTCATATATTGATTCCATGCTCATATGGCGTTCACCAGAAATCGCCTGAGCACCTGGAATTTCAGACAGAAATGCTTCGGATTCATCATCGCCATGTAATAAGCATCGCTCTCCCCCTTCCTCATAATTCAATACAAAAGAAACCGCAATACGCGCTTCATTTGGCCATTTTGGGTGAGGGGGCGTTGGTCCATATCCGATAAGATTTCGAGAATAATCCTGACTCATCCAATCGCTCCTGCTAGTTCTTAAGTCCTGCAAATTTCGCCGTATAAAACCACAATGGCCAATTCACTCAATACATTTATTGTATACAATTTTTTATTTTAATGTAAAGATTTTGTTTATAAAGTTAATTTTTCTAATCATTACATTATAATTCAACAGCTTGAGAGCATAAATAACTGCTAATCACTCGTAAAAACAACAAATCACTTTAAAAATTCCGCCAGACAAAGCAACACTTTTTTAACATCAGGCTTTACTAATTGTAGATATTGTGTACATATTGTTATCAAGAGTATAAATATTCGCGATGTCGATGGTGCGCTATTGACACACGAATATTGAATACAACCATACCGTAGTTAAACATTTGGCCGCTTTTGACATGTTAAAAGACGGCAACACATACATTATCAATACAACATAGCGCGACTAAACGCGCCTCATTACGGACTTAATGCGAGTACACCTTATGGGAAAATTAACCACGCACGTTCTCGACACCGCAAACGGTGTACCGGGTGCTAATATTCGGGTAGTGCTATACCGCTTGGATGGTGATACACCCATTCAAATTCTCCAAGCTGAAACCAATTCCGATGGCAGAACCAACACGCCCTTACTGGAAGGATCAGCATTTGTAGCGGGTCGATATCAGCTCATCTTTCACGTGGCTTCCTACTTCGAACAGCAGGGCATTGAGCTCGATGATGTTCCATTTTTGGATGACGTGGTAATCCGTTTTGGGCTAAATGACGAAGCATCGCACTATCACGTGCCACTGCTTGTTTCTCCGTACAGTTTTTCAACTTACAGGGGCAGTTAAATCACCGATAATTAACGTTCTACATAAGAGAATCATTATTACGATCATTTAGTTGTGATCGCGCCACACTCTCGAAAGCAAACCTCGACGTCGTAAAGACTCATTATTAAGCATCACGCACTATGTTGATGTGATGGGCTTGGTCGTGTGCAGTTTAGGGATATTCAATACTAGAAGGACTTGCTGAAATGAACGAAAGTAAAGCAGAAACGCTCAATCAAACCCACGAGAATAGCTTTCTCGAACGATGGTTTAAGATTAAACAACATGGTTCAAGTGTCAAAAATGAAATGCTTGGTGGGGTGACCACCTTTGCCACCATGGCCTATATCATTTTTGTCAACCCGAACATTATGGCCGCATCGGGAATGGATCAGGGCGCCGTTTTCGTTGCCACTTGTATTGGTGCGGCCATTGGTTGTTTGCTTATGGGGCTATTTGCTAACTGGCCAGTTGGTCTAGCGCCCGGTATGGGGCTCAATGCCTTTTTCTCATTCACAGTGGTTAGTGAAATGGGCTATAGCTGGGAAGTGGCATTAGGCGCTGTGTTTATTTCCGGTGTGCTCTTTGTTGGTATGAGTTTTTACAAAATTAGGCAATGGATTATTGAGAGTATTCCACACAGCTTACGGTTTGCCATGACGGCTGGTGTGGGTCTTTTCTTAGGGTTGATCGGACTAAAAACCGCGGGTATTGTCGTAGAAAACCCTGCCACATTAGTCTCATTGGGCGACTTTACCAAGCCTGATGCGATTCTCGCAGCGATGGCATTTTTAATCATTGCCGTCTTGAGTGAGCGTAAAGTCTTTGGCGCAGTATTGATTGGTATTTTGAGCGTCACCATAATCGGAATGATGCTAGGTCTCGTGCAATACAACGGCTTCTTTGCGGCGCCGCCAAGCATTGCACCGACTTTTCTTGCCATGGATATCAGTGGCGCACTCAATATTTCAATGGTCAGTGTGATTCTCGCCTTCTTGTTTGTGAACATGTTTGATACGGCAGGCACGTTAATGGGTGTTGCTGAACGCGCGAACTTAGTCAACAAAGAAACAGGGAAAATAGAAGGACTCAGTAAAGCGCTGAAAGCGGATAGTATTGCTAGTGTGGCGGGTGCATGTGTGGGTTGCCCACCCGTCACCAGTTACGTAGAGAGTGCGTCTGGCGTTGCAGCAGGGGCTCGCACAGGCTTATCTGCTATCGTCGTTGCCGTACTATTTCTTGCCGCTATCTTTCTTTCTCCATTAGCAGGAATGATCCCTTCTTACGCCACCGCTGGCGCGCTAATTTACGTGGCGTTTGTCATGATGAGCAGCATGCAGCATGTCGATTGGAAAGACTTCACTAACGGGGCGCCTGCAGCCATTACCGCTCTAATGATGCCGCTGACCTTTTCTATCGCCAATGGTATTGCACTGGGTTTCATTACCTATACCGTTCTTAAAGTGTGCACAGGTAAAACAAAGGACGTCTCTATTTCCATGTATGTATTAACGGCGGTATTCATCGCTAAGTTAATCTACATTTAATCGATAAGCATTTGAGTGTAGAAAACGAGAGGGCGAATGCTCTCTCGTTTTTGTTTCAACAAGCCGCGATTTTCAGTGTAAATTGCACATCGTGGTGGCACTTACTCAGCGATGTTTATACATCGATATCATCTCAGGAGAAGTCGATCAGGGCATTTTTATGTTCGGTGTTCCCTTGTTTGACGACTAGAACGTTCATCTGACTAACGCTATTGAGATGTTCAGCCGACGGTTTCATGTCATCAATAACATCATAATCTTGGTTCTAATCCATACTTTCGGTTCACGCCTTGTGCTATCCCCTAGTTTTGCCTATCCAATTTCATTTGGCTCAAACACCCCTTTGTCTATTAGCGCAGATAAGATCGATTGACTCTTGTCTCGAAACCTATCTCGTAATAATCGGACCGTAGGCGTAATGGATTGACGACTTGGGCAGACTAACCACAATTCTGATGGCGTTGGCTTATATTCTGGCATCAAATTCACCACTCGCCCTGCGAGCAAATCACTCGACATATCAATGCACGACTTAAATGCGATACCTTTCCCTTCGACACACCAACGTCGGACAAAATCGCTATCGTTAGATGCTCTATTGCCTTTTAACTTGATTTTGTAGTCACGCTCGCCATCATTAAACGCCCATTCATCTTGCAAAATATCATGCAATTGATAGAAGAGCGCATTGTGATTGAGCAAATCTTGTGGGGTCCGGGGTACGCCATGCTTTGCCAAGTATTCAGGGCTGGCACACAACACTCTTGGGGCTTCACTAATCTTAAACCCGTACAAATTCGAGTCCAACTTGGGCCCATAGCGCAATGCCATATCAACCGCATCTCGATAAAAATCAATATTGCTGTCACTGATATGAGTGCGCAGTGACACATTAGGGTATTCCAGTAGAAAATCATCCAGCCAAGATGCCACAATATTACGCCCTAAGTCCGAAGACATGGCGATTCGCACTTCTCCGTCAATGATACCGAGATCTTCTCGCATATTGAGCTTAGCTTGTTGCAGCATTTTCAATGCTTGCTCACACTGTGGCAAATACCGTTCGCCAGCTGAAGACAGCCGCAAGTGACGTGTGGTGCGCACAAATAATTCTGCACCAAGTGACGCTTCAACCCGCTTAACAGCGGCACTCGCGGTGGCGGTTCGCATATCAAGGTTTGTCGCAGCAGCAGTAATACTGCGTAGCTCCGCCACCTTTAAGATAACGTGTAGATCTTCAAGCAGCATATACACTGACTCCTACTCAATTCGTTTATTCAATGATGCTCCGCACCACCCTTACACTTTATTATCAAATAATTTTTGATAATAATTCAAATTATAGCCTCTTTATAACTATCAATCTTACTATTACTATATCCCGACACAAACGCCTTATTCATACTCAAAGCCGCTAATCACTTGCGCCTAAGAAGACGAGAACACACTATGACGTCACTCACTATCGTTGCCAATATTATCGCTAATGAAGATAAAATTGAGTTGGTGAAAACCGAATTATTAGCGCTCATTGAAGCAACACGCGCCGAAGAAGGCTGCATCAATTACGACTTGCACCAAGACAATAACAACCCCGCGCACTTTACGTTTTATGAAAACTGGACGTCACCAGAGCTGTTGCAAGCCCATTTACGCAGCGCTCACATTGCGAAATACAAAGCGGCAACTGAAGGTGCCGTTGCTAGCTTTACACTCAATGAGATGACTCGTATTGGGTAATGCTGCAATAACGCTGACTCGTTTTATTTCTTACTCTTTTTATTCTTAACTAATTTTATTTCGGAGATGACCATGCCACATCCCATCATTGCAGATTTAGAGCAACGCTATACCGCCAAACGCTACGATGCGACCAAGCGTATCCCTCAAGATGAATTAGAGGTCATTTACGAGGCAATGCGACTTTCAGCTTCTTCAATTAATTCACAGCCGTGGAAGTTCATTGTCATTGAAAGTGATGAAGCCAAACAGCGCATGCACGATACGTTTGTTAACAAATTTCAATTTAATCAGCCTCATATCAAAGCAGCGTCACATATTATTTTGTTCGCATACCACCCTAGCTACACCCGCGATGATTATGCAAAAGTCGTCGATAAAGGCATTGCCGATGGCCGTACGACACCAGAGCAACGTGAACAAGCCTTTGGTGGTTTTGCCTTTGCTGAACTGAACACTGATGAGACGGGCGATACTTCAAGCTGGACTAAGGCGCAAACCTACCTCGCGCTAGGTAATACCATGCATGTTTTAGCACGCCTAGGCATTGATTCAACGCCGATGGAAGGGGTAGATCCAGAGATGATCACTGAACTGTTTAAAGATGAACTCGGAGGCTATCAATGTGATGTGGCCTTAGCGATGGGCTATCACCACTCGGATGAAGATTACAATGCATCCCTACCTAAGTCTCGCTTGAGCCGTGAAGCTGTATTAACGGTTTTATAACTCATATCGCTTCCCCAGGCCGACACCAACATGATGAACAGTCTCTCAAGAGATGGTCATTTTGACTCGGTAGGGGACACAATAGATTCTCTAATCACTAACGAGCCCGATATTGAAATTGATTGGGCTCGTTCATTCTCTCCCAAGATACGCAGTATCGCCACCTGAACCATATTGCCCAACGGCACACTGACCGAGCTGAGGCTAGGTGATAGATACTCGCCCATATTGCTGTTATCAAAGCCGGCAATCGACATATCTTTTGGTAATGACAGCCCAGCATTGTTTAAAGCACGCATCGCCCCCATCGCCATGTCGTCATTGCAAGCCAATACCGCTGTCGGTCGTACAGCACACTCAAGTAACTGTTGTACCGCTAGATACCCCCCTTTCAACGCCCAGTTGCCGCATTGCTCAAAGGCCTTATGAATGGGTAAACCATGGCTTTCCAACACATCTCGATAGGCGCGATAGCGCTGTTGATCCGTCCCTGAGTTTGGGTTGCCACGAATGATTGCAATGCTGCGATGACCGTTTTGCACTAGGTGCTCCATCATTAAACAAGCACTTTGATAATGATTGGTTGTAATCGCGTGTTGAGGGTGATCGGATACTGGGCGATTCAGAACCATGATCGGGGTCGTGGTGCGACTAATGATCTCCGATAGCTCTTTCTCATTTAAGTATTTCGAATAAACAATGATGCCAGCACACTTCATGTCTAAAAGAAAATTAATGGCATCCCTTTCCTCAGCTTTACTGTGCTTCCCATCTGTCATCACCAATTGATGGTTCGACTCTTCACAAAATGACGCCGCATGATTCATCAGCGTTGAAAAATAAGGGCCATCAAACAAGACATTACTCATAACAAAGCCAATGAAGTTGGTTTTTCTCATGGCCAGATTTTGCGCTAAAATATTGGGGCGGTAGCCGGTTTTCTGAATCGCGTCAAACACTCGCTTTACGACATCCGGTCGCACGATATTTTTCTTGTTCAATACCCGTGATACGGTCGATTTAGAGACTCCTGCCTCATTGGCGACATCCAGCATCGTTACTTTCACCACCAATTCCTCTTTATTCGATTGAAAACGCCCGCTAAACGCGGGCGTAGCATCTGATAAGCTGTGTGCGCTAATTTTAACGATATGCGTTAAGTTTACTTATATGCGTTAAAATTAACTTTGAGAGTTCAAGTTAGCCTACAGTGCTTCACCATTAGAAGCGATCACCCCTTGATACCAGCTAAATGACTTTTTCTTAGCACGGGCAAGACTACCCGACCCATCGTTATGCTTATCGACATAGATAAAGCCATACCGTTTTTTCATTTCACCCGTGGTAAACGATACCAAATCAATGCATCCCCATGGGGTATAGCCCATTAGATCCACGCCATCAATACAAACGGCTTTTTTCATTTCGGCGATATGTTCACTCAAATAGGCGATGCGGCTGTCATCGTCAATACTGCCATTATCCTGCACGTGATCCACCATACCAAAGCCATTTTCTACGATAAATAGCGGCACCTCATAACGTTCATAGAGTGAGGCAAGGCAATAGCGCAAGCCAGTCGGATCAATTGACCAACCCCAATCACTGGATTCGATAAATGGATTCTCAACCGAGTTTTCATGACCGCCATCCATACTCTCTTCTGTCGATTGCTGCGACGTAGAATCTAGTGTATTCGACATGTAGTAACTGAATCCAAGATAGTCAGCTTTGCCCTGTTTCAGAATGGTTTCATCTTCAGGGTCCATATCTATAGTATATCCTTTGATTGCCCAATCACGCTTTGCATAGGCAGGGTAGTGACCTCGCACCATCACATCGGAGAATAAATACCGATCACGCATCGCTTGCTGCGCGAGCATCACATCGGCGGGTTTTGAAGATCGCGGATAAAACGGCACCATGGCGCACATGGCTCCAATCTTCATCTCAGGGTTAATGTCATGTCCTTTACTTACCACCAACGCACTCGCCACAAACTGATGATGAACGGCTTGATACATTGCCTCTTCCGGGCGCTCAAATTCCGAAAACTTCACCCCTGAGCACATCCAACCAAAAATATCGGCAGAAACGTTAACTTGATTATTGATCTCGTTAAACGTCATCCAATACTTCACTTTATGCTTATAGCGCTCCATGACCACAGTAGAATAACGGACAAAGAAGTCGATCATTTTACGATTCATCCAACCACCATATTCTTTAGCTAGATGATAAGGCATTTCAAAATGACTCAGAGTGATAACAGGTTCTATGCCATGCTTAATCAACTCATCAAACATGTCATCATAATACGCCAATCCTGCTTCGCACGGCTCTAGCTCATCCCCTTTAGGGAAGATGCGAGTCCAAGCAATGCTGGTTCGAAAGCATTTAAACCCCATCTCAGCAAACAACTTGATATCGTCTTTGTAGCGATGATAAAAGTCCACAGCATCTTGATTCGGGTAGTGTTCGCCTTCTAGTACACCGTTAGTGATACGACGTTGAACACCATGCTCTCCAGCGGTCAAGACATCCACCACACTCACGCCTTTACCGTTAGCGTTCCAGCCGCCTTCTAGCTGATGTGCTGCCACCGCACCACCCCATAAAAAATCACTAGGAAAAGTTGTTTTCATACTTTGACTCACCAAATTGGTTGAATTAATCCGAGCGTCACTTCTGTGTCGGAGCGAAATAAACGCACTCTCTTTAACGTCAACATTATTTCTGAAACCGGTTTCAACAATACTAAAAACAATAAAGTGAGAACTAGGTCACATTGGAATGTCGATAATGTGAATGCGCCTATGCACGGTCTTTTGGGATTCTGACAAGCGGCGAATCAGCGCTGTGTCCGTAGTGACATGCCATTGCACGAAAACGTGTCAGAGTCATTGATAAAAGGGCGAGTGTCTTGGTCTGTCAGAACAGCCGTTTTATTTAGTGCCCAGCAATATAGCCATGAGTTATTGGCACGATTGACTCAGTCACTGCTATGATTTACCGATACGCTAAACACAGCGACACGACCGACAAACAAGAGTAAGTGTTATGATGCATGTTGAAATTGATGAGACAAATGGAATTGCGATTCTGTCACCTGATGACAAGTTATCGACCACCGATTTTAAAGCAGCTTCGGCGACTATCGATCCTTACATTGAGCGTAACGGTAAGCTAAATGGTTTAATAATTTCGGTCGAAACATTTCCAGGTTGGGAGTCATTTCGTGACCTGAAATCTCACTTTAGTTTTGTTAAAAACCATCATCAGGAAGTCAAGAATATCGCGTTCGTGACTAACTCGGTACTTGGTTCAATAGGGGAAGGTATCGCAAAGCATTTCATTTCTGCGCAGATAAAAACGTTCAAATATAACGAACTCGATTTAGCCAAGTCTTGGATACTTTCAAGTCGCTAAGTTTGCTCTCACACACTTAGCGACAATGGCCTGATGCGAGCCTCACATTATAGGGCAAACTCAGATAGCTTCGGACACGTGTGCATACACATTAGCTCATTTTTGATACTGCGTGCTGCTCTACAATGAACGCGATCGCTTCATCATTTAAGCAAGATTTACTAACGTATTGACGCTGCTTACCCATATGAAAAATAAACCCTAAATCGCTTTGTGTAAGCTGGTCGATGTCATTCCAAGCAATATTGCGGGTGTTGTTAGCATTTTTATACGTCACACCGTTAGAGTTAATCTGTAATACGACTTTGCTACCAGAGCTCCTACTGAATGTTTGTCGCCATAGCCACCAAGTTCTCTTAAAGTAAACACTGAGCGCCTCAACGACACTCAAAACAATGAAGAACCAACCAATGTAACTACTAGGCAATAGCTCAAATTTAACTAAAACCACGCCAAAAAGAAGAAAAAGTACGCCTTTTAAATAAGCTTGGGGAAATTTAGTCGGTAGACTCGTTTGATCATAACACTCTGCAAAAAAGGGTTTATCGAGGGTGTACTCTGTGGTGAAACTCAAATCTTTAGACATATGAGGCTACTTAACGGTTTTTTGTGAGTGTGTATCCCATGCTGCGATCTCGCAACCGAAGTAGTATATCGCTTCTCGATACTTATCTTTAGCTATTTTGCTGCTCTTTTGTAAATCAATAATACCGGTAGGATCGGTGCATTCGATAGACACTTTCGACGCGATTCAAAGCTGACAACTTGTTGAGGAGAGAAGGGCCTCAAAACTAAAATAGCTGGCGACTCAGACACACGGTTCTAAACCCTGTGGTTAGACTAGAAAAACACCTTCATTCTCTGTATGGAAATGGCAGCGTACCGATGGGTACACTGCCATTTCGTGTCATTTTTTATTACTTGCTATGACGCTGTTTGACTTCCGTCAACACAAGCCGCTACAACAAAATAAAGACGAGTTATGCCACTTTCACTGCATTAGAACATTCGTCAACGGTGTCAAAAAACTCATCATGCAACGCGCAAATTGCGGCGCGATATTCTTTGTTTCCCACCACAAACTGTACGTTTACGTTTCGCATTGAAGCGTGCAGAGCCACGGGGGTAATACCGTTGTTCATTAACGCCAATACGCCTTGAGCCAAGGATTTATTGGTATCAATCTGCGATCCAATAACGGATATTAACGCCACCATCCGCCCTTTTATTTCTGCGCTTGGGTAACGCTTTTCTGCCTTATACAACACTTTATTTACGCTTTCCTCACTGCCACCAAGATAGTAAGTCATTGAGTTAGCGTTCATTTCCTTACCAACTAAGTTTACGTGCGCATCAGCAATGATCTGCATAAGCTCATAACTGACATTATCAATCTGCCCAACCATGGTTTGATCGAATAAATGCAGTGCAAACACTTCCTCTTTACCGGCAATAATTTCCACTTTATTCGCCGTTGGGCGGTGACCACCACTAATTAATGTGCCCGAATGTTCAGGCTCGAAGGTATTTTTAATCTGCAGTTCAATGTTGCTCTCTCGTAATCCCGCTGCTGCATTAGGATGAATCGCTTCCATCCCAAGGCTAGCGAGTTGATCGGCCACATCGTAATTAGTGTGACCAATCGGCAATACCTTCTCTGAACCCACCATACGGGGGTCAGCCGAGCTTAAATGGTATTCTTTATGAATAATGGCAAGATCAGCATTGGTGATCGATGCAATTCGGCTGAATGTCATTTCGCTATAACCACGATCGTAAGTAGACATAAGCCCTTCACTACACGACGCATAGCCAGTCACAATAGGCAGTTCTTTGCTAACATCGATATCGCTAAATACCTCACGAATATGATCATCTAGTTTCTGAGGGGTTTCTGAATCCCAACCAGACAAGTCGACGTATTTGGCATTAATTCCCAAATTTTTTAATTTTAGCGCTGTATTATATGCGCTGTGAACTTCTCCTATCGACGCTAAAAATTCGCGGACTTGCGGCAGATAATGGCGTAATGAGAATTGCCCGTACTGGCAGGTTTCTAGAATGTTTGAGATGCAGTTTTTTGCCTCTGAGAGACGGGAGCGAATAAATTTATCCGCGCGCATGCGGCTCATGGGATCAGCAAACATATGTTCATTGGTCAGCAACATTCGCTGCTCTACATAATGAAGAGCATCTTGCCACTTCTCATCTCTCTTCGCGACTAATTGATAAACGCCCGGTTTACTGGTTTTTTTACATTCAAGTAGCGCATCTGTCATTCCACCATAAGCGGACACAACAAATACTCGGTTATAACGGTGTTCTGGGGCAGGATACAAAAAGATATTTTCGAGCACAGCATCAAATGCTGTCATGGAAGTACCGCCGATTTTCTCTACGGTATAAATCATAAGGGAGCCTTAATAAAGTGATGGTTAGGTTACAAACGAAAGCGAGTGAGGGGTTAACCTCACTCGTTATAACAGGGTGAGTCTGACCTATTGTCTTAATCGACTAGGGGATAGACACCATTTTCGTCATGCACTTCTTTCCCAGTAATTGGCGGGTTAAACACACACGCCATCACCATTTCTTTGTCTTTATAAGCTCTTAAGTAGTGCTCATCATTTTTGTCTAGAATGTAAAGTGTGCCAGGTTTAATTGGGTATGTTTCGCCATCTACGACTTCAATCTCGCCTTCGCCACTCATGCAATAGACCGACTCTAGGTGGTTTTGATAATGAATGTGCGTCTCGGTATTCTCGTAGATCGTAGTAATATGGAACGAGAAGCCCATCTTGTCATCTTTGAGCAACATGCGGACACTTTCCCAGGTTTCCGATGTCACTCTACGCTCGCTATCGCGACACTCATCTAATGTTCTTACAATCATCTTTACTTCCTTGATTAAGATGCTTTTTTAAAGCGTTTCGCGACAACTGATTCAACCGCACTTTCAAAAATAGACAAACCTTGATTCAATTCTTCTCGCGTGATTGTCAGAGGACAAAAGAATTTTACTACTTCATCATTGGGACCCGCGGTTTCAATGACCATACCGTTATCAAAACAAGCTTTGGCGATATCACCCGCAAGCTCACCGTTATGGCACTCGATACCAATCATCATGCCACGCCCTTTTTGCTGAACAAAAAGTTGCGGGTGACGCTGCAGATTACGTTGAATAACGTCTGATACATCTGCAGAACAGCGGGCAATATGAGTTTCAAGTTGATTATTGGACCAGTAGGTCTCGAGCGCTTTTGTCGCGGTCACAAAGGCATGGTTGTTGCCGCGAAATGTTCCGTTATGCTCACCCGGCTTCCAAATGTCTAACTCAGGGCTGAGTAGCACCACCGCCATTGGCAATCCATAACCGCCGATAGATTTTGATAGCGTCACCATATCAGGTTTGATTCCTGCTGGTTCAAAACTAAAGAAGGTTCCTGTTCGACCGCAACCCGCTTGGATGTCGTCGATAATCAACAAAATATCGTGCTGCTTACAGATTTTATTTAACCGCTGTAGCCAAGTAGTCGATGCGACATTCAAACCGCCCTCACCTTGCACCGTTTCCATCAGCACCGCCGCAGGTTTATCCATACCCGCAGAGTTATCACTTAACATGGTTTCAAAGAGTTTAAGGCCGTCTATGTCAGCATAACCTTCAAAGGGAATACGCGTAACGTTGTTTAAGCTCATCCCGGCTCCCTGACGGTGATGCTGATTCCCCGTCGCAGCCAAAGCACCTGCGGTACAACCGTGAAAGCCATTTGTAAATGCGACGATTGAGCTGCGCCCTGTCACCTTACGAGCCAACTTCAGAGCGGCTTCTACCGCGTTAGTTCCCGTTGGACCAGTAAATTGGACCTTATAATCCAGCGATCTAGGCGCCAAAATATAACGCTGAAGAGCGGTTAAAAATTCAGCTTTTGCGTCGGAGTGCATATCGAGGCCATGCGTAATGCCATCTTTCTCGATATATTCTAGTAACGCCTGTTTAAATACCGGGTTGTTATGGCCATAGTTCAGTGATCCTGCACCAGCAAGAAAGTCTAAATAACGCTCCCCTTTATCAGTTTCTAGCCAGCACCCTTTTGCCTTGGTGAACATAACTGGAAAACTGTTTGAGTAAGATCGTACTTTCGATTCTTGCTTGTTAAAAATATCCATGATAGACCGCTTAATTTCCTATTTTTTGAGTGTTTTTCAGAGGGATTCGATACAAAAATTCTGTGTCGTGCTCCCCCTTAAAATGAATTTGTTCGTCTAGAAATGTACTGACTTCACCTTGTGTCCCTTGTTGCGAATCAAGTTTTTTAAACAATGCCCATGACGCGCCATTATCTTTGGTGATCGTCGTTTCTACGGCCACGACAGAGCAAAGTATGTCTCTGTTGAGTAAGTGGCTAAGCATGCTAAAAGCAAGCCCTTCGCCTCGATAATTCGGCGAAACCGCGACTTGCCAAACAAATAACGTATCGGGATCGTCGGGCTTTCGATAAGCAGAAATGAACCCCGCAATGTCATCACCGTAGCGGGCGATAACACAAGTTCGACTAAAGTGTGTAGATTGCAAAAAGTTGCAATATGACGAGTTCACGTCGAGGGGAGGGCAGGCTGCAATAAGACCAAAAATATCATTTCCATCATCGCCAGTCGGCTCTAAAAACGTCCATTCCTTACTTGGTTTTTCACTCGTTTCGGGATACATCACCCAAGGTGCTGATGTAATCATACGCAGATACATTTCCTTTGTACTCTAAGTAAAAATTCGCCTTTATTAGTTCATAATTAGAGAGTCAAATCAAAAATAGACGCTTTAAAAGCGATGTTTTGTGAGCGGCAACGCATAAATAAAATATATACATACACATAAAACCACACAAATGTGGTTAGAACTCTAATCTTTTTTAATTGGATTTTTGAATATTTATTGTGAAACCATCAAAAATAACGAAGCGCACCGTTCAAAAATGCACCTGTTTATGGTGATTTTTTTGAACGCGTAATTTAAAAACAAGAAGTGAGTCGCGCTGAATATAACGCTAAGAAATCAGAGGACTTTGTGTGTGACTCGCGGCAAGTCTGAGTCGCGTTGAAAAAACAACACAAGGCAGTCACATTGAGGAAAGTAGTTAAGTTATGACGTGAATATGTAAAATTAAGCATTTTCTTATAGCCACATCATAACTTGGAGAATAGCAATAGCGGCTATAATACGGCGAGTTGAGCTTTTCTATCCTTATTTACCACACAAAAATTACCACGCTTTGTACGACATTTAGAACAACGCTCGCATTCAACCGGTGAGCGATCACCCGTTTGCCAACGTTTAATCAGGTGAGGCTCAGAAAGAAGCGGTCTTGATAGCGCAAAATATTGAATATTGGTATTAGCGGCGATCGATTCAATGGCATCGATATCCGTTAAGCCACCTACCGTAATCACTGGCACACTGACTTCTTGACTAATGACATCACCATATTCATGAAAATACCCTTCTTCTTGAATGGTATAGCCATCATAAGATTGTCCAATCATGGTGTCTGCTTTGCCGTGAATATTACCGGAGATAATAATGGCATCCACACCGACATGTTCGAGTACTTTACAAACTTCCTGAGTTTCATTAAAAGTTAAACCGCCAGCAAAAAACTCCGATGCGGTTAGCTTGACCAGGATTGGGAAAGCGTCGCCAACCTGCTGCCTTGTTTGTTGATAAATTTCCAGCAGAAATCGCATGCGATTATCTAAACTACCTCCATATTCGTCGTCTCGCTGGTTGTAGTATGGGCTTAGAAATTGGTTAATCAGGTAGGTGTGCGCGGCATGAATCTCAACCCCATCAAAACCAGACTGTTTCGCCCGCAACGCCCCTTTAGCAAACGCTTGGACTATATAGTCAATATCTGACTTTGTCATCGCCGAGCCTTGAGTCTGTGTCCCTAACTCTGGGATGTCACTAGGGGAATAAATGACACGCTCGCCAACATTGTAAGTTGTCTTCGTGCCACCATAGGCCAATTGCATCACAATTTTTGAACCGTAGTGATGGACACGTTCTGTGAGCTTTTTGTACTCATCGATAAAAGAGTCATTATAGATACCCATCATTCCAGCATTGGGTTTTTCTTCTTCAACAATGTTGGCGTAACCAGTAACAATAAGCCCTACTTCGCCTTGGGCTAACTCTTCATAAATGGCATATAGCTTATCGGTCATATGGCCAGTTTCCGTCGCCATATTTTCCCATGTTGCGCTACGTATAAAACGATTTTTAAGTGTCATGTTGCCAAGGCGTGTTTCTGTAAACAAAGTGCTCATTTTTCCTCTCACATTCGGTCATACGCCCCACCTCCTTTTTAATACAAAAAGGACAAAAAGAGTGACCATTCACATAGATGGCCGAACTTTTTATCCTTTCATACACGAGGGTAAAGGCTGGCGATGATTTTCGATGGGCGATCATAGCGGCAATAGTCTTAGTGAGACTTAATCTAGATTAAGATCACGTAAACTATTGCCCGAGAAAAGGAACAAAAATACGCTATGTAGAAATAGCAAAAGGGAAAATGAAAGCGAATCAGCGCAACTAGGTGTAGCGGCTAGAATCTAAATCCTAGTAAGAAGCTAACCGTTGTCGCGTCAACGCCTGTAGATTCTTGCTCACCTTCAATATTGAGTGTTTCTATGCCAGCAAAACTTGCGTGAATGTTGAAAACAAGACGCTCATTAATTGGGTATCCAAGCCCCAAAAACGGCATATATTTTCGTTCAGTCAGTTGATACAATTCTGTGCTTATTACCTCAGAACCCACCGTACCATACGCGTCAGCGCTCATGTCTAAAACCATCTGCGTCACGCCTAGTTTCAAAGACAACCCTTCCATCATCGTGTCAGAAAATTGATAACCTACGTAAAGTGTACCCTGCTGGCTAGAGCGCTTTTTGGTGTACGTGCCGCTACTAATTGGCGCTTCGTTAAAAGTACCTGTTTCATAATTATCGGTCGTGCTTAAATTAATCTGAGCGCCAAGTAAGTAATTGTCATAAACCAGACCCTCAATCCCCGCAGCAAAAGATTTATTGGTATCCACACCCGCATTAAACTGAAAGTTGTACGCACTAGCTGGCACGCTCATTATCAACAGGCTTAGCGGTAAGCTGAGTTTGCAAAAATTCACTTTTTAGTCCTTTAAACATTGGCAACCTACTACGAGAAGCCCATAAAAATTAGCGCATATAAAGTCAAATTATAGCGTACATTTAGCTATTAAAAGAACTACAAATATCAATTATCCGTATGAAACTACAACTGATTCTGTGCGTTTTCTTAATTATTCTCCCTCAGCCTTCGCGTTGTTGAAAAGCCGTTAGCAAGTAATCAATAAATACCTTTTTACGCTTAGGCATAAGCTTTCTTTCAGCATAGACAAGGCTCACTGACACCTCTGGCATTTTATAGTCAGGTAATAAACTGATGAGACGCCCAGCTTGAAGATGCTCACGGCAAATAAACTCCGGCAGTACTGCTATTCCTAAACCATCAATACACGCCGTCAAACAAGCACTGATCGTATTGACTCTCAATTGGTAAGGCAGATCAATTTGTACCGATTCGCCCCCTTTCAATTGTAAATGCCATTTAGGTAAACGTGCCGCTTTGTTAAACACTTCAATCATTTTATGTGGTGACGTCAAATCATGATGGGTTTCAACGAGACCAAACTGCGCTAAATATCTCGGACTCGCCACCAGTACACGCGACGAGGTGGTTAAGTAGCGAGACACCAAACTCGAATCAACCAACTCACCAATTTGAGCATAAAGATCAATCCCTTCTCCAATGACGTCTACTTCACGGTTAGTCAGCTCCAAGTTCATCGTGACATGAGGGTAGGTCTTTAAAAAATCGTGAATATAAGATGCAAGCACCTGATGACCTAATTCAACGGGTAACACCACATTCAACTTTCCACGCACTAAGTCTTGGCTCGCTGATACCTGTATCTCTGCTTGATTCATGATCTCAAGCATTTGAACGCTCGACTGATAAAACTGCTCGCCTTCCGGAGTCAGTAGCAAACTGCGTGTTGACCGTGTGATCAACCTCACACCTAAATACTCTTCGAGTTCAGCAAGTTTTCTACTTACTGTTGATTTAGTCATATTCAAAGCTTCAGCTGCATGAGTAAAGCTCCCACAATCAACCACTTGAGTAAATACACTCACGGTATTTAGATCCATAGAGCTTCTCCATATCACCAATTAGTAAGAATTTTGCAACAGTGTTTCTCTTTTTTCCCATCTTATCAATTAATGGCAATCATTTACAATTTGTTACACCTAACGTCCGAAACAATGAGTAACGCTATGACCAACAACACCCCGACTTCACCAGTAACCACCGCGAAAAAACGCAATAAAGCACCGCTGATTGCCACAGCGGTAATGCTATCACTGGGTTTACTAGGAAGTGGTTATTGGTTTGGTTACGGTCAGTACTTTGAATCAACAGATAACGCCTACCTACAGGGTGACATTACCAATATTAGCCCTAAGGTGTCTGGTTACATAGTGAAGTCCTACGTCACCGATAACCAACTTGTGAAAAAAGGCGATCTACTGGTTCAAATCGATGATCGTGATTATCAGGCGACACTCGATCAAGCCAACGCACATTTATCCGTCATCCAATCTAGCGTGAATAACCTGATCGCTCAGCAAACTCTACAACGCAGCCAAATCTCTCAAGCAGAAAGCCGCGTTGATTCTGCTCAAGCAGAGTACGACCGAGCATTGCAACAGTCGGCGCGCTCTCGTAGCCTTCATCAACGAAACTATGCCTCACAAGATGAAGTAGACAGCATGCTAGCACAGCAAAAAGTCGCCCTTGCCGTTTTAGAAGAAGCCAAAGCCAATGTGGTTGCCAGTAATGACCAAATGAGCGTCATCGCGAGTGAAATTGCCCAGGCAAAAGCCTCGGTAACCGAAGCGCAAGCACAGCAAGAGCAAGCACAACTCAATCTTGATTACACCAAAGTATACGCACCAACCGATGGCATTATTGGCAAGCGTAGCGTACGAGAAGGCTTACTTATTCAATCTGGTGCTCCGCTCATGAGCCTAGTGCCGAACAACAATGTTTGGATTGAAGCTAACTTTAAAGAAACACAACTCAATGGCATCCATAAAGGTCAAAGTGTCGAAGTCGAACTCGATGCGTTTCCAGGTCAGCCTCTTAAAGGGGTGGTCGATAGCTTTTCCCCTGCAACGGGTGCTAAATTTGCCCTCCTTCCACCAGAAAACGCGACCGGCAACTTTACCAAGATCGTGCAACGTGTTCCTGTGAAAATCATCATCACCGATCAACACCAATTACAAGACCGCTTATTACCCGGATTATCTGTTGTCGCCACGATTGACACTAGAGGCTAACCAATGAGCAGTACCGCGACTATCGCCTCGAGCAACCCAAGCGACAGCCAGAATAATGACGTTTCGACACGCCATTGGATCGCCCTGTTTGGCGGGCTAATTGGCGCTTTTATGGCTATTCTGGATATCCAAATCACCAATTCATCACTAAAAGATATTCAGGGGGCACTCTCCGCGACTCTGGACGAAAGCTCTTGGATTTCAACGTCCTACTTAGTCGCTGAAATGATCGCGATCCCGCTAAGTGGCTGGCTATCCAAAGCACTAGGCAAACGCCGATACCTAACGTGGACCACCACTATATTTACCTTGTCGTCATTGCTGTGCTCATTTTCATGGAATATGACCTCAATGATTGTATTTCGAGCCATGCAGGGCTTCAGTGGCGGCGCGTTAATCCCGCTGGCTTTCTCACTCGTCATTCAGTTACTGCCACTCAACAAACGAGCTGTAGGCATGGCGCTATTTGGCGTAACGGCCACCTTCGCCCCTTCCATTGGCCCCACTTTTGGGGGGTGGCTAACGGAAAATCTGTCATGGCACTACATCTTTTACATCAATATTCCACCAGCGCTACTCGTCATATCAATGATTCGTTACGGGCTCGATGATGAAAAACTCGACCTCGGTTCGCTTAAAAAAGCCGACTGGTTCGGGATTGTGACGATGGCTCTAGGCTTAGGCTGTTTAGAAGTGGTCCTAGAAGAAGGCAACCGAGAAGAATGGTTTAGCTCCGGATTCATTATTGGTTTAAGTATTATTTCCACCGTCAGCTTGGTCTACTTTGTGATTAATGAACTGCAACATAAAAAGCCATTGGTCAACTTGAGGCTACTTAAAGACAGTCAGTTTGCCATGTCTTGTTTAGCCTATTTAATTTTAGGAATGGCGCTGCTTGGTTCGATCTATGTATTACCAATGTATTTAACGCAGATTCAGCAATATAACGCGATGGAGATAGGAGAAGTCCTCATGTGGATGGGCTTTCCACAATTACTTATCTTTCCGCTGGTACCCAAGCTCACGCAGGTCATTAAACCGAAATACTTGGTGACGTTTGGCTTTGCTATGTTCGGATTTAGCTGTTACGTCAACACGCACATGACTGTGGATTTTGGCGGGCAACAACTGATTGTCTCCATGCTACTTCGCGCCATTGGCAGCCCATTTATTATGGTGCCGTTGTCTTTAGTCGCTATGAAAAATATCAGTAAGCTGGATACACCGGATGCCTCCACGTTAACCAATGTAATGCGAAACCTTGGCGGGGCATTTAGTATCGCCATTATAGCGACCTTGTTAGATAACAAAACCCGTGAGCACTTGGGGCACATCAAAGAATCTTTGCCAAGCGTAAGCCAACTGGGTTGGCAAACCCTGCACCAGCAGCAAGCCTTTTTTATGCAATCTGGCAGTGACGCAGCCACTGCAATGCACCAAGCTCAAGCGACTCTATTGGCGACGATGCAGCGCGATGCGGCAATCATGGCCTATAACGATGTATTCTTAATGATGACGGCATTTCTTGCCTTTGCTGCAGTACTTATTTTGAATATGAAAGATTAACGCCACCAAAAACGAACAAGGCGTTAGCGAACTCTACCTCGCTAACGCCCTAACATCGAATTATTGATAAAGAAGCGATGCAAACTGAGCGAGGACGCTTAGTTTGATGTTTCATCCGTATCGCAATCAGTGCAACTTTGCAGCGCAACCTCATGCTCAAAGACAACGACATCACTACCTTCTTCTAATAGCTCTGCGATTTCATCTGCGACTTCTTTCTCGTCATCCGCTTCAATTTGGCTTACCAGTTCTTCTGCTGAGTAACCGAAAAAATTCAATAATAAGTATTCACGAGCTTCGTCTTTAGTACACGTCACATTTACCGAAAGATCGGGGTCAACGCTATCTTGCGCAATAATCGATGCAATTTGCGCGATAACATCGTCTTTCATCGCAGCCGTTAACCAACCAAGATCAGTACTAACAATAGTTTTTTTACAGTTAAAACAAGGCAGTTGATGAAAGTAATATTCAAAATCAGTCATAGGTAATTTCTTCTTTAAGTGTTGTATTGCGAGATTATGCGCGTTTTCTAGAAAAATACTATCTCATTAAACATTGAATCACGTCATTCGGTTTATTCTGCATTCAGATTTTTGACCATCTTTCTTGCGACGTGCTGGAACACTTTCAATTCATCTTTAGATATACCATCTTTCATTTTTTCGAACATCGCCTCATCCACACCAGAAATTTTCGACATGATCGCCTGTCCCCCGTCAGTAACACGTAAACACTGGCTACGTTTAT
This sequence comes from Vibrio methylphosphonaticus, assembly GCF_023634655.1. Classification (GTDB taxonomy): domain Bacteria; phylum Pseudomonadota; class Gammaproteobacteria; order Enterobacterales; family Vibrionaceae; genus Vibrio; species Vibrio methylphosphonaticus. Next base: position 88,701 of record NZ_JAMKMS010000008.1, on the reverse strand, counting down.
CCTCTGGATTAGGCTCTTTCATGATCAATTCTTGCTTAATCAAACTGCTTAGTAGACGTGTCACTTGCGCCTTATCTCTATCTAAAAAGTGCGCAATATCAATGGCGGTACAACGTGGTTTGTTAGTCACAATCTTAAGTACACGTACATGCATTGGGGCAATATCCAAGTCCAGTGCTTCGATTTGTTCCTGTACATTTCGCTTTAGACTGTGAACCAACTTGAACACGCTATCTAGCGATTTTCTATCCGACATACGATCATTCCTTAAATAATATAGTTGACACTATCAACCAAAAGACTATAGTTGACATTATCAACTTAATTGAATGTAATTTCAAGATTGGAGAACAAAATGAATACACAGACCGTGATGCTTCAGTCAGGCATTGAAGAGAAAAAAACACCCATGGTTCAAAAGATACTCGTTGTACTTAGCATGATAACCCTAATGGGCGGAACGCTGACGGGTGTGATGACTTATCTCAATTTAGGCTATACCGAAACGTTCTTTGCTGACTGGGTGAGCTCATTTCTTACCGCCGCGGTCACCATAATACCGCTGGGCTTAACCATGATGGTGTTAATGACAAAAGGTGCGGAAAAACTGCTGCCAAATATGACGATAAAAGCTCGCGACGCACTCGTGGGGATCATCATGGCCTGTGTTATGGAATCAGGCATGGCGTTTACTACTGCGCTGAACAACATTGGTTTAGACAACCGTACCGAGTTCTTCTCTGCATGGTTAGACGGACTGCTTGGCGCACTGCCCGTGGCGCTAGTGTTAATGCTCACTATTTCAATGACGATTAAACCTAAGATAGACAAATTCTTAAAAAATTAACGCCGAAACACATAATTAAACGATATAACGAGAGGATAACCGAGATGACTTCTACCATTAGAAAAGACAAACAATACCGTATCACTATTGAAGAAATAGGTAGCGATCCGAAGGCACCACAAACCCTTCAGTTTGAGTACCAAGATCGCGAAGATTTGTTCATGGTGATCGATAAACTAAAACAAGGCAGTGGCTTAGAGCCAAATACGGCGACCAAGGTTGGTGTTGCATTACGCTTACTTGGTCCAGTGATGATGCTTAACCGCAAACACCCGTTGTTCGCTGATTTTATGCCGCACTTCAAAAACTTCATGCAAAACCTAAAAAGTACGGTAAAAGAAACAATGACACAGTAATAACCTATCACCAATGAAACAGAGGGGCTGGAGTGCCCCCCGTTTTATTCTGTTCGCAATTAAAACCTCGGCCGTCATCCAATAAAGAAGATACATGATCGTTTGCACTGATGATTTATGAATTCACTTTGGGTCAATCGATAGCAATTAGAGAATCGAGAACGCCTAATCCACTGTGCACGCCTCCCTCAAGCGCATCACTAGGTTTACTTCTAACCAAATACCCTGCGTACCCATTATTTGATGACAACGGCTCACCTCGTCTATGAATAGTAAACATACCAATTTCACTAATCATATGTGGGACCGTCACGCATTCACCATCTTTTATAGTAGCCACCGGATTTGCACGGCTTTTAGGGTATAAACGCTCCATCAGTGCCCAAGCTGAGTAATCCTCTTCCGTGAGTTGCTTCAATTTAGCCTCTATATCACCGCCAAATAAACAGTGACCACCACCTTCCCCTTGGTTTTTCAGCACCCATTTTTCCGTTGATCCTGATGCTATTACATTCACAGAGTCTTTATCTACAGGGCGCATTTCACCCACAACCGACAAAAGCTGTTTGGACTCTTCGGGCGATAGACTAAATCGAGCCAATTCTGATTCCCCCATTTGAGTCAATAGCATTTGCACACGCTTACTCGCAGCCAAGTGCTGACTAACAGTGGCGCTTACCGCGACTTTATGTTTTTCGATAAAAACTCGTGTTTTCATCAATGATTCACAGCAAGATTGCTCATCAAGATCATGAGCAACGTAGTCTGAGCACTGATAACCCGCTCTAAAATATACGACATCAATGTGACCAATACCCTGTAAATGCAACCGATGGTCTTCGCCAGTTGACAGTTGGTCATGAAGCTCTCTAAACGTTCTCCTCACCGTTTTTACGCCCATTCGTCTTAATTCTGACTCAAGCAAGAACTGATCAAATATATTGTCTTCATCTTCTTGGATAACAGTTAGAAACACAGGTGTACGAGATTCACCACTTTCAAAGCATAATTCATGAGCAACCTGTGAAATGCCTGAAGCTAAGTTCTTAATGGCATTATTTTCAAGCAACTGTCCATGAGAAAAGGCGTTACGTATATCATCAAGTTGCGAATACTGTTCACGAACAAAATCATGCAATTGATGCACTTTTTGACCAAATGGCCCCATTCCTGCCGCAATACCATTAAATTCAATAATTTGAGGACCATTGACCTCATCATCCATAAAGTCGGTCCGAAGTATTAAAAGCGGTGTGCGTAACACCTCCGCACTCGGTGCATGAATGTCTTCATACATATTCAACAACGCTCGAAAAAACGGGTCACTTTGGGCAACAGGTTCAATGGATTGTTTGATGAAATCATAATCTTCTGATATTGAACTCAATAACTTACCAAACAATCCCACTGTCGATGTTAAGTGAGTAAAGAGTTCGCGCTTGATCGGAACCGGAGTCATGGTAAAGGGCACATGACGAGCTGTATTTTTCGACTGCTTAAACATTAGTTGCTCAAACATTGCTCTTTCAACCGTTTCTCTCACCACAAATTTAGGGATGGTTATGCTCATTAGGCACCTCTCAAGTAATTGAAATTCACAGCTACTGCAACGACCTGCCTTAAACAAAGCATAATCATTGGGTAAGTGCCCCACCTACGAAGATGCAGTATGAAGGCAATTATGTCGTGTTTCTTTTAGTAATGAATACACCGCTCAGAAGAAATCTTCTGAGCGGTGGTCGTGTCACCTTAACCAAAGATGAAGCTGTATAAGAACCCTGCACCAATCGCCATCGATAGGATAACGACTAAGAATGCAGCTATCATTTGGTTACGGAAAATAGCTTTAAGCAAGATAACTTCAGTAAGACTTGCCCCCGCGCTACCAATAATTAGCGCCATTACAGAACCAAGTGCCATACCTTTCTGAACCAGCGCCATACTTAACGGGATAACCGCTTCCGCTCGAATATACAATGGAATACCAATTACCGCAGCGATCGGGATGGCATACCATACATTGTCACCTGCGTATTCGGCGATAAGGTCAGTTGGAATAAACCCATAAATAAACGAACCGATAGCCACACCAATTAATAAGTATGGGAGAACTTGAACAAAATCAGCCCATGTCGTGGCCCAAATACGCGCCCAGCGACTTGGCGCTTTAACTGTTGTGTCTTTGGCTTTCTCTGTACCGCAACAAGAAGACTCTTCGATCGCGCTTGTTTGAGCTTCAGTACCACAGCAAGATGATGGTGCTTCAACAGGCTCTGATGTACAACATGACGTGCTCTCTTCCTTCTTCGGCTCAGAAGAACAACATGATGCAGCTTTAACAGAAGACTCGTACGCTTCAGGTTTAACATACTTCTCAAAACCAAGCTTCTCTAAAATGTACCCCGCCGTGACAGAGACACTCATAGCAATCGCAAAGTAAAACAGCGCGACTTTCCAACCAAATGTCACAACAAACAAGCCAATAATAATCGGGTTCAGAAGCGGACTCGCAAACAAGAACACCATCATTGGACCAAAACCTGCTCGCGCTCTTAACAGTCCTTTTAGAAAAGGAATCGTTGAACACGAACAAAATGGCGTAATAGAACCTAGGAACGCCGCGATGATGTAACCTTTGCCCTTCTTGGAGCTTAATATCGACTGAACTTTCTCAGGCGTCATGAAATCTTGAATAATACCAACGACGTAGCTGATAACGAGAAACAAGATAACTAATTCTGTCGCAAGAAAAGCAAACATGCCTAATGCTTCTTTTCCCATGTCTATAAATGTAGGACTCATAATTTTTTAACCCTTCATTTCGATTTTTCTGGAATTATAGACCTGAGAGGTAGCATGTCAACAGATATTTCGCAAAATGTCGAAATATCACCACTACGGTTAAGCGTAAGCGATGTAGAGGTTGAACGGTTGAACGGTTGAACGGTTGAACGGTTGAACGGTATTGTTGAGATATTCGATAACAAAAGGGAATGAAACACGAGAGCATAGTGCGAGGTATGCCATTAAACCCATACACTGCAATAAAAAACGCCGCTAACGCGGCGTTTTTTATTAGTCGTTGCTTTACTCTCAGAGAGTAGATTAACAGACGATTACTTTGGCAAGTTATCCAGCGCCTTTGCCATCGTCATCAAACGGTCCAAAATACGTTCACCGTCTACCCCAATCCCGTTGTGCTCATATTCATTAGTAATCCAAGCTTTTGATAATGGAAGCTCAGCCAACGTTTCTCGGCTGTAATTTAGCTCTACATACATGTCATCCGCATAGACCGCACAAGCGACGGGGACGGTATTCTGGCTCAGTATTTCAGCGTTATATAATTCACACCAATCTTCTTTCTTTGCCAATAAGTGGGCGGCGTCACGCAATGGCTTTAAGGTTTCTAATTGATCAAACATCCATGGGTAAACCATTTCACCAGTAAACCAAAATGTTTGTCCCGACTGATAATTAAATACCGAGTACTTATCGCGGACTCGATGGGCAGACCAATTAGATGCCGTCCCTTGGCAGTAGATCGACTCATGCAAAATCGCATAGATAGGGTTGGTAAGATAAGCTTGCTCTTGCTGCATCTGATTCAAAAAGCTGTAGCTCAACTGCTTCTGCCCTGCCACTTGTATAAAGGCACTCTCCAACATCAAATACAGTGGCATATTGGCGCCACCACGCCCCAGATTAATACCAATCAATTGAAACTGCTCAACGGTAAATTGCTGACCATTTGGTAATATCACGTCATTTTCAAGCAAGTACTGCGCAATATCGCAACACATCGATTGAGCCTTAGGGAATTGAGCAAAAAACGCCTTATTCTTGTCGGTTACTCGTTGATAGGTTGCGTGATACACGTCATCGGCATGGCGTGAAATGGACGGGATCCCACCGGTCACATAGCAACGCAGTAAACTTTGTGGAAACAGGGACAAATACGTTAGCGTACAAAACCCGCCAAAACTTTGCCCTAACGTTGCCCACTGTTTAACGCCAAACTGCTCACGAATTGCTTCTGCGTCTCGAACAATATTGTCGGCACGAAAATGTGACAAGTAATGAGCTTGTTGCTCTGCGCTAAGGTGCGCTAAGGATTCTTGATTAATCACAGAACTATTGCCTGTACCACGTTGGTCTAGCAATAACACTCGGTATTCTTGTAGCGCACGTTTCAACCACCCCGACTCGCCACCTGCGCGAGGCGAAGGAAAACCCGGTCCACCTTGAAAATACACCAGCCAAGGAAGATCTTGACAGTCTTTACCCAAATCAACAAGTTCACGAGCAAAGACTTGGATCTGCTCACCGCCCTCATCTTGATAACTTAACGGCAGGGTAAAAGTATGCTGGCGATACAGCGTGGTTCCATCAATAAAGCTCGATTGCACGTCACTTTCCTTTTTATCACGTCGTGTGTTTGTGGCTGCCTGGTAAACTAAAGCAACACTTAGCCAAAAATATTACCATTAATTTTGCAGGAAAGGGGGAAGCGAATGTTGTAAGACATTGCAGAGATGAGAGGGTTAACCCACCCAACAGATGGAATACACGGCGGGGCTATCAATAAAAGGAGAGGCGGCGTACTTTGGCAATTCAGGACATAGCCCTGATGGAAAAGAAGCAAAACAAGCCGTGGTTAGCTTCTTTAATACCTATAGGAAAATGAGCAAATCCCCCCATACCTGCATCAATTGGTATAGGGGAAAACCGTGGTAAATAACCCCATTACGAATGACGAGCTTCCACCTGATCCGCTTTATTAAACGCTTCATGAGTCGCAAGTTGCTTGGCATAGCGCTCTAGATTTGTAAAATGCACTATCGAGCCATTGTTCACCAAGTTTTCAACGATAAACGACATCATGATGTCAGCGCCTGTTAAGCGATCGCCAACCAAGTAGGTTTTTCCTGATAAGCTTTGATCGAAGTAGCTCAGCACCTTCAACGTTTCTGCGTCGGCATAGTCAGCTAAGAAGTTGGTTTTGCAGCCGTCTTTAGTAACAAACAGCTTTAACAGTAACGGCAGCATGGCGGAGCTTTCGGCAAAATGTAGCCATTGCGAATACTCAGTATATTCACGCGTGCCGCGCTTTGGCGCTAAGGCACCCTGACCATATGTATCAATTAAATATTCAGTAATTGCACCCGATTCGGTGACAATCAACCCATCGTCTTGTAGCACCGGAGACTTACCCAGTGGGTGAATACTTTTAAGCTCAGGCGGTGCCAAAAATGTCACACTGTCTCTTTGGTATGGCTTAACTTGGTACTCCACACCCAACTCTTCGAGTAACCAGATAATGCGTTTAGAACGTGACTTATTTAAATGATGGAGCGTAATCATAAAATATCCCTGTGTCTGTTTCGGCGTTTTTCACGGTAATATCATGCCTCATACTGGTGATTCCGAATACGAGGCGTTTGATATCTGTGTTATTTCGGTTGATTAACTTGAATCACTAACTTCCCAAAATTTTTGCCTTCAAGTAGTCCCATAAAGGCTTCAGGCGCTTGCTCTAGTCCATCGACAAGGTGTTCACGATATTGCATTTTCCCTTCTGCTAGCCACGCCGTCATATCTTGAGCAAACTCATTGTAACGATGAGCGTAGTCGTCAAAGATAATAAAGCCCTGCATCTTAATTCGCTTAACAAGCAGTGCCCCCATCAACGCTGACATGCGATCCGGCCCTTCTGGCAGTGAGGTCGCGTTGTATTGAGACACTAACCCACACAGCGGGACACGTGCTGCGGTATTCAATAGCGGCAATACCGCATCAAACACTTTACCGCCTACGTTTTCAAAATACACATCAATGCCTTTGTCACACGCCGCCGCCAGTTGCTCAGCAAAGTCTTCCGCTTTATGGTCGAGACACTCATCAAAGCCAAGGACTTCTTTTGCGTAACGGCATTTTTCTTCGCCCCCCGCCACACCAACAACGCGACACCCTTTCAGCTTACCGATTTGTCCAACCGTTGCGCCTACCGGACCGGTCGCCGCCGCCACAACTAAGGTTTCACCCGCCTTCGGTGCGCCAATATCAAGCAGTCCCATATAAGCGGTAAAACCAGGCATACCCATGATGCCTAATGCAAACGAAGGGTGCGTCGGATTTTGACCTAACTTAATGAGACCTTCACCATTTGATACACCGTAATCTTGCCAACCTGTATAAGCGAGTACCCACTCACCCACTCGAAAATCAGGGTTATTGGATTGCTCAACCTGACACACTGTCGCCCCAACCATTACATCATCAATCTCTACCGGATCTGCGTATGATTTTGCTGCGCTCATGCGCCCACGCATGTACGGGTCAAGTGACAAATAGATACTGCGAAGTAGCATTTCATTGTCACCGATGCTTGGGGTATCCGCATTCTCAATTCTAAAATCGTTTTGCGTCGGTGCGCCAACAGGACGAGAAGCCAATACAACACGGCGGTTAGTCACTTGAGTCATTATGTTATTCCTTTATGTCAGGTTAAGTCGATCTGGCTCATAGAATTAGACCAGTCGTCTAGTGTGCATATCTAAAAATCCCGCCTTATTACTGCCCCTCCATCATCTGGAGAACACAGCCCGTTAGGCGGGTAATGTATAGGGGTTAAACCAAAAGCTGTTTGGTCGTAATAAACGCTTGCTCTAACCCTAGTTGATCTTGAGTAAGTTTGCTCATTAAGCTTGCGCCAAGCCAAAGTTGATAGATAACCTGCGCGGTATTTTTGCTATCAACCACGTTAATCGAGCCATCTTCAGTGCCTTCTTGCAAGCACTTGGCGATCGCTGCCACGACACGATTAGCGCCAAACAATAAGGCCTCTCGCATGGGTGTCGAGAGATCGGACACCTCTGCGCTGAGTTTGACCACTAAGCACTTGTGGGCATTGCAGCTACCACCTTCAACGCTTAGCCAACGGCCAAAGTAAGCTAACACGCGATCAAGCCCACTGCCTTCCCCCAATTCTAGAATGCTATTGATGCGTTCTAAATACTGTTGGAAATAGTCTTCAATTAACGCTTCGCCAAATTGTTCCTTCGATTTGAAGTAGTGATAAAACGAACCTTTCGGCACATCAGCGGTTTTGAGTAGTTCAGACAAGCCAACACTGGTAAAGCCTTTCGTTACCACTAATTGGTAACCGACATCCAAAATATGCTGGCGTGTATCGTTGGTTTTTATGTTCATGAGGCTAGCCTATTATAAAATAGACCAGTCGTCTAGTTTATGGTGCGGTGTGTGCGATAATTTATCGATACGTTAATCACGCTTATCTTGCATACAAGCTAAACTCAACATGAAAAGGCCTCGCGTTTGGAAAGCGAAGGACATAAAAAAGGTAAGGCTAAGTGCCTTACCTTAATCAACAAAATGCGGTTATTACAATGTGGTTATTACTTTGTTAAGTCAGCCCAGCGTTTGTAAATTTCAATCGCAAATTCTTCATCAAAAAAGTTAAGCGAAAAGGTTTGGTGATTCACATCATAGCCCACAAGCATATGTTGATTTTCAATCGACTTAAACATCACCGTATCGGTATCATCACCTAATTCAGTCAACTTAATGACCACCGCACCTTCACCGTTTATTTCATAAGATACCGTTCCAAACACTTCGTCAAATTTGCCATTCTCTTGGTTGAAATCAGTAAGAGTAGCCTTCTCTGTGCCGTACTCAATCTTAACCATCATCGGGTCAGGTGACTTGTTATCGGATTCATCAACAAGGAAGTAATGCGTCTTGTTGACCAGTTCATCGTCACTAAAACGACCATCTTTAATCAATGGTTCTTGTGCCGTCACACCTAAATCGCGATCACCGATTGGCACACCTAACGCGATATCATTAGAGACGTAAATGAACTGATCAGTCTCACTTTCGTCATGGGCTCGCACTTCCACTTGATCACCTGATATTGTGTACTCGCCAGTAAAATCAAGGGCACCGTCTTCTTTGTATTGCTTGACTACGCCGTCTTCATACAAAAACGTTTGTACACCTTCATCGTCACCTACGAAATATGCAAAATTCAAGCTCGCCCCATACACAGGTGCAGGCTCTCCTTCTACTTTATGCTCTAAAAAGTCCTCGAGTGAACTTACGCGTGGAACATCTTCAGCGATAGGGTTGCCACCATCGTCGTTTTTGATATTGACCGTTATATCACTGAAATCTATATTAGGATCTTGCCCTTCAAGTTGCTCGACTAATACTTTTGTCGCCTTAGCCACACTAAGCAATGACTCACTCTGATCCACATCGTCCTGATACATAAGCTGACTTGCAAGAGTACGTGCGTATAGGTGCACTTTAGCATTGCCGTTATCTACATCTACGTAGTCTTGAGTGAGGGCCTCAACCTCCACGCCCAACTCGGCAGCAATATCGGCTAAATCGGTCACATCACTCATAGCGGACATCGTTGAGAATGGCGTGATATTAGTTTCACCTTCCGCCGCGCTCATCGAGTAACTTCTTGGGCTAACCCCCACGGTATCGCTGTCTGAAGACACGCCACCTACCACATGCGCCGTCACCAAGTACCCTTTATATTGATTAGGTAAGGTGAATACCCCGTTTGAATTGGTTGTTGTTGAATAAACACACGCAGCCTCTGAACGTGGCTCTTTTACGGGTTCTTTTACACAAATCATCGCATTATTAATATACCCATCAATGACGGTGTATTTCTCACCATCAACAATAACACCCGGTGATTCAGACTCACTGCCACAGCCAGCTAATAGTAGAGTGGAAATTGACAACGCCAAGTAAGATATTTTTTTCATTTTCTGCCTTAAATATTTCTTTGTGAATTTAACGTCAATATTTTGCAAGAAAAAACAATATTTTAAAAATAACAAACACAAACAGAAACAATAAGTTACAAATAACTCCATGAAATATATTATTCAATTTAATTACAGATCAATATGGTATCTTATTAGTTAGGTTTCTATACCATATAAATGAACTAGAATTAAGATAGTATACTAAAGAATATTAATATAGCGTGGTGATAATTGAGTGTTTATATTACCCACCATAACGTTATAATCCCGTATTTTGACAATAAGCTGTGGCTATTCTTGTCTTATTCAGAAAACAGTAAAGAAGAGACCGCAGCTAGAAGCTTTACGTCTTGTTAGCGATATAACATTGTCACGGCTGGTTCATGTCGCTACTGGTTCATGTCACGACCATATCACTACTCTATCACCACGCATCTTTCCATGTATGATGACAGAATAGTGATATGGTCATTTTCAACAAATGAAAGAAAAGCAAAAAAAAGACTGTACAAAAAGTAAACAATCTATACTATAGCGCTCAGTTGTTCAGAGAGTTATTAAATGCAGCATCGAGTACAAGTAAAACTTCCACTACTAAACCCTGGTTTTGTAGTTAGGCGTTTCCCTTTTATTTAAGCGTAACATGATATAATTCAACCAATTAACATGCCATAATGGCTCGTTGATATTGAACTTTTCTTAAATCAAATGAATAAGGGGCATCACATGTCTAACACAACAACTGGTACAGTAAAATGGTTCAACGAAACTAAAGGTTTCGGTTTTCTAACTCAAGATAACGGTGGCGATGATGTATTCGTACATTTCCGTGCTATCGCATCTGAAGGTTTCAAAACACTAAACGAAGGCCAAAAAGTGTCTTTCGAAGTAGAGCAAGGTCAAAAAGGCCTGCAAGCTAACAACGTTGTTGCTATCTAATTAGCCACAACGAGCGTTCGCTTCAATGAATGCTCAAACGAATTAGTGAAAGGTCGCCGTTGGCGGCCTTTTTTGTGTCTGTTGTATTTTTTATGATGTCTCTTTTATGACATATCTTTTGTGAACGTTATATAAGTCTGATTCGCAGAATACGAGACCTAAGTTGATTGATAACGCAACGAGAGTAGGCAACCCTTACTCCCGCCACGCTTCGCTCTATCCCTAACCCATTTCCTGTAATCGAATCAAGCCTGAAGCCTCATCACTCTACTGGTTGGCTTGTTCATGGTGCTTTGTTAACTGCTTGTGCAAGCTGTCTTTAAGCGCCATTCGCTTCACTTTAAGGATATGCATATTTTCATCGTCGATTGGGCTACCAGAAATTTCTAGCTGGCGAATATCATAATCAAGCTGATGGTACTGTTGAAGGTCAGCTTTAAATGTCGGGTCATCATGGTTAAGTTGAACAATGTCGAGTTTGAGTTCTGGAAAATCTAAAATAAAAGCATGATTTTCATTGAGCATTGGCATTCCCTCTTCCGGCTAATTATTTATGAGTATAGAAGTTCTCAGCGCGCAGAAATGTGTCTTAAAACGCAAAGCCAAACATTATTCGACCGTTGATTTACTGTTCCGCTTCACTCAATGCAAATTGAATCTCTTCCGAGGAGTACCCCTTACGGCTCAACATGCCATAGGCTTTACTGCGTTCTTTACGATTGGTTAGATCGTAAGCTTTCTTCTCTAACTGCTCTAAGCATTGCTGAAAGAAATCAATCTGTTCCGACTCAGTTAAACGATTGACCACCATCTCTAGATCGGAAATATCAATCTTTCTTTGCCTCAGCTCTTGGCGAATCACAATCAGTCCTTTGCCTTTGCGTGCCAGCTTTAAGATCTCTTTCTCGATGTCGGCTTTTTGAGCCTTAATCTCCAACTTAGATTGAAGTTGACCCGAATCGGCGTGTTGGTTAACCGCTTCTTTCACCTGAGCAAAACTAAAGCCGCGATTTTGCAAGGTAGTGAACAATTTCTCTTTGCTCATCGTGAATGCTTGATAATAGTGGTTTACCCTATCATTCAAAATCGTTTGTTCATCAATGGCTTTGTCTGCTTTTACCACATCGATACATTCCAAAATAAGCGCGTCTGGCAACCCTTTAACCTTCAATTTCTTAACGATATAACCGGACCCATACTCCCCCATAAATGCTCGCTCAATAAATTGCAGCGCAAAATCTTTGTCTGACTTTAAATAGCCAAAGTCTTGCAGCTTGGCCATTGTGTCTGCGATCCATTCTTCATTGTCTGTTTTGACTCGCAACTTACTCAGTAACTCGCTTTGCGTCATGTCTTGGCGACCAAGGTGCCACAAGGCTGAATTCATCACGCTTTCAATTCGCGTTGCTTTTTTTATTGGGTTTCGATCGTTACTCAAATTTAATCATCCTAGTTATCCATTTCGCTCAATGAAGATCAATCTAGGTCGTGTCACCACAACCCTTCACCCAACTTAGCGTAAGATACCCAATAGTCATAACTAAAACGCTTTTCTTTACCCCAAAAATGAAAAAGGCAGCCTGAAGGCTGCCTTTTAAAATCAAATACGCTAACAATTATGCTTTTTGAAGGTCACGTGCTGGGTAAGTCAGCGTCGCGCCATCCACTTTAACGTGAACGTAGTGACCGCCAGCGCTTGTGCCAACTACTACCATTTGACCCAAATCCACACCTTTCGTTGCTACTACTAGATCATCAATTGCGAACATGTATACACCTTGAAATAAACAAATAAAAAATGAACAACATTTATGCGCGCATTAAACCAGACCAGTACCCTGTGGACTAATCAGATTATTTGTCGTTTCGATTAAAGAATCTTATTTCGTGGTGGATCGTTTATTCTCGATTGATCTCTGCCTTGAAAGTTAAGCTGGCTGAGTAAAACGGCGCTTTCTAACGCTCTAAGTAGCGGTTACATCACTCATCATTAAACCATCAAAGATTGGCTACTTTTCACCCCGCACCCTTGAATTACAAGTTGCGTTAAAAATGATGCCGCTTGCTCATAATCCTCATCGCTGAGCGTCGGCTTATCCATCACACTGCCGATTTGCCAGCTGAAATCGGCGTAGGTTTGTGTGGCTGCCCAGATGGTGAACATTAGATGATGAGGGGGAACACGCTCCATTAGCCCTTGTTCAGACCAGGCTGTAAATTTATTGATGATCATCTGAGATTGTTTGAAAAGCTGCTCTCGAATGCCCTCTGGCAGCACTTTTGCGCCAGACATCACTTCGCTAGCAAATACACGTGAAGCGTGTGAGTGGTCGCGTGAAATCGTCAACTTAGTTCGAATATATTGGCTTAATGCTTCAACAGGGTTATCTAACTCTTCAATGGGGCGAGAAGCTTCCAACAAAGGTTTAGTCACGGTTTCTAATACCGCACAATACAATTTGTCTTTAGAACTGAAATAATAGAAAACATTGGGCTTAGGAATGTCAGCCGCTTTGGCAATATCGGCCATCGTGGTTGCGGCATAGCCATGCGTGGCAAACTGCTCACTGGCAACTTCGATGATCAAGTCCTGATTCTTTCGTCTTATCCGTGACATTGCTTTTCCTGCATACCGACTATTCGTGTTTCATGGTAATGATTTAGTAACAGAAATCCAAGAGATATAAAAAGCATCCTAGACATCAACGCACAAAATAATTTGGTATTACAACTATCTAGCACCGATTCTAACTAGAGAATATACCCCCTAAATTAGGGTGAGGGAAAAAATCCCGCTACGACTCAAATCAATGCCTGTTGACGTAAATGCCTTTGCTATAAAGACGTTTCACTATTGATTGAGCAGGAACGGGAACGCGTATAAAAGGAGACGAAACTACGCGATTGAAACCCTTATACTCAAACTCTACTAAGAAATAAGGGCGCGTGCGGAACTGATGTATCATTACCCTCAACGACGAATATCATGCTCAGAGCGCTGCTCTATCGCCTTAATCAGCGCGGAGTGATCCCACTCTTGTCCTCCCATCGCGGCACATTCATCAAATAACGTTAATGCAGTCTGGGTATTGGGAAGCGCAACTTGCAGCTCTTCCGCCCCGGTCAAAGCAAGGTTAAGGTCTTTTTGGTGCAGCGCAATCTTAAAGCCCGGGCTAAAGGTGCCTTCCACCATACGCTCGCCATGCACCTCTAATATTTTTGAGCTTGCAAAGCCACCGAGTAGGGCTTGACGTACCCGTGCGGGATCTGCGCCGGCTTTAGACGCAAACACCAAGGCTTCAGACACCGCTTCAATATTAAGTGCGACGATAATTTGGTTGGCAACTTTACAGGTTTGACCCGCTCCATTATCTCCAACTAAGGTAATGTTTTTCCCCATCACTTCAAATAATGGACGGGCGGCATCAAATGCGGCTTGGTCGCCACCAACCATAATACTTAGCGTACCGTTGATGGCGCCTACTTCCCCGCCAGATACTGGCGCATCGAGATATTGAGCACCGCTTTCCTTCACGCGTTTAGCAATGGACTTGGTTGCCATCGGCGAGATGGAACTCATATCTATCACCAGTTTTTCATCACGGCTTTGAGCCAGACCCTGCTCTACGCCATTGTCGTCAAACAACACGGCTTCTACTTGCGGTGTGTTTGGCACCATAATGATGACGACATCAGCCAGTAATGTCGCTTCTTTTGGCGAATGACAGACTTGAGCACCTGCGGCAACGAGCTCTGCGGGCGGTGCATTAAAGTGATCAGAAAAAATCAATTTGTACCCTGCTTTTTGCAGATTTTCTGCCATGGGTTTACCCATGATCCCTGTACCAATAAATGCCACTTTCATCATTTGTTCTCCTTAACGTTGTCGTCGTTTAATGCAACCTAGCGGTACTCATTTAACCAATTTAAGCCTGCTTGAGTCGTGGTTTGTGGCTTATATTCACAGCCAACCCAACCTTGATAGCCAATGTCATCGAGATAATTAAGCAAGTAGGTATAATTAATTTCACCGGTACCCGGCTCGTGTCGACCCGGGTTATCAGCAAGTTGTATGTGTGCGATCTGCGCGAGGTTTTTTTGTATTGTCGGGGCTAAATCGCCCTCCATGATCTGCATGTGATAGATGTCGTATTGCAGATGCAAATTATCACTGCCGACCTGCTCAATAATGTCGTTAGCTTGCTCGGTGGTATTGAGGAAAAAGCCTGGGATGTCTCGTGTATTTATCGCCTCAATGACCAGAACGATGCCCTGCACTTCCAATGCTTGGGCGGCAAAACGCAAATTACGAATAAAAGTGCTTCTCGCTTGTTCTTCCGATACACCATTAGGCACAATACCGGCAAGACAGTTCACCTGTTTGCAGCCAAGCGCCTTGGCATATTCTATCGCCAGTGGTACACCCGCCTGAAATTCGTTTTCTCTGTTTGGATCAACCGCTATCCCTCTCTCCCCCGCGTCCCAATCACCCGCGGGTAAATTAAACAGCACTTGTTCTAAGTTATGTTGGTCAAGCTGTTGTTTAATCTCCTTGGCCGACTCCCCATAAGGAAAGAGGTACTCCACCCCGTCAAACCCCGCATCTGACGCGGCAGAGAACCGCGCCATGAAGTCCAATTCGGTAAATAACATCGATAAGTTTGCAGCAAATTTAGCCATTGTCTGTTCCTTAATGTCTTAGTTTCTTAGTGCGTTAACGCAATCCAATGCAATATCACTGATGACGAGGTAATGCGGTAGGCGCATCCGTTATCGATTCAGATAGGGCTTCAAATTCATTAATGGCATTAATTTCCACTCCCATCGCAATGTTCGTCACACGCTCTAAGATGACTTCAACAACAACGGGGACTCGGTGAGTTTTCATTAATTCTTGCGCTTGCAAGAAAGCGGCTTGCATCTGTTCGGGATCAGTGACTCGAATGGCTTTACAACCTAAGCCTTGTACTACGGTTACATGATCAACGCCGTAGCCATTAAGCTCGGGAGCATTTTGGTTCTCAAAAGCCAGTTGGACACAGTAATCAATATCGAATTGTCGCTGCGCTTGACGAATCAGCCCTAAATACGAGTTATTCACCAACACATGGATGTATGGCAAATTAAACTGCGCCCCTACGGCGAGCTCTTCCATCATAAATTGGAAATCATAATCCCCTGATATCGCCACAACGTCGCGTGTTGGATCTGCCGCTTTAACACCTAGCGCGGCAGGTGCTGTCCAGCCTAAAGGTCCCGCTTGACCGCAGTTAATCCAATGACGTGGTTTATAAACATGAAGAAACTGCGTCGCAGCTATCTGCGACAAACCGATGGTACTGACGTAGCAGGTGTCACGACCAAACACCTTATTCATCTCTTCATAAACTCGCATGGGTTTGATGGGGACTTCGGTGTAATGCGTTTTCCGTAACATGGTGGCTTTACGCTGCTGGCACTCACTTACCCATTGATTTCGATCTGGCAGCCTTCCTGCATCGCGCCATTCGCGTGCCACTTCAACCATCATTTCCAACGCGGCTTTGGCATCAGAAACAATACCGAGGTCAGGGCAAAAGACTCGCCCTATTTGAGTGGGTTCAATATCAACATGCACAAACTTTCTACCCTCGGTATAGACATCAACTGATCCGGTATGACGGTTGGCAAAGCGGTTACCCACACCGAAAACAAAGTCTGAGGCTAACATGGTTTCATTGCCGTAGCGGTGGGCGGTTTGCAAACCCACCATGCCCGCCATTAGTTCATGATCGTCTGGGATAGATCCCCACCCCATGAGCGTAGGTATGACCGGTACCCCAGTAATTTCAGCAAACTGTTGTAGCAACTCTGAAGCGCCCGCATTGATAACACCACCTCCAGACACAATCAGCGGGTTGGATGACGCACACATCATTTCCATTGCTTTTTCAATCTGTGGACGAGTGGCCACCGGTTTATAAGGTGTCAGTGGTTCATAGGTGTCGATATCAAATTCAATTTCAGCTAACTGCACGTCTAATGGCAAGTCAATTAATACTGGTCCTGGTCTACCTGAACGCATTAAGTGAAATGCCTGCTGAAAAGCGCGGGGAACTTGCGCAGGCTCCAACACAGTAGTTGCCCACTTAGTGACGGGTTTCGCGATCGATTCAATATCAACCGCCTGAAAATCTTCTTTATGCAGACGCGCGCGTTGCGCTTGTCCGGTAATGCACAAAATAGGTATAGAGTCTGCCGACGCGGAGTACAGTCCGGTAATCATATCGGTGCCCGCGGGACCAGATGTACCAATACAAACACCAATATTACCTTGTTCAGTTCGCGTATAGCCCTCTGCCATATGAGACGCTCCCTCAACATGCCGCGCCAAAATATGCTCAATCCCGCCAAGTTTATTCATGGCAGCGTACATAGGGTTGATTGCCGCTCCCGGTACACCAAAGGCGATGGTTACCCCTTCTCTTCTTAATACTTCTACCGCCGCTTCAATAGCTTTCATCTTCGCCATGTTACTCTCCAATTCAGATTGTATACAATTTAATATTGTTTTGTGTACTATGAATCATATTGGAGATATCGCAAGTCAAAAATCTACATTTTTGCAACATAGAGCATTGGCACTAAGTGATCACTAACCACACAAGCCCTTACCCACATAGCTTTACATTAACTATCTTTATATAAAAATAATTTTCCTACATTTTTAATGAAAAATAATTGTTAAATACCCTTTGATTGTTCACACAAATTAAAATATAAGTAGATTAATTAATGTACTTTTGTATACAAAATCAAAAGACATTGTTTAAAGGAGACGAGTAATGACAATAAATAACGTGAAGGAAGAAACAACGATGCACAGTATCCAAGTGGTGGGTACGACTTTACCGCAAGGATACCAAGACATTTTATCCGATGGCGCGCTGTGCTTCTTATCCTCGTTAGTCGATAAATTTGGCCAACGACGTGATGCCCTACTTGGACAACGTGAAACCATGCAAGCGCAATATGATCAAGGCGTCACGCCTGATTTTCGCTCGGATACTAAAGCTATTCGTGATGATAAAACGTGGCAAATCACTCCACCACCTCAGGAGCTGCTTGATCGGCGTGTTGAAATTACCGGCCCCGTTGAGCGAAAAATGGTTATCAATGCTCTCAACTCTGGTGCCAAAGTCTTTATGTGTTGTTTTGAAGATGCGTCGTCACCAACATGGGAAAATATGGTTGAAGGACAAATCAATCTGCGCGACGCCAACTTGGGCACGATCAATTATTACGATCAAGCTAAAGCAAAGAATTACACATTAGACACCAAACCGGCGTTACTTATTGCTCGCCCTCGTGGTCTCCACTTACCCGAAAAGTCCATTCGGTTTGAGCAGCGAGCTATTCCTGGCTGCCTGATGGATTTTGCTTTGTATTTTTTCCATAACTACCAAACTCGCGCAGCAAAAGGACAAGGTGTGTATTACTACCTTCCTAAACTAGAGACCATGGAAGAAGCTCAGTGGTGGGATGACATATTTTGCTTCACTGAACGTTATTTTAATGTCCCCACGGGCACCATTCGCGCCACCGTGCTCATAGAAACATTGCCAGCCGTATTCCAAATGGATGAAATCCTCTATGTCATGCGACACCATATTGTGGCAATGAACTGTGGGCGCTGGGACTACATATTTAGCTACATCAAAACCTTAAAAAACCACGCCGACAAAATCCTACCAGACCGACATGGCATCGGTATGGATCAAGCCTTTCTTAAAGCCTACAGCCAATTATTAGTTCGAACTTGCCACGCGCGAGGCGCACTTGCTATGGGAGGCATGTCTGCATTTATCCCATCAAAAGACCCCCAAGAAATGGCGACAGTGACGCGCAAGGTTATTGACGACAAACAACGTGAAGTGCTCAATGGCCATGATGGTACTTGGGTGGCGCACCCTGCATTGGTTGATTTAGCCATGTCGACTTTTAACGAACATCTTAAGGGGCAGCCAAATCAAATCCATTTCCCTAGCCCTACACATACCATTGATGCCAAGCAATTACTCACCCCTTGCACAGGCACTCGAGATGAGGCAGGGGTCAGAAAAAATATTCGCATTGCGTTGTACTACATTGAAGCTTGGATTCAAGGGCATGGCTGCGTGCCGATATACGGATTAATGGAAGATGCCGCCACCGCTGAAATTTCAAGAGCCAACCTTTGGCAATGGATCCACCATGCAATAGCGCTAGATGATGGACAAGTGTTCACTCAAGCACTCTTCCATCGCTGGCTCTATGAAGAACTGCACACTATCAAACAGGAAGTTGGCGAGACACGCTATGCTGCTGGTCGTTTTGTTGAAACAGCTGACCTTTTTTATGAACTATCAACGGCAAAGACATTCGCTAACTTCCTGACCCTTCCAAGCTATCAACTGCTGTAGGAGCCAACCGCTTTAATGATCAAACGCTCGACACTCCACGTTAGTGACCATTAAAGCGATTCGAAAAGTAGGCATGCAATGCAGGAACTGCTTCATGCCACTTTCTTGATGCCATCTTTCAATAGTGAGTAGCACCACGATAAACGCGATAAAACTAGGAGATTGACATGGGAAGTTTAACGCTTAAGCAAGCACTGACCATTACAGATGGCGCTTTCGGCGCAGGAGAAGAAAGCCACAGTGCACCACTCACGGTCGCGGTTCTCGACAGTGGTGGAAAACTCATTACCCTGCAGCGACAAGATGGCTCAAGTATGATGCGACCTGACATAGCGATTGCTAAAGCTTGGGGAGCGCTAGCGCTTGGTTGCTCCTCCAGAAAATTGGCACAAGATGCCGATTCCAGGCCAGCCTTTATTTCAGCTATTAACGTGCTCGCGCATGGCAATATGGTACCCGTGCCTGGCGGGTTATTGATTCGAGATGCGGAAAAAACGGTGGTTGGGGCAATAGGCGTCAGTGGCGACTTATCCGATCTCGATGAGAGTTGTGCCTTAACTGGCATCGACTATGCCAATTTATATTGTGATGAACGGCCGAGTTAAATCACGGTTATGGTTCAATAAAGAAAAAGGTGCTCATCGAGCACCTTTTTATGCAAATTGACTGACCTGTCAATGTACAAGCAATAGATTCACATTTTTACCGTGGCTAAATTGTTAATGTCCCTTAATTGTTAATAGTTGTGGCCATATTCGTGCCACTTCACCGGGCAATAAATTGAACAAGTACCTGTTCCCTCAACTTGATTTATCCATTGTAATAGCTATTTTGGCGCTCATGCTGCTTAGCACCATCGCTATATGGAGCGCCAGTGGATTCAGTGAATCTGTGATTACTAACCACCTCATTCGATGCGTTATTTCGTTAGCTTGTATTGTCATTATGTCGGCCATCCCCGCGAAACAATATCGCCGCTTTTCACCTTACCTATATTTGGTCACCGTGAGCCTGCTCGTGGCAGTGGTGTTCGCTGGCGACAGACGAATGGCTCTCATCGCAGGCTTTCGTTTTCAGCCCTCCGAACTAGTTAAACTGGCCATCCCTATGATGATGGTTTGGTTTGTACAAAGAGATGGCGAGCGAGCGACCGGCACCCGAATTTTCTACGCATTACTGCTCACTGCCGTTCCGACCTGATTGATATTTGTTCAACCGGATCTCGATGGCGTCATTTACATGGTGTTTGTGCTGTATTTTGCAGGCATGAGTTGGAAGATTATTGGCGGCTTTGTTGGCTTAATTGCCACTCTCATTCCACTGCTATGGCTCTTCGTTATTGAGACCTATCAGAAGAAGCGAATGCTGCAATTCCTGAATCCAGAAAGTGACCCGTTAGGGGCTGGCTATCAAATTATCCAATCACATATCGCCATTGGATCTGGTGAGATAACGGGTAAAGGTTGGGCGAATACCACGCAAAGCGCACTGGGGTTTATTCCCGAAAGTCATACCGACAAATTCCCATTGTTCCTATGCAGAAGAATGGGAATTTGTCGGCTGCGTACACTGTGGATCTCGTACAATTGCCATCACGCCTTTGGCAGACTGGTTTGTGGTTCGTTAGCGTTGAGCTTTTTCCTGTACGCCTTTATTAACACCGGCATGGTTAGTGGATTACTCCCCGTTATGGGCAGCCCACTGCCTTATTTTAGTTATGGTGGAACCGCTATGATCACCCAAGGCACCTACTTTGGGATTATTATGTCCCTGTGTCGAGCACCATCGCGATTCACTTAGTGCTATAACGATCAATGTCACCGAGTTGACCGTTATAACGTAGCCCCATCACCTTGTTTATTTCTCAAATTTATAATCCCACACCGGCGTGCTGACCTATTCTCCTGAGACACTAACCCACTTGATTGCGAATGGTTTCCACATCTTGCTGGTGTTGCTGCGCTCTTGCTTCCATCTGTTGTAGTTCGGTTGAGATATTATGGCTATTTTCGAGCAGTCGATTGGTATCACGGGCTAGGCTGTCGATGTCTTGGATAGCAACCGCGATCGATTCGGTTTTTTCTGTCGCATCGTGCATATGCTGGCCTACGGTCTTTACCACATCGGCAATCGTGTCCATTTGTTCAAACAGAGCATTAACGCTCGATCGAGAATTATCCAATGACTGCTGGGTGCTTTTCGCCAAATTACGCACCTCATCGGCAACCACGGCAAAGCCACGACCGTACTCACCTGCCCTTGCGGCCTCAATACTGGCATTAAGCGCTAACAGGTTAGTCTGATCGGCAATTTTATCAATGATCGACAATACACTGCGCAGACTTTCCGCTTCCTTCTCCACTGAGGTAATATTTTTCTGCAACGCAGACACTTCGCTTTCTAGTGATCGCACGGTGCCACTAAATTGATTGGTATCTGCCGACAGCGCCGAAGAGTTGCTGCCAATGTGGTCAATGTAGCTAATGGAATTTTGAGTCAGTTCACTGGATTTATTTGCAACACTCATCGCCTTGATGGAATCTGAGAGTGAGCGCTCTTGAATACGCATCATCAGTTCATTGGAGCGTAGCTTCAGTTGCGAGAAGTAATTAGCGTAAGAAGCATAATCGGTAACAAATTGACCGTGAGCTTGTTCCACACCTTCCCTACGTCGACTAAAGAAAATGGCACTCAAGGTTTCATTAATGTTTACCCCAAACAGCTCACCAAAAGTAGAAAATCCCGCGACAGGAAGCGAGTTAAAGTTACTGAGATTATTCAATTCCCGGCTATTATTTAATCGCCTCAGGATGCAATCGAATAAAATACCACCAACCAGTTCATCTTCATTAATTAACTGTCTAACAAAATCTTTATTCGTTTGTTCAACAAACGCCGTCTTTCGCATTAAATGCAGTTCAGTTCCTAATGGAGTATCACAATAAAAATGGACCTTTCCTTCCGATATATCAATATTAGCAACCGAACGTACGAAATACTCACCTTGCACTTTTACCGCAAAGGTATAGTCCGATAAAGACTGTTCAACCTGATCGACTCGACAACGAAAATGACTCGCAAGCTCGCTGAGAAAACCTTGTATTTCCATGGTTGTCGCAGACAATACACCAGTCACGTAACGCAAAGACGGATTAGCATCACCAATTAACCAAGAGCGCCCTACTGGCTCAAAGTTTTGTGTTTTAAATAGCTGGAATTGATACTCAGGGTTGAGCTTAATAAAACACAACAAAGCGTGCTGATGGCGCACTGATGTTCCATCATGAAAAGGCGCACTATCAAAGTTCAAGCTTCCTGCGGAAGTGCCGCCAACAAAGGGGACCGGGAACTTCCCCGATTGATACACCGCTTCCATCAGCCAATTTTCACTGTTTGTCAGACCATTTACCAGCGTCATTGAAAAACAGTCGCGAGGGTCCAGTGGGAACGCTAACTGAATATTGTCGAGATGCTTTTCGATTTCCAGAACACGAGCTGAAGGCTGTGCATGGCTAACGCCACGTTGAATATCATCACAAGGTAATGGCATTGTATGAGTATCGACCCTCCCAATAAGTTCCGCTGAAAACAGCTGAAGTACCATGGTTTTGGTTTGACCCGTGTCTAAATACAAGTTGTTATGACTAGAAGATAATTCACCCGCCGTAGAGGTAAGAATTAAAGGTCCGTCCACCATTCGACTGAGCACACGGTGGAGCTGGCTAAGATCATGGCCATGAGGAACAAAGCCAACCCCGAATACTGGCTTGTTACCATTAAACAATAAATCACTCGAATCCAATGACGACACCGATACCACGTCAAGGTTAACAACTTTTATTACTTCGTCGTTCATGGATTTATTCATATCCATGTTTTTTTTCCGAAACTTGAACAACATTCGATTCCCTAAAATATAGAACAGCAAATTGATCAATATACATTGACACATTTAATATTAAGCACATCACCTTATAAAGCAAGATGTATAATCAACTCCCACCTTTACCGTATGGATTGATTTATTTACTATTAAAAAATATATCATTCTATATATTACCTTCTTAGATAAGCTCAACGCATCTATAACTAAGCGACAAAATAATAAAAATCTTTAATAACAACCTGTTAATTTACCTCTTAGTGAACAAGCATTAAAAATACCTCACCACCACCACCCATTCACCGTGAGAATTACACACTAATGATTTATTTGCGCGGGAAATTATTATTATTTTCAGAGATTATTTTAGTTACCAATTGATACAATTAAGTTAATAGAAATGAAAGGACACACCACAAGTCACCAACCCAAAGCCCACACTTTAAGGTCCCTCAGTAATGACAACGTACAGAGCAAATGTTAGCGCACAAAAATAGCCGTCATTTTCTAGAAAAAGGCAAGCTTCACCAGCGTATTGCAAACGTACACTTGGTAATTCATTTCTACGTTAAGTGAGTCATACGGTCTGGTAGATCCTCGTTTTCACGAGGAGGACTGTCTAATTTGGGTTGATTAAAGGGCAGCACCCTAAGCGCTCGCTATCCAAGCATTACTATTGCCCTTTGTTCTCTTTTAAACTCAAACTCTGGGAACGCCATGACAATACCAGTCTTTAATGCCTGCGACATTAAAGACTAAATGCGATGGCCTTAATCAGGCATCACGACCAGCCCAAGTGGTTCTAGCAATTGCTCTTGCTGCCACGAGCAAATTTTCACACCCGTCAAGTCAACTCGTCGCGGATCCAACCCTTCTAAATCAACATGGCACAAGTTAGCATTTTGAAAACGAAACTGAGACCATGCATCAGGGGAAAACACACCTCGGCTCAAGTCTGAACCTGTAAATGACGCACCTTGAAAGTTAGCGCCTACCCAACGGTTTTCGAACAAATCGCATTTTTCAATAACCGCGCGCTCGAAGTTAGTGTAAGACAGATTACAGTCGGTGATATAGGCTGAGCAAAAGTACATTTTGTAACTCACTTGATTGGCAAATCGAGCCCGTGAAAAATTGGCGCCTTTTAAATCACACTCGCGAAGCTCAAGCCCAAAGCAGTCAGCGCCTTCAAAGTTACACATGGCCATTTGACACTGCTTAAAACTGGCGTCTTTCAAGTTTGCGTAATCAAAGTGGCACCCTGTTAGATCTGTCGTCTCAACAAATTTACAGTGAATAAACGCGCTATCGCGTAGATCGGCTCTAGAAAAGTCGCAATGAGTAAACTGACAGTGTTCAAACTGATGATCAGACAGGTCTTGGTTAGAAAAATCGTGGTGTTCGAAATGTTTATTTTTCAAAATCATGTTAAGTGCTCCTACTTACAGAAGAAGACTAACATCCGACCATCTGATTTCATAGAAATAGAAAACCATTATAATCAACAGCTTAACATGCACCAAAATCGCCAATTTAAAGCCCCTAGCGAGCCGTTTAAGCTAGGGGCTTTCATTCGTTAATACGAGCGGGTTTTGAAAATAATTTCTGAGCTCTTCGGGGCTAAGAGAGCCTTTTTAGTTTCATACCTAATAACACAAAGCTGATACCTTCAATTAATAACGAGATCCCTATAAACGTCCCCAACAGTGCGGTCGAGAATGCCGGGTCGTCGAGTAATAAAAAAAAGTACCCACCAATCGCTACCGAAAGTAAACCACTCGCAATAATGATGCCTCTGCTAGGTAAACCTTGATTGCCAAGACCAAAAAACACTCGAGTTAGACCATTTAGAATCATGACTATTACCATGAGCATGGTAATAGTCACTAGCCCAGCAAGTGGTTTGAAGAGAATAAATAAACCACCAACGATATACAGTACAGCACTTAAGACATACCATAATTTGTCCTTCCACGAATGAATAGACAAAGTATGGTAAGCCTGTACTAAACCACTAAAAAGGAGCACCGCGCCAATAATGGTTGAAATTGTCACACCAGCAAGTATTGGCAAGCTCATCGCTCCTATTCCTGCCAACGAAATAATAAGCCCGACGATGACGAAATATTTCCAACCTTTTGACAAAAAATCAGAGCGTGGGGATTGATTCGAATTTTCCATTAAGCGCCTCTTAACATATGCAGAAATTACATAATGAGTCTAGTTCAAGAAAATAATGTCGTTGGTAAAATGAGAGCGCTGGATTACAAACGGAAAAGTCGTAAAAACTTAATTGGTTCATGATCATAAAAGCATCATTAGTTGTTTGGGTTATCGCCTATTGCGCCCTTAATGAAAACAAACGATAGTAATTCAAAGGATATCCATTGCATTCCCTCATAATCTCCCTAAAGTAGATGATGAATTAGCAACTACAGCGTAAACTTGGGGCAGTAGAATCAGATGAAATGCGGCTAAGCGCTTCTCATCAAAAGCCACCAGGAATAGACATTGCCACGCTAAGCGGCGGTGGTTAGTCCCAGTTAGAAAAGGAGAATCAATAATGACTCATGAAACAAAGACAATGGAAGTACCTGTCGCGATAGCTGATAGGGTTCAAGCTTTGATTGATGCCT
The DNA here is from genome assembly GCF_023634655.1 of Vibrio methylphosphonaticus. Taxonomy (GTDB): domain Bacteria; phylum Pseudomonadota; class Gammaproteobacteria; order Enterobacterales; family Vibrionaceae; genus Vibrio; species Vibrio methylphosphonaticus. The sequence continues at coordinate 62,783 of NZ_JAMKMS010000008.1, read as the reverse complement.
TTGAAGCCAAAGAGAAGTTTAACGCCGAGCGCCAAGTCATCGTGAACAACTTTCTGTCTATGGACAACCTGAGTTGTGAAATGGCCGTTTATAGTCTGGCTCAAGATGAATTACTCGATACGCTGCGCTATGTGTATGAGCTCTCCGGCACCAACAGTCGATTTGTCAAAAACATCCTGACTCAGTCTAGAGAGAACCCAAAGAAAATGCTCTCCGACGCACAACGCTCCTCCGCTAAGAGCCTACTGTTCAATCTTCTCAATGATCCTTCGGTTATCTCTGCGATGAAAGAAACGCAGTAGCGCTTCATTTCCCAAGACCAATAGACCGACGCAAAAATAGAAGAAGGCTGGAACAAGGTACTCCCTGTTCCAGCCTTTTAAGCCTTACGGTTACTTATTTGCGCAGAGGTTCTCTATTCTTTGCAGAGGTTCTCTATTCTTTATCGTCGAGCTTACGTGCGCCAACTGACATGTTGGATGTTAAAGGCTACACTTAAGACCTTTTTCCATACGACGAATTACTATCAAATAATGGGATGTTCTCGCCAATAATGTACTTCTGACGCAGCATGCTCGATACCTTATCCATAGCCATAACGATGACCACCAGTAGCAAAGTAATAAACGTCACCACATCCCAGTTCCACAAGCGCATATTTTCTGCATAAACCAACCCGATTCCCCCCGCACCAACAAAACCCAGTACCGCTGCTGAGCGAGTATTCGACTCTAGCTGATATAAAGTGAGCGCTAAAAAGGTCGGAAATGATTGGGTAAAAATCCCAAAGCGATGCTTTTGTATATGATTCGCGCCTAGTGAAGTTAAGCCCCTAGTTGGCTTTCGATCGACGGCTTCATGACTCTCGGCAAATAACTTACCAAACAATCCAAGATCTTGAATAAAGACCGCCATTACGCCAGCGAGTGGACCCAGTCCAACCGCACGGACAAAAATCATCCCCCAAATCGCCATATCGACACCACGAAGCACATCAAATATGCGTCTAATAAAAATAGCGATAATCGCAAAAGGCCCTGTCATAAAATTACGTGCCGCGAAAAATGAGAGTGGCAGAGCCACAACAGACGCAGTTAACGTGCCACCTAGTACAATCGCTAGCGTGATGCCAATCTGAGAAAAGTAATACGCAAACGGCCAATTCCAAAAATCGCGCCAAATAAACATATGCACAAAATAACTACTAATTTTGCTGTTGCCCATATGCCACTGCTGTTGTGTTACGCCGAAAAATGCAAAAAATGTCAGGTAATAAACCACAACAGCCAAGGCTGCGATAATGATGACGCGTAAATAACGCCCTTGGCTTGCGAAGATTTCTTTATTTTCTTGTTTTACTTGTTGTAGCGTTAACGTACTCATTTGATCTCTCCGCTGATAACTCGCTTGCGTAAAAACCCAGACAACATATCAATCAAGGCAACAACCATAATGATGAGCAGCAATGTCATACTGACTTGGTCATTACGACCCAAACTAATATTCGTCATTAATTCTTGCCCAATGCCCCCCGCGCCCACTAAACCTAGAATGGTCGACGAGCGAAAGTTAATTTCAAACCGTAAAAAGACATAAGAGAGAACAATCGGCTTAACCTGAGGCCAGAATGCGAACCTTACACGCTGCAACGGGCTCGCTCCTGCGGCCGTTAACCCACGAATCGGTTTATCGGAGACGGTTTCAATGGATTCATAGAAAAGTTTGGTTAGGCTTCCAACCGTATGCAGCGCCAACGCGACAAATCCCGGAAACGTGCCCACACCATAAGCCATCACAAACATGACCGCCCACGCCAACTCTGGCATAGTGCGCAGAAACGCGACAAAAGCGCGCACAGCCATACGAACAGATGGCGGCGCATAACCGTTACCTGCCGCGAGGAAAGCCAGAATAATCGCGATAATCGACGACACAAGTGTCGCGGCCATTGCCACATTCAGCGTCTCCCAAAGCAGCGGAAGCTGAATAGGTAACCGATAGCCCCAATAGATTAGAGAGCCAGGCACCGCGTGACCAGCTTCATCTCGCCCGGCAAACAAAACATCCCAAGACAGATTCGGAACCGTATCCAAGATATAGTCAAAAAGCGCGGGGGCATTGTGAATAATTTGACCAAGACTAAACTCGGCAAAATGCCCGGAAATAAGATACAACACCATAAACATGGCAGACCACATGAATGCGTCCATTTTCTGCTTACGGCGAATCTGTTGGTAATAGTGTTCAAACAACATGATGTTAAACCAAAAATGAGTAGCGAGGTCAGGATCTAAATCCATTCCTGCCCCGCTATAGGTGGGGAAATACGTTATCGTGGCTGAAACGAATTATTGTTGAAAAACGTATTATCTCTGAGCAAACTTAGTCGCTTTCACCAAATCGATGATCGACTGATACTCTGCAACACTTGTGTCAGCAAGGTGCAACTGCCCACCAGCGGCCTTACTAAAGCACTCATTATCTTCTTCGGCGAGCTTCTTCACTGCAGCAACCAAATCCTCTTTAAACTGAGGTTCGAGTTTGTTGCTGACAATTGTCGGTCCGTTGGCAATTAGGGGGGACTCCCAAATAATGCGGATTTTATCCATCAATTTAGGATCGTGACTCATGTAACGCAGTAGTGCACCCGCGGTATAGCCTTGCTTAGCATCGCCTAGCATTGACGACCAAGTTACCGCAGCATCAAACTGTCCATTAAGTACACCAACAATGTCTTGCTCATGGCCGCCGGAAAAGCTAACGGATGTAAAATAGTTATTGAAGCTATTATCCATATTTCCGCCTAAGCGAGTCTCCAACTGATTGTTAGGAATAAGAAACCCAGACGTAGAGTTTGGATCTGCGAATGAAAAAGCGGTGCCTTTAAGGTCGTCAATAGACTGATATGGGCTGTCCTCTTTAACCAGAATAACCGAGTGATAGCCACGCGAGTCATCACTGTTATCCACGGTAATACCCACCAGATCGACAGCGTTAGGATCATTTAGGTAGATTTCCGCATAAGACTTAGGCGACATGTTAATCACGAGATCAATTTTTTCGCCCAGCAGCCCCTGAATGACGGCGTTATAGTCCGTTGAATTTCGTATGTTCGTCTTTACGCCCAACTCTTTATGGAAGAACGTTGCGACACACTGATTATCACCAATTTGTGCTGCCGCATTTTGCCCACCTAAAATGCCGAGGTTAATTTCATTTGGTGCTGACGCCTGTGCGTTAAAAGAAAGGGCTGCCGCAATGGCACAACCGACTGACAAGAGCTTATTCATAGTTTCTTCCTTGTTTATTGTGATCGCTGCTAACCGATATAGCGGCCAGCAGGAGAATATTAATGATCAGCCAACCTGATCGAGTTCATCACCGTACAATCGATGTAAAACATCATCATTAAGACCGGACGGATGTCCGTCGTATATCACTCGCCCTTTTGCTAAACCAATGACACGCGTGCAGTACTGCTGAACCAATTCAATGGAATGAAGGTTCACCATCACGGCAATGCCGTCATTACTGACTTTTTGCAACGCTTCCATAATTCTTACGGTGTTTTTGGGATCGAGAGATGCAACCGGCTCATCCGCCAGCAAAATTTTTGGGTTCTGCATCATGGCACGACAGATGGCGACACGTTGTTGCTGCCCTCCCGACAAATTTTCTGCTCGTTGAAGTGCATAAGGCAGCATGTTTAACCACTTCAACAAATGAATGGCTTCTGCTCGATCTTCATCGCTAAAGACTTTAAATAACGACTTAAATGTTGAAGTGTGACTAAGGCGTCCAAGCAATACATTTGAGATTACATCAAGGCGGGGAACGAGACAGAAATCTTGAAAAATCATGCCACAATGTGTTCGCCAATCACGAAGCTCCTTGCGAGTCATCGACAAAACGTTATCCGTAGATTGGTCTTTGTGAACATTTAAGATTTCACCGCTTGTCGCCGTAATTGTGCCGTTAAGGGTGTGCAATAACGTTGACTTACCCGCACCAGAACGGCCAACAACCGCGACAAACTCACCGGCATGCAGCGTAAAATCTATGCCATCTAGCACCACTTTGTCGTCTTGATACGACTTGGTAAGTGCTCGAGTCTCCAGCACCTTACGCCCTAATAGGGGTGTGACTACATTACTCGTTTCACTGACAACGGTCAGGTCCGGCGCAATCATCGCCATAACGTTTCTCCGAATCACCTTCATTTATTTGACTGCTATTTCAACGCAAATAGTTGACGGTTTTTCGATGTTTTTATGACTATGGTGTGAACGTTATCAATAGACGACTTCAATATTTTGCTCTGCGACATTGAGCAAAAAGCCAACCTTCCCGATAAAATAGTTGACTAAATCAACCAACAACCCGACAATTGTTGACTACGTCAACCAAATATCTCAATAACTCATGACAACATACCGAGAAATCAACCATACCTTGCGCGAAATTCGCATGAAGACTCGTGGAAAAATGGTGGCGGAAGTCACTCGTCAAAAAGTGGAATTTTCTCCGCTTGAGCATAAAGCGATGAGTGATATTCGGGATTTTAAAGGGGCTTCACAGCAAATGCTCGTGGAGTCCATGAACCGCGACAAAGCACAAATTGCCCGTATCGTCGCGCGACTACATAAGCAAGATTTGATCATCAAACAGGCAAGCACTACCGACAAACGTTCAGTCGAACTCATGCTAAGTGACAAAGGGTTAAAACTACTCGAGCGATTAGACGAGGTCGAAATGGGCATGATCAACGATATGCTCACCGGTTTTTCGGACGACGAATCCGAAACCTTGCGCACCCTTCTTAAGCGTCTTAACGACAACCTTGCTTATTAGTTAAGTCCCTATAGCGCTTATCAACTATAGATACTATCAACTATCAACCCATTCAAACGTACCCAGAACAAACGCGTTCATGTCCGTATTTAGGAGTCATCATTTGAAACAACCTCAGCCTGTACTAGGACAGAAAGGCATGCTTTTCTTTCTTGTCATCATTAGCGCCTTCCCTCCACTCACTATAGATTTGTACTTACCCGCATTGCCGCAAATGGTCGACATATTTAATACTAACCAGTCTATGGTTAACTTAACGCTGAGTAGCTACTTTGTGACCTACGCTATCGGTCTACTATTTTGGGGACCGCTCAGCGAAAAGTTCGGACGAAAGCCGATATTATTAACGGGTATTGGCGGTTATATGCTCGCAAGCATCTTTTGTGCCTTAGCCGGTAATATCGAACAGCTCATCGCTGCACGAGTACTGCAAGCCTTCGCGGGTAGTGCAATTACCGTAGTCGCAACGGCTATTGTTAAAGATCTCTATGAGGGCAGGGAACGCGAAAAGATTATGGCGACCATCATGTCACTGGTGATCATCGCACCTATGATTGCACCCGTGCTTGGTGCATTTTTGCTGCAGATTGCGTCTTGGCGAATGATGTTTGTCACCCTAGCGGTGTTCGGTTTCTTCGCTTCCATACTGGCGTTTTGCTACAAAGAAACGCTCGAGACTAAATACGATGGCTCTATGCTACGTTCGTGGAGCCGACTTGGCGTTGTCATGAAAAATCCGCGATTTGTTGCGTTACTCGCTATTTTTTCCGTGACACCGATGGCACTCATGGCGTTCTTGGCGAGCGGATCGTATATCTATATCAATGGATTTGGTTTAACAGAACAAGAATTTAGCTACGCCTTTGCTTTTAATGCCTTGTGTGCTTCCTTTGGACCGACTCTCTATATGAAGCTGTCACGTCACATCTCGGTACAAAAGGTCATTTCACTTTGCTTTGCTCTACTTGCATGTGCTGGCATTCTGACTCTCACCATTGGGGATACCTCTCCTTGGCTATTTGCCTGTATTGCGGCCCCAGCTACTGTCATGGTCATTGCCATGCGAGTACCTGGTACGAACTTAATGCTAGACCAACAAGATCATGACACCGGCTCTGCCGTCGCCTTAATTCAGTTTTTTGCGATGATTTGCGGCTCCATTGGCATGGTTTTAGTGTCACTTCGCCCAGAATCCCTAATCAGTAACTTGGGCGCAATTCAGCTATTTGTCGGTATCACCGGGGGACTATTATGGTTATTGGTTCGTCATCGCTCATTTGTGACCGACAACTTGGCAAAGTACAGTAATCAAAAACACTAATCATATAACCGCTAGTCGATAAGTAATAACCACTTATCTCTTATCAATGACGACCACGATCCCGTTGCTCTACGCCGACGCTTTATGCGTCGGTGTTGTCTTTTGGGCTAAAGGTTTTTTGAATCTAGCGGTTTTTTGAACCGAAAAAGAAAAAGTGGTTAGCGGGCTTTGTATTTGTGCAGAATATCTTGCGGGATATGACAGTAATCGTTAGGGCGTACAGTGAGCCTATCTTGATGTTCATCGTCACTTTTCACATAATTTGATAGCGGCAATACTTCTATTGCAATCCTATCAGCGTCTTCTCTGGCTCGAAGATAATTAGTCACTTTTAGCAAATGCTCCGAGTGAAGACTATAGACACCCGTTCGATACTTCTCCCCTACATCATCACCTTGCCTATTCACACTGTATGGGTCGATGATTTCGAAAAAGAAATCCATTAACTCTTCTACCGATACCTGCTTTGGATCGAACTGAGTACGAACACACTCGGCATAGCCGTCATAGGTGGCCGTGGTGGTATCCGAAGTGCCGTTAGCTCGCCCTGCTTGCGTTGACGCAACACCCGGTAAATGGCGCATAAATTCCTGCACACCCCATAGACAACCACCCGCAAAGTAAATCTCTTCCACCTGTTACTCCCATCGAACACCTGTATCGTTAGCGACGAACTGTAGCAAAAATAGCCGCCTAGCATAACTAAAAAAGGAGAATGCCTTACCTAGACAGTATCACGCAGATACACTAACTTAGTCTTGACCTGTCTATAACTTCATAGTTTACAGTCCAGTTAATACATCGATGATGTGGAGTACTAACGTGTATCGAATCTCAGAGTTAGCGAGCAAAGTTGGGCTATCGCGCAGCGCCCTACTCTATTACGAGAAGCAAGGCCTTATCCAAGGTCATCGACTCGATAATGGGTATCGCGTCTATAACGACCATGATGTGCAAAGAATTCTTTTGATCCAGCGCCTACAAGCTGGTGGGCTGACGCTTAAAGAGTGTCAATCTTGCTTGCAAGCGAAGATTGATCGGCACTTGCTACTTGAGCGGTTAACAGCCTTAGATGAAGAGATTGCGCACAAGCAACAATCTCGCCAGCTGCTGGCGGCAATGTTGGGCGAAGCAGATACCCGCAGCTGGCATGAGCAAACCGACAAGCTTGCCCCCGATGCACATTTAGATTGGTTAAAGAAGCAAGGCTTTAACGAGAAAGAAGCCCTGCGATTAAAATGGTTATCAAAAAACATGAATGAACATGAACAGTACATGGCAGACTTTATGACTGTCTTTGAAACACTTGAGCGATGGGGACCTGGCAGCGAGAGCGAAACCTTACGTGCTCTTCAAGAACTTCCAAACACACCCAAGAAAATTCTTGAAATTGGCTGTGGAAAAGGGTTAGCGACAACAATGTTGGCAACTCATAGTAGTGCAGAAATAACCGCGGTAGATAATGAACCAAGCGCTCTAGAACAGCTGACACAGCGACTAGAAGCCACTGCGCTATCATCACAAGTCACCCCGGTGTGCGCCAGTATGACGGAGCTTCCATTTGAGCACTCAAGCTTTGACCTTATCTGGGCGGAAGGCAGCGCCTATATCATGGGCGTCACTAACGCGTTATCACAATGGAAGCCTCTATTAGAGCACGATGGCCTACTGATGGTCAGTGACATGGTTTGGTTAACCGATTCACCAAGCCAAGAAGCGCAATCATTTTTCCAAAGTGAATATCCCGATATGCAAACGGTCGAGACTCGCCTTGAACAAATGGATTCGGCAGGTTATGAGGTAGTGAGTCACTTCACTCTCAGCTTAGAGGCATGGCAAAATTATTATCATCCACTTAAGTGTCGTCTTGAGGCACTTGTTCCAACGATGGTAGATTCCGCCGCATTGAAAGACATCGCAAAAGAGATCGACGTGTTTAATCATGCGATTGGTGAATATGGCTATCAGATGTTCACGCTAAAGAAGCGCTGATAAGAAGAGCCAGCGGTTTTGCTGGCTCCTTATTTATTGATAGGTAATTACTCAGTAGGGTAAGAGATAAACAGAAGCCGTTTAGCGTCCAACGGATAGCACAATCTTACCGACATGATTTTTCTCTTGGAATGCAGATTGAGCTTGTTGGATCTGCTCTAATCTAAAGGTTTTGGCGACCAAAGGTTTAATGCGGCCTTGTTCAATATGTTGAACCAAATTACCAAAAACTTCTGGCTCCAATACCGTACAACCAAAAAAACTCAGATCTTTTAGATAAAGAGTTCGTACGTCTAATTCAACTAATGCCCCGCCAATAGCCCCCGATACCGCATAGCGCCCCTTAGGACGAAGTACCTCTAAGAACTGCGGCCATTTTTCACCAGCCACTAGGTCAATCACGACATCAATGCTATTGATACCTAGCACATCCACTAGATGGTCATCTCTATCTATTACTTGGTCTGCCCCAAGAGTAAGCACTTGCGTACTTTTGCTTAGACTTGTAATGGCAATGACCGTCGCACCACGAGCCTTAGCAAGCTGAATCGCGGCAGAACCTACTCCACCTGATGCACCAGAAATCAGCACTCGCTCCCCACTGCGAACATCTGCTCGAGTTAACATGTTCTCGGCAGTCGAGTAGGAACAGGGAAAGGACGCCAGCTCTACATCACTGAGCGTTGAATCGACGTTGTGGGCATGTTGCGATGAAATCACGGTGTACTCCGCAAAGCCACCATCACACTCCGAACCGAAGTACCATGGTGGGTTCATAGTTTCGCCATTGACGTCGTAGAGACAAGGTTCAATGAGTACACGTTCGCCAATTCGGGCTTCATTGACAGACCGACCAACCGCGACAATTTGGCCACACACATCGGCACCTTGAATACGAGGCAGGTTCAATGCATTTCCTCCCCACCCCGCATCATCGCTGTTATTATCATTTTTTGAATACCAACCAATACGAGTATTAATATCGGTATTATTAACGCCGGCGGCAAAGACCTGAACAAGCACTTCATGATCGTTTGGCGTCGGAACGGGGATATTAGCGCAATACTCCAACATCTCAGGTCCACCGTGCCCCTTCAAAAGCACACCTTTCATCGTTAACGGTACTGCCATCATTATTTCTCTCCTTTTAACAAAGTGAGCACAGTCGCATGTGCCGATTTTAACGTTTCATCACCCATAATTGGCCAAGCATTCGACACACCTTCATGGAGTAAGAACAATTGCATGGCAAGATCATCACGTAAGCTTTGCCCTCCCAGAAATCGTCTCACTTCCTCTTTATGTGCCTTCACGGTTTGGTTGATGACGGCATGCTCAGGAAATGCTGCGATGGCACTCATCGACAGACACCCATTTTGAGCATAACTTTCCATCCATTGTTTAAGCTTGTTAAAAATATGCAGAACCGCGTTAACCCCTTTTTCAGGTGAGTCCGCTAATAAAAAATTGAGGTAACGTTGATGTCGATGTTCCAACGCCGCCACGATCATGTCTTCTTTGGAAGGGAAATATTTGTATAAGGTTCTTAAGCTCACGCCACAAGCAACTTTAAGCTGAGCGACACTCGGCTCGGCAAAACCCTGCTCGCTAAATGCTTGCTCCAAACTGGCCGCAATTTGTTCTTTCATCGTATGACCTTTAGGTAGAACGTTCACTCTACACAGAGTAGAACGAACGCTCTACTTTTGTCAATCAGCAAAAATTACGCTTCCCATTGAATCGCCCCAGTGTTATACCTATATATAACACCAAATCACGCAAGGAAGATATTCATGACGAATTGGCACGATCGCCAACCGATTTTTCGTCAACTGGCTGATCACATCACTCAACAAATCCTGCAAGGGGTTTGGCAAGAGGGTCAGGCCTTGCCTTCGGTACGAAGCGTCTCTGCGAATATGAAAATCAATCACCTCACCGTCATGAAAGGCTATCAATTGCTCGTTGACGATGGGTTGGTAGAGAAGAAACGCGGTCAAGGTATGTTTGTGATTCCCGGTGCAAAATTAAAACTTTTAGCCGATGAAAAAGCGCGCTTTCTTCAACAACAAATACCGCAAATCGCCGCCACATTACAACATCTGGATATGTCACTGTCAGAGTTTATCCAGCAACTAAAACCACATCTTGAAGGTGATCAATGAGCGCACTTGTTAGCGTAAAGCACGCATCTAAGCAGTATCATACAAAGGCTGAAGCCTTACATGACGTGAGCTTTGAATTACATGCCGGCCAAGTTCTTGGTCTGCTCGGACATAATGGTGCCGGAAAATCGACCTTGATTAATGCCCTGCTTGGCGCGCACCAATACCAAGGTACTATTCGTATCAATGGTTTTGAGCCCGTCACGCAACGCGATCAAATCATGCAAAGCTTATCTTACATCTCTGATGTCAATGTGCTGCCAGGTTGGATGACGGTCGCGCAGCTTCTCAATTATACCGAAGGCGTTCATCCGAGCTTTAACCGCAATAAAGCAGACGAAGTCCTTAACCAAACCGACATAAAATCCCGAGCACGCATCAAAACCCTTTCGAAAGGAATGAAGGTTCAATTGCACCTCGCGATTGTGATCGCCACCAATACGCAAATTTTAATTTTGGATGAGCCCACTCTTGGGCTGGATCTGGTCTACCGAGACACATTCTATCGCCATCTATTAGAGTGGTTTCACGATGGCGAGCGAGCGCTCATCATTGCCAGTCATGAAGTAGCGGAAATTGAGCATCTACTCACCGATGTGTTGATTCTTAAGCATGGCCGCCCAGTCCTGCACACTTCAATGGATAGCATCAGCGATGATTACTTTATTCTTGATGCTAGTGATGAACATAAAGAGCACATTGCAACCATGAACCCGTTATCTTCTCAAAAAGGGCTAGGCACCACTAAGTGGCTACTTTCGTCTCAATATGCCTCACAAGCCCAAGCGCTTGGGGAGAGGTATGGCGTGAAGTTAGCGGATCTGTTTTTGGCGCTACAGAAGGAGAAAGTGTAATGCGTTCGACTGTTGCTATGTTACGTAAAGAATGGTTAGAAAATCCGCTGGTTACGCGCGTTCCTTTGTTTATGTTTGCCTGTGGATTGCTCCTTTTTGTCACTTTGATGAGCAGCTCAACCTTACAGCACAATCTATTTTTTCAAATGAATTTCAGCGGCGATGTCAGTGAGATTCATAGAGAAATGGGTGACGACGTCAATATGTTAATCGCGGGTGGTGTGGGACTACTTTCCATTTTACTTGGCACCCAATATTTCCCTAGAACACTTCGTAAAGAACGTGTGGAGGGCAGCCTGATGTTTTGGCGCAGTATGCCCGTTAGCGATGTAAAAACCCACCTCGTTAAACTTGTGTTTGGTTTATTGGTGATTCCTTTGGTGTGCTCGATATTGGTCTTTTTTGCCGATCTGATGCTGTGGATGCTCAATGCCTCAACTGACCACCAGCTGGCGCTGCTCTATCGTCATGCATCTCTCATGGACGTTGTGCTCAACTGGTTTTCATTTTGTTTGAGAATGGCAATAGCCGGCGTTCTTCTATTGCCCTTCGCACTGACCGCAATGGCGATTTCGCAGAAAGTAAATTCACCACTATTGGTGTTATTAATTGCCATTTATGCGCTACGCTGGATGCCAATCGCACTATTTGGTTATTACGGTGTCGACCAGTTCTTTTCCAACATATTCTATTTACCTCTGCATGCCATTCTTGCCGCTAATCCACTGAGTGCCATACCCGAAGCGGGTTGGGCTCACATCGCGATTTACGTGGGCATTGGCGTGTTGGCTTGGATGACGAGCCTTAGATTTCGCCGAACCGTGAGATAATCCGTTTAAGATATGAGAACAAGCGAGGAGACTATCCTCGCTTGTTTTATTAAAACTTCACCCCAACAGTCACGCCAAACTGGGCGTTTTCTTTCACCGGAGTTCTTGCTTCTTGATTATCTGTCAGATAAAGGCTCTGTACTCGTGTATCGACATAAATACCTAACGGTGCAGTCAGCCTAATACCCGCCGCGGATGTAAGATAATTTCCTGAGAAGCTCTCTTTATGAATACCAGTACCTTCATGGTTCGAGTTCGTAGGAACGGCAATCGGTCCGGTATTGTATAACTCTCTGCTGCCACTCACATGCGCGCCGCCAATCGCAACGTAGGGCTTGAGATCCCAACTGCCGCCTAAATTGAACGCGTACCCTACCTCACCTTCAAGTCGAGCATCATAGCCATCAGTATTGCCACCAGAGTAAACACCGGATGAATACTGGTTATGCTCGCCTTGAAACTTCATCAATGACGTATTAATTGAGAAGATCCTATTAAAATCATAGCCAAATTCGATTTTTGGCTGCGCTTTTAGTGTCCCTATCGTATCCACTTTCATCCCTGTTGTTGCGCCAGCGCCTATTCGAAAGCCTGTATAGTCATTGCTCGCGTGAACCATACTTGAGCAGCCAACCATCAGTGCAACTAACAGTACTTTTTTCATTTTAAAACCTCAATTTTTTGGAAAATGGTGCGCCAATCGACGCAAGTTACAACCCTCTAACCCCGCATTAATGCGGGGGAGAAGGAGAGGTCAGTTAATGATTACTCAGAGCGAAATGAGTCAGTTCAACTGGCAATTTAATGGTTTCTACAGGGCATTCATGCGCGAGGCTTTGGTCTCGCTTGGCTACCCGTTCTAATGCCGCTTCCTCCCATCCTTGGATGCGTTTTGTCGCGTCTCCATGTATCGGCTCAACCCCCGTGTCATATCCCTCGATAAACACGTCGTTATTCTTAATCTTTGAGTAACACGTATGCTGGTCACCATATGGACAATTTGATATCACCACATACACATCTTTTTCGGCATACCATTCAATGGCTGTGCCATCCTTAACTGGTGGCGTTGGGCACATTCGAGCGCGAGTGATACGATTTTCATCTTGAGTAAAACGGTTACCTTGAAAGATATTCCAATCATTACGGTCTGAAAAAAACTGAATCACTTCCTTTCGAATCTCCGAGTCTTCAATGTTGGCAATAGCCGGATTACGTCCAAATCCGTGAAGAAAGTTTTCATGGCATGAATTACGCACGTTCTCTTTGCCTTGAGCTAAACCGATCAGTTCTGGTGAACAATGCGCGGCCAACCAAATATGAGAGAACTCTTCTGGCAACTCATCATATGGAAACTCATCTTCGATGAGTGTTGCCATTTTTTCGAAATGGCGACTTTGAGACCAAATACCCGAATAAAGTCGCTGATTTAAGCCTTCGACTGCCGTTGAACTTAGGTGGCAACTGTATTGCTGTAGATCTGGCGTCACCATCAATACGTCCATAATTTGGGTACGTCCATTGTTGCCGTCTGCATTTGGACGCTGCTCAATACGAATGACTTGCCCTTTTTTTACTAAAAATGCATTTCCGGTTTCCGCTTTGAGTACATCCGTGTAAACCCGTTGTCGGGTCCCTTTCGATTTTGTAGCTCTTACTCTTTGATAAAATTCAAGATCCGGACTAATAGCTCGCGCAAACGTTGCTACCGGATCGACATCCGAGTTATAGCTAGAATCGAAATTATCTAATTGAATTGCAGTTTTTTTGCACATAAGTATTTACCTATGATGGCAACGTCCATGTAGGCGATGGTCGAGGGTTCCGGGCTCGACGTCTAAATAAGTGTCTAGCATCCTTGCTCTAATGGCTCTCCCTTTAACAAACCCGTTCTCACTATTTGTAGCTAGACGGTTTGAGAATATTTTGAATTTTTTGCTTTAACATGCTGACTAACGGCTTTCCTAAGATAGCAATGGAGACAAAGAGAACCACTTCATTAGCAGCAAAACTGATCCCTGCTAAAGAGAGCGTATCGGCTGCTGGCCAGTTCATTGATGTCCCCAAAGCGCCTACAAGCGCGGGTACCGCAAACATGCCTATGTTGGTCAATATGAAGGCGGCTAGTGCCACCTTCTTTAGTGGTGTATCGACCAACGCTTTAATGCCTGTTTCTGGTTGATGTGACATACCGACCCCAAGTTACTTAATTGAATTGTCTTTCGTCGCAATGCGCTCATAAATACGCTGTTCCCATCCGCCAATCTTGCCAAGGTGCATAGTTTCTGGCTTGATTCCAGTATCAAAAACGCTGACGTAAACTGGATTCGGTTTTGCCTCTGGATAAGGCAGAGCTTGGTCCGCATAAGGGCAGTTACTCACAACAACATAAATATCTTTTTCCGCATAAAACTCGCAGCCTACGCCATCTGCAACAGAAGGAGTGGGTGCCAATACGCAACGAGTAATCCCATTGTCGTCTTGCGTAAATTTATTAGGCTGGAACATATTGACATCATTTCGATCAGCGAACATTTGCACGACTTTACGACGCTCAATTTCGTCTTCCATCGCGGCAATAGCCGGAACACGGTTAAAGGCTTGGATAAAGTTCTCCTGACAGCTGTTTACATTCCCTTCTTCGCCGTAGCACATGTGCAGCCATTCCGGACAACAGTGCGCTGCAAAGAAGATATGGCTAAAACCGTCATCCATTTTTTCATAAGGGAACTCATCTTCAACCAGAGTGACCATTTTCGCCATATTGCTCGAGGTCAGGGGTAACAAAATGCACATCGATAATTTGCGTGCGGTTATTATGCAAGCTCGGGCGCTGTTCAAAACGAATCACTTGGCCGGCTTTCACTAAAAATGCGTTGCCCGTATGGGGCAGTAGAATATCGTCATAGACATGCTGGCGAGTTTCAAACGCTTTTGTGCCGCGAACATGGTCATAAAATTCAGTGTTTGGAGAAACTTTACGCTCGTATGTTTTTACTGGGTCAATGTCTTTGTTATAAACCGATTGGATGTTAGTCGTCATAGTGTTTACCTTCTCGTGTCACCTAGTTGAGCGCATCCATTCAATGTTGTTGTCAGTGCGTGTTTAGCGCTTTCCCCTCTGACACCGACTATATTAGTCATTTTTTTTAAATACAAATTCAGTAAACCTTAAGAAAAACTGACAGGTCATACATGCAACGTCGGCTTGGTAGACGAAGTTGCAACGGACAACCAATGCTCTACTATTAAGTAGAAAGAACACATTCACTCTATAAGGTGTAAATATTACTGACATGTTGACCGTCAACTTGCTACAGCTTCAAGCCTTTGTCAGCGCCGCCGAAACGGGATCATTTTCCGCTGCCGCCAGAAAGATGAAGAAAACCCACTCAGCGATAAGCATGACCATCTCCAATTTAGAATTAGACCTGAATCAAGAGTTGTTTGACCGCTCCACGCGAAACCCAACCTTAACGCCAGCAGGAGAGCTACTTCTCAAAGAAGCCAAGCTTGTTGTCGCGCAATGTGAAAACTTTGAAAGGTTGGCAAATGACATTGAGCCAGAAGAAGAGGTCGAATTTACGCTCGCGCTAGATAGCGTATACAGCGTCCCTTTTGAAAAAGAGATATTGGCGATGCTGGCAACGCAGTTTCCCCGCTTAAAACTCAAGCTGATTGAGAAGACCTCATCGGAAGTGATCAGCTCGGTCATAAAAGAGCAGGCTCATATTGGATTCACCTTACTAGAGCAACCGATATTCAGTAACTTGGGGTCCATTGCCCTCCCCCCAGCTGAATTGTTATACGTTGCCACGCCGGAACATCCGCTAGCATCCCTAGAGACCGTGTCTCTCATCGACTTAAAACGTCACCGACAAGCTTACTTACCGAATCACGCCAATAACAATGAGACGGCAATTTCGCCGAACATTTGGGAATGTGAATCCATCTCTGCTGCGAAAACAGCCATCGGTTATGGGCTATGTTGGGGCATGGCTGTCGAGCCCTTTATTCGGCCTCAGATTGAATCTGGTCAGCTAGTTAAGCTCAATGTCGAGCCATCACTGAAAAAACAAATACCCGCGGCCCTAATATGGAAGGTTGGCGCGGAAACAGGGCTGGTTCACAATGCGATCAAAGCACTCTATGGATTTGGTCGGTAAGCCTCACATTCTGGCACTTAAAGCAGTTTAATACGCCGATAAGCATTGCTTATTACAATTATAGAAAATGGTGAATATTCAACATTACAGCGACTTGTTATAACTATGCCAAAAGCAACCACCATTTGGCAGACCCCTATGAAATACATAATCCCAGCTTTAGCGATTCTTACTCTCTCAGGCTGTAACTCATCGACAAACGATACAACCGTTAGCCCCCAAACCCCTCCGGCAACTCACCTACCTCAAGGAGATACGCCAGAAAGGCCTCACCCAGATGCAGGTCTGCCCGGTCACCTTCCCGGTGATTTAGTTCCTGACAGATTACCAATCACTTGGTACCCTGAAGCCAGCAAACGCTATGGGATGTCTATTGAGGCGTTAGATGCAGTGTGCCGATATAAAGGTGAGCATCCGCAGATGGATATTCATATTTCCTGCCAATGGGAACAAGAGCAACTCACTATCGTTTACTTTACTTCACGTGGTGAAATAGAGCCGTCCTACTTTTATGATCATGCGTTTATTTGGGTTGTGAATGACGATCAAATCTCTCAAGGTAATATATGGCCAGCCATTAATCACAATGCCGTTGGACTAGAAGGACGCACGCTCATTGTCGCCCCTGATGCTGCAAGGTTTAATATTGCACTGCAGTGTGAAAATGAAAAGTGCAAGAATATTACCCATATGCTTAATAGTGAAGCAAACCAGACTCGCATTCTATCCGATGGTACGCCCTATTATGGCTCAACGGATTTTAGTATGAACATCTATAAACAATCTGAAACTTTCTATTTCCATGCAAGCTACCAAGAGTTAGATACTAATGTCGTTCATACTAATACACTGCATCTTCTCGACGACTTCCCAGCGTTAATGCATGAAGTTTTAGCGCCGGCTTTCGGTTATTAAGACAAAAGTATGCAGCGGGCTTTATACGCAAAGGTTGTCTAAAAGCAACATAACACGTTTAGTATTTAAGTATTTACTAACCCCGTTTATGTCGCTTTGCGTCATCCACTTAAATTGCGCTTGAGCCTAATCCAAATTAGTCTTGTTGGTTTCAAATATGTTTTTAAATGACTGAATCAACCATTGAGTGAGCGGGTTTTTTTCACATCGTGGATGACAATAGCTTTTCACGTCTGCGATGATACTTTCTTCAAGCTGCTCGACGGGTAATAAGCTAAGTAAAGGGTACTTTTCAATCGGGAAACTGTCTGTTGAAATAAAGAACATATCCGAATCTTGGACAACATCCAGTATCACCAAGGGGTACTCTGAACTAAACCCAACCGTAATGTCATACCCATATTTTTTGAAAAATGTCACTGCAGGGACGTCGGGGCCGTCGTTGTAACCTTTAATATAGAGACGCAACAATTGGTAATTTGCCAAATTTTCTAAAGTGACCGCTTGTTTTGTCAGAGGATGATCTTTGGCAACTAGAATCGCAGGAGATATTTGAGTAATGAGTTCAGTGGAAAGTGACTGAATATATGCCATATCTTGCGCTTCATGATAATTCATCCCGAGGTCAACACTACCAGCTTCAATATCCTTAAAAGTCTGTTCCCCCCAAACAACCAAGTTAATTCTAAGGTTTGGTGCGCGCTGAATAAAGTATCGGTACACTTCGCTACCCAGACTAAAGACATGCGCTGGTGCCAATGCAATTGTCACCTCTTGATCCAGTTTCTGTGGGTCAAATTCGTCCTTATGATTGAGGATTGCAGATAACCCTTCTAAGTAAGGCTCTACTTTCAGCGCTAACTCTTCAGAATATGGGGTGGGAGCAAGCCCATTTGGGACTTTAACAAAAAGCGGGTCATCAAACTGAAATCGCAGTTTCTTTAACGCTTGGCTAATTGCAGGTTGTGAAACAAATAAACGCTCAGCAGCCTTTCGTGCGTTTTTTTCTTGATGAAGAACAATGAAGGTACGCAAAAGATTAAGGTCTATATTGATGAATCGATTCTTAGCCAACGTGTCATCCCATACACAAATATTGTTGTGATATTAGCACAGTAATCTAGGATTAGTTGCGTAAAAACCTATTGTTTAAAATGCTATTAATGATACTCGTACCACTCAAGAGACTAGGCGTGACCGCTCAAAATCAACGATTTTATATAGAAGCATTGAGCAAAATTAATCACCAAGCTGCATACCCCCAAATACTTATTACCACTGTCCTATAGTAAACCTAAGATCACCTTATAAAGGATAGAGTAATCGTCACATCACCGGCGGTTTCACTGAGCAGAACTTTAGCGACCGATTCTACCCTTTAATAGGTTGCGTTGAGCAAGCAACCCAAAGCAAATCACGAATTCCACACAAAAAGACTCTCAGTGACTAACGAACTTGCTACACTCGTGGTTCTGTTTCATCAAGGATTGAATATGGCAGACCTACTTTCTTTTAGCCTAATTATTATATTATTAGTCATGTCTCCGGGTCCCAATGGGGTGCTCATTCTCAGAAGTACCTCTCTGTTTGGGAAAACGGCTGCACTTTGTAATATTGTTGGCTTTATTCTCGCCATGTTTGTTCAGGCTAGTTTAGGGATATTTGGAATCTCGGCGATATTGCTAGGCTCTCCGTACTTCTTCAACACGTTAAAATACATTGGTTCAGGCTACTTTTTATACGTAGGCATAAAAATGCTTGTCGGTTCCTTTGGTACGAAGGCATCAACAAGTGTACCCGGCTTGAAACACTACACCGCCCCCAAAGCATATAAATCCGTTCTTGAGGGCTTTCTCACTCAGTTTTCAAACCCCAAAGGTATACTGTTTTATTTGGCGGCCTTTCCTCAATTCGTCGACTTTGATAACTTCCGATATTTCGATGCCTATCTATTGGTAGCGATTCACGGCGTTGTGTTATTGACTTGGTTTTATACCGTGGCACTCATTATTCTAAAAATGAAAGGTAATGTACAAAATTCGGCAGCAGGTACCTGGGTCAATAGAATCGCAGGTATGGTAATGATTTATTTTGGGTGTGTACTGTTTTTGCAGTAACCATACCGTTTTTACAAACAAGGAGTCTACCTCCAGTCCACGCACTAACATCATTAGCAGTGCTAAAAGCTGAACTTCATTTTTCAACACTCAACAAAGGAAAACTCCCGCGGGACTCTTGGGATAAAAATCAACAATATGGCCACTTACCATGGACGTCATGTTGCGATTGTAATATGAAAATGTGCTTTCTCAACCTTATTCAAACAACCCGACCAATGATTGCCCGCCAAACCATTTAAATATCAAATCAATTCTCACCTTTTTTGTTAACTCCCTCGCAAGTCATCCATTTTGACGGCTGATGGGATACACACAAACCATGCATAGTTACTAGAATACAGCCCTGTCTATTTAAGGGTAATATCATGAAATTAATAATAAAAACATGTTTAATCACGCTAGGCCTCGTTTCTCTAACAGGTTGCGTATCTTCCAAAAATGCACAACAAACCGCACCGGATATTAATGCCAATACACAGTACAGTGACATCAGTCTGGCATTCCATGATCAGCGTCCTTACATCTTAGATAACGACAAAACCGTCGCATTTGAAGGCATAATACGCTCTGGTTTTGGGATTCCTTATTCCTACGAAACCTACACCAAGCAACCGTTAACCGATTATCTCTCAGATAGATTGTCTGCAGGTTTTGAAAAAGCGGGGGTCGACGTCACACAAGTCATTACGACACCGCTGATGGACACGACTGAAGTTAAAAGTGCCTTAGTCAGTGCCGGTAATAAGTCTATTTTGTTTGAAATGCGCAACTGGAAGTATGATACCCACGCCTTTAGCGATGGCGTGTATATTGATGTCACGATGACCATCTTAGATTCGAAAGGAAAATCGCTGCTGACTCGAGTTTATAACGTAGAGGATAATATCCCAGACAATGGAGGAGATTCCATCATTAACAATGTCCAACAAGCGTATCAAACCCGATTTGAAACCATCTTTGCCGAGCAAGATGTCTTGGATGCGTTAAAGAAATAGCCATTCTTTTCATAAAAAAGTGCTCAACATTATCTGATGTTGAGCACTTTTTTGCGGCGCTGAATTTCACGCCTTCAATATAGCCTGTCCACGACTATAGCTAATCCACTACTATCGCCAATCCACTAGCTCACTATTGAGCCTGAGCTCTCATGTATTTTACCACGTCAAATACTGCTTCATATTCTTTGTTGAAGTGATCGTACGGCGCAGGTAACTCAGACTGAATCATGCTATTAATCGCCACGATAATGCCTGACTCAGGATCCGCCCAAATCAATTGACCCGCCCAACCACTATGGCCAAGGCCATACTCATTCATAATCGCCGATTTATAATAGCGACTTTCGATGTGCGTCAACTCTGCGGGTACTGGCTCTCCCTGTTTGTTTGCCACTTTCATATCCTGAATAGCTTGCTGCTTGTCACTAATCAGTAAGCGCCCATAACGCGCAAAATCAATGGTTGAAGACATCATCGACGCGCCAATCACCGGCGTTCCAGCAAAATCGGTACCCATAAAGACGGTATTTTCTCCCCCAACCTCGTGAAACAAGTCACGAATCTGCTGATCAAGCCCTACGCCAGTTGCCGACTCAACCAACCAGCCAAGTACACTGGTATTGATGGTGGCATAGTTTGCAATGTCGCCTTGCCACTCATTGCTTTGCCCCATCTTCTCTATCGACTCAATCCAATCACGCAATTCCAAGCGCTCATCGTTACGCTGCATACCGATCACACGCTCATCCTTGTCAAAGTTCGCGAGCGCTTTGGGATCGCCTTTATACGCTGCCAGCTCAGCCACCGAATGATTCACATTCATCGCCGCCACATCACCAACCGTTCTCCCTTTAAATCCAGTACCAATAGACGGGATATATTTTTCAACTTTATCAGTCAGCTTAATTTTACCGTCAGCAATGGCTTTATTGAGCAATATATAACCTATTGACTTAGTTGCTGATTGGTCTGAAAACGTCGTCGAACGATCATGGCCATTACGGTATTGCTCTAGTAACACGTCGCCGTTAGCCGTCATCACGACGATACTGCCTGTCGCAGGGTGATTCAATAAGCGAGCAACTGAAGGAATCTCATGTAAATGGTAGTCACGTTTTTGGTGATCAACCGCAAACACATCTTGTGCGTTAACCGCGATTATGTTTGGGTAAAAACTCGGCATCATTGCTTGGCCAACATGTCGCTGTTGCTGCCAGCTATCAATGGTCACGGGAACCTGATTCGATGGGGTACCGTTCAGATTGGTATTATTAGCAAAAGCATTATCGGCAAAGGCAAGTCCAATCGAGGCAGCTAATGAGGCAACCACAGCGATGGTTTTCATGGGTTTTTTCATAATGTACTCCTTCATGTTGCAAGGTACTGGTTGAAAGTCCGTTTATTATCTATATTATTTTCATTAGTAGTTACTAGGTTTCCTATGCATTAATCATAGGATGAAATGGTGAGTCGTATCATGATTAAACCGGATTTACTGAAATCTTTTATTGCCTCTGCCGATTGTGGCTCCTTCAGTGCCGCGGCGCGTGTACTAGGCAAGCATCTGACTACGGTCAGCGGTAATGTCGCCAAGCTTGAAGATGATTTGGGCGTGATGCTATTTGACCGAGAAGGGAAATACCCGCAACTCACTGAGGCGGGCCGAAACCTATACGATGGCGCAAAAGTGGCCGTTGAGAGCATCGAGCGTTTCCAGCGTAACGCCCAGCAACTCTCAATTGGTATCCCTGCGACAATGATGATAGCCATTGATGAAGAATTGGAGCTTCAGCCATTTCTATCGTTACTAAAAGCACTGCAAAAAAACTGGCCACATATCGCGCTAACCATACTATCTCTACCCCCAGAAGACATTCTTCAACGGGTTCGTGAACAGCGTATCGATTTAGCGATTACACCAACCTTAGAAGGAAACAGTCAGTTTTACGAGTTTCGCGCGATCGGTAACTGCATGATTGATATCGTTTGTGGTCGGTCACACCCATTGGCGAAGCAACGCACTATTAGCAACGACGACCTGATGGCGTACACTCAACTTATTGCTCCCTCTACTCGCAGCCTCACCGTGCTGCGTGAAAGCGCAAAAATGTCCTCATCAATACTGGAAAGTAACGGCTATCATAATTTCCTTTCTCTGGCTCGCGCCGGGTTAGGTTGGGGCTTTTTACATCGATTAAATCAGCAACCAATCCATGATATCGTTTCAATCCGTCCAGAGTTTGTACAAACTCAATTACAAGTTCAATACGACGTGATCTGGCCAAAGAACCACCCACTAACCGAAGTGCACTCGTTTATCATTGAGCACATCAAACATGTTTTTCAAACCAAGCCTTTGAGTAAAAATAGCGATGCAAATTAATGCCCTCCCTTAAGGAAACGATAACTACGCTAAAAAGTTAAAATTAAAGTTAAAGTATAGAAAAATCGAATGGTAACTAACTCGAAGTATTAAAGGATCAAAAATAACATAGGGCACTCTCTTCCTTATATCAGAGGTCCTTATGCGCCAATCCAATAAGCTTACAGTCTGCTTACTTCCCTTGGTACTAGCAGCCTGTCAACCCAAAACCGAAACCATCCCAGACGCCACCCTATCGGTCAATGTGCTCACGATTACAGAACAGCCGTATTATCATCAAGAACGGTTTATTGGAAAAACCGCAGCCATCCATAAAGTGGATATTGTTCCCCGAGTCTCGGGTTACTTAAAATCACGTCACTTTACCGAAGGAGAGCGAGTCAATAAGGGAGACTTACTATTTGAAATTGACCCGGCATTGTTTGAAATTGAGATATTACGCCTAGAAGCGGCATTAAAAGAAACCACCGCTGATTTTAATATCATCGACCAAAAGCACCAAAAAGCCATCGCCCTCGTCAAAAAGCAAGCGCTCTCCTCTTTAGAATTAGATCAGCTCACCGCTGAACGCACCTCTTCTCTTGCTCAAATCGACGCCGATAAAGCTGCACTCTCACGTGCCAATCTCGAACTCTCGTATACCAAAATCAAAGCACCCTTTGACGGCATCATTGGCGCGAGTCAATTTAGTTCAGGCGCATTAGTAGGACCAGACCATCAGGCATTAACTCAAATTGTAAGCTTTGATTCGGTATACGTTAATATTCAATTAGATGAGAAACAACACGTCAATAACTTACAAGAACAACTCATCAACGAAGGTGCGTTTTCCACACCAAACTTTACCCTTCAACTCGCCAATGGCGCGCAGTATGACCATCAAGGCGAGTCAAACTTTATCGACAATCACATGGATAGCCTAAATGGTACAATACGCTTTAGAGTCAAATTCCCCAACCCAGATAACTTACTGATCCCAGGTCAATTTGTCACAGTAACGAGCATAGATAGCCAGCCGACTTCGGCTATCTTAATTCCTCAATCAGCGATTCAGGAAGACCAACAAGGCCGCTATGTTCTCGTCGTGAATGATCACAATATCGTCGACGCTAAATATATACAGGTCAGTGAACGAGTTCGTGACAACTGGCTGATTGAATCTGGAATATCCGCAGGTGAGCGTGTCATTGTAGAGGGACTACAGAGCTTAACGTTAGGCATGGAAGTCGATGTGAATAAGAGAGGATAGCATCATGGCTGAATTTTTTATTAATCGACCAAAATTTGCGATCGTTTTGTCGATCGTCATGACCATCGCTGGCTTGCTCACGCTCTTGAAAATGCCGGTTTCCCAATTTCCAAATATTGTCCCTCCTTCTATCGAAGTATATGCCGTCTACCCTGGTGCGGATCACAATACTATTCGTGATACCGTCGCCAGTGTCGTCGAGCAAGAAATCAATGGCGTTGAGGGAATGATCTACCTTGAGTCTAAGTCCAATAACGATAATACCTACTTAGCGTATGTCACATTCGACATCGGAACCGACCCAGATAAAGCCCAGGTTTTAGTGCAAAACCGAGTCAATAAAGCCATGGCAAAGCTGCCAGAAGAAGTAAAACAACAAGGCGTCACCGTAGAGAAAGTCGCCAACTCTATCCTAATGACGGTCAACCCATACTCGCCTGACGGGAGATTCGATAATCTATACCTCTCTAATTACGCCTCACTTAATATCAAAGATGCTCTATTGCGCGTTGAGGGTGTTGGTAAGGTGCAAGTAATTGGTGAGCAAAACTACTCGATGCGAGTTTGGTTGAATCCAGAAAAAATGGCTGCTCGGGCGATAACCGCTGCACAAATTTCCGATGCTATTTCGGCGCAAAATACCACCGTCGCCGCAGGTAAACTTGGCGAACGGCCCACGGCTGGAAAGCAAGTGTTTCAGTACACCATTCAAACAAAAGGTCGCCTTCTTGATACAAGTGAATTTGAAAACATTATTTTAGCGTCCAATAATGATGGCAGTTTTATTTATCTAAAAGATGTGGCTCGGGTTGAGCTTGGTGCGGAACAATACTCTGCTATCGCCACCTATGCGGGCAACGAGAGTCCAATTCTAGCTATCTATCAAGCGCCTGGCGCCAACGCCGTACAAGTCGCTGAAGATGTCCGCAAGACAATGACTGAGCTAAGTGGGCGCTTTCCTCAAGGCATGGCATACGACGTCTCTTATGACTCAACAACATTCATCAAGGTATCGATGGATGAGGTATTCGAAACACTCTATATTGCCGTTCTTCTTGTTGTCGCCGTCACCTTTTTATTCTTACAAAGTTGGCGCGCCACTATTATTCCGGCAATCGCAATCCCTGTTTCGTTAATTGGTACGTTTGTCGTGATGGCTGCCATGGGCATTGATATCAACACCATTTCTATGTTTGGTTTAATTCTTGCGATTGGAGTGGTGGTCGATGCTGCCATCGTGGTCATTGAAAATGTCGAACGCCTCATGGAAGAAGAGCATCTTGATGCGAAATCTGCAACCTCAAAAGCCATGAAGGAGGTCACCGCACCACTTATTGCTTCCGCATTGGTTTTACTTGCTGTTTTTGGTCCTGTGTCCATTGCTCCGGGTATGGTCGGCCAGATGTATCAGCAATTTGGTGTCACTATCTCAGTTTCTACCATTATTTCCACCGTTGTAGCATTGACGCTCACACCAGCATTATGTGCCGTGATGCTCAAGCACGAAGAAAAGAAACAACGCGGAATATTGGCCGCTTTTAATACTATCGTAACCAAAATTACCGGTGGGTATGTCAACTCAGTCAACTTCTTAGGTCGTAGACTTGTGCTTTCAGCCTGCTTCTTCGCCGCGATTCTTGGTGGCATCGTGACATTTGCCTCAGTCACGCCCAGTGACTTCATTCCAGCAGAAGATCAGGGCTCGTTCATCATTGATGTCAATCTTCCAGAAGCGGCTGCACTTGATAGAACCGATATTATTGTCGACCAACTGGTCAACGATATTTCGTCATTTAGTGGTGTTAAGCACGTTATTGCCGCGAAAGGGTATTCACTATTAAAAGGCGCAGCATCACCAAACTCAGGCATGATGATTGTCGTTTTAGATAACTGGAGTGAACGAAACAAGCCGGAGCAAAGTGAGTTTGCTTTGGTCGCTCAAGCGCAAAGCCTATTAGACAATAATCATGACATTTCGGGTATGGCATTTTCTATGCCGGCAATTCCGGGTTTAGGCAATGCTGGAGGGTTAACGTTACAGGTAGAAGATCTCAATGGACGTCCGATCGAAGACATGGCACCCGCTCTGGATGGATATTTACACGCACTGAATCAGTCTGAAAAGATTGCGATGGCCTTTACCACATACAGCGCGAATGTCCCACAACTGTACCTTGATATTGATAGAGCCAAAGCCCTCGCACTTGGCGTTGACCTACAAGAAGTCAACCTCACTCTATCCGCTATGATGGGTAACTTATACGTCAACGACTTCACAAAGTATGGAAAAAACTACCAAGTGAATTTATTGGCAGAGCAGGAATTTCGTAATGATGAACAAGATTTAAGTCGCCTCTATGTCAGATCCGCTAGCGGACAAATGGTCTCTCTGGCAACTTTTTCTCGCTATGAGCCACTCGTCGGCTCGGACAATACCGCTCGATATAATTTGTACAACACCGCACAGGTACTTACCATTCCAGCACCCGGTTACAGCTCAGGACAAGCCATTGAAGAAATGGAGAACCTCGCGGCAAGTTCACTTCCATCAGGCTATGCTTTTGAATGGACAGGGATGACTTACCAAGAGTTGGCGGCGGGCGACGCCGCGCCTTACCTGTTCGCACTGGCGTTATTATTTACCTATTTGTTTTTGGTAGCGCAGTATGAAAGCTGGCTTATTCCTTTAGCCATTATTTTGTGTGTCCCGACAGGCTTGATTGGCGCATTAGGTTTGGTGTTTGCCACTGGCGGATCGATCAATCTGTATACTCAAGTAGGCTTGGTATTACTTATCGGCATGGCGAGTCGCAACGCGATACTTATCGTTGAGTTTGCAAAAACGCTAAGAGAGGACAATAAATTATCGATTATGGAATCAGCAAAACAGGCCATCGCTCTGCGTATCCGCGCGGTTATGATGACGGCTTTTTCATTCATTTTGGGCGTACTTCCTTTGGTTGTCGCCAGTGGTGCGGGATCCGCCAGTCGTAATGCGTTAGGCATCGCCAGCTTTGGCGGTATGCTTGCTGCAACCGTGATTGGTTGTGTCCTTGTTCCGGTATTCTTTATTGCATTACAGCGACTGCGTGAGTTCAGCCAGAAAAAGTACCCACCCTCACAGCCAGATCATCACGATAAGGAACAAGAAGTAGCATCACTCCGCTCCCAATAGAGTGACACCCAACGACAATTAGCGATTAGCGATTTAGCCAAGTTTAGCCAAG
The DNA here is from genome assembly GCF_023634655.1 of Vibrio methylphosphonaticus. Classification (GTDB taxonomy): domain Bacteria; phylum Pseudomonadota; class Gammaproteobacteria; order Enterobacterales; family Vibrionaceae; genus Vibrio; species Vibrio methylphosphonaticus. The sequence goes on along the minus strand of NZ_JAMKMS010000008.1, from coordinate 35,712 downwards.
TTTAGCCAAGTTTAGCATCATGCAAAACTTGGCTTTTTTGTGAATACCACTTTTCCTAACACATACTGCCCATTTCATTGCCATGGGTATTTGTATTTGTATTTGTATTTGTATTTGTATTTGTATTTGTATTTGTATTTGCAAGGTAGACCTCACATCAGCTATTCAGAATACAAATAGTTTGTATTTTCTCACTCTGTCAGAACCTAGGTAAAGTGGAGCTGAGCCAAAGGAAGGGCCATTTATCAATTCTTTATTATGGTTTTATATAGGTAAATCAAATGCAAAAATCCATCTTACTTACGACTCTATTGGCCGCAAGCGCAAGCGCCTATCATCCATGTGATGCTGGCAATGAAATTACCGATGCGGTAGAAGGGGCGGTTGTCGGCGGTGTCGTGGGCGCTGTCGCAGGAAATGCGACCGCTGGTGCCGCAATAGGCGCAACCGCTGGTGTAATATCAGGCGCTTATGACGACGTTGATTGTGAGAATTATCTTGCCGACGAAATTGTTGCTGATGCGGTTCACGAAGATATTGAAGATGAGATTGTCGCTGACGCTCTGTGGGACTAATTAAGTAAAACAGCGCTGCCCCATGCCAAACCCTAATCCTCTAGGACTCTGGCACATGTCAATTGCAGCACTGTATCATTAATCGCCTTACTCTCTGTTTTCAAAATGCGCTAAGAATTCTCCACAATCTTTCTGAAAAATAGGCAGAGCAAAGGCGATTTTTTCTTCACTCCAATTCCACCAGGCTAACGCCTCTAAACGTGGTCCATAACTAGGGTCGTCAAAACGATCACGTAGAACTCGCGCCGGGTTTCCAACGACAATCGAGTAGGCAGGCACATCCTTTGTGACCACACTGCCCGCACCAATAATCGCACCATTCCCCACAGTGACACCCGGCAAGACAATCGCACCATGACCAATCCATACATCATGACCAATGGTGACTTTATCCTCTTCTCGCCATGCAAACACTTCGTCATCAAGTGTGGTTGGATTATCCCCCAACCCATACTTACCAGGGCGGTATGTAAAATGATGTAAGGTCGGGCGCCACCACGGATGATTACTCGGATTAACTCGCACATTAGCAGCAATAGACGTGAACTTTCCTACCTCAGTAAACATCAGATTACAGTCGTTTTGAATATAACTATAGTCACCTAATATGACGTTGTTTAGCACGCACCGCTCTGACACTTCAGTCCAGTAGCCCAGCTCTGTTTGATGGTACTTTACACATGGTGAAACACTCGGCGCCGCCGACAGTGTCGTTGATTGTGGTTGACTCATAATGTGATCTCCTGACCATCGCTTAGTAGTTGGATAGCGTGGGGCAGCGTATGCTGGTGATGGTTTAGCCAGTTGATAGTATCGTGACTCACATGAGCCAAGCCTAAATGGCCTGGCTGGCAGTCCTTTGCTATCTGAACGACCTGGTGTATATCGTTGTGGTTTTTCGCAAGGCGTGTCTCTTCGCATTCAATAGGTGGGTAATTACAATCCGTAATTATCCACTCTACATGTCGAGCGACAAGCCATGCTCTGGTCTCGTCGGGTAATCCATTGGTATCGGTTAAGTACGCCAAGCAGTGGCCATTCCATTCAAACGCATACCCTAAACATAATTTAGAATGCGTCAGTGGTAATGGCGTGACTCTGATGTCTTGCCACGTAAACGATTGAAACGGAAGGGCACGTTGGGAAAAATCCAACAACCCTGAATGCTTATAAAGATCGTCACAACCGCTCGGATCATCCGGTGAGATAACAGGGATCGGCTCCCCTACGCCCCACCGCAGATCAAACAAACTGTGCACATGATCCATATGATAGTGTGTCACCAATATGGTGTTGATCGTTCCAGCAGGGAAGCGAGTTAACAAATCAGGGGCGTTCGCATCTAATAAGAGAATCTGGCCGTCATGCTCAATGTAAGCCGATGTTTTTTCGCGTTTTAATTGGCTATCATTCATCGCTAGTCGGCACGCTTCACACGAACAGCCATACACTGGCATCATGGCGCTATTGCCCGTCCCCAACATGGTTAGCTTCATTGCGCCGCTATGGCCAACACTGAGTCCACCTCCGATTCTGAGCAAACCTCCAATTCTGAGCAAACCTCCAATTCTAAGCAAACCTTAAGTTGTTGACGCTTAGCCTCAAACTGGTCAACACTGGCACAAATAGACCCGCTATTATCAATCACCCAGCTTCCTTCTATACCCATACATCCTTCTGCATCCGCAACGCTATACGCTTGAGCTCGCTGCAAACGCTGCTCAATTTGCTCACTATTCTCTCTACCTCTTGCCGTAAGACGCTGCCTTAAAATAGATGCATCGACCTCAATCACAACCGGAATTAACTGACGAGGAAACGCACTTTTCGCTTGTTCTAACTGAGCACGAGAGCCGTTGACCACAACAGATAACCCTTGTGCGAGCCACGTATTGATTTCAACCCCAATGCCATAACATAGGCCATGAGCTTGCCAGTGCAGCGCAAATAAGCCTTTGGCTTGTCGGCTTGCAAACTCCTCATTAGTCAGAGAGACATGGTTTTCTCCTCCTGCGTCAGCAGGCCGCGTAATATAACGATGAGCGACCACAACCTCATGAGGAAGTTGCGCACGAATCGCATCTATTAGCGTATCTTTTCCAGAGCCAGATGGACCGATAACATAATACACCTTGGTGCTTAACGCGATGGAATCTGAGCTCGCACCGAGCGTCATTTCCTCTGGTATTATCTGATGCTGCATGGATTAAAAGACCTTCTTACCCTGACGCCAAACACGTGACACTAAAGGGTGCCCATCGACTTGACGAGCCAATACTAAGTCCGCTCGTTTACCTTCATCAATGATGCCTCTATCGTTCAAGTTAAGCGCTTCGGCAGGGTTCTTCGTCGCCAGCTTCACCGCTTGTGGCAATGTCAACGTATTGCGCTCATCCGCCGATAAAGTGTAAATGGCCTCGAGCAAGCTCATTGGATAATAATCCGAAGAGAGAATATCGAGCACACCTTGTGCGGCCAGCTCATAAGCCGCTACATTCCCCGAATGCGAGCCGCCACGAACCACATTAGGCGCGCCCATCAACACTTTAAGACCGAGCTCATGTGACTTTCTTGCCGCTTCAACGGTAGTTGGGAACTCCGCGATTGCCATACCTAATGCTTTAGATTCGAGCACATGTTCCGTTGTTGCATCATCATGGCTCGCCATCGGTGTATTGTGCTCGCGGCACTGGCGGCAAATCTCATCACGGTTTTGCTTCGACCAGCGTTGCGACAACTCTACCTGCATTTTTTCAAATGCCGTCATCTCACTATCACTCATGTTGTACTTACCTTGATAGTAAGTTCGGTATTTCTCAACATTCACGAACTGACGCTGGCCAGGGGCATGATCCATGAGCGACACCAATTGAACTTCTGGTAAATCGATAAAACGCTCAAACATTTCAACCGTCGTCTCATGAGGCACTTCACAACGAAGGTGCAAACGGTGCTCTGCGCGAGTCAAACCACGCTTTTGACTCTCTATAACGGTATTAATGAATAGATCGAGATTGGCTTGGCGCTTCTCTTCACGAAAGTCTCCCAGCGCGACCGCATCCAATACGGTGGTAATTCCAGAACCAATCAATTGCGTGTCGTGTGCGCTCATCGCTGAAAATGGCGGCCAATCGACTTTTGGGCGCGGCGTAAAATATTTCTCTAAGTTGTCAGTATGCAGCTCTATGAAGCCAGGCATTAAGTCGCCACCTTCCCCATCGTACGCACCAGGAATTTGACTTTGAGAATCCGACATACTGACAATTTTGCCGTCTCTCATCTCTAAAGAGCCCTTCACGACTTCATTTTCTAATACTAGGTTTACATTAGTGATAATCATGCGATGTTCTCCGTTACGCGCACGCGGAAATGGATGATGACGTTGAGGCCGATGATGGCGAAGCCGTGTCTGATGTCGGCTGCGACGCCCCTTTTTTAACGTCATAAAGGCGATCGGCTACTTCATCTCGAGTTTGCTCATCGTGGAATATTCCCACTATCGCCGCCCCGCGTGCTTTCGCTTCTTTAATCAAATTGACGACAACGGCGCTGTTCGTCGCATCCAGTGAGGCCGTTGGTTCATCCAAAAGCAAAATGGGATAATCAACAATGAATCCACGGGCAATATTGACACGTTGTTGCTCACCACCAGAGAAGGTTGCGGGCGCAAGATTCCAAAGGTGGGCTGGGACATTCAATCGCGTTAACAAGGATTGAGCTTTCAACTGAGCCTCTTCGCGACAGCCGCCCATTTCAATCATGGGTTGCATCACAACTTCTAAAGCACTAATACGGGGTATCACGCGAAGAAACTGACTCACCCAACCGATGGTCTGCTTACGAACATTGAGGATTTCTCTTGGTGTCGCGGTGGCGAGATTGACCCAGCGTCCCTGATGCGCGACTTTGATGTCACCACTATCGACCAAGTAATTGGCGTACAATGCACGAAGTAACGTCGATTTTCCTGAGCCCGAGCGGCCATTTAGCACTACACACTCACCACTCGAAACCGAAAAACTGGCGTTGGAAAGAACCGATAACTCCGCACTTTGTTGATTGTGCAAAACAAAGGTTTTACTTACATTCGAAACATGCAGCCGAGCATTCTGTACATTAGCATTCATTGAGGCGTTCCTTAGTTTTGCAACACAGATGAGACAAGGAGTTGGGTGTAGGGATGCTGAGGATCATCCAGCACTTGATCAGTTAGCCCGCTTTCCACAACTTCACTGCGGCGCATCACCATCAAACGATGAGCAAGTAGCCTCGCCACCGCCAGATCGTGCGTGACGATCACAACGGCAAGATCAAGCTCTGTCACTAAGCGACGGAGTAGATCTAACAGCTTCGCTTGCACAGACACATCCAGTCCCCCTGTGGGCTCGTCCATAAAGATCAACTTTGGATGCGTGACAAGGTTGCGCGCGATCTGCAATCGTTGCTGCATTCCTCCAGAGAACGTCGTCGGCATGTCATCAATGCGATCAAGTGGGATCTCAACATCCGTTAACCATTTGCTCGATGCTTCGCGAATATTGCCATAATGCCGCTCACCCACTGCCATTAGACGCTCTCCGATATTACCGCCCGCAGAAACACGAGCTCGCAGGCCATCCATTGGATGCTGATGAACAACGCCCCACTCAGTGCGAAGTAAGTGACGTCGCTGACTTTCTGCCATGGCATATAGGTCTTCCAGTTGGGTCACCTGCTCTTCACCTTTGCCTCGCACATACAAAACTGAGCCACTGTCTGGCGTTTGACGCCCAGACAATGATTTCAATAAGGTACTCTTACCCGACCCTGACTCACCCACAATGCCCAGCACTTCTCCTGGATAAATATCAAAGGACACATCTTTAAAGCCTTTACCGGGTGCATACAATTTGGTTAAGTGTCGAACCGATAACAGTGGCGTTTCAGCGTCAGTAGTGTGTTCATGAGCCGCATGTTCATGAGTCAAGCGTTCATGAGTCAAATGTTCATGGGCCAAAGACTGCCCTGGCTGGTCATTCAATACGTTCTTCATGCCACACCTTCTTGTGATTGCATCTTGTCATTCTCTGCCACTTGGTCGCGGCAATAATCCGTGTCGGAACAAACAAACATGTGGTTACCTTTATCATCCAACACCACTTCATCGAGGAATGTGTGTGTGGCGCCACAAATGGCGCAGGGGTCGTCCCATTTTTGGATCTCGAATGGGTGATCTTCAAAATCGAGACTTCTCACCTTAGTGAACGGAGGAATTGCATAAATACGCTTCTCACGTCCCGCGCCAAAGAGTTGTAACGCAGGCATGTTGTCCATTTTGGGGTTATCAAACTTTGGAATTGGTGACGGATCCATAATGTAGCGATCATTCACTCGAACGGGATACGCGTACGCGGTCGCAATATGACCAAAACGTGCAATATCTTCATACAGCTTTACGTGCATCACGCCATACTCTTGCAAAGCATGCATTTTTCGCGTTTCCGTTTCTCGTGGTTCAATGAATCGCAACGGCTCTGGAATCGGCACTTGATAAACTAATATTTGATCGGCCTGCAATGCCACTTCTGGAATACGGTGTCTGGTCTGGATGATTGATGCTTCACGGGTTCTTTCCGTGGTATTCGCATCTGCGACCGATTTGAAAAACTCTCGAATGGAAACCGCATTCGTGGTGTCGTCGGCGCCTTGGTCAATCACTTTCAGCGTGTCGACCTCGCCAATAATCGCAGCGGTGATTTGTACGCCGCCGGTGCCCCAACCATAAGGCATTGGCATCTCCCTACCACCAAATGGCACTTGGTAACCAGGTACTGAGACGGCCTTTAACAGGGCACGACGAATCATGCGTTTCGTCTGCTCATCAAGATAGCCATAGTTATAGCCTGTCACCCCTTGAGCATGACCAACCGGTGCGGATGACATTGTCTGTGTTTCACTCATGACTGGTTCTCCTGCATCAAGGCATCATGTTCTTTGTGCATCTTACGAAGCAGCTCTAGCTCCGCTTGGAAGTCGACGTAATGGGGCAATTTAAGGTGAGACACAAAACCTGCGGCCTCGACATTGTCAGAATGAGACAAGACAAATTCTTCATCTTGCGCAGGACTTGCCACTTCTTCATCGTATTCTGGTGCTTGAAGCGAACGATCCACCAGCGCCATAGACATTGCTTTACGCTCAGTCGCACCAAATGTCAGTCCATAGCCACGAGTGAGCATCGCCTTGTCTGTTTTGCTGCCAACAAAGCCATTGATCATCTGACATTCCGTTAATTCAATTTCACCAATATCAATCGCAAACCCAAGCTCTTCAGGTTGCAGTGATAGTGTTGCCATGCCAGTGCGAATCTCTCCGGCAAACGGGTGATTACGCCCGTAGCCACGCTGCGTTGAATAGCTAAGCGCGAGTAAGAACCCTTCATCGCCTCGCACCAAGTTTTGCAGTCGCGCAGAACGATCACAGGGATAATTCACTGGTGCCATGGTGATATCTTCCGGCACCTGTTCGTTATCTGATTCCACTTTCATCATGTCGAGATGTTCGAGTATTCCCATCACCTGGGGACACGGCTCACTCGGTGCACACGGCTCTGTATCCAATTGAGGCGCCTCGCCTTCAGCGAGCAGACTGAAGTCCAGCAGTCGATGCGTGTAGTCGTAGGTGGGCCCCAGTATCTGACCGCCAGGTAAGTCTTTATAAGTGGCTGAAATACGGCGCTCAATACGCATATCACTGGTATTAACTGGCTCTGATACGGCGAGACGCGGCAAGGTTGTGCGATACGCTCTCAGCAAGAAGATGGCTTCAACTAAATCGCCATTTGCCTGCTTTATTGCTAAAGCAGCAAGTTCGCGATCGTAAATGCCACCTTCGGTCATTACACGGTCTACCGAGCCAGATAACTGCTCACTGACTTGCGCGACGCTTAACTCAGGAAGATCCAAGCTACCACGACGTTTTTTCGCTTGAAGTTGATGGGCGCGCTGAATCGCTTTCTCGCCACCCTTTACTGCTACATACATGAGGACACCTCAACGTGAGTTGTGCGTGGCAAACACAGCACATCTTGCTGGTGGACGAGAATCAAATCGATGCCAAGCGGAAAGTCTGTCAATTCTTGCCGTGAGGTAAGGAAAGTAAGGAACTCGCTTGGTACGTTGCCAATGAAAGCGTCACACCGCGTTTCTATACCGGGACCCGATAAAGAAATACGCTGACCAGATGTGAGTGAATCGAGCTCTACAATGACGGTCGCCGCCTGATCAGGGTACTCCTCATTACCCTGATTAAACCCTAACCACTCACTGCCCAACGGTAGTAGATCCCCTTTCGCGATTACGGCAAAATCCGCGGCAATTTGCTCAGTCACAATAGGTGCGCCGCTATGAAAACGGACGTTATCAAGTACCGCTTTGTCTTGTAAGAGTGTGGGAGATAACCATACTGGCGTTGCGTTGTCCGCTAAGCTCAATAGAACCTGCGTCGCCGCTGCTTGCATCTCACCAAACCCATGGCTTTTATCTAACGTGACGTGCTTTCCTGGCTCCGACAAGGCTTTGAGTAACTGCCTGAAGCAGTGTTGGCTGTCATGAACAGCGTCTTGAAACGCTGGTGTAATTGTTGTCATGAGTGTTACCTGTTAGGTTGGCAAGTTCACCAACGCTTATTGATTGTCTTGGACGTTGAGCATAAAGAGACAAAAAAGCGATCTTCTCAGTTGACTTAACTCGTCGCTTGAGTCATTGCCTGCTTGATCGTCACGCTGCAACATCACCTGCATGATTTGGAAAGCGCTAGTCTTCCCCTCGAACCAAAGTAAAGAAATCCACTTTCGTTGCGGCAACTTCCGCGGCTCTTAATTGCTCTTGTTCTTGCTTGATCGCCGCTAATGGTTCTATTACTTTGCTAATCAACAGCGCCTGTGACGGCTTGGTTTGTAGAAGCCCATCAAGTACCGCCGCTAATTCAGCATGCGCCTTGTTTCGACCACGTATATAGCTGTAACCCAACTCACCACTGGCAAGCTTTACCACCGCCCGAGTGATGGTCGCGTCGCCCATATTGAATTGGCGCCCTGTCCCGCCCATCCTGGCTCGGATCTGTGTCAGACCAATTTCAGGTTGGCGTACCAATTGGTAATCAACCTCTAGCTGTAACGCCTGCCAATGATGCTGTAGGTCGCCAAACTGGCTTTGTGCTAATACAGACATCCACTTTTCTCTTTCAGTCACCGCGGTCATTTAATGCTCCATTACTATTTCTGTTGCGTCAGAACGACTGTTAGAGTGAGAAAACTCGGCCACAATGCTCGTCCCCTTAATGACGTTTTTCGTTTTGATTTTTAAGATGGGCGTTGTCGCAGGAATCTGCAGTAAACGACACTCTTCATTAGTTGGTGCTCTCGCGCCTACACTGGTTTCTTTGCGCTCTAATTCAACCTCCAAACCACGTTTTATAAACTGGTGTAGTGAACCACTTTGGAAATTTTTCAGTACTGGCCACCAATCTGTTTTCGGTAGATAATGATCAATAATCGTTCGTGGCATATCCTGCGTTCTACGCAACGTACGTATATGAATAATGCGCTGCCCTTCAGAGACATTTAGCTTGGTCGCGACCGTTAACGGCGCCGATATGATTCTAGATAGCAACACTTCACATCGCGGCTGCGCGCCTTGCTCGATCAAGTTTTTGGTAAAATGCGCTGCTGAATGAATGTGATATGGGTTGGGCTGCCGAACCACCAAGTTTCCCTTACCCTGATGGCGTTGAATCATTCCGGAGTTCACTAACTCATCAATTGCGCGACGCAAGGTATGGCGATTAACCTCAAACCTTTTTGCCAACTTTGATTCTGCGGGAAGGTAATCTCCTGGCATAAAAGACGTGTTCACTTCCTGTTCAAGCACCGAGGCTATATCCAAGTAAACTGGCATCATTTCCCTTCTTACTTATCTAGATATGTTGAGATAATTAGGCATGCATGCTGCCTAGTTAAATTCATAGCGAATGATGAAAGAAACCATGTCGCTACCATTCGATTTGAGTACACTTTGAAGGTAAAAGATGAAGATTACGTGTCGTTATTATGTCTAATTCGTAACAAAGGAAGGGCTTATACCACTTGTCTAGATAAGATTAAGTGTCTGATAGTTATCATTAACATCGAATGTAGTGACGTCGAACGAATAACTTATCTAGTATCAAGATTCATAATTCTTTGACGTGACCAGTGGACAAAAAATTCGCTCACTCTCTAGGTGCATACAAACTCGCATCCATATATACTTTGCGACAACTTCTCTAACCTTAAAGATAATATGAATTATTTGACGACCTTTCTAAAAGGAATGGCTATGGGCGCGGCTGACGTTGTCCCAGGCGTTTCGGGCGGTACTGTGGCCTTTATTACCGGTATTTATGACATGCTGCTAGAAAGCATTCGACGTGTGAACCCAAGTCTATTCGGCATCTGGAAGCGCGACGGATTTAAAGCAGCGTTCAATCACATCAATGGCTTCTTTTTAATCGCATTATTTGGCGGAATTCTCACGTCGATTCTAACGCTAGCTAAATTCATTTCTTGGGCGTTAGAAACACACCCTATCCCGGTTTGGTCATTCTTTTTTGGCTTGATTCTGGTATCGGTCTACCACATGCTCAAGCAAGTTGAACAAAAAACGCTTTCACGTTTTGTGTGTCTACTGCTCGGTGTCGCCTTTGCCTACTGCATTACCGTTTTGCAACCATCAGAAATGGATCCCACTAACATCAACATCTTCTTTGCTGGTGCGATTGCTATTTGTGCGATGATTCTTCCTGGTATTTCTGGCAGCTTTATCTTACTGCTGCTTGGGATGTACACACCGGTACTTGGTGCTGTTAAGGGACTGCAACTCGATGTCATGGCAATATTTGCAACAGGGTGTTTAGTTGGCCTATTAAGTTTCTCTCATGTTCTTTCATGGTTACTAAAACGCTTCCGCGATTTTGCATTGGTTTTCCTGACAGGCTTGATGCTCGGTACACTACCAAAACTATGGCCTTGGAAAGAAACCATTTCTTGGAGAACCAATTCTTCAGGTGAGCAAGTACCCCTTATCCAGGAGAACTTATCACCGTTTAGTTTTGAGTCTGTTTCTGGTCACCCATCTCAATTAGCCATCGCTATTGTTATGATGCTTGTTGGTATTGCCTTAGTCTTAGGACTAGAAAAAATTGCCGAGCATGGTGAGAAATAATCTTACCGTGAGCTAAAACGAAAAAGGCCCCGACAATGTCGGGGCCTTTTTATTGAAGATATAATTGACGACAAAAATAGGCTGTATCCGTTTTCCAGACTAACTCCCGTCAGAGTTTACATTCAGTCTTAGAATACAAAGTTAAGCATGACCGTATATAGGTTCGCGTCGGTATCACTGCCCGGAGAAGATACAAATGCACCGCTATCACCATTATAACTATTAAAGTATTGCCACTCCGCGTTTAACGAAACGTTATATCTCACATCATAACGCAAGCCTAATGTGGTGCTCGCACCAGCTTTGTCATTGTCCTCATCAAAGTCCTCTCCATAAACAGCATAAGGTGTGAATGCTGAGAGTCGGTAAGCAACCATCCCATACCAAGCCATTGCCAAATCATTCTTCTGACCTTCGGCCGTAAGTTTTAGGTTTCCAAAATCATACTCTCCCCCTAACGAGTAGAGCTTTATATTTTGATCGGGAGCTTCAATTTCTTTGTAAGCATAAAGCTGCGGAACGCCAAATTCATTGGGCAGATAGGTGTTCGATAACTTAACGGTTTGATCAAAATTTGAATCTAGATAGGCAAAATTCAATCGATAGTTTTCACCTATCAACTGAGCATTCGCCCCCCACATATTTTTTGTTTCAAACTCAAGCGTAGTATTCGAATTCAAATCGACTTCATTGTTGTCTTTAAACCCAACAAAAGGCGTTAAAGAAAGCTGTGTTTCATCGGATATATTGAGGTTCCATGTCACACTTGCTCCATTAAATGCAGTCACCCCGAGGATACTGTTATAGACCTCGGCGGGCGGGCGGGCAGTCGTATAAGCATGGCCAACATAGTAATATTCAGAAGCCAAAAATACGGGTAAACGCAAGCGCCCACCCCTAACCTCAAAATCTCCAATTGAATAACCAAGATACGCCCACTCCAATTGTGGTTCACTCCAATGGTCTTGCGGGCGCTTAACCACTTGCACTGAAGCTTTAAATGCCTCGCGATAGTAATCTAACTGGACGCCAAACGTTGTATCACAGTCGTAGCAGTTCTCATCACTAATATTACGATTCACCATCAATGGCGTTTCATTATCAGACTTGGTCCAAGACGTTGACCCAAAACCACTGATAGAAAAATTGTCTGAGATGTCTATCGCAGCTAAAGAGGAAGTGCTGATTGCAGATACAGCTAAAACGAGTAATTTATTATTCATGGTTATTTCTCCCCACTAACAACGTATAGAATTTTGGCTTCCTGAGGTATTGCGTCTAATGGCGCATACCCAATTCTATTCGGCTTTTCTTTTAACCAATGAATAAGTGCAGTAACCGTGGCATCACCGATTTCTTTTGGCGGTCTAGCTTTCCCAGAAAAAGATAAACTTGCCCAATAGGCATTCATTTGTGCAATATCTTTTCCTAATAAGTATTCATAGAACTCAGACCGCTCCGAGGAGCTTTCTGGCCAATCGGATATTTCTATTCGTTTCCCTTGAAGAGATTTAGCCTTACCTCGGTAAACCATTCTCGCTTTGCTGCGAGTCAGTTCATCAAAATTAGAATCAAGCGTAAACACGGCATATTCATTAGCAGCAAATGCTCGGCTTTCGGTCGATAAAATAATTATCAAAGCAAAAATCCCGAGTGTTAAGCCACTAATTAACCTTTGTTTAACTATCTTAATTACGCTGTAGGTTTGTTCCATTTCATCTCACTCTCTCGGATTCCTTTCCTAGACTACTGATAGATTAGTCCAGCATGATTGATGTTCAAGAATATAATTGATAGCACTTCACTAAATAAGACGTTGATCCAATGTAGAACATTTACCCTAGCTCTTGCCGTACTTACGACGCTAAATTTTGCAGAGCGTCAAAAAGTGCCGGATAGACCCTAACACCACAGACTTCACGACTAGAATCAAAACTCTCTCGTTCTAATATAGAAACTGCTCACCTCTTAATGTCATTGGCAATGACGAACAATAGGAATAGCCTTGCTCGCGCATTTCTCGCGCTTTTACAGTAACCCGATAACAAAAAGTTGCTTTTTATCTGTGTGATTTTTTTTTAGAATCGCTGCAGTCTTTCTTAATCATCCATTTAAGCGAAAATTATGAACAAAAGTATGATCACCAACTTAGTCGCATTAGGACTACTCGCTGTGGGCTATCAAATCGAAAACACCATTCTCCTATATGCCGGGCTTTTTGCTTTTTCTGGCGCCGTGACAAACTGGCTAGCGATTCATATGTTATTTGAAAAAATACCCGGTATTTATGGGTCTGGTGTTATCCCGGCTCGGTTTGAAGATTTTAAAGTAGCGATTAAAAATCTTATGATGGACCAATTTTTCACCGACAGTAATATTGATAAATTTCTCAAACAAGAAGTAGGGACAGGACTCTCTCTAGATTTAGAGCCAGTAATTGAAAAAGTCGACTTCAACCCTACCTTTGACTCCCTTGTCGATGTTATTGAAAATTCACAGTTTGGAGGAATGTTGGCGATGTTTGGGGGTACGGAAGCATTACAACCGCTTAAAGCCCCATTTGTGGAAAAAATGAAAGCGGCAATGGAAGATATCGCTCAAAGCGACTCTGTTAAACAAGCGCTTGTTGAACAATTTGAATCACCATCTATGATGGACGAAGTGAAAAACAATATTGATTCAATTATTGAACAACGACTTAATGAACTTACCCCACAAATCGTAAAAGAGATCGTACAAAACCTAATCAAACAACATTTAGGTTGGCTGGTGGTATGGGGAGGAATTTTTGGCGGTCTTATTGGTGTGATTTCATCGCTCGTTATGTAACGACCTAACCGCATCACTTTTTCAACTATCGTTCTCATCAACTATACAATAAAAAAAGCCAATCACAACACATCGTGATTGGCTCATAATACTGTGAACAATAGTCATTCACTAACAACGTCAGTTGGCTAGGTGACCCTCGGCTTAAGAGAGTCGCTGTCATTTTATTCGCATAACGTGCCACTCTGCAATAGCGCCAACTCATTTACCCCAGTTATATATAAAACTATTCGAACTGTGTCACATTCCTCTAATTGCCGTAAAATCAGATAATTACCAACAGGTCTCTGTCGTCAAAGCACGCTTATCACATTCAAAAGCCCAAAACTAAAGGAACAATCTATCCAGAAAATTATAAGAATAATCTGATGAGAGTTTAGGGTGCATATCAGAGTTTTCTTACGTCCAATGCAATATCTAAGTAGTGGTAATCTATTTGAACCTAAGAACGTCTACTTAAAACAAATATCCGCCCAACGGGCTAACCCTGCAGTCACAGAACCAAAATAGTTACCCGCCACTAAAGGAACATTGGGAAGAACCTCATTGACGGCTTGGCGCAATACTATAGAACGCGCGGAACCTCCCGTCATAAATACAACATCGGGTTGTATTCCCGCCTGCTTTACCGCTTCTGAAACTAGCGCTTTGATTTTTTGCTTCGGGTTATCTATCGCACTTTCCATCTCTCCTCGCGTAATATCAACGTCTACCTGTTCAGAAATCAGTTGAATGAAAGCACGATGTTGTTCAGCCTCGCCTAGGGCAATTTTGGCCTTTTCTGCTTCTCTAATCACGGCATACCCAAGTGTATCTTGATGAAGCTTCACTAACCTAGCCACTTTGTCCGACTCTTTTGCTTCCTTCAAGAGCATTTTGAGTTCTTTTATGTTTTCATGGGCATAGAACTTTCTCTGTGCCTGAACATCGTTAATCGCAATCGGATTCCAAAACTGAGTAACAGGGATATCAAGTCCAGAATGACGTTTAGTTCCCATTCCAAATGCAGTCATTAGACGACGAAAAGCAATATAGATATCCAAATCATTGCCCCCAACACGCTGCCCAGAATGGGCTATCAGAGAATCGGCCCGCTCGGAGCTGCCGGCCCAACTAGGTCCCATTTTTATAAATGAACAGTCTGTTGTACCTCCACCAATATCCACAACTAGAACATTCTTATCCTCAGACAATGTTGCCTCATAATCCAACCCAGCCGCGACAGGCTCTAACTGGAACGCGACATCTTTAAATCCTGCACGAGTAGCAGCGCGATGTAATATGGCTTCAGCTTGCAAGTTGGATGCCTCTCCACCACGACCAAGAAAATTAACAGGTCGACCTATAACCGTTTGGGTAAGTTCTTGGTTAAGCTGTGCTTCAGCTCGGTGCTTAACATTCGCCATCATTGCACAGACCAAGTCTTCAAAGAACGACAGCTGCATGTCACGCAACCCCATCGTGCCCAAAAAAGATTTTGGCGATTTGATGTAGTACACATCCTTTGGGTCTTCTAAGTAGAGCTCCAAAGCTTGTTGCCCAAACAAAACATCAGACGAAATGACATCGATACCTTCTTCTCTGTTCATTTTGATCGCACGTCTAAGCACCGTGTCGCCAACGTCATTCGATGGCTTTATGTTTAAACAACGAAATAGATATTCAGATACGGTTTCTGCGGTTGGAGCACAAAGTGTTGACGGAATATAATAATCTTCGCCTGCTAAAGGTATTTGCTGTACTGAACCATCGATAACATGTGCAACAGAGCAGTTTGCCGTTCCGTAGTCGAAACCAATAGCCATAAATATGTACCTCTAAATAATCAAGTGGGGAAAATACAGTCGCGCGGTTTTTATCGTAACTCTGAGGGGAAATAGCGAAGGTGAAACGCGTTGGCTAGGATACCAACCCTTATGTGAACTTCAACAAAATAACCGCTACTTAGGGGCTGTTTTTACACTGCTAACAATATGAATAAGTAGTATTCGATAGGTTTCTGCGGTTTGAGAGCAACAACGCCGTAATACATGTTTATCGATCCTAGGATTAGAACAGGGTTTACAGTGTAAACTCATAAAGAGGAAGTTAATACAACTGGTTTACATGTATTAACCTCACTCTTTTATCTTGTGAATCAATCAAATATCGCAATACTCTGTCGACTGATTGCGACTAACTGACCGACATTATTCCATACGTTAGCTTCAGCATGTGCATAACCTTGAGCAGCCTGTCGTGTATGGGATTGATACGCAAACCAGTCCTCCACTCCGACGGGCTCATGGGGATGAATAAATTCAAGGTTCCACATCATAGTACTTGCCGGTGCTGGTAGCTCCATCATTTGCAATACGCCCGGAGGCCATGCATCAACTAAACAGATGAGGTGTGCATCGGTAATTTCTTGGGGCGCCTGCTTAAATCGCATCCAACCATAGGAATGAGAGTCTTTACTGGATGTAAACGGCAGATGTCCACGCGCTAATGCCAAATCAATATGCGCTGTATAGTTCGGTGCTCCTTTGGCGACATCCGGAAAGAGCGGTAATTCATTTGGATCGGGCATTATATGATTGTCTGAATTTTTTACTCGAATTTGAGAATCACGATCGGAACCGAAGCAGGCTTGCTGAAACACCACAACTTGATCATTTTGAATCAATCTCGCACAAATCTGCGAAACACTTTTTCCTTCTCGTAATACTTCGAATTGAAAATGAAACGGCGCATCAACTAACAAAGGACCAACGAAATTAGTATTAAGTGATCGAAGGGCACGATCAATCTTTAACTTTGATCGCATAGCGGCATATAAGATCGCGGCCGACACTCCGCCAAATACAGTTCTTCCCTGCCCCCAAGATGAGGGGATCGTCATTGATCCATCATTCAAGGCGCACTGCGTCGCTTGTTCTATAAGTTTGTCAAAATGCATACTGCCACCAAATGTTAATACTTTGTTATTGGTGACAGTAACTGGTCTGATTAGGTAGTTCAAATACTATCGTGCTGATATGGCATCTGCGTCAACATTTATGATTAATCACTTGTCATCGATAGGGTGACACAAAGAGCATCAACCATCTACAGGACGGTTATTAACGCTTACGGGGAGGCAGCATATCCGTCATCGAGCCTTCGACAAGTTCTGCAGCAAAGGCGAACGTTTCTGATAAGGTTGGATGCGCATGGACCGTATGCGCGATATCCTTCGCGCGACTACCTAGCGTCATTGCGATAACGGCTTCGTGAATTAACTCACCCGCATTTTCTCCACAAATACTCGCACCAAGTAATACGCCTGTTTTCTTGTCAAACAGCGCTTTCGTCATACCATTTGAAGCACCTACGCTTTGTGCTCGACCACTCACTAGCCAAGGTACTTTTCCTAGATCGTATTCTATTGCTTGTTCTTTCGCTTCTTTTTCTGTCAAACCCACCCACGCAATTTCAGGGGATGTGTAAGCAACAGATGGAATTAAGGTTGGCTTGGTCGACATTCTGATACCAGCAATCGCTTCCGCTGCCACTTTGCCTTCATGTGTTGCTTTATGCGCTAACATTGGACCTTCGACAATATCGCCAATTGCATAAATCCCAGGGAGTGATGTTTGCATTGTATCGTCAACCGGAATTCGATGGTTACTATCAAGAGAGATATCTAACGCACCTAAATTAATTGTTGTCGTATTTGGACGTCGCCCCACCGCTACGAGCACCGCATCAAACGTCTGATTTCCTTTTATCTTTTTTCCCTCCATGGTGACAACTACGCCATCGTCCTCAACGACCATGTCAACGACTTTGGTGCGCGTAAGTATGTCGTAGCGCTTTTTAATGCTCTTTTGCAATGGTTGGATGACATCTTTGTCGGCCGCTGGTACCAGTTGCTCAGCCGATTCAACAATGGTGATATTGGAACCAAGCGACGCATAGACCTGCGCCATTTCTAAACCAATAATTCCACCGCCTATAATCAACAATCGGCTCGGAATTGATGTCAGATCAAGTGCATCCGTTGAGTCCCATATACGTTGATGCTTTGGCATACCAGGAAGATCAATAGGTTGGGACCCTGTGGCAATAATGGCATGATCATAGTTCACCACGCTCGTTCCCCTGTCGCCGGTTACTTGTAGTGAACGTTTCGTTTTAAACACACCAGTGCCTTTGATTCGCTGGATACCCCTCGCCTTTGCTAATTTGTCTATCCCGCTAGTCAATCCCTCAACGGTAGCGACCTTGTGCGAACGCATTGCAGCGATATCAACCTCCACCTTGCCAAATGACACCCCCATGGACTGGGCGTGCTGCGCCTCTGTAATCATGGATGTGGCATGAAGGATTGTTTTAGAAGGAATGCACCCCTCATTCACGCAAACTCCCCCTAAGGTTTCGCTACTCTCAATTAGGCATACTGAAAGCCCTAAGTCCGCCGCTCGAAAAGCGGCGGTATAACCACCGGGTCCGCCACCTAAAACCGCTACATCCACATGAATAGATTCCGACATCAACGTTCTCCTGCCATATACTGATATTAAACACGAACTTACTTGCTCTTACTTTCAGCAGTATAAACACTCTAAATGTCTGAGTAGTGTCAATTTTTCCCGTATAGTGACTTCAGATTGGTTCAATATTTTATTTCAACTAATCAGCTGATAATATCTGCGCCACCTTGCATTAATTAGACGAGTTTCGTTGTGAGCACGCGTTTTAAAACCTCCTTTTTATCCATGGCTATATCGTCAGTAGCGATATTGTCACTTACGGCATGCTCGTCACATCAAATGAACCAGCTTGGTCTGCGTTCTTCATCGGTTAATACCTACCCTAATAACATGGGTACAGTCGAACTTTGTGAAGTCGCAAATGGCTATCGAGCAACAAACCAAACCGCAGTTTCGGTAGACTCTGAAGTATGGCGTAGAAAGCTTTCTAACGAACAATGCGACAATATCGTTAAAGAACTTTATATGAGCCACTTCATTCGCTCTCTTTCAAATACCACAGTGACGCCCGCTAACAAGCCGAGTACGCCATACCCAACCCCTTTGCCCGCTGAGCCAGTCAAACCCAATTAGCAACCTATCGTTTAGCATCAAACACGCTTGACCTACTCAACGACGTTGTTTATGCACAAAAATAGCTGTCCATTCATGCCATTGCTTCCTTGAAAGAGCGCTCACGACGTATACTTTGTCTGTCACCCAAGATAAAGGATTTAGGAGCGATAATGGAGTTATCGGTAGGTCAAGTTGCGAAGCGCGCTGACATCGCGGTATCTGCGATACATTTTTATGAACAAAAGGGATTAATAAGTTGCCACAGAAATGCTGGTAATCAGCGCCGTTACGATAGGTCGGTTTTAAGGCGCATTGCCGTCATTAAAACAGGGCAACAACTCGGTATGACATTAGAAGAAATAAAGCAGGCAATGAGTTCACTCCCAATTCACCGGGCGCCTTCCCAAAATGAATGGGAAACAATGGCAATAGAATGGAAACAAAGTCTAGACGAAAAAATTACGCTAATGTCTAGATTGAGAGATGAATTAGGAGAATGCATCGGCTGCGGTTGCTTGTCATTAACCAAATGTAAGTTACGTAACCCTGAAGATGAGCTTGCCGAAAAGGACACTGGCCCCGTACTGTGGAAAAGTCCTAAGAGCCAAAACTAACCCACTAAATCCTCTTCTTTTAGTTTTGGTACAAAGTGCATTACATTGTTTTTAAGATGAAAACTAGCCGGGCCGTGTGTGTTTTTCGTTGTGATTTTTTCACCACCAATGCAAACCGTCACACGAGTATGAGTTTGAACTAACGATTCTGCGGTATTAATTTCTAACTTGGCAAACAACTCTTCTTCCAGCGCTGCCTTTTTAGTATTAAGACTGTCAATCGCGTCGGTATTGGTACTGTTTAGATCAGCTAGTTCCTGATTTTGTACTTCGCTACGCGTTGATTTAGGAATCTTCTTTAATTCAATTTCGCGACGAATCGCCGCCATTTTAGCTTCTTGTAATTCGGTATATTGCGCTTGTAAGGCGTCGATTTTGTCTACATACACCTTGTGGTTAGAGAAGGTTTCAATATAAGTTGCCGTGTCACCCTCAACACCGAGGTGATTGCAAACCACTTTCCCACCGACTAGTGCTTGTCCCCCACTTAATGTTCCCTGTTTTTTATTGTTGCCTTGAACCCATAAATCCCCATCACAACTAAGATCATTATTCAGGCTATGAACGGCTAACTTAATATCCCCTTTTGCAGATAACTCAGAAAATTGAGCATAGTTAGCAACAATATCCCCTCCAGATCGAATTAGACACGTTTTGTCTTCTCCATCATCAACGTTATGTCCGATGATACCCTTTGAGATAATGATATCACCGTTCGCCTCCAACTTTGCCGATTCGACAAAGCCTCCAACCGTTATAGAGCCTGAAGCAACCACTTCCATTTGCGCTTCAACATTTCCAGAAACAACCACACTACCCTCAAAACGAATATGCCCCGTGGAAATATCAATCTTTGACAGACAAAGAGCATCGTCAACATCAACAGTATTCGTTTTGATAATAGGCATACCTGAAATGGTAGAGATAAGTAAATTTGGGTTTTCGTCAGAAATAGTCGTACCTTTGCCAACTTTCAGCTGTGTATCTTTCACAGCTCTAGGAGGGATAATACTGCCGGTCACGGTATAACCATTTTGTCCGGTTAGCGCCGGTATGCGCTTCATCAGTTTCTCACCTTGGCCCACCATCACCATTTCACCAAGGTCGCGCATATCAACCTTATCCGAGTCAACCAGTCGTTGAGGTTTCAGTACTCGGGACTTGGGATCAAGAATAAGTGGGATAAATTGACTGTCTTTCCCTTCAACCGGGCGCTTTCCTATCGCAACGGGTTGAACGTAGGTTTTACCCGCCTCCAATTGCCGACTAAGTAGTAAGACTTTTTTTAAAGCGAGTTTATTGATGCCCTTGAGCACCTTTGCATCAGCCAACGTTTTTATCACTTGCGCACCAGTCAACGGTTCACCACCGTAAGCACCTTCGACCGTCATGCTCGCCAACATATCTTGTTCACTCATAGTGACAGATACCGAGGCGTTTTTTTTGTAGGCCAGTATCATCCCCTGAAAGGCTTCTTTTTTTGCTTGTTGTGCAAATGCAATAAATTGATTAACGGCGGCTTCATCAATATAGAATGACTTAACGTCAAATTCAGAAAGCGCATTTTCAAGTAGGCGTTTTTCTAGACTCAGTCCTTGTTCGTCTTCTTGCGGTAATACCGCAAGAACCTCTTGTTTGTTATTAGACAATTGGAGAACACTTTTCCACATGACAGGTATAACTTCCTTATTAACCGCCCACGCTTTTCAAACAAAGTGTGATCGCGCTTCAACGAATAGGGTTTATCTTAATCCAGTCTCAATCTTGAGACTATAAAAACTTCCTAAAACTCGCGCGGCGGTCACGTTGTATCACTTGATATTTACAAGCCATCGTTTAGTTAAACCCAGACTTACAATCAACATGTCCAACGACTTTAATAAAGTGCATGAGATTTACAGTGTAAAACTAGATGATGCTGGTCAATTTACACTGTAAAAACACAGTGCTGTTTTACAGTGTAAATTGAAGCAATAGTGATACCCTACGATTTACACTGTAAAAGTTGAATATAATGGTTAATATCTTTTCTTAGCTCAGCTTCGGATTGCTTTCTTCCCGAAAAATTAAGATGCCGAGAACACTCTTGCCATGTCCAGTGCAATAGACCAACCCCAATAAGCAGCGCGCTATCTACGTGAATTTGACGACTAGCTAAGATACGAAAAAACGAAGGGAAAGCCCAACGACAAGTTTCAAGCGCATTACCACCATTAGCATACAACTCTAACAGCGTTGGTACGGACTCCTCGGGAAATGAATGGCTGCTTTCACTAAACAACGACCATGCTAATTTTGGCTCTAGCTCTCGATTAGCAACCATTAGCTGAGATGGGATTGCGTTATTAAATATAACTCGAGCCTGCTTTATCCATGTATCAGAGATAGAGTTCATTGGTTTTACAAGCGCAAGGCTATAAGTGCCACTGGATTGATCTTTAGATGCACCAAGCCTCACTGGCAGATAATCACTATCGAGCCAGAAGCTTAGTAAAGGAAGCGTAAGCCCAAACGAAGTTGCGAGATAATCCACTGGCCTAGTTGTATTCGCTGCGTAGCGCGACAACAGTTCGCTACCAATTCCTTTAGAGTGAAGCATAGGATGGACGGCTATTCGCATAATACGGGCACATCGCTGTGTTCCAGGTTCGGAAAGCCCTAAGTGGTTACTCAAATCACATGGAATCAAATGTCCTTTAGGGCGTGAACGACCAAGCATGATCGAATCTACCGTTTCGATAGAGAGTGCACCTTCGTAATGAACAAGCATACTCGCAACAACGCGCTGTCCAACTGTCATGACGTGAAGCTCAACATTGTCATCCTGAAGAAGGAGCATCAGATCGTTAGGCGACGTTTGATAATGAGCGTTGACCAATAATGCAAATGACTCTGACAGCAAAGGACTCTGACGTATTTGCTCTTTACTCGTAAACGTAGTCATCGATAAGCCCAAACTTCCCGAAGGTTTATCCAGTAAGACTGGGTCAACTTCAGCCAGCTCACTGCCAAGCATAAACGTTGTTGCGCACCACGCCTCGAGAGGGTCATCCATTGCCCATCTAACCGGCTGATCCATCTGATAAACTCTAGTTCCCGATCGAGCTTCTAAAAGCCAAGGAACAAATTTGAGGCTAAAGCCTCTTCCGCAGCCCTCGTAACCATGAATCGTTGTTGTCATTACCACGCGGTGATAATTCTCGATAATCGACTTGAGCATTGAAACGGGTGTGGCAGCGGCTTCATCAACAAAAAGTAAATCACATTTTGGGCGTTGTTCTAGTAATTCGTCCGGAGCAACAAAGATAAGGGAAGCGTCAAGATGCCGGTTCGATACGTCTGCATGTTCAAAAATTGGCGCGACCGCTTGTTTACTTGGCGCGACCACAATTATGGTTAACGGTGCTTGTGCTAAAAGTCGTTTAGCCGCCAACCCCAATGCGCTACTTTTGCCGCGACCACGGTTAGCCGTCAAAACCAATGGTCTTTTCCTATGTCCACTTAATACTTTTTCAATAAGCGTTATCGCTTGGCTTTGTTGGTCATAACACGCGTCACCTTCGTTAAGGCTTAATGCCTGCATTTTGCTTAGCCAATGGTTATCATCACGAAGGCTCCCCTGCCCTTCAGACAAAATGGGAAGAGGAAAAAGATGGGACTGAAGCCAAGGATCAAGTCCTGAGATAGAACGACATACCAAAATTAAGCAGCCACCGCCCACTAAGCTACCAACTGCGGCGTTAAAGCTATTGGCGTCGAAACCATCATCTAATGACACAACAATAGAACGGCTTTCTACACCAAGAAGCTGACGACCTTGTTTAGCAGAATAATAGCGAGTCCCAAATAAAGTATTCCCACCTAATTGGCAAACTGGCAAGTTGTCGCTGTCTTGCATAAATTGAGAAATAAAGGCTTGAACCCAATCTGAGTTTCCCTCGAGTATGAACACACCACGGGTAAAATGTTGCCTCGCGGCGTAAAGAAGAGGCTTAATAGATTGATATTGTTCAGAGGTTATATGTGACATAGCGTTGTACATTAAAAAAGGCTACGTCTATATTAGCATAAAAAAATACCCCGCTTATGCGGGGTATCTGTTATTGAATTTTAGATTTAATGAACGTTAATATCTCGTCCATTGTTTGGTCATCGACCTTCTTTAAATTGAGCGCTAAGTTTGGCCCTTTGCGAGTGTAGCTTGCTCGCCCTTTAACTAAATCTGTCTTAGTCACTTTGGTACGTTTTGGCGGCACAAGTTCGTGCATCCAATTTTCTAACGTTTCGGACACTTCTTTGGTAATTCGTGCAACGCCATGAGCGCGGCTTTGTTGCCAAATATACCCATCCGTTTCTCCACAACGAGCAATCAACTTGAACTGATTATCATCGCCAAGTTCGTTAAATTGTTTATGCAGCTTAACGATTGTTGGTCGCCCTAAATCACTCACATTTGGATAAGCTTGCAATAACTCTAAAGGTAAATCGGCAGCCTTAAGTGCGCCACTAACTAACGCTTCGCTACACTGAAACATTTTTGCCAGCGCTTTTTGGTCTTCAGCTTCGCCACTGTCGAGTTTGGCTAACATTTCTTTACCCTTCTCATATAATGATAAAGGCTTGTGAGCGTTCGCGACATCCGACAAAAACTTCGCGTGGTCGGCATTGATATTGTTGGCAACATAAATCAAGAATTCTTGATTAGCGATAATACAAGACATTCGACGACGGCTACCGTCGAGAACTTCGATGCTACCATCATCTTGACGACGTCCTACTGCTGGGTATTGCTGTCCTTTATCACGTAATGTTGCAAGTACATCCGACAACGCATGCTCATTTAAAAATGATTGTTCACGAGCGTTTTCTTGGAAAACAAAAGTCGTGCTTTCAATTTTTTCGGCTGGGATACGAATCAATTCAAATGAAACAAGATCTTCACCAGCAACAGCGAGTTCAATTACTTGTGCTTGTTCTTTCGCAGCGCTTTGCGCCTCTTGAGGCGTAGAAGCACGTCGTTTATTGGCTTTTCCAAATAGTTTTGCATTCAGATCAGAAGTTTTAATTGCCATCTTCTATTACCCTTGGTTCAGTGAAGCCCAGTTGCTATGTAACACTCTTTCTAATTCTAGTGCACTTTTCTGTACCGCATCTTGCGCGGTCGCTAATGTCTTTTTACCACCTTCAAAATCACCGGCAGTAAGATCAAAAACCGTACTATAAGTATCGGCGCACGTTTCAAATGCTCGGCTACGCGGAATCGTTGCCATCATAACTTGATCGCCAAGTAAGTAATTCATTTCAGTTAATACCGATACTTGCTTTTTATTATCATCTTCAAAGATAGTTGGCATCAAGCGCACAAACTCAAGCCCTTTCCAATCGTCTGGGAACATCTCGTACACCGTTGGAAGATGTTGGAAAAAGTTAACGGTTGATGCCCAATCGAGTCGTTTTGCAGCGCAAGGAATAAGTAGTGCATTAGAAGCGTACATTGCATTCCAAACAAGTGGGTCAACGTGAGGACCTGTATCTATCATTATGATGTCAAAATCCTCGGCAATCTTATCGGTGAGCTGCTCTTTTAGCAGCTTAACGATATCGAGTGACTGATTTTGCGATAGGTTTTGCCATGCCTCCGCGTTAAACATGGCATCCTCAGGGAAAGCAGAAATTGTCTTCAAATTCGGATATTGCGTTGGCAGCAACACATTACGGCGTAAAAACTCTAAATCGATTTCAGTCCCTTCAGGCACATTTTCCAGCATTACATCTACTGCAGAATAAATATTATCGTGATCTGAAGAGCTAATTTGGGGGTTCAAAAACAGGCGCAATGAACCTTGTGGGTCTAAATCTATTAAACAAATGCGATAGCGTTTTTCTAAGTTCAAAGCTAAACACGCAGCTAAGTGAACGGCGCTCATCGACTTCCCTGTTCCACCTTTCTGGTTTTGTACATTAATAATCCAAGGTTTGTTTTCCTGATTATTTTTTCGTTCATGGAATTTAGGCACTGCAGCAGCATCCATCAACATATGGGCTTCTTGCAACGAGATAGAATAATGGTTGGCATTATTTTTTGTAAATTGATGCCCGTCAGCTTCTAATTTGCTGATCGCATCATCTAGTTTTCGACGCGTTAAACCAGAACGCGTTTCCATCATAGCCTTAGACATAGGAGGAAAATGTTCTTCACTTCGTTCTTCTAATACTATTTCAATACGATCGGCTTGCACCTGCTGAGTGAGCTCTGCGAGGCGACAAAGATTATCTATAGTTTGTTCTCTTTTCATACCTAAGTACCAGTCAAGTAACCTAATCAAATAACGTACAGCATTATCGTACATTCTCACAAAAAAGCTGTCCATACATTTAATGAGTATAATTGCACTTATTTTGACAATGTATTGTCAATTTGTGATTTAAGACGATTAATTGAACAGAATTACACACCACTTTGCCTTGAAGTGAGTAAACTTTAAAAGTGTTACAGCGTCACTCATTTACAATGTAAACAACTCATCGTCCGGAACGATTATGATTGTCCGCTAAACTACGGCAGCTGATGTTTGTATTTAAAGCGACAAGGAAAAATGGAGGGTCATAATTAAACGAGTAATCAGCGCCTTGTAATCAAGAAAATATGTACAATGAGAATTAGAGATGAATTTAGACGAGAAATTGATGGTCATTGATACAAAAAAAATATGGAAACATGATCAAGGTAAGTCTTCAATTTTAACGAAAAAATACAAATACGACTAAAGCATGATCAAGGGGTAGCGAATCAATCGTTCCCGTATGACTAAACTCAGAACAAGATCGTAAATAGGGAAGAATGATCAAGTACTATAAGCCACGGAAGCATGACGTTTTGATAGTAAACTACGGCCGATGCTAGGTGGAATAAGGGATATAAGCGATTAAAGCGTGCGTTATTAATAAATTGAAATACAAAAGAGGCATTCTGCGCCTCTTGATCATGTTTCCTAAAGCACAGTGACGCTTGGCAATCTCACGTATACAGCCAGATACGTTAATCAAAAATCACAAATTAAATGTCATTGCTTAAAAAACACACAAAAATAAGCATGTCTTCAATGTCTTGATCATTCTTCCGTAGATAATCCAATGTATTCATGACGAAAATCGAAAATAATTAGTGGGTAAAGAGAGTAACTTGTGGATAAGTCATTTTTATAACTTGATCATTGTTCCTAATCCCTTATGATCACCTTTCCACTATCTTCATGATCATTGTTTCTTTTCTTAATGATCATGCTTTCCGTTTTTAATGATCATCGTTTCGATACAAACATGATCATGCGTCCCAGCGATCAAAAAAATATACATTTTAAAACAACAGCTTATAGGCAATTTCAAGCCCAGATCATTAGATCACTTAATCATATTAGATCAGTATTATCAGATAGATCATAAACATAGATCGATAAAAATAATCCTTTATTTATGATCTGTTTTTCATTATTCTTTGGAACAATATCGGAATTACGGATAGTGTGATATAGATCTAATCATGAGTGATAATAATAAAGTCCTGATCAAACTCCCAAGAGATCACAAAGGGGGACATCTCTTTGAAATTACAGAAGCATCCGTAGATTGGATTGAACAATACCAGCATTTCAAGGGCGTCACTAAAAGCATCCTTGAACTCCTCAATCTCATCTCTTTACGCGGATTTAGTTCAAAAGATGGTTATGTATCAACAACCGAACTTATTATTGCAACCGACGGCAAACTAACGCGAGCAGCGATACAACAACGACTCCGAGCGGCCGTTAACATTGGTTTATTTTCTCAACTGCCGGTTAGGTTTGAAGAAGGTTTAGCTGGGAAAACGATGCTACATCGGTTTGTTAACCCAAACCAACTCGTTTCAGTATTAGGCGCAACCAGTCTTGTTACCGAATCCGTTAAGCAATCGGAAAAACAAAAAAAGTCTAAAGCACTCGCTCAAACTCAAGTAAATAAACGTTTGTTAAATGAACATGGTTTATATACACCACCAGCTATGCGCGATGAAGCTGACCAATTCATAGTATCGCCGACCAATTGGGCGGGCATCATCGATCAAGCACTCGCGCCACCAAGAACGAGAAAAAGCTATCAAAAATCCATGGTATCGATCTCAGGTACTCGTGCGGTAATTGAAACACGATCATCCAAAAACATCATGACAGTCGATGATCTGATGACATTGTTTGCGTTGTTTACCCTTACCGTTCAATACCATGATCACCATCATGAAGAATATCAACTCGATGCTAAACATGTTCCCAATAAGACACCGCTCTACATTACTGATATTTTGTCATTGAGAGGCAAAAAGGACAGTGGACCGGCTCGTGATTCTATCCGTGATAGCATTGACCGCATTGAATTTACTGACTTCCAACTTCATGAGTTAACGGGACGCTGGTTAAGCGAAAATATGCCTGAAGGCTTTAAAAGTGATCGCTTCCGCTTTATCGCCAGAACCATTACGGCCTCTGAAGAAGCCCCTCGTGAAGGGGCTGATGGTGAAATTAAAATCAAACCAAACTTATATATTTTGGTTTGGGAACCTTCGTTTTATGAAGAGCTGCTGACACGAGATTACTTTTTCTTGTTTCCTCCTGAAATCTTGAAACAGCACACTTTAGTGTTCCAGCTTTACTCGTATTTCCGAAGTCGTATGGCACGTCGTCATACTGATTCGTTATTACTTTCCGAATTGAACCAGAAATTGGCACGCAACATTGAGTGGCGACGTTTTTCTATGGATTTGCTTCGCGAGTTAAGGCGCCTGGGTGAAGATCCTCAATCAGATAATGAGTTTGACGTTAATCTATGGGGTTATCACCTCACATTAACGTGTTTGGATCCTTTAGCTAAGTTGCCTGACTTTCAAGTAGATATTCGCTGCGATGTGGAAGAAGTGTTGCGTTATTCTCGAGCGCGCACCACAAATGCTGGTAAACGTAATATGGCACCAACGCTTCCTAACCCTTTGAGACATGAGTTGGTAAGTCGCAAGCAGCTTGACGAGCTTTCATCCATTATTGATGGTGAATTTGAGCCTATACAGCGGAAAGCACCATCGCCGAAAGGTAACTTAGGCCGTCGAGTTAAGCAGCGTAAGCACCTTGTAGAGATCAATGCTGATGAGATTACCATCGTATTATCTAAATATACTTCACCAGAGGCTCTAGAACGCAGTATAACGGCGTTATCTGCGATGACTGGACATTCACTGGCTTCAATTAAACAAGAGTGCTACGAGCTTATGGAGAAGCTTGATTGGCTACGTGTCGATAATAATGTGATTCCGTATGAAACCTTAAGCCAAGTCGTAGAGTTATATAATTCGCGGCAGGAGAACAAACATTTGTCGATTGAACGGCTCATATCGGCATTAGCCGTGCGTAAAAAGGTGTGTAAAAGCGTGTACCAAGGTCAAGTTGACGAAGCTGTGTTTCGAGTGTTAGATGAAGTCTCCATCTAGATTTTATTTGTTAGAAAATTTGTTGAGATACAAACATAACGCTGACAAAGCATTGACAATGCCAAGGGATAAGGTGGCTATTATTTATCCCGAATAGACAACCTTTTGTCCTCTCTATCGAAACATGTAGATTGGCTCATATTGTTACATTCATTCTGATATATTTTTGGCGAGTTCTTTTGAGCTCGCTTTTTTTTTGCCTGTTTGAAACCCGCATTTGATTGCAATGTTGGGTTTAGTTGGGGGAAAAAATCGTCTTGCTTGATATGAAAAATAGGGATCTGGATCACGTCTGTTTTTGACAGTGTAATCCTCAGAATGTACGTGGCAATTTTATCAATTTCAAAGCTAATTTCTGACATTTTTTAACTTCTACTCAGAAGTATTGATTAAGTCACACTCTGAACTTATTTCCCTTAACAACAAAATTATCCTTTGCTACAGATTAGGTGTCCTAGACATGGTTTATCTGGAGGAAACAATGTCCATTAATTCTATCGACCATGAAGATATGACGTCTATCACGACAAAATGGGATCACTCAGAAGAGTACATGGAAGAACAACGCCCAGCGAAGCAAGTTAAATCAGCAGAGGCGAGAAGACGCATTGAAGCGTTGAGAGAAATCAAAGAGAGTGGATTGACTCTTGAAGAAGCGAGAGAACTCGGTTTGATTCATTGATCGCGAGAGCGTCAAATAAGAGGGTGGCATATTGCCACCCTTTCGTATTTTTAGCGACTTGATTTGAGTTAAAGGCTTCATCGGTGCTATATTCTGCGATCACTTGAACTAATCAACGAATGGCTATGTCTTACAACTTATCGTTACTGCCTCCAGCAGAGAAAAACAAAGTTGAGCTGGATAAGCAGGCCTCTTATGTCGTTTGGCAGCTTAAAGAGGCAAAAGTGGGTCCTGATGCCATCAGAACTCAGCTTGAAAATATCCGTGATGAAGCTGAAAAAGCGTGGTTTGAGCAATGTGTAGCCAAATACAAGAAGATGATGGGTGTGTTGTGATCGTTTACATGACCCATCACAATTGATTTGCCTCCGTGATTTGATAAAATCCTCGCATTAAATTGAATAAGAGAGAACATCCCGATGGGAAGAAGTTTTGAAGTGCGCAAAGCCTCAATGGCAAAAACTGCAGGCGCAAAAATTAAAGTTTATTCCAAATACGGTAAAGAAATTTACGTTAGTGCTAAAAATGGCGGTAGCGACCCTGATATGAACTTAGCGCTTAAGCACCTGATTGCTAAAGCGAAAAAAGACCAAGTTCCAGCGCACGTTATTGATAAAGCACTAGACAAAGCTAACGGCGGCGGTGGTGAAGACTACCATGCAGCACGCTACGAAGGATTTGGACCAGGTGGCGTTAGTGTTATTGTTGACTGTCTAACAGATAACGGTAATCGTACGTTCCAAGATGTTCGCCAATGCTTTGTTAAAACTGGCGCTAAAATTGGTGGTCCTGGTGCGGTAGCTCATATGTTTGAACACCAAGCTGTATTCCAGTTTAAAGGTGAAGACGAAGAAGCCGTACTTGAAGCGCTAATGATGGCAGACGTTGATGTCGCTGACATTGAGCTAGAAGACGGTGTCATCACTGTCTTTGCTCCGAACACAGAATTTTTTAAAGCTAAAACAGCGCTTACTGCAGAGTACCCAGAGCTGGTACTTGATGTAGAAGAGATCACTTTCGTTCCGCAAACGCACACTGCGGTACCGGCGGAAGATGATGAAAAATTCCAGAAGTTCCTTGATATGCTTGATGATTGCGATGATGTTCAACAGGTTTATCATAACGCTGAAGCGTAATGAATATTTAGCTTTAGGTAGGTTGCAGAGGGCTATTCGCGCCAACTATGACGATATCTAAGATGCATTTGTAAAAGCCCGCATTCGCGGGTTTTTTTATATCTACCCTCCGCTTCTTGCAACTTTTTATTCTTTATTCTCTTGCGGCGATGGAACGATGATCATGGCAGCGATTGCATTGGAGTCTTACCCCTTGATCATTCTTCCTAATTGGTAAGCATAGTACCAATGAAGCGGTGAAGTCGGCTCGTTCAGCTTTGTTACTATGTACGAATAGGGGGCTCATAGTGATTGTTGGTTGATTTTCGTGTACAAAGACCTACTAACGAACAGTAATTCACGCTGAGCTTATGGAAAGATATCTCATTCGCTCACTGTTGTTGTGAATTCAATAAAAACAAAGGAGAGTGTGATGAAGGTGAGTTTTATTGGTCTTGGCGTGATGGGGTATCCAATGGCGGGGCATCTTGTTCAGTCTGGCTTTGAGGTAACCGTCTACAACCGTACGACTGAAAAGGCACAGCGCTGGGCCTCGGAATATGATGGCCGCTATGCGGAAACGGTAGCCGATTGTGTCAAAGATGCCGATGTGGTTGCTGTATGTGTCGGCAATGATGATGATGTGCGCCAAATGACCACTTCATCGACTGGTGCTTTGGCGAATATGAAGCGTGGTGCGATTCTAATTGATCACACTACAACGTCAGCCATTCTAGCGGAAGAGTTGGGGTTAGCGGCGACAGCACAAGGTATTGAGTTTATCGATGCCCCTGTTTCCGGAGGGCAGGCTGGAGCTGAAAACGGCGTGTTGACCATAATGTGTGGTGGCAACGAGGACGTTTTTTCTACACTCCAACCGGTATTTAATGCGTATGGGCGCTCATCGGTCCTAATGGGAAGTGTGGGGCAGGGACAGCGTGCAAAAATGGTTAACCAAGTTTGTATTGCAGGCGTGCTCACTGGATTATCTGAAGGCTTGATATTGGCACAAAAGAGCGGTTTAGATATCCCCGCGTTAGTCGATTGCCTTAAAAATGGAGCGGCAGGCTCGTGGCAGATGGAGAATCGAGCTAACACAATGGCAGAAGATAAATTTGACTTTGGATTTGCGATAGATTGGATGATAAAAGACTTAGGCTTTTGCCTTGATGAAGCAAAACGTCAAGGTATTACGCTCCCATTGACTCAACAATCGATAGAACGCTATCAAGCGTTATCTGTTCAAGGGGAAGGACGTTCCGATACCTCTGTGCTGCTTAAAGCGGTCCGTAGCGACTCAGAAAGTTAGATTTTACAATGTAAATTTGAGCGTGAATCTCGTGTGAGATACCGCATATAGAGTACAGCGCTCACTAAACAAGATGCGACACGATAGGTGTGGCATCTTTTTAGATTTAAGCTGTTATTCCTTTACGCTTTTTGAGTCTTCGATATTTAACACGTATCGCCAGTTTTCATCAATTTGTGTAAATGTTTGCAGACAAATATCTTTTCTTTCGTCGCGATAATCTTCTTCTACTTCATCGAGTAGTGTTGGATAGTGCTCTGGGTCGCTTCCATAGACAAGGCACAGTGCACTAAAGTAACGCTGTAAATCAAAGCTGTGCTCACCAATATATTCCGATACCTCGTAGTACTGAGGGCGATCTTCTGACTCAAAAGAAAACATGTCAGCAGCGCTGATAACGGCATCACTACCGCCATTTACGTAGTTGATCATCAGTACGGCTGCGAAGTTATCGACCGCATCTTCTTCTTTCCCTAGAATTGGGATTTGTTGGTCAGCGATATAAGCGTGTCCTATTTCATGCAACAACGTGTGCAGCATGGTATCCATCGCACCTTGCTTGGCCGGTTTACCAAACTTTTTTTGATAATCGTGTTTTAAGAAGTACTTAACAGAGTCAGTATAAAACTGGTAGGGAATGATAACTTGGTGCTGTTGGGGATCATATAATGGACCATCATCCCCTCCATAAACGACAGTCAGAGGTTGATCAAAGCGAAAATAACGCTCGGATAAATCAGACACGAGTGTGTTTACGTCACTGTCTTTTAACATTTGCTGTACGTGTTTATCATCAGAAGATAGTGCTGGTTGGTATTGATAATTAATGGCGGCGTGGCTGTGGATTGCAAAGGTTGTGATTAGCAATCCGGTTGCAGTGAGAGACTTCATTGTCAGTTATTGTCCTTATCGTTAGGGCGATTAGGTGTAAGGTATGACATGTGCTACAATCCGCCACCTTAATATTCGCGCTGTGTAGTTATCTTTTTTGACTATATTGTCTCGCTCAGTATAGACGCCATTTTCGGTAAAAGCTGATGCGTATTTGCTCAAAGCCACTTTGTGCATCAATACCTTGAGTTCAAGTTACATTCCCATTAAAGAGAGTAGGTTTAACCGAACACGGTTGTTGGGTGACGTTGTTATTGTCGTTATCTATCCTACATTCTTACTACACGCATACAATTTAATCTAACCTCATTAAGGAAGATGAGCGATAAGCATATAGAGAGGTTATATGAGCAACACTATCTCTGTTGGAACGTTGGAATCCTTTTTGATCGCAATTAGTGTTCTTTTTCTTGGGCACATTATCAACAGTAAATTTCCCACGCTAAAAAAGTACAACATTCCAGAACCGATTGTTGGCGGCTTGATTGTTGCCTTTATCATTACCGGTTTGCATTTTAACGGCATTAACTTAGAGTTTTCTTTGCCATTGCAGAAGACATTTATGTTGATGTTCTTTAGTACTGTAGGTCTTGCTGCCAATTATAAGCAGTTACTAAAAGGGGGGGCGAAGGTATTCCTCTTCTTAGCCGTAGCGTCAGCCTATATTATCGTGCAAAACAGTGTTGGTGTCGGTATGGCGACAGCACTTGGATTAGAGCCTTTGATGGGGATGATCGCAGGGTCTATTACGTTATCTGGTGGTCATGGAACAGGTGCGGCTTGGGCTCAGACTTTCACTGAAACTTTTGGTATTAGCAACACACTCGAAATTGCAATGGCATCAGCGACGTTTGGGTTGATTATTGGTGGTATTATAGGCAGTCCGGTTGCTCAACGCTTAATTGACAAAAACAACCTCGAATCTGAATACGGTCGTGGCAACGATACACATGAACGCTTCCCTGAACTCGTGACTTACAATGAGTATGAACGAGACCGAGTAACGGCTAAGAAAGTGGTTGAAGTGTTATTCATACTACTATTGTGTGTGACAGGTGCTAAGTATTTGCATGCATGGGTAAATAGCTTTGAAGTGTCGTGGTTGATGATCCCAGATTTCGTTTACGCCCTCTTTGTTGGTGTGTTTATTACTAACATTTGCGAAGTATCAAAAGCTTATAAAGTCGATGCAGAAACCGTTGATATACTTGGTACAGTGTCGTTATCATTATTTTTAGCCATGGCGTTGATGAGTTTACAGCTTTGGAATATTTTCGACTTGGCAATCCCGTTCTTGGTGATACTGGCAGTACAATCGGTCATTCTAGGTGTGTTTTCTTATTACGTAACATTTAGAGTGATGGGTGGAAATTATGACGGTGCGGTGATAGCCGGTGGACACTGTGGCTTTGGATTAGGCGCTACGCCGACGGCTGTAATGAACATGGGTTCGATCGTCAATAGATTTGGTCCGTCTCCTCAAGCCTTTATGGTGGTTCCTATCGTCGGTGCATTCTTCATCGACATCGTTAACCTCATAATAATTCAAGGGTTCATTAGTATAATCGGCTAAAATCAATTCACTATTTAAAAAGTCTCGCAAATGCGAGACTTTTTTCGTTTTTGAGACAATGATAAAAAACATAACAGAAAGGTTTCCAATATACATTTGGTCTGGTATTTAAATGTAAAGGAAACGTGAAATTCATGATTTGAATACGCGTTACCGACATTAGTAATTCGAACAGGCTAGGTCGAAATGTGAGATTACGTCTTTGAGCAGGAAGTAATCCAAGGAGTGAACCATGAGTGTATTGTCTCTTATCGGGTTGGTGCAAGTATCGGGTACTTTGGTACTCGATAGTGCTGGTAAATTAGCATTGCTGCCAGAAGGTGCAACTCCTCGTCCAGGGGATGTCATCATCGACGTGTTAGACAACGCGGAAGTTGGAGATGATCTTAGTGTGCAGTTTGTGTCCGAAGACAATACTCTTGCAGAAGTAGATGTCGCCGATTTGGACGTAGAACAGATAATTGCGCAAGTAGAAGAAGGAGTGGATCCCACTCAATCTGAAGAGCAAGCTCCGGCAGCAGGGGTGGAGAGCAGTTCCAGCCCCACTCTATCTAGCAGTATCGCCCGAGATAGTGCTCAAACAATCGCTCAGACTCAGTTTGAGACAGCCGGTCTTGAAGCTCAGGGGCTTTCTGTTACTCAATCACTCACTCTACTCCAATTTTTAAGTAATTCAGCCCCCGTTGTATTCAATAATTCACGAAATTTTGACGAAGAATCGCAAGACAACCTCCTAGCGCTTGCGCTTCCAACCGATGCTAACAATGATGTGCTTACGATTCGAATTATCAATATTCCTGCGTTAGGTTCAGTCACGTTAGGCGATGGTTCTACAGTCTCGGTTGGGGATGAATTAACGATAAACCAACTGGCTAACCTTCAGTATGATGCGCCTTTGGATTATATCGACGGTGACGAGGTAGGCAGTTTGGGTTATACCGTCGATGACGGGCGTGATGCGCCAAACTCAGTTCAAACTGCGGATGTAGAGATAACGCTTAACGAAGTGAACGACGCGCCAGTGGCTTTTGATGACGAAGTCGTAACCAATGAGGATTCACTGTTATCCGCTTTTCTCCCTGAAGCCTCAGACGTGGATGGTGTGATCGCATCCTACGCACTGCAAGACGATGTCCCAGCAGACAAAGGCAGCCTAACGTTTAACTCAGATGGCTCATACAGTTTCGATCCGGGTGAAGATTTCCAAGGGCTCAGCAATGGTGAGTCGGAAGATGTGACGTTCACCTACATCGCCTTGGACGATGAAGGCTTAGCGAGTGCGCCACAAACCATCACCATCACG
>NZ_JAMKMS010000079.1 GCF_023634655.1 Vibrio methylphosphonaticus | reverse complement strand
TGTTGCTTAACCAGTTTTGTACCCGAACTCAATCTATTTATCTTCTTATCGTCATACTTACCGTTGAGCGACTACATTTTTCGTTAATCAACGCGTTAGGATCTATTAATAAACGAGCAAGGTATCCTCGCAGTCGTCTAATTTCGAAGTTAGAAATTAGACGACTGTCGAATACTACCACTTAGTGGCACTCTCACAGGCCTCACTGAGAAAAAGCTCAAAAGTTTCCGGAAGTTTTGAACTTAAAACAACGTAATCTCGGCGATCATGCGAATTGAGGCAGACTTTATCTTGGCGTTCTTTTCTATTGCCTACATGATGCAGATTACAGCGGGAAACATCACGAACAGTACAACCATTATACCTACATTCAGATT
>NZ_JAMKMS010000078.1 GCF_023634655.1 Vibrio methylphosphonaticus | reverse complement strand
ACCAAATGAGAACTTCTCTGGTGAAGTTGGCTTTGACGTAGTCATAGCGGATGAAGAAGGCGCTACCGCTGAAACCACCGCTGGGTTGACGGTCATTGAAGTGAATGATCCGCCAGTAGCGGGGCCGACATCCTATACCATTGATGAAGACAGTGTACTGACATTCAATGAATCTCAAGTCCTCGCCAATGCCTCCGACATCGAAGGTGACGTGTCACTGGTTGGGGTGAGTTATGATGGCCCTGACGGTATCTTCTCTGTTAATGGTGATGGAACGTGTAGCTTCGCACCAAACGAAAACTTCAACGGTGAAGTCCAACTAAGCGTCACTATCCAGGACGAAGATGGGGCGACGGTTGATACCGTCATTAACGTCGATGTACTTCCAATCAACGACGCGCCAGTCTCAGGAGACTTAGCT
>NZ_JAMKMS010000077.1 GCF_023634655.1 Vibrio methylphosphonaticus | reverse complement strand
GGCACCACGTTAGGCAGCCTGTCTATTTTGGCGGACGGCACGTGGACCTACACCATCGATAACACCCTATCTGAGGTGCAAGCCCTCGATGTGGGTGACACTCTAGTTGAGTCCTTTGTGGTCACCTCAGCGGACGGCACCGAGCACACGATTAGCGTGACGGTGAACGGCGCGGAAGATGAAACCTTCATCACCAATTATGCGCCTGACAGCGTCAAAGAAGATACGAATGACGTCGCGGGTGAACTCCTTGGCGGCGGCAAACTCGACATCGCCGATTTGGATGCGGGCGAAGCGGCATTTAACACCACCGTGACGAGCCTAACCAATAACGAAGGTCAGTCGCCATTAGGCACGCTAACCATTCTTGCGGATGGTACGTGGACCTACACGGTTGTGAATAGCCTAGAAGGCGTGCAAGAGCTTGGTGCCGGTGATACGCGAGTTGAGCGCTTTGAAGT
>NZ_JAMKMS010000076.1 GCF_023634655.1 Vibrio methylphosphonaticus | reverse complement strand
GAAAGTTAAGAGACGATATTTGATTTCACTTTTTTAAAGTGGAAACAGACTGTGGGTCTGTAGCTCAGCTGGTTAGAGCGCTCGCCTGATAAGCGGGAGGTCGGTGGTTCAAGTCCACTCAGACCCACCACTATCTCCATTAGGAGATACGGTACGATATCGACACAGATGGGGCTATAGCTCAGCTGGGAGAGCGCCTGCCTTGCACGCAGGAGGTCTGCGGTTCGATCCCGCATAGCTCCACCATCTTTAAGTATTTTTTTAAATAGAAAATTCTCTTAAGAATATTTAGAAATGGTTACTGTTTAAGTAACACATGCTCTTTAACAATTTGGAAAGCTGACGAACAACAACTTGATTAGTTGTTGTTCAAATAAAAGTTCTCAAATCCTATTTCTGACTCTTTTTATTAAGAGATAAGAATTAGGTACCAACACACATTCAAGTGTTCTTGGAAACAACATAACTTCGGTTGTGTTTGTTTATATTTGAGTCCGGC
>NZ_JAMKMS010000075.1 GCF_023634655.1 Vibrio methylphosphonaticus | reverse complement strand
AGAAGCAAGTAATGCTTGAGCGCAGGTTGAGAGCTCAACTTCGTTTTTTGTTAAGGCGTGTTTTCGAGGACACGGAGTTAGTCGATGGAAGCAATATCTCAAGTTTTCTTTTTCATGCCATAGATCATAAGGCAAATCAGCGAACGTTAAACGTACTAAAGCAAACACTGCATGGCGAGGCACAAAGCGAGTCGTTCAAAGAAAACTTGCTGCATACGTGTCAGATGGAATTGTCATTAATATTAGCCCTTACGCAAGTCTGTTCGGGACTTAGTGATAGACATGTCAAAGCATGGATGTCTATTGCTTATTATTTGCAGCAGGTCAATACTCAGAGCAATATGATTCATAATACTGAAAAGTTGATTTCTTGGATTGCTTTTTTTGATAAACAAACATTAACTCAAGGACTTGCTGAATAAACATAACAATGCAATCAAGGTGATGCGTTACACTCGGCGGTTTTGGTATGGAGTTCAGTGTGCTTTGTTGGTTTAGTGGGGCACACCTTATTGCAGGCGTTAGCTT
>NZ_JAMKMS010000074.1 GCF_023634655.1 Vibrio methylphosphonaticus | reverse complement strand
CAGGGTTCCCGCATGTTATTTTCGCAGTGTTTCTCAAAGTTTCGGGATGAAATTTTTTAAAATAGGTTGAATCTGGCGATCTGACGTGATCTTATACTGTTTAGATAGCAGGACGAGATTGAAAAGATGAATTACGACGAATTCAAAGACCATTTTAACATATTGACTGATAGCCGTCAGGACCGAAAAATCACTTATGATTTCTTTGAAGTGATGTTCCAAGTAGTGACAGCCATGTTATGTGGAATGAAAACTTGGGATGAGATAGAAGCCTTTGGAGAAGAGAACTTAGAATGGTTTAGAAAGTTTAGTCCTTACTTATCAGGTATTCCAAGTCAAGATACAACAGCTCGCATTGTTGGACTGGTTGACCCGGATGAATTTTCTCTTTGTTTTACTCGATGGTGTAACGATATTCAACATGAAAAAACATTAGAAACCAATCATATAGCGATTGACGGTAAGTCTTTGAAAGGCACGTATGATCACAGTAAGAAGAAATGCCTAACGCATATGGTCAATGCTTATTCTGTTGATACTGGTCTA
>NZ_JAMKMS010000073.1 GCF_023634655.1 Vibrio methylphosphonaticus | reverse complement strand
GCGTTATGTACTCTTTCAAAAAATTAACCCATGCACTCGTCAGTTTTAAGTCGTAAACTTAAGCTCATTAATAGCTTAGGTGATTGACATGGCATTCTCTGAAATCGAACAAAAACGACATGAAAAAGCGGTTGAGGTTTATCTCGATTCTCGTCGCCCACCAATTGAAATAAGAAATCAGTTGGATCTTGGCTACCGAATTGATGGGCAATCAATTGAAATCTTCGAAGTTCGCCCGAAGTGGAATAATCCGAGTGAGCAAATGGAGAGCCCTATAGCCAAAGTAAGGTTCAACAAATCGGGTAACGAGTGGAAAATTTACTGGATGAGGTCTGATTTAAAGTGGCACCTTTACGAGCCAACACCAACGGTAAATAGCCTTGAGGTTTTCTTTGAAGTTCTAAATGCTGATGTTTACGGAAGTTTTTGGGGATAACTAAGCCCCGTACATAACAAATTGCTTAAGAGTGACGGCTAACCTTTGGCATTTTTGGTTCGGTTGAGTTTAGTGATTACGTGGCTTTGCTTGGGTTTCGTGGTGTTAGCCGCACCTTAGCAAGGCGTTAT
>NZ_JAMKMS010000072.1 GCF_023634655.1 Vibrio methylphosphonaticus | reverse complement strand
GTCCACCATCAAGGTCACGATCAATGGCACCAACGATAAAGCCACGGTTAGCAGTGCGACCGTTGCTATCGATGAGACCGACAAAGCGGTAACTACCTCAGGCACGCTAATCAGCACCGACGTGGATAACCCCGATAATGCGTTCACACCAGATTCGATTTCCGGCACCAATGGCGACCTTACTATTGATGCCAACGGGCACTGGGTGTTCACCGCGAGCAGCGCATTTAATCAATTAAACGTCGGCGATAAAGTTGAAGAGACCTTTACGGTGTCGTCTGTTGATGGCACACCGTCGACCATCAAAGTGACTATTAATGGCACTAACGACAAAGCCACTGTTAGCAGTGCAAGCGTTGCTATCGATGAGACTGACAAAGCGATAACCACATCAGGCACGCTAACAAGTACCGATTTGGATAACCCGGATAACACCTTTACACCAGATTCGATCACGGGAACCCACGGTGATTTAACCATTGATGCCAACGGTCACTGGGTGTTTACCGCCAACAGCGCGTTTAACCAATTAAACGTCGGGGATAAAGTAGAAGAAACCTTCACTGTA
>NZ_JAMKMS010000071.1 GCF_023634655.1 Vibrio methylphosphonaticus | reverse complement strand
TCTGGGTTGTCTAAATCGGTACTAGTGAGGGTTCCAGAAGTTGTTATAGCGCTGTCAGTTTCATCCACATTGACCGTTGCGGTGCTGACCGTCGCTGCATCGTTAGTCCCGTTAATCGTCACTTTGATCGTCGACGGTGTGCCATCGACAGACGATACAGTGAAGGTTTCTTCCACTTTATCGCCGACATTTAATTGGTTAAACGCGCTGTTGGCTGTGAACACCCAATGACCATTAGCATCAATAGTAAGGTCGCCGTTAGCTCCAGTAATCGAGTCGGGTGTGAAGGTATTATCTAGGTTATCCACGTCGGTGCTGATTAGCGTTCCTGAAGTCGTTACTGCTTTGTCAGTCTCATCGATGGCAACGGTCGCACTGCTGACAGTAGCGGCGTCGTTAGTGCCGTTAATCGTGACTTTGATGGTCGAGGGTGTGCCATCAATAGACGACACCGTGAAGGTTTCTTCGACTTTATCGCCGACGTTTAATTGATTAAACGCGCTGTTGGCGGTGAACACCCAATGGCCGTTGGCATCGATAGTGAGGTCACCGTTGGTGCCTGAAATAGAATCCGGCGTAAACG
>NZ_JAMKMS010000070.1 GCF_023634655.1 Vibrio methylphosphonaticus | reverse complement strand
AGAGCCCGCGACTGGAATGTCGTTAATTGAGTCAACGGTGACGTCAATGTTGGCGTCTGTGGTGGTCGTACCGTCACTTACTGAGAAGCTTAAGTCGACTTCGCCATTGAAGTTTTCATTTGGAGAGAAGGTATAACTGCCATCACCGTTGTCGGTGAACACACCATCAGTACCAGAGTAAGACACATCAGCAACGGATAAGTCATCGCCATCAATGTCTGAAGCGCCAGCTAGAAGCTGCTCATCAGTAAAGGTTAACGAGCCATCTTCTTGGATGGTATAACCGACATCTTCCACTACCGCTGCGTCATTCACTGGATTTACCGTGAGGTCAGCAGTGGCAACAACGGTATCCGTGCCGTCTGAAAGGTCAAAGCTTAAGTCAATGTCGCCATTGAAATCCGCATCGGGTGTGATGGTAAAGCTACCATCTTCATTGGCTGTGACTGTGGCATTATCGCCTGCGCTTAGGTTAGCGGCGGTGAGATCATCGCCTTCAACATCAGAAGCTTGAGCTAATAACTGTTCTTGAGACAGCGTAATTGAACCATCTTCGTCAACGCTGTAAGCCAGGTCGCCAGAGACTGGCGCATCGTTTACGGCAATCACGTCAATACCAGCAGTGGTGTCCGCTGTTGCACCGTCTTCATCTACAACAGTGACATCTA
>NZ_JAMKMS010000007.1 GCF_023634655.1 Vibrio methylphosphonaticus | reverse complement strand
ATTCCAACAGAACGATAATGATTTTTAACTGTGTGACAGTAAGCGAACTTACTACCCTTAGGTCACGTGTTCATTGAAAACCATTTTACTTCCGAAGAAGTTGTTTAACTCTGCTAAAGCAGAAGTAAACATAATGATTATCATCAACAAGTGTCCACACAGATTGATATAGGTCTATATTGTTAAAGAGCTTGTTTCGAGCTTTACTCGAAACGGACGGTCATTTTAGCGAGTTAAGTTCCAGTGTCAAACACTTTTTAAAAACTAATTTTGCTTAGCTCATTGAGCTTCATAACCTAACTAATCCGCTCTAGGTTGTTGACAACCTTTCCCGTCTCAGTGGGGTCGCATTATAGAGAACGAATCATTCTTGGCAAGCGTTAAATCACATAAAAACCACACTTTTACGCCGTTCGAACACTAATCCACCAAAGCGTCTATTAAAGACACAAAAAAGGAGGCTGACGCCTCCTTTTTACATTTTAAACCCAATTATTGGCTTGCAATAACCCTATCATTACTAACAATCAGTCTGACAGGTTTGGACGGATCGACTTTTCCGGCTAATATTTCTTTTGCTAACGGGTTCTCGACACTTTGTTGAATGGCTCTCTTTAACGGCCTAGCACCATATACTGGATCAAAACCGACCTTAGCGATAAATTCTAAGGCTTGCTCAGAAACAGACAGCTGGTAACCAGACTCTTCCATTCGTTGCCCTAAGCGTTGCAACTGAATAGCCGCAATAGATTCGATATGCTTAGCGCCAAGCGGATGAAAGACCACACTCTCATCGACTCGGTTTAAAAACTCAGGTCTAAAATGAGACGTCACCACTTCCATGACTTCTCTTTTAATCCCGTCATAATCCAGTACAGCAAAGTTTTCTTGTATTCGAGATGAACCAAGGTTCGACGTCATAATGACGACAGTATTGCGAAAATCAACGGTACGCCCCTGCCCATCAGTTAAACGCCCATCATCTAAGACTTGCAGTAATATATTAAAAACATCTGGGTGTGCTTTTTCTACTTCATCAAGCAAAATCACTGAATAAGGTTTTCTACGGACTGCCTCTGTAAGATAACCGCCCTCTTCATAACCTACATAACCAGGAGGTGCACCAACTAAGCGAGCAACAGAGTGTTTCTCCATAAACTCCGACATATCGATTCTTACCATTGCATCTTCACTATCAAACATAAAATTTGCGAGTGTTTTACAAAGTTCTGTTTTTCCCACGCCGGTTGGACCTAGAAAAAGAAAGGAACCTATTGGCTTATTTGGATCAGACAAGCCTGCGCGACTTCGTCGAATAGCATCAGATACCACTTCAACGGCTTCAGCCTGCCCAATAACCCGCTTATGCAATACCTCTTCCATTCGTAGCAACTTGTCTTTTTCCGCTTCTAGCATCTTAGATACTGGGATACCAGTTTGCTTAGAAAGCACTTCTGCGATTTCTGCATCGGTCACTTTATTTCGCAATAGACTCATTTCTTGCATTTCAGCTTGCGTCGCCAAATCGAGTTGTTTTTCCAATTCAGGAATACGGCCATACTGAAGCTCAGACATGCGATTTAAGTCACCCGCACGACGCGCCACGTCCATATCCATTCGGGCTTGTTCTAACTCTGTTTTTATATACTGCGTCCCTGACAATGCGGCTTTTTCTGCATTCCAAACTTCATCAAGTTCAGCGTAATCACGCTCTTTTGTCACAAGCTCACTGTTAAGAATAACTAGACGCTTTTCACTCGCCTCGTCTTGCTCGTTCTTTAATGCTTGCTGTTCAATTTTGAGTTGAATTATTCTACGCTCAAGTTTATCTAAAGATTCAGGCTTTGAGTCTATTTGGAGGCGTATACTCGATGCTGCCTCATCGATAAGGTCAATCGCCTTATCGGGTAGTTGTCTATCGGTAATATAACGATGAGATAATCTTGCCGCAGCAACAATTGCCGGATCGGTAATCTCAACATGATGGTGTAGCTCATAGCGTTCTTTCAGGCCACGCAAAATAGCAACCGTATCCTCAACTGAAGGCTCATCAACAATGACCTTTTGAAAGCGGCGCTCTAACGCTGCATCCTTTTCAATATACTTTCGGTACTCATCTAACGTCGTCGCCCCTACACAGTGTAAATCGCCTC
Source organism: Vibrio methylphosphonaticus (assembly GCF_023634655.1). Classification (GTDB taxonomy): domain Bacteria; phylum Pseudomonadota; class Gammaproteobacteria; order Enterobacterales; family Vibrionaceae; genus Vibrio; species Vibrio methylphosphonaticus. The sequence goes on along the minus strand of NZ_JAMKMS010000007.1, from coordinate 257,581 downwards.
GAGCAAGTGCAGGCTTTAACATATTTCCCGCATCCATAGCCCCTTCACCCTTGCCTGCACCAACCATGGTATGCAGCTCATCGATAAAAAGAATGATATTGCCTTCTTCTTTAGCAAGTTCATTCAAAACCGACTTCAAGCGCTCTTCAAATTCCCCACGGTACTTGGCACCCGCAATCAGCGACCCCATATCAAGGGAAAGTACGCGACGTCCTCGTAACCCTTCCGGTACCTCATTATTAATAATACGCTGAGCAAGTCCTTCGACAATCGCCGTTTTTCCTACACCAGGTTCGCCGATAATCACCGGATTATTCTTAGTCCGTCTCTGCAACACTTGAATCGTACGACGGATTTCATCATCACGACCAATAACGGGATCAAGTTTACCTTGCTCAGCTCGCTCAGTGAGATCAATAGTGAATTTTTCTAATGCTTGGCGCTTCTCTTCCGCATTAGGGTCATCAACCTTCTGGCCCCCCCTAATTTTCTCAATAGCTTGATTAATTTTCGCTTCAGATAGACCCATTTGTTTGAGCTGCTGACCCAAAGGACCTTTATCATCAATAGCGGCTAACAAGAAGATTTCGGAGGAAATGTATGTGTCCTGACGTTTCTGCGTCACTTTGTCACACAAATTAAAAAGTTGCCCCATTGCACTAGACAGTTGCACATCGCCGCCAACGCCCGTCACTTTGGGTAGCTTATCTAATAGCTCGCTTAATTTTGAACGCAACTGAACCACATCAACATTGAGCATGGTGAGTAGTGGACGGATTGAACTGCCCTCTTGATTGAGTAACGCAACCATCAAATGTACAGGTTCAATATATTGGTGATCTCTCCCTAGTGCGAGAGATTGGGCATCAGAAATAGCAGTTTGGAATTTGCTAGTAAAACGGTCAAGGCGCATAGCAACCCCCTTAAATGACATACGACGTTATATGCAAATAAGATGGTTACACGACAGGCAATTTTCAAGATGAGTAGGTAAAAATCAGCGATTGATCCACACAAAACTGGCCATTCGACCCGTTTGACCGTCACGGCGATAGGAAAAGAAACGTTTAGGATCCGAATAAGTGCATAAACCACTTTGCGTGATATCTGTCACTCCCTTTTGTCCCAGTTTAAGTTGAACAATCAACGAGAGATCTGCTAACCACTTGCCCGGCTCTTTTCCAGGTTGGAAAGCGGGCTCGAACACAGTATCTAATCCACAAAAAGCGGCCCTGACATCCTCCCCTACTTCAAAAGCATCACGGCCAATCGCAGGACCAATCCAAGCTTGAACTTCTCCAGAAAAGCAATCTAGCGCATTTTCGACAATACCATCAGCCAATCCCCGCCATCCTGCATGAACAGCGGCAATTTCATCCCCATCTTTGGAAGCAAGTAGTATGGGTAAACAATCGGCTGTCATTGCCGATAACACAATATTCGGCTGGCGAGTATAAGTCGCATCCGCGTCAATCACGTCATTCGTAGGGGAGGTAATAATGGCGACAGTTGTCGAATGGGTTTGATTTAGCCAGATAGGTGAAGAAGGCATGCTTGCCTTCTTCATTAACTTTTGACGGTTCATCATCACATCTGATGCACTGTCACCAACATGGGTACCGATATTCAATCCATCAAAAGGGGCTTTAGACCCCCCTTCTTCTCGTGTTGACGTCACAGAAGCGATAGAAGAATGAGTGACCCAAGTCGGCTGAAGCGTGGACACTAGTAGTCGTCCTCTTCCTTATTGAGCTTCGCATCTTGTCTTAATGCTTCTGTCATCACAACCATATCTTGAGGGATTGGGGCATGGAACTCCATCTCCTCTCCAGACACAGGGTGAGCAAATTTCAACATCACAGCATGCAACGCTTGTCGGTCAAACGCACGAATCATCGTCGTTAGCTCTTCACTTGCACCACGAGGAATACGTGCACGACCGCCATAAGCCGTGTCACCTAGTAGCGGGTGCTGCAAGTAAGACATGTGCACACGGATTTGGTGAGTACGTCCGGTTTCTAAGCGTAGACGAAGTCTCGTATGCTCACGGAAGTGCTCGGCAACTCGGTAGTGAGTGACCGCTGGTTTACCCAGTTCATTCACTGCCATTAAGACCCGCTTAGTCGCATGACGGCTAATGCCTTTGTCTACCACACCGCCCGCTGTCATTTTACCGATCGCAATTGCTTCATACTCACGCGTAATATTACGCTTTTGCAGCGCTCTCACTAAACGTGTTTGTGCTGGCACTGTTTTCGCAACGACCATCAGACCTGTGGTATCTTTATCCAAACGATGGACAATACCCGCGCGCGGAACTTCAGCAATCGCAGGGAAATGATGCAATAGCGCATTCAATACCGTGCCATCTGGAGTACCTGCTCCTGGGTGAACAACGAAATCTCTTGGCTTATTGATCACAATGATGTCATCATCTTCAAACACGATGTCTAGAGGAATGTCTTGCGCAATAAAACGCTCTTCATCTTCTAGTTCGGCTTGAATTGTGATCGATTCTCCACCCATTACGCGAGTACGCGGCTTGGTGATAACCTCTCCGTCTACGGAGATTTTTCCCTCAAGTAACCACTCTTTTAAGCGTGAGCGAGAAAAATCTGTGAATAATTCAGCAACAGCTTGGTCTAATCTTTGACCTAACTGGCTGTCTTTTATTGTATTTGTTAATTCAATCTGCTGAGCCATATCGAACTTTTTAAAAAACCTTGGGACTAAGTAACCACTAGTGTGGATAATGTATCCCAACATTGTATCTGTTACTTGAGTGAAAAGTAATGGAGACTGACAAATATTTACGTCAAGGAATCTCGTTTTAGTATGAAACTGCTTAAACTGACAAGCTTACTTTCGCTAGCTTTGCTGTTTGGTTGTGCTGACAAAGAAGTCACCGTTCCAGATGTCCCACCATCACAACTGTACTCAGAAGCACAAGAATCACTACAAGGTGGTAATTGGACCTCGGCTATTGAGCGTTTAGAAGCGCTAGATTCTCGCTACCCTTTTGGCGCCTATACTGAACAAGTTCAGCTTGATCTCATTTATGCTTACTACAAAAATGATGACTTAGCGTTGGGTTTAGCGACCATAGAGCGATTTTCTCGGTTAAACCCAACACATAATCGTTCAGACTGGGTACTGTACATGCGAGGGTTAACTCACATGGCCCAAGACCGAAACTTTATGCATGATATTTTCAAGATCGATCGTTCAGATCGAGATCCTGAGCCAGTCAAGGCGGCCTTTTCCGATTTTGACCGTCTACTAAAACGCTATCCAAATAGTGCTTATGCTGAAGACTCGCAAAAACGCCTAGTGGCCCTCAAGAACCGCTTAGCCAACTACGATCTTGCGACCGCTGATTTTTATCTTCGTCGCGAAGCGTGGATTGCTGCGATCAATCGCTGCCAAGAAATACAAAAGACCTTCCCAGATACGGAAGCGGCGAGAAAATCGCTCACGATTCAAAAGAAAGCCTATGAAAAATTAGGAATGGAAGATCAAGTTAAGCGCACCGAGACATTAATGGAGCTCAATCCAAAGTAAACTCTTAGTCAAACCGGCACTGAAACAGAAACATAGAAAAAACGCTGTCCATTGGACAGCGTTTTTTTATGCCGTAAATTGGAAAAATATCGTTTTCATTTATATATTTATCTTTAACACAGTAGTAACAAGGATTGTATGTGAAAACACTTATATTATGCTTGATGATAGCTTTCACCAGCTTTTCATCAGTCGCACTGGAGCTCACTCCCTTATCTAACGACCCCTATACCGGCGATCTGGATAGCCTGACTAAGAGAGGGGTACTACGAGTACTTGTCGCTGCTGATCTTGGTTTTTACTATATTGATAAGGGGCAACCCAAAGGCATTGGTGCAGAGCAGCTGTATCACTTCGAGAAACAACTCAAAAAAAAATATCGCCATTTAAAAGTACAAGTAATCCCAGTGCCTCGTGATGATCTCATTCCTTCACTGATCCGTGGTTACGGTGACCTCATCATCGCGAATTTGACCGTGACTACCCGTCGAGAGGATGTCATTCAATTTAGCCACCCAATACTCAATGACATTGATGAGTTAGTTATTACCAGCAAAGACTATCCCTCACTAAGTTCAGTCGAAGCATTAAGTGGCAAAGAGGTGTGGGTTAGGGCCAGTTCAAGCTATTTTGAAAGTCTTCAGGCACTCAACAAAAAGTTAACCGATAACGATTTACCTCCTGTTTTTGTTCAGTATTTAGAAGAAACACTGCAAGACTATGAACTCGTTGAAATGATAAAACAGGGCTATATTGGAGCAACAATTCTAGATAGCCATAAAGCTGAGTTTTGGCGAAAGACATTCAAAGACTTAAACATACACACTGATATGCCATTACGACGCGGCGGAAAAATCGCGTGGGCAATGAGAAAGGAATCTCCACAACTGGCCAAACAGGTGAATGCCTATATCAAAACGGCAAAAGAAGGCACCCTACTTGGTAATGTTATTTATAACAAATATTTAGATAACACCTCATGGTTTGCAAGAGCTATCAACCCTAAATCACTAGAACGCTTAAATGGCATGACCGACCTATTTAAAAAGTATGCCGACAAGTATGAGTTCGATTTTCTTATGATCGCAGCACAAGCTTTTCAAGAATCAAAACTCGACCAAAGCAAAGTTTCCCCAAAAGGCGCTGTCGGCATCATGCAAGTTTTGCCGAGTACGGCCAGAGATAGAAACGTTAACATCAAGAACATCAACAAAATCGATAACAACGTTCATGCCGGCGTGAAATATCTTAGATTCATTCGCGATCGTTACTTTAATGATGAAGCAATCAGTGAGGACGACAAGGTCTATTTGTCGCTTGCCGCATACAACGCTGGGCCAGGAAACATTTCGAAAATGAGGCGTTTGGCAACAAAACACGGCTACGACGCGAACAAATGGTTTGGTAACGTAGAATTAATGGCAAGGCGCAACATCAGTTCAGAACCTGTCACCTACGTGATGAATATCAACCGTTACTTCGTTATCTACAAGCAACTAGAGTCATTAAGAGAGATCCGGCAAGAGCAACAAGCTAAAAATAGTGATATTTCATTTTATAAAATGCTGAATGACTAACAAGAGGAATAATAAGTGATCTGAGTCACGCTACGCTGTCGCGCATTTTTTGTGCGGCAGAATTCTTAGGTCGTAACAAAGCCCCAAAAACAATGGATTTTTAGCGTACTACTCTTTTCAAATTTAATGAAAATTCAAATAAAAGAAAGCCTTTTCAATACGACTCCAGCCAAATTTTTGCGATAGATCACATTTAATTCTCATTGAACAACACCCTGCCACTTTAGTGATATAGATCACGTTTTTTTACTATTGAATGAGTAATCTGGAGTTAACCCATAAGGGATGTCACAGAGGAAACGCATATGAGAGTAAACATTACTGGCAAAAATATTGAGATCACCTCTGCTATCCGTGAACACATTGAAAGTAAGTTTAAAAAGCTTGAGAAGTGGCAAGTTGATATCATTAGTTGCCAAACTGCTTTCAGTGAAGAGCCGAACAAACAAATGAAATTTGAAGCTGCGATAACGGTACCCAAAGGCAAACTTGTCGCGTCCGCTTCTCATGAAGACCTCTATACAGCGGTCAACGAAGTTGAACAGAAACTAGAACGACAACTGAACAAATTAAGACATAAGCCTGAAGCACGTCGTTCTGAAAAACTTGAATTCGAAGAAGAGATTGAAGCCGAAGTCGAATAACGACCACAATTCTTTCTATAGCGCCCAAGGGCGCTATTTTTTTGCTTGACGGTCTATGCCTGCTTCCCTATTGTGTGGTTGGGTTCAATAAAAAGTAATTTTAAATGTTATACACACCTCCGTTCCTTTTTGACTTCTTTTTCCTCCAATAAACTTGGGGGCATCGTCGTTTACGAAAGAAAAGTCAAAAACGAACGGAAAGCCTCCCAAAAGGGAGGCTTTTTTATAAGGATAATTCGATGACCGATACTAAATATTCTCTTGATGAGATTCGACTACGTCTTAATGAACTAGACGACCAATTACTGCAACTCCTCTCTGAACGCCGCAAGTTCAGCATAGAGGTAGCCAAGAGTAAGGTAGAAACATCGAAGCCAGTACGAGATGCTTCTAGAGAGCAACAACTGCTCGTCAAACTCATCAATAACGGTAAAGACAAATACCAACTCGATGCGCCTTATATTACTAAGATCTTTCATACCATCATTGAAGATTCTGTTTTATTACAGCAGAACTACTTACAGAACTTAGCCAACCCACAACAAAGTCGTAAGCCACTTGCTCGCGTTGCTTTCCTAGGATCAAAAGGGTCATACTCACATCTAGCAAGCCGAGAGTTCTTTTCTCGCAAAAATACCGAACTCATAGAACTAAACTGCGATCAATTTAAAGAGGTCATTAAGACCGTAGAATCCGGCCACGCAGATTATGGCGTACTCCCCATTGAAAATACGAGTTCAGGTTCTATCAACGAAGTGTTTGACTTACTTCAGCACACAACATTACACATTGTTGGTGAGCTAACTCAACCTATCGATCACTGTTTGGTCGCAACTAAAGAGATACAGCTAGAGAAAATCAAAACACTCTACTCACACCCTCAACCGCACCAACAGTGCAGCGAGTTCTTAAGCCGACTTTCAGGCGTAGTTCTCGAGTCGTGTGCAAGTACCGCAGATGCCATGCAAAAAGTACAAGAACTCGCTCGAGATGATGTTGCCGCTATTGGGCACGCCTCCAGTGGTAAACTTTATGGACTGCAATCCATCCAAAGTGATATTGCTAACCAAACAGAAAATCATACCCGCTTCATTATTGTGGCAAGAAAACCGGTTGAAGTTTCTACGCAGATCCCAGCGAAAACAACTTTCATTATGTCGACCTCACAAGACGCTGGCTCACTAGTTGAAACACTACTGGTACTGCAACGTTATGGCATCAATATGACGAAGCTGGAATCGCGCCCAATTATGGGTAATCCGTGGGAGGAGATGTTTTATGTGGATGTTGAAGCACATAAGGACTCTGAAACTATGCAATTCGCGATTCAAGAGCTGATCAAAATAACGAAATATCTAAAAGTCTTAGGTTGTTACCCTATTGATAACGTGAAACCCGTCATTCCCGACTTAAACGCATAAAAGCAAAGCCCCAGTCATCACACTGGGGCTTTGCTTATATTTATCATCGCAGCGTTATATTAGCTCAACGGCATGATTTTTATCTCTACGCGGCGGTTGCACTTTCGTCCTTCAGAAGTAACGTTAGAACAAATGGGAAATCGCTCCCCATTACCTCGAGCCACGGCACGACCTGCAGCGACATCCTGACTCACTAAAAATGATCGTACTTGTTCTGCTCGCTTCTCAGAAAGCTCTTGGTTGTACTGGGCATTGCCAGAGCTATCGGTAAACCCATCAATAACAAGGCTGGTATCAGGGTACTCAACCAACACTCGTGCAACCCCCTTCAACGTATTGTTTATGCTGTTATTCAATGCATAAGAATCGCTGTTGAAACCAATTCCATTTTCTAGTCGAAGTATGAGTTGATTATCACCGGTTCGCTCAACTTGAACGCCGGAGTTTAACAGCTCTTGCCTTAAGGCTTTCTCTTGTTGATCAAAATAGTATCCTGCACCGCCCCCGATAGCAGCACCGCTTGCCGCACCAAGCAAAATACCGCGACTATCGCCACCAGACGCTATCCCTACAGCAGTACCTGCTATAGCACCGATCACCGCACCTTTTGTTGCAGAATTCGTTTCGTATTGCCCTGTTGTTGCATTTTGTCGCTGTGTTGCCTGACACCCTACTAACGTCATTAATCCCGCCACTACCACTACTTTTTTTATTTTCATTTCCATAATCTCTTATCATTACGCGCTCAATAAACGGAGCGTCGTACCATATACTATTATTTTCCTTTAATGAACCTCTACGGGCTCCTTTATAAGGTAATCTTGTTGGAAAAAATAATGACATGAGTAAGGAAGATTTACGTTAGAATTGAGTTTGTTAACTAGATAAATGGAATTGAACATCATGAAAAAAGTCGTCATAGCCTCACTCAACCCAGCAAAAATCAATGCGGTAAAAAGTGCTTTCGATTCTGCTTTTCCAGGGCTACTTTTCGACTTTCAAGGTGTTAGTGTCCCAAGTGGCGTTCCTGACCAGCCTATGAGTAATGACGAAACACTATTAGGCGCACGAAATCGAGTAAGTAATGCCCGCCATACGGTGGAAGATGCTCATTATTATGTAGGGATTGAAGCAGGACTCGATGATGATTCTACTTTTGCATGGATGGTCATAGAATCCAATGGTAAGACTGGGAAATCACGAAGCGCGAGCTTAATGCTACCACCGAAGGTAATCGCACAGCTTGCGCCAGATGTTGAGCTAGGAGATGTTATGGATTCAACGTTTGGAACGGAAAATATCAAGCAAAAAGGGGGAGCAATTGCCTTGCTCACCAATCATCAATTAACTCGCAGCTCCGTTTATCACCAAGCCCTTGTTCTTGCTTTGATCCCCTTTATGAACCAAGACCATTTCCCCAGTACTTCTGGAAACTAAATACTTCTGGAAACTAAATACTTCAGGAAACTAAGTACATCAAGAAAATAAGTACCTCAAGAAAATAAGCACCTCAAGAAACTAAATCTCGCGTCACTATTTGAGCAGTAAATCACTCAGGGATACCTTTTTAGCGTCACTTAAGCGTTTTACTTCAGCGGAGCCACGGGTAATGGTGGCGACGCCGACTCCGAGCATTTGACTGATCTGTCGCTGAGATAACTCACCTTTGAGCAGCTCACATAAAATGTTAACCCTTGCGGTCACAGCTTCTCTTTCGTCGGGAGTCAGGAGCATTGTCATTAATGCCGCCTGCTGCTCTGGACCATCGGTTCGTTGAATCAAATCCAGCACTTGTTGCCAGTCTTGGTATTGAGGTTCCATTCACTTTTCCATCAGAAACGTTCCAGTGAGTATTCTACCCTTAAGCGCCTAAACATTGGTAGCCTAGTCGTCTAGTATCGGCGATTCAGTTCATCCGAAGTTAGAAAATCCCCTTCAACACCGAGCCTATCTCGATAATAGGTTTGAAACATCAATATATTTTGGACATAACCGCGCGTTTCTTTAAATGGGATAGTCTCCATAAAGGCAAATACATCAAGCTGTTCATCCGAGCGCTGACGCCAACGTTTTACTCGGTTTGGTCCAGCATTGTAAGCCGCAAAAGCAAAGATACGATTGTCATCATAATTGCCCAATAGTTCATTCAAGTAGTGAGAACCAATCTGAATGTTTTTCCCCACGCGATAGAGCTCTTGGCTATTTTTATAAGTGATTTTATGTTTCTTAGCCGTGTATTTTGCCGTGGCTGGCATGATTTGCATCACCCCACGCGCCCCTACAGGAGAACGGGCTTGCACATCCATTGCGCTTTCTTGCCTTGCTAAAGACATCAACATTACGCTATCCAAATTGAGTTCTTTCGCATAGAAGTCAAACCACCAGCTATGAGCAAGTGGGAACCGTAAGCTCATGTTGTCCCACATTTTTGCTGAAATCGTTGCCACGACAGTAAAATGATGCCACCGCTGCTGCCCTGCATAAGCGGCTAACATCGTTTTTTCTTCTTTAGAAGCACGCGACAGTAAATAGCGCCATTCTGATTTCGCAGCTGCGATTTTATCCCTGTCAATTAACTCCTTAATACGTATTAAGCTCGTTTTATATGGCGTAAGCGTATTCATATCGATGACGACTTTAGAGATGGGGTACACGATGGAGTGCTGCAAATAAATCGCCGACGCTGCACTATAAAAATTTCGAGCACCAACTAAACCTTGTAAGCGCTGCTCACCGACCGACTGGTCCCCTAACGCAATCTCTGTACGCGCCAACCAATACTGCCAACGGCTGCTCTGTTGTTGCTTCTCAGACAGCCTTGCTATCCAAGCTGAGAGCCCTTGCCAATCGACTTCCTGAATGGCAAGACGCGCTCTTCGCTCAATATTGGTGTCATTAACACTTTTCTCCAACACCGAATCCCGCCACTTTGCTTCTGATGCCGACTCGGTATTAATGAAGCGCATCGCCAAATATTCAGCCATGGATTGCTTTGAGTCTGCTGAAATATTGCTGTTCGATTCAAGCTCTGGCCACAAGGAATAGGCTTGCTGGCTATTAGAGCGGGCGAGTTTACGAAAGGCGGATTCAATCAACTGCGCTTTATACGGCGCAGGGAAAGATTGGTTACTGAAAGATATCACCATTTTAGGCGAGGTAAATAACGAGGCGATTTGCTTACCCTGTGACTTCCCAGCGCTTGTTTTAAGCTGTTTATTGAGATATTTAATCAGCGAACCATTACGTGATTGATAAGCATACGTCATACGCTCAATGATATGTTCATCAGTTCGCAAACCCGCTTTATTCCATGCTGAAAATAGAGGGTCGCATGCATCAGAGACACTCTTACCACTCTTCCATAACGTCTCTGCACCTTCATACGCCGCTTCCTTATTGCCCGTTTTTAGCTGCGCATAATGATACAGACATTGATAGCGCTCACCATTAGGATAGGTCGTTTGAAATTCAAGCAGTTCACCCCAACGTTGCTGTTGAGCTAATCGGTCTAAATAAGGGGCTCGGATGCGGTAGGAAAATGGAAACGACTGATTATTCTCGATAAAAGTATTTACCTGTGTGACCGACTTACCCTTCAACTGTAATGAAAATACTCGATTATCTATATAAGGTGTTAATGGGTAATCAGCAATCGATGGGCGCAATGCCTGATAACCAGCGACGTCATTTTTATCTATCAGCGCCTGCGCTTGATCGTAAATCTCTCGCTGCTTGAGCAGTGATTTATCCTCGTCTTGTGCCTGAGCTATGCTAGTACCAAGTAGACACGACAACAGCGTTGTCCATACCAAGCCACAATTTCCTTGTTTATTCATCTAAACCTTATCCCTTTGAAGTGCTGGTAACGCGCCCAATACAAACATTATTGTTATTATTTTTGCCGCTCTTTTCTACTCGTATATAAGATACGGTGAATATTCAATTTAAGACGATTACTAGACTTATGCCAATCTCTTTCTCATTAAGAATTTGTTTCTTTTTGCTTCATAACTCGAGTTTTTTCGCAATGCTACACATGAGGAGCGTAATCAATTCATATTGCAGGGCAAGGAAAATTGAAAGGTAGCGACTGCGTGGTGTAAAATACAAGTTCTATTGACTTGAATATTAGGAACGATCGGTAATGGCTGAATACGTCTATACCATGTCGCGAGTGAGCAAAATTGTGCCACCTAAGCGACAAATACTTAAAGACATTTCTTTGAGCTTCTTCCCTGGCGCTAAGATTGGTGTTTTGGGCCTCAACGGTTCAGGTAAATCAACGTTACTCCGCATCATGGCTGGCCTTGATACCGATATCGACGGTGAAGCTCGTCCGCAGCCAGGACTGAATGTGGGCTACCTTCCACAAGAACCTAAATTAGACGAATCAAAAACGGTACGCGAAATCGTTGAAGAAGCCGTATCAGATGTTGCTGGCGCAATGAAACGTCTTGATGCCGTCTACGCTGCTTACGCAGAACCGGATGCAGACTTTGATGCTCTAGCAAAGGAGCAAGGTGAACTTGAAGCCCTGATTCAAGCGAAAGACGGGCACAATTTAGACAATACTCTAGAACGTGCTGCCGATGCGCTACGTTTGCCAGAGTGGGACGCGAAAGTAGAATTTTTATCGGGTGGTGAACGACGCCGTGTGGCCATCTGTCGCCTACTTTTAGAAAAGCCTGACATGCTGCTTCTCGACGAACCAACCAACCACTTGGACGCCGAGTCTGTTGCTTGGCTAGAACGCTTCCTTGTTGACTATACAGGTACCGTTGTAGCAATTACCCACGACCGTTATTTCCTAGACAATGCCGCTGGTTGGATCCTTGAACTTGACCGTGGTGAAGGTATTCCTTGGGAAGGTAACTATACGTCTTGGTTAGAGCAAAAAGATGCGCGTCTGCAACAAGAAGCGTCTCAAGAGAAAGCTCGTCAAAAGACCATTGAAAAAGAACTGGAATGGGTTCGTCAAAACCCTAAAGGCCGCCAGGCGAAATCAAAAGCGCGTATGGCTCGCTTTGAAGAACTGCAAAGTGGTGACCACCAAAAACGTAACGAAACCAACGAGCTGTTTATTCCACCAGGTGAACGTCTTGGTGACAAAGTGCTGGACGTGACTAACCTAACCAAATCATTCGATGGCCGTGTACTGATTGACGACTTATCCTTTAGCATTCCTAAAGGTGCCATCGTGGGCATCATTGGTGCCAATGGTGCAGGTAAGTCAACACTATTCAAAATGCTCAGTGGTACAGAACAACCGGACTCTGGCACCATTGAGCTTGGCGATACCGTGAAGCTAGCATCGGTTGAACAGTTCCGCGACTCTATGAATGACAAGAACACGGTATTCCAAGAGATCTCAGAAGGTTCAGATATCATTAAGATCAATAACTTTGAAATCCAGGCGCGTGCTTACTGCTCTCGTTTTAACTTCAAAGGTTCTGATCAACAAAAAATCATCGGTGAGCTATCTGGTGGTGAGCGTAACCGTGTTCACCTAGCAAAACTGCTTAAAGCTGGCGGCAACATGTTGCTACTCGATGAACCAACCAATGACCTAGACGTGGAAACACTACGTGCGCTTGAAGAAGCGCTGCTTGAGTTCCCTGGCTGTGCCATGGTTATCTCGCATGACCGTTGGTTCTTAGACCGTATTGCGACTCATATCATCGACTACCGTGATGAAGGTCAAGTGAACTTCTATGAAGGCAACTATACCGAATACATGGACTGGCTGAAGAAAACTCTAGGTCCACAAGCTGCAGAACCACACCGCATTAAATATAAGCGTATCTCAAAATAATCATTCGAATTTGAGATAAACTTGTGTTTTTACTCCAGGCCGCTAATAATAGCGGCCTGTTTTTTTTGTGATTCGCCTTCCGAACTGGCCATAATTAACAAAAAATTCAATAAACTCATCCGATCCTGACAAATCAAATTTAAATCATCATGCCAAATAAAATTAAGGTTGTTATACCAACAACTCAGGGAAAGAGTAAGAAAACGCTACGTCTAGGAAGAAAGCGAACCTACACCGCGATCCTAATAGCCGCCGCTTTTCCCGTTGCTTTTGGTCTGGTGAGCTATTCATACCAGCAATCTCAGGTCGAGTTAACTTCCACTGAAGTAACCGTCTCCGATCTGCAATCAAAAAATGCTCTATTGGAAGCAAAGCTGGAAGAACAAGTCAACGTTACTCATGACTTGTCTCAAGATCTTGAAGAGAAACGTGATGAGCTTCAATTGCTTGGTAAACGCGTCAATGATGTAGAGGCAGTGCTCGGTCTTGTCGATGAAGAGCTATACGACGCTGAAATGCCACTGGAACAGCGAATTGATGCCGCCGCTATTGATTCTGCCGTGCGCGCGACCATGTTTAGGCTTATCCCAAATGATAGCCCAGTCACTTACCAACGCATCTCTTCATCGTATGGGCATCGAACTAACCCTATCTCTGGAAAAAGACAATTACACGCCGGCATTGATCTGACCTGTAAAACCGGTGAACAAATCCTGGCGCCTGCCGATGGTGTCGTGGAAACGGTTCGGCCAAGCCAAAAAGGCTATGGCAACTACATGACCATTCGCCACGCTTTTGGTTTCATGAGCTCTTATGCTCATCTAAATAGATTTAAAGCTAAGAGTGGACAATTTATTCGCAAAGGGGACGTTATCGCACAATGTGGCAATAGTGGTAACTCTACTGGACCGCATCTGCATTATGAAGTCCGTTTTCTAGGACGCACGCTTAATCCACAGTACCTAATGGACTGGAGCCCTGAGAACTTTGACTATGTTTTTGAAAAAGAGAAAAAAGTCCAGTGGGCACCACTCGTCGATTTGATCACCAGTGTGGTAAAACTGCAAATAAACTTAACCAATGCGCCTTATGTCGACGCCTCTATGAAAACCGCAGGTAACGAAGAATCTTCACCAGAAGAAGAACATACGCATTAACGTTTAGCTATCTCACACGATTATAAACACTAAAAAACGCAGCTTACGCTGCGTTTTTTAGTATTCAATTTAGTTCTGATTTGTCAGTAATTACGTTCGATGAATCGCATCATTGGCTTGTTTAAGCAGGTTCTGACTCTCTGACATAAATTGCTGAGAATAATCACCAAACCACTCACTCACTTGCTCAAACTGCGAAACAAAACCCGCCTTATCTTTGTTGTCTAACAATGTTAACGCGTCACCGAATTGCTGGTGGAAACGCTTAATCATCGCGATGTTCTCTTCCGACGAGAGAATGATGTCACCGTACAGATTAGGGTCTTGTGCAAAGAGCCTACCGACCATCGCTAATTCGAGACGGTAAATTGGTGAACTCAATGTCACTAAGGTATCTAAGTCTGGATTTTCTTTACTCAGATGGAGCCCGTAAGCAAACGAGGTAAAGTGACGAAGAGCTTGAATTAACGTCATGCCATTATCATGCTTATCCGCTTCCATCTGACACAAGCTCGCTCCCCAGATTTTAAACTGCTGAAGTAGCCATTGGTATTGTTCTTCACCACGACCGTCACTGTATACAATCACCTGCTTCGCCATGCTCGGTACATCTGGACCAAACATTGGGTGTAAACCGACAACCGGCCCTTGATGCACCCGTAGCATTGTCGTCAACGGGCGTTTTTTCACTGACGTTAAGTCACATAAGATGCAATCTTTAGGTAAGTTAGAAAGTTTTTCAATCACCCCTTCCGTCAAGTGAATTGGTACCGTCACCACCACCAGCCCAGCATCTTCAAGTATCTCATCAGCACGATCCCAGTCCTGACTTCCTAGGATCTTTACTTGATAACCCGATAGGGCAAACATTTTACCAAACAAACCACCCAGCTGACCGTTACCACCCACAATCACCACTGAACGCAGCTCTGGGTTCAAGCATTTAAATCCAGAGTCTTTTTCACTCGCATAAGATTCTCGCATCGTACGACGCAGAATATCTTCGATAAGTTGTGGTGGTACACCCACCTTCTCCGCTTCCGCTCGACGCGAAGCCAACATCGCCGCTTCCCGGTCCGGGGCATAAATCGGCAAACCATGTTGGCTTTTTACTTCACCAACTTGCTCAACAAGAGAAAGGCGCTGGGCCAACAGCTCAAGCATCTTCTTATCAACTTCATCAATTTTGTTACGAAGTGGGGTCAATTCAGCAGACATGGATACGATTATTCCTTAACACGATTTTCCAAGAATGGGACAAGCTCTTTGTGAGCATGGCGTAATAGTGCCTCAGTTGCATCCCAATTGATACACGCGTCGGTGATAGAAACGCCATATTGCATCTCACTTAACGGTATATCTGAACTCTGATTACCTTCATTGATATGACTCTCAATCATCAGACCAATAATCGATTTATTCCCTTCTCGTATTTGATGGATGACATCTTCTGCCACCAATGGCTGACGACGGTAATCTTTACGTGAATTAGCATGACTGCAATCCACCATTAGTGATGCGTCTAGATTGTGTTTAGCGAGCTCTTGCTCACACTCATTAACAGAAACTGAATCGTAGTTCGTCTGCTTACCACCTCGCAATATAACGTGACCATCCGCATTACCTTGTGTGGTCAGTAAAGCAACTTGCCCTTCACGGTTAATACCCATAAAACGATGGCTAGAAGACGCAGCTTGCATCGCATTGATTGCCGTCGACAAGCTACCATCAGTCCCGTTTTTAAAACCTATCGGCATAGATAGACCGCTGGCCATTTCACGGTGAGTTTGAGATTCTGTGGTACGTGCACCTATCGCTGCCCATGAGAATGTGTCCGCTAGGTATTGCGGGCTGATAGGATCTAATGCTTCCGTTGCCAGAGGAATATCCATTTCCACAAGATCGGTCAAAAGCTCTCGACCCACATGCAATCCGTGCTCAATATCAAATGTCCCATCCAATTGCGGGTCATTGATCAGGCCTTTCCAACCAACAGTAGTACGAGGCTTTTCAAAATACACGCGCATCACAATGTATAATTGGTCATTAAGCTCGGCAGAGAGAGCCTTGAGGCGTTTAGCGTATTCTTTGGCAGCATCGATATCATGAATGGAGCACGGACCACAAACGACTAACAATCTGTGATCGCGCTTATGAATAATATCGGCGATGGCATCTCGCGATTCTTGAATGAACTTTCTCGCTTTCTCACTGAGTGGCAACTTTTCTTTCAGTGCTTCTGGCGTGATGAGTACCTGTTCATCGCTAATGTTGATATTACTTAATTCACTCTTCTTCATAACTCTACCCGTACAAAAAAATTTACATCTAACTTGTAAGATGCTGACCCTGTCAGCCAATGAAACCTAATATACTAAAATCTAAATGACATGCAAGTGTAAACTTTAAAAAACAATCAATGTAAATATTACTTTACACCCAATCGTTCATTCAGAACGCTTTATACGGCAAGCCGACTCCAACAAGAATCGCTCCTCCTCCATCATTTCGGTATACAATAGCAATACTTGAACTATAGGTAGCATCCGATGGACTTAATCCTCTCTTTACTTCAACAGATGTGTGTTTATCTCATGCTTGCATACATGCTGAGCAAAACCCCTATTTTCATTCCACTATTTAGCTTATCGAGTCGCTTAAGCCATAAATTTGGTATTTATGTTTTATTCTCTTCATTTTGTATATTAGGTACCTATTTTGGCCTACAGATTAACGATGCCATTGCAAATACTCGAGCCATCGGAGCTGTCATGGGCGGTTTGTTTGGTGGCCCCCTTGTTGGGCTTGCGGTAGGGTTAACTGGAGGAATACATCGTTACACCTTGGGTGGTTTTACCGACCTTGCCTGCACGATATCAACGACAGCAGAAGGATTGATTGGTGGTATGGTGCATCTCTATTTCATTAAGAAGTCGAAAAAAGAAGCGCTGTTTAATCCGCTCGTGGTTCTCTATGTGACGTTTAGCGCCGAAATCATTCAGATGCTGATTATTCTCGCGGTCGCCAAGCCTTTCGACCAAGCAGCGTCACTTGTTGGCGACATCGCCGCACCGATGATCATTGCCAATTCCATTGGCGCTGCACTCTTTATGAGTATTCTTCAGGATCGCAAAACCATCTTTGAAGAATACTCAGCAACATTTTCTCGACGCGCTTTAAACATCGCAGAACGTTCCGTTGGTATATTAGTGCATGGTTTTAACTCTGATAATGCCAGTAAAATTGCTCGTATTATCTATGAAGAAACAAAAGTCGGCGCAGTCGCAATAACAGATAATGATAAAATTCTCGCCTTCGTGGGCATTGGTGATGACCACCATAAACTCAACAGACCAATCTCGTCTCAGAGCACATTGGATTCCATTAGCGACAATCGCATTATCTACCTAGATGGCAAAGACAACGCTTACCAATGTTCCATATCCCAAGATTGCAAACTCGGCTCTGCCCTCATTATTCCTTTGCGTACAGGCAACAAAGTCATTGGAACCATTAAGCTGTACGAGCCGAAGCGGAAGCTGTTTTCGACCATAAATATGTCGATGGCGGAAGGTATTGCACAACTTCTGTCGAGCCAAATTCTTCACGGTGAATATATTCATAAACAGACCTTGCTAAACCAATCTGAGATCAAACTGCTTCATGCGCAGGTCAATCCTCATTTCTTATTTAATGCCCTAAATACCATTAGTGCCATCACTCGTCGAGATCCAGACAAAGCACGTAGTCTGATTCAGCACCTCTCTCAGTTTTTCCGCAGTAACCTTAAGCAGAATATAGAGACCGTATCACTGCACGATGAACTCGCGCACGTCAATGCCTACCTAACAATAGAAAAAGCTCGATTTACCGACAGACTGAGCGTTGACATTGATATTGAACCGTCGTTGCTTGAACGAAAAGTCCCAAGTTTTACCCTGCAACCACTCGTGGAGAATGCCATCAAACATGGTATTTCCACTAAAATAGAAGGGGGCAGCGTACGAATTTATAGTGAGAAGTCCGAGACAGGGCATCGCATTATTGTTGAAGATAATGCGGGTACGTTTTGCACGCCTAAAACTGGTCATGAGGGACTAGGTATGCAAATCGTCGATAAACGGTTGAGTAACAAATTTGGTCGTGACGCAGCGCTAAAAATTGAGGTAGAAAAAAACACCTACACTCGAATGAGCTTTATTATTCCCGCGCAAGAAAATCACGTTCACACAAGGAACACTGTGACCTCATGACGACTATGACTGCTTTAATTATTGATGATGAATGCTTTGCCCGCGAAGAGCTTATGGAGCTGTTGGCCGATATGGAAGGCATTAACGTGATTGATCAAGCTAGCAATGCCATTGAAGGGCTGAAAAAAATCAATAGCCTTAAGCCTGATGTTGTCTTTTTAGACATACAGATGCCACAGATTACCGGTATAGAGTTGCTAGGTATGTTAGATCCTGACTCCATGCCTAACGTGGTTTTCGTCACCGCCTATGACCAATATGCGGTACAAGCATTTGAAGACAATGCTTTTGATTATCTGCTTAAACCGATTGATCCGGCCCGGCTCAACAAAACCGTCAATCGATTACTCAAACAAGAGCAAAGGACTCACGACCTCGTTCAGTCTATGGCGCCTGCGACGCTAGATCAGCTCCCTTGTATTGGACACAACCGAATCGTCATTATTCCGACGTTAGAAGTCGAATGCGCGTTTAGCGACATTGCCGGGGTCCAAGTAAAGACCGCGACACAACAAGCCAATAGTCAACTGTCATTAAAAGTACTCGAAGAAAAAACACCGCTATTACGTTGCCACCGTCAATATCTTATCAACGTGAAAAGTATAAAAGAGATCAAACTGTTAGAACATGGATTGGCTGAAATTATCACCCATAGTGGCTTTTCTGTTCCTGTCAGTCGGCGCTACCTAAAAACCCTAAAAGAAACCTTAGGGTTTCATTAGTCATCTACTTTTGGGGCATGCGTATTTGTTACGATGCCCCAAAAACCTACCCCCCTCAACGATTGAGCTTTCAAGTACTCATGCCCTATCTTTCTGAATCCAGCTAGTCTGCATTCAGCGCTCGGCTGACCTTATCGTTGGCGCTTTTCCATTGCTCTGATTTAAGTAGTTCAGATAAGCGGTAGTTTTGCTTACGAAGCATCACCTGCGCTTTGGGTACTGCCGTGATTGGTAAGTTATCCAATACCTCTGCGGCTGATTGTCGGTTATTACACATGAGGAGCATATCGCACCCCGCTTGCATTGATCGCAACGCTCTTTCGGCAGGGCCACCCATTATGGCTGCGCCTTCCATCGACAAATCATCAGAAAAAACAATGCCGTTAAAATTCATTTGCTCTTTTAACACCGTTTTCAGCCAATAAGGCGAACCACTTGCAGGATGCTCATCGTAATGAGGATAAACAACATGGGCTGGCATCATCGCATCAAGCAGCCCTGCTTGGATTTGCTGTTTGAATATTAAGATATCTTTTTCAAACAAGTCAGTTCGTTCGTCATACGGCGTTTCCAAATGCGAATCAGCAATCACACCACCATGACCCGGGAAGTGTTTGCCTGTTGTCGCCATACCAGCCTGTTTCATACCAGACATAAATGCACTACTAAAGCGCACAATACTCGCAATATCTTCACCAAACGCACGGTTACCGATGGCTTTACAGGCATGCCCTTGATCCAATACCGGAGCAAAGCTCAAATCGATGTCGTGGGCAACGAGCTCTGCTGCCATTAACCACCCTGCTTGTCTGGCAAGTTTTTCATCACCTAACTCAGCATAACGCTGCGCGGCAGGGAGCAGCGTAAACCCTTCTCGAAAACGCTGTACACGCCCCCCTTCTTGATCAACACCAATAATAATCGGCTTTTTCGCTGCTGCTCGTATTTGACGAGTTAGCTCAATGAGCTGCTCTGAGTCATGATAATTGCGAGAAAACAGGATCAAACCTCCAACCGTTGGGTGCTCTAAAACCTCGCGATCTTCCGCGCTCAGTTCAAAACCTTCTACATCTAGCCATAACGGTCCCATTAGTTGTCCTCTGCAATTTTATTATCAAATAGGGGTGCGAAAAGATTATTCCGTTTATTTTTGATTTACAATGACTATCGCTAAGTAACGACTGAGTTTTCGCACCAGATAGCAAGGAGTATATCGCGATGGATCAAGCCGAGTATTATATTGGTGTCATGTCCGGCACGAGCTTAGATGGCGTAGACGTCGCGTTAGTCTCCATTGATGGCCAAGACATAGATCTTATCGAGACGCATTTCCTAAGCTATCCTGCTCACCTAAAGGCAAGCGTGCTGACGATGTGCCATGGTCAAGAGACTAACTTACGAACGATTGGCGAGCTCGACCACCAATTGGGACACCTGTATGCCCAAGCGACGCTGCAATTGCTGAACAAAGCTCACTACTCACCCGAACAAATCACGGCAATTGGTAATCACGGTCAAACCGTATTTCATCAACCGGATGGCGCATCGCCTTTCACCATTCAATTAGGTGACAACCACATACTCGCCGCAGAAACTGGCATCGATACTATTGGCGATTTTAGGCGTAAAGATATGGCACTTGGCGGGCAGGGCGCTCCGCTTGTTCCTGCTTTTCACCGCTACCTTTATGGCGTCAGTACCTCCTCTCTGGTGATCCTAAATATTGGCGGCATCGCCAACGTGTCCATTCTTCAACCCAATGGCTCTGTCGTCGGATTTGATACCGGACCTGGCAATACACTCATGGATACATGGTGCTCAACCTTCCTCAACAAAGCCTTTGATGAAGATGCACAAGAAGCTAAGCAAGGTCAGGTTAACCAACCATGGTTAACGCACTTACTTACCGATGAATACCTATCTCGTCCAGCCCCAAAAAGCACCGGCCGAGAGTATTTCCACCAAGAGTGGCTAGACCAACAATGTGCTCGACAAACACCTTTACTATCGGTTCATGACACCCTGCGCACGCTCACCGAATTTACGGTACAAACGATTGTTGATGCGCTCGTTCCGTATCAACAAGGCGCCCACCCTAAATTATTAGTTTGTGGTGGCGGAGCGAATAATCCAATCATTATACAGCGCCTCAATGCACTCCTTGAGGGTTGGCATGTGGCAAAAACAGACAGCGAAGCCATCAGCGGTGATTATATGGAGTCCATGGCGTTTGCGTGGTTAGCGCACTGCTATATTCACCAGATCCCGAGCAACTTACCTTCAGTAACTGGCGCAAGTAAGGCGGTCCCGCTTGGCGTGCTTTACTCCGCAAACTAGGAAATATTATGACTAACGACGCACTACTGCATGCCCTGACTCAATTAGTTTCTGAAGGGCGCAACCCGGACACTATGGATATCGATCTCTTATCCAGCCAAGACATCGTCCAGCGCCTCAACCAGCAAGATCGTCTCGTCCCACTCGCGGTGGAACAAGTCATTCCTGACATTGCTCGAGCGGTGGATACGATTACTCATGCCTTCAAAAACAATGGTCGACTTATTTATATCGGAGCTGGCACCAGTGGGCGGCTTGGGGTGCTCGATGCTTCAGAGTGTCCCCCTACTTTTGGAACATCACCTGAGATGGTAGTTGGTATTATTGCGGGCGGCAATGATGCCATGTTTAAAGCTAAAGAAGGCGCGGAAGATGATCCTGAATTAGGGCAACGCGATCTTATCAAGATTAAGCTTAGCGCTGATGATGTGGTGGTTGGTATCGCCGCTAGCGGACGAACCCCTTATGTGATTGGGGCTCTCGAGTATGCCAATGACATAGGGGCAGCAACGGTCTCACTGTGCTGTAATCCAGATTCGACATTGGCGACTATTGCCTCTATTGCTATTAGCCCAGTTGTCGGACCTGAAGCGTTAACAGGCTCGACAAGACTCAAGTCGGGAACCGCGCAAAAGCTGGTGTTAAATATGTTAACAACGGCCAGTATGATCCGTCTTGGTAAAAGCTATGAAAATCTTATGGTGGACGTGAAAGCCACAAATGCGAAATTAATCGCCCGTGCCGCTCGTATTGTCATGCAAGCGACAGACTGTACTGAACACATTGCCAAGCAAGCATTAAAAGACACCGACCACAATGTCAAACTTGCCATCTTAATGATCCTGACAGGGCTGAATAAAGAGGATGCAACCCAACAGTTGATGGAAAAAGAAGGGTTCTTACGAAAAGCCGTCAATGCCAATACAAATACTTCTAGCACTAATACTTCTCAAGGTTGATAAGAACCCCACTTCAAGCCAGCTTATACGCTCAAGTGCAGAAAGAATAATAGGACCGTTCGGTCCCATTATTCTTTCTGCACTTGAGGCTTAGCTCCAATAGAGGCATAACTCAAATAAAAGCTTAATTCGAGTACTCGCTCCAACCACGCTGCCACTCCATGCGAAAGCGCTGTGCGTCGGGAAGCCCTTCACAAGCGCCGGTATAATACTGCCCAGAAAGACCAATCTGATATGCAAAGTCCGCATCACAGAACTCAATGACGCCTATTTGATAGCCACGTTCATATTCAGCGTGATCGGCAGGACCTAGCTTTTGTAACGCAGAATACGTGCGAGGCAACTGCCCTCTGACACCATCTTGATACCCTATTTTATTCCAACTTCCTTGCTTGGCGAGCTCTTCAACACCATTGGCACACCCAAATAGTAATAGCCCTGCAAGTACAGTAATAATGGCTTTCATCGTCATCCCTTTGTATCACATATGAATGCTGACACAATGCCAGTATTCCCTCAAGAAAGCCACTGTTCACGGGCTTTAGTGATGCAACTCACGCTTCTCTACGACCGCTCTACCTAATATTTTGACCTCTTACGCCATCATAAAACCACTTAACCTAGCTATTGACCACTTAATCAGCCATTACACCACTCAGTCAATAACAGCCAATGCCGAGCATCAAGTCACGCTATGATCGCCTACAGATTTTAATACTATTACAAACAAAGGATAACAAACTATGTTGTGGTTCTTAACCTGTGTTGCCGCACTGATTGGCGGTTATTTTCTTTACGGCGCTTTTATCGAGAAAGTGTTTGGCATTAACGAAAATCGTCAAACACCTGCCCATACCAAAGCGGACGGCGTAGATTACGTTCCAATGTCGACAAAAAAAGTCTACTTAGTTCAACTGCTCAACATTGCGGGTGTAGGTCCAATATTTGGTCCTATTATGGGCGCGCTTTATGGTCCTGCTGCGATGCTTTGGATTGTACTTGGCTGTATCTTTGCTGGCGCAGTGCATGATTACTTCTCTGGCATGCTATCCATTCGCAACGGCGGCGCTTCCGTACCCACTATCACAGGTCGATACCTAGGCAATGGCGCCAAACATTTTATGAACATTTTTGCCATTGTCCTACTATTACTCGTCGGTGTGGTATTTGTCTCTGCCCCTGCTGGCATGATCACTAACTTGGTCAACGACCAGTTTGATATGTCAATGAGCATGACAACCATGGTTATCGCCATTTTCGCTTATTACATCGTCGCGACGATTGTACCGGTTGATAAAATCATCGGTCGCTTCTACCCACTGTTTGGCGCGCTACTTATCTTTATGTCAGTCGGTCTAATTACGGCTGTAGCGATGTCGAGTGAACACACGGTCATGGGCAACTTTGAAATCAGCGACATGTTTAGCAACATGAATCCGAATGATCTTCCACTATGGCCAGCACTATTCATTACCATTGCTTGTGGCGCTATTTCAGGCTTCCACGCGACACAGTCTCCATTAATGGCTCGCTGCATGGAAAATGAAAAGAATGGTCGCTTTGTTTTCTACGGAGCAATGATTGGTGAAGGTATTATCGCGCTTATCTGGTGTGCACTTGCGCTGTCGTTCTTTGGCTCAGTCGATTCATTAGCAGAAGCAGTGAAAAACGGTGGCCCAGGGAATGTTGTCTACAGTGCTTCCTTTGGTCTACTCGGAGTATTTGGTGGCATCCTAGCGTTCTTAGGTGTGGTTATCTTGCCGATTACCTCTGGTGATACTGCCTTCCGTTCTAGCCGCCTTATCCTTGCTGAATACTTCAACATGGAACAGAAGACACTGCGTAACCGTCTTCTTATGGCACTGCCACTATTTGTTATCGGTGGCATCTTGACTCAAGTTGATTTCGGCATCATCTGGCGCTACTTCGGCTTTGCTAACCAAACAACAGCGGTAATGATGCTGTGGACGGCTTCTGCTTACTTACTGCGTCACAACAAGCTGCACTGGGTCACGACGGTTCCGGCCATGTTTATGACAACGGTTGTTATCACTTTCATCCTCAATAACAGCACGCTTGGCTTTGGACTGCCAATGCAGCTATCTACTATCCTTGGCATCGTAGGTTCACTTTCTATCACGGCATACGTGATTAAGAAGTCGAAAGGAAAAGGCGATATTGAAGCAGAGGAAGAAGAAAAACCACAAGGTAAAGCTGAAACAGCTTAACCCTAAAGACGCTATTTAATCCGAGCCTACTTATGGGCTCGGATTTTTTGTACTCACTATCCCGAGATGGCATTCCTATACAACCAGCAATAAAAAGCCCCAACTGCAATACAGTTAGGGCTCGTTTAACGTATTCGAAACTGGATGTTAATCGATTTGCTTGATCTGCAACTCTCTTGGCACTTCAAAGAACATGTTCTCTTCACGCCCTAGGACTTCTTCAACGTCACTCGCCCCTAAGTCTCGAATGCGATCAATGATTTGATTAACGAGCTCTTCCGGTGCTGAAGCCCCTGCTGTAACCCCCACTATGCCCTTGCCTTCAAACCATGCCGAATCGATAAGGTCAGGGGTATCGGTTAAATAAGCTGGAGTACCGAGCTTTTCTGCGAGTTCTTTTAAGCGAGTAGAGTTTGATGAGTTCGTCGACCCCACAACAACCATGACATCCACCGCTTCGGCTAATTCACGCACCGCATCTTGACGGTTTTGCGTCGCATAACAAATATCATCTTTACGCGGCCCTTGGATCTCAGGGAAGACTTCTCGAAGACGCTCAATAACATCGGCGGTTTCATCAACAGACAACGTCGTTTGGCTTACATAGTGCAAGTTACTAGGGTCATTAACGTGCAGTAAATCAACATCCGCTGGGCGCTCAACGAGATACATACCGCCAGTGCTGCTGGCATACTGCCCCATCGTTCCTTCAACTTCCGGATGCCCAGCATGACCTATAAGTACCACTTCCATATTTTTACGGCTCGCACGAGCCACTTCCATATGCACTTTTGTCACCAACGGACAGGTCGCGTCAAAGACGGTGAGTTCGCGTTCTTTGGCTTCTTTACGAACGGCCTGAGATACACCATGTGCCGAAAAAATAACGATATTGTCATCAGGGACTTCCGCTAACTCCTCGACAAACACCGCGCCTCGCTGCTTGAGACCTTCAACAACAAAACGGTTGTGCACCACTTCATGGCGAACATAAATCGGTGGCTGATATAGCTCAAGCGCGCGCTCTACGATACTAATTGCTCTATCGACTCCAGCACAAAAGCCGCGTGGATTTGCTAATTTAATTTTCATGTCATTACTCATCAGTACACACCGATTATTGCTTATTCTTTAGAAACAGGGTTATGGAGCGTTATTCTACCGTGAGAATTTCGACTTCAAATGTTACATCTTGTCCCGCAAGTGGATGATTAAAATCCACCGTCACAGAGTCACCGGCAATGTCAGTAATAATGCCTGGTATTTCCATCCCATCAGGGCCAGAAAAGGCAATTATTGTACCGACTTCCACCTCAGAGTCACCCACAAACTTGGCTCGGTCCATATGGTGAATATTATCGGGATTTGGTAGGCCAAACGCATCTTCTGCTTTGAGTTCTATTGCTTGTTGATCTGATTCAGACATGCCAATCAAGCACTGCTCAAAATTGTCACTTAGGCTACCATCACCAATCACAAGCCTTGCTGGCTTACCCATATTATGAGTGCTATCTGCAACGGAGCCATCTTTAAGTTTAATGGTAAAATGCAGCGTCACTGCGCTATCTTGCTTAATTGTTGTCACGTCACGGCTTCCTTGTAATCAAACGGCTATTGCAAATTATTGTTATCAAACGCTGTTATATAAAAAAGCGCCGTACGAATCAACGTACAGCGCTTAAGGTTATTCTAATTATGTCGCTAACTCGGCTGTTTTTTTCGGAAACTGTCGAGAATAATCAGGCCAGCACCAATACAAATGGTCATATCAGCCAGATTAAAAGCTGGCCAGTGGTAAGTTCCCCAGTAAAAGTCTAGGTAATCTACGACATAACCATGTACAACGCGATCAAATACGTTACCAACAGCACCACCAATGATCATGGCATAAGCAATGTTGTTCCACTTTTCTGTTGCCGGTAATTTGCTCATCCAATAGGTCAGCATTCCAGTAACAACAAAAGCGATACCAGTAAAGAACCAGCGCTGCCAACCTGCTTGGTCACTTAAAAAGCTAAATGCAGCGCCGTAGTTATGAACATACAGAAGATTGAAAAATGGCAAAATCTCAATTCGATTTGCCCATCCATACCCCATACTGTCCATCACTACTAACTTGATAGCAATATCGGCAACGAAAATGAGTGCCGCTAGCCATAGCCAGCGGACTCCAGATTGTTTTAATGAAAACGTCTGCTCTGTCATTATATCGTTTAAGCGAACTTACGAACTTCGCCTTCACCTTCTACGTTAGTCACACAACGACCACAAATTTCTTCGTGACCTTCAATCGTGCCAACATCAGGCGTGTGGTGCCAGCAGCGGTCACATTTCTTAGCTTCCGTTGCCGCGACTTCAACGAACAAACCTTCAACGTCTGTGCTGTGTGCAACCTCAGTTTTATCACTCAACGGCTTCACTTGTGCCTTCGACGTAAGAAGAA
Organism: Vibrio methylphosphonaticus; assembly: GCF_023634655.1. Taxonomy (GTDB): domain Bacteria; phylum Pseudomonadota; class Gammaproteobacteria; order Enterobacterales; family Vibrionaceae; genus Vibrio; species Vibrio methylphosphonaticus. The sequence goes on along the minus strand of NZ_JAMKMS010000007.1, from coordinate 230,467 downwards.
CGAATCGTAGTTCATCTTCTAGTTTGTTGATCGTCGCAGCCAGAGTATCATCAGCAAAAATTGTTACTTCCGCTTGCAATGAACCGCCAATGGTTTTCTCTTTTCGAGCGTCTTCCAACAGCTTGTTCACACTGCCACGAACCGCTTGAATTTGAGTCCAAAACTCATTGTTTAGCTCTTCACCCTCTGCAAGGTCAAACAGACCTTCATACCACTCACCAGTGAAAACAAACTTATCACGAGCACCAGGCATTTCGTTCCAGATTTCATCCGCAGTAAATGACATGATTGGAGCCATCCAACGAACCAGCGCTTCAACAATGTAGTAAAGTGCACTTTGACAGCTACGTTGAGCGTGACCGCCCTTCTTCGCTGTGTATTGGCGATCTTTAATGACATCTAGGTAGAAAGAACCCATTTCGATAGAGCAGAACTGCATTAGACGCTGAGTTACGCCGTGCGTATTGTACTCACCGTATGCTTTAACAATCTCTTCTTGCGCCGCAAATGCGCGACCCACAGCCCAACGATCTAATGCCACCATTTCATCAGCAGGAACTAAATCGGTCTCTGGATTAAAGCCGTTTAGGTTCGCTAGGAAGAAACGTGCTGTATTACGAATACGACGGTACGCATCGGCTGAACGCTTAAGGATCTCATCAGAAACCGCAACTTCACCCGTGTAATCGGTTGAAGCAACCCATAGGCGTAAGATATCTGCGCCTAGCTTGTTGGTGACATCTTTTGGTGCGACAACGTTACCGATGGATTTAGACATCTTACGTCCATTACCATCAACAACGAAACCGTGTGTCAGCACTTCTTTGTAAGGTGCTTCGTCTTTCATCGCAATAGATGAAATCAATGAAGACTGGAACCAACCGCGGTGTTGATCTGAACCTTCTAGGTAAAGATCGGCACTATGACCGTTGTACTCTTCGCGAGAGTCCACGACCGAGTAGTGCGTCACGCCCGAGTCAAACCATACGTCTAGCGTATCCAATACCTTCTCGTATTTTTCAGCATCTTCAGCGCCCATCAACTCTGCAGGATCAACATCCCACCACGCTTGAATGCCTTTTTCTTCAACCAGCTTAGCGACTTTCTCGATAAGAGCTGGGCTCTCTGGGTGTAGTTCTGCTGTTTCTTTGTGAACAAACAGAGCAATTGGAACACCCCACGTACGCTGACGAGAAATACACCACTCAGGGCGACCTTCAATCATACCCTCAATACGGCTTTGACCCCATTCAGGCATCCACTCAACACTCTTAATCGATTCTAGTGCCTTAGCACGCAGACCCGCTTGATCCATCGAGATGAACCACTGTGGTGTTGCACGGAAAATGATTGGCGTTTTATGTCTCCAACAATGCGGGTAGCTATGCTCATACGCGTGATGGTGTAATAACGCCCCTTTCTCTTTTAGTACTTCTAAAACAGAATCGTTCGCTTTGAAAACGTGCTGGCCAGCAAACAGCTCAGTATCTGGCAGGTAAACACCATTAGAACCAACAGGGTTCGCAACTTCCAAACCGTATTTTTTACCAACAATAAAGTCTTCTTGACCATGACCAGGCGCGGTATGAACAACACCAGTACCAGAGTCTGTTGTCACGTGGTCACCAAGAATTGCCGGTACAGTAAAATCATAAAACGGGTGATTAAACTGTACTAATTCGAGTTCCTCACCTTTTGCGAAACCAAGGTTATGGAAGTGCTCAATACCCGCACGGTCCATCACATCTTTCGCAAGTTCAGATGCCACGATAATACGTTGCTCTTGCTGATCACCTTTGGCTTCAACTTGAATCAATACATACTCTAAATCGTCGCGTAAACATACTGCGCGGTTAGCAGGCAATGTCCAAGGCGTCGTTGTCCAAATAACAATCGACAGCTCACCTTGACCAGCATGACCTTCAGCTAGAGTAAACTTCTCTAGTACGGCTGCTTCATCTGCGGCAGTAAATTTAACATCGATAGATGGCGACACTTTATCTTTATATTCTACTTCGGCTTCAGCCAGTGCAGACCCACAATCAGTACACCAATGAACGGGTTTAAAACCTTTTAGCAAGTGACCGTTGTCGGCGATCTTGCCTAGTGCGCGAATGATGTTAGCTTCGGTACCAAAGTCCATTGTGCGGTAAGGTTTATCCCACTCGCCCATGATACCAAGACGCTTAAAGCTCTCTTTTTGACCTTCTACTTGCCCTGCCGCATATTTACGACATTCTTCACGGAATTCCGCTGCAGTGATCTTCTGTCCAGGCTTGCCTTTTTTCTTCTCTACCATCAATTCGATAGGAAGACCGTGACAATCCCAGCCAGGAATGTAAGGCGCATCAAAACCAGAAAGGGTTTTGGATTTAATAATAATGTCTTTAAGAATCTTGTTCAGTGCGTGGCCGATATGAATATCACCGTTCGCGTATGGAGGGCCATCATGTAAAACAAATGACTTTTTGCCTTTTTTAGCCTTACGGATTTCACCGTAAAGATCTTCTTTATACCAACGCTTCAGCATCTCTGGCTCACGATTAGCCAAATTACCGCGCATAGGAAACCCTGTTTCAGGTAGGTTCAGGGTATCTTTATACTCACTCATCGATTCTTAATTCCGTTGTATTGGGCGACAGTTAGACATTATGTTAGCGGTGGAATCTTCCACTAACCCATACACTGAAGTAGCCACACCCTTGCGACTTCAGCATCCAATTCTATTTGCTGTTTTAACAGCTGTAATGAGCCAAATTTCTTCTCATTACGTATTTTGTGAAGTAATGCGACTTCAATTTGCTTTCCGTAAAGATCGCCTTCAAAGTCAAATACATGCACTTCTAAGTCTTGCTTAGTACCATTGACGGTTGGTTTATTTCCGATGTTGGCTATGCCGCCTCGTGGTATGGAGTCGACCCCCATTACCTGCACTGCATAGACACCACTTACGGGTGAAACATGGCGTTTCAAAGAAACATTAGCCGTTGGAAACCCAAAGTCTCGGGCTAATTTTTGCCCGTGAGCAACCCGGCCCGATAAGGTATAGTTTCGCCCCAGCATTTTTGCACTTGCATCAAGTTCATCATTCGCTAATGCGTGACGAATTGCTGTACTGCTGACCCGTGCCTCACCGACACGAAAACTATGTGTATTGACAACCTCAAAGCCAAACTGCTCTCCAGCTTGCTTAAGCATGTCAAAGTTACCTAATCGGCCTTTACCAAACCGAAAGTCATCACCAATTACCAAGTATTTAACACCGAGTTTATCCACCAATAAATCACGTACGAATGATTCTGGTGATAGATCCGCAAAGTGACGATTGAAGTTAACACAAAGCAAACGGTCTATGTCCATGTGCCCTAGTAGTTCAAACTTATCACGTAAGCGTGTTAAACGTGCCGGTGCCTTATCTTTGGCAAATAACTCCATCGGTTGCGGTTCAAATGTCATTACCACAGAAGGTAAATTCAAAAGCTGTGCTTTCTTTTTTACCTGTTCGAGTACACGTTGGTGACCTAAATGTACACCATCGAAATTACCAATCGTCAACACACAGCCATGATGTTGATCTTTTAGGTTGTGGATGCCTCGAATAAGTTCCATGAAACGACTAAACCACCTGTTGAAGTTAATAATAGCAGTGTGAAACCGACGGATTATAACGAAACATTGCTAATCTGTCGCTGCTTTTAAATCCTTCACTCTAATGCCAAGTAGCAAGAGTGTAAATAGGTAGCTTGCCCCACCAAGTACAATCAACATTGTTAGCGTGGTTACGCGCTGTGGGAGCCCCCAAGATAACCACTGTTGCATGTCATCTAAACGCCATACAACCACCGCAACCATCACGATGGCGCTGAGCGCTAGTTTGGCTATAAAAATCAGCGTTTGTTTGGTTACTCGGTATACCTGTTGAATATGCAGACCTCGATACAACAGCACCATATTGACCAATGCCGATAAGGCTGTCGCCATCGCAAGACCAACATAACCATAGAAATACGCGAATATCGCGTTAAACACCATATTAGAGGCCATTGCGATAATGCCATACTTAACCGGTGTTCTCGTGTCCTGTCGCGAGAAATAGCCCGGTGCCAACACTTTAATTAACATGAAGTTGAGCAGCCCTGACGCATAAGCCAGTAAAGACATCGACGCTTGCTCGACATCATGAGGGGTAAACTCACCACGCATGAATAACACCATCAACATTGGCTTCGCAAGCACCATTAAACCGAGCATAGCGGGTAACCCAAGCAGCACGACCATTCTCACCCCCCAATCCATCGTCGACGCAAAGCCTTGGCTGTGGGCATCAACGTGTTTTCGAGATAACGCGGGAAGAATAACGGTGGCAATCGCAATCCCAAACAACCCTAACGGGAACTCTAGTAAACGATCAGAATAATACAACCAGCTGATGGAGCCAGTAGCAAGGAAGCTGGCAATAAAGGTGTCAAACAACAAATTAATTTGGCTTACCGACACACCGAATAAAGCAGGAATCATGAGGGTGCGAATTTTAACAACGCCAGGATCACGCCACCCCCATTTAGGTTTCACTAATACGCCCGCCTTCATCAGGAAAGGAATTTGAAACACAAACTGCACAAAGCCACCGAGAAAAACACCAATTGCCAAACCAATTTCAGGCTGTTCAAGACCAGGGGCTATAAACCAAGCACTACCAATAATCATCACATTGAGAAAAACAGGCGTAAACGATGACACCGCAAATTTCCCTAAGGTATTAAGAATGGCACCGGATAAGGCGACAAAAGTAATAAACCATAGATAGGGGAAAGTGATCTTCAGCATTAAGCTGGCCAGCTCAAACTTAGGCGCAGCGGGTCCATCATTAAGCCAATCTAGAAACCAACCAAAACCGAATAACGCGGTCACGACACCCGAGCCCAGGACACCAAACAATGTCACTATCGAAACGAGCACGCCCAGTGTCCCTGACGCCTTAGCGATTAGGTCTCGAGTTTTATCTTTGTCACCAGCGGCATGGTACTCTGTCAATACCGGTACAAAAGCTTGCGAAAACGCACCTTCAGCAAACAGGCGACGTAAAAAGTTAGGTATTTTATTGGCAAAAAAGAACACATCCGCACTGGCGCCAGCTCCCATTAAATTTGCCACGACCACATCGCGAACCAGTCCCAATACTCGGGACACAAGTGTCATTGCACTCACAATCATGCCTGACTTAAGAAGCCTCTTACTCACTTGAACCCCTAATTACCTTGCTAATACCTTGTCACAGAAAGGTTTCTATCGTCTTTGTTATTGAAGAGCGGATTAGTATTAGCATTGGTTGAAAAATACTGTTAGAATCCCCGCCATCTTAACCGCGAAGACCTCCAGATATCAAAACTTGTTTTATATCGTTGGGTTTTTGCACAAATCAGTTGACATTTAAGTTCAAATAGAGGATATTCCTCGCCCTTAAATTGTCACCGAACTAAGTTTTTGGGAGTTAGACCCTTGGCAAACAGTAAATCTGCTAAGAAGCGCGCTATCCAAGCTGAGAAACGTCGTCAGCACAATGCTAGCCGTCGTTCTATGATGCGCACTTACATGAAAAAAACTATCGCTGCTATTGAAGCAGGCGATAAAGAAGCAGCAACAGCGGCACTAGTTGAAGTTACACCTCTTCTAGACCGTATGGCGACTAAAGGCCTTATTCATAAGAATAAAGCAGCTCGTCATAAGTCTCGCTTCACTGCAGCAATCAAAGCTCTTTAATTAGAATTTGATTTGCATTAAAAAACCGGCCTTGGCCGGTTTTTTTGTATCTATCGTTTTTCTATTGGCTTACTCATGAAGAACTATGTTCACTTTACAATAACCCTTCACACCGCGCTGCTTTAGTCTTCTTTACAATACAAGCCATGTAATAGCTCTATCATTTGACGAACTTCGGCGCTGCTCAAGGTGTAGTATACCGTCTGAGCCTCTTTTCGAGTCGAGACCAGCCCATCCCGACGCAACCATGCCAAATGCTGTGAGAGTGCAGATTGGCTCAGCTTTAAGTCATCACATAGCTCACCAACCGATAACTCCGTATTATGCAGCATACAAAGTATTTGCAGACGACGCTCGTTGGCCATCGCTTTTAGGAGAACAACCGCTTGCGGTGCGTTTTTTTCCATCTCCTGCAAATTCATATTTAACCTCTTTATTTTCAGCGACATCAGACACGAGCTTTTGTCTTTATAGCCATGCCTTGTTGATTAATACAATTCATCACATTTTACATGGCTATAATCAAACTGCGTAACAGTTTTTAAACAAATTCATTATCCTTAACGATAGGCAACCTACTTCCGTCACTAAACATTCCGTCGCTTACTAAACATTCAGTAGCTCACTAAAGTCCGCCTCGCATACGCCTTTAACCGCAGGGTGCTGAATCATCCGCTCTGCGAAAATGACATAATATTCTTCTTTAAGGTCATCGATATCGCCAATATGCTGAAGTGGACGCCGATCGGAGATCTCAGACATGTACAAGCTCGGTGCTAAAAAAATGACATCTTCTTTGTACATGGAGAAGGCTTTCATCAAGGCGACATCATCAAATTCACCTAAAATGTTAGGCTGAATACCTTGTCGATCAAACCATTGGTGAATTTTTCGTCCCATCGATGTTCGGCTGCCAGGAATAAGCAGCTTCCTTTGTTCTAATATTTCAGGAAAGTGTCCGCTCTCAACATGACCGGAAGTAAAAAAGCTCATCCGGCTTTCTCCAAGCTTCTTACTAAACAGGCCTGGGCTTTGACTGGAGTCTACGGGGCAGTCCGACAAAATCATATCGAGCTTATGTTGAGAAAGCTGTTCCAATAACATTTCATGAGTCGACTCAAAACACCTTAAATGAATACTGTTATCATCAGGAATTGTGGTCATAAGTATTTTGCTCACTAAACGTTTTGATAACGCGTCTGCGACGCCCACATCAAAAAGAATATTCGAACGCTGACTATAATTGACAATATCGAGCATTTCATAACTCAAGCCAAACATACGATCCGCATATTTATAAACAAGTTGGCCTAACTCTGTCGGCTCTACGCTTCTTCCATTGCGCTTCGTTAACTTGCCATCCATTCTTTCTTCTAGCGCTTTAATCTGCCCGGTTACTGTTTGAGGCGTTAAAAACAGTGCATCTGCCGCCTTCGTTACTGACCCTTGTTTACACACCATCCAAAAATAGTACACGTGGTTATAATTTAAATGTGACATGACTTACCGCCTTAAAGTTATCTCCTCTTTTATAACAAAATCTCTCCAACCCATCAATTATCGATAAAACCGCAGTAAACAACAAAAGACATCGTTTTTGCCGAAGTTATAACTGTCATACTTGTCATATTCATATCGGCAAAGAACGATAAAATCGAATTTTTTCATTAAAAAACCTCTATTTATCTACTTTTCTCGATATAAATTTAACCATTAAAAATCAAATATTTAAGATTACATATTGCGATTTTTAAATTTAAAAAACAACAAATATCGCAGTAATTGATGAGTGACATAATATCGTCATATTACTGTCATAATTCAGATCTACTATCGCTGCAGATTCAACAACAGACCTACAACAAACTTATTAAGGTCACACGGAGAAAACTATGATTAACCAAGCAACGACAGCTGCAACACCTATGTCGAACTCGACACGTTGGCTACGCTGGGCTAACTTGGCATTCATGCTGTACTTACTACTTCTCGCTGTATCTATGGTAGGCAGCGGGTTTAAGATCGCAACGGGTGAACAAGCGAAAGTGTTGTTTGAGTTTGCATCTCATCCTGTCGCCGGGTTAATGATTGGTCTCGTCGCTACGGCTTTGATCCAGTCATCAAGTACCGTCACTTCAATCATTGTTGGTCTTGTTGCGGGCGGCTTGCCGGTCACCGTCGCTATTCCTATGATCATGGGCGCAAACATTGGTACCACGGTAACCAACACATTGGTTAGTCTTGGTCACGTGCGCTGTAATACTGAATTTAAACGTGCCTTTGCAAGCGCCACTATTCATGACTTCTTTAACCTATTAGCGGTACTTATTTTCTTACCATTGGAAATGATGTTTGGCATTTTCGAAAAAGTATCCCACTGGTTAGTTTCACCAATGCTTGCAACAGGTGATGTCAGCATGGGTGGTTTGAATTTCATCAAGCCAATTACCAAACCTGTTGTCTCGGCTATCCAAGATCCATTGATGCAATTTGGTAACGTAACCGGTGGTGTTCTACTGATTGTTCTTGGTATCGCAACCATCTTTGTCGCTATCACCGTGATGGGTAAGCTGATGAAGAGCCTGATGGTAGGCCGTGCTCGTGAAATTTTGAAGAATGCAATTGGTCGTGGTCCTATCCACGGTATCGTTTCTGGCTCTATCGTAACGGTCTTAGTTCAATCTTCTTCAACAACAACAAGCTTAATGGTTCCCCTAGTTGGTACTGGTACGTTGAAAGTACGCGATGTTTACCCATTTACATTGGGTGCAAATATCGGCACGTGTATTACAGGTCTACTCGCTGCAACGGCGGTTTCTGGCGAATACGCTGTTTTTGCCCTGCAGATCGCACTGGTACACTTAGTCTTTAACGTATTCTCAACCATCTTTATTTTTGGTATCCCTTTCTTAAGAGAGCTGCCAATTAAAGGGGCTGACTACCTTTCAGAGATGGCAATCAAAAACAAAGCTGTTGTTGCTGGATACTTGGCTTCGATATTTGTTGTTATTCCGGGAACAATCCTCGCGCTAACCGCTTAAACACGGTAAAAACACAACATCGCTGCACTCACGCGATAAAGAATAAACAAAGCCCAACTCGATGAGTTGGGCTTTTTCGTTACATCTGATGACGGAAGTGATGAACGCTAGTAAGCATCTTAATCATAGGCATCGTAATCATAGGCATCGTATGCGTCATAATGCTCTATCAAATCCGCCTCATCCACATAGTCCCAGTAATAGTTACGGTCATAATAATAGTCGTAATAGGGATCACCGATATAGTACGTTTTAATGCGTTTGTCGTCCGTCCAGAGATAGTAATTCGACGCATTGAGCACCGGTACTTGCAACACTTGCTGACCAACCTTAATCGTCTCGCTTGCTGCAATAACACCAACGAATGTCATTGGTTTTCCTTGCACAAACACCGACGGCTCTAAAAATCGCTCAACCTTAACAACAAAGCGCGAAGAACCTTGCTGTGTTTCATCAGGTCTACCCTTTTCATCAAGTTCAAATTGACTGATTTCTAAGATACTGGAACTTGCTGTAGGGTTGCTGATTTTCGCGATAACCCCTCCCCATCTAGCTGGTTGTCCGACAACGCTATTTGCATCACGCACAGCCGTTTGATAAGCCACTAATAACTTTTCATCCGCGACTTTTATTTCTGAGGGTGCACTACTACAACCTGCCAACATCACTAATAGTAAAACGCCAAACCATCGCATCGTATGCTCCTTCCTAAATGCTTATGTTTTCATTATGGGCGACATTGGCCATCACTCGCAAGGTTCCTCGACTATTCAGCCCGTTAATATCATCGCCCTCGGTAACGGGCAGTGATGCAAATACCCGATACAGATCAGCTAATTATCATCAACAGCAATAAACACACAGGATGCTGACTAAACGTTTACCTGTGATGGGTTATGTTTTTTTCAGCGGTTATTTACTCTACTATCAAAATCCAATAACAATGTGAATTCCTTATGAAAATCAAAACTCTCCTTCTTATCGCTATGCTTAGCTCACCTTCTTATGCCTATTACTGTGATCAAACGTCAGATGGCGCCATTGACGGCGCTGTTGATGGAGCAATTACTGGTGCCGTCGTAGGGGGCATCGTCGATGGGAGTTCGGGCGCAGCAGCTGGTGCCGCGATTGGTGGCGGTGCGGGCGCTGTAGGCGGTGCTATTGACGGCGCTTACGATGAAGAAGCCTGTGAAGTAGTAGGCGATGTCGTGGAAGAAGATGTGATTGAGGAAGAGATCGTAGAAGAAGAGATCATTGAAGACGAATACTACGACTAGCTGTTACCTATGTAACTAAAGTAACCTTGCGTTTGTTACTGACCGAAACAAGATATTTATTTTACACTCTCTGTTAATCAAAATGGGAGTAGGGTCATAATGAAAAAGATTGCTTTAGTTACTGGTGCTTACCAAGGTCTTGGGCTCGCCACATCGCAGCTATTAATGGAACAAGACTACCATGTCATTATGGCCGATGTGCAATCTTGTAGCACACTTGCCAATCAGTTTAGGCGACAAGGCTACTCAGCCTCGCATTTAAAACTTGACCTAGCGATGTCATCGATATTCCCTGCTATTGCCAACCTAATCAATGAACAATTTGGTCAGTTGGACGTGCTGATCAATAATGCTGCTATCTTAGTCGACATGGGGCAACACCCTTCGCAGCTAGATGAAGACACCTACCGAAGAGTGCTCGAAATCAACCAAATTGGTCCATTCTTATTGACGAAAGCACTCACGCCTTTGCTAAAGAACGCCAAACACGCACGCATCGTAAATGTGTCCAGCCAGGTTGGTCAACTCGCACAACTTTCGGATATGAACTCCCCCATCAAAGAGGATATTTGCGCCGCCTACCAAGCATCGAAGATTGGCATTAATGCCAACACGGTGCTGTTTGCTAAAGAGCTCGAGCCCTATGGTATTAAAGTCAATTCTTGCTGCCCTGGATGGGTTGACTCCGCAATGAATAGCGATGACTTGCCCGACTACGGCAATGACGCAAGACCAAAGACACCACGAGAAGGTGCTGATACTGCTGTTTGGCTAGCGACCCTCAACGAAGAGGGCCCAACGGCGGGGTTCTTTACCGATCGTACTCAAATTGATTGGTAATCCCTACCCTAGACACCTATAAAAATGGCCGAGCAATGCTCGGCCATTTTTATTACACAGAAAACGGATATTTTATTGGCTCATGACACTGATAGTCACGTACCTCAAAATCATCGACCGTCACCCACGTTTCTAAATCTTTTAATGATTTGATCTTTGGATTGATATGGAATGTTGCTGGAGCCAATGGCTCTCGAGTCAGTTGCACATCACGCATAAGCTCAAGTTGATCTTCATAAATATGTCCGTTAACAATTTTATGATAAGCCTTACCAGGCTTCTTACCAGTGATCTGCGCCATGATCGCTAAAAATACGTAGACCTGAACCATGTTAAAGTTAAGCCCAAGAGGGACATCACATGAACGCTGCGTACTGTTTAAGTACAACGTATCACCGAGCAGTGAGAAGTGGTGACTGTACATACACGGACGTAAACAACCCATATGGAACTCACCTGGATTATAAAAGTTTAAGATTTCACCACGATCATCCACACCGTGCGTTAAGTCATCCACTATTTTGCCAAGTTGGTCGATATGCCCACCATCGGGTTTCGCCCAGGCACGCCCTTGAACACCATACACACGTCCCATATCGTCTTCGCCCTTACGATATGAGTTCTTCAACCAAGCTTCATTAAGGTTCGCATTGGCGTCCCATGTTTTGGTACCCAGCTTACGAAAATCCTCTGCGTTATCATAACCGCGAATATAACCAAGCAATTCGGCAACCGCAGACTTCCAGAAACTTTTACGTGTCGTGACTAAAGGAAACGCATTACCAGCAACATCATAAGTAAGATCGGCGTTGATAACGGTTAAACAGCGCTTACCGGTACGTTCATTCTCAACCCACACGCCTTCATCGACGATGCGCTGACATAAATCCAAATACTGCTTCATAACAATTCCTACTACTTTGCTGTGTTATGTGTCGTGTTGCCATTGACCTTGTATGCCCATGCCACCATTAACGCACCTAGGATAACCATCGGTAACGATAAAATCTGTCCCATTGAAATAAAGCCGCCAAATAGGCCTAAATGCGCATCAGGTTCACGAACATATTCAATAAGGAACCGGAAAGACCCGTACCCTAGTAAGAACAAGCCAGATACCGCACCTTCAGGGCGTGAACGTTTGATAAACCAATTAAGAATAAGAAAGAGTACCACGCCTTCTAAGGCGAATTCATACAGCTGAGAGGGGTGCCTTGGAAGCGGACCACCGTTCGGGAATACGATCGCCCAAGGCACGTCGGTTACACGGCCCCAAAGTTCACTATTCATGAAGTTGCCAATGCGTCCCATCCCTAAGCCAAACGGCACAAGTGGCGCAATAAAATCAGCCACATTGAAGAAGGTACGACCATTTTTATGGGCATACCACAGCATAGCGGTAATCACACCAAGTAGACCACCATGAAAAGACATGCCACCTGTCCAGACTTTGAACAGATATAAAGGATCTTGTATTAACGTATCAAATCCATAAAACAACACATAACCCACACGGCCGCCAATCACTACGCCTAAAAAGCCTGCGAAAAGTAAATCTGACACCTGCTCGCGAGTCCAGCCTGAACCTGGCTTATCTGCACGCCTATTCGCCAACCACATCGCGAAAGCAAAACCAACTAAATACATCAAGCCGTACCAGCGAACTGAAATAGGGCCAATCTCAAATAAAACGGGGTCAATACTAGGAAATTCAATAAATCCCTGAGACATAAACTGCTCTCTTAAGTTTGGGTAATAAAGACTAAAACATCATTGAAAATGATACGAATACTAAGAAGACCGCGAAAATCTTTTTAAGTTTCGGAGTTGGCATTGTTGTTGCCAACTTAGCGCCAAATCGCGTCGTTAGCATCGACGTCATCGCGATAGCTAACAATGCAGGAACATACACATAACCAAGGCTATATTCTGGTAACCCATCAGCCTTAGAACCATGGAAGATGAAGCCTATCATACCTGCGATCGCAATCACACAACCACACACAGAGGATGAACCAACGGCTCGGCGCATTTCCACACCATGCTTACTTAAAAACGGCACAGACATCGAACCGCCGCCAATGCCCGCTAAGCTTGACACCATACCGATTACTGCCCCATAGCAACTGGTCACTCCTGGGGAAGGCAGTGGCCGTGAGGATGACGAAGATATAGACAAAATCATCTGTATCGCTAACGCCAATACAATCAAAGCGAAGAGTTTAGGTAGGTATTGAAACGGAATCCAATCCGCGACGAACGAGCCAACCAAGCCGCCAACAATAACACCGGGTAATAACCATTTGATAACGAAGATATCCACATTGCCAAGTTTAAGGTGATTCAGGGCTGATGAGCCGGAGGTAATAATGATAGATGCAAGTGATGTCGCCAACGCGATTTGCATCACCAGCTCCGCAGAAATGCCAAACATCGGCAATAGATAAGCGAGCGCAGGTACGACGATCAAGCCACCACCAATACCCAGCAAACCTGACATAGTACCAACAACCGCACCTAAAACGAGCAGCATCAAAAGAAGTTCAACGTTCATAATTTTTCCAATAGGCGGGCACTAAGATTTACCGGCACGAATAAAGCCAGCTAAGCCTTTTTCCTCAAAATAGTTTCGCATCTGATTATAAATAGCATCGCCATACGGTTGCAGCAATGCTTGATTGGCTAAGTGTTTCAATTCTTCCATTGTGGTTTGACGAAGAAGGTACTTCACTTTAGCGACATTCGAAGTATTCATACTCAAGGTGTCATATCCTAAACCCACTAACAATAATGCGCCTAGCGGGTCGCCGGCTAATTCGCCACAGATACAAACGGGTAATTGGTGAGACTGACACGTTTGAAAGATATGCTTCATCGCAGCTAACACTGATGGATGTAATGTCTCATAGATATCAGCAACCTGTGCATTATTTCGATCAACCGCCAGCAAATATTGTGTTAAGTCATTGGTTCCCACGGAAACAAAATCAACTTTTTCCGCCATAAATGGCAGTAGATAAAGCATGGAAGGAACTTCGATCATCACACCGATCTGCGGTGGAAGAATATCGAGCTGTAATTGAGCGACTTCATCATACGCTTGATTAATCAACGCAATCGCACCATCTAACTCCTGAACCGAAGAAACCATTGGCAACAGGATACTTAAATTGTCGAGCCCTTGACTTGCTCTTAGCATCGCTCGTAATTGAATAAGAAAAATATCAGGATGGTCAAGGGTAAATCGAATACCGCGCCACCCAAGGAATGGGTTATCCTCTTCAATCGGTAGGTATGGCAGCGCCTTATCTCCCCCGATATCCAGCGTTCGCATCACAACACGTTTGGTTGGATAAGCTTGCAATACCGCGCGATATTGCTGAACCTGCTCTTCCTCTGAAGGAAATTGCTGCTGTAACAGGAAGGATATTTCTGTTCGATACAGCCCTACACCATCAACACCTTTGTTCAATGAAATACTGGTATCAGCACTTAATCCAGCATTAAGTAACACCTGAATTCGTTGGCCATCTTTCGTTGCCGCATCTAGATCAAGCGTCTGCTCAACCATATGAGACAACTCGCTCTCTTCCGTCACGAGCTCACGGTATTCAGTCAACAGCTCTGCAGCTGGGTCTGGAAATATCTCACCGCTGTAACCATCAACAATAGAAAGCTTGCCATTTAACAGCTCAGGGTTAATGCTCACACCCATGACAGCAGGTATTCCCATCGCTCGAGATAAAATAGCCGCATGAGAATTCGCGGCCCCTTCAAGCGACACAACCGCAAGTAACTTATCTTTTGGCACCGATGCTAAGATGGATGCCGTTAACTCTCTCACAACCAAAATTATCGGTTCGGCAAAGTCATGTACTGGCTGTTCAGAATTATGGAGGAAAAATAGTAATCGCTGACCGAGTTCCCGCACATCTTGAGCTCGCTCACGAAGATAAATGTCGGACATTTTGGCAAATCGGTTTGCATAACTCTCAACGACTTGGCGAAGTGCCCAGTCAGCCCTATCCCCTTTTGCTATCTGCGCTTTCAGATCTTTTCGCAACATCGGATCATTCAGTAAATGGGTGAATAGATCGAATATCGCGAGCGCATCTTTGTTGAGCTCTAGATCCAATTTTTTACGCATTCGCTTAAAATCCGCCAAGGCGTTATCAATCGCAAGCGAAAGGAGTTCTTGTTCACGTTTGATATCTAGCGCAGAGGCGGGAAACACATCGCTCAACTCTGGCTGAGTGTTATCCCACCACATTGGACCAATGGCAACCCCAGAGGACGCTGCAATCCCCTTAACCACCGTTAGCTGATTATCGTCGAAAAAGCTAAGTCCTTGTGATTTAGCGTGAGCAATAAGTACTGCAACTTGAGCAGCAAGTGTCACTAAAAATGATTCTTCTGTTTCACTAAATTGGCGAGATTGTTTTTGTTGGATAACCAGTACCCCAAGCACCTGCTTGCGGTGAATAATCGGGGTACCTAAAAAGGCATTGTAGGTATCCTCCCCCAACTGAGGGAAAAATTTAAACGCGGAGTGCTTAGCGGCTTGCGCGATATTGATTGGTTCAGCGGTGCGCTTTACTAACCCTACCAAGCCCTCATCAAAATTGATATGAATCGTATCACCTTGAAAGGTTAGGCCTTGGGTCGCCATAAGCTCTAAGCGCTGCTGCTGCTCATTCGCCAAATAAATTGTGCAGCACTCCGTATGTATGGCTGCACAAGTCTGTTTAACTAAAATCTCGAGGGCCACATGCACGTTATCTTCTTTAGACACGTGCTCAACTATTTCCCTTAGTTGCGAAAGCATACTTACCCTCTTCGGTGTTTTCTTTTGCCTTTAAACTTACGTTCCTTAAAAGGCATTGCGAGAGAAGCAAATTCTTTCATCGCACGACGATACACATCACGCTTAAAAGAGACAACTTGCCTAACAGGATACCAATAACTTACCCAACGCCAACCATCAAACTCAGGGGTACTACCACGCTGCATATTGATTTTAGATTCATCACAATCTAAACGCAGTAAGAACCATTTCTGTTTTTGTCCAATACAAACAGGTTTCGAGTCCCAACGAACCAATCGCTTCGGTAACTTATACCTTAGCCAATGGCGGCTAACACCGACAATTTTAACATCGTCTTTTGTTAACCCGACTTCCTCGTATAATTCTCGGAACATGGCCTGCTCAGGGGATTCACCTTCGTCAATACCGCCCTGAGGAAACTGCCATGAGTGTTGCCCGTATCGTTTAGCCCAGAAGACCTGACCATGGTTGTTACAGATTACAATACCCACATTTAGTCGGTAACCATCGCCATCTATCACTGGCCAACCTCAATTAAATTTTCATTACCTTGATTTTTCCACATATCCCCAAGTTGAGCAAATGTAGACATCCGTAAATTTGAACATTTACCAGTTAATCGAACATCTATGGATAAGTTTTGCTCACTATATAACTTATCAACACAGCAATGAGACATAGACCACATTTATTCACCTTTTCTGTGAATAACCATGTGAAGAATCTTTGATCTTCTACTCTAACTCGTCAGTGCTTTCTTACTTACTGTAATATTAAAAATCACCAGTAATAAATAAAACATTTAATAACAACACCTTAAGTTTATTCCAATTAAGCGCTAGCGTTTATAGATCAGATTTTTTAAGCAAGATCTTAGATCGGTCAAAGATCGACCAAAGGCGAATTTATCCACACCACGCACGCTAACAATTTTGTCAATCACGAATAATCAAGCACTAATTTCCATAACATACCTGTTTATTCATACAGAAAATCAAGAGTAAAAGAAATATAAAATCAAGCTGTGGATAACTAATACATTGATCTAAATGGCTACTCTTGTGATCTTTTTTTGTACAGGTACTCTCCAAACTCCATGGTAAACTACACTGGTCATTTATCTTTATTACGTTCGTTACTATGAAAACAACCCCGACATCTGAAGCCGAATTAATGGCTCGAGCCCGAAATATTGCGGGCCTCACATTTGGTAAACTCGCACAAGAAGCGAAAATGAATGTTCCAGAAACGCTAAAGCGGGATAAGGGTTGGGTTGGACAATTATTAGAATGGCATCTTGGCGCCAAAGCTGGGAGCAAGCCAACCCAAGATTTTCCAGAGATCGGCATAGAGCTTAAAAGCATTCCAATTAGTTATACAGGATCACCATTAGAATCGACATTTGTCTGTGTCGCCCCACTCGTTGGTGTGCATGGATTGACATGGGAACGTAGCCATATTCGCAATAAATTATCGCGCGTGCTTTGGTTACCTGTAGAAGGCGAAAGAGAAATTCCAGTTGCAGACCGACGCGTGGGATCCCCACTCATTTGGAGCCCATCATCAGAAGAAGAGTTAATGCTAAAAAATGACTGGGAAGAGTTGATGGAACACATCACGCTTGGGCAAATCAATCAATTGACCGCTCATAATGGTGAAATTCTGCAGATACGACCGAAAGCCGCCAACAGCCGTGTAACGACTGGCGCTTATGGCGTAAACGGGCAACCTATCAAAACCTTACCGCGTGGTTTCTATCTAAGAGCCAAGTTTACCGCGTATATTCTTGAAACCTACTTTAGTCATTCAGTGTAGTTTCAGTTCAATGTCGCAATAGCGATTCATCTCACCCGCACTACCACATTCGTCGTAGGCGTTATGTAAACGAAGATAAGCCTTCTCAACGCCCAATTTTTGCAGCACCTCTTTAACAGAGTCTAGGGACTCAAAGTGAATGGGCTCATCGTCTTCCTTAATAGGTTCTAGTTTATGTTTATATTCCACTGCTAATAAATAATGTGAAATATCAGCACAACCAATTACAAAGACTTTAGGTGGGGTATAGCTGTCTTTGTGATACCCATGTAACCACCGATCGAGCTGATGTTTTTGCATATTCCACCTCCTGTAGTCATCTATGTGGACAATGCTTTATGAATTTATTAATAATTTACAGTTTAGTAAAAGAAATTAAGAAGTGTCGGAATTAAACTGAAGTTTTAAATAAAAGCGGTATAGTGAAAGAAAATCATCGTAACAAGGAAGGCTCAATGAAATATCGATTACTCCCTCATTCCTCTCTTGAAGTTAGCAAAATCGCCTTGGGTACAATGACGTTTGGTGAACAAAATACTAAAAAAGACGCATTTGACCAGCTTGATTTTGCTCTAGAGCGCGGCGTCAACTTCATCGATACTGCCGAAATGTACCCAGTTCCCCCCAAATCAGCAACACAGGGGCTAACTGAAAGCTACATCGGTGATTGGCTATCGCAATCAGATAAAAGACAAAAGGTGGTACTTGCAACGAAGGTAGCTGGTCCAAGAACCTTACCTTATATTAGAGATAATATAAGTTTAGATCGCCGTAATATCCATCAAGCTATCGATGATAGTCTCACTCGGCTCAAAACTGACTATATCGATCTCTATCAGCTTCATTGGCCTCAAAGACAAACGAATTGCTTTGGTCAATTAAATTACCCGTACCCAGATGGGAATGACGACGTCTCGCTGATCGAGACATTAGAAGCACTGAATGAATTAATTAATGCTGGAAAGATCCGCTATATTGGCGTTTCTAATGAAACCCCTTGGGGCGTAATGTCCTTATTAAAATTAGCAGAAAAGCACAACTTACCGAGAATTGTATCCATACAAAACCCTTATAACTTGCTCAATCGTAGCTTTGAAGTCGGTTTGTCTGAAATAAGCCATCATGAGGGCGTTGAACTGCTCGCTTATTCCCCTCTTGCCTTTGGATGCTTAAGCGGAAAGTACCTCAATGGTCAAAGACCAAAAGGCGCTCGTTGTAGTGAGTTCGAACGCTTTGTTCGTTATTTCACACCACTCGGTATTGAAGCGACACAAGCGTATATCGATATCGCTAATAAACATAATATTGATCCTTCACAAATGGCGCTAGCATTTGTGAATCAACGCCCTTTTGTCGCGTCAAATATTATTGGAGCTACAAACTTATCTCAACTTGAAGCCAATATTAATAGCATTAATATTACGCTTTCTGATGAACTAATGAGAGATATTCAAGAAGTAGGGACACGTTATTCTAACCCGTGCCCCTAATTGACGTTAACATTTGAACGTAAGCTCATGCTCTGTTAACCAAGCAAACGGTATTTTTAGGCGGGCAGCATAACAACCCGCCTAAGATTACGTCGCTATTGTAGATCGCAACATCCTTCGAAGATGACGAGTCTTACGTTTGGCAACAATCGCTGGCGCAACCGTCACTGTTCCTAGCGGGCGACCTTGGCTATCTAAACCAATATCTCGAAGCAAATGCTCATTATGCAGAGGAAGCTGATAAGCATTGCGGCGATAGCGACGCTTCCATTCTCTTTCTTCATGGTGAAGATCCGCTTTAATTAACCAAGTAGCAAGAGTTAGATAAACAGATGTACGCATAGTAGTGTCTCCTAATTTTACAAATATATGAGGAGAGAAATAGCGATCTAAAGAAAACTTCTGTGACTTTGGAGACTGCTATTTCCGCAGCCTCTAGAGGTACGGGTATTAAAGTTTATTGGTATCAAACATAAATGCAGGGCTGGCTGAAAACAGCGCAATATGCATCCCTTGTCGTTTCATACACTCACGTGAAAGTGCGATAGTTTTGATAGTAATGTTACGATTCATCATTTACGCCTCCACGTTAACTTAATAATCCGAAATAATTTGAATGGTTTGAGCTCGAAGTTCATGGTTAATATTCAACCAAAGCGGTGTTATTTTCAACAAATTTGTTACAAAGAAAAACAATAACATAAATTATTCTATATTCTCACGGCTTCACCACGTAAACATGAAGTAATAAATTGAATATGTAACTCTTAATAGTGATTCATTTCAAATAAACAGATAACAACCGGATCAATAAATTAATTCTCTTGTTAAAACACAGTTCACAAAAATAATGCAATCTAAAGTGAAACTGGTACCAATATCTATACGACACACTTAAAAACTGCAGGCTCGTTACAGGTTAGCACCAACTTGTAGATGGGAATAAACTTGTAGATGGGAATAAATTTGTAGGAGGGAATAAAAAGACGACTGCGCATAATCCTGAATCGTGGCCAAAAAAAACCACCGCGACAAGCAGTGGTTGATAAGCTAAACGAATAACGAGTTACGATGTTTCTTCCGTGATTAAGCTGTGCTTATTTAGCAAGCGATACATTGTCGCTCGAGATATGCCTAATTCCTTTGCTGCGAGGGTTACCTGACCATTGTGGCTGTCGAGTACCAATATTAGTGCATCTCGCTCGGAGCGCTCTCGGATGCTCTTTAAACTACGTTTGCCAGAGTATGTGCCAGGCAATTCAAAATGCTTCTTAGACAACACTTCTTCTTCTGTCATCAACACTGCTCGTTTAACCTGATTCAATAACTCTTTTACGTTACCGGGCCAATGATAGTAAGTCAGTGTCTTAAGCGCATCATCGTCAATAGATTTTACTGGGGAATTAAATTCTTTGGAAAACTGGCCAATATAATGATTCACCAAAACCCCAATATCCGTTGCCCGCTCTTTTAAACTCGGAACATTAATCCTAAGAACATTGATACAGTGGTATAATTCATCATTAAATAAGCCATCCCCTAGCGCTTTTTCTATATCAGATGAGTCAGCAGCTAACACTCGAATGTCATATTCTTTCCACCCGTTAATCGTCTCCACTTTGCCTTCTTGATAAAATTTCAATAAGTTCATTTGCTGTTTTGGCTGCAAAGTAAATATGTCTTTGAGAAGGATCGTGCCTCCCGCCGCTTGCTCAAGCAAGGAAATTTGATCCGGATTATGCAAACCGAAAAATTCATTTTCAAAACGAGCATCGGAAAAGGCTCGACAATTCAACGAGATAAAAGGTTTCTGTGAACGAGAAGAACAGCGATGAATCGCTTTCGCGACCGTTTCCTTTCCACACCCAACCTCTCCATGAATCATAATACTGACATCTGTTGGGCCAATACGTTTAATCTGGTCTCTCAGCCGTCTTACCGGTAAGGATTGCCCAACAAGACCAAGGTCGTGATTATTGCCATTATGCGGCCAAACCTTTTGTTCAAGTTTAAGCATTCCAAGTTGGTGGCCAATCGTGCCCATTAAGCGTGAATCAGGAATAGGTACCGTAAAAAAGTCGATACAGAAATTCACTATGAATTGGCATATAGTGTCTGAACTTAATTGAGATTCTCTGATAAAAGCAATCCATCTCACCTGTTTATGGGTGCTCACCAATTTCGCAATCCCATTTAGGCTAAAGTCATCTCGTGTTAAATCCACAATACCAATACAAGGACCTATTTCAGAAAATATGGCATCGGCTTTACGCAAATCAGAACATTGCGTACATCGCCAGCCCGCTTGTTCTAAAACAGATAACCATGGCTCGTAGGTTCCCCCCACTACCACTAAAGCGCCGGGGATGGAATCCATCTTAAACTCGGTTCCCATTACATCATTCCTTATTATTACTTTTAGGATTCAACTGGTTAATTCTATTGAATAGGACTATTCTCACAAGGTAACTCTTACATTATTGCCGACTTTACCTGTCTCATATTTAAGACTAGTGCACAGTTTTTTATTTTTCTACAAAAGTTATTGATTTTTCTACAACAGTTTTTGTTTTTTGGCATAAAAAAAGCCTCTCAATAGAGAGGCTTTAGGTATTTATTGATCCGCTAATTACTGCTGAGGACGCATTGCTGGGAACAAAATAACGTCACGAATAGTGTGAGTATTGGTAAACAGCATTGCTAAACGATCAATACCAATACCTTGACCAGCCGTTGGCGGTAAACCGTGCTCTAACGCAGTAATGTAATCAGCATCGTAGTACATCGCTTCATCATCACCCGCGTCTTTTGCATTCACTTGCGCTTTAAAGCGAGCATCTTGATCTTCTGCATCATTAAGCTCAGAGAAACCATTTGCCACTTCACGACCACCGATAAAGAACTCAAAGCGGTCAGTAAAGAATGGGTTGTCGTCGCTACGACGAGCCAATGGTGAGATATCTGCAGGGTAGCCAGTGATAAACGTTGGTTGCATCAACTGAGGCTCAGCCGTTTCACCAAAGATTTCTTCTAGTAGCTGACCACATGTCCAGAATGTTTCTACATCAACATGGACAGATTTTGCAATAGAGACCATAAGCTCACGGTCTTGTAAGTCAGCTTCCGTTAGCGCTTGGATCTGTGCGTGATCTGGGTTGTACTGCTTAATCGCGTCAAACATACTTAGACGAGCATACGTGCCGCCAAACTCAACCGTTTCATCACCGTATGGCATTGATGTAGAGCCCAGCACATCCATTGCTGCCGTGCTTAGCATCTCTTCAGTCAGATCCATAAGATCTTTGTAGTCGGCATACGCTTGGTAGAATTCCATCATGGTGAATTCAGGGTTATGACGCGGAGACAATCCTTCGTTACGGAAGTTACGGTTGATTTCGAATACACGATCAAAACCACCCACCACCAAACGCTTCAGGTACAACTCTGGCGCGACACGCAGATACATGTCGATATCCAGCGCGTTGTGATGAGTCACGAATGGACGAGCCGTTGCACCACCAGGGATAACATGCATCATCGGGGTTTCAACTTCCAAGTAACCTTTTGAGCTCATGAAGTTACGGATAGAAGAAACCAATTTAGAGCGAATGATAAATGCGCTACGAGAATCTTCGTTAACGATTAAGTCAACATAACGCTGACGGTAACGCATTTCTTGATCCGTTAGACCGTGGAATTTCTCAGGTAGCGGACGAAGTGCTTTGGTTAGCAGTTCAAACTTTTCCATATTCACGTAAAGATCGCCTTTACCTGACTTATGAAGTGCCCCTGTTACACCAATGATGTCACCAATATCAAGGCCTTGATATTGTTCTTTTAGGATCTTCTGAACATCTTTTGCTGCGTATGCTTGGATACGACCAGACGTCTCTTGAATCGCTAGGAACGGACCACGTTTTGCCATTACACGACCGGCAATAGACACAATATGGTTTAGCTCTTCTAGCTCTTCTTTCGATTTTTCACCGAACTCAGCTTGTAGATCGCCAGCTAAATGCTCACGACGGAAATCATTTGGGTGGCCATTCGCTTTGCAGCTTTTGCGGATGTGATCCAGCTTGCTACGACGCTCAGCAATTAACTTGTTTTCTTCTTGTAGGTTTTCATTTTGAACAGCATCAGTCATTTGGATGTACCCTGTTAAGTTGCTAAAAGCTTACAGACCTGATTTCAGGCTAGCTTCGATAAATTTGTCTAAATCACCATCAAGTACCGCCTGCGTATTGCGGTTCTCAACGCCTGTTCTTAAATCTTTGATTCGTGAGTCGTCTAATACGTATGAACGTATTTGGCTGCCCCAACCGATATCCGATTTCGCATCTTCGTTCGCTTGTTTTTCAGCGTTCTGCTTGTGGACTTCTAACTCAAACAGTTTAGCTCGAAGCTGCTTCATCGCCTGATCTTTGTTCTTATGCTGAGAACGATCGTTTTGGCACTGAACCACGGTATTAGTTGGTACGTGTGTAATACGAACCGCAGATTCTGTGGTATTGACGTGCTGACCGCCCGCGCCAGAAGCACGGTATACGTCGATGCGCAGATCAGAAGGATTGATATCAATCTGAATGTTGTCATCAATCTCAGGATAGATAAACGCAGAAGCAAAAGAGGTATGGCGTCGACCACTTGAGTCAAATGGTGATTTACGAACAAGACGATGGACACCAGTTTCTGTCCGCAGCCAGCCGTAAGCATATTCGCCGCTAATTCGGACCGTCGCGCCTTTCAAACCAGCGACATCACCGTCAGACACTTCAATGACTTCTGTCTTAAAGCCTTTCGCTTCAGCCCAGCGCAAATACATGCGCAGTAACATGGACGTCCAGTCTTGAGCTTCTGTACCGCCAGAACCAGATTGCAAATCGATATAACAATCTGATGCATCGTGATCACCGGCAAACATACGACGAAATTCTAGCTTTTCTAGCTTCGCTTCTAGCTCTACCAGTTCTGGTTCAATTTCGTCAAAGGTTTCTTGGTCTTCTTCTTCAACTGCAAGCTCAAGCAAACCAGCCACATCTTCAACACCTTGGTCAAGTATATCGATGGTCTCAACGATCGCTTCAAGAGATGAACGTTCTTTGCCCAACGCTTGTGCGCGCTCTGGCTCATTCCATACATCCGGTTGTTCTAATTCTGCGTTGACTTCTTCTAGACGCTCTTTCTTAGCATCATAGTCAAAGATACCCCCTCAGGATATTCGTGCGCTCGGTCACGTCCTGTAGGCGGTTTTTAATAGGATTGATTTCAAACATATTCGCTCAGCATTTATGAGTAGAATTTAACCGGAGAATTCTACTCAAAAATGTGATGAAGATACAGAAAAATATCGATTTAGCTTGCGGTTTTAAAAGCGTCTCTATCGAGGCTCAATATGATCCACCATGAGCTGCAGAGATTGATTTCCGCGGAACTCATTAATGTCCAATTTGTACGCGAGTGTCACCGTTTTTACTGACGCATCGGGCCAGCGACGTAAATCCACATTAAAAGCTATCGCATCCAGCATAATATTGGTGCCAAACCCTTTATGCATCGGCTCAACCATTAACTTCAGGTGCTTCTCGCCCACCAGTTTTTGATGCAGTACCTTAAACTCTCCATCAAAAATAGGCTCTGGGAAAGCTTGCCCCCACGGTCCACCAGCACGCAATGTTTCTGCGGTGTGCATGGAGAATTCTTCAGGTGATAATTCACCATCCGATAAAACCACCCCCTTTAACGCCGTTTCTCCCAGCTCATCACGTACAATCTGGTCAAAGAGCAGGCTAAACCGTTCAAAGTCTTTCTCTTGAATCGTTAAACCTGCCGCCATCGCGTGGCCGCCAAATTTCGCTATTAACCCAGGGTTTTGCGTATCGATACGATCAAGTGCGTCACGCATGTGCAATCCTGGGATTGAACGACAAGAGCCTTTAATGCTTCCCTCACCACCATCAGCAAACGCAATCACAGGGCGATGAAATTTATCTTTTATCCGTGACGCCAAAATACCTATTACGCCCTGATGCCAATCTCTTTGAAATAGTGCTAAGCCATAAGGCATGGTGGTTTTATCACTGATCTGTAGACGCTCACAAAAAGCCAATGCCTCTTGTTTCATGCCCTCTTCTATTTCTTTTCGAGTTTGGTTCAATCCGTCCAATTCACTGGCCATGCGCCTCGCCGCATGAATGTTGTCACTCATTAAGAGCTCAACACCAAATGACATATCATCAAGCCGACCAGCAGCATTAATTCTAGGGCCAAGAGCAAAACCAAAATCGGTTGCCACTAACTTTCGAGGATCTCGCTTAGCAATTTCAATCAACGCTTGAATCCCTGGCCTTGCTTTGCCGGCGCGGATGCGCTGTAAGCCCTGATGAACGAGTATTCGATTATTTTTATCCAGCGGTACCACATCAGCCACCGTGCCCAACGCGACCAGATCAATCAGCTCCATCAATTTAGGCTCAGCCATGCCTTGTGAGGCAAACCAATTTTGCTTTCTCATCGCCACGCATAGCGCCATCATCAGATAAAAAGCAACACCCACCCCCGCTAACGCCTTAGAAGGAAAGTTACATTCATTAAGATTGGGGTTAACCATTGCGTCGACTTCAGGAAGCTCACCGCCAGGAAGGTGGTGATCGGTAACAATCACTTGTAACCCTTTCTCTTTTGCGTACTTCACGCCCGAGATCGAAGAAACGCCGTTATCCACCGTCATGATGACTTCGGCACCAATATCTAACACTTGGTCAACGACTTCTGGACTCAAACCATAGCCATCTTCAAATCGGTTCGGTACTAGGTAGTCCACATTACGGCTACCCAGCATGCGCAACGCTAATACTGATAACGCCGAGCTGGTTGCACCATCAGCATCGAAATCTCCCACGACGATAATACGTTTTTGCTCGCGAATCGCTTGAAACAAAAGCTCTACAGCCTTATCAATACCAGCTAATTCAGTATAAGAATGCAAACCCTTGGCCGCTTTTTCTAATTCTTCAAGGCTAGAAATACCACGAGAAAGATATAAGCGTCTTAGGATTTCAGGGATCGTCTCCGGTAATGCAGAGACATCGACAGGATCACGGCGTTGAATTTCTATCATAAAATCAAAAGGGCCCAATAATGAGCCCATGTCCTATTTATTTTTTAATGCTATCAAGGCGTTTGAGAAGATCAGCCGGTGGTAAGTACCCTCCGACCATTTCACCATTTGGTAAGAAAATAGCCGGCGTACCGCTAATCCCTAACTCACGACCTAAATTATAATGTGTCGCGATTGTTGCTTTGCATTGCGCTAAATCCCCATCAAAGCTTGGCTGCTTGCGGTTAACCTTTGCGTCATGCATAGCGGTATTTGGATCCTCATCACACCAGATCTTTGCCATATTTTCAGCCACCTGACCATTTGCCCCTTCACGAGGGTAGGCTAAATAACGGACAGTAATGCCAAGATCATTGTAGCCCTGCATTTGACTATGTAGTCGCACACAATACCCACAAGTAATATCGGTAAAGATGGTTACCGCGTATTTCTCGTCATCCGCTTTATATTCAATCATGCTATCGCGATATTGGGTGATTTTCTCTGCATTCAGCGGGGCTTGGCGCTCGGCAATGATGTCTTTGTAATTGCCATCTTTATCTAATGCGTACAAAGTCCCTGCGATAAAGTGGTCACCATTAGGTGAGGTAAATAGAACCCCTCCTTCTGTGCGTACTTCCATCAAGCCCTGAATATCAGAGGGTACAACTTCAAGCACTTCGATGCCTATTTTGGCAAAGCGAGACACAATTTCAGTCTCATCGGCAGACACCGGTGCCGCGACTTCAACCTTCGCAGGCTGGGAGGTGGGTTGAGATTCTTCCGCACCACACGCAGTGACAAAGAAAGGAAGAGAAAAAAGAGTCAAACAGCGCATTACGCTCATTAAAGTCACCATGAATTCAAAAATATCGATTTTTATACGGTTTCCGAACGAATAAAGCGTTCAAAAAGGTAAAATTAAGCCCTTGGATGATGCTGGCTATGAATGTTTTTCAACCTTTCAGTTGCAACATGAGTATAAATTTGTGTCGTTGATAAGTCACTATGTCCTAACAACATCTGTACGACACGTAAATCGGCCCCATAGTTCAATAGGTGTGTCGCAAACGCATGTCTCAGCACATGCGGCGAGAGCAGCTCAGTATCAATACCCGCTAATACAGCATAGTACTTAATGCGATGCCAAAATGTTTGCCGCGTCATTTGTTTCGCTCGCTTACTGGGGAAAACCACATCTGAGGTTTTCTCCCCCAATAAGTCTGGTCGTCCATTTTCAATAAATTCACCAATCCAATCAATAGCATTTTCACCCATTGGCACCAATCTTTCTTTATTTCCCTTACCGACAACACGAACCACCCCTTGTCTAAGGCTGATATTCTCCATGGTAAGGCTAACCAGCTCTGTAACACGGAGACCCGTGGCGTACAGCAACTCCAGCATGGCTTTGTCACGAAGCTCAAGTGGATTATTCAGGTCAGGCGCATCGAGAAGAGCCATCACTTGATCTTCCGACAAATCTTTAGGAAGCCGTTTGGGCAGTTTAGGACTAATAAGTAGCGCGGTAGGATCATCAGCACGCACTTTTTCACGATGGATATATTGAAAGAGACGACGAATGGCTGACAGCATACGAGCTCGAGAGCTTTGATGATAGTCTTGGTCTACCAACCAAGTTTGGTATTCTTGTAAGCCCGAAAAGCTGATAAATTGCAGTTTATAATGGTGTTTATTCATCCAAACCAGCAGTTTAATGAGGTCATTTCGATACGACGACAGCGTATTCTCTGCTAACCCTCTCTCCATCCACATTGAGTCCAAAAATTGTTCGACTAACCCTTGGTCTTGGATATTGACGTCACTCACTGTAACCTCTTGTATGTTTATACAGTACTAAAAACAGAATATTCGACTTAAGGTGAGAATGCCAATAAAACTCAATAAATCCTCGATAACCGCTGCAACGCTAAGCAAATTAAAGGTAGAATCCGATACCATAGACTCACAACCATGCGAACGATTATGAAAATAGGATTATTTTACGGCTCATCGACGTGCTACACAGAGATGGCATCAGAGAAAATACGCGATATTATTGGCCCAGATATCGTTGATATATTTAATGTAAAAGATACCCCTATTTCGCAAATGAGCGACTATGATTTACTTATCTTAGGGATCTCTACATGGGATTTTGGTGAACTCCAAGAAGACTGGGGCGGGATATGGG
This sequence comes from Vibrio methylphosphonaticus, assembly GCF_023634655.1. Lineage (GTDB taxonomy): Bacteria > Pseudomonadota > Gammaproteobacteria > Enterobacterales > Vibrionaceae > Vibrio > Vibrio methylphosphonaticus. Next base: position 202,126 of record NZ_JAMKMS010000007.1, on the reverse strand, counting down.
ATCAAATCGCTGGCGTACCACTAAAAGGCAAGTACGTCGCGCTGTTCGGACTCGGCGATCAAGAAGGCTATGGCGAGTGGTATCTGGATGCGATGGGAATGCTTCATGATGAACTCAAACCCACTGGCGCTAACTTTATCGGTTATTGGCCCAATGTGGGTTATGAATTCGAAGCATCCAAAGCGCTCATTGACAATAACAGTAAGTTTGTTGGCTTAGCACTCGATGAAGATTCACAATATGAACTAAGCGAAGAGCGCATTGCTGCATGGTGCGAACAGATCCTTGTTGAATATCAAGCCTCGCTGTAAACATAGTGCCTATCTAGTCCAGCTTCGGTTCAATTCTGAATTCAAGTACTGCAGGCTAGTCAAGTAAATAGAGACACAAAAAAACGGCACCCTAGGTGCCGTTTTATTCATCAATACTCATCGCGACTCAATCTCGGTTCTACATAGTCTCGATTCTACATAGTCTCGAATCTAATTAGTCTCGAGCGATGTCATAGATTCGATGATATCAATCTAAAGCCTTCCACTAAGCCGCTTCTTCAGTAAGTTCATCTGCATTACGGCCAATAAAGCCCATACAAATAATCGCCGTTGTTGTTGGCAACACCCAACCCATACCAACGCTAAACAGTGGTAAGAAATTAAAGAATGATACATCTAGACCCGCGACTTTAGCTGCATCGATTAATGCGAATGCCAACGACACTAAGATCACCACGCGGTATGCTAGCTTAGGGTTTGGTAAGAACTTGCGAACAAACGTCAACGCCACGAGGGCAATCGCAACAGGATAAAGGGCAAATAGTACCGGAACCGACAACGAAATCAGTTGAGCAAGACCAATATTAGCAACCGTTGCACAAGCTGCGCCAAGAATCACAACCCACTTTTTATAGCTTACTGAAGTAATGGTACTGAAGTAGTCAGAGCAAGCTGAAATAAGACCAATCGCGGTAGTCAAACAAGCCAGTAATACGATTACAGACAGGACAACTTGCCCATAAGGTCCGAATAAGGCTTGAACGTACTGGCTTAACACCGCACCACCATTATCCGCTCCCGCGGCAACGGTTGCGCTTGTTGCACCAAGGTAAAACAGCGAAATGTACACAAATGCTAAACCTGCAGCAGCAATGAAGGCAGCGTTAATCAAGTACTTCGTTGTTGCACTTTGCTCAGTAATACCCTTCTTACGTAACGCATCAACAATCAGCATACCAAACATCAAAGAACCAAAGGTATCCATGGTGTTATAACCTTCAAGGAATCCGGTTGTTAATGGTTGTGTCGCGTAATCACCAACAGGCGCTATCATGTCACCTTGCGGGTCAACAAATACCGCAACAGCAAGAATAATCAGACCGACAAAAAGCGCTGGCGTCAGTACTTTACCGATGACATCAATCAACTTACCTTGAGACCATGCAAAACACATGGCAACCGCAAAAAACAAAATAGAGAAAACCGTTAGGTGTATTTGCGTCGCTTCCAAAAAGAATGGACGAATCGCCATTTCATACGCTACTAGGCCGGTACGCGGCGCAGCAAATGCAGGACCAATAATGATAAAGATAAGCACTGCAATTAACATAGCTGCACGCTTTGGCAGATCTTTAGTCAGGTGCTCCCAAGAGCCCCCTGCCACCGCGACAGCAATAATGGTAATAAGAGGAAGACCTACCGCAGTGAGAAGAAAGCCTGTCATTGCAGGTAACAAGTTTTCACCCGCTAGTTGGCCCGCTAGAGGGGGAAATATAATGTTGCCCGCACCTAGAAAAAATGCAAACAGCATAAAGCCGACTGCTATAATATCTGTTGTTTTTAAGCTCTGATTCACAGATATACCCCTATAAGTTAATGTTGTGTGTTATCGAGAAAATCGTTGTTTACCCGTATAATTTAGGGCGGCATGATGACGAATAGACTTAGGATTAGCAATAGAGTCAGAAAAAAACACTATATTAATTTATACAAGCAAGCTAAAAGCAGTTTGTTTAACCAGTTTAATCAAAAAAACTGGAATATAATCTCGATCATTTATCAAAACAATATACATACAATCAGAACATACACCCATACAATTAATTAACAATAGATTAATTCACTCAATAGCAAACGATTAACCATATAATCATGACCTCTAGAACCGGTAAAATAAAAAGCTTTGCATTCAAACAGTTCAAAATCCACTCCGGTGGAGCAGGGATGCCAGTCAGCACTGATGGTGTTATGTTGGGTGCTTGGGCAACGTTCCAACATACTGACCCAATCCTTGATATTGGCGTCGGTACTGGGTTACTGACATTAATGCTGGCTCAGCGTTATCCTGATGGGGTGATCCACGCCATTGACATCGAAGACAGCGCCATCGAAGACACAAACAACAACGTTGCGCACTCACAATGGCAAAACCGAATTCATGTCTTTAAAGGGGACATTCTTAGCCATAATTTTGAACATACCTTTTCTGGCATTATCTGTAATCCCCCTTACTTTAATTCAGGCGAGCAAGCGACACTTAAGCAAAGGGCAACCGCTCGACATACCTCGAGCCTGGATCATCGCGATCTTCTGTCGCGCTGCTATCGCCTGCTCAACAACGACGGAGAAGCCAGCTTTATCCTTCCGCTGACAGAGGGGGAGCATTTCATCAAGATTGCTCAAAGTGAAGGGTGGTTTATTGGCCGGCGCTGCTTAGTTCGCCCAACACTGGCGAAACCGGTCAACCGAATTCTTTTCACATTACGTAAGCAACAAACCACGACCATCGAAGAGCAATTAGTCATTCATAGTCCTAATGGCGGCTATTCTGACGCCTTTATTCAGCTAACTGGTGACTTTTACCTTAAAATGTAAGTGCGCTTAGCGAGCGTTTGAGTATAATAGCCGCCCTACTTTTCCTGTGTCGTTTTTTTGTGCAGGTACACCCTCAGTCTTGTGGAGACACGATAGTGATCAGAACATTCGCCGAATTAGATTTAGACCCAATCCTTTTAGAAGCGATTGAAGACATGGGCTATGAACGCCCTACTCAGGTTCAGGCAGAAGCCATTCCACAAGCTTTAGAGGCGAAAGATATCCTAGCATCCGCGCCAACCGGAACGGGTAAAACCGCTTCGTTTGCGATCCCTGCTATCCAGTACCTGCTTGACTTCCCAAGAAAAAAAGCCGGCCCTGCGCGTATCCTTGTGTTAACGCCGACTCGTGAACTTGCGATGCAAGTTGCCGAACACACCAAAGCACTGGCAAAGAATACCCACTTAAAGGTTGCAACCATCACTGGTGGTGTAACGTACGACACGCACGCCGATACATTGGCACAAACACAAGACATCGTGGTCGCGACTCCAGGCCGTCTGATGGAATATATCGAAGCAGAACGCTTTGATTGCCGTGCTATTGAGTGGCTAGTCCTTGACGAAGCAGATCGCATGCTCGATATGGGCTTTGGACCAACCGTTGACCGTCTATCAGCAGAATGTCGCTGGCGTAAACAAACACTGCTATTTTCAGCGACACTGGAAGGCAGTGGTGTGGAAGGGTTCACTACCGACCTTTTAAAAAACCCAGCAGAAATTAAAGCTGAGCCGTCATTACGTGAGCGTAAAAAAATCACGCAATGGTACCACCGTGCCGACACAGCAGAGCACAAACTTACCTTGCTTAAGCATATTTTAACCGAGCAAGCTGAACGTACGATTGTCTTTTTGAAAACGCGTGAGCGTCTTGCCGATCTTCGTCAACAACTTGATAGCGCTCAAATACCTTGTGCATGGATTCAGGGTGAAATGCCCCAAGATCGCCGCAATAACGCGATAAGCCGATTCAAGGATGGCTCAGTTAACGTACTACTCGCGACGGATGTTGCGGCTCGCGGCATTGATCTTCCCGATGTATCACACGTGATTAACTATGATTTACCTCGCACCGCGGATGTGTACTTACACCGCATCGGTCGTACCGCTCGCGCAGGTAAAAAAGGCATCGCGATTTCTATTGTTGAAGCACACGACCAGCCAATGATAGAGCGCGTGGCACGTTACACGAGTGAAACGATCAAAGAGCGCTTTATCGAAGGGCTTCGTCCTACGCATAAAAAACCAACGTTCAAGAAAAAGAAGAAAGTGAAAAAAGACGACAAGAAAAAGACCGTCAAGAAAAAAGCTGCGAAAAAGAAGTAACGCGCGCTTAGAACCTTACTCTTTCAAACGAATCGTATTTTTCCAACGAACAGTACTTGTGAAAAAATGCCCCACTCTGTGAGTGGGGCATTTTTTATAATCGGACTCAACGTGGTTTAAATCACTGTTCCTCGCGCTTAAATACCAGTTCACTCGCCGTCGATTCATCTGCAACAAAATAATAGCCAGCGGTGTCAAATTGCTGCAACGCTTCCACAGAATCAATTTGGTTATCAATAATATATCGAGCCATCATTCCACGCGCTTTTTTAGCGTAAAAGCTGATCACTTTGTATTGGCCATTTTTGCAATCTTTAAACACAGGGGTGACCACCTGGCTGTTTAATTGCTTTACTTTGACAGCTTTGAAATACTCATTGGACGCTAAGTTAACTAAAATGTCACTCTCGTGATCCGCCAGAACGTCATTCAATTTATCCGTAATGAGATTCCCCCAAAACTGATATAAATTGCTACCGCGATCATTCGCAAGCTTCGTTCCCATCTCTAGGCGATAAGGCTGCATTAGATCCAAAGGTTTCAATAATCCATATAGACCCGATAGCATACGCAAGTGCTGTTGAGCGTAGTCAAAATCAGCGTCAGACATACTTTCTGCGTCTAGCCCGGTATACACATCCCCTTTAAATGCAAGAATAGCTTGGCGCGCATTCTCGGTGGTAAAGCTTGTATCCCACTCTTCAAAGCGCGCGACGTTCAGTCCCGCAATCTTGTCACTCACCTTCATCAACGCCGATACATCAGCTGGTGTCAGCTTACGACACACTTCAATCAGTTCCGCTGACTGCTCAATAAATTCAGGCTGGGTGAAACGTTCTGTTGCCAAAGGAGATTCATAGTCCAGCGTTTTGGCAGGTGAGACAACAATTAGCATAACTTTACTCTTATCATGATTATTTGTGACCAGTATAAAAAAAGCCACGCATGAACTTCAATGAAATCCTGCATGGCTTCGTCTATTTCTGAGATAGGAAGTGGCTATTGAGACTATTTAGCCTTATCAGTTCCCTCTCTATCATCCCAAATTCCTGGTTCGAGTTGAGATTTCAGTTCAGGGTAATCATTGGCATCAAAGGTTGGGACTTTACCCGCTTTTAGCTGCTGGTTGTAATCCTTAGCCAATTTGACCACGATGCCCGACAGCAGAATAATCGCAACCAAGTTAACCAGCGCCATCAAGCCCATTGAGACGTCCGCTAACGCCCAAATCATAGGTAGTGTAGCGACTGAACCAAACAGCACCATGCCTAGCACGACAAGACGGAATAGACCCAGTCCAGCTTTATGGTTGTGCTCTAGGAAAATTAGATTCGTCTCTGCATACGAATAGTTAGCAATGATTGAAGTAAACGCGAAGAAGAAAATCGCTACAGCAATGAAAATACCGCCCCAATCACCCACTTGGGAACTTAAAGCACGCTGCGTCAATTCAATCCCCGTCACTTCACCATGAGGGACGTATTCACCAGACATCAAAATAATCGCAACCGTCGCAGAACAAATAACGACAGTATCAACAAAGACACCTAGCATTTGTACGTAACCTTGCGATGCAGGATGTGGTGGATATGGCGTCGCTGATGCCGCTGCATTAGGTGCAGAACCCATACCAGCTTCGTTAGAGAACAAGCCACGTTTAATACCTTGGATCATCGCTTGTGCAATGGCATAACCTACACCACCAGCGGCCGCTTCTTGTAGACCAAACGCACTCTTAAAGATATACGCTAGGATCTCTGGCACTTTTTCGATGTTCATGAAAACAACGTATAACGCCAGTACAAGGTAAGCCAGTGCCATAATTGGGACAATCAGCTCAGCTGTGCGAGCAATCTTACGAATTCCACCAAAGATGACAAACGCAGAAATCAACGCAATGGCAATACCTACGTACAATGGCTCAAAGCCAAACGCCGTTTGCATTGCGTTGGCAATGGCGTTAGCTTGCACGGCATTGAACACTAAACCAAACGCGATGATAAGAAAGACGGAGAACAATACCCCCATCCAACGCATGCCTAGACCTTTTTCCATATAGTACGCCGGACCACCACGGTAGTTTCCGTCGTCATCGCGTGTCTTGTATAGTTGTGCCAACGTGCTCTCTGCAAATGACGTTGCCATGCCAAGCATTGCAATCAGCCACATCCAGAAAATGGCACCCGGTCCACCAAATGTCAGAGCAACGGCAACACCTGCCATGTTACCTGTTCCCACACGTGCCGCTAAACTGGTACAAAGTGCTTGAAAAGATGAGATACCAGCAGCGTCAGATTTACGACTGTTTTTCAGTACACTGAACATGTGACCGAAGTGGCGGAACTGAATAAACCCAAGGCGAACTGTAAAATAAATCCCTACGCCTACGAGCAGATAAACCAGAATCGATCCCCAAAGAAGATCGTTCATTAAACTAATAATGTCTGTCACTTTAAAACCTCTTTTATAATTAGAGCGCCGCTAGCACATCCCGTGCTCACTAAGTTACTGAGGTTATACCCATCCGTGTGGTTTTGATTAATTCACTGTTTTTCACGGCAACTTAGCTTGTATTTCCCACCTATTGGGAACGGAATACAAATCGACATATCATTTGACGCAGCGGATTCTGCAGGGATGCTCGAGAAAAATCAATACGCAACTGCACTGATAACAAAGTAATTTTTCACTATACCATCACGTTCCCTTAACACTAACCGCAACATTACCATTACTAAACATCATCAATTCCCCTTCCTATCGGTAACAACTAGTAAGCATAGCAATGAAAACTGATCGCACCATGCGACTCTCGAATAAACCTTTATTCATCAGAGGTCGAGGCACATTTATAGAATGGCATGCTTTTTAATCATTCTTGTCGAATGAGAATGTTTCTCGCACAAGCTTATATCTCTCAATTTGCCTGATAGGGGCTCGCGTTAACAAACATTGCCAAGTATTTCTTTTTCATCATTTGATTCAAACGGTTACTTTTTAATCTAACGATATCGATAAAACTGTGAGATTGAGTTCAATTTGGCATAAAACATTCATACTAAAGAAACAAATGAGAAATAAATCAAAGTTATCCTATCGAGGAGTATGGTACTTAAAAGTCTCCGCAAGGAGATAAATACTAAGAGGTAGCTTATGGATGGCTTTGAACTAAACGATATTATGGAAATGGATGCTCCCCGGACTCGAGCATCTCGATCAAAACCACTAAAACGTAAATGGCGCGAAATAGAAGCAATAAAAGACAAACGACGTTTACAAAAAGAACTCAATGATATGGACATCGGGCTGGATTTCGCTTACGAAGACATCAAGCTTTAACTCACCTAATCTTCAGAGTTGGAGGAGCCTGAATCCTTTTCTCTGAACTTGAATAGCGCCCTCAATCGAGGGCGTTACCTTATTTGACTCTCGTATCGACGCTTCGATCAGCAAAACACAGCGAATGAATGAAGCTTGTCAACGTCGTACAATTATTCGACGACTCACATCAAAAATGCCAGAATACTCGTTTCTAGCCACCGAGTAAGCACGTACTATGGTCTCCAAACGAAAGCCCATTCATCTCAATCGAGTTGAAAAAGTGGTTGAATACATCAATAACAACTTGGATAAGCCATTAACCGTCGCAGAACTTGCTAGCATTAGCTGCTGGTCTCGCTGGCAACTCCAACGCGTCTTTCAAGAACAAACAAAACAGAACATCGCTCAATACGTGCGCCAACAGAAGCTTAGCCGAGCCGCTGAACATCTTCTTTCCAACGAAAGTAAAATCACAGATATCGCATTAGAATTTGGCTTTAATTCTGAAGTCAGCTTCAGTCGCGCTTTTAAGCAACTTTTTTCGGTGTCGCCACGACAATACAAACAACAAGGTATGCTAAAAGGTATCCGTCTGCCCTTGGTCATGAGCCCTGAACTTCCGCTGGAGCAAAGCGCCAGTCAGGTAGTTCGCATCGAAACACGCACGGCCAGTACTTTTTTCGGTGTGCATGCCCCCATCGATACCCTTTACACAATTAATCCCCAATATAGTACTCAAGCGGCACGTATTTGGCGCCAATTCACCCAAGCAACGCATGGACAGCGCCAAGACTCTGAACCTGTATTTGGTGTTATTGATACTATCCACCCTCTTCCCGACACTCAGCTCATTTACTGGGCCAGCTGTGAGCACACAAACCTCGATAGCCAGCAAGTAGAGTACGCAAAGTCGCATCTAGATTGCTTGACTGTCCCTGAACAAACCTATGCCGTCATCACGCATGTCGGTCCCATTGCAAACTTCCCCAAAACATTGGAATGGGTGCTTAACCACTGGTTACCACTCTCAGGATTCTACGGCGAAGAAGGCTATGAACTGGAGCGCTACCCAAGCCACTATAATCCGTTGAGCAGCGACGCTTGTATGGAGTTCTGGCTTCCAATTCGCTCCGCAGACACCAAATAACATCACCAACTATTAGGGGTGCTATAAAAAACTTGCACCAAATTGTTAAGTATCACAAAATCATAATCAGTAGAATGAAAATGAAATTAATTATCAATCACATTCAAAACTCGTTAAATAAACTCTCTGATTATGTTAAAAACAAAAGTATCCCCAATAGCAGTAATGGTATCTATATTGTTGTCTTCAGTAAGCGCGCTGTCTTCATCAAACGTATTGGCAGCATCTAATGCTGAAGAACCATCGTCAACAGATGAACAGATGACCGTTTTAGGGAAAACGTATCGTAATACGGCAACCAAAACCTCTCTAGCGCCTGAAGAAACACCACAAACACTCAATATAATCACAAGCGAAGAAATGGAGCAACGCGGAGCTAAATCCGTAATGCAGGCATTGCGTTATGCACCTGGTGTTGCTACAGAAAACAAAGGTGGTGCCGTCGTATTCAATGACTTCGTCACAATTCGTGGTTTTGGTTCTTCTCAGAATTACTATGATGGTCTGATGCTACCTGAGTTACCGGGCTGGAATGCGAAACCGCAGATCGACCCTATTGCTATGGAGCGCTTAGAGATATTTAAAGGCCCTACATCAGTATTGTATGGCTCTATGCCTCCTGGTGGCATGGTAAACATCATTGCAAAAGCCCCCAGTTTTGAAGAAAACACTAAGGTCAATGTAGCGACAGGCTTAAACAACCTAATGGAAGCATCCATTGATAAAACGGGCGCGCTGAGCGACAACGTTTCTTACCGCTTGATCGCTCTGGGACGAAAGAAAGACAGCACAATCGATCATGTGAAAGAAGAGCGCTACGTCTTTGCGCCATCAGTGAACTGGAACGTTTCAGATAGCACACTCGTCAACTTCAATCTTTACTATCAAAATGACCCGAATCTGGGTCAAAACGTTTCAGTGCCTATCGAAGCGATTGAATCAGGAAAAATGTCTGCTTCAACCTTTGCTGGAGACACAAATTTCAACGAAATTAAACGAGAGTTTGTTGTTGCTGGCTATAAGATTAACCATGAATTCAACAACGATTGGACCTTCTTACAAAACTTCCGTTACATGGAAACTAAGTTCGATCAAAAAACCACTCAAAGTGCGGGCAGCGATGGCTTTAACGCTGAGACAGGTGAATTACAACGTACCGCTTACACAACGGATGAGCAATCCAAAGGTTTAAGTATTGATAACCAGCTTTCCGGTTTTGTGAATACCGGCAGTGTTGATCATTACCTTTTGTTTGGTATCGACTATCGCTCTGTAGAAGGTGACTCGGCGTACAACAGCTTTACTGGCGTAGACAGCATCAATCTTTACAACCCTGATAATAGTAAGCTTGATCCAAATAACTTCACACCCGGCTACTACTCTAATACGGATGTCTCTATTAAACAGCTTGGTGGTTACTTCCAAGACCAAATGTTGGTTGATAACTGGGTATTAATGGCTGGCGGCCGTTATGATTTAGTGGAATCTAGTACCGATAAATCAGAAAACGGCGGCACAACAAATAACACGACCTCTCGAGCCAGTAACTTTTCCTACCGGTTAGGCGCATTATATCAATTCGACAATGGCCTTTCTCCGTTTGCAAATTTTGCAACCAGCTTTGAACCTAACGCAAAGGTTGACGCTTCAGGCAAGAACCTTGATCCAGAAACAGGTGAGCAGATTGAAGCCGGTGTTAAGTACACATCGTTCGATTCGACAACCAGCGCTTCAGCCGCTCTATTCCATATTAAAAAGCAAAACGTAGGGGTTCGTCGAGACGGTAATGCACCGTGGGAGGCTGTCGGCGAAGTTCGCTCTCAAGGTTTAGAACTAGAAGGACACTCTGCAGTCACAGAAAGTCTCGATATCATTGCTAATTACACATATACCGATATGGAAATCACCAAAGACGATAACCAAGCCAACGTGGGACAGAAAGCGATCTATGTTCCTGACCACGCCGCAAACCTTTGGGCAAACTACACCATGCATCAAGGTGTGATGCAGGGGTTACGTGTAGGCGGTGGTGTACGCTACGTCGGAAACGCAGCACTGAATAATGGTACAACCAACCTAAACACGGGCACGGTTCCTTCCTATACCTTGGTGGATTTATCCATTGGCTACGACCTAGGTCAAGTCAGCGATAGCATGAAAGGGGCAACCGCAAACGTCATCGCCAACAACCTCTTTAACCAAGAATACTACAGTTGCTACAGCCAAAGTTATTGCTGGGTTGGACAACAACAAACGGTCGAACTCAACATCAAATTTGACCTTTAGTGTAGTGCGTCATCATTAGCTCAGTCATGCAGCGCAAGCATCGCGCTGCATGACCTTTTTATTTAAGTTCAAACGTTATGACCCATACATGTAATCTGCAAACGCTCACCAACATTACTACACAAGTTTCCCCACTGTTACGTTCGTTACCAGAAAACTCATGTGTCATTAATCCAACGATAAACACCAATAATCACATCGATACTCTCTACCAATTTTGGAAAACTACCCACCCTGAAGCGGGGCGCATTTACTGGCTCACTCGGGCTTGGACAATGCTCATTTGGCAACCTGTCACCATCGCACTGATCGCGAGTTACTACTCAGATCAAGTACCAACGCTGAGCTCCATGATACAGGGGCTGAATCGACAAACAGGTGTGGTGGGCAATTTTGATTTTCGTGAGCATCAGTGGCAGTCAGGCAATCAACATGAACGTCAACGTTTTGTCGCTCAAGAGCTCAACATACTGTTAGATGACTTGGCTAACCAATTCGACAACGTTTGCAGGATAAGCCCATCAACTCGTGAAAAACTGCTTGCTGACACCGTCATGGAAATGTTACTCCGTGGCTTAAAACAAATGGTCTTAACTCAGCAATTAACAAGAGAAAATATCGAACTCGCCTTCTCTCATGAACTCCACCATTGGCAACAAGCACTTAAACTCCCTGTTAAACGTTTTGGCCAGCTGAATGTGGCCAGTGATGGAGAGTTCTTCATACAAAAACGTGTGTGTTGCATGCACTACCGAAGATCCGATGGCAATTACTGCCAAGGCTGCCCGCAAAAAAAGTAGCCTTTTCTTCATTAAAGTTATCTTATTTCATGCACTTATTAAAATAAGCAACGAAAATCATAACGTTTTTTTACATCAAGTTGATTAAGAGATAACAAATGATAACTCATATCAATATCATTTAGACTGTATTTCTGACATGAGTTGCAATACAATAAGTGCGCTTAAAAAATAGCATAAAGGCAACAGAACATCTCTAACGCGCCGTGCTTAATGCCACAATGCAATAGGCTGATTCACTAAGCCTATAGAGGCGATTTGCCATCAGAATTCACCCCAACAACTGGTACTTTCTAGTAAAAGAAGGCTCTTGAAATGAACAAAACGCTCGTTCGCGCTGCATTGTGCACCCTCCCTCTGCTCCTTAGCAGTGGGCAGACGATCGCCAATGATCTCAACAACGCAAGAAATGTTGAGGCTCAGACCATTACCCAAGGCGCGCAAAGCCAACAGCGAATCAACAAAAGTAGTGATAAAGCGTTTGAACTGAAATCCGAGATCGCAGCACTGGAACAAGAAGTCGCAAACTTAGAAGTCTATCAGAGTCACCTGCAATCTGTGGTGGATAATCAACAGCAAGAGCTATCTAGCATCGAAACACAACTCGCTCAAATCAACGATACTCGTCAAGGTGTTGTCCCTTTAATGTATAAAATGCTCACAGGCCTTGAACAGCATATTAAGCAAGACAAACCAATTCGTATCGACGCCCGCCTCGCCCGCTTAGATGAACTCAAATCTCTGATGCCGCAAGCCGATGTCAGTGATGCTGAAAAATACCGTCGTATCTTAGAAGCTTACCAAATTGAAATGGATTACGGCATCAAGCTAGGCCGCTACCGTTCACGAATCGATGTAGGCAGTGGTATAGAAGCAGAACAGCTGTACCTTGGACGCCTATCGTTAGTCGCCCGTAGCCTAGACAGAAACCAGTATTGGTCATGGGATCACGACAAAAAAACGTGGGTGAATGTTGACGCATCGCTCTCGTCCCATATCGACCAAGCGTTTGCGATTGCAAACAAACAAACGTCACCAACCTTAATGACGCTTCCTGTTTCTCTTGCTAAGGATCCGAGCTAATGCGTTACCTAACTTTATTGATCGCCCTATTCACGGTTAGCTTCTCGCCGCTTACCCTTGCTGCAGACTCACTGACCAGCGAAGCAAAAACCGCGCAGCAACAAGAGAAACAACATAACGCCTCGCGCGAAGCTACATTTAAGCAAGAACAACAAACACTGTTGGCCAAGAAAACGCAACTTGCCGAACGTAAAGCACAGCTCGATGCATCAATTGCCTCGCTCAGCGAGCAGTTTTCAGCTAATGAAAAAACATTAGCTGAACAACAAAAGCAACTTCACCTGCAAACAGGCAGTCTAGGTGAACTTTTTGGTGTCGTCCGTCAGTCGGCTAAAGAGCTTCAAGTCGAGCTAAACAGCTCTGTAGCCAACACAGAACAAACCCAACAAAGCGCTGATATCGACACCATTGTGGCGGCGAAAACCTTACCATCCATTCAAGAGCTAACCACGTTATGGCAAGCTTTTAACGCTCAAATCCGTAGTAGTGGCACTTATGCAACGATCACGGTTCCATTTGTAACAGGCGCGGGTGAAGTCACCACTATTGACGCAGTACGACTCGGTAACTTTGCGCTACTTGCCAAGCAAGGGCCTATTAATTGGGACGGGCAACTCGCCAGCGACTTCCCTCGCCTACCTGATAATGTTTCTCGCGTTGAAGACGCCAATAGCATCGTCACGGGACAGACGGCCGTTATTATTGACCCTAGCCGTGGGGATATTTACCACCAACTGGCTGAAAACCCAACGCTTACCCAACGCTTTGAGCACGGTGGTATCGTGGGTAAGATCATTGCAGGTCTATTCCTGATTGGTCTTGTGATTGCGCTTTATCGTGCCGTAATACTCCTGCGCATTAAGCAACAAATTGGCAAGCAGTTACAAACACCTGAAACGCCAACAGATAACCCATTAGGTCGCGTACTTAGCGTATATAACCGCGATAAAAACATGAATGTTGAAGCCCTTGAGTTACGTCTTCTTGAATCGATAATGGACGAACAACAACACCTAGAGCGCGGTTTAAGTATGCTCAAATTAATTGCTGCACTCGCACCGATGCTTGGATTACTAGGTACGGTCACCGGCATGATTGAAACTTTCCAAGTTATTACACAGTTTGGTAATGCCGAACCTCGCGTCATGGCTGGAGGCATTTCCATGGCATTGGTGACAACCGTTCTCGGTTTGATTACCGCGATGCCACTACTGCTAGCCCATAACTTATTGAGTTCAAAAGCTGACGAGATTCGCAATGTTCTAGAGCGCCAAAGTGTTGGCCTAGTTGCTGAGCAAGCAGAAGTGCACTCGACCGAGCAGAGAGCGAGCTATGCTGCATAATTTAGCCCAATGGCTACCGGGCTCGGATCACCTGAGCCAGTTTATGAATCAAGGCGGGCCTATCCTTTGGTGGCTCGCCGCGGTTGTAATCGTTTTTTGGATGGTCGCGTTTGAACGCGTCCTCTACTTTTATCGTTACTTCCCGCAGCAAAGGCGTGTTTGGACACAAAAGTGGTCTCAACGTAATGACCACTTTTCATGGTACGCCCGTGCTCAACGTGACGCCATTCTTAGCGATGCTGAGAATCAATTAAAACAGAACCTTAACTTACTAAAGTGCCTATTGGCGCTGTGCCCAATGCTTGGATTACTGGGAACCGTGACCGGTATGATCACCGTATTTGATACCTTAGCAGCCCAAGGAAGCGCTCAGCCTCGCCTTATGGCTGCCGGCATTTCCATGGCAACCATTCCTACCATGGCGGGTATGGTCGCAGCACTTTCCGGAATGCTTGCTTTTTCCCGCATTCAAAAGTGGAGCAATAAGCATTTGTTCCAATTAGAACAATTACTGAGAAGTGACCAAGGCAAAGAAAGTGATTTGCATGTGGCCACAGATAATCGTATAGGAAATAAATAATGAGACTTGGCCACCGTAAAAAACAGCAAGAAGAAGCCAATATCGACATGACCTCAATGCTCGATATCGTTTTCATTATGCTGATCTTTTTTATTGTCACCAGTTCCTTCGTTCGAGAATCTGGTGTCGATGTTAATCGCCCACAAGCCAGCCACGCTGTGAGTCAAAAAGATGCGGGGATTTTTGTTGCAATCACCGCAAATAACGACGTATTTATCGATAAACGTCGTGTCGACGTTGAACGTGTACAGGCCACAATCGAAAAGCTCCTTCTCGAACAACCTAGTGCTTCCATGGTCATTCAAGCAGACAAGCATGCCTTCAACGGTACCGTTGTACAGGTGATGGACAGTGCAAAAGGAGCTGGAGTCACCAAAATCGCTTTAGCTACGGAGAGCCAATAATGGTGCGCTTTTTATTAAGCATTCCTTTTGCTATCGCTTTCGCGTTCACGCTGTTTTCTTTTATGAGCTGGATGATCGACATCGGTCCTAAATCCAAACCAGAAGAATCTGCTCGCCTTAGCTATGACTTAGTAATGATTGAGCCTGAAAGTGAGACAGCACGACGTACTCGCGTACTTCCTGAACCACCAAAAATGCCAGCAACGCCACCAGCGGCAGCCGCCGTCGAGCAGAGTTCGCAGGCCTCGTCTGTACAGACACCTAGCACACCACAACTACCGAATATTGCAATATCAACACAAGTTGCTGGTGTGGCGATGAATGCGCCAAGTGTGCCCGATATTGGGCGCAACCAACAAGTCATGCCACTTCACCGCAAAGAGCCTCGCTACCCGCGCCGTGCTATCCAGCGTAATATGGAAGGCTATGTCGTGATGTCGTTTACCATTGATGTTAATGGCCGCCCAACCGAAATTAAAGTGGTTGAAGCTCAACCCAAACGCATCTTTGAACGCGAAGCCATGGTGGCCCTCAAGCAGTGGAAATATCAGCCAATGGTTGTCAATGGCACCGCGCAACCACGAGTGGGTCAAACGGTTAAATTGGAGTTTAAATTAAACCAATGAACAAACTAATCTCGCATATTGGGTTGGTATTGGTTTGCAGCCTTTGGTTTGCGCCATCTGCCATCGCCAAACAAGAACTAGGGATGCGTACCGCAACGCAAGTCTCAAAAGCCTATTCGTTAGAGCAGGAAGACAAACTGGCGGATGCTATTGCCTTACTAGAAAAGCTCAAGCCAACAGCCAGCTATGACCAAGCCTACGTAGCAAGAATGCTCGGCATCTATTACTGGCAAGCAGAGCAAACAGAACAGGCGATTAAGCAGTTACAAATTGCCGTCAGTACTGCTGCCTTTACTGGTGAGCAAGGCTGGCAAACAGAACGCATGTTGGCTGAACTGTTATTATCGGAAGCAAAAGCTGAACAAGCATTGGTCCATTTTAACGTTCTCGGGAAATCGGCCGGCAGTCTTGATATTCCTCAAGAACAGGTAACAAACGTCTGGCTTAATACCGCTCGAAGCCATTACCTATTGCAGCAATGGAAACCATTGCTAACCGCGATTAAGCAATACCATAAGCTGGATAGCACGCCTAAGTTACAGCCACTCAGCTTACAACTCAGTGCAGAACTGCAGTTGTCTCACTTAAAAAGCGCTATCATTACCAGTCAAAAGCTACTTGCTCTTCAGCCGAAAAACACCATGTGGTGGCAGCAACTCAGTGCCCTCTATATGCAGACTAAGCAGTATAAATTGGCACTAGCGACACTGGTATCAGCGCAACGAGCAGGTATTGAAATGCCGGAGTCGATGCAAGTAAGCATGGCGCAACTGTATGCCCAACAAGGCATTCCAGAAAAATCCGCTCACCTCTACTCTGAACTGCAAGTTAATGACGCGGATATTGATACTATCATCAAACAAGCGACACATTGGCAGATGGCAAGAGAGTGGAACAGCGCCCAACGTTCATGGCAAGCTGCAGCGCGTTTGAATGCAAAATATTACGAGCAAGTGTCGCGACTTGAACTTCAGCAAGGGGCGTTTGATGCAGCCTTGATGTCACTAAGTAAAGTGAAAGGTATAAGCCTGCAAGAAAAACAGATTTTGCAAATACGAGCGTATGTTGGCTTGAAGCAATATGAAGCCGCTAAAAAGCTCGCACAAGCGGCGCACAGAGAAAAACCTAGCTCTCAGACCTCCGATTGGCTTGATTATCTCGACCAAATGACAAAGTCTCATAAGCGACTGTAAGTGATAAAAAATGGCACCATCTGGTGCCATTTTCATGAGAGTTCTACCGTCGATTACACGCTCTCATACTCATTTTGTCTGACCCTTTCAGCAAGCAGCTTGTACTGATCAGCGATGGTTTTACCAAATACAGGATCGTCATCTACTTCAGTCCACAATTCTTCGACCGCTTGCCAATCTGCCGTGGTAAATGTTTTTTCTATCAACGGCAGTACTGACTGCTCTTCAAGATCAAGGTGTTGTTTTTGATTGCGGATGAACTCGGCTAGCTTCGTGGAAAAAATCTCATGAGGCACGACCGCGTCTTGTAAAATCATGTCAACGATAGCGAGAAAATCATGGGTTTTATCCGACAAATCATGATGCTCTAATTCAAGATTTGAAATCGTACTTTGCTGACCGTAATGATCAATAAAGTAGCGATAAAGAATGTCTTCTTTTGGGTGGTGTATCTTTTCAGAATGCAGCGTCAGATAGTCTACGATCTCTTTAATAAGTGAATAATTCACTGACTCCTCACGCTCCAGCAGGTGCAACTTACGATTAAGTATCGCAAGTAAACGAACCATATAGCCATGCTCGCGCCTTATTCTTTCGATCATCATCTTCCTATCTCCCTTAAATCCCTTTTCTTTATAAGTGTATAAGAGATCTCGCAAGCGCGCTTTGACTATGCTCGAAAAACAAACAATCAATCTTCACTGCAAATAAGTGGTGGCTGCCAATCAATCGCAGGTTTAGCCATGCTCTGTAGCAGTATATTGGTTTGAGAAAAGTGCTGGCAACCAAAAAAGCCTCGCCTTGCCGAGAGAGGGGAAGGGTGTGGAGCCGTCAGCACATGATGACGTTGGCGATCAATCATCATACCTTTTTTCTGCGCATGCGCTCCCCAGAGTAGGAAGACAACACCTTCACACTGTTGGTTAAGAGTTTCGATAATATGATCAGTAAATAATTCCCAACCGGCTTTGGCATGAGAATGAGCAGCGCCTTGCTCAACGGTTAACACCGTATTTAGCAGCAGCACGCCTTGTTGTGCCCAACTATTTAAATAACCATGTGCAGGAATTTGAAACCCAGAGATATCCTCAGCCAGTTCTTTGTATATATTGACCAGCGAAGGGGGCGTTTTCACACCAGGTAACACCGAGAAACACAAACCATGAGCTTGCCCCTCTCCATGATAAGGATCTTGTCCTAATATGACGACTTTGACCTGGTTAAGCTCAGTTAGATCGAAAGCATTAAATACGTCTTCTTCAGCGGGGTAAATCACCTTTCCCGCCTGTCTTTCTTGCGCAACGAAAGATAACGTCTGCTTGAAGTACGCTTGCTGATGTTGGCTCTCTATAACATCACGCCATGTAAGTGTCGTCATTCTTATTCCCCAGAATTTAAAACTCTGGGGAGTTTATCATTCCAAAAGTCACCCTCACTACTAATTTAATGTAGCAGGCGCATACGTCGTGATTAATGACCTTTTTGTTGTGGGGTTCGAAAATGTCCCTGACCCGTCACATGACGGTTTGGAACTGGATAGCGACTTGCGCGCATGGCGCGGGGTTGGGAAGCAACAGATCGAGACATAATGGCACCTACCTATTCACACTACTTAAATTCACACTATTATTGTTGATGATTCATTTTCCAGAATCACACTTTTATGCAACGTGCATGAAACTAAGTATGAAAGAAAGATGCCAAAGATCCATGTAGTGACAAAAAAAATTAGTTTTTAATAGCAAAGTGTCTCAATTGTTGGATCTCATCTTTCCAGATTCCAGGCTCAATCGTTTCTAAAATCAATGGGATAGAATCAAATCGTTCATCTTGCATAATATACTCAAAACATGCCCAACCGATCTCACCTTGACCTAACGATTGGTGACGATCAACCCGCCCCCCTAACTCTATCTTTGAATCATTAAGGTGCATCGCGCGTAAATAGTGCATGCCAACCACGCGATCAAATTCAGAAAATGTTGAATGGCACGCGTGCTTGGTTCGCAAATCATAGCCCGCTGTAAAGGTATGACAGGTATCAAGACAAACCCCAACACGGCTTTTATCTTCTACTTTATCAATAATGTGGGCGAGGTGTTCAAAGCGCCACCCTAAGTTGGTTCCTTGACCGGCGGTATTTTCGATCACTGCAACGACGTTAGGAATACGCCTATGGGCAATATTTATCGATTCGGCTATTCGATCTAAACACTCGTCCTCTGCAATCTTTTTCAAATGACTACCGGGATGGAAGTTCAGCAGCGTTAAGCCTAACTGCTCGCAGCGTGCCATCTCATCAACAAAGGCGTCTCGAGATTTTTCCAACTTATCCAGCTCAGGTGCCCCTAAATTTATCAGATAAGAGTCATGAGGCAGTATTTGCTCAGGAAGAAAACCATATTTACGACACTCAAGCTTAAAACGGTTAATCGTTTCTTCAGTTAACGGCTTTGCCACCCACTGCCTTTGATTCTTAGTAAAAAGAGCAAAAGCATTCGCGCCAATTTCCGCCGCCCTCTGTGGCACATTATCCACTCCACCAGCCGCCGACAAGTGCGCCCCGATAAATTTATTCATACTTTAACAACCTGATCTATGTCACATACTTAAAACTGTTATTTAGCGATCTTATACTTTCAAATATAACTATTGAAGCCCTTGTTTTTCGGTCATTTCACGTCTTAAACTTTTCCAAATGTAGTTTTATTACTACATTTAGCGTTTAAAATAATTTTTAATGTATAAAATATTATTTTAAACGTCGCTTTTAAGAGGGTTTGTTGATATAGGTCAACAAATCAACCTTACAATTATTAATGCTTTTTGTTGTAATTTGATCTAAATCAATACTAGAATACCTATAATTAGGTATATATAGCTCAGCTCAACAAAATTTGAAAATTAACACCACAACAATACCGCTTTAAAGTGGTTCAGGAGATAGTGATGATTCAAGGTATCCAAATTACTCAAGCTGCAAACGACGATCTACTAAATTCAATCTGGTTGCTTGACGGTGAAAAGAACGAAGCTCGCTGTGTTGCCGCTAACACTGGTTTTGAAGCAGACCAAGTCATTGCAATCAGTGACCTTGGCGAATACGAAAGCCGTGAAGTCGCGATCGAAACAGCACCTCGCATTGAAGGTGGTCAACACCTTAACGTCAACGTTCTTAAACGTGAAACGCTAGAAGACGCAGTTGCACACCCAGAGAACTACCCACAGCTAACGATTCGTGTATCAGGTTACGCTGTACGTTTTAACTCTCTCACGGTAGAGCAGCAACGTGACGTTATCGCTCGTACCTTTACTGAGTCTCTATAATTAAAGACGCACAGTAATCGAATATTGAAAACAGACGCTGCGGCGTCTGTTTTTTTATGCCTGTAGATAAACGACTCCCAATACAAAAAAACCTCCCGAAGGAGGTTTAATAAGCACTCTGAACTAAACATTAGAGTCTTAGCAATGTCCCCCCTGCACAGGCAGGAGTGACAGGTATTAAATACCGTTGCGATTACTTCAACGTCACTCGCGCAAACTTACGTTTACCTACTTGGTAAACCGCTTGACCCGCTGCTGGCACCAATTTGGTATCTTCTACTTTTTCGCCATCGATCTTCACCGCGCCTTGACGAATCATGCGCATTGCATCTGAAGTTGACCCCACCAAGCCTGCATCTTTTAACAAGTTGTTGATCGCAATTCCTGCTTCTAGCTCAAATTCTGGCATTTCATCTGGCATCGCGCCTTTCTGAAAACGATTAATGAACTCTTGCTCAGCAGCATCTGCGTCAGCTTGTGAGTGGAAGCGTGCGATAATTTCTTTAGCTAGCAGTATCTTAACATCACGTGGGTTCTTACCCGCTTCGACATCAGCTTTAAACTGCGCAATCTCTTCTAGAGGACGGAAAGACAGTAGCTCGTAGTAGCTCCACATCAATACATCTGAAATTGACATGATTTTGCCAAACATTTCAGTTGGGACTTCACTCACACCAATGTAGTTGTGAGCTGACTTAGACATTTTCTTCTCGCCATCCAGTCCAACAAGCAGTGGCATAGTCAGCACAGCCTGTGGCTTTTGACCATGTGCTTTTTGCAGCTCACGTCCCATTAGTAGGTTGAACTTTTGATCAGTACCACCAAGCTCAACATCCGTTTCCATTGCCACTGAGTCATAGCCTTGTAGCAAAGGATACATAAATTCATGAATCGCGATCGGCTGGCCATTGTTATAACGCTTTTTAAAATCATCACGCTCAAGCATACGTGCAACCGTCTGATTTGCGGCTAAACGAATCATGCCTTCCGCGCCAAGTTCAGACAGCCACTCAGAGTTGAACTGAATTTTTGTTTTCGCTGGATCCAAAATTTTGAAGACTTGCTCTTTATACGTTTCGGCGTTGCGAAGCACATCTTCACGAGTCAGCGGTGGTCGAGTTGTGTTTTTACCCGTCGGATCACCGACCATGCCCGTAAAGTCACCAATAAGGAATGTAACGTCATGACCTAAATCTTGGAACGTACGCAGTTTGTTCAGAATTACTGTATGTCCCAAGTGGATATCCGGTGCTGTAGGATCGGCACCTAGCTTAATACGTAGAGGACGGTTCTCTTTAAGCTTTGCAATGAGCTCTTCTTCTGGAATTAGCTCATCAACACCACGTTTAATTTCAGCCAATGCTGTTTCTAGGTTCGCCATTCTTGTTCACTCCCACAGATTTGGCAAAAATATAATAGTTGAACATCTTACTTGAATAGCGATGTTTTTTGAAACCAGTTAGACTAAATGGTTCAGGAAATTTAGAAAATAATGTTGAATTAATCCTCATGGTATCTGTTTTTAAGCGCCTCCCTTGGCTTCATCGAGCTCTTATCGCTTTTTTTACGGCGCTAATTGTTGTGGCACTATTTCTGCCCGACGCCGCCGATCTCCACGACGACCCCAATAAATTGGAGGTTGGGAAATACTACCCTCTGAAAATTAAAGCGTCGGCGTTGAGTATCGTCAACGAACAACCCCCTACCGTCGTCCTCAATTGGGAAGAACATTCCGTTCGCTCGGGAGAAAGCGCAGCCATACTTTTTCAACGAGTTGGTTTGTCCGCTCGGCTGCTTTACGATCTTGTGAATACCAACAAGGATATTGAAAAACAGTTATCTCGGCTTAGACCCGGCAACAAGCTAATCTTTGGCTTTGATGAAAACAATGAGTTGCTGCAGCTAAAACGAAAGATCAGTGACTACGAAACGTTTGTTATCACTCGCACTGACAATGGCTTTCACTCTGAACTCAGCAAGAAAGAAATCGATTACCAATATAACTATGCCGAGGCAGAGATCACCTCAAACTTCTGGAATGCAGGTATGGGGGCAGGACTAACGGCCAATCAAATTATGGAGCTGGCCGGTATATTTGGTTGGGACATCGACTTCGCATTAGACATTCGCTCAGGTGATCATTTTGAGCTGCTGTATCAAGAGAAAGTGGTGGAAGGTGAAGTGATTGGGCGAGGTAAAATTATCGCCGCTGTATTTAAGAACCAAGGCGACACATTTAAAGCGATCCTCGATGACAATACTGGCAGCTACTATGATGAAAATGGACGCGCCATGAAGAAAGCCTTTTTGCGTTCTCCGCTTGATTTCCGTCGTGTGACGTCCAACTTCAACCCTACACGTCGCCATCCGGTAACAGGAAAAGTCAGGGCACACAGAGGAACGGATTACGCAGCACCAGTAGGCACACCGATTTGGGCTGCCGGAGACGGGGTGGTACAAAAGTCGAGTTATAACCAATTTAATGGCAACTACGTCTTTATTAAGCACAGCAATACCTACATCACTAAGTACCTTCACTTAACCAAGCGTACGGTGAAAACAGGACAAAGAGTTAAGCAGGGACAAACCATTGGTACACTGGGTGGCACAGGACGGGTTACTGGACCTCATTTACACTATGAGTTTTTAGTCAACGGCGTGCACAAAAACGCTAGGACAGTCAAGCTGCCTCAATCGAAATCGCTAGCAGGCAAAGCCAAGCAAACCTTCCTAGCCAATGCAGAAGTTCGCTTAAACAAGATGGAACGTTACAGTAACTTATTATTAGCTAAGCCATAATTTGGTTCTATGGTTCTATGGTTCTATGGTTCTATGGTTCTATGGTTCTATTAGATATAGATACAGATATAGAACATGACCTAATCACTCCCTGTAAGGTACAGGGGGCGTACTTTACGCACTCACTGACCCTGACATCATAAAAACAAAAAGCCCCCAGAACAGAGTTCTGAGGGCTTTTTGTTATCGACCGATTACTTGTCTTTTTTATCGTGCTTATGAGGATGATCGTTGTACATCTCTTCAATTTCGTCCTGGTAGCGATCATTGATCACTTTACGACGTAATTTTTGAGTCGGTGTTAATTCACCTTTATCCATCGAGAAGCCACGTGGCAGCAATTTGAATTTCTTCACTTGTTCAAATTTAGCCAAGCCCTTTTGCAACTCAAAAACACGCTTTTCGAACATCTCAACCACTTCGTTGTGCTTAATCAACTCAATACGATCGTGGTATTTGATATTAAGTTCCTTGGCGTATTCTTCAAGCGTATCAAAACAAGGGACAATAAGCGCAGAAACAAACTTTCTGGTATCAGCGATCACGGCGATTTGTTCAATGTAATGATCTTTACCGATAGCGCCCTCAATGGCTTGAGGAGCAATATATTTACCATTCGAGGTTTTCATCAGTTCTTTGATTCGATCAGTAATAAACAGATTACCATTATCGTCAAACTCGCCAGCATCACCGGTTTTTAAGAACCCATCGGCATCAAAGGTTTTCGCCGTTTCTTCTGGCATTTTGTAATAGCCACGCATCACCATAGGGCCACGAACTAAGATCTCGTTGTTGTCACCAATCTTTACTTCCGCTCCTGGCATCGGCATGCCAATCGAATCTGGGTTGTAACAAGTATCATCCCAGCATGAGACCGTTGCCGTGGTTTCAGTCATACCATAACCAAGCTTCACGTTAATCCCAATCGCTTGGAAAAAACGGCCAATGGTTGCATCAAGTTTCGCACCACCACATGGCATAAAGTTAATTTGACCACCGAGCAATTCACGTAGCTTATTCAGTACAATTTTATCCGCTAATGCATGGCTCTTCTTTAACATAAAGGAAGGCTGAACATTATCTTGACGGCATTGCGCCATTTTAGCGCCCATATTCACCGCCCAAGTGAACAATACCTTGCGATGAACTGGAGCCTTCGAAACACGCTCATGAATAGCCGAGAAGATTTTCTCATAGAAACGTGGAACAGCACTCATCACCGTTGGTCGGATCTCACCTAGCGCATCCCTAACTTGCATCGTATCTTGCAAATAACAGTTGGTTCCCCCTTTGTATAAAACATAGAAGGTCCAGGCACGCTCAAAGACATGAGATAACGGTAAAAAACACAACGACACATCGTCTTCTGACAGGCTCAAACGCTCATCGTGCCCTTTTAATTGAGCACCGATATTTTGGTAGTCCAACATCACGCCTTTTGGCTGCCCTGTTGTTCCTGATGTGTAGATAAGCGTCAAAAGATCATCAAAATTAGCCTGTTCAATGCGCGCTTGTAGCGTTTGCTCAAGATGTTCTGGTTGAACACTCGGCGTAGCGACAAAGTCATCCCAACGTGTCACATACGTATCATCAGTCATCTCGATGTCGTCGCTCATTGCGACAATCCACTCGAGTTGTGGGCACTCTTCATAAATAGAAAGCGCCGCGTCAAACTGTTCTTGTTCGCCTACAAATAGAATGCGCACATCGGAATTTTGAAGAATATAACTGGTTTGAGCAGGGGTATTGGTTGGGTAAATGGGTACCGTCACCGCCCGCAGTTGTAGCGAGGCGAAGTCAGCGATTGTCCATTTCGGCATATTATTGGCAATAATACCGATCTTATCTTGAGGTTGGATTCCTTTATTCAGCAAAGCGAGAGACAGCGCGTCAATACTAGCGCCAAACTCTTTCCAACTGATCCCTTGCCACACATTGTTAATTTTGTGTTTTAAGGCGATCTTGTCGCCACCTTGCGTGATCCTGTCGCGAATCTTTTTTACAATATGGAATTCTAAATTAGCCATGTTCTATCTTACCTTTAAGCGTACACATGTAAGCCTTTTCAGCGAACAAGTGTACCTATGATGATAAAAAAGGCAACTGACTCAAATCAAAGTTATTAATAAATAATGTAACGAAAAAAGCCCCTGATACTAGGCTTCAAAGCTAATATCAAGGGCTTATTCTCATTGGGTGTGAATTACGCTAGTGCGACAACTTCACCACAAATCATCATCAGTTGATCACGTAACCAGATGTGACCTTTATCTTTTTCGCTTGATTCATGCCAGCTTAGGTAGCCGCTAATCATCGCATTATCAAATGGTAATGCAATCACTTGTAACTGGTCTTTATTGACCGCGTTTTCTACCATCCAGCGCGGTGCAATTGTCACAAGCTCTGATTGTCCCACAACGTACAGAACGTTGCTTAGGCTAGTGCCTTCATAAGAGGCTTGGCAATCTAAATCTTTATAAGCATGCTCAGAGAAGCTACGAACGCCGTGTACTTTTGACAGTTTCGCGTGCTTTTCATTGCTTAATTGAGCAACGCTCACTGCGTTATGAATACGTGGGTGATTTTTCGACGCCACAACCACTAGCTCATCTTGGAAAATTTCAGTGCTTGAAAAGCCTTGCGCATCATAGCGTGCGTAATCGATAACAAAATCGATTTCTTGATAACGCATACGGTCAGCCAATTGACGGTCCGCTTCCGCATCTAAATGCAACTGTACGTATGGCGCCTGCTCACCAATATTTTTCATGATTCTTGGCGCAAAACGCATATCGCACGGAGAACATATCGCCATCTTAAATAAACGTGTCGAGGTCTCAGGCGTAAAAATTGAACTTGGTAGCTCATTACGAATCAACTGTAATGCTTGACGAACCGGACCAAACAACTGACGAGCGCGCTGAGTTGGCTGAATACCGCGACCTTGGCGCATAAACAATTCGTCATTGAACATCACTTTTAGACGCGCTACGGCGTTACTAACTGCTGGTTGTGACATTCCTAAGTTGTGCGCGGCACGAGTAATGTTCTGTTCCTGCATTACTGCGTCAAATACAGTTAATAGGTTTAGATCTACGCCACGTAATGTGCTTTCCATGCGGTAGCTAGCGATTGCGCTCATAGCATCTTTTTTGTCTAACATTTAGTAAGCCTCGTTAAATTTCAATCTCGAATATGTGGGTAAGGATTAAGCAGAAAAGAGTGTCGTTCATTTCTGTACCCTACAATGTTCCATTAATCCTCTGCATAGTTCGAGGACGAAGCAAACTATCCACTAATAATAACTTCAACACCAACTAGATTGAGAAAGAATCATCATATTTTACCGTCGTCAATACAATAACCATAAACAACAATAGCTTACATGTATTATAAAAAAAGATAAATTACATTTTTGATAAGCTTTGTTGCAAATAACCTCTAAAATGATAAATGAAAGCTATATGAGTGTAATTTAACGATAGAAACCCTGCATCGAAAAACCCTATAGGTCGGCACTCAACCTGCCATCAAAAGAGATAGATGAGGTGAATGCCAATCTCACCATTCATTCCCCCTCCAAATGACTGGCCATCATTCAGACGAAAAAAAAGCGACAATACGTCGCTTTCTCTGCTGTTCAATACCTTTAAACGAGAGGCAATACCTAATGGCTAGGTATCGAATTAGTGTCCCTACGATTCGTACTCACATTGAAACATAGCTCGGGAAGTCCACTTTCTCCCACAAGCGTTGGCGCAACGACTGACTGCAATGCCACTCCCCCGACATTAACCACTGTGCTATCTCGCTCGCAACATCCGGGTAAACCACTCGCTCTGCTTGTTGCTCATCTAACCAATCTCTAACGACAGACGCATTTAATGTATCCATACTATGAGCCAATCCAAGGCTTTCTAGTGTCGCGGCATTGCTTTGTTGTTCGAACTGCCCTTCTAAGGGCTTTACCAGTAACTTCTTGCCTAAGCTCAATGCTTCAGAAGGCAATTCGAAACCACCATTTGCAATGACACCATTACATCGATGTAAGTCAATTTGGAACGTCTGGTGACTCAATGGCTTCATCGTCAAATTTTCTATGGTCTCCATTTCAACAATATCAGGGTGATAACAAACAAATGGCTGATTAACAAAGCGCACTAAAAGATCAATGATGACATCGAGACTTTCGAACGGCAGATACACTAGAACCATCTCATCTGACGTTACCTCATGGGATTGAGTATGCACAATCGGTGGTAAAATGGGCTGATCAAAGTGGTACCAATGCAAACCTAATTGGTGATCCGAAGGCGCAAAATGTTGAATAATTTGGCTGTCCAACCAATTTGACCCTTTTTGTGGTACGTCGAAGCGAAAAGCATTCTGATGACTGATGCTCACCGTGGGCACCTTTTGACGCTTCGCCGCCCAAGCAGAGATAGGCTCAAAGTCGTTCACGACTAAATCATAGTGGCTGACATCCAACGATCGCGTTTCCTGCATGAAATGGAGTATGTTGTTGTCCGTTGCCGTTTGCAGATAATCAACCTTGCCATTTTTCGTTACGAAGCTGAATCCGCGTCGAGTCTCGTATTGACCAAATTGCTCCATCGAGAAATACTTTTCTTTGTCACGGCCAGAGAATAAAAAATCCACCTCGACGTCATGGGTGCGTAGTGCTTCACTCATGGCTCTCGCTCTGGCGATATGACCATTTCCTGTTCCTTGAACTCCATATAGAATCTTCACGCACATCCCCTCAAGCCAGTAATTCGACGTAACCCAGTACGATCGAGTTTGACGTTATATAATTTGCAGTAACCCAATTCAGTGCAAACATCGCGCACAAAACGCCTAGCACCGCCCCAATCACAACATCCGTTAAAAAGTGCACGCCGAGTAACACTCGCGACACACCAATCAAAGTCGCCCAAACCAGACAAACAAAGAAAAACTCTGGATAAAAATGGCCAATAACGGTCGCCATAAGAAATGCAGCCGCGGTATGCCCGGAAGGTAAGCTATAGCGATCGGATGGGGTGATGAAGGGCTGAACGTACTGACAAAGCTCTTGTGGACGACGGCGTTTAAAACTATTTTTCGCCACCCAATAAATAGGGAGTTCAACGGCAAAAGCGAGTAAAGCAACGGCAAGAAAGGCCTCGCCTACACGCTCATCAATACACCAAACAAAGGCTGCTATGCAGGCATAAAGAGGCCCATCACCACTTCTAGAAATTAGCCGACTCAGTTGTGCGACTTGCGCATTAAAACGGTGATCCAAACAAAATAATGAAAACGCCAGGTCGAAACGAGCAATCGGTTCAATAGTACGCATGACCTACTCCTTGTCATAGATAATCTCGTATGATCAAAAAATAGTCAGGTTGCATGACAGTTAGGTGACGAATTGTTGGAGTTATGATGAAGGTTAGTGAGGTAACGACTTACCTCACTAATTTTTACGGTCCTGCTTACGAAGGAAAGAGCGCGACTAACGGTTAAATTTCTTCGTGTTTATGTACTAGCCCCCAGTCCGCTAATATGGCGTAAGCTGATGGAATCATAAACAAAACAAGTAATGTGGAAGCAAAAATACCAAATACGATAGAGATCACTAACGGCTGAATAACCTGAGCTTGCATGCTGGTTTCCATTAGCAGTGGCAGTAACCCTGCCGCTGTTGTCATCGACGTTAGGAATACCGCTCTAAAGCGCTCTCGACTGGCTTTCACTACCGAGTCATGAACCGACTCCCCCTCATCAACGTGATGACGTATGTATTGCACCAGTAAGATGGAGTCATTAACAACAATGCCAGCTAACGACACAAACCCCATAATGCTTGGCATACTCAAGGAGTGTCCCAGTAACAAGTGCCCCCAAACCACACCAATGAAAGCGAGTGGAATGGCCAACATGACCACAAACGGCTCTAAGTAACTACGGAACTGATAGCTTAGAATACAAAACACACCAAACAGTCCGAGTAAGAACCCTTTACCCATTGAGGAACCCGTTTTTTCGGTATCTTTTGCTGACCCTTCAAAATCAAAGCGAAGTCCTGGATAAGCTTGCTTAAGGATTGGGACTTCCTCATTCTGGAATTGGCGAATGATTTCAGATGAGCTGACTTTACTACTATCGGTATCCCCAAATACACTGATGGTTCGTAGACCATCGATTCGCTGGATCCTGACATAATTACGCTGAAAATCCATAGTCGCGATGGCACCTAACGGCAATTGTGCCCCATCAGGGAGAATGATCGGGAAATTGGCCAATTGCTGAACATCAGCGATATCGTGCTTGTTGAGTTTCACCTCGATTTTAATGTTCTCGACACCAAGCTGAATTTCATCAGCCGTTTGACCAAAGAAAGCCGCTCGTAATTGATTGGCGATCAGTTGTCCATCTACCCCGTATGTCTCTGCTCCAGGACGCAACTTAACTAGAATTTCTTCTTTACCCAATCGCATGTCATCAAGAACACCATGCACACCATCAAATTCATTGAGATACTGCTGAATATCGATAGACGCGGCTTTAAGTTGCTCAAGATTGTCATGCTTAATACGAATTTCAATCGCTCGACCACCTGGCCCCATCGTTGGTTGTTTAAATACCAGCGAGATAGGATCCGCTAACTCACCAACATCTTCACGCCACGCATCGACAAAGTCATCGATGAGGGTATTTCGCTGTTCCGCCCCTAATAGATCCAGTCGAACGGTGGCAAGGTGAGGCCCTGATTCGTTGGCATCTTGATTGGTATTAAACTGGCTGGTGATCTGCTGAACTAACGTTCGTCCCCCTTCATTGTTCTCACTCCACTCGACATTTAACTTTTTAGCCGAGGCGACAACGCGATCGACCACTCTTTCTGTTTGCGCTAGCGACGCACCGGGCGGCAAAATAATACGAACTTCCGCGGTATCACCATCAAGCTCTGGAAATGGTACAAACTTCACCGCGCCACCCGCAATTAACGCAACAGAAACTAGGAGTAATGACAGCACTCCCCCCATAAAGGCATAGCGCTGCGATACGACCCGATCGACGGCATTAACTAACGTAGTATTTCTAAAGTTCTCAAAGCGCTCTAACAAAACACGCTTAAATTTAATCGGCGGTTTTTCTTTTTTCTGTTTATGTAACGAGTGAGATAGGTGGCTCGGCAGAATTAAAAATGCCTCGATGAGACTCAACGACAATACCAAAATCAGTACCTGGGGCACGGCCTTCAATACCGCTCCCATTTCGCCATCAAGGAACAACAAGCTGCCAAAAATACACACGGTGGTTAAGAATGAGGAAATCACACCGGGTAGGACTTTCTTAACGCCATTAATGACCGCGTCATCAATTTTTTGTCCACGATCAAGATGCGAGGCGATCGACTCAGCAATCACGATGGCATCATCCATCATGATCCCTATCGCCATTAACAGCCCAACTAACGACATAATATTGATGGATAACCCAAGACTCGCCATTAAGAACAAGCCACCTAAAAAGGCGACGGGCAAACCTGCCGCCACCCAAAATGAGTAACGGAAGCTAAAGAATAGCCACATGGTAGCAAATACTAAAACGATCCCTTGCCAGCCATTTTTCACCATCATGGTCAAACGATCCCACAACACAGATGAGATATCGTTGGTCATTTCTAGCGTCACGCCGTCCGGGGCTATAGCGCGTTGTTCTTCAACAAATTGCACCACATTGTCTTTAATTCGAAGTGCATCGTCTTCTTTGTTTTTGCTGATTTTAAGCACTGCCGAAGGCTTGTCATTAAACAACACTTTCTGCTCATCCAACTCAAATCTGTCGGTAATCGTCGCAACATCATTAAGACGAATCAACGCACCTGAAGAACTTGAGCCAATAACCAAAGAAGCAAGCTCTTGCGGCGATACTCGACGCTCATCAAAACGAATAAGGAAGTTTTTATCCTCTGTCTCAACATTACCACTTGGCAACTTAACGTTCTGTTTACCAATTTTAGCTGCAATATCGTTCACACTAAGCCCAAGTTGTCGCATCACTTGGGTATTGAGTTCAACACGATACTGATGATCAGAGAAGCCACTGACCTCAACCAATGACACACCGTAGTCAAGTTTCAATGTTCTCTTGAGTTGTTCGGCGTAGGCTTTGAGTTCTGGCCATCCGGTATCCGCGGTAATCGCAATATCGACCACAGGTTCGTTCCAATCTAATTCTTGGACAATCGGGGACTCGATCTCATCAGGAAAATCATTGATGGAATTAATCTGAGTCTGAACATCCACCAGCATACGACCGATATCCGCTTTCTCAGATAGCTTTAATGTCAGACGGGCTGAACCTTCAATCGCCTCACACTTGGTCTCTTCAATGTTCGCTAAGCCATCAACGGCGTCTTCCATTCGGATACATAGACTCTCTTCCACTTCTTGAGGCGAAGCGCCAGGATAGGTGATCGCCGCCATGATGTAAGGAGGACTGAACTCGGGAAACGTCTCACGTTTGATCGTCGATAATGAAGATAGACCCAGTATCACGAGGGCCAGCATCAACAAGTTGGCAGCAGTAGGGTGCTTTGCGAAGAAACGAATCATGACTCAGGTTCCTCCTGCTTCACGCTTGAATCTCTAAGCAGCATGCCCTCGATCGCAGGCAATAAGTCATTCAGGATCAGTTTCTCTCCCCCTTGAAATGCCCCTTTCACTGATACCTGATTATCACGGCGATACACAACCGTAACCGGCATGATAGCGAGACGCTGCTCTGCATCCATGAGGTAGACTTTATCACCATGTAAAGCTCGCTCTGGAATGAGCCACGCTTGCTGCGGCTTACCTTCAATGATCGCCTTAACAAACATTCCATTGACCAACAGCGGTGTATCAGACAAACCATTTCCTGTTGTCGCTTGTGGGATCTCTAAGATCACACCTGCCGTTGCTTGGTTAGGATCCACCGTTTCACTCACACGAACCACTTTTGCTGGCCATGTTGATAACAGGTTACCGCTACTTAACTCAACGACCGCGTTCAGGCTTTGTAGCGGATTTTTTTCATCGCCATTAAGCGTAGTCGCAATCAATTGAAGATCGTGTATGGATAACTGAGCTTCCACTTCCATCATGTCAGTACCGTGTGCCGTGACCATGGCTTGCTGCTGATTGACCACTTGATTGACCTCGGCATCCACTTCGGCAATTCGCAATGTCTGTGGTAAGTAAATGCGTGTTTTGGCGAGCAGTCGCTGCGCTTCTTGCTCTTTCGCGTTATTCACATTGACCACCGCAAGCGCCACCTCTCTTTCGTCCGGTAGCAACGCAAGCTGGTTTTGTAGCTCTTGCACCAGTTTTTGTTGTGACAGCATGTTTTGCTTCTGGGTATCCACATCCGACTGCGAGCTTAGGCCTCGCTTATTAAGATCGACTCGTCGCTGGTACTCATTCTTTGTTAACGTCAGGCGATTAAGCTCAATGGTTAGCGTTTGCTTTAAATTAATTTCTTCTTGATCAATACGCGCGAGCTGCGTCTGACTGGATTTCACATCGGCAATCGCCTGTGACAACCTGAGTTCGTAATCGAGTGGATCAATACGCAGTACTTCCGTACCCGCAGCAACGATGTTGCCCTTTTCTAACGCAGGGTGTTTGTACACTACTTCACCCGATACTTCTGATATAGCCTTCCATTCAAGCTTTGGCGTCACACGACCAAAACCCACCGCTAAAGGAGAAGAAGTTTTCGGCTGCATGGTAAGGATATCCACCACTCTGGCTCGATCACCAGCAGGCTTTGTTGGAATATCGGGTCTTAAATTAATCGCGGCAATCAATACGACGACCCCAACAGCAAGCGCAGGAAAAAACAGTAATTTCTTATTCATAGACTTCATCGTTAACATTCTGATTTTCATTAATTAGTACGTAGCAAGCCACGCGTAAGAAGTTGGATATTGTGGTCGAGTAACTCATCGAGAAAGGTTTCCGTTAGCTCAATACCATGCAGTTGCAACATCGCAGGGGGGGCAAGGAAAGGGAAAACCATGAGGGCAATAAAGGAGACTTTACATAACTTAGGATCCACTCCATCTCGTAAATAGCCCGCGGATTGTAATTTGCCAAAGATTAAGTCGTGATCAGGCCGACCAATATCGCTAAAGACTTTCTCAAACAGGCGTCGCTGTGTGGCCGATGGCGGCATATGCATAACTTGAGAGAGCAACCTTGGAAACTGTGGCACCTTATTCATCTCGTGATAATAGATTCGCATAAACTCAAAGATGTTTTTGTGATCATCCGAGATAAAGGTTGCTTCCATTTGTTGCTTCATCGGTTGAATCGTCTCTCGAATCATTGCCTCAAACAGCCCCTCTTTATTACCAAAATAGTAACGAATCATCGCGATATTGACACCGGCCCGCTGGGCGATAAGGCGAGTAGAAACCTTGTCATAAGGCATCACGACAAACAAATCACGAGCATGACTTAACAGTTTTTCTCTGGTGTCAGTTTGCTTACTAGGTCGTCCAACCTTTCTTTTTATCGCCACATCGCTCTCTTGCATCTCTGATCTCTGATCTCTGATCTCTGATCTCTATAATTAATCAATCGATTAATTATAGAGCAATTAGTTAACACATCGAGAGCGTTTAAATTCATCACTATTTAATCAATTGATTAAATAGTGATGACAGCATCTAATTTTCATCTTACTCCTCCGATAACTAGAAAAAAGAGAGGAAAGACTTGACGATGAACGGTGAGTGCGGTACTAATTTGTTAACCAAATTTCGTGGAATGTATAACAATGACATTACGTTTTTCTCTCCTGCTGAGCCTCCTCCTTATCGTGAACAAAACGCGCGGGTAGCCAGTGTCTGAAAAACACCACTAAGAATTTTCTTAAAGCCCGCATCGAGATGCGGGCTTTTTTATATCAATCGAACAGGACGTAAACGATTAACCTGTACAAAGAGGAAGCAAATATGAATGACCAGGTAATTATCTTTGACACCACGTTGCGTGACGGCGAGCAGGCTCTTTCAGCAAGTTTGACAGTAAAAGAAAAACTGCAGATTGCTTTTGCTCTCGAACGCTTAGGTGTGGATGTTATCGAGGCTGGCTTCCCAATTTCATCGCCAGGTGATTTTGAGTCTGTACAGGCCATTGCTAAGAACATCAAAAATAGTCGAGTTTGTGCTTTGTCTCGAGCGGTAGCCAAAGACATCGATGCGGCAGCAGAAGCCCTGAAAGTTGCCGATGCTTTTCGTATCCACACGTTTATTTCTACTTCGACGGTACACGTACAAGATAAATTGCGCCGCAGTTACGACGATGTAGTCGAAATGGCAGTAAAAGCAGTCAAACATGCCCGTAACTATACTGACGATGTCGAATTTTCTTGTGAAGATGCGGGCCGAACGCCTATCGATAACCTGTGCCGCATGGTGGAAGCCGCCATCAACGCTGGCGCAAAAACCATCAATATTCCGGACACCGTCGGCTACACCGTGCCTAATGAATTTGGTGGCATTATCCAAACCTTGTTTGACCGAGTTCCTAACATCGACAAAGCC
The DNA here is from genome assembly GCF_023634655.1 of Vibrio methylphosphonaticus. Classification (GTDB taxonomy): domain Bacteria; phylum Pseudomonadota; class Gammaproteobacteria; order Enterobacterales; family Vibrionaceae; genus Vibrio; species Vibrio methylphosphonaticus. Next base: position 167,441 of record NZ_JAMKMS010000007.1, on the reverse strand, counting down.
ATCATTTCTGTGCACTGCCACGATGACTTAGGCATGTCGGTTGCTAACTCGATTGCTGCCGTCCAAGCGGGCGCACGTCAAATTGAAGGCACCATTAACGGCATTGGTGAACGTGCGGGTAACTGTTCGCTAGAAGAAATTGCCATGATCATCAAAACTCGCCAAGAGTTATTGGGCGTGCAAACAGGTCTAAATCATCAAGAACTGCACCGCACCAGTAAATTGGTCAGCCAGCTTTGTAATATGCCTATTCAAGATAATAAAGCTATTGTTGGTGCCAATGCATTTAGCCACTCTTCAGGCATCCACCAAGATGGCATGATCAAAAATAAAAACACCTATGAAATCATGACTCCTGAGTCAATTGGTCTTAAAAACAAAGCGTTGAATCTTACCAGCCGTAGCGGCCGTGCGGCCGTGAAGAGCCATATGGACTCAATGGGTTACAACGAAGCTGAATATAACCTAGATGCATTGTATGACGACTTTTTGAAACTGGCGGATCGCAAAGGGCAAGTCTTTGACTACGACCTAGAAGCCTTGATGTATTTCTCAAATCTTCGCGAAGAAGACGACTTCTATAAACTCAACTACTTGAGCGTTCAGTCTGGTAGCATCATGGCAACAACCAGCATCAAAATTCAATGTGGTGATGAAGAGCGTTGCGAAGCGGCAGTAGGTAATGGCCCGGTTGACGCGCTTTATCAATGTATTTACCGTGTAACAGGGTACGACATTGTTCTAGATAAATTCGATCTGACTGCAAAAGGTGAAGGCGAGGATGGTTTAGGTCAAGCCGACATTATCGCCAACTACAAAGGACGTAAATACCACGGGACCGGTGTTTCAACTGATATTGTCGAAGCCTCTGGTCAAGCACTACTGCACGTGATCAACAGCATTCACCGTGCCAATCAAGTAGAAGAAATAAAACAGAAAAAGGTAGAGACCGTTTAAGTCTTTATCAAGCATTTTAAAAATTAACGCAAATACAACAAGTAAGGAACAGGACACCATGGCAGGCACATATAAAATTGCAGTATTACCAGGCGACGGCATTGGACCAGAAGTAATGGCTCAAGCACACAAAGTATTGGATGCAATTGAAACGAAACATGGCATCACATTTGATTGCGAAGAATTTGATGTGGGTGGTATCGCCATTGATAACCATGGTTGTCCGCTTCCAGACAGCACAGTCAAAGGCTGTGAAGACTCCAATGCGATTCTATTTGGTTCCGTTGGCGGTCCTAAATGGGAACATCTAGCACCCAATGACCAACCAGAGCGTGGCGCCCTACTTCCTTTGCGTAAACACTTCCAACTGTTTTGTAATTTGCGTCCCGCGCAGATTCACAGCGGCTTAGAAGACTTTTCTCCACTGCGCGCTGACATCTCAGCTAAAGGCTTTGACATTGTCGTGGTTCGCGAGCTGACCGGCGGCATCTATTTTGGGCAGCCGAAAGGACGTGAAGGTGAAGGTCCAACAGAAAAAGCATTTGATACCGAAGTGTATCACCGCTACGAAATTGAACGCATTGCCAAAATAGCCTTTGAGTCTGCTCGCCTGCGTAATAAGAACGTTTACTCCATCGATAAAGCTAACGTACTACAAAGCTCTATCTTATGGCGTGAAGTGGTTGAAGAAGTGGCAAAAGACTACCCAGATGTCACGCTTAACCATATGTATATCGACAATGCGACGATGCAACTGATTAAAGACCCATCTCAGTTCGATATCATGCTTTGCTCAAACATCTTCGGCGACATCATCTCTGATGAATGTGCCATGATCACGGGTTCAATGGGCATGTTGCCATCAGCAAGCCTAAATGAAAGTCAGTTTGGTTTGTATGAACCTGCAGGTGGTTCTGCGCCAGATATTGCGGGTAAGAACATTGCTAACCCTGTCGCGCAAATCCTCTCTGCGGCACTGATGCTTCGTTACAGCTTAGGTGAAGAAGCCGCGGCTCAAGATATTGAATCTGCAGTAAGTCAGGCACTGTCTGCTGGCGAACTTACTGCAGATCTATCTGGTGATAAACCTGCTCTAAGCACATCAGAGATGGGCGATAAAATTGCTAGCTATATCGCTAATAGCTAATAGCTAATAGCGATATAGCTAATAACTAATTAGCTTGCCACAAACATGGTTGGCAATTACGCGATGACACACGATGTCATCGCGACATCATAATAAGAATACTCTGCTTGCGTGATGAAATAATTCGCGCAGACCAACAGCAAGGAATTAGCAATGTCGAAAACACTGTATGAAAAAGTCTATGATGCGCACGTCGCCGTAGAAGCCGAAGGTGAAAACCCAATTCTTTATATTGACCGTCACCTCGTCCATGAAGTGACCTCTCCACAAGCGTTTGATGGTTTGCGTGAGAAAGGTCGCCCAGTTCGCCAAGTCAATAAAACTTTCGCCACCATGGATCATAACGTATCCACGACAACGAAAGACATCAATGCGTCAGGTGAGATGGCGCGTATCCAAATGGAAACGCTATCAAAAAACTGTGAAGAGTTTGGTGTCACACTGTATGACCTTAATCATAAATATCAGGGTATTGTGCACGTCATGGGACCTGAGTTAGGTATCACACTTCCAGCAATGACCATTGTATGTGGAGACTCTCACACCGCTACCCATGGCGCATTTGGTTCACTGGCTTTCGGTATCGGTACGTCTGAGGTTGAGCACGTATTAGCGACGCAAACCCTCAAACAATCTCGTGCAAAAACCATGAAGATCGAAGTAAAAGGGAAAGTGGCGCCAGGTGTAACAGCAAAAGATATCGTGCTTGCCATTATTGGTAAAACGACAGCCGCTGGCGGTACTGGCTATGTGGTTGAGTTTTGTGGTGAAGCCATCACCGATCTTTCTATGGAAGGCCGAATGACCGTGTGCAATATGGCCATCGAACTCGGTGCTAAAGCAGGTCTAATTGCACCAGATGAAACGACATTTGACTACATTAAAGGCCGTAAGTTTGCGCCGCAAGGCAGCGACTGGGATGCAGCCGTTGAGTATTGGAACACATTTAAAACCGATGCGGATGCGACATTTGATGCGGTAGTCACGCTAAATGGTGCCGACATTAAACCTCAAGTCACATGGGGCACCAACCCGGGTCAAGTCATCGCGGTAGATCAACCTATTCCAGCACCTGAAAGCTTTGCGGATCCAGTAGAGAAGATGTCTGCAGAAAAAGCGTTGGCGTACATGGGACTTGAAGCGGGTAAATCATTGACTGATTATAACGTTGATAAAGTCTTTGTCGGCTCTTGCACAAACTCTCGTATCGAAGATATGCGTGCTGCCGCTGCTGTTGCGAAAGGTCGCACCGTCGCCTCTCACGTTCAAGCATTGATTGTTCCTGGTTCTGAGCAAGTAAAAACTCAAGCAGAAGCAGAAGGTCTAGATGTGATCTTTAAGGAAGCGGGATTTGAGTGGCGCCTACCTGGCTGCTCTATGTGTTTAGCAATGAACAATGACCGACTGGGTCCTCAAGAGCGCTGTGCGTCAACCAGTAACCGTAACTTCGAAGGTCGCCAGGGTCGTGATGGCCGAACACACTTAGTCAGCCCTGCGATGGCTGCTGCCGCTGCTATTGCTGGTCATTTTGTTGATATCAGAGAATTGGACTCATAAGGAATAACACATGTCAGGATTTAAACAACACACTGGGTTAGTCGTCCCTTTAGATATCGCTAACATCGACACTGATGCAATTATTCCTAAGCAATTTTTGCAAAAAGTCACTCGCACCGGCTTTGGTCAGCACCTGTTCAATGACTGGCGCTTTCTTGATGATGCAGGCCAACAACCTAACCCTGAATTCATCATGAATGCCCCCCGTTATCAAGGCGCGAGCATTTTGCTCGCTCGTGAGAACTTTGGCTGTGGTTCTTCACGAGAGCACGCACCTTGGGCGCTGGCTGACTATGGCATTCAAGTGATGATTGCCCCGAGCTTTGCCGATATTTTTTACGGTAACTCCATTAATAACCAAATGGTGCCAGTTCGATTAACCGAACAAGAAGTCGATGAGCTATTCCACTTTGTGAATGATAATGAAGGGGCAGAAATCACCGTCAATTTAGAGTCAATGACAGTATCGGCTAATGGTAAAGAGTATTCGTTTAAAATCGATGAATTCCGTCGCCACTGCTTGCTAAACGGCTTGGATAATATCGGTCTGACACTACAACACGCCGATAAAATAGCGGCCTATGAAGCACAGATACCAAGCTTTCTAAAATAACAATTTTTGAGTAAGCTCGACCGTGCACTCACATCAATCCCGGCTCTATCGCCGGGATTTTTTATTTATCACTCACACCTACCCTATCGGGACACGAAAGCCTACCTTGCTTTCCCGCGATCAATGACAATAATTACTTCAATATGAAAGTTTATAGCGCTGACTAAGGTCTTCTAAAACTAGTCACCATCAATACGGATATTCATTATGTTTCGACTATTATCATTTATTGCCCTTTTTCTGGCGACCAACGTGTTGGCTGCCCCAAAGTCTGAGCTCTGGAATTTTTGGAATGTGAGTGACGAGTCCAATGCACAAGTGATTTCCCATCAACCTTGGCAACAGTTTCTTGACCGCTATTTGGTGAGTGAGGGAGACAATACGTTAGTTCGCTACGTTCGCGTATCGAGCGATGACAAGCAAAACTTAAAGCGTTATCTGGAACAACTTGCTACTACCGATCCAAGAACACTGAATCGAGCAGAACAGTATGCCTACTGGGTTAATCTCTATAACGCCATCACGGTGGATCTTATTCTTGACGACTATCCGATAAAGTCCATCACCAAACTTGGCGGACTATTTAGCTTTGGTCCTTGGGGGGATGATGTCATTACCATCGCAGGTCAAACATTGACGTTAAATGATATTGAGCACCGGATCTTGCGCCCAATTTGGAACGATCCACGCACACATTACGCGGTCAACTGTGCAAGCTTGGGTTGCCCTAATTTACAACCTCAAGCCTTTAATGCTCAAAATACCCATGCGCTACTCGAACAAGCGGCGGCAACATTTATTAATAGTGACAAAGGTATTGATATGCAGACAGACAAGGCAACGCTATCTTCCATTTACGACTGGTTTGCCGAGGACTTTTCTGCGCAAGGTGGGGTGATTGCGCATATCAGCCAATATCGCCCAGAAGTTGCCCAATTTAACGGGCAACTTGACTACGATTATGACTGGGCGTTGAATTCAAAATAACGCGAGCTCTGTCGATAACGTTATTGGCGTAGGATAGGATAACCGCTGAACTAAAAGCTCGATCCTGGCTGCGTCAAAAACTCAATTTCTTCCTGCGTAGACGACCGTCCTAAAATTTCATTTCGATGTGGGTAACGCCCAAAACGCGCAATAATAACTTGATGGCGCAATTCAAAATCAAGGGTCGATTCCACGCCATTATCGGTAAATAATTTGACCGCGTGCTCATGAATCACAAACGATTCACTGTGCATGAATGGCATATATAAAAAGGTTCGCTCTTGAGTATTAAGTGCGGCATCTAACTTAAGGACAATACACTCTTGCGCTAAAACCAGCGCCATGGGATCGCAAGCAAACGCACCGACTTGACCTCGATACAGGTTTCGAGAAAACTGATCCAGCACGATCACTTCGGCTAAACGCCCTTGTGCGCTTTCCCGCCATGAAGACAATTCACCCGCAGCAGCGGCAGCATGCAATTGTGTGAATCGCTCAACAATAACCTCATCAATCGACGCCCCGCCTGAAAACCAATCACTCGGCGTCAATTCATCAAACCAAAAGGTTAATACGTCCTTGTACCCAATCATTATTTAAACCCTTTTACCTTTTTAATTAAGTCATAGGCTTTTTGAATTTCCTGCGATTTTTCTTTCGCAACATTCATCATCTCAGGAGGTAATCCCTTCGCCATTAACTTATCTGGGTGGTGCTCATTCATCAATTTACGATGGGCACGCTTGAGTGTTTTCGCATCGGCCGATTCGTCCACACCTAGTACATTATAGGCATCCGACAGCTGAGAAGCACTGCTCGCTTGCTGCCAACTTCCGCCTTGACCACCTTGATACTGCCCGCCTTCGAAACCACCGTGCTGGAAACGAAACGCGGCTTCTTGCATCCGCAGTCGTTGCTCTAGTTGCTCAGCAGAAAAACCTAGCCCCTGAGCAATGCGATGTAATACATCACGCTCACTTGGGTGAATACTGCCATCAGCAAAAGCTGCGGAAATTTGCAGCTCCAAAAAAAACTGCAGCAGATCATGGCGACCACCCGACGATATTCTTACCTTGTCGAGCGTACGTTCTAAGGGGAAATCCGCTTCTTTCCCTAATCTAAATGCGTTCTGAGCTTGTTTTTTCTGCTCACCATTAAGATTCATGCGATCCATCATGATGGTTGCAAGTTGAATTTCTTCTTGAGTCACTTGGCCTTTTGCTTTGGCCACATGCCCCATGACAGCGTAAGCGGCATTCAAAAATTCTTGCTGGCGCTCTTCTTGATTAACACCGCCAAAACCTGAGCGGTTAAACCCAGCGCGATTCAAACGTCTAGCTTTATCAAACTGGTGCCCAAGGAACAATCCAAACAAGGCACCAAGAGGCCCGCCGAAGAGTATGCCAAAGAATACACCTAAAATTTTTCCTATCATTTGTATAATGTGCTCTCTATCTATGAATTTTTGCGTTGATTCGCAGTCTACTAGTGTCTGTAAGGTCAATTTCCTTTATGATAGGAACCGTCTTATATACGATTCAATATCAATCGAATTCAATAGAATGAATCAAGTTAAACAGGATAGTACAACTCGATGTCACGTTATTCACGCTCATATCTAGCAGCTTCTGTCGCTGCTGCGCTGCTCGCGTCTTACGCACACGCCGAAGATACATCGAAAAATAATGGGCAAAGTATGCCTCCAACAGACCAGTGCTCTGTTGATACTGCACAAAGTTCTGACTCCAATCAAGAGCCAATCAATATTGAAGCCGACTCATTAGAGGCGATCAATGGCCAACGTGCGACCTATAAAGGCGATGTGGTTGTCACTCAAGGCAATAAAATCATCACCGCAGATCAAGTGACACTGCACCAAGATGAGAACGTTGTTGTCGCTGAAGGCAACGTGACCTTAGATGATGGCCAGCTAAAAACCGTTTCAGACAAAATCACCAATAATCTCAATAAAGATGAAATTACCGCAGAGAACACCAGCTATAAAATGCTATGTGGGGGCGGTCGTGGTGACGCCGTTTATGTCTCTAAGACTGGTAAGTCTATGTATCAAATCGAAGATGGTTCGATTACGACTTGCCCTGAAGATGATAACTCTTGGCGATTTCTGGCAGACGACATAAAAGTTGATCAAGAAAACGAAGTGGCAAAGCTGTATGGCAGCCGAGTCGAAGTCAAAGACGTACCCATTTTTTACATGCCCTATATGAGCATGCCGACGAGTAACAAGCGAAAAACGGGTGTTCTTTTTCCGTCGCTGTCTTTGGGGTCAAAAAACGGTCTTGAGTTACAGGTTCCGGTCTATTGGAATCTAGCACCCAACTACGACCTACTGACTACGTTCCACTATATGCAGACTCGTGGACTCCAACTAAAAGGTAACCTTCGTTACCTCACCGGAACCAGTAATGGAACACTCGATGCCGAGTATTTAGCGAACGATGACAAATACCCAGAATACGGCGATCGTTGGGCTGTTCAGTATAAAAATAACAGTCGTTTTGGTGAGCATTGGAAGCTAGACCTTGATTACTCCCAAGTTAGTGACAACGACTACTTCCAAGACTTAGACTCCAGTGTCGGTAGTCGCTCTGAAGGTCAGCTATCTCAAAAAGGTAGTCTCGGTTACCGTGACAAGTATTGGGATGCGGCGCTCACCGTGCAAGATTTCCAAATCCTGGTTGACGACACTAAGCCTTACCAGTTGATGCCTCAATTTGAATTTAACTACTATCGTCCCGACATTTATAGCACCGTCAACTTTGACATGGTGAGCCATATTTCTAGGTTTGAGACAGACGATGAAGACAAACCGTCTGCGACACGTGTGCATGTGGAGCCTGGCTTCACACTGCCTTTATCAAACACCTGGGGTACATGGACCACCGAAGCGCGTTACATGCTGACTCATTATCAACAAGATCTAGAAGGTCGTGACCCTAGTATTGTCGCGGACTTAGACGAAACAGTCACTCGGTCACTTCCTGAATTTAGAACTCACGCGGGCGTGGTGCTCGAACGTGATACGGCCTTTGTAAAAGGCTATACACAAACCCTAGAACCACAAATTCAGTACCTGTATGTACCTGAGGTTGATCAAAGCAATATCTACAACTACGATACCACTTTGCTTCAAACCGATTACTACGGCCTGTTCCGTAGCCGCCGATACAGTGGGGTCGATAAGATTGCAGCAGCCAATCAGATCAGCTACGGTGCAACGTCGCGTTTTTATGATGATGGACAAAAAGAACGTCTTGCTATCTCATTTGGTCAAATTTACTACCTAGACGTGGCTAATAAAAACCCAAACACCTCTAATGATGATGCTAATTCAAACTACTCATCTTGGGCGGTAGAAACCGACTTTATCTATAATGACCGTATTTCCTATCATGGAGGGGTTCAATACGATATCGACTCTTCGGCCATATCTCTCGCCAATAGTGCAATTGAATACCGTATCCAAGATGACTTTATTCAAGCGAACTATCGTTATGTCACCAAAGAATATATCGAGAGTGTTAATAGCTATACCACGGATGAGCTTGATAAACTGACAAGAAACGGCATCAATCAAGTCGGGTTTATGGGCGGATATCAAATAAACCAACGCTGGCTCGCTACCGGGCAGTATTACTATGACATGACTGAAAAAGTCTCAGTAGAATGGCTGGCAAAGCTCGAATACCACTCTGATTGTTGGTATCTCGGTCTTGATTACAGCCGTCAATTAAGAAGCTGGGAGTCAGGCATTGTAGGAATCGGCGCGGCAAACTTTGAAGATAATGTTCGCTTTAGCTTTGGTATTACTGGATTGGGTGGCAGCTCAAAAGCACCTGAGCCACCAAACGGTAACGCCCTTAAATATGGCCGACCTTTTATACTGAATAATTAATTCCCTGATGACACGCCTCACGGAAAGAGGTCATGTTAGGAACTTTATACGCTTGTCCAACTCTTAGTTGGACAAGTTTACACTAGGAATATCGATGAAATTTATTAGCAAAATTCTCTCTACCCTATTATGCGCGACCGTCGCGCTGCATGCGTTTGCAGCACCGGTTGAACTAGATAGAGTACGTATCGTAGTTAACGATGGTGTTATTTTACAAAGCGATATTGACGCTGCGACTAAGACACTATTCGCCAACGCAAAAAAGAACAATCAAGAATTGCCATCACAAGATATCATTCAAGAACAAATTTTTGACAAGTTAATTCTAGAAAAGCTGCAACTACAAGAAGCGGAAAGAATCGGCGTTCGTATTGATGATAATCGACTTGAAGATACGCTGAAAGACATCGCGAGCAACAATCAGCAAACCGTCGCTGAACTCCGTCAAACCGTTACTGAAGAAGGCTTAGGATGGGGCGCATTTCGTGAACAAATCCGAGACGAAATCGCCGCGAGTGAAGCTCGAAATGCCATGGTTAGACAGCGTATTAACATCCTACCCGCAGAGGTTGATAACCTAGCTGAGTTACTCGCTCAAGAAAGTAATGCCACCGTCACCTATAAAATTAGCCACATTCAATTGCGCTTTAAAGAAGGCGAGGATAAAAGTGACGTTGAGAAACAAGCAAAAGACATCGTTGCCAAACTCAATGATGGCGAAGACTTCTCAACAATGGCTTACACGTATTCTAAAGGGCCAAAAGCCTTAGAAGGTGGTGATTGGGGCTGGATGAGAAAAGAAGAAATGCCTACGATTTTTGCAGACCAAATAAAAATGCAGACTAAGGGAAGCATTATCGGTCCTTTCCGCAGCGGTGTCGGATTCCATATCCTAAAAATTGATGATGTAAAAGGGTTAGAAACCGTCTCTGTTACTGAAGTGAATGCGCGTCATATCCTCGTTAAGCCTACTGTTATCTTGAGTGATGAAGGCGTGAAGCGTGCGCTCAACAGCTACATTCAGAAAATTCAATCGGGTGACGCCACCTTCGCAGAGCTCGCCGAACAATACAGTGCGGACCCAGGCTCTGCTGCTCAAGGTGGAGAGCTTGGTTACCAAACGCCAGAGTTATATGTTCCAGAGTTTAAACATCAGGTAGAAACGTTGCCGGTTGGTCAAATTAGTGCCCCATTTAAAACCGTTCATGGCTGGCACATCGTTGAAGTGTTAGACCGACGTGATGTTGATAAGACAGGTTCAGCAATGCAAAACCGGGCGTATCGTATTTTGTTCAATCGCAAGTTTAATGAAGAGGCCTCGGCATGGATGCAAGAAATCCGCGCTAGTGCATTCGTTGAAATGATCGAAGACGAAGATACTGACAATACCAGCAACTAAAGTAGCGAAGTAATCAAGTCGCTGATTAAGTAATCAAGTAACTTAACAACCAACGGAACGAGAAGATTCTATGTTACGCAAAACAAAACGAATTCTAATCACTGCTGGAGAACCTGCTGGTATTGGACCCGATTTAGTCGTCGCATTATCGCAACGAGAATGGCCGTACCAAATCGTTGTCTGCGCCGACAAGTCACTGATTGCCGAACGAGCAAAACAACTTGGCACACCATTGACGCTTATTGATTACGACAGTGCATCTCAAGATATACACCAAGCTGGGACGCTAATTATCCTTCATGAACCTTTGAGCACACCAGTGCAAGCTGGACAGCTTGATGAGTCTAATGGTCAGTACGTATTAAATACGCTAGAAAAAGCAGCAAAGGGCTGTATGAATGGGGAATTTGATGCTATTGTCACCGGCCCTGTGCATAAAGGGGTGATCAACCGTGCTGGCGTCAGCTTTAGCGGTCATACTGAGTTCTTTGCTGAGGTGTCAAATACACCACTTGTCGTAATGATGCTGGCTACCGAAGGCCTCCGTACTGCGTTGGTGACGACCCATTTGCCTTTGACAGCCGTCTCTGCCGCAATAACCAAAGAACGTGTCGCAAGTATCGTAGAGATCCTGCACCACGACCTCGTCAGTAAATTTGGCATTGATCATCCAACCATTTATGTATGTGGGCTAAACCCCCATGCAGGAGAAGATGGGGTCCTAGGTTCTGAAGAAATCGATACGATTACGCCAACACTAGAAACCCTTCGCAGGGAAAAAGGTTATAACCTTATCGGCCCACTACCTGCCGATACGATTTTTAATGACAAATACCTGCGCGATGCAGACGCTGTTTTAGGTATGTATCACGACCAAGTTCTTCCTGTATTAAAATACAAAGGCTTTGGTCGTTCAGTAAATATCACACTTGGTCTACCCTTTATAAGGACATCGGTTGATCATGGCACTGCTTTAGATCTTGCAGGCACTGGCCTGGCAGATTTTGGCAGCTTTGAGACAGCATTAGCATACGCGATAGATTTAGTAGAGAGCAGACAATGAAAAATGATGTCCACTTAGGGCACAAAGCGAAAAAGCGTTTTGGTCAAAACTTCCTTAACGATCCGTACATCATCGATGGTATCGTATCGTCTATCAATCCACGACCAGGTCAAAACCTCGTTGAGATTGGTCCAGGCCTTGGCGCGATTACAGAGCCTGTCGGCAAAGAAGTCGATAAATTCACAGTGATTGAGCTCGACCGAGATTTGGCTGCACGACTACGTAATCACCCAGACCTTGCTGATAAACTCACGATTCACGAAGGCGATGCGATGCGCTTCGACTTCAATCAATTAGTGAAGCCAAACAACAAACTGCGAATATTTGGTAATCTGCCTTACAATATTTCAACACCGTTGATGTTTCATCTTTTTGAATTTCATAAAGATATTCAAGACATGCACTTCATGCTACAAAAAGAAGTCGTCAACCGTCTCGCAGCAGGCCCTGGTAGTAAAGCCTATGGCCGATTAACCGTCATGGCACAGTACTACTGCAAGATTGTTCCCGTTCTAGAAGTCCCACCGACGGCATTTATTCCACCGCCTAAGGTCGATTCTGCCGTCGTTCGTCTAATGCCGTATGAGGTACTCCCTCACCCAGCAAAAAACATTAAGTGGCTAGAGCGAGTATGTCGTGAAGGCTTTAATCAGCGTCGTAAGACCGTACGAAACTGCTATCGCTCTCTATTGTCTATAGAGACTTTAGAAGAATTGGGGGTCAACCCAAGCATGCGACCAGAGAACCTAACGCTTCAGCAATTTGTTGCGATGGCGAACTGGCTTGAAGACAATCATACGAATTAATCCCCTAGCCTAGCACATTGTGCTGGGCTTTTTTTTAAGCAAAGGATAGAGACATGGACACTTCTTCCCCTTGTGTTAAATGCCAAGTACATACTAAATACATTGCAGAACAATCTGATCCTGATAATCAACGCTTTGTCTTTGCCTACATCATTACCATTAAAAACCTCAGTAAAGAAACGATCCAATTGCTTAGTCGCCGTTGGTTAATTACCGATGCAAATGGTAAACAAATGAGTATTGAAGGTGAAGGTGTCGTTGGGCAACAACCGGTGATTGAGGGCAATGACGAATACACTTATAGTAGCGGTACGGCAATAGAAACTCCGGTTGGAGTCATGCAAGGTCACTACGTCATGCTTGATGGAAAGGGATTAGAATTCAAAGCAGACATTGAACCATTTCGTCTTGCCGTACCAAATATACTCAATTGATATCATTCGATAGTCGTATAAATTCACCTCACACGTCATATAGTGTGGCATGCAGTAACAATTACGACTCCACTAACACTACACTTATTGACTTCCTAACGTTATAGGTACAATTTGGCCAACTATATTATCGGCGACATTCAGGGCTGCTTTGATGAGCTGACCCAATTGCTCAAATCTGTCGAGTTTGATGCCAGTGTTGATACGCTCTGGGTCGCAGGCGATCTCGTTGCTAGAGGTAATAAATCTTTAGAGACCCTTCGTTTTCTTAAGGGACTGGGAGAGGCGGCAAAGATCTGTCTAGGCAATCATGATCTTCATCTGCTGGCCGTCTCTTTGGGTGTACATCGAGTCAAAGCGAAAGATAAAACATTGCCTATCCTTGAAGCAGACGATCGTATTGAATTGTTAGAATGGCTTCGCCAACAGCCATTACTTCTCGAGCATGATGAATTTGTTGTCTGTCACGCCGGTATTTCTCCGGACTGGTCACTCTCTACGGCAAGCGCATGTGCGCGTGAGGTAGAGGCAGAGTTATCCTCAAACCGTTGGCAGCAGCTGATTACTAATATGTACAGCAATCAGCCAGACAAATGGCACACGGACTTAAGCGGGATAGACCGTTGGCGCTACACAATCAACGCGTTCACACGAATGAGATTTTGTTTCCCTGATGGGCGCCTCGACATGGCATGTAAGGTGCCTCCTGAGGAAATAAAAGACGGCCAGTTACTCCCTTGGTTCCAAGTTCCACAAAGAATCCAGTTGCAAAAAACCGTTTTATTTGGCCATTGGGCAGCATTAGGTGGATATATGAGTCATGAAGTAATCGGGTTAGATACCGGCTGCGTGTGGGGAGGAACGCTGACTATGATTCGCTGGGAAGATAAAACATTGTTTTCTCAAGCCGCGCTGTAGGACTCAAAGCGCTCAGGCTTAAAAGATTGGTGATCGACGATATTTTCTTATCGCACAATTTTCTTATCGAAGAATTTTCTTATCGAACATTGAGCGGAAGGCGTTATTCCACAGGTTGGAGTCAGCATTTCTACCAACCTATGGGTTCATCTTTAGACAATCGGCTCTACGGGTTCTCAAGCACAACAAAGTTCATATCGTATTGGTTTTTCTCATCAGCAGTAAACGCCTCACGATAGGTTTCAAGCCACTCGCTTCCCCATTCAGGAAACTGCGTGTCTCCATCTATCTTAGCCTCGATGAACGTCAAGTAGAGCTTATTTGCCATTGGTAAGCAATGTTGGTAAAACGCCCCGCCACCAATGATCATCACTTCCGCCTCATCATGCACTAACGCCAACGCGGCATCTAATGATGTTACTGTATCAACACCATTAATGGTCAGCGTCTCATCCCTAGTCACAACTATATTTCGTCTTCCCGGCAAAGCACGTCCAATAGAATCATAGGTTTTTCTTCCCATAATCACAGGTTTCCCCATGGTGCATTTTTTGAACCACATAAAATCGGCAGGAAGGTGCCAAGGCATTTGATTATCTTTGCCAATAATGCGATTACTCGCCATGGCCGCTATCATACTGATGATCATTGTTGCATTATCCTATTGAGCTATAAACCTGAAATAAAACCGTAGTGAAGCGAGCAGCAAGTAAAGTACAGACTTGTGAGCCATAATCCGCTCAATGACCCTCAGTCAAACGCCTGGTAATCACACTACTGAGCGACGACGGTAGAATAGCAGCCCCGGTATCGCTAAGCCAATAGCAAGCCCGGCGATAATAAACATCGCCTTTAAAAAATTCTCCATCAGAGTCGCGAGTAATTCAGGGGTAAAACCGAGATGATTGATCTCCACCATAGCGATCATGGCCTTAAAAGCGAATACGCCTGGTATCATAGGAATCATCGCCGCGACCGTGAATACTTTAGGATGCGCCAAAAATCTATGTGACCAGTGAACCCCAATGCACCCTACTATTGTCGCCGCAAAAAACGTTGCCCATTCTATCGGCATCCCATAGTGCATCATGAGGAAACGACCGCCATGACCAATTGCACCGCCAATCGCACAATACGCTAAAGCACCTTGGGGAACGTTAAACACCAACGCAAACCCCACTGCGGGTATCGCTGCGAAAAACATATCATTGAGCAGTGCGATAATCAGGTTGAATTCAATAAGATCCACTACTGAACCCACCCTAAGACATTCGTTACACTCATCGCACCGATTATACCAAGGCAGGTAGCGAGAGTAAGTAAGCTCGCCATAACAAAGCGAGCAATCCCCATATTTATATATCCCTTGAGCATGTCAGCCACCGCATTAATTAAGGGAAAGCCTGGTACCAACATAAGAACAGAAGATGCCATCACCAATTGAGGATGCTCTCCAATATCATGCAACACCGCTTGTGCCGAGATTAACGTGGTAATAAAAGCCGTCGCTGAAAAATTCAATAATGGATTGAAATGCCGGTGCCCAATCTCTTGTCTGACTATCATTCCAACGGAGGACGCTAAAAATGTCATCATAAATGCTGACCAATCACCACCCGCTAAGCGACAAAACGCCGCACACGAAAGGCCTATCATCACAACGACAACCCAACGGTTGTAGCGTTCAGGACTAATAGCATTCAGTTTTTTCTGCGCAAGATCATAATCGAGAATACCTTTCTCCATCATGATACATATCCGTTGTACTTGGGTTACCACTCGCATATTCAAGCCCTTATCGGGGCTTCTTCTCACCGTCGTTACACAATGCTCTTGATAGACGGTTGTGACCACTATTGAGCTTGCCGACAATGATACTTCAACCTCATCCATACCCGCCGCAATACCAATACGGTAAGTGATATGACCTACTAGAGTACTTTCCGCACCATGTGCTAATAACATTTGTCCCGATTGAGCAATTAAACGTGATACCGCACGTTGCTTAGAGTCCATTCCAATTTCACATTATTGATAGAAGATAAGAGGACTATTTTAAAGTGATTTAAGTAAGTAATATGTGAATTTTAGCCAAAATTGATCATTACTATCATCGACTTTATTATTCCTGTGACAAGTTCAAGGCGTAAATAATCAGTCGCCTTAAACTCACCAGATCTTCCATCAATTTTATATTCAGCCACAAATAACCGTGAATGCTCATCTCATCTCCCGCAATCGTCGGCATACTTTGCTTAAGTTCATTCATTAGTTTTTGAAGATCATGACCTGAAAAGTCGGAAACCAGTTCCCCCGTGATCGCAAGATTGGACAAGGATTTAATTTCAGAGTGTATTACTTTCTGACATTGGCTAAGCTCCTTTGACCAAAGCATGTTTAAATGACTGTTGCGGTCACTCCAGTAAGACGTATGCAATAGTTCAAAGGAATAGACCATATTTCTAAGATAGACTTGAGTAGCCTCGAATAATTGAGCATTCAGTTTAGACTCCTTAACTGATGGAGAGATCAAGCTTCGTAGTGTCACCATTTCTTTCATTAGATGCGTTTGATAACGCTCAATATTGGGCTTTTCTATCACGTTTGGGGAAGAGGAAAGCTGATAGATCGTCGAAAAGCTATTCAATGCAGCACCGAGTCTCATACGCCAATGTATGAATGCACGTTGAGGGTAAATAAAACAAAAGAATACAGCCAATGCACAGCCCAACGTGACATCTAAGCCTCGCCATAGTGCAACCTCAATATCATGGTTACTCGCCCCTATTGTGACAGCCAACGTGATGCCAACCAGTAAGCCTACGTAAGGCCGTTTTCCTAACGCAAAGTAAGCACTTAGGAACATCACAATACCGCACCAAAGATACATAAGTCCCAGCGACCATTGGCCTAAATATATTGCAAGCACACCTGATACAGCACCGATTAATGTACCTAAGGTCCGATGCCAAGCTCGAGGCAAAACATTACCAAGGTAAGATATGGGGCCAATGACCACCACTAATGTAATGAGAATCCAAGTACTTTCTGGTAAGTCTAGATAGGTCGTTGCGATGAGTGTAATAACGAACGCCGCTGAAATACGAATCCCGTGTACTACGCGATAGTATTTAAAGATAAACGCATCTGCTGTTGATATTTTACGGTTCAAATCCATTGATTCCGTATTCCTTATTAATGGCGAGTTTTAGTTATGAATGACTAGCATGATCCTCGCCATTGAGTTTGCCTGATAATACCCCTAACTCCAATGCTCATGACATAAAAAAGCCGCAACATTACATTGCGGCTTTTTTCATGTTTCACTGCTAACACACTTTAAGTGCGAAGCAAAGATCAGCGAGAGTTAGTCACGAACGTAGATGACATGTCCATCATCTTCTTCGTCGTCCCAGTCATCGAAATCATCACCGTCTTCGGTCACGACATCTTTACCAGCAATCGCATCTTTGTGGTAGTCATCCCACATGAAGTCAACTTTCTCTTCTTCAGAAATTTCTTCCTGAGCTCGAGGTAATGTCTCCATAAAGTCAGCCAGCTTGTAACATAGCTCTTTCGTGCCTTGCTTGTTCACTGCTGAAATCTTAAAGTGGTCGTCTTCCCAACCGAGCGCATCAATCACTTCTTGAATGATCTCGTCCGCTTCTTCTTCGGACATTAGATCAACCTTATTGAACACTAACCAACGAGGCTTACCAGCCAGTTTTTCACTGTACTGCTCAAGTTCGTCAATAATGGTGAGCGCGTTTTCAATAGGGCTAGACTGATCGATAGGCATAATATCAATCACATGCAGTAGCACTCGGCAGCGCTCTAGGTGTTTCAAGAAACGGATACCTAGACCTGCGCCATCTGCTGCACCTTCAATAAGACCAGGAATATCGGCAACAACAAAGCTTTTCTCTGGAACAACACTCACCATACCTAAGCTTGGAATAAGCGTCGTAAATGGGTAATCTGCCACTTTAGGCTTGGCAGCTGAGACTGCACGAATAAACGTCGATTTACCTGCGTTAGGTAGACCTAGCATACCCACATCAGCCAGCAACAAAAGCTCAAGTCTTAGCTCGCGTAATTCGCCTTTAGTACCCAGTGTCTTTTGACGTGGTGCACGGTTAACTGAAGATTTGAAACGAGTGTTGCCAAGACCATGCCAACCCCCTTTTGCCACCATGACTTTTTTGCCATGCTCAGCAACTTCAGCAACGATTTCATTGGTATGGATATCAACCGCGCGAGTACCTACCGGCACTTTCATCACTTTGTCTTTACCGCGTTTACCTGTACAGTTTCCGCCACGGCCATTTTGACCACGTTCTGCATCATAGAAACGCTGAAAACGGTAATCAATCAATGTGTTAAGGTTTTCATCAGCTTCGATATAAATGTCGCCGCCATCGCCGCCATCGCCACCGTCAGGGCCACCTTTAGCCACAAATTTTTCACGCCAAAAACTCACAACGCCGCTACCGCCGTCACCAGCTTGGACTTTTACTACCGCTTCATCTACGAACTTCATCTCTTACTCCGACTACTTCTTCGCGTGTATATCCTAGATATTTGATGTGTCATTCTGCGCGACTCAATACTACGTCAACGAACTACAAATAGACCCACACTCTAGGCTAAAACAATTATCACTACATTTTAGCAGATGACAGAGACGATTCCCCACTTAACCTATCCGAATTTGAGTAAGTAGAACTTCGTCTCTATCGACTGCTTATAAATAAAAAACCCTGCCGAATCGGCAGGGCTTTTGAATTCAGCTAGAAAGCTAACTTAATAATTGAGCACTAGGCCAATTATTAACCTTCGATGCTTACAAACTTACGGTTTTTAGGACCTTTAACTTCAAATTTCACTTTACCTTCAGTAAGAGCGAAAAGAGTGTGGTCTTTACCGATGCCAACGTTTGTGCCAGCGTGGAACTTAGTACCACGTTGACGAACGATGATGTTACCTGCAAGAACAGCTTCACCACCAAAACGCTTAACACCTAGGCGTTTGCTTTCTGAATCGCGGCCGTTACGAGTAGAACCACCAGCTTTTTTGTGTGCCATTGTTAAACTCTCCTAATCGATTAAGCGTTGATACCAGTGATTTTCACTTCTGTGAACCACTGACGGTGACCTTGTTGCTTACGTGAGTGCTTACGACGACGGAACTTAACGATTTTAACTTTATCGCCACGACCGTGTTGTACTACTTCAGCAACTACTTTGCCGCCCTCTACTAGAGGAGCGCCAACTTGGATCTCTTCGCCGTTAGCAACAAGAAGAACTTTATCAAATTCTACAGTTGCGCCAGTTTCAACGTCTAATTTCTCTAAACGAAGGGTTTGACCTTCGCTTACTCGGTGTTGTTTGCCACCAGATTGGAAAACAGCGTACATATTTTACTCCGCTTTTTCCGCACAGCCTTTTGATTGTTATTTGAACAATGAGGGTGTGCGCTAAACTAATCATCAATAGGGCGCAGATTCTACGCGAACCGTTAACCTATGACAAGCCATATTTTAAAAATTTTGGCGAAAAGCTAATCGCCAAAGAAAAGTGCGGCAATAATGCCTTTTAAGCATGTATTAATCAACGTTTTTTAGTGTATTATTCACCAAATTATAATGATCGACTAAGCCTTATAGGCTCTATGCTCAACCGGGTACGTAATGGATTTTAAAGCTATCCAATCACTAACAGCTAGTGACATGGTAAAAGTGAACGAAACGATTCAGGCACAATTGAACTCTGAGGTCAGCCTTATTAATCAATTGGGCTTCTACATTGTCAACAGTGGTGGAAAACGCATCAGACCACTTTTGGCTATATTGTCAGCAAAAGCCTTGGGCTATGATGGAAAAGCTCATACCACGGCGGCAGCCTTTATCGAGTTTATTCACACGGCGACTCTACTTCATGATGACGTTGTTGATGAATCCGATATGCGTCGTGGTAAGGCAACAGCGAACGCTGCCTTTGGCAATGCGGCGAGCGTCTTAGTTGGTGATTACATCTACACTCGCTCATTCCAAATGATGACCGGGTTGGGCTCACTACGCATTCTAGAATTGATGAGTGATGCGGTAAACGTTATAGCCGAAGGTGAAGTGCAACAGTTAATCAACTGTAATGATCCTAACACCACCGAAGCCAGCTATATGCAGGTCATTTATTCAAAAACCGCACGCCTTTTTGAAGCCGCCACCCAAGTTGGCGCCATCCTTAACGACGCTTCACCAGAAGTCGAAGCGGCGCTGCAAAACTATGGTAAATACCTAGGCACTGCATTCCAACTTATCGACGACGTGATGGATTACACGTCATCGGGTGATGACATGGGTAAAAATGTGGGCGATGACCTTGCAGAAGGTAAACCAACACTACCACTGATTCACGCCATGCAACACGGTGAACCAGAAGAAACCGCGATGATTCGAGAAGCCATCGAGAAATCAAACGGAATCGATAAAATCGACGCTATCCTCGCGACCATGCAACGAGTGGGCTCGCTAACCTACACTGAAGACCAAGCGTATAAAGAAGCTGACAAAGCGATTGCTGAGCTTACCGTGCTTCCTGAGAGTGTTTATAAAGACGCACTTGTCGCTTTAGCCTATATGGCGGTAAAACGCAGCGCATAATGCTTCTCCTGACTTAAATAAAAAAGCTAGACCATGAGCAAATGTTTCATTCCCTTATGGTCTAGCTTTTTCAACTCTCTGAGGTTTAGTTAGTAATATTGGTCACAGCCGTTATGAAGTTGTAGGTTTTCGTCAATCTCATCAACTGACAGTGCCCACTGCAGTTCACTGTCTGACGGCGCAACGAGTACTGAACCCGACACTTTATCTACCACCAGAATCTTCCCTACCCCATGCTGTGACTCTACCCACATACCTTGGCTAACGTCTTTAATATCCATGACTCTTCCTTTTTTTGATCGCACTTCTATATACCGACATAAATAGGGTATAGATCAAAAAAACCGATCTTTAAAAGATCGGTTTTGTATTAGTCATGCTTTCTTTAGCAAGAATGCTTATTTTGCGAATTCGATACCAAGTTCAATATCTTTATTCAACGTTTCAAGCATACCGTCAAGTGCTGCTTTTTCGTAATCGCTCAATTCGCCGTAGCTTAGGATGGCTTCCGCGCCATCTTTACCCAACTTCACTGGCTGTGCAAAGAATGGGGCATGCTCACCTTCACCTTCAACGTAAGCGCACTCAATCACGTTATCTTCACCTTGTAGGCCCTTCACTAGCGCTAGGCCGAATCGACAAGCCGCCTGTCCCATAGACAAGGTTGCTGAACCACCGCCTGCTTTAGCTTCTACGACTTCAGTACCAGCATTTTGAATACGTTTGGTCAACGCTTCCACTTCTTCTGGAGTGAATTCCACACCTTCTACTTGAGATAGTAAAGGAAGAATCGTCACGCCAGAGTGACCACCAATAACAGGTACGCGAACGTCGCCAGGATCTTTATCTTTTAAGCCCGCAACAAATGTTTCAGAGCGGATAACATCCAATGTCGTGATACCAAAGAGCTTACGCTTATTGTAAACGCCTGCTTTTTTCAGCACTTCAGCGGCAATAGGGACCGTTGTGTTAACTGGGTTAGTGATAATCCCGATGCACGCATCTGGACACACAGCGGCAATACGTTCAGCCAAAGACTTGACGATACCAGCATTCACATTAAACAGATCCGAACGATCCATTCCAGGCTTACGAGCCACACCAGCAGAAATCAATACAACGTCTGCACCTTCAAGTGCTGGCGTTGGATCTTCACCAGCATAACCCTTGATCGATACAGGAGTTGGTATGTGACTTAAATCAGCAGCAACGCCCGGTGTGACTGGTGCTATGTCGTAAAGGGCTAAATCTGAACCAGCAGGAAGGCGGTTTTTCAATAGAAGGGCTAAAGCTTGACCGATGCCACCTGCGGCACCAATGACAGCTACTTTCATGGGCGTTCTCCTTGAGAGGGATTCTCTTATTAATAGTTTTATAGGGTAATTTTTCATCAGTTAGAGAAAATCTATAATATTCACTAATCGATTACAATCAATTAACCTCAGCTTTGCGAGGTCGCGCACCTCACCAAATACGTGCTACTAAATTACCATGATAGGCAGGGAATAATAACCTTCTTTTTCCTTTGGTTTTTATTGAGTTATAGCACTTTATCTCGTTATAAATAATAGTGATATTGTCGACATAAACTATGGATTATTTGGTCAACAAACCGGTTCTGTGCAACAATAGGCGGATCACTGCAAGTCGGACCAATTTAAGAGGCGTTTATGCGCAATAATGATAAACAAGACAATCTCGTTCGCGCTTTTAAAGCACTACTAAAAGAAGAACGCTTTGGCTCACAAGGCGAGATAGTTGATGCACTAAAAATTGAAGGGTTTGAAAACATCAACCAATCAAAAGTGTCACGCATGTTAACAAAGTTCGGCGCAGTGAGAACACGAAATGCCAAAATGGAAATGGTCTATTGCTTACCCGCAGAACTCGGGGTACCCACCGTTTCTAGTTCACTACGCGAGCTCGTTCTCGATATCGATCACAACAACGCTATCGTTGTCATTCATACCGGTCCAGGCGCGGCGCAGCTCATAGCGAGACTGCTTGATTCACTTGGTAAAGCTGAAGGTATTCTTGGTGTTGTCGCCGGTGACGATACTATTTTCATCACGCCCACATTGAACATCACCACTGAGCATCTCTTTGAATCCGTTTGCGATTTATTTGAGTATGCAGGCTGATTTCAAACAGTAACATTCAGAATAATGTATCACGATACATGATGTTTCGTGATACACATCACATCTTAAATAATCAAAAATAACCACCCTAAAATACATCTAACTTATTGTTTTAATTTATTTATAACCCCAACATCAAACTCCACCACAACCTTCTAGCACAGATAAATCACCTATATTCATTAACAATATGATAATTTTCTTCCAATTTATTTGGTATGATTGCGCTACTTTTTCAACAAACGGATTGAAAAAGATGCCGTTTCCACATAGGAAACCTCTGAAGACGACTATAGTTATTCAGGGTTAGTAATGAATAAAGGAAGGGAAATTCATGGCATTGAAGAAACTTATCAAAATTGGCGCTATCGCAGCAGCAGTTATGGGCGCGGGTGCAGCTAATGCTCAAGAATTCATCACCATTGGTACTGGTTCAGTAACAGGGGTTTACTACCCAACTGGTGGTGCAATTTGTAAGCTGGTAAACAAAGGTCGTAAAGATCACAACATTCGTTGTTCTGTTGAATCCACAGGCGGTTCAATTTACAACGTGAACACGATGCGTGCCGGTGAACTTGACTTTGGTGTTGTTCAATCAGATTGGCAATATCATGGCTATAATGGTACGAGCAAATTTGAAGACCAAGGTCCGTATAAAAAACTTCGTGCTATGTTCTCTCTACATACAGAACCTTTCAATATCATTGCTCGCGCTGATTCTGGCATTGAAAATGTTAGCGATCTAAAAGGCAAGCGTGTCAACATTGGTAACCCAGGCTCTGGTGACCGTGCAACAATGGGCGTGGTAATGGATGCCATGGGTTGGACTAACAGCGACTTTAAACTGACGTCTGAGCTAAAAGGCTCTGAGCGTTCACAAGCTCTGTGTGACAACAAAATTGACGCGTTCGTTTACGTCGTAGGTCATCCAAACGGATCGATCAAAGAAGCAACAACCTCTTGTGATGCTCGTCTGATCCCTGCAACAGGTGTTGAAATCGACGAAATCGTTTCTGCCAACCCATATTACGCATACAGCTCTGTTCCTGCAGGTATGTATCGCGGCTCTGATCAAGATGTGAAGAGTTTCGGTGTGGCAGCAACAATGGTCACCACGTCAGATGTCTCTGACGAAGTGGCTTACAATGTCGCAAAAGCGGTCTTTGAAAACTTTGACACCTTCAAGCGTTTGCACCCAGCATTTGCAAACTTGAAAAAAGAAGACATGGTTAAAGCAGGGCTTTCGATCCCTCTTCATCCAGGTGCTGAAAAGTACTACAAAGAAGTCGGTCTTCTTAAGTAATACTCCAAGTAGGGAAGCATCGCTTCCCTACTGCTTTTTTGAATAACATTATTCAAAATAAATTGAACCAGATTTCTTATCTGGTTTGGCTATTTGGGCTCAACGTTCACAGCTCACTACTTTCTAGCCAAGCATACACAACAACGACCACACCTTCGCATCCTTTGACTACACTGTTAGAGGCAAGGTAGGGGTCTATACTTAAATGACTTGCAGAAACAAGTCGGCAATGCTGATTGCATCTCAATCGACATAAGAAACGATGTGATGACAATGAGCGCACCGACTCGCCATAGCTACAAGTAAAAAAGGCATAATCCGTTGTTGGGAAACATTGGACCATGAATAATAAAGGATAAAGTACATGACGCAGACATCACAACCGTCGCAAGATGTGCAAGAAATGGTCGCGCAAGCCGATACTGGAGCACGAAGCCCACAAGGAATACCAGCAAAGATCCTCTGGTTTGTCCCTTTGTGTTGGTCGCTATTTCAACTTTGGTATGCTTCTCCGCTGCCATTTATTTTTAATTTTGCCGTTCTCAATGATACTGAAGCACGTTCAATACATTTGACGTTCGCTGTGTTCTTAGCTTTCACCGCTTATCCTGCAATGAAATCTTCCCCAAGAGATCGGATTCCTGCGATAGATTGGGTATTGGCATTATTGGGCAGCTTTTCTGCCGCCTACATATTTCTATTTTATACCCAACTAGCCGAACGTTCTGGTGCACCGACTACCATGGATATTGTCGCGGCAGTCACTGGAATGGTCCTACTCCTAGAAGCAACCCGACGTGCATTGGGTCCTCCACTCATGGTTGTTGCAGCCGTATTCCTGCTGTACACCTTTGGTGGCCCTTATATGCCTGATGTCATCGCACACAAAGGGGCCAGCTTAAACAAAGCAATGTCACACCTTTGGCTTACGACTGAAGGGGTGTTCGGTGTCGCTCTAGGTGTATCCACGTCGTTTGTTTTCTTATTTGTGCTCTTTGGTGCGATGCTAGAACGAGCTGGCGCAGGCGCTTACTTCATTAAAGTGGCGTTCTCGTTACTTGGGCATATGCGCGGTGGTCCGGCAAAAGCGGCGGTTGTTGCCTCTGGTTTATCTGGGTTAGTCTCTGGCTCATCCATTGCCAACGTGGTAACAACAGGTACGTTTACCATCCCATTGATGAAGCGAGTCGGTTTTCCTGGAACAAAAGCGGGCGCCGTAGAAGTCGCCGCCTCCACTAACGGACAACTGACACCGCCTATTATGGGTGCGGCTGCATTCCTAATGGTTGAGTATGTGGGTATCTCCTATGTAGAAGTAATCAAAGCCGCATTGCTTCCCGCGCTCATTTCCTACATTGCCCTTATTTATATTGTGCACTTAGAAGCCTGTAAAGTTGGTATGACAGGACTTCCGAGACGTCACAACCCAACTCTAATACAAAGCCTTCTATCATTTACCGGTACCATTTTAGGGCTCTGTGTCATTAGTGCCGCCGTCTATTATGGAATTGGTTGGACTAAAGGTGTATTTGGTGATGCAGCCACGCCTATCGTTGGCGTAGCCTTGCTTGCTTCTTATATAGGCTTACTGAGAATTTCAGCCCGTTACGCCAAAGAAGGCGTGATGGAGATTGATGCAGAGTTAACCGAAGTCCCTGATCCAGGACCAACCATTAAATCTGGTTTGCACTTTTTACTGCCAATCGTTGTCCTAGTATGGTGTCTCACCGTTGAACGATTCTCTCCAGGGTTATCCGCATTCTGGGCAACCGTGTTCATGATTTTCATCTTGATCACTCAACGTCCGCTGATCGCGATCATGAGTAAATCGGATGATGTAGCACAACAAGCAAAAGCAGGATTTATTGATCTTGCCGAAAGCATGGTATCTGGTGCTCGTAATATGATTGGTATCGGTGTCGCGACTGCAGCTGCAGGTATTGTCGTAGGCGTCGTCACCTTAACAGGTATCGGTCTTGTCATGACCGACTTCGTAGAGTTTATTTCCGGAGGCAGCATCATTTTGATGTTGTTATTTACTGCGGTTATTAGCTTGATTCTCGGTATGGGATTACCGACTACCGCCAACTATATTGTTGTATCGACCTTGATGGCTCCGGTAATTGTCACGTTAGGTGCGGCTCATGGTCTGATTATCCCTCTTATTGCCGTCCATCTATTTGTTTTCTACTTTGGTATTTTGGCTGATGATACTCCTCCCGTGGGTCTCGCCGCTTTTGCCGCTGCCGCAATTGCCAAATCAGATCCAATTCGTACTGGTATTCAAGGTTTTACCTACGACATTCGTACCGCTATTTTACCATTCATGTTCATTTTCAATACTCAGCTCCTATTGATGGGTATTGATTCATGGTGGCACCTTGCGCTCACAGTTATTTCATCCATCATCGCGATGCTCATTTTTTCTGCGGCAACCCAAGGATGGTGGTTAACCAAAAATAAATGGTGGGAAACGGTATTACTATTAGTGCTGACGTTTACCTTTTTCCGACCAGGTTTTTGGTGGGACATGGTCTACCCGGCCAAAGTTGTTTCACCTGGGATTGAGATAGCGCAAATCACTCAAGAGCTAAATGTTGGACAATCCATCGAGTTACGAGTAGCTGGCGAAACATTTGATGGCAAAGCCGTTGCGAAGACGGTTCGTCTACCATTTGATGATAGCGCCAAGACAGCTGAAGATAGAATCGCCTCTATGGGACTCATGCTCACAGAAAATGACGGTAAGATGATTATCGACATGGTTGAGTTTGGCAGCCCTGCGGAAGCTTCCGGACTTGATTTTGATTGGGAAATCCAATCGATAATACAAGATGCGGAACGACCAATGAAAGAATGGATGTTTGTCCCAGCGCTACTCATACTCTTAGCCATGGCTATGAACCAAAAACGTCGAATTCGTAGGGAAGCGTTAAACGCGTAAGACAGATAAGGCTCCTTATAGTGGGAGCCTTAAATAAGGACAAAGCGACCTCACCTCGCGTGAACTAAGAAGAGAAATTACATGTATAAACAGATCCTTGTTCCTGTCGATCTAAATGACAAAGGCTTTTCCGATAAAGCGGTAGAAATCGCGGTTTGGCACGCCAAACATTCCAATGCGGAAATTCATCTTCTGAATGTATTACCAGGCATTCACATGTCGATGGTCGCAACATATTTTCCGAAAGATGCTGCGGCAAAAATGAAGAGTGATGTAAAAGCGCAGCTGAAGGCGTTTGCTGATCAACATATTGATGATGAAGTGATTTTTAAAGTTCACGTCGCCGAAGGTAAACCCTACGCTACTATTTTAGATTTTGCCGAACGCCTAGGGGCTGACTTAATCGTGATGCCAAGCCATAAGCGCTCAAAAATTGATAAAGTGGTCCTTGGTTCTGTGGCGAGTAAAGTGGTACAAAATTCACCAATTAACGTTTTGGTTGTCAAACCACAAACCGAAGAATCCTAAGATTTCGTCTTCATTAAAAAGGCAGTATACGCTGCCTTTTTTTATTGCTAACGAGTGATGAGGACATGCTAAGCGCTTATCTCCAGCGCCCTATCAACGATATAGACTACACAACACGATTGAGTCTTAAACCTTGTTGAAAAGCCTCTACATTCTCTACCAAAATATTACATAGCTTTTGTATTGAAGAGTCACTTCCCCATGCCACATGAGGCGTTAATAGTAATGTGGGCAAGTCATTATTCATGATCAAAGGGTTATCTTTTGGGGCTGGCTCCTGAGTAAAAACGTCAACGCCAGCTCCAGCGATTATGCCTTGATGCAACGCATCCACTAATGCGTGTTCATCGACTAAACCACCCCGTCCAGTATTAATGAGCACTGCCGTTGACTTCATTAACTCGAGTTCACGCTTAGCAATCAGATTCACCGTTGATTCTGTCAAAGGGCACAACAAACATATCGCATCAGACTCTTCAAGAACACGATCAAACGCCTGGTAACCCGCTCGAACCTCAGATGCGCCTTTTCGCTCAGCAAACACGACCTTCATCCCCACTGCTGACGCTAGCGTTGCGGTTGCTTGTCCCAGAGCACCTGAGCCGACAATTCCTAACGTTGATCCAGCCACATCTCGAATTGGATGCGTAAAGAAGCAAAACTTACCCTGTCTCTGCCATTCACCCTGAGCAATGTCATGATGATAAGCACTAATATTTCGAAACAGAGCAAACAACAACCCTATTACATGCTCGGGAACCGATTGAGTCGCATAACCCTGAATATTAGAAACGGCGATGCCCCGAGACTCACAGTAAGAAAGATCAATGTTATTAACGCCTGTCGCCGTCACAGCTATATGTTTCAGCTTACTTGCCTGCGCTAACACATCTTCACTTAATATGACTTTATTCGTCACAACGATATCCGCATCTGCAATTCGCTCTGCGATCTGCGCCGGTGCCGTTTCAGCATAACTCAACCACTGATGATCAAACGATAATGGCGCAATGTTAATATGAGGCGGGATAGTTTCTCGATCCAGAAACACGACCGTTGGTACGCTAGATTGGTTAGCATTAGGCTGATGTGAGTGTAAACCCTTTTCAGGGAGACTTTGTTTAGACAAGTCACGAGGTGTATCGGTCATAGCGCATCCTTAGCGAGTAGTGACCGATAGCCTTAACCCGGTCAAATCAACATTTTGGTAGGGTTTTATAATCCGGTAAAACAGGCGCGGGGTCAAAATGTTCAACCACCATTTGTTCAGCTTGCGGATAAAATTCGCACGGAACGAAGATTGAGCTCAACGCTAATGTTTCAGGATGATAAAAAGAGAGCTCCGTCGCGTGCAGTGCCAACGTATCGGAGTAGCACCTTGCTTCATCGTGCGCATAAAACTCATCCCCAACAATCGGATGTCCTATTGCCAGTAAGTGTACACGCAACTGATGGGATCGGCCGGTAATAGGAAACAAGCGTACAATACTGGTTTTATCGTCTTCTGACACGACCTGATAGTGCGTCTGTGATGGCTTACCATCTTGATAACAGACTTTTTGTCTTGGTCTATTCGGCCAGTCACAAATTAGAGGTTCATCAATCAACCCCTCTTTTTCCTCAAGCGTGCCCCATACTCGAGCGTAGTAAACTTTATGGGTCAGTCGATATTGAAATTGCTTCTTGATGGCACGCTCTGCTGGCTTATTTTTTGCCAGTAGCATCAACCCCGATGTTGACATGTCTAATCGATGCACCACTTGAATTTCCGGGTACTCCGCATGCAATCGGCTCCACATACTATCGTAATGCTCAACCGCTCTCCCTGGCACTGACAGCAGTCCAGAGGGCTTGTTTACCGCGAGAATATCTTCATCCTCATAGACGACATGAATCCAAGGGTCGGTGGGTGGGGTGTAGCTTAATATCGCCATAGTACTTACCGAGATATAGAGGGTTAAATACAGAAGAAAGGCCACAATTTGTGGTGTGCCTTTATCTTATACAACACGCAAAAACAAAAAATGCAGCCTACGCTGCATTTTTTAATTGTACTGCAAAGCCTTTGTTAGCATGCCAAGCTTAGTTGTGACTTACGACAATCAAGCGTAGCGAATCCAACTGCAATTGTGCGTTATTGATATAGCTATCTAACGCTTTAATCTGAGTATCAATCGCCTCGATTTCTTCATCGCGAATATTTGGGTTCACCGCTTTCAATGCCTGTAAACGCTCCAATTCACCATTAAGACTAGAGTACATGGCTTTGTGTGCTTGCTCTTTCGCCTGAGTAAGTTTCGGTTCCACGACACCGTTGCCCGCTTCAATCAAACGCACAACTTCACCTTGAACTGATGTCACAAGCTTACTCGCTAAATGGCGATTAACAGGGCTTAGTTGACGGTTGAAGCCTTCAAACTCGACCTGAGCAGACAAGTCGTTACCTCGGCCGTCAATCATCAAACGGATCGGCTCTGGTGGCAAGAATCGGCTAATTCCGCTACGCTTCGGCGCTTGTGCGTCCACCACGTACACCAACTCAAGTAAAATTGTACCCACAGGCAGCGCTTTGTTCTTCAACAAAGATACTGCACACGTGCCTACCCCTTCACTCATTAGGAGATCGATACCACCTTGAATCATTGGGTGCTCCCAACTGATAAAGTTCATATCTTCACGAGACAGCGCCGTATCACGATCGAAGGTAATAGTCGCACCCTCATAAGGCAAACCTGGGTAACTCGGTACCATCATGTGCTCAGACGGTGTCACCACCAAAGCATTTTCACCTTTGTCATCCTGGTTTAGGCCAATGGTATCAAATAAGCTTAACGCGAAGGTCACCAGATTCGTATCACCGTCGGTCGCCTTAATATCGTCCGCGATTTTCTGCGCCGCTTCGCCACCATTAGAATGCATTTCTAATAAACGGTCACGCCCTTGCTCTAAGTCGTGTTTCAGCTCTTGGTTGTATTGGCGAGAACCTTCAATCACCTCATCCAGTTCAGTCACATCACCAGAGGCCAGCATGTTCACAATTGACTCTTGATAACGATCATAGACCATTCGACCCGTTGGGCAGGTTTCAGCAAAAGCGTTCAACCCTTCATCAAACCAACGCGCTAGGATCGCCTGAGACGTCCCTTCTAGGTATGGTACATGCACGTCTATATCACGACTTTGCCCAATACGGTCCAAACGACCAATACGTTGCTCAAGCAAATCCGGGTTAAATGGCAAATCAAACATAACCAGTTGATTAGCAAACTGGAAGTTACGACCTTCAGAACCAATCTCACTACAAATCAGTACCTGAGCTCCGCCCTCTTCTTGAGCAAAATAAGCGGCCGCTTTATCACGCTCCAGAATGGACATGCCTTCATGGAACACCGTTGCTCGAATACCTTCTCGCTCACGAAGTGCCTGTTCAAGCTGCAAAGCTGTGCTTGAACGTGATGCAATAACAAGAACCTTTTCACTGCGTTTTGCTTGGATTTTTTCGATCAACCAATTCACGCGTGAATCGAACTGCCACCAGCTTGAATCTTCGCCTTCAAACTCTTGAAATATTTCTTCTGGGTAAAGCATCTTCATCGCGCGAGCTTCTGGTGCCATTTTGCCACCAATCATGCCCGATACACGCATCGACGTCGTGTATTGCTGTGGAATAGGCATCGGGACCAGATTCACATTTCGCGTTGGGAAACCTTTGATCGCCGCGCGCGTATTTCTAAACAGTACGCGTCCCGTGCCATGTCGGTCCATCAGGTTATCAATCAGCTCCTGACGTGCCGTAATTTTTTCGTCTTCATCCGCGCCACTTTCTAAGACATTAAACAAAGGCTCAACGTCTTGTTCAGAAAGCAATTCTGTAATTTGGTTTTTGGCTTCATTAGTCAATTTTTCGCCTGAAAACAGAGCCGTCACCGCGTCAGCAACCGGAGCATACTGATCTTCTTCTTTTACAAACGCATCATAATCAAAGAAACGATCAGCATCGAGCAAACGTAGACGGGCAAAATGGCTTTCACGACCGAGTTGCTCAGGCGTGGCCGTAAGCAGTAGTACGCCCGGCGTCTTATCAGCTAATGCTTCGATCACTTGATACTGGCGACTGGGTTTCTCTTGGCTCCACTCTAAATGGTGCGCCTCATCGACAACCAGTAGATCCCACTCACCCTCTAAGGCTTGCTCAAAACGCTTGCGGCTCTTACGCAAAAAGTCCAATGAACACAACACGAACTGCTGCGTATCAAATGGGTTATCCGCTTCGGCGTAAGCTTCAATACAGCGTTCTTCATCAAAGATAGAGAAGTGCATATTAAAGCGACGCATCATTTCAACTAACCATTGATGCTGCAGTGTCTCAGGAACCACAATAAGGACACGCTCAGCACGACCAGATAACACCTGCTGATGAATGATCATGCCCGCTTCAATCGTTTTACCTAGACCGACTTCATCAGCCAACAGAACGCGAGGCGCATGACGACGCCCAACTTCATGTGCAATGAAAAGTTGGTGTGGAATCAAACCAGCTCGCATACCACAAAGACCACGCATTGGGCTCTTGTGCTGCTCATGTTGATTGGTCAGTGCACGATAACGCAACACAAAATTGTCCATACGGTCAATTTGTCCGGCGAACAATTTATCTTGTGGCTTGTTAAAACGAATATGGTTGCTTAAAAAGATCTCACGCAGTGCCACGTCCGTTTCTTGGGTATCTTGGCGGGTACCAATATAAGTCAAAACCCCTTGGTCTTCCGACACATCCGCAACTTCTAAAGACCAGCCTTCTTGGCTATCTATAACATCGCCGACATTAAAAATGACTCGGGTTACCGGTGCATCACTACGTGCATAAACACGGTTTTCTTCCGATGCAGCAAACATCAATGATACTGTTCTCGCATCCAATGCGACGACCGTACCCAAACCTAAATCACTTTCCGTATCGCTAATCCAGCGCTGCCCTAAAGCAAATGTCATAGAACGAATACCTCACTCTTTTCGATATCTTTTGCGGTTGTTTGGCGGTAGCTCAGAGTCACTGTTGAGCTCACAACTCCGCCCAAATAATAGTAGATGATGACCAAAAATTGCGCATCCCTACCACTAGATGAAAGGTCGCTCATCTTACTTGAAGGCGTGATTTAGGTCACGCCAATTGCACGGAAAACCTCAGTTTTTTTTGTTTTGGTCACGTTGACATAAAACTGAAAAAAAATAGTGGCATTTGTTAACGGTAAGGTGAATTTTTTCACTTATACTCAAAGTGTAAACGTTACAAAGATGTTAACCCATCATGAACTTGTGAACGTATACAAGGATAAGCCATTCAATCTAACAAATGTTGATTGAAGCAACCAAAGTTGACTCACCGTGTACACAGACGAGCCAGCGAGTAT
Organism: Vibrio methylphosphonaticus; assembly: GCF_023634655.1. Lineage (GTDB taxonomy): Bacteria > Pseudomonadota > Gammaproteobacteria > Enterobacterales > Vibrionaceae > Vibrio > Vibrio methylphosphonaticus. The sequence goes on along the minus strand of NZ_JAMKMS010000007.1, from coordinate 134,656 downwards.
CCAAAGCCTGATTCGTCTCAGCTGTGAGCAACTTGCCAGGACAACCGCGGAATGCGGCAAGGAGACTCTATGGGCGACACCGACCGTAAAATTTTTGTTCTCGATACCAATATCCTTCTTCACGAACCCTTCGCTATCTATTCATTTAAAGAACACGACGTCGTCATTCCAATGACGGTACTAGAAGAGCTCGACCGTATAAAAGACAGTAAACGCGACGTCGCGCGTGACGCGCGTGTCGCGATTCGGGCACTTGAAAATCTGTTTAAAGACGCCACGCCTGATGAAATATCCGAAGGAATCCCCTTTTCCCATGAGCAACAAGCAACAGGCACAATCTCCATACTGGCTGACTATATGCTGCACGAAACCTTCAAAGCATTTGCCGACAAGGAAGGCGATAACCGTATTCTAAACGCCGTTCTATACTTGCAAAACAAACGCGCGCCGCGTGATATCATCCTCGTCACCAAAGACATCAATATGAGGCTGCGAGCGAAGGGTGCTGGTGTGTTGTTTGTCGAAGACTATCGTACCGATCAACTCATTGACGATGTGGAATACCTATCCAAAGGCTTTCAAAAAATACCCGGTGATTTTTGGGAGGGGATCGACAACGTTGAGACCAGCGTTCTGGGCAGTAATACCTTTCACACTTTCAATCGGGAAACCATCGCGCCTTCGTATGTAAATCAGTATCTGGTTGATGAAGAAAGTGACTTCGCCGGTAGAGTTGCGGATATTCACGAAGATGACATCACGATTAAAGATCTCAGTCATGAACGCTTGCTGTCTCGCCAAGCTTGGGGAATACGACCGAAAAACACCTATCAAGGAATGGCAATGGATGCCTTACTCGATCCAGATATTGACCTTGTTATTTTAACGGGTGCCGCGGGGAGCGGTAAAACGCTGCTCGCGATGGCAGCAGCCCTTGAAATGACGATTGAAAAAAACATGTTTGATAAAATCATCGTGACACGTAACACACCAGATATCGGTGAATCGATTGGTTTTCTTCCTGGTAGCGAAGAAGAGAAAATGATGCCATGGTTAGCGGCGATTACGGATACGTTAGAAGCGCTACATAAGCATGACCACTGTACTGAAGGGTCATTAAAATACATTTGCGACAAAGCTAACATTCAATTTAAATCGATTAACTTTATGCGAGGGCGCTCGATACAAAATGCGTTTGTCTTGCTCGACGAATGCCAAAACCTTACCGCATCGCAAATTAAAACCATCATCACACGTTGTGGTGAAGGAACGAAAATTGTCTGTTCAGGCAACCTAGCACAAATAGACTCTCATTATCTTACTCCGGTCACATCAGGGCTTACCTATATGGTAGAGCGATTCAAAAACTTTTCGGGAAGCGCCAATATTCATTTAAATGGCGTAGTACGAAGCCGATTGGCTGAATATGCGGAAGAGAATTTGTAGATAGGTCCTGGGTCCTGGGTCCTGGGTCCTGGGTCCTGGGTCCTGGGTCCTGGGTCCTGCAGGATAATGCCTAGTATTAAAACGACTTCAATAAAAATCGCGGCATGTTGCCGCGATTTTAAACATTCTCTACTAAGCGCCCAAAGGCGATGGCAGAAATTTAGTCTGTACCACCGACGGTAAGTGCATCGATTTTCAGACTTGGCTGACCCACACCGACTGGGACGCTTTGACCCGCTTTACCACACACGCCAACGCCTCTGTCTAGGCTAAGATCATTACCCACCATTGACACCTGTTGCATTGCCTCAATGCCAGAACCAATCAACGTTGCCCCTTTCACTGGAGTGGTAATTTTCCCATCTTCAATCAAGTATGCCTCAGAGGCTGAGAAAACAAACTTACCCGATGTAATATCAACCTGACCACCACCAAAGTTAGGCGCATATAAGCCTTTCTTCACCGTCGAGATAATTTCTTCCGGTGTATGTTGCCCAGGCAACATGTAAGTATTCGTCATGCGCGGCATAGGTAAATGAGCGTAAGATTCTCGGCGTGCATTACCTGTAGGGTTCACACCCATTAAGCGTGCATTCAACTTATCTTGCATGTAACCCTTTAACACACCATTTTCTATCAAGGTGTTATATTGGCCATGTACCCCTTCATCATCCACATTGAGTGACCCACGCAGATCTTTAAGCGTGCCATCATCAACAATGGTGCAAAGCTTAGAGGTCACTTGCTGACCCAGTTTACCTGAGAACACCGACGACTCTTTACGGTTAAAGTCGCCTTCTAAACCATGACCCACCGCTTCATGTAATAAGACACCAGGCCAACCTGAACCCAAGACGACTGGCATTGTACCGGCTGGAGCATCAATCGCTTCTAGGTTAACCAGCGCCTGACGGATCGCTTCATCGGCATAGTGATAAGCCACCTGTCTGCCATTCTCGTCAGAGATAAAAAAGTCGTAACCATAACGACCACCGCCACCAGCACTCCCACGCTCTCGACGATCGCCTTTCTGAGCCAACACGCTGATAGATAAGCGAACCAAAGGTCTAACGTCCCCTGCTAATGTCCCATCCGTTGCCGCAACCAACATCTGCTCATAGACACCACTTAAACTCACCGATACTTCACTAACAAGAGGCTCTTTGGTACGGATGTAAGCATCTAGCTCTTTTAACAGCTCAGTTTTTTGCTGTTTTTCCCAGCTTTCTAGCGGGTTAACAGCAGCGTAATACACTTGATTATCGCGACGAGTCAACGCCTTAACTGAAGCGCTCTTTCCTTGCTGAGCAATACCACGTGCCGCCATCGCACTTTGCTTTAAGCCATCGAGGGTCAATTGGTCAGAATAAGCGAAGCCGGTTTTTTCACCAGTAACTGCACGAACACCAACACCGCGGTCGATATTAAACGAACCATCTTTAATAATGCTGTCTTCGAGGACAAGAGATTCATGCCAGCTAGACTGAAAGTAAATATCCGCATAGTCGATCTGGCGAGTCGCAATGCTGGCTAGTGTAGCTTCGATATCTTGCTCTGTAAGACCGGTTGGCCCAAGTAGCGCATCTTCTATGCGTTCCATATTCATACTCTTATTATGGTAATGAGTGTAGGTGTTGTTCAAAGCGAATATGTTTCGCCACAGGCATGGTTTGCCTGACTTCATGAACAACATCAAAATTTAAATCGGCAATGATGGTGCCAACCTGACCTTCAAGTTGACCTTGCACTTCTCCCCATGGAGAAATCACCATCGAGTGACCCCATGTTTCGCGGCCACAAGGGTGTGTACCACACTGATTCGCCGCTACAATCCAACACTGGTTTTCTATTGCTCGCGCTCGCAGCAAGACTTCCCAGTGAGCCTGACCCGTCACCGCAGTAAAGGCGGCGGGGACGACAATAACAGTGGCACCTTGAGCTCGCAATGCGCTATAGAGATGAGGAAAGCGTAAGTCATAGCAAATGGTCAGACCGATCGCACCAAAATTCACTGGCACCATGGCCATGCTGTTACCGGGTTTGAATGTCTCGGACTCTCTATATCGCTGGAATCCATCATCAACATCGACATCAAACATGTGCAGCTTATCATAGTGATTTAATCGCTGCCCGTTACCGTCAAACACGAGTGTCGTGGTCGTCACCTCTGACGCTGAACGTCGAATGGGGAAGCTTCCCACAATTAGATTCACGTTATTTGCTTTCGCGATTACCGCTAGTCGCTGTTGTAACTCCCCTTCTCCCAGCGGTTCTGCATGGTGGTGATACTCTTCTTTTTTACCGAAGACCAATGCGTTTTCCGGCGTGAGAATCCAAGTCGCACCTTGATGCGCAAGAAACTGAACCTGCTTGTCGATAAAGGCTAAGTTCTGTTTAGGATCTGGGCCAGAAGTCATTTGGATAATACCGAAGCGTTCCTTGCTCATGGATTACTTTTGCTCCTTTTTTAAATTATCAGGGAGTGTGTATTCCCCCTTACTTCTCGATATTTCACTCACGACGGGCGAGTCGAGTTTGCCTTTCACTGAGTAATTAACCCGAGTGACCACTTCAACCACAGGGGAAATGACCGTGGTTACCGCCAATACGACTAAGGCCGTTTGTGGCGTTACGGCAAACGCGGTAATAATCGGGATACCTGACGTCATATCAGGGGTAAAGTTAACTTCAGCATCCACCGTTTGAGCCGATAAATCGGCTAAGCCCTTTATTTTCATCTCCCCGGCAACGGCATCCATTTCAATGTCGTTAGTAACAAAGATACCATCGCGTATCTTGCCACTACCGGTAATGGAGTTAAACGCCATGCCTTTATCAAACACATCAGTAAAGTCTAGCTGCATCTTACGAATAATAGAGTCCAAACTAAATAACCCTAATAAACGTGCCGCGCCACTGACATCCGAAATCACCCCTTTGCCCAACTTCGTTTTAATCTCGCCATTCACGGTATCCACTCGCATCGACCAAGGAGCGCCGTCCCATGACAAGGTAGAGCTTAATTCAAAAGGCGCTCGTTGAATCCCAGAGGTAATACCAAAGCGTTCCATCAGATCGCTATTATTCTCACCCTCAACACTCAGGTTGACGTGACTTCTGCTTTGCTGTCCAGCCACCATCCAGTCACCGTCTATATTGACGGTATTCGTGCCACTACTTAGGTTGAGCTTATTCCAAACTAACTTGTTCCCCTGGCGAGATACGTCCATATCGACCTTGCCCACTTTATAACCCTGGAACCAAAAATCGTCTATTTTAAGCTTACTGTCAGGCAGCGAATTAAAGAAACTGCGATCAAATTCACTCACTAATGGCGCGGTTAAGTCCTCTTGCAATATGAGCGATTCATTTTTATCTGACGTTTCATTGAGCGACGGTAAGTAAATGTGTAATCGCTTTAACGCCACATAAAGCTCATTATCGTCACTGTAATTCGCCTGACCTTTGGCTTCTTGACTATCCAATTCAAACTGCCATCCGCCTTGCTTATGACGGGCATTAAAGTCGACGTCATGCCATTCAATACCAGCAAGCGTAAGCTCTTTCGCTTCAATATAAACACGCGTAGGTAGCGGAATGGTTGGCGTATTCAAGTCATCCAATATCGCCTTTTTGGCGCTTGGGGGTTGCTTCGCAAGCGCACTCCACTCATCAAAACTGAATCGGTCTGAGCGAACTTGAAAGTCATGACCAACAATCGGACTAATTTTGAAACCACCTTTACCCAGCACCAAGTTGGTCGCTTTCAATATTGGCGTTTCTTTTGTTATATCAATTTCAGTTTGATACTTCACAGAAGGGAGCTGTAATCGCGCCGAGATAGCCTGTTGGTTACCAGAAGCCTGTAATCTTGCTTTCCCTGCCTCACCAAATGCTTTCTGTAGTGGGTACGGGTAGTCACTGGCGAGCGTAACCAAATTGGCATTTAAATCTAACTGATAGGTAAAGCCAACATCATTAAGCTGTAGGTCTACATCCAAGCTCCAAGGCGTATGCCCTTTTAGACCACTGACAAAGCGCTCACCTACATAAGGCTCTAACGGCGCCATCGTCCAATCACCAATAGCATCAATATTAACGCCATACCCTTTACCTGAATTTTGACCATCAAAATCAAGAGTTATGGGTTGATCGAGTAGCGTCGCGGATAGCCCTTTGGCATTCACTACATCGTTATCGAAAGCGATTTTTCCCGACACTTTTTCTAGTGTCATTGGCGGGGCATCTATCTCAACATGGTTATCTTTAAGTTTGGCAAAACCCCACGCTCTAGAGGGAGTGGTGTCACCTGAAAACGGAATATACAACTGAAAATCAGCATCAACTTGCCCACTGACTTGAACGGCGGTCAATGCCGCACCAACGGACCCAACTAATGGTGTCGCCATCATATAGTCACGAACCGCGCTGCCGCTACCCGCCGCTTTCGCTTCAATCTCTAAATGTCCGTCACCGCGAAGTTCGGGGATACGACCTGTAATCCGCTTACCTTTGACCCCCATGAGCGTCGCCGCTTTCGAGTCAATGTGCATGGCTTCATTTTGAAATAACAAATCCAATTGAAGATCAGTCAGTGGTGGCCAATTAGTATCGAAACTGAACTTAGCATCACGCAAACCAACCCACGCCTGAAACATGCCATTATTATCGTTATACGGAAAATCAGACAATTGACCGTACCAGAGCAGCTTCGCGGTATTAACACGCCCCGCCTGAATAGCAGCAGACAAATAATCCGTTAAACTCTGGCCAAGCGCCAACGTAGGTAGATAGCGCCAGGTCTCTCCTGCATTATAGAGATCTGCCTCGGCATAAAATGATAGAAACGGGCTGCTATCTTTAGGAAAATCGAGTCGAAATGCGCCTAAAACTTGAATATCAGCAGTAGCAGCAGTGACTTTATCTGACCATAGTGACCAGCCCTTTTCGCCATGATTTTCCCAATGAATATCCACTAAGCCCTGCTTGATATTCAATGGGGCTTGAAACACGTCGCCATAAGGGAATTTATCATCAATGACCATTACCGTCGCTTTGGCTTTAGTCAAGTTGCCCGCCACACTGCCAGAGACATGAGAAAAGCCTGGTAGTAATGCCCATTGCGATAATGACATTTGCTCAAAGCTTGCCGAGTATTGAAGTGATTCTGGGCCATTTTGCTGCGAGATACGAATATCGTCGATTCGTCCGCCGGGGTTTAGCTTATCTAGCCATTCGGTGACCGTTGTATCCGGTGATAATGAAGCAAGCGGCTTTAGAGCGTCAATGTCTAACTGAGACAGATTCACCTGCCATTGATTTTGACGGTTCCAATCAAATGCAACATCCAATTCGGGCCAAGGAGTGTCATTAGTTCTTGCGGTAATTTCATGAGCATTGATTTGCCAACCCGTTTCAGAAGGAAGCAGGTGAAGCAGAGCCGATTCAAGCAGCAACTGGTTTTCAACGCCATTCTTCTCCCACATTAACTCGGAAGGCAATACTTCAATATATGCTTCTTTTGCGGTGCTTTTATCAAGAGTTAACCACGCTCTTAGGCTAGTATCCCCGCCCGTTATCCCTGTTTTCTTAGCGACTTCCTCGGTCAGCCATGGCGACACCGACATATTATCTAATGTGACGTAAAATGAACCCGTGACATCACTTAAACTGCCGTTATCAATAAAGTCCGCACGTACTTCTAATGAGTCTAGATTGGCATCAGCAATGGATACCGTCCCTTGTGCAAGGTGGCGATCGTTTTCATTTCGCCACTGCAGGTTGGTAATATCCAGCTCGCGAGGCTCTCCTGAGATGGCTTGATAAAAAATCGTTGATTCAGCGACCGAGAAGCGGTCAAGTTGTCGCAGTAAAATATTATCAAGTCGATTAATAATATCTTCGGCATTTTTAGCTGGCTCATTGCTAGCCGGTGGCTTCAGCTCGCTTTTATTGCTCGTCGCTTTAAGTAGATCAACAGTACGAATATCTAAAATCATACCGTTAATCGACATATCCGCAATAACAGGCTGACGCTGTATCACCGTTTGAACTAGGTCAAACTCAAGTTCCAAGTTGGCAACTTCGAACTTACTTTCTTCGTTTTTAGGTAGACCAACCACGACGCCCTGCAAGGAGATCGAAGGATGGGTATTGCGCCAAAAACCGCGAACATCGCTGATTGACACATCAAATCCCGTTCCTTGGTTTATCCAGGAAACAATCTCGGGCTGAACACGATTAAGCTGCGGTAAAGTAACGCGCAACACTGTGACCGTGGTAGCAAGCAACACTAACACGGTCAACAATATCCAAAGGAAAAAACGTACTAATTGATTAACGCGAGGACTCACACACTACTCATCACATCATAACAACATCAAATTGTTCTTGAATATACAAAGGTTCCGCTTGAATACGAACCTGTTTACCAATGAAGACTTCAAGTTCAGCCAACGCATGGGACTCATCCCCCTCTAGCGCTTCGGCAACCGCTGGAGATGCGTAAGCGACAAACTTGTCAGCATCATAAGCTCGGTTAACACGAGTAATCTCACGAAGGATTTCATAGCAAACCGTTTCTACCGTCTTCACCGAACCACGGCTTTCACACGTTGGACAACCACTACAGAGTACATGTTCAATACTTTCACGAGTTCTTTTACGTGTCATCTCAACTAAACCAAGCTGAGTAAAGCCATTGATGTTTGTTTTCACTCGATCCTTAGCTAAGGCAGCATCAAGTGAAGTGAGCACTCGCTGGCGATGCTCTTCAATCGTCATGTCGATAAAATCGATAATGATAATACCGCCTAGATTGCGCAGTCTTAACTGCCGAGCGATCGCTTGGGTTGCTTCTACATTGGTATTAAATATGGTTTCTTCTAGATTTCGACGTCCAACAAAGGCACCGGTATTGATATCAACCGTTGTCATTGCTTCCGTTTGATCAATGATCAAGTAACCACCGGATTTGAGATTCACCTTACGCTCTAAGGAGCGTTGAATTTCATTTTCCGTGTCGTACATGTCAAAAATCGGCTTGTCTCCTTCATAGAGCTCTAATAGACACTCCATCTCTGGTACAAACTCACGCGTAAACTCTTTCAGGCTTTCATAGATAAGGCGAGAGTCGACTTGAATGCGGGTCAATTCAGTGCCAACAAAATCACGTAAGATTCGGTGGGCTAAACCAAGCTCACCATATAAGGTTGAGCGTGTTTTATACTTGGTGCGTCGCTCATTGATTTTTAACCATAAGCGCTTAAGAAATTGAGCGTCTTGGGCCAGTTCTTTTTCATTCGCACCTTCTGCTGCAGTACGAATAATAAAGCCGCCATTCTCATCGCAATACTCTGCTACCACTCGCTTGAGTCGGTTTCTTTCTTTTTCACTTTCAATGCGTTGAGAAACACCGACATGGCTTGCGCCGGGCATAAAGACGAGATAACGAGAAGGTAAAGTGATATCCGTTGTTAAGCGAGCACCCTTGGTACCTAGTGGGTCTTTCACCACCTGGACAACGATGTCTTGTCCTTGACGGACTAGCTCAGAAATATCTCTAACTTGAAACTGTTTTTTTTCATTTTCAGCCACGCATTCCGTGTGAGGAACAATATCTGAAGCGTGTAAAAATGCGGCTTTTTCTAACCCTATGTCCACAAAAGCAGCTTGCATCCCCGGCAATACTCGGCTGACTTTCCCTTTATAGATATTCCCGACAATACCACGCTTGGCTTCGCGTTCAATGTGGACTTCCTGAAGAATTCCACCTTCAATCATTGCGACTCTTGTTTCACTTGGAGTCACATTTATCAACAGCTCTGCACTCATGAGCGCACCTCAATTTTTTAATTATTTATAAATTCTTGCAAGAGCTGGTCAGTTTCATAGAGTGGCAATCCGACTACCGCGTAGTAGCTTCCTTCGATACGAGAGACAAAGCGCCCTCCGAGTCCTTGAATTCCATAACTGCCAGCTTTATCTTGTGGTTCACCACTTAACCAGTATTGTTGTATTTCATTGTCAGTTAGTGGTTTGAACCAAACGTCCGTCTTCACAACGACAGACGCTTGCTTGTTTGTAGATACGACACTTACCGCCGTCATCACTTGGTGCTGATTATTCGCCAATAATTGCAACATTCGTTGCGCGTCATCAAAGTCGACTGGCTTTTCTAGGACCTTTCCGTTTTGGACAACAACGGTATCCGACCCAATCACGACAGCATCATTATTATCATCGCCTTCACTGGCATTTAAGCCAGCCAGTGCTTTTTCAAGCGACAAACGCTCAACATAGGCTTCCGCGCTCTCTTGTTCGCCTTTCAACTCTTCAATATCAGGACTGATGGTTGAAAATTCATAGCCTAACTGGTCAAGCAGTTCTTTACGTCGCGGCGAGGTTGAAGCGAGTACTATCTTATATTTCATCACGTTATGTTCTTCTGATTTACCTGACATGCCAATGCCTTCTAATGCGACGCAGTAACATAAACAGCCATGGCCAAAGTATACAGTTAATCAGCCCACTCCACAGCGACATCGGATTAAAAGTCACGTCTTGGATCAAATACTCGCCGAAAAATATTGCAACCTCTAGCCCCATCGACAGTAAGCCAATCACGGTTGCCTGCTGCCACAACGCCATATTTCTTAAAACAAGAAAATTGAGTGCCACCATATAAACAATGATGGACATCATCATGCCACGAATACCAAGTGTAGACCCCACAAGTAGGTCCCACACTAATCCAACAAACAATGCGGTACCCACATTGATACGATGCGGTAATGCAAGCACCCAATAACACATGACTAACAGCAACCATGACGGTCGAATAAAATCGAGCACGCCCGGCCAAGGTATCGTTTGTAGGGTAAGTGCCACCAGCAATGAAAATCCAATTACTAGCTGACTGCGGAATCCACGATTAGTCATAGTCTATTTCTATCTCTTATTGCGCATTCAGCGTCGCTTCCACTTCTTGCTGCTGCCTATCTTGATTCGGCCAAATCAGCAATAAGTAACGCAAACGGTCAAAATCAACCACCGGTTCTGCGATGATGCTAGCAAACTCTCTACGATTATCGCGCTGCACTTGTTTAACATGCGCCACCGGATAACCTTCAGGGTAAATGCCACCTAACCCCGACGTCACAAGCAAATCATCTTGCTGAATGTCAGTGCTGGTTGGTATGTGTTCTAGTTGGATTTCATCAATCGCGCCGTTACCGGATGCAATAACACGAATGTCATTACGGATAACTTGAACAGGAATAGCACTATTTGAATCCGTGAGCAGCATAATTCGGCTATTATGAGCGCCGACGAATGTTACTTGCCCAACAATGCCGTTTTCGTTAATCACTGGCTGCCCTTCGTAAACACCATCAATTCTACCTTTATCAATCACAACTTGGTGACGATAAGGAGAGGTGTCGACCGCCATGACCTCAGTCACAACTTTCTTTTCATCTCGGACAAACGATGAACCCAATAATTCACGAAATCGTTGGTTTTCTTCTCGATACTGATCCAACAAAATCAAATCGCTCTTTAAGCGTAAGACTTCTCGCTTAAGATTAATATTTTGCTCAGCTAGACCCTGCCGTGTGTTAAATCGCTCATACACGCCATCAAACATGCTTCTAGGCAAGTTAGCAGTGTACTGAATGGGCGCAACGGCACTATTGAGTAAGTAACGGAATTGAGAGAATGTATCTAAACGACTATCAGCCAGCATTAAGCCGGCTGATAGGGATACCGCAAGAAATAGGCGAAGTTGTAAGGAAGGACCTCGACCAAATATTGGTTTCATGTACTCATTATCCTAATGTGGACTCTGGTCTCAGTGCCACACTAACACCAGAGTGAAACCATTATTCTTCAGTAAACAAATCGCCACCGTGCATGTCGATCATTTCTAATGCTTTACCGCCACCACGAGCCACACACGTTAGTGGATCTTCAGCGATAACCACTGGAATACCAGTTTCTTCTGTAATCAAGCGATCAAGATCGCGAAGCAGTGCACCGCCACCCGTCAATACCATGCCGTTCTCAGAAATGTCAGACGCAAGCTCTGGTGGACATTGCTCTAGCGCAACCATGACAGCGGAAACGATACCCGTAAGTGGCTCTTGAAGCGCCTCTAGAATCTCATTTGAGTTTAGACTAAAGCTACGTGGCACACCTTCAGCAAGGTTACGGCCGCGGACTTCAATTTCTTCAACCGTATCACCCGGATAAGCAGAGCCAATTTCATGTTTAATTTTTTCAGCCGTCGCTTCACCAATTAAGCTGCCGTAGTTACGACGAACATAATTAATAATCGCTTCATCGAAACGGTCACCACCGATTCGCACCGATGAAGAGTAAACCACACCGTTAAGTGAAATCACTGCGACTTCAGTTGTACCGCCACCGATATCAATAACCATTGAGCCCGTTGGTTCTGAAACACGAAGACCTGCGCCAATTGCTGCTGCCATTGGCTCATCGATCAAATACACTTCACGAGCACCTGCACCCAGTGCTGACTCACGAATCGCACGACGCTCTACTTGAGTCGAACCGCAAGGAACACAAACCAATACGCGTGGGCTTGGTTTTAATACGCTATTGTCATGCACTTGCTTGATAAAGTGCTGAAGCATTTTTTCAGTCACATAAAAGTCAGCGATCACGCCATCTTTCATTGGACGAATAGCCGAAATGTTACCCGGAGTACGACCTAGCATTTGCTTAGCAGCATGTCCTACTGCAGCCACGCTTTTCGCCGAACCAGCACGATCTTGACGGATAGCAACTACAGAAGGCTCGTCTAGGACAATACCTTGGCCTTTTACATAAATCAGTGTGTTGGCAGTACCTAGATCTATCGATAGGTCGTTAGAAAACATGCCACGCAGTTTTTTAAACATATTCTTCGCTCGTCCTGCAAGAATGAGAAGACAAAAATTGCACTAAATGTACCAATGCCTTGCCATATCAGCAAGGCATTGGAGCAGAAACATGGGCTGAAAACCTCATTTTCTTACAGTTTCCTTACTTAACGCAAAAAATTGACAATAATTCGTCACTAGACAGGCCCGTTTATTGGGAAAAAGGCTGACGTTCTAAGTCGACAGTGATTTTCCAACAACACAAGAAACAGCGCATCATGGGAAAAATGGAGACAAAGTCGCACGAAGCGTACTCATCGAATTCATCATGGTTTATTGATACAAGTACACGATACGAGTACACCAAAGGTTAGACAGGTGCCCTCATAAAAGAAGGCACTTTCATTCACAGAAGGAATACTCCAAACACCTCATTAACAACACGACGTCGTTATGTCTTGCGCCAGCGGTTTCGGCGACCCGGTTTAATTGCAGCCACTCTCTTGCTTGCTTCTGGTAACAACTGAACCTCAGGGGCAAAATAACGCCCCTGGCCACCGCTGACACCAAGATCAATCAAAGTATGCCACTCTTTCTTCGTTTCTACGCCAACGGCAACAACCTTCGTCGTCGAATCACCACAAGCACCGACCATACTGCGGACAAACAGTTGGTTCTCATCACGCTGATCAATTTTCTTAATTAAGCTACGATGCAGTTTTAAATAGTCAACCTTCAAGTCTTTAATGTAGTGGGTACTCACAATCGAGCGCCCAGCTTGACCAATAATGACGGTACAACCCAATCCTGACAGCATCCTAATGACCGGACGAATATAATCTAAATGTTGGATGACTTTCGCTTCTGAAAACTCAAACGCCAACTGTTGTCTCTGTGCGATAGGCAACTGAAGCAGCTCATCTCTAAACCATTTAAAGTGGCGTTTATGAGCAAATGGCACCACATATAAATTGATCGAAATTGGCAGTATGGCTTTTCCTTGCTTGATGTTACGAATCACTTTGTTCAAGACTGAGCGATCCAAGTTGGATTCATAACCAACTTGAATAAGCGCAGAGTGAAAACGTGATGCTTTCACTACACCGCGTTCAGGATCCTCAATTCGAGCAAATAATTCACGATGCAGGATGTGAAGATCTTTCCCTTTTTCATAGAGATAACAAGGCTGAGAAAAGATCAGTAAGTTTTCCGGCAATAACGCTTTATCGAATAAGGTTCGCCAACGCACACTGCCACGTTCATCCATTGTTTGTGTTTGTTTACTGTAACGGCTCCAATTATTGGCCTTCTGAAGCTGGGCACTTTTTAATGCCGTCTCAGCCTCTTCCATAATTCGGCCTTGGCGCTCAGATTCCGCATACATGCTAACCCCTATATGGCACCAATTGTCTTCATCCAGAGGCAAAGGCGGCGTCACCTTGGCAAGCTGACGTAGACACTGATTAGCAAGCGTCGCGACATCTTTTGCACTTTGGTGTGGAATAAACACCGCGAAGTCGGCATCAAAGTAACGAGAGAAAATGGCGTCAGGGTATTTTTGTACCGCATTAGACAATACCTCACCGACCTCAATTAAGAAGTCATCGGAAATCGCCTTACTATTGTGCTCAGTCACCTGATCCCAATCCTCGATACGAAACAGCATGACACCACCTTGCGCGCCACTTTCGAGCAGTGCTGACTCAAGCTTGCTGTCGAAAAGCATCCTGTTGGCACTGCCAGTCAAAGGATCAAGGAACGTTTGCGTTCGAATAAACGTATCGAAGCGACTGCGCTCTTGTCTCGCATCTTGCAATTCTTCAATCAGAATATCGAGCGCTTCGCTCGCGGTATACGGCCACTCCCGTAAGTCTCCCTTCGCGTATTGCTCTACGCGTCCCCCTAAGATCATTCGACCACGCTCTTCTAGCAGTTCAGAGCCAATTAGCTGCAGTCTCAACCACTTCACACCTTGCATCAAACAAAAGACGATCAGTCCAAATGCTAGCGTCACCGACCACATCGCCTCTATGGAATAGCGAACCCCAAGGTAAGGAGGCAGAGCGGTAAAGCTAATGGTGTAGCCGTTATTACGTTCTAACGTGTAGGTTTTTTGGTAGATAATGGTGCGATCAATCATAGGAGAGGTATTTTTATAGCGATAAACCACGCCGGCAGATGAAGAAAGCTGCATCTCAATAATGTTGCTTGCCTGCAGCATTTTTGGCATCCATCGTTGCATCATGTAAGCCGCATCAGGGTCTTCAAGCTCTTTGTCTATCACTTTAACAATGCCCGACAAATGGTGATTAAGGTACTCTTGTCCCATTTTTTTTATCGACAATGTGCCACCGACAAACAAAATAAAAACCGCACTGAGTACAATTACAGTTACAAAGGCAACCAAGCGAGTGCTTAATTTAAGGGTGGGAGTTTGTCTCATAAATGTTCAAGTCCTTTTTGACCCATTTATCTTCTCTTAATCATAAGAGAAATATGCGCGTTATCCATCAATTATCACTTGGGAACCTGGATAAACAACTGAGCACGCTAACTGATTGTTATATCAAATTTACTTAACAGGGTTAAGCTTCATCCAATGCCCAGACTCTAATAATTGCTCTAACTCTAAATAAACGAAAAAAACCGCGATTACTCGCGGTTTTTTTAATTCGAGCAGCAAGTAGAATAACTACTCACAAGAACGGCCGATTTAAAATGGTTCTGGTGACCTTACTGACCGACCGACAGAGTTAAGTGTCTATTTAAATTGAATTTAAACACTAAATCACTTAAGAACGTAAAGTTTCCTGTAAAGAATTGACCTCAATCTACCCAATTCTTTACAAAAAAACCAAAGAAGCTTCCGCGTTTTCCGCCTAACTGTGAGCTACTAGTAGTCTAAACTAGTAGTCTAGATCTAGCAAAATAGCGGAGCTGATTATGGGATGGGCATTGTATGATTCACGAACAGACCTCTATGACGGCGTCTATACTGAACTGCCAGATGCGAGGTTTTACAGAATGGTTAGCACCGTTTGTTGGAAAGATAGTATCTGGGAAATAGTCGAGATGGCTAGCTTCCCCCACGATCGATTTCATGGTGATCACCAAGATCTACTAACAGCAACTTACGGAACCAGACAAAACAAACTCTTAGCTCGTCTTCAGGCGAAGAATCTATCTTTCACGAATTTATATTGGATAGAGGGCATACTCGTTTTTGAGACTGTTCGCCCCCCGAATAACCCATGATATGACCTTTTAGACTCAATTAATTAGCTAATAGAGGCAACCCCTACAGAAAATTTCAATCACTCATCTCAGTCTATAGCGAAAACATGCCGACCCTACCGACACAGCAATAATCAAATAAATTCAAAAACTTCACTTATAAACCAAACTAAAAAAAGCACCAAAGCAAATATTGCCGGGCAAAAAAATTAACTCGTCGGGCAGATTCTTATTGATCTGCCGACTAAGATGACTATAATGCCCGGCAAATCAACAAATACATCAATAGGCATGTCGCTATGATAAAAGGTACCGTACATTTATTCGGGATTGACACCAGTGCAGAGAGTACTAAGGAACCCTCGCGTGAATGCCATTGTCAGCTTGCTTCTTTCGCTAGAATCGGCGATTTAATTGGTTTTTTACCTGACTGTTTCCTAACAAGTCCACTGTTAAAACGCCGAGAGAAAAGCTTTAATAAAACATTCTCTCAACGTTCAAATACTGACTTTTTTCAACCAGAGAATGTCATCTACATAGGCCTGAGCGACTTCGCTTTTCATTGGTCTGATAACACGTCTGGCGAACTAAGTTTTTCCCCGTCACATATTCGTCATGTGCGAGGACTGAAAGACGTGGAATTTGCTGTCAAGAAACGTGGCCGTGATCTGAATGATGAGATATCGATCATCTTCAATGTTGTGACAGAACACGCCGGATTGATACAGGTATGTGAGGAAATTGACACTCAAATGCTAATTAGAAATTATTAAGGTACACAAATGGACGTTATACGTAGAAATCAGGGCACTGGTATGAATCAGCTGTACTGCATGACATCTCAAACTGAATTGTGCAAAACTTACGCGGCTTCAACATTTGTTGATGCAACGTCACTAATAAACTACTGCTCAATGCAAGCCCTCCCTCCCGAATTAGAAAAACTCTACGGTCTTGTGCAGCGAGTAACTAGCACAAAACGTGCAGATGCTTTCGAGGATTATCTAGCTAAACATCTACTAAATGACATTGATGTCGCGGGTTTTGTACCACCAGTCACAGTCGCACTAAGACGCTACCAACTAACACGAAATGAGGATGTACTGGGATTTGATCTTCTTCAATTCAAAACTGTCGATACATTTCTTGTCGACGGGCTAGGTCGCATTAGCACAATAATGCGCATTATTGGTGATTATCCAAATAAAATCAGCCTGAGAGGTGCACATTTTTCGGCTGGAAACAAACGCAGAATCAAAGTCAGAGAAAAAATCAAGGACCTAATTCGCAACAAAGATCTTGCAGTAACGTTTGTGTTGCATGCCTTTAAAGAAGAAATGAGTATAGGTGATATTGGACAAATTTTCTCTGACATAAATTTCAACCAAGAGAAGGTTCAAGGGCAGCACGCTATGCGTCTATCACAAGCAGACCTACTAGTTAATTATGCTCGTGACATTGGTGAACTGCCCGTCTTTGAGCAGTTTGGTGGTATGTCTGAAACTAAACCATCAGTAACCGCAAAGTCCAAGTACATAGTAACGCTGTCTGCAATTGTTCGATTGATACAGGGTGCATTGGGAGGAGCCCAACTACAGGTAAAAAATGCGCAAGCCCGACAATTGCCTGATGGGCGAGAAATCGATTCGCAACTTATCGACAACCATCGTCTAAAAATCAACACCTTCCTCACAACTTGGGTAGATGCTCAGGGGGATACATTTGGTCAGGAACGCAATGGTTATCAAACCAACTCATCGCTCTTACAGGCCATGGGGCTTGTTTACTATTCGATTTGTAAAGCTCATGCTAATAAAAATGATGATGAGCTAATAGAAATCCTAAAATCGTCTGCCCTGACACTGAGTCGGTTAGACTATGGCAGATTTGGCAAACACTGGGAGAACTGTCAAGTTATGTCCATGAAAAAACTTGGGTATTCAAACAACACCGGAGGGGGTAGAACGTTCAGAGAGGGGTTAGCTGCATACCTATGCTCCAAGATCGGTTTATCTGGCAACCAAGATATGATTAACTAATTGGATTAATTTATCATCTTAAGCGGCATGTCAATGTTCGATATTCATTGAACTTAGCCCAGTTCAATGCAACTTGAAAACGAATACCTCAATCAGCGCAACCTCATGCTGGTTGAGGTTCAGTTTTATATGCCTATGAGGTGCATTGCAGTACAAAACCTGTACCCTACTAGTTTTTGCGCTTGTATTGTTGCCGCAGGTTGGTAACGGTTGTTTTTAAAGATATCATCCGATAGTGATTTGAATCTAAAGGGCGACTGTTAATTTCTTTGTCATTAGTGACTGCTCTCCTAAGTGCTTTGAACAATTCACCCTGACAAGCCGCCCAGCCAAACCTTTGAATTTAATGAGAAATAGTCGTCAAATCTTTAACTCCTCTTGTGAGTTTTCTCATTGTGATACCATACTAGGTGATATTTTAAAAGGCTTGAGATTCATAACTCCACCTACCATGTCGGACACCAGCTAGTTTGTTAAGCCCTAACTTATATGAGGCAGACTCAAGGCTCTCATCGCCTATGGGTTGTCAGCCTCTACGTAACTGACAACTCACCTCTCAAAGCTCTCTTGGGATAAAATTGGGGGGGATTAAAAGCGATTACTGTTTTTCACGAAGTCGTAGAGGCAAACCAGCTTACAGAAATTACTGGACAAGCTTGGAACACTCATTGCGTTATCAATATGCTTTTTCAGTATCTTCAATAATTCATCAAGATCTCTTTTAATCAAACCAGTGTCCATATAGGGCATCATTCTTAAGAACAAACCAAACTCATGGGCGATGTAGAGCTCATTTACCCCAACTTTAATTTCGGAGATATTTTCAGAGCGCTGTTTGTCTCCCCCTTGCGATTGAAAGTTTTCTGGGTTGATGTCAAATCGGCATAACACACCATCTACTAGTTCCACTCCAGCCTTTAAATCTCCATTAATTTCTAGCAGTCCAGCTTGTTTTAAGAAGTGAAAAACTGGGATTCGACTATTACCTTTGCATATCTTAGGGAGCGCACCATTAACGACTTGAACCCAGTCGTAGTCACCGTTTTCAAAGACGATTTCACGAATCAAGTCGACTCTTTCTAGCCCAACCAAGCCTTTTGCAGCCATAGACTCTGATTTCTTAACCATTGAGATAGCGCCATATCCAACAACAAACTCCGTTGTATTGACATCTTCCTCAACTTTTTCAGAGTCTCTTACGTACAATTTGCCTTTGGGGTCATCGGTTAGCACTAGCTCATAGAGTTCATCTTTAATCGTTCTGAACAAATGAGCAGGAATCCGCTTTTTCGTTTCGCATAATACCTCAAAGATCTCTTTATATGATGGCGCTTGGACATATTTGACTGGTATCTTTTTATGTATAACGGAATCGCTAATATCTGCTTCAGGTAACTCTGGTTTCCATTCTACAAACAATAGCTTGTTCTGAAGGAAGTCTAGGCTCGCATTTGGAAAGCAGCTGACAATATCTTCTAAAATTTCAGCTATGTGCTGATCAGTTAGAGAATAGCCCAAGAAGATGACTGGTCTCTCAATAAACATCGTCAACAGTTTCGAAGAAAGATACGGATTCTTCTTGCGATATTTATCATAATCGCTGGATGTCAATATCAATGAGTTTGGCTCAGAGCAACAGCCATGAATTTTATAGATTTCAGCAATGCCATGACTACGACCTGTAATCAAGCCGTCTTGACCTATGAAAGGGGTAAATTTAGGAAATTGGGTCTCTAAGAACTGATCCCAGTTAGTTGTGATGATACCGTCGACATTTGCCTTCGAGAGCAACTGAATTTCATACTGAAGATCTTCATCATCGACGATGTTTTCATGCACTGACTCAATAAACTTAGAAATCGACACTTTAAGTGGCGATTGTTCATCACGAAAAAGCTCTTCTTGTTGTTCGACAATAGCCTTTGCTTCTGCTGTATCCCACCACTTCTCAGCATAAGTGGCAGCCAATAGCTGCGCGTATTGAGTCCAGTCACCATTGGCTCTTGTTCTCAATTTTACGTGGCTTTCCCCAATAGCTTCGGCAAATTGCTTCAGGAGCCCTTCCCAACAATTCACCCCCATGTAGCGTCGAGAAACACCAGAACCAACAAAGAGTATTGGCGAAGCCTCAAATTGCTCAAAATGTTTTTCTAGTTTTTGCTTAAAAGTCATGATGATACTCCTAGCTCAGTCAAAAATAAGAGTATCACAACGACAGGTGAAAAACTGCACGTAAATCTAGCTTCACAAATGCCGTTATTTCTGTCCCACAGTTTCGTGGGATTTCGAAAAATCCTACGAAACTGTGGTACGCGTTATCTTTGAATATGTTAAATAGTCGATTTTGTTAGTCCAAATGAACCTTCCACCGTGAATCGGCCATCAAAACCTTAAAACTACATATCAATTGAACTAGGAAGGGTTTCTGCTGGGTTGATAAATATCTTTCGGTTCGTAAGTAACCCCCCGCACAAAACAGCAACCCCGGACTCAGACGAAAGGACGTCCCAAAGGCGTATTTTAGGCAGAATGGAAGTGTCCTAGGCTGATCTTTTTGTCCTAGGTTGGTGTCCTAGGTTCGCCAAGAGCAGAAGAGCGGCTTGGCAGGGGCGCGCTGCGCACGAACACTGCCAGATTGGTCTAGTGGCAGCTTCGCTGGGCTTCGGGCGGATTTAGGTTCATTGACCCCTTGGCATTCTTTCCGCCCTTATGTGGCTGCGCCACTGCGATCACGCCGCCTCTTTCAACGCATCCAGTTCATCTAATAACAACTGGCGCAGGTAGGTATCACGTGTATCGGCATCACTGAACCTATGAATAGCACGTTCGAAATCCTTCATGCTACCAACCATCTCAATCTTCACCTCTGCTCTAGTCAGGGCTGTATAAATCCAAGCATTATCCAGCATTGAGCTATTAGTTAATGGCACAATAATACGTTTAAACTGGCTTCCCTGAGCCTTGTGCAAAGAAATCGAATAAGAGAGCTTGAGTGAATCAAGCAGGTCAATGGTTAGCGAAATCATCTCTCCAGTATCAATGAGTACATCAGCTAAACTAACTTCTCCATCCTCTGTTTCCGCCTTGGGTTTACCAACGTTTAGTAACTTCCCTAGGGTTCCGTTTTGGACACCGCGATCCCAATTGTTCTCAACAAAGATAATAGGGTCATTTTCACACACATCCAGATAGTTAGGAGTGCCATTAATAACGAATTCAAGCCTCTGTCCATTTGGGTTGTAGCGTTGCTGACAAAGCTGGTTAACTGCATCAATGCCCCCATTACCACTATACATGGCGGAGATAACCTGCGTCTCAGACGGATTTTCGGCATATAGGTTGGTCACAAGCTCATTGATATCCTCAGAGGCACACTGATGAAAAACAATGTTCTCATTAAACATGTCAGCATCAGGCACAACCCGCTCAATAATGCGCTTGGTAAACTCTGGGATACCAGTACTGCCCTTCTGGCGTTTTACAATGTCTAACGTCACTGTGGGGACGACATTCACTGCCTCATGAAGCACTAGACCTGCCGAAATAGGCGCTAATTGTTTAGGATCACCAACTAACAGGAAGCGTACCTGTGATGATGTATTGCTCACCAGACTAAACATTGTTGCCAAATCGACCATTGAAGACTCATCAATCACGATTAAGGCACGCTCGCCTAAGGGATTTTTTTCTAAATCTTTCAGGAAGCCCGTGATAGTTTGTGCAGGATACCCTGTAGCCTCATTGATGCGCTTGGCTGCTCGACCACTGAGCGCCATAGCCCTGATATCAGTACCTAAAGTTTGATAAGCACGGAGAACAACATTGAGCACCGTGGTCTTGCCCGTTCCTGCACCACCTGCAATAATTGATAAACCATGGGACAATGCACTCCGAACAGCCTCGTTCTGCTTGCCAGTCAATGGGAAAGCCTGCCCTTCTATAGCCTTACCTAAGGCATAGTCATAGTGATGTGTCCAAATCGCTCTTGTAGCTAGCTTTGCAAAACGACGAGCCACAGTTTGCTCCATAATCCACTGACCGATGCTATGGTAATAACCCTTGTCACTCATGATAAAGGCAGTATTTTCATAGCCTGCCATAAGTGCTTGAGCAGCCAACTCCCTCGTGCCGAGTAGTGGTTCCACATGAGGCATCAAATTTTCATTTTTGGATACCGTATGCCCCTCATGCATTCTTACCAACAAAGCCTGTTCGACTGCCCCTCTCAGCCGCACATAATCATCCAGAGCTACTCCAAAATACTCTTGTGCCAACAGGTCGGCTTGAGCAAACTTAAGTCCGAAACTAATTAATCTGTAAGGGTCTTCCTCAATGGCGTTAATCGCATTTGCCTTGTGGTACTTGATGATATTTCGAGCAATCCCTGACGGTATCTGGTGCGTATCAAACCATGCAATTTGCTTAAGGTTTTCGTATCGCTCCCACCCAGTAATCAGCGCCTCAGCAGCTGCTACAGTTATCCCTTTAACAAACGTAAGCCTTTCAATATCTTTGTTTTCTAGGTGCTCATACACGCTTGCTTGATACTTAATCCAAAGCTTTCTGGCAAGCGTCTCACCCAGACCGATGAAGTGTGGCTCTTTAGAAACAAAGCTAGTGAAGAGATTTTCGGTTTCAGGAATTATCAAACGAACACTCTTAGCCTTAATGAATATATCAATAAGCTGAGCACCACCTCTAACCACCTCTGTTGTAGTGGTTTCTTTCGCACTGACCTTCCAGATTTGTCCGATTACAGGCTCGACAGGCATGTCAGTATCCTGAATTTTAATGCGGTAGTATTTACGAGCCGAAACACGGTCGCCATGACCGTCAACTGCAACCGCACCTAGGACATAAGCATCTTCCGTTTCATACCCCATGGATGTTATGCGGAAAAGCCCTCGCCCCTTATCGTCCTTCATCGTGGCAGCACTCCTGTTCCAGCTAGCACCTCAGAAAGCTCTTCATATCGTTCCAGACGCTTTCGTAACCTGCCAATCTCTGCATCCTTGTCCAAACATTTCTTTTTAAGGCTCTCTACCTCGCTACTAAGGCGTTTGAGCTGTTTCAGCGATTGGTCGTAAGGAATATGCTCCTCCATCTCTTTAGGAGCGTTCTCACCACCTTCTGGGGTAAGCCCCTTTGGTGCTGCCTTTAAGGGTGCCAACTGCTTTTTATCCCTTAGCTCTTCCTCCCAAGCTATCAAGGCTTTTTTAACAAGGGGGTTGTCATTCAAGGTACTTTTAGCAATACCTACACGCTTAGAGACTTCAACCCTATTTAGTCTTGCACCACGACTCATTGCAGCAACATCAACAGCAGACTGAGTTTCTTTCCACGACATGAATTTAGCCAAGCTCTCATCAGCCTGAGAACCTCGCTCTTGATTGGTCACTTTGCTCATTAGTCAACCACTCACTTATCCTGTTTAGTTGCTAATGGTTCGTTTAGTTGCTCAATCGTAATTCCATGCTGAGTCGCATTGTACAACCAAGTATGGAATTGCTCTAAAAGCTGGCTGTTTTCAGCTTCAAGCCGCGCAATGGTTCGTTTGCGTGCTTCCAATTGGTCAGCCGCAGCCTTCAAACTAGATGGTAAGTGTCGATTACGAGCAGCAACAGCCTTAGGAGAGTTGCCTGAAACAAGCGCTTTAACCTCGGTAAAAGCATTCTTTATACGAGGCTGTTTCTGCAATGTCTGCCTAGTGGTATTGAGCCTGTAATCATGTGCAACAGCATCTACCAACCTATCCCATGTCAGCTTGGAGTCCACAGGCCAGTCATCTAAAAGTTCACATACGTTACTAATGTCTTTGTCTGTTAAGTGTTTAGCCACAACAATCAGTCCTCGAAAAAATCCATACAATCCATATCATCCAAAGCCTCGAACAATTCGTCATCTGTTGCCTCAGGGATACTCTCAACACCAATCAATTCATCAACCGTAACCTTCTGAGCTTGAGTCGCCTTGATTCGTTGAAAGTTTTCTATTTTCGGCAAACGCTTTTTGCCATTGGCATCCATGGCTCGATCCAGTTGAGTTACATCCTCGACATTAAGGAGCCTAATGAGAGAGCCATCTTCGATACTTGGATCTTCCATCATGGTAAGCAGTTGCTCACAGCGCTCTGTAGTCAGTTTCCTTCGCTCATAAAACTGTGTAGCCCCCTGCACACCATCATCAACCGCTCTTTTGTCCATCTGGAGCAGCCTCTTTTCGTCTTTTAGGCGCTGACGAATACGCTCACATTTGCCGTCATCTCCCTTTTCACAAACTTGCTTGTCGCAGTTGACACAGTCGCGATATTTCGTGCAAGGCTCTGCCATGTATGACGTCACACACATACCAAACTCATTCGTATGCGCTGTCAAAGCAGCCTTAGTGTTCAGTTCTTGTAGTGTTCGTGGGGTCGCAACCTGCACCTGAATTTGCGTCGTCCCTGTTGTTGGGTTCTCCACCAAATTCTGCGAAACAAGTTCTGCTTCTCTGTCTTCAATAAAGTCAGCACCATACTCCTCAGGAGTTGTATGGTCATACCAACGATTATGTCTCGGATCACTACGCATAGCCCAATTAGCCCGTTGCTCACCATCCAACCCATTCACTGCCCCCAAAGTGTCGAGCAAGTGCCGAATCTGGTGTGAGGTTATGACAAAGTCTCCATGTCCCCAACGTTGAAAAATCGACAGGTTTCCGGTGGATAGCTCTCCTGTTGACCTGTTTTTTTTACTCGTTGGTGCAAGATCTTCATTCAACGTAGTGATGGTGGGAACAAATAACTCTGTAGGATTAATTGACTTTTTACTGTCAAAGCTATTTCGAAACCCTGCGTACAAAGACTCAGACCACCTAACTTTTACATGTCCACCACCATTTCGAAATGGAATGTATGGAAAACCTTCAGGAAGGTCATTTCGAAGTATTAAATTCAAATCTCGAAGCGTAATTCGATAATCTTCTCGCAAGATTCCCTTACGATCCAATAACTGATTTTTAGCAGATTGCCATTTTTTACGATTTTTAGTGACAGATAAGTCGCCATATTTTGATAAATCATACCCAAGTGCCATTGCCGCCTCATCCGTCGTCAAGAGCTGGTCTTCTGGCACATCAGGACAAAGTTCATGGCGGGGGAAGTTTGAAGTATCTTCTAGCATCTTTGCAAACTTTCGTGCTGTTTCTGACTGTGCTTGTAAACGCTCTACAGCAGCACCCACAACGCCATACATACACGTAGGAATCCACTTGTGTGCGTGTCCAAACCCCTTACCTGAGTACCACTTTATTCCTTTAATCTGGATGGTCGCAGCAAGGTCTAGCTCTTCATCGGCAGTATCCTGAAGATCTTCGGTGACATCACCAGAGTTTTCAATTACGACCCCCTCGTCAGACCCAAAAACAATATCGTTTTCTTTTTGGTACTTAAGGATTTCCTTCACATCATCCTTGGTAAAACCATCCATTTTAAGCACCTCCCAAACTTTTAACTCATCGGTGTGAATAGGATCGGAAAGCAGGTATAGCGGCTCAGAACCACGGTTTGGAGCAGCCAACAACAAGGTCATAGTAGAAGTCGTAAAGATGTCCCTAGGGCTTAAGTCTTCGAATTTTTGTGCGTTAACAGAAGCTAGTGCTAATAATGCATTCTCGTCAGGCATTTTGTCTTGCCTTCTCTGATCTGCATCATCGCCAATTGCGTTATCAGCAATCTTTTTAAGTCCGCTTTTCCACTTAACTGAAGATAGTAATTTGTATTCCACCAAAAACTTGAGAAGCAAGTTCAAGCCCCGTCCCGCGTTATAGCGCGTGGCCTCACTCAAATTCTCTTTGATGGCCTTCTCTGCACCATTAAAATCTTGGGCTGTAAGTTTAGTGACATCAATATCCTCTCCTTCATGGAGCTTCAACCAGCTTGCATTAATTGCACGTAATGCTTGGAAGTTAGTATTCCTTGTTGATGACTCTCCCCCACAATAGGTTATATAGGCTTTCGCGAATGGTATGAAAGACTTATCTAACAAATCTTCGGGCTTTTTTTTCCGGCTATTCGCACCGAAAACAGCAAAGTTGCCCACACCACCCCAATAGTGACTGTCATAGTCATACTTGTTGTTAAGAGGAGCAATTTGACGACCTAACTCAATAAAATCAGATAAGTTTTTTTCATGGTCAAGCTCATGTCGAGGCTTAAAAATCAGTACATCAGCCATGATTATGCTCCTTACACAATTGAATTACTTGGCATACCGCTAGAATGGCACGGTCATTGATAGTAACAATTTGCATATCATCATTCGTATCAACCTTTAATCGCTCCCGCTCTTCGACTAGCCACTCAAGGATAAGGTGGTGCGGAGCATGTGCCCATGGGCGAAATTTAGGGCACAAATAGCAAGCGATAGGTGCATAATCTTGGCAAAAACTGTTTGTACCACAGGAGCCAACATCGCAGTCTTTTTCTCGACAAGGAATACGTGCCGCACCTGCGTTTTCTGCATTGGCTTCATCCTCACCTTCAACCAGTTTCCCTGCAAACGCTGAAGCATAACGAGCCAGTGGTTGGTTCATGATTTTGGAGATATGAACGGCATGTTCAGGGGCGTTAGCAACATATACTTTTACATTTTGCGTATCAGAATGGTCGAGCAAATTAGCAATTGTTAACGTACCAGCTCCCTCCCTAGCTGCGCGAGTGCCTAGGGTATAGCGAAAACGGTAGCCCGTTGACTTCAAAGGTTCACCAGTTCGCTCACTGATGATTTTCAGCTTTTTAACCGCGCTGTTGAGCTTATTGGTCAGGTTGCTTGTTTTGATATGTGGTAGCTCGGATTTTAAATAGTCCATTAACGAGTTGGGGGCCATCGATTGAACTTCCTTAATGGTCCCAACATCGATAAACAGTGGCAGCTCACCTTTTTCTTCAAGTGTCATCTTACGACCAAGGGCGTCTTCCACTTTAGCTGCCTGCTCATTGATATGTAGCTCAATAACCTGTGCTACCGAGTTAACTAAAGCATAAGGTTTTAGTTTACTTCGGAACTTCCCTCCACGAACTTTTGCTTTAGGGATCAGTACCACATACATTGGAGCATCCGTATATTTGGACGAATAAGAAAAGTCTCTGCACTTTATGGATGCAATTTGGGTAGCACGGCGACCCGACGCTTTAAACATCGATAGGCAAGCATATTCATCAATTCTCAACTCACCCTCGGCATACCGATGAGCAGCATGTAAACCAATAGCTTCAAACTCTAAATCACTAAATGGCCCAGTTTCAGGGTCAAGGGTCAGGACTGCAACCCCTTTATCATTGCCACCTAAACGCCATTTGTCTGTCAGCTTAAAGACCGCATCATCGATATGTTTATCCAGCCCTAGAAACCGCATCTGTCTGAGCATTCCTCTTACGACCGAAACCTTGTACCACTCGTTCTTAGGTAGCCCGTTTTTAAAGGAAGCAAACCCCTGCTCAGTTAAGTTATTTTGACCTGTAACCGTTTGATAAAGCTTAAGGTGTGTCGCTATGTTAGCCGTGTGTTTTGCTGATGATGTCTCAGCATAAAACACCAATGCTTCTCGAATATCTTCTTGTAACGGATGGACAAAAGAGTCCAAAAAGTCTACCGCTACAGTCACATCCCGATTAAGTGTCCACCTGCTAGATAAATAATCAAACTCAAAGCCATTGTGTGACATTGAGATCGTCACCTTGCTATCGTTAGCAAGACCAGAATTCGTAAAATCTTGATTCAATTTATTATTCCCCAGTCCAGAGATCTTCATCGCGCTGCTGAACGATTGAGCTTATATTGGTTGAGTCTTCTTCTTGCATCTCTAATGCCATATCCATTGCACGTTTGTCATCAAAGCGCTTGGAGTAGCGTTGTGCCATCTTTGAACCGTCTGACCACCCCATCAACTTTCGCCTATCAAATTCTGATTTCGCTTCCGTTGTTTGGCCTGCCGCAATGCGTTTATCCGCAAAGCGACTAAACCTATCATTCCATGTATGACGAGCCGCATGAGGGTGAACCCTAAAGCCAACTACCTCAGAAATCTCACGGAAAATTTTATTTACCTGAGCCAAGGACAAAGCGGTATTGGTTTGTATTTTATGGTGATGGGTAACGAACAAATACTCGATGTGTTCAGAGCCAGTGGCATTTGGGCGGTGATAGATAAGGTAATTTTCATACATATCTACTAAACGTTTATCCATTGGAACAAATCGCCCTAGCGTCTTTGCTTCAGGTCTGTGTTTACGTTTGTCCCCCTTGTCCGTTCTAGAGCGGATCATCAAGAAGTGGCGACCATCTTTGTTACGCCTTCTGACATCTGATTGATTGTTGTCTGTTCTCACTCTAACTTTGAGCAACTCCCCATGCCGACAACCAGTACCAAAAAACATATTTACGATGAGTTGATTTCTATATCGAACCGATTCCGATTTCCAAGGGTTTTCTGACGAGTCAGGGTGAACAACATCAAGCACTCGGATTTCTTCAATTGGCTCTAGAGATCGCCAATCCCCCCAGTCAAGAGCTTCATCACTGGTGCCAAATTTGTTTCCTCTAATTTTTTTTAGCTCAAACTCCGCAGTGGAGTCTTCAAAAGGAAATAACTCTTCTTCCAGCCAGCCAATAAACTGTGCAAACACAGTTAATCGGTTGTATGTCGTGTGTGGCGAGATGTCGCCCTCTGGGTTGACGACTATATTAGCTCTCGCCGTTTCAACTTTATTTTTCTTGATACTCACAACATTAAAAGATTTATGTCTGGCCACCATCTCGCGGAATGATGCGACTTTAAACCCTGAGTGTTTCTTGATGTTCTCAAACTCTTTCTTTGTCAAAAAATCGCCAGTCTTGCATCGTTCAATTAAGTCGATTTTTTCAAACAGACAGATTTCTTCTAGAAAGCAAAGATGCTCAAAAACACGATAGCAGGTGTTACTTGCTTTAGACTCATTTCGGTAATGCAGGGTCACGAAGAGGTTGTGGTAAGGCAACGGCATACCATTCTCATCTAAGAGGATTGAGTAGCTCTCACCACTCGACATTTGAAACTTTCTTATATTCATTCTCATCCTTAAACCAATAAAACGTTACAAAAACACAAGGTAACACCAAAGCTGAATATAAATATAAAAAAAGTTTACAGAAGTTGCAACACTCACTGTAAACTTTCTCTCACAAACCCTTGTTATTATTGACTCAAATCATCAAACTTAACAAAACTAGGTCTCAGGTAACCGTCAGAACGGGATATCGTCATCAAAATCCATTGGCGGTTCATTGTACTGTGGCTGCTGTTGCGCTGGCTTTTGCTGTGCTGGCTGCTGTTGAGCCGACTGCTGTTGAACCGGCTGTTGTGGCTGACCCCAACCTTGCTGAGGCTGTTGAGATTGCTGCTGCATACCACCTTGGTTCATGCCGCCTTGGTTCATGCCGCCTTGCTGCATTGGAGCACCGCCACCTTGACGACCACCAAGCATTTGCATCACGCCATTAAAGCCTTGTACAACCACTTCCGTTGTATAACGGTCTTGACCACTTTGATCTTGCCATTTACGAGTCTGTAGTTGACCTTCAATATAAACTTGAGAGCCTTTACGCAAATATTCACCAGCAACTTCAGCCAGCTTGCCAAACAAAGCAACACGGTGCCACTCTGTTTTTTCACGCTGCTCGCCCGTTGCTTTATCTCGCCAAGATTCTGACGTTGCGATTGTGATATTCGCTACCGCACCACCGTTTGGCATGTAACGAATTTCTGGGTCGTTACCTAAGTTACCCACTAGAATGACTTTGTTTACTCCACGGCTTGCCATGTTTTGCTCCGTAACCACAATAGATATTTTAAATTTAGCACAATAGGATAACACGATACTTCATTTCGACAACAGCGCTTAATGAATCAATCCAATGATAGGGATCACGCTCTAATTCTTGAACTGAGCACCATCGCAGACAACATAAGATTTATATCAATTACTTAGATTTTTTAACTGAGTCTCAAATGTATCCATCCGGTCTAGAACCTAACCTCAATACTCGTCAGCATGCATAAAAACTATCGGACTAAATCACTCTTATGAGAAAAAATAGCTACAAACGCATCATTCAGCATGTGGCACTAAGCACGAGCTCGCCTGATCCTCTTGTGGAACAACTTTCCAAGTTAAGTATTAACGCCATCGATGTTATTCAACCTGAAGCACTGATGGTCGCGCGAGATAAGGTGCGTAACCGAATACTATTGTTTGATTACCAAGCCTCGCTAGACATGTTTCAGCAAGTACTTAACCTGCCTTTAGTGAGCAAGCACTTCGAAACCATCTTAATCAACGTTCCTCACCGACTCACCACGGAAACCATTCTACGCTACGGCAACATCAAAGGCCTATTTTATAGCCATGAATCGCCGGAAAAGATCGTCAAAGGTTTTGATGAAATTATTAATGGTAAAAACTGGCTGCCTAGGGACGTATCGAGTCAATTATTGCATCACTATCGACACGTTGTGTCCGCCAATACCTCTCCAGCGGTGGTTGATCTAACCGCTCGCGAAATCGATATTCTGCGCAGTTTGCAGTCAGGGGCGACAAATATGCAAATGGCTGAAGATCTATTTATTACTGAATCCACTGTAAAATCGCATCTGTATCAGATATTTAGAAAGCTATCGGTTAAAAATAGATTGCAAGCTATCGCATGGGCTAATCAACACTTACTTTCTTAATGAATAAAAGTGTCTCATAACAAAGTATCGAATAATCAATGATAAAAGACGCACCTATCACGCTTGGGATAAGGCTGTTATCTGGATTTAATTAGCGGTAGACTATCAGCAGAAAATTCGTCAGTAACGCAAACTAAAGATTATAAAGATAAAGGGTTTTATCATGATTAAAAAGTGCCTATTCCCAGCGGCTGGGTATGGAACTCGCTTTCTTCCAGCAACCAAGTCGATGCCAAAAGAAATGATGCCAGTAGTAAACAAGCCATTGATTGAATACGGTGTCGAAGAGGCCATTCAAGCAGGTATGGATGGAATGTGCATTGTGACGGGTCGTGGTAAACACTCGATCATGGATCACTTTGATAAGAACTACGAACTAGAACATCAAATTAGTGGCACCAATAAAGAAGAACTATTGGTTGATATCCGCGATATCATCGATTCCGCGCAATTTACGTATGTTCGCCAACGTGAAATGAAGGGACTTGGTCATGCTATCTTAACCGGTCGTGAATTGGTCGGTGACGAACCGTTTGCTGTCGTGCTAGCTGATGACCTTTGCGTCAACGAAGAGCAAGGCGTACTCGCTCAAATGGTGGCACTATACAAACAGTTCCGCTGTTCAATTGTGGCTGTTCAAGAGGTTCCAGAAAATGAAACGCACAAATACGGTGTGATTTCTGGTGAAATGATCAAAGACGACCTTTTCCGCGTTGACGACATGGTAGAAAAGCCAGAACCAGGTTCCGCGCCGAGTAACCTTGCCATCATCGGGCGTTATATCCTGACTCCTGATATCTTTGAGCTCATTGAGCAAACAGAGCCAGGCAAAGGCGGCGAGATTCAAATTACCGATGCGTTGCTTAAACAAGCAAAATCAGGTTGTGTTCTTGCGTATAAATTCAAAGGCCAGCGTTTTGATTGTGGTAGTGTTGAAGGCTACATTGAAGCAACAAACTATTGCTTTGAAAATCTTTATCTAAAAGATGAAAAAGCATCTGAGCTAGGTAAGCACGCGACAAAGAAAGCCTAAATTACGCTCAACTACCACATTCTATCAACGCCACTTTCTCGTAGAAATGTGGCGTTTTTATTTCCCACTTACCCATTATTTTGACCTGTTTTTTTATCCAGTATTTCTTTGCACAAACTTCACACTATGTAATACTTATCGCACTACGTATTACATGAGTGGCAACAATGGATAAGATCGAAGTTAGGGGTGCTCGGACCCATAACCTAAAAAACGTCAGTCTCACGATTCCTCGCGACAAACTCACCGTGATTACCGGCCTTTCTGGTTCAGGTAAGTCCTCATTAGCATTCGATACCCTTTATGCAGAAGGGCAAAGGCGCTATGTGGAATCATTATCGGCTTACGCTAGACAGTTCTTATCTTTAATGGAAAAGCCTGACGTCGACCATATTGAGGGGCTATCGCCCGCGATTTCCATTGAGCAAAAATCCACCTCTCATAACCCACGTTCAACCGTCGGCACCATTACTGAGGTCTACGATTACCTGCGTCTTCTTTACGCACGTGTCGGTGAACCCCGTTGCCCCGAGCACAAAACACCATTGGCTGCACAAACCGTTAGCCAGATGGTCGACAAAGTACTTGAGCTGCCGGAAGGCTCTAAAATGATGCTGCTTGCTCCTATCGTTAAAGAGCGAAAAGGTGAACATGTCAAAACACTAGAAAACCTCGCCGCCCAAGGATTTATTCGCGCAAGAATTGATGGCGAAACCTGCGATCTTTCCGATCCACCAACACTTGAGCTGCATAAAAAGCACACCATTGAAGTCGTCGTCGACCGCTTTAAAGTGCGTGATAATCTTCAGCAAAGGCTGGCTGAGTCCTTTGAAACGGCATTAGAACTCTCTGGCGGCATTGTTGCGGTGGGTTGGATGGATGATGCCGAAAAAGAAGACATCATATTTTCGGCTAACTTTGCCTGTCCGTATTGTGGCTATAGCCTGCAAGAGCTCGAACCACGACTGTTTTCTTTTAATAACCCTGCAGGCGCTTGCCACACGTGTGATGGGCTTGGCGTACAACAGTACTTCGACCCGGCTCGCGTAATCCAAGATGAAACCATCAGTATTGCCGAAGGGGCAATACGAGGCTGGGATCAAAAGAACTACTATTACTTCCAAATGCTGTCGTCATTAGCGAAGCATTACGACTTTGACTTATTCGCGCCCTTCAAATCCTTACCCAAGAAAATTAAGGATGTGGTACTAAAAGGCTCTGGTCGCACAGAAATTGAATTTAATTATGTTAATGACCGTGGTGACATCCGAGTTAAACGTCATCCCTTTGAAGGGATCCTCAATACGCTTGAGCGTCGCTACCGTGACACCGAATCCAACTCAGTTCGTGAAGATTTAACCAAGTATATTTCCACGAAATCGTGCTCATCGTGTGGTGGTACTCGCTTAAAAGAAGAAGCTCGAAACGTCTTTATCCAAGACACGACTCTGCCTGAAATTGTCGAAATGAGTATCAGCGACTCAATGGAATTTTTCCGCTCTTTAGCCTTAGAGGGTCAACGAGCACAGATTGCTGATAAAGTCATGAAAGAGATCAATGACCGATTGCAGTTCTTGATTAACGTTGGGCTTAATTACTTAAATTTATCGCGCAGTGCCGAGACACTCTCCGGTGGTGAAGCGCAGCGAATTCGACTCGCAAGCCAAATCGGTGCTGGACTGGTTGGTGTGATGTACGTACTGGATGAGCCATCTATCGGTCTGCACCAGCGAGACAATGAGCGATTGCTTGATACCCTGATTCACTTACGAGATTTAGGCAACACCGTACTGGTCGTTGAGCATGATGAAGATGCCATTCGTACCGCAGATCATGTCATTGATATTGGCCCTGGTGCTGGCGTCCACGGTGGGTCTATCGTGGCAGAAGGGACAATTGATGACATTCTGGCATCAGAGGCATCGTTGACTGGCCAATATCTAAGTGGAAAGCGTGAAATATCCATACCAAAACAACGTACGCCTGTTGATCCAAAAAAAGTCGTCACCTTATCCGGTGCGACGGGCAATAACCTGAAGAATGTGGATTTAACTATCCCGGTTGGCTTATTTACCTGTATTACTGGCGTATCAGGTTCGGGCAAATCCACCCTTATCAATGACACCTTCTTTAAAATTGCTCATACGCAACTTAACGGAGCGACCACTGCAGAGCCTTCACCTTATAAGAAGATTGAAGGTTTGGAGCACTTCGATAAAGTTATCGATATTGATCAAAGCCCAATAGGCCGAACGCCACGCTCTAACCCTGCGACCTATACTGGTATATTTACGCCGATTCGTGAACTCTTTGCGGGAACTCAAGAGTCTCGTTCTCGTGGCTATAAACCGGGACGCTTTAGTTTTAACGTCCGAGGCGGCCGCTGTGAAGCGTGCCAAGGTGATGGGGTCATTAAAGTTGAAATGCACTTCCTACCCGATGTTTATGTCCCTTGTGATGTGTGTAAAGGTAAGCGCTATAATCGTGAAACACTCGAGATCCGCTACAAAGGCAAGACGATAGACGAAGTGCTGCAAATGACGGTCGAAGATGCTCGTGCCTACTTTGATCCTGTACCCGTTATCGCACGAAAACTGCAAACACTGATGGACGTTGGATTATCTTACATTCGCCTAGGCCAAGCGGCGACAACGCTGTCAGGCGGTGAAGCGCAACGCGTCAAACTGGCTCGAGAGCTTTCTAAACGAGATACGGGAAAAACACTCTATATTTTGGATGAGCCAACCACTGGTTTGCACTTCCATGATATTGAGTTGCTGCTTTCTGTCCTTCACCGCTTACGCGATCATGGCAACAGCGTGGTGGTGATTGAACATAACTTGGATGTCGTTAAAACGGCTGACTGGGTGATTGATTTAGGGCCTGAAGGCGGTCAAGGCGGTGGCGAAATTATTGCAGAAGGCACACCCGAAGACGTGGCAAAAGTCGACGGATCACACACCGCTAGATTCTTAAAGCCCATGCTGACCACTAAAGCTAAGTAATACGTATGCGCCTTGCAGGTAGCCTTCATACTTGCGAGGCGATTTATACTTCTAAGAAGTCTCATGGCTTCTTAGCGTAAAGTTGCGGGCTTAAAGCTAGGTTAGTTATTAAAAACTATGCTAAAAAGGTAAATTAGTCCCTATTACCTTGAGTGCCTACCCTGTCAGGTACTCATTTTTCCTTAGATATAGTGAATCGACATCAACGATGGCAACCACATTTATTAATGGCACTGAGTTAAGCGCAAGTCTCACTCGTCCACCGTTAAACCGAAAGTTCCTTACAGTGATGGCACTGCTCTATCTCGTCGCCATGCATTTTTTCTGGCCTAACCCCGGTGGAGTGGGTTTGGCGCTGTCGTTTAACAATACGGCGTGGATAGCATTTAGTCTGGCGTTTGCCATTGGTTTATACCAAATGGGCAGCAACCAGTACTTACGATTTAGCAAACTTACCATTGGCTTGCTGATATCGTGCGTTTTTTTAACTCTGCCGCTGATTTATAGTCAACCAGATTTTGCCAATGTATTACCACGCTTCATTACCCTATGGAGCGGCTTTTTCTTTTTTGTATTACTGCAACAATTTCAATTCACTAATAAGCAGAAGCAGCGTCTCCTTTGGTTGGTCGTCCTCGCCTGCTTGATCGAAGCACTGATTGGCTACATCCAACTTTTTTACTTAACCAGTGATAATATTTTCGGCTACGACAGCAAGCTAAACCGCCCTTATGGTATCTTTCAGCAACCCAATGTCATGGCCAGTTTCCTTGCCACTGGCTTAGTCATATCAGGGTACTTATTAGCCCGTCAAAAGCATAAATACCATCGCCGTATTAGTGATGTCTCACTATTGTACATCACACCCGTTATCCTGATTCCACTCATCATTTCGTTAGCGTCCAGAACCGGTTGGTTAGGCGCCAGTATTGGGGTGCTTTGCCTAGTTCCTTATTTGTATCGCCACTCGACTCGTAAACGCTTTCGAGGTTGGACTCTCGCTAACTTAACCGGTGTTGCACTGGGTATGCTGTTAGCCTTTTCTGGGCAGAGCAATCAAACGCTCATGGAAGATAAAGCGCAACTGCACGACATCCGCTCAACGCTATTTAGTCAATCCATTGATATGTTGATTGAAAAACCACTCACCGGGTATGGGCTGGGTAAATTTGAATCACAGTACATGCTGTATACCGCGCGTCAACATCAGCTTAATGACCGATTTGAGCCAGGCCTCCCTGCACTCGATCACCCACATAATGAATTACTTTACTGGGGAGTTGAGGGCGGCATCGTCACGATTTTGGGTATATTATTAGCGGCGGGGTTTGTTTTGAGCCGCATCTATACCTCCAAGCCAGGTACCCGACTAGCGATCTTCGCCCTTTTTATTCCGATCGTGCTGCACACCCAGCTTGAATACCCTTTTTATCACTCTTTGATTCACTGGATAACGTTTATCGCTCTAATATACTGGGTGGATCAACGGGGTTCACAACTCAAGCAAACATCCTTCTCTCAAATCACAAAAACGTTGCTGCGCGCGATGTCTCTTGTCATTCCGATAATAACCACGGCGTATATGGGCGCGGCTCTGCATACTAACTATGTGCTGACTAAATTTGAACAAACCACGCCAACTGATCCTGATATTCTTCAACAAGTGAGTAATCCAGTGGTGTGGAAAGACCGATACGACTGGGACGTTTACAGCACCTACCTAAAAATAGGCTTAAGCAGTCAGCAACCAGAGCATATTCAGCCATATATAGATTGGTCTGTAGACATCATAAAACGCAAGCCACGACCGGCGTTTTATCAAAATTTGATTCTAGCGTATTACGCGATTGGGGATAGTAGCCGAGCTATACAGGTCCTCACTGAGGCTGAGTATTTATTTCCAAACGAGACCTTTACGACTGAGCACTCACTCAGAAACCGTCCTGAAGTCTCTTCTGCCGCAGTAGAGGATTAACGTGCTAATAAATAGACGTTAGTTTTGCCACATCGCTGTTCGCGCGAACAGCGGTCACGGTTTAGAACCCTGAATCACCGCTCTTAAACAAGCCACTGTTTTTTACTAGCCTTGCCGAAAAGACCGCTTTCTCATACCGGTCTTTCCCTTACGGATTGCTAGATGCTAAACGTCTAAGCGCTATACGTCTAAGCGCTAAATGCCTAAACGCCTAAGCGATATGGTTCTAAACGGTAAGGTTCTAAGCGATAGCTCTCCAGTTAATCCCGCTCTACCTCATCGAACCTTAACTGAAATAGCGCCTAGCCTTCCCACTCATACAACGCAGGAATATCGATCAGTTCGTTATCGAAGCGAATCGTCACCAACTGCGGCGTGATCTCGACAATTTGGATATTATCAAGACGATCACCTTCTCTCAATTCATGACCATTAATCTGGATCCAACGACGCTGAGAATCTGAAGAATACATATGGGTTTGCAAATTCAGTGGCGGCAAACGGCCTTGATACTTACTGGTGTTATCTTCAAGTGAAATATGGCTCGATGAAGCTGTGCTCTGTTGATCAATATTATTCATTGCTGACGCCACTTTACGCGCGATATCAGGATCGAGTCCGCTTAAATCTAAGCTATCCAACGTGAATGGTTCGTCTGATGAGGCTTGCTCTATTAATGGCGTTTCAAGCGTATTTTTCTCTACCGTTTGCGTCTCCGCAACATAAGCCGTTGAAGGCTTTTGTCTGTAGTTAGTCGGCGCTAGCGTCTTTTCTGGCGGCACTTTCAACGCCCCAAAGTCGGGGTATTCTAATGCAATATAGTCCGGTGAGATCCTCGCGTCATCAAGTGTTTGGGGCACTTGTTCGATAGCAGGAGACGGTCCCGCAAGCTCGCTTTCTGAAGCCATCGCACTCGACACGCCCACTACGACAAGCGAAGACAGTAAAATGGCAGTCCTGATGAAATTAATAGGCATATTAGCTTTCCTCCCCAGCGACTTTTCCACTCAAAGAAGGGGCATCGACCTGAGTTAATAATTCCAGTTTTTGTAAGGTATTGCGTCCGGCTATCCCATCTACGTCCATCTTCTGCCAGCGCTGGAACACTTCCACTTTACGCTGCAATCGCTGATCAAATACATCACTCCCTGAAGGGCGACTACCGAGTACTTGGGAAAGCTTTTCATCCAATAGCCGCACCGCTTCACCTTGCTGATTTAATCGTAGCGTGCTGGTTAGCGCTCGCTGCCAAATAAAATAGAACTCCCCGGTCCATAAGCTATCAAGAGCCTCAACAGGGATTTGAAAACGTTCGGAGCCATTAAGTAACTCCGCGTGGGTTTGGGAGAGTTTATACAGCACAACAAAGCTCTCCTTACCATCAAGATACATCGGCATCACTACTGGTAAATTTGTCGACGCTACCTGCTGCAATGTTCCCAAGCGTTTTTGGCATATAAACAAACTGTTACTCTCGCTCTCACACATGCCATCAAGCACGCTCGCTTGGTAACCCCAGACGCGATAAAGCTCTTGTATCGCAGCAACCTTATCCTGTCTCAAAAACACCGAGCGAAGCAAAGCATCGGAATAGGCTTTTGGCTCCGCAACAGGCGCCGCGACACTCGGCGCTTGCACTGCAGTATTTTCTACCTGTGCTTGATGACTATCACTTGGGTTTGAAGGTGATTGACTCGCTTGCAGCGCCGTCATGACATCCGCCCCTTTAAAGTAGATCAATGACGCAAGCGCAACTCCGATCGTCGCGAGGGCGATGTAACTGGCAATAGGCCGCCATCGAAATGCCATCTTTTCAGAGGAATGATCGTTAGCACCATTCGCAAAGCCCGGCGCTTGAAAAGATAAAATGTCTTCACTGGCTTTTTGTGCCAGCGATTTTGACACTTCTTTTTGACCAGAATGATAAGCGTACTGTAATGACTTATCTCCGATGAGGTTAATCAGCCTTGGGATCCCCTGACTGGCTCGGTTAATCACCGATGCAGCGCCTTTTGAAAATAGACTCGTTTCTCCACCAGCCATCGACAAGCGAAACTCAATATACTGACGAGTTTCCCCTTCTGTCAGCGGTAATAGGTGATAACGTCCGGTAATACGCTGAGCGAGTTGGCGTAATTGCATGGTGCGCAGCTTATCTTGTAACTCTGGCTGCCCGATAAGAAGTACCTTAAGTAACTTACGGTCATCCGTCTCTAAATTAGTCAACAGTCTTAACTGCTCAAGGACGTCTGGGGATAAATGCTGGGCTTCATCAATGACAACTAAGGTGTTGATCCCTTGCTCTTCATTCGCTTGTAGATAACGATAAATGCCCTGACTCAACTGTTTTAAAGAGGCATTGTCTGGGTACTCGATCGCGAATTCATCACAGATCGCTTCTAGTAAATCTTGGCTTGAAAAGGTGGGATTGAGGATAAGCCCCGACGCCGTTTTGTCGTCAAGTGCTGCCAACATCGCTTTAGCAACGGTGGTTTTTCCAGTTCCGACTTCTCCCGTCAACATAGCAAACCCACCACCTTGACCTAATCCGGCCTGGAGGTGTTGCATAGCTTCACGGTGTCGTTGGCTGAGAAACAGATAACGAGAGCTAGGCACAATCGAAAACGGTACCTCATGAAAACCAAAAAAATCCTTATACATTCTCTCGTCCTTACATTATGACAAAAAGCAAAGTACCATTGAGCTCAATGAATGCCAACGGCAAAGTATGAAAAAGGGGAGCCAATTTGCAAGTCTATCTTGTCGGTGGTGCAGTGCGTGATCAATTACTCAAGCTTGATGTTTATGATAAAGATTGGGTAGTCGTCGGTGCCACACCAGAACAAATGCTTAATGCAGGTTTTCAAGCGGTTGGTAAAGACTTTCCCGTCTTCCTACATCCAAGGAACAAACAAGAGCATGCGCTTGCCCGCACTGAACGAAAATCAGGGCATGGCTATACCGGTTTTGAATGCTTTTCTTCCCCCGATGTGACACTAGAGGAAGATCTGCAACGCCGTGACCTCACCATCAATGCCATGGCGCAAAACGAACAGGGCGATATCATCGACCCTTATCAAGGGCGCCACGACCTTGAACAGCGTGTATTACGTCATGTCTCACCAGCATTTGTCGAAGATCCGTTACGCGTATTACGCGTCGCTCGCTTTGCGGCTAAATTAGCCCACTTAGGCTTTACCGTCGCACCCGAAACCTTGTCTTTGATGCAACGCATTGTCGATGATGGTGAACTCGCACACCTAACACCAGAGCGTGTTTGGCAAGAGTGGCACAAGTCATTATCCACGCCGAACCCAGACGTTTTTCTTGATATCCTGCGACAGTGTGGCGCACTCAAGGTTGTATTACCTGAGATTGATGCTCTATTTGGCGTCCCACAACCAGAAAAATGGCATCCCGAAATAGATACTGGCATCCACACGTTATTAGTGGCTCAGCAAGCCAGTAAATTGAGCACGAAGACGACCATTCGTTTTGCCGCGCAAGTCCATGATTTGGGTAAAGGCGTCACGCCGCGCGATGAATGGCCGAGCCATAAACTGCACTGCCACACTGGACAAAAACTGATTAAACAACTGTATCATCGTGTTCGTGTACCAAATGAATACCGAGACCTCGCGCTCGCAGTGTGTGCTCAGCACTCTAATATCCACCGTGCGCACGAGCTGAAACCTGCGACTTTTGTGAAAATATTCTCGCAACTGGATGTATGGCGAAAACCCGAAAAACTAGAGCAAGTCTTAGTGTGTTGTGAGGCTGACCATAGAGGGAGAAAAGGTCTTGAAGACCAGCCCTACCCACAAGCAGAAAGAGTAAAACAAGCCTATCACGCTGCTATAAACGTCAATGTACAAGCCATCATTGCCGATGGTTTTAAAGGCCAAGCGATTAAAGAAGAGTTAGATAAGCGTAGAACCAGTGCCATTGCTTCGGCACTAAGAAGCTAAGAAGCTAAGAAGCTAAGAAGCTAAGAAGCTAAGAAGCTAAGAAAAAACTAAAGTAAATGTTAAATCCATTCAATCTTGAGCGATTAAGTCGTCGAACTTAAGTCGCTATTATTGCTGGCAGCCTAATGACTGGCTGCCAGCAATGCATGTTGGGTTAACTCATCAGCAAAAATGCAAACAGTCCCACACCTAGTAGTAATCGATAGATGACAAACGGCATCATTCCCATGCGAGAAATAAGCTTCAGGAAGTAGTGAATGCAGATATAAGCGCTGATAAACGAGACCACGATACCGGTTAACAAGTAGCCCGCGTGTATCGGCTCAGCGCCAGTCACCAATTTCAAACCTAAGTAAGCGCCTGCTAAGGTAATAATCGGGATCGACATCAAAAAGGAGAATCGCGCCGCCGCTTCACGGGTAAAACCTAAATATAAAGCCGCTGTGATCGTCGCACCTGAGCGTGACGTACCTGGAATGATCGCCATTGCTTGTGCAAGACCAATAAACAACGCTTTTTTCCAGCCCGCTTGGTACTCATCCGCATTTTGTTTGGCATGCTTGTCCACCCACCATAACAACAAACCAAATATAATTGTGGTGGTGGCAATCACGTAGGCACTACGTAGATACAATTCGATGAGATCTTTCATCAGTAAGCCAAAGATACAGGCTGGGATCGTCGCTAAGACAATCATCCATGCCAACTTTGATTCCTTACTGCGCTCTCCTTTAAAGATGGAAGCAAACAACGCCCGAAATAGGATCACCACTTCTTTTCTAAAATAGATCACTACGGCCGCTAAGGTACCGACATGCACAGCCACATCAAAAGCGAGCCCTTGATCTTCCCAGCCAAGAATGGCCGACGGTAAGATCAAATGCGCAGAACTGGAGATAGGTAAGAATTCAGTTAACCCTTGAATAAGGGCTAAAATAAAGGCTTCAAAATAACTCATTACTATTTACTACCAACTAAAATTGAAAATCGATTTTTCTAAGTGCAACAGGATCTGGCATTGTCTCTAAGATCTGACCAATTGAGCGGTCATCACCAGGGATCACCAAGTTTGGGGCTAGATCATACAGAGGCTGTGTGACAAATGAATATTTAAAAATGTCTTCGCGCGGCAAAAGTGGCTTTTTTTGTGAGATTTCATTTCCAAACAACAAGATATCAAGATCGATCGTACGATCTTGAAACTTAGCCGCATCCACATCACGCCCCCACTTCACTTCGATCTCTCTTAGTGCAGCGCTGAGCTCAGTCAACGTGAATGTTGTGTCGATACGAACTACCATATTGAAAAAATCGTTGCCAGAAAAACCGAAAGACTCACAGGCATAGACTGGCGAGCATTGCAGGTTCTTGGTGATCAGTGATAATTCATGACACGCGGCACGAATGTGCTTCTCACGTTGCACATTCGAACCAATACCAATAAAGGCGGTGATCATGCCTCGCCTCGCTCAATCACCACACCCACACCTTTAGCCTGCGCGATGGCACCAGGTTTAGTTAAACGAATCTTAACCCAAGGCACAGAGAATCGAGTTTGAATAAGAGCAGCCACTTCTTCAGCTACGCGTTCAACCAATAGAAAACGACCCGTTTCAATATGCTCAAGGACTGCACTACTGACTTGCGAGTAGTCAAGTGCGTCTTCAACATTATCACTTTTCCCGGCTGGCGCATTATCGTGTGCCATTTCAATATCTAGAATCAACTTCTGTTTGATTTCTTGTTCCCAGTCATACACACCAATGGTGGTAATAACTTCAAGTTGCTCGATAAATACTTTGTCCAATGCCATGATTTGTCCTTTATTAGAGGTCGGATACCCATTTGTTGGGAAAAAACGTACTATTGCCGATATGATATCAGTCCCCATTGATAATTTCTTGAGAAAAGGTACGTAATGACCCCCTTAGCGCTCGCTATGATCATCATCGCTTATTTGCTCGGCTCAGTGTCGAGTGCAGTGCTGATCTGCCGTCTACTACGCCTACCTGACCCTAGAACTGTCGGCTCGCAAAATCCTGGTGCCACTAATGTATTAAGGCTGGGAGGTAAAGGGGCTGCTGTATCGGTCTTGCTCTGCGACATGCTCAAAGGCACCATCCCTGTCTGGAGTGGCTACTACTTTGATATTGACCCCGTCATTCTCGGTGTCATTGCGATTGCCGCCTGCTTGGGGCATATGTACCCATTATTTTTCCACTTTAAAGGCGGTAAAGGTGTGGCGACGGCATTGGGTGCGATTGCGCCTATTGGTTGGGATTTAACCGGACTCATTACCGGTACTTGGCTATTGGTCGCGTTAATATTTCGCTACTCCTCACTCGCCGCCATTACAACGGTCATGCTTGCCCCTGTTTATACCTGGATGGTTCGACCGG
The DNA here is from genome assembly GCF_023634655.1 of Vibrio methylphosphonaticus. Classification (GTDB taxonomy): domain Bacteria; phylum Pseudomonadota; class Gammaproteobacteria; order Enterobacterales; family Vibrionaceae; genus Vibrio; species Vibrio methylphosphonaticus. Next base: position 91,924 of record NZ_JAMKMS010000007.1, on the reverse strand, counting down.
TGTTTACCTTACCTGTTGCCATGTTGAGTTGCTTAATCATTTTACGCCACCATCAAAATATTCGGCGTTTATTTGATGGGACCGAACCTAAAGTAGGACAAAAAAAGGCACCGTAAACGGTGCCTAATCATGTATATCTTATTCAATTATGCGTACTGTGTTAAAAACTCAGTAAGCTTGCTCGTCACCAGTTCCGGTTGCTCGAGGTTACTAATATGCCCAGCGGCAGGGATCACCATGAGTTCACTGCCTGAAACCAAATCCTGCATTAAATAAGACTCTAGTACCGGCCTAGGCTTGTCTTCTGCCCCTACCGCGATAAGAGTAGGCAGAGCAAACTTTTCAAGTTCATCACATAAATCGCGTCGCCCGAAGACCATTCGCCCGATACGAGCAATTTCAACAGCCTTATCACCTTGCACATTCGATAACTTAGTCGCAAATGTATCCACTAGTTCTGGTGTCGTGTTTTTAGCATCTTGCGCAAAAAACATGGGCACCACTGCTTCTAATATCGGCTCTGGCACGGCTCTTACTTGCGTGATGGTATCAAGCATCGCAAAGTATTTAGTATGCATCACCTCTGGCTCTAACCCGACGAATGTATCCATCATGACCAAGCTTTTTACACGAGATGGTGCCAGAGCCGTCAGCTCAGCCCCCCACATTCCGCCGACAGACAAACCGACAACAGAGAAGGTGGCAATTTTTAATTCATCCATCAATGCCAAAATATGCTCAGCATAGTGGGTTAGGTTACGCATAGATGCTGGCGCCGACTCTGATTCTCCATGAGACCAGAAATCAGGCACAATACAGCGATAATGTTGACTAAGCACTTCTATTTGAGGTGCCCACATCTTGCTATCCCATAAATAACTATGACCGAAAATGACAACCGGTCCGGAGCCTATATCTTGATAAGCCATCATCTGGCCATCAATAGAAAACTGCTTCATCTTCTTTATTCCCTATGCTTGTTGCTAATGTCGTTTCCACCAATGTAACACGTTTGGTTCGTCACCGACCTTAGGGTTTTTGTTTAAAACTGTCATAAAAAAGGCCACTTACGTGACCTTATTCTCTTAACATTGCACAATGGCATCACGACAACATTCGTTTTCGCTATACCTAAGCGCTGATTACTTGATCGGTGTTAACTGATCAATTGGCCAGCGTGGCGTCGCTTCAACGGCCATATCGGCCACGTCGCCATTTTTTAGGCGCTGCATGCCGGCATAAGCAATCATCGCACCATTATCGGTACAAAACTCAGTACGTGGGTAATAGACTTCGCCACCGACTTTTTTTGCTAACGCTTCAAGCTCTTGACGTAAAAAGGTATTGGCACTCACCCCACCAGCAATCACGATACGCTTCATACCCGTTTGCTTGAGTGCACGTTTACATTTGATCGCCAACGTATCACACACTGCCTCTTGGAACGCGTAGGCAATATCAGCACGAGTCTGTTCATCATCATCATTGGCTCTAATCGTATTCGCCGCGAACGTTTTAAGACCAGAGAAGCTCATATCCAAACCCGGACGATCTGTCATCGGCCGTGGGAACTTAAAGCGCCCTTTTGTTCCTTTATCGGCAAGCTTAGACAATAAAGGTCCACCTGGATAATCCAAGCCCATCAGCTTCGCCGTTTTATCAAAGGCTTCACCAGCGGCATCATCAATGGACTCACCCAAGATCTTATAATCACCAATACCATTAACTTCGACGATCATGGTGTGACCGCCAGAAACAAGTAAAGCAATAAAAGGAAAGGGTGGTGGGTTGTCTTCTAGCATGGGTGCCAGTAAGTGACCTTCCATATGATGCACAGGCACCGCGGGTACACCCCAAGCGTAAGCCATGCTGCGACCAATGGTCGTGCCAACCAATAACGCACCGACTAACCCTGGCCCGGAAGTGTAAGCAACACCATCAAGATCCTTTGGCGTTAAATTGGCTTCTGCCAGCGCCGCTTTGATCAACGGGATCGTTTTTTTAACATGATCACGAGAAGCCAACTCTGGTACAACGCCTCCGTAATCGGCGTGCAGTTTCACCTGGCTATAAAGTTGATGTGAAAGTAAACCTTTTTCGTCATCATAGATGGCAATACCAGTTTCATCACAAGAGGTTTCAATACCTAGAATGCGCATAATGTTCTCGACTTATTTCGAAATTGGCGCAATATTACCTCGTCATCGCGTCTCAAACAAATTTTGTACAAGACATAGGCGGAAAAGTGCTTTACAAAGCCTATCTGATCGGATTAAAATTCCGCACCATTTTTGATTTAGCTGGTTTACCGCTTAGAACTAAGGGAATCCTTAGCCCTAACAACAAAAGCACCAGCATTAATGAACAGTTAAACCCTGAGGTGAAAGGCATATGCCAGTAGTTAAAGTACGTGAAAACGAACCGTTCGACGTTGCACTACGTCGTTTCAAGCGCTCTTGCGAAAAAGCAGGTATCCTTTCTGAAGTGCGTCGTCGTGAGCACTATGAAAAACCTACTACAGTACGTAAACGCGCTAAAGCAGCTGCTCAAAAGCGTCACGCTAAGAAGCTAGCTCGCGAAAACGCACGTCGCGTTCGCCTGTACTAATAACTAGGTCCCAGTAGGAATTTAGTTATGGCTCTTATTGAACAACTCAAAGAAGAGCAAAAAATTGCGATGAAAGCCAAGGACAAAGCTCGCCTTGGCACTATTCGTTTAGCCTTGTCAGCCATTAAGCAACGTGAAGTCGACGAACGGATCACTCTGAACGACGATGACATCCTTGCTATCCTGACAAAAATGGTTAAACAACGTCGCGATTCTGTCTCTCAGTTTGAAGCTGCGAATCGTCAAGATCTAGCAGATGCAGAGAAAGCCGAAATTACCGTTCTTGAGGACTTTATGCCTCAACCACTGACGGAAGACGAAGTAACAGCACTTATTGTTAGCGCTATTACTGAATCTGGTGCAGCTGGCATGCAAGACATGGGCAAAGTAATGGGCGTGCTGAAGCCGCAAATTCAAGGCCGAGCAGACATGGGGAAAGTAAGTGGTTTAGTTCGCGCTAAACTGGCTTAGTCACCCAACCAAATTGCAGCAAGCCGTGCTATCCTCTGGAGTGCACGGCTTGTTTGTATCTCAACCCTAATAAAGGGTGACTTCTTTGTTGTAAAAGGTTTTATGTCCGGAATTATTCCTCGCCACTTTATTGACGATCTATTAGCTCGACTGGATATTGTCGATATTGTTGATGCGCGCGTAAAACTAAAGAAACAAGGTAAGAACTACGGCGCATGCTGTCCCTTCCATAACGAAAAAACCCCCTCTTTTAGCGTTAGCCAAGAGAAGCAGTTCTACCACTGCTTTGGCTGTGGTGTGCACGGCAATGCTATTGATTTCCTTATGGAATATGATCGACTTGAGTTTGTTGAAGCGATTGAAGATCTTGCTTCATCCATCGGACTCGAAGTGCCGAGAGAACAAAGAAACGGTAACAGCGCTTTCAGCAAAGGGCCCACTGCTAACAGTGAGCAAAAACGATCCTTATATGATCTTATGACGGCTATTGGCCAGTACTACAAAGATCAATTGAAAGTCTCGGCAAACAAAATTGCCATCGACTATCTAAAAGGGCGTGGGCTTTCTGGTGAAATCGTTCAAAAGTTTGGTATCGGCTATGTCCCCGACGAATGGGACAACATCCGTAAAAACTTTGGGCAACAAAAAGCGGCTCAGGACATGCTTGTGTCTGGTGGCATGCTGATCGAAAACGACAAAGGCAACCGCTACGATCGCTTCCGTGGTCGTATTATGTTTCCTATCAGGGACAAACGTGGACGTGTTATCGGTTTTGGTGGTCGTGTCCTCGGCAACGATACACCGAAATACCTCAACTCCCCTGAGACGCCAATTTTCCATAAAGGTAAAGAGCTTTACGGCCTATACGAAGTGCTGCAAGCGTACCGAGAGCCGCCACAAATCCTTGTAGTAGAAGGCTACATGGATGTGGTTGCCCTTGCACAATACGATGTAGATTACTCCGTTGCCTCACTAGGGACGTCCACCACGGGTGATCACCTACAAGTTCTATTTCGCCAAACCAATACCGTTGTGTGTTGTTACGATGGTGACCGAGCTGGTCGCGATGCCGCTTGGCGTGCTCTTGAAAATGCCTTACCTCATCTAAAGTCAGGCAATACATTAAAATTCCTGTTTTTGCCCGATGGTGAAGATCCAGACAGCTACGTCCGTAAATACGGTAAAGCCGCGCTTGAAGAACAAATAGCGAATGCAACTCCCCTGTCCTCTTACTTATTCGATAACCTCATTGAGCTAAATAAACTCAATTTAGGATCTAATGAAGGTAAGTCGGCATTAAGAGCGCTGTCGAGTGAACTGATTAATAAGATCCCTGATATTTACTTCCAAGAGCTATTAGAAAAACGTTTGGATGAACGTACCGGCTTTGATAATCAGTTAAGACGAGCACGAAAAGCGTCCGCAGAAACGCGACCACAACCGCAGAAAGCGATAAAACGCACCCCTATGCGTGATGTTATCGCTCTACTTTTGCAAAATCCGAGCTATGCTGAAATGGTACCGGATCTATCCACAGTGAGAGATTTATCACTTCCTGGATTAAATTTATTGGGCGAAGTGGTTGATAAATGTCAAACACACCCCCATATGACTACAGGTCAACTGCTTGAGCATTGGCGTAATACAAAAAATGAGGCGCTTCTGTCTCGTCTCGCGAGTTGGGATCTCCAGGTCGACGATGACAACCAAGAAGATGTATTTATTGACTCATTGGACAGAATACTCGCCCAATGCGTAGAACAACAAATCGAAAACCTGCAGGCTAAAGAAAGAAGCGTCGGCTTATCAGTCGATGAAAAACGGGAGCTGCTAGCCTTGATGCTAGATTTAAAAGCGTAACCCTATTTATTTAGTCAGCAACAAATAAATTTGTTACTATTAATGGTTTGCATTTCGCATACTAAACCCTTCACTAGATCTAAGTTGGATATCGTCTATGGAGCAAAATCCGCAGTCACAGCTAAAACTGCTTGTCATCAAGGGCAAGGAACAAGGCTATCTGACCTACGCAGAAGTAAATGACCACCTACCTGAAGAGATTGTCGATTCTGAGCAGGTAGAAGATATTATTCAGATGATTAATGACATGGGTATCAAGGTAGTAGAAACTGCCCCAGATGCCGATGACCTTGCTCTGAGTGATGAACAGTCTATCACCGATGAAGACGCAGCCGAAGCGGCTGCAGCTGCACTTTCAAGCGTAGAAAGTGAAATTGGCCGCACGACTGACCCAGTTCGCATGTACATGCGTGAAATGGGTACCGTTGAGCTATTGACTCGCGAAGGCGAAATCGATATTGCTAAGCGTATCGAAGACGGTATCAACCAAGTACAAGCCTCTGTTGCTGAGTACCCTGGTACTATCCCTTATATTCTTGAGCAGTTTGATAAAGTTCAAGCAGAAGAGCTACGTCTTACTGACGTTATCTCTGGCTTCGTTGACCCTGATGACGATGGCACCACCGCTCCTACTGCGACTCATATCGGTTCAGAACTTGCTGAATCTGATCTTGAAGACGAAGATAAAGAAGGCGAAGACGACTCTGACGAAGACGATGAAGAAGAAGATGTAGGTATTGATCCAGAACTTGCTTTAGAGAAGTTCACTGCACTGCGCAATACTTACCAAGACCTTCAACTTGTTATCAATGAGCATGGTTACGATAGCCCACAAGTGGCTAAGTCTCACGGTTTGGTACAAGAAGTCTTCAGAGAATTCCGTCTAACGCCAAAACAGTTTGATCACCTAGTGAACGAGCTGCGCACGTCAATGGATCGTGTTCGTACTCAAGAACGTTTGATCATGCGTCAAGCGGTTGAATACGGCAAAATGCCGAAGAAATCTTTCATTACGCTATTCACAGGTAATGAGTCGAATGAAGCATGGTTAGACGAAGTACTTGCTTCTGATAAGCCATACGCTGAAAAAATCAGACGTTACGAAAATGACATTCGTCGTTCTATCCAAAAGCTGGATATCATCGAAGAAGAAACGTCGCTTTCAGTACAAAACATCAAAGACATCAGCCGTCGCATGTCTATCGGTGAAGCGAAAGCTCGTCGTGCGAAGAAAGAGATGGTTGAAGCGAACTTACGTCTGGTAATTTCGATTGCTAAGAAGTACACCAACCGTGGTCTTCAATTCTTGGATCTTATCCAAGAAGGTAACATCGGTTTGATGAAAGCTGTTGATAAATTTGAATACCGTCGTGGTTACAAGTTCTCGACATATGCGACATGGTGGATTCGTCAAGCAATCACACGTTCAATCGCCGACCAAGCACGTACGATCCGTATTCCAGTTCACATGATCGAAACGATCAACAAACTGAATCGTATCTCTCGTCAAATGCTTCAAGAAATGGGCCGTGAGCCTCTTCCTGAAGAGTTGGCTGAACGCATGCAAATGCCTGAAGACAAAATTCGCAAAGTACTTAAAATTGCCAAAGAGCCAATCTCAATGGAGACACCAATTGGTGACGACGAAGATTCGCATCTAGGTGACTTTATCGAGGATACCACACTAGAACTGCCTCTAGACTCAGCAACAATGACGAGCCTACGAGTCGCAACAAAAGATGTTCTAGCGGGTCTAACGCCTCGTGAAGCAAAAGTACTGCGTATGCGTTTTGGTATCGATATGAACACTGACCACACGCTTGAAGAAGTGGGCAAACAGTTCGATGTAACGCGTGAGCGTATTCGTCAAATCGAAGCAAAAGCATTGCGAAAACTGCGTCACCCTAGCCGCTCAGAAACTCTGCGTAGCTTCCTAGACGAATAAGTCAGGTAAAAATCAGACAAAAGGTGAGCACTAGCTCACCTTTTTTGTTTCTATCGGTTTAAGTGATTAAAAAGCAAACGCAATTAGCCCTAGTTACGTCTAGACAGCTCACCTGCCATCCCCTATAATCATTGCCCTATAAGGCCCCTTAGCTCAGTGGTTAGAGCAGTCGACTCATAATCGATTGGTCCGCAGTTCAAGTCTGCGAGGGGCCACCAAGTTTAAAGGCTTGAGAAGCGATTCGTTTCTCAAGCCTTTTTCGTTTCTGCTATTTATAGCACTTATCACTTATCACTTATCACTTATCACTTATCACTTATCACTTATCACTTATCACTTATCACTTATCACTTATAGCAAGCTGAATAGATTCAGCTTCAATTGTCATTAATTGAATTCACTCATCGCCCTAAAAGAATAATAAAAACGTCGGCAAAGTAACAACTCCGATATCAACATGGGACAAACGATATAGCCCCTCACCAGATAACTAGTTTCAACAACCTAACAAACAACAATTATCGCACTATTAGATTGCAACTCATCCAATATAAGTATTGATGCATATCAATATTTACGGTGTATTTGAAGCGTAACTTATAGGAAAGTAAACAAGGAAAGAGGATCGATGATGAGGCTATCTAAACCAATATTAAGAGATGCATTAGGGCTGGGGCTCATTATCTCTGTTGCGTTAGCATCACTGGGTATATTACTCGATATGTTAGGTGCGCTTGCCTATTTCAGTAACGAAGCAAGTATCGCGACATTACTATTTCACGAATCATTCAGTTTTCTGATTTTCCTCATACCACCTTACTTCCTTGCCAAAGCCATCATGAACATTGACTTACCAAGCACCCGGGTAAGTGACTCACAAAGACATTCATCACAGCATGAACAACCGGGAGCTGAGGTATAAGAAATGACAGAGGTCAATCGGCTCAAGAAAGCCCCCTGCCTATCTAACACTTTCTACTTATGATTCTAGTGCGCTGATGCTCAGGAATTTTATACTAATTAAGTGGCCAAACGTTGCTTCCATTAATACTGACCGGATTGGTAGCAAACTCGTCCAAACAATACCCCTGTGATGATGTGGCAAAGTAAGTCATTGGCATCACATCCAAACTCATTGTAGCCACTTGTTGTAACGCTTTATCAGTGAAGCTAAAACCCCACATATCAAGGTAGTTACGCATGTCTCGCTGAGTGATGTAACTTAACGCCACCAATAACCAATCATTATTATTCAACGCATTCGCTTCTGCCTGAGAGTAATGAGCAAAACCAATCGACGCTTTGCGCTCTTCCCAGAGAGTTTCACTGGATTTAAGTCGAGTAAATTCGCGTTCAATCAAGTGCAAACGACCTAGCAGATGCCAACCATTCTTCAAGATCCCTTCCTGCTGAGCTGACATCATCATTTGTATGTAGACACGCGCTCCCCAACTCCAGCCCATTTGATTTTGCTGCGCCATGAACGCGTTTGGATCCGCTTGCAATCGGCTTTGCTGCAGTAATTCAAATTGCCCTTTAAAATCGAGCCCTTGGCACGAAGATACCTTCCCTGTATCCACATAATAACGAGACTTACTGTAGTAGGAGTAATAGTTCGTTGTAGAGTGCCCATCCCAGCCGATAAATCGAAAGCGCCCTTTTTCTAAGCCATGACCAAGCTCATGCAAGTCACCATGGCCAAGCGGATGAAACGCCCAATAAGCATCATAGGGATTACCGGAACATCCGTAACCACATGTTGCTTGGTCGGCGTTCATATGTTTAACAATATCAATGGTTTCAGTAGTCCAGCCTTGATCTTTTCCGTATTGGTGGATCTCATCGATTGTATCAATGCCAGGTCCCTGGAAACCCGCTAATGCGTGTGGAAAATTATGCATATAGCGTTCTGTAGCCAACGCCATATCTTGAGGCTGCACCCAATCTGTTGAGCTCACAGACTCCAACATTTTGTCAGCCTTAGAGTGTACCTCAAACCCTGGGGTGATTAATTCCGCCCAATCAAACTGAGCAGACTTAAGCTGTGCGATAAACGCATCGTTATCGGCTTCGCTTCGCCACACAGGGTGCTGAGCCACATTTTCGAAATAAAGCTCGACAGAGACATCATTGGCATCGAACTGAACTTGCACAGTACCGCCATACGCCGAGGTTAAATAAATTGTCTCTCCAGGTTCAACTTGGTAGCTCGTCGAGGTCAAAAATTTAGGTCTTGCGTAACCTCCATTACTGGAGAATTCATGCGTTGCCCCGCTGCGTAAGGTATTTAGGACAATCGATGTCGTCACTTGGTGATTATCTCGACGCGTCACCTTAAAAGTTTGACCGGGAATGGCATACACGCCCGCAGAACGGAAACTACGTTTCGATTCCAGTGATACCACTTTATTAACTAGAGGGGTATCTTCAAAAGATTGCGTACTAAAATTCCCTAAACTTGGCTGAGCTGGATTAAGCTTGCGAGTATGGTATTGAGTGTAATCACTAAAATAGGACTTCAAAAAATCAAGCGTATCAGTACTGTTTTTGTCCATAGGAAATTGAACCGATTGACGGTAATGATCGGCGAGCAACACCAATAACTTTTCATAGGCATAATCAGAGTTGCCAAATAAATCGACTTTACTATTATCAAGCCTATTTAGATGCTGGCGTATGCTATCAGCAGCGGGATAAAACTGCTCTGCCATCTTAGAGTCTATCTCACAAGACTTATCATCGCATAAACGAAGATCAACGCTAAAATTATCAAGCTCTAGCCGCTGTAAAAGCGCTTGCTGCTGTAGTATCGCGTCCGGTACTTTGTCGATAAGAGCAACCGGATCCCAATTTGTTAAGCCAAGCTTACGCCAATAGTTATCACCTACATAACTGATATGAAGTCGCTCAAACAGTTCACTTCCAAGGTCGGTTATGCCGCCATCTAAATGAAAATACAACACTGGAATGTCATGCTCTAAAGCATAATCCACCCCCTCTAACACTGAGTCGATATCATCTCCAGCGTTTAGCTTCTGGGATAACATCAATACATCAGGCTTGTCTTGCAAGCACGTAAGTAACAGCGCACCATCACATTCATTATCGCCATTCATCAGCAATGATTCTGAATAGGTGCCTGTTAACCAATTTCGAGTCGCCTGAGCATCGGGAAAATAGTGGGACTGATCAAACTGGGCTAATACAATGCGTTTCGGTGCTTGATTTGAAGACATAACCCATTGCAGCAAATTTTCTACCCATTTCTCCATTGGTTGATTCACTGAATCAGGAAAGCGCTGCTTCGTGCGGAATGGGTTGCTCCCAAGCGCGGCGTAACGCACATTCTTTGATGTAATACCCGCGACACCAATGCTCAATACCTTATCATCATACCCGGTATTCATTGCTTTATTAGTGGTTAAAATGGTGTCATTAAACCCATAGGTGGGCGAGAGTATTGCCGCATCATGGGTAGGATCCCAATGTAAATCAGATAAATCTCTGCCACTGCTGTCTTGCGCTAATTCATTTTTAATGCCGTTATACGTACGCTTATAAGTCGCCACCAAAGATTGGCTCGCATGGATAAAATCATTCGCATCGTCAACTAATGACGCATCGCCACTTTCTAACGCAAGCTGAACGGGTGTTTTAGTAGGGGCGACCGTCTCAGAATCAGACCCATCACCGCAACCGACTAACCCCGCCAGAAAGGCTACCATTACTGCACTTTTTCTCATTTTACCTCCCACGAAAAATGGAAGACTAAATCATAAATACAATACAGCCATTCACCCAAGCTATGATTGGACTTAAGATCACGCTATAAGAACCCCGATATACTATTTCTCATTCTGTAACACGAATACTCCTACAAAATAACAAACTATCGAGACAAGAAATAACCAAACCGGAAGCCAATCCAAATTCAATTCATTAATGACAACTTGAAAATTTCGCATGCTCATTTGGAACATCATGTATGCAAGAAAACGACAAGATTCACTTTATATCCTATAAAAAAAAAGGGCATATTGCCTCGCTATATAGAGAAAAAACAATGCGTTTACATGATAAAAATCATCAGTAATTAGTGAGATAATAGTGACTTTGCGATGGTAATCACAACAAATTGCCATTACTAATTTTTAAATAAAATTAACGTGCCATTTTATGGTGTGATAAGTATCACCTATTTAAAATTAGTTCTTATATCAAATTAACACCAAGGAAAGTAAAGATAGTAAGTACTAACATTTTATATTTACCACCTCGTGGTTCGTGACATTCATCACTTTAAATATTCGTTCAAAAAACACTCAAAACAGTGCTGATTTGACGTTTTTAACAACCAACCATGACTAATTGACGTTTTTGACGGAGAACCTAATTGATAAATTCTTCTTTACGGTGTTTTCTTAATAACGCCTAAGGCTTACAGGCCACTCTTTAGGAAACAGATAAGAGGTAGGCTTTAGCAAACGTGAGGGTAAGTCTCCAATATTTACCCAGTGAAACAAAAGCAAATAGTAAGGAATAGCTATGCTTGCGCATATTAAAAAAACAGCACTCGCGACAGCAATTATCGCCACTGCAGTATCAGGGTTTAGCTCTGTTGCAACTGCAGCAGAACGTAACGAACTCACGGTTCACCCGAAAGAGTTCAATACTTTTGTTCGTAACTTTAACCCATACTTGGGTGCGACCAACCTACATACAACGACTGACTTTATTTATGAGCCGTTGGTTGTTTTCAACGAAATGCACGGAAACAAACCGGTATTCCGTCTCGCTGAAGGCTTCGAAATGTCTGATGACCTAATGACGGTCACCTTTGACATTCGTAAAGACGTGAAATGGTCTGATGGTGAAACTTTTGATGCTAACGATGTCCTGTTCTCATTCAATCTAGTTAAATCAAAACCTGAGCTTGACCAAAGTGGTATTAACTCTTGGGTTGAGAAAGTTGAAAAAGTTAATGACCACCAAGTGAAGTTCTACCTCACCGAAGCAAACTCAAACGTGCCTTACGAAATCGTTAAAGTGCCTGTCGTCCCTGAGCATGTTTGGAAAGATATTAAAGATCCAGCTACGTTTACCAATGAAAATCCTGTAGGTTCTGGTCCATTTACTGAAATCGATACCTTTACAGGACAGCTTTACGTTCAATGTCGTAACGAAAACTACTGGGATGCAGACAACCTAGAAGTGGATTGTCTACGTGTTCCTCAAATTGCCAACAACGATCAGTTCCTAGGCAAAGTGGTTAATTCTGAAATGGATTGGACGTCATCGTTCATCCCAGATATTGACCGCACTTACGCAGCAGCAAGTCCAAATCATCACTACTGGTACCCGCCAGCGGGCACACAAGCCTTCATGCTTAACTTCAAGAACCCAGATCAAGTTAAAAATGAAGCGCTTAACAACGTCGATTTCCGTCGTGCATTCTCCATGGCACTTGACCGTCAAACCATCATTGATATCGCTTTCTATGGCGGCGGTACCGTCAATGACTTCGCATCTGGCTTGGGTTATGCCTTTACAGCATGGTCTGACGAATCAACGCACAACAAATTTAAGGGTTACAACTCTTATGACGTAGAAGGCGCAAAAGCGCTACTTTCAAAAGCTGGTTTTAAAGACATAAACAATGATGGTTTTGTCGATACTCCATCTGGCAAATCTTTTGAGCTATTAGTTCAATCACCAAATGGCTGGACCGATTTCAACAACACCGTACAACTTGCTGTTGAGCAGCTTGCCGAAGTCGGCATTAAAGCGAAAGCACGTACACCTGACTTCTCTGTGTACAACCAATCTATGCTTGAAGGCTCTTACGACGTTGCTTATACCAACTACTTCCACGGTGCTGACCCATACACGTATTGGAACAGCGCGTATAACTCAACACTACAAAATGGTGATGGTATGCCTCGCTTCGCGATGCACTTCTACCAAAACTCTGAGTTAGATTCACTATTAAGCAGCTTCTACAAAACCGCAGACAAAGATGAACAAATGGAAATCGCACACGGCATCCAAAAAATCATCGCGCAAGACCAAGTAACGGTTCCTGTTATGTCTGGTGCTTATATGTTCCAGTACAACACCACTCGCTATACGGGTTGGTGGAACGAGCAAAATCCTCAAGGCCGTCCCAATATTTGGGCTGGTATTCCTGAGCGTCTGTTGCACGTACTGGACCTAAAACCAGTGAAATAAACAAGTAAATATGTAAATAAAAGCGGTGCATCCGTACCGCTTTCATCCCCTTCCTGTATTCAATTGAATGAGTGGCGCTTGTCGTCAGGGGATAGCTCGTCTCTACGTTATGGACGGCAGTACCAGCGACACTATCGTTGGGTTAACAAGGTGTAAGTTATGGGTTATTTTTTAAGACGATTGTCCTTTTATTGTATGGCGCTTTTAGTCGCCGCCACTATCAACTTTATTATTCCACGCGCAATGCCAGGCGACCCGGTCACCATGATGTTTGCGCATACTACGGTACAAATTACACCAGAACGTATCGCCGCAATGAAAGAATTGCTTGGCTTCGTTGATGGTAACTATTTTGTTCAATACATCGCCTACATGAAGAATATTCTGAGTTGGGAACTGGGCACCTCCGTACAGTTTTTCCCATTATCAGTAAATAGCTTGCTTGGCAGCGCATTTGGTTGGTCTCTATTTCTAGCAGGCTGCGCAGTCGTGCTTTCTTTCTCTATCGGCTCAGTGCTTGGCATCTTCGCAGCGTGGAAACGCGGCAGTCGCTTCGATACGTTTATCACCCCAGGAATGCTGATTGTTCAGGCTATTCCTCAAGTCGTTATTGCAATGCTAGCACTGTTCATTTTCGCTATCGGCCTTAAGTGGTTCCCAACCGGTTATGCGTATACCGCAGGAACAACACCAGACTGGACGAGCTGGACATTCCTCAAAGACGTGCTGTATCACGCGGTGTTACCACTTATTTGTGCGACGATCATTCAAATTGGCGGCTTCCTCGTCAATATGCGTAACAACATGATTAACCTCCTCAATGAAGACTACATCACCATGGCAAAGGGCAAAGGTCTGAGTGAAAACCGTGTGGTATTCAATTACGCCGCTCGTAACGCCATGCTACCAAGTGTTACGGCACTCTCTATGTCTTTAGGTATGGCGCTTGGTGGACAACTGATCATTGAAATTATTTTCAACTATCCCGGTTTAGGCAGCGTCATGCTTAACGCTATTCATGCACGTGATTACCAAGTTCTTCAAGGTCAACTACTTATCATGACCCTCTTTATGCTGTTTTTTAACCTTGTCGCCGACATGTTGTATGTCGTGCTTGACCCTCGCCTACGTAAAGGAGGCAAATAATCATGAAAGGATTTCTCTCTCTAGTGTGGCGAAATACCACCGCTCGTATCGGACTTGTCATTATCGGCTTGTTTATCTTTCTTGCTGTCGCCGCTCCATTAATTACAAAGCATGCACCAGACAAGCGCACAGGTAACCCCCATGAGTACCCAGGGTTTGTCGTCAAAATGGCACAAGCAAACCCAGATGGTTGGGTGGCAGAAAACCTTGCGGACAACCGCCGCGCGCTGCTGATGTCAAAGAAAGCCGATCATACGCTAGGCACAACCCGTATGGGCCGTGATGTGTGGTCACAAGTGGTCTACGGTGCCCGTGTCTCTCTCATGGTGGGTTTTGGTGCCGGTCTTACTGTGTGCATTTTAGCGACGGTCATTGGTATCTCTGCTGGTTACTTTGGCGGCCGAGTCGATGATGTATTAACCGCTGCCATGAACATTATGTTGGTGATCCCTCAGTACCCTTTATTGTTTGTTGTTGCGGCATTCATTGGTGAGGCAGGTCCTCTAACCATATCCCTAGTGATTGGTTTTATGTCCTGGGCTTGGGGCGCTAGGGTCATACGATCACAAACTCTGTCGTTGCGTGAAAAAGAGTTTGTTAAGGCAGCAGAAGTGTTAGGCGAATCAAAGCTACGCATTATCTTTGTTGAGTTGCTACCAAACCTTATCTCAATTGTTGGCGCAAGCTTCATTGGTTCAGTCATGTACGCCATTTCTATGGAAGCCATCATCTCCTTCTTGGGCATGGGCGATCCGAATACCGTTAGCTGGGGCATCATGCTCTACAACGTACAAACGTCGTCGGCAATGCTGATTGGCGCTTGGTGGGAAATGCTTGCCCCTTGTTTTGCGCTTATCTTATTGGTCACAGGTCTTGCACTACTCAACTTCGCTGTTGATGAAATTGCCAACCCTCAGCTTCGCTCACACAAAGGGATGAAGCGCTGGAAAAAGATGGTGAAAGAAGACAAAACCACTCGCGAGCCTGAACTACCACCACAAAATGCACTTTGGAGCGGAGACCGTTAATTATGTCTGAACCTTTAATTTCAATCCGCAACCTTTGCGTAGATTACATTACCGATGCTGGCGACGTCAGAGCCTGCAACAACGTTAGCTTTGATATCGCTCCGGGAGAAGTCTTTGGCCTTGCTGGTGAGTCTGGCTGTGGGAAATCCACGGTCGCCTTTTCACTGATGCGTCTACATAAGCCACCCGCGTACATAAGTGGCGGCGAAGTGATCTTTAACGGTGAAGACATTCTTAAGTACAGCGATGAGCGCATGCAAGCATTTCGCTGGAGCGAGATGTCCATGGTCTTTCAAAGTGCCATGAACGCCTTAAACCCAGTGCTCACCATTGAAGAGCAGTTTTGTGATGTCATCATGCGTCACACTAATATGACGCGTGAGCAAGCGAAAAAACGAGCCGAAGGCCTATTGGAAATAGTGGACATTCACCCAAGTCGACTCAACGACTATCCACACCAATTTTCTGGCGGAATGCGTCAGCGTCTAGTGATCGCTATCGCACTCGCACTCAATCCAAAGATGATCATTATGGATGAGCCAACTACCGCACTAGACGTGGTTGTTCAGCGCGAGATATTACAAAAGATCTACGCATTAAAAGAAGAGTTTGGCTTCTCTATTTTGTTCATTACTCATGATATTTCCTTAATGGTCGAATTCTCAGATCGCATCGGGATCATGTACTCCGGTGAGTTGATCGAGGTAGCACCTTCTAAAGCCATTCTTGAATCACCTTACCACCCATACACCAAAGGGCTGGGAAGTTCATTTCCACCATTAACTGGGCCAAAAACGAAGTTAACGGGCATTCCGGGTAACCCGCTAAACCTACTGGAAATCCCACAAGGATGCCGCTTTCAGGCTCGTTGTGACCGTGTCCATGAAGCCTGTACTAAAGTGCCGACTCAATTGCGCAAAATCGAGTCCAACCGCTTTTCAAATTGCCATTTATACAATGAGCAGATAGCGGTAGCCGAGGTGTTGTCATAGACAACCACCAGTAAAACAGGACGTCACAATAAATTCTGGAGATGAATATGAGCAACTATGGTGAACTGCTAATTGAAGGCAATAATGTCGTAAAAGATTTTCCAATTAACAGTAATACGCTATCTCAACCAATGATGCGCGCGATTAATGACGTGTCATTCAAAATGTATAAGAGCCGTGGTCTCGCCGTTGTCGGTGAGTCCGGCTCAGGTAAATCAACCACGGCGAAAATGATCGCGAAAATGTATGCGCCCAGTGGCGGTGAAATTAAATATCGCTGCCGAGATATTCAAGAGATTAAAAAGCAAGCTGAACTGACTCAGTACCGTCAGGGTGTACAAATGGTATGGCAAGACCCGTTTGGGTCTCTTAACCCAACCCACACCATTTTTCACCACATTGCGCGCCCTTTGCTCATCCATAACAAAGTAAGCAAGCGCAATAAGAAAGAATTGGAAGAACGCATCTACGACTTATTGGAACAGGTCGGCCTCATTCCAGCAAAAGAAACCGCGGCGAAATACCCTCATCAACTTTCTGGGGGTCAGCGTCAACGTGTCAACCTGGCAAGAAACATCGCCATTGGCGCCGAAGTCGTTCTCGCGGATGAGCCAACCTCAATGCTGGATGTCTCTATTCGAGCAGGTGTTCTCAACCTAATGGAAGAGATGAAGTTCGAAAAAGAAATGTCATTGCTGTACATCACCCATGACATTGCAACAGCGCGATACATCGCTGAAGACATCTCCGTCATGTACGTGGGGCATATGGTGGAATGGGGCGATACCGATGAAGTCATCGCAAACCCTCAGCATCCCTATACACAATTACTGGTATCAGCAGTACCCGATCCATCGAAGTCGATTCATGAAAAGCTGAAAGGTAATAAAGGCGACATTCCACTGTGGACACCACAATCGGTCGGTTGCCCATTTTCAGGTCGCTGTACCCATGCCACCAGCCGATGTAACGAAGCTCTGCCGAGCGTCACTAAATTAGCAGAGAACCACTTCGTCCGTTGTTACCTTTACGAGAACTAATGAACGAAAACGAATAAAACGCTCCCTCAAAGAGGGAGCTGACTGACACCACTTGCTGGGATAATTCATGCAACTTTTAACAAACCACATCGGCTATCAAGCAATAGGCTCCAAACGTGCGGTTGTCATGTCACCAACCGCACTGACCGAAATCAACAACGTATTTTTGGTTGATGCCACTACTCATGCCATCGTTTTAGAGTTACCTCTCTCGGATGGTGCACAAGTTGACCAGTGGCATCAAGGTTACTTTTTTGACGTTGACTTCAGTGAGTGGACACAGCCTGGCGAGTATTATCTAAGCTACCAATCGGTTTGTTCCCATCGCTTTCAAATTGCAAATCATCGCCTATTGGATCGCGCCTTTTCCGATATGATCCATTACTTCAAATCTCAACGTTGCAGCGACAGTATTTTTGATAATGCTGACCAAGTAGCAAAAGTGATTGGCAGTAACGAACGCGTTGATGTTCATGGCGGTTGGTATGACGCCTCTGGTGACGTAAGTAAGTACTTAAGTCATTTATCCTATGCCAATTATCTCAACCCTCAGCAAACCCCGATGGTGGTCTGGAACCTCTTAAAAGCAGATGATGCGCTGCATGACTCTCTAGAGCGCTCTTTTTTACAAACTAGGCTCCACGAAGAAGCACTTTACGGCGCTGAATTTTTACTTCGCATGCAGCATCCTGATGGCTATTTCTACATGACCATCTTTGATAAATGGAGCAAAGATACCGAGCAGCGTGAAATCTGCGCCTATGAAACCCAATTAGGTCACAAGACCTCTGACTATCAGGCGGGGTTTCGTCAAGGTGGAGGGATGGCCATTGCGGCATTAGCGAAAACGAGTCGGTTAGCTCACTTAACGGCGGATAAAGAACAACAGTTTTTAGCCGCCGCTGAATCAGGCTACGCGCACCTAAAACAGCACAATACTGAGTACCTCAATGACGGCACTGAAAATATCATCGATGAGTACTGCGCACTGCTCGCCAGTGTCGAGCTTTATCGTTCTACCCAGCAAAGTCACTACTTAGTAGAAGCAAGATACTGGGCGGATGCGTTAGCACAACGAGCGACACACGATGAACAGTTTGCTTTCTATTGGTCGAGTAATGACGATGGATCTCGCCCTTATTATCACGCAGCAGAGGCTGGGCTACCCGTTATCGCGCTCAATGAATACGTCTTAATTGAAGATGACTCTTCTCGCACACAACGATTTATTGCACTCATACACAAAGCCTGCCAGTTCGAGCTTAATGTGACGCAGGAAGTCTTTAACCCATTTGGCTATCCTCGCCAGTATGTCAAACCCATTGACGAAGCGAAACGCAGTGCATTTTTTGTGCCTCACAACAATGAATCCGGTTATTGGTGGCAAGGTGAAAATGCTCGATTAGCCTCGTTAGCCACGATGGCTCTCACTGTGCAGCCTCATCTTGATAACCCGGTATTGAAAGCCGAACTCGAAGATTATGCCGCTAGGGCGATGGATTGGATCTTGGGCTTTAACCCATACGATATGTGCATGCTCGATGGGCATGGTCACAACAACCCCGATTATTTAACAGACCTTGGCTTTTTTAATGCTCATGGTGGGGTGTGTAATGGCATCACCGCTGGGTTCGATAATGAATGCGACATTGCCTTTAATCCACTGCATCAAAAAGATGACATGTTACAAAACTGGCGCTGGGGCGAACAGTGGATCCCTCACGCCGCTTGGTTGCTGCTTGCTACCGCATTGACTCATAAGCACTACCAACAAAAGGAGACGTCCCATGCCTAAATTTATCGCGGGGATCGATGGTGGAGGCACCTCTTGTCGAGCCCGAATCGTCAACGAACGTGGTGAGCTGATTGGAGAAGGTAAAAGTGGTAGCGCCAACATTATGCTTGGGGCCGATGTTGCAATGTCAGCAATCATCAAAGCGCTCACTATCGCATTAGCACAAAGTGGATTAGATCGAGATAGCCTGATAAATCTCGATGTTGGTTTGGCACTTGCCGGTGCAGAACATAAAGCCTCGTACCAAAATTTCACTGCCATCTCCCATCCTTTTGCCAGTATTACACTCAACACCGATGCGTACGGAGCATGCTTAGGCGCGCATCAAGGTCAAGACGGCGCCATCATGATTGCTGGCACGGGATCTTGTGGGCTGTTACTCAAACAAGGTCAACAGTATGTCGTTGGCGGACGTGAGTTTCCAATTTCAGATCAAGGCGGCGGTGCCGTAATGGGGTTACGCCTTATTCAAGAGGTGCTACTTATTCAAGATGGTATTCGCCCTCCTTCTCCCCTAGCTGAATTAGTCATGACGCACTTTGAGCATGATGTAGACCGCATTGTTGAATGGTCCAAGACCGCCCTTCCTTGTGATTACGGACAATTTTCTCCTGCGATTTTCGACTACGCATTACTTAACGAAAGACTGGGGAAATCATTACTTCAGCAAACCGCAAATGATATTGAAATGTACTTAACGGCATTGAACCGCAAAGGGGCGCAGCACATTTGCCTCATGGGTAGCATTGCCCAACGTATCCATGATTGGTTATCACCTGCAGTGCAACGCTGGATCGTAGAGCCAAAAGGTGACGCCATGGATGGGGCTCTGATGATGGCTGGACAAAGCCAGCATAATCACTATTAAAGGGAGGCGAGTATGGATTTTCGCGTCGATATTGCCGTACTAGACAGCCACAAGAAAGGCAGTCGTTTTGGTTTAACATTGCATAATCTATCGGAGAAAAGTTACGCGCCTTGGCGCCTTAGTTTTACCTTTGATCGCTATATTGATCCTACCAGTATTTCCGCAGGTCACCTTACGCAAGTTGGCAGCTTTTGTACGCTTGAACTTGCCGATTCGGTGCTCTATTCCAACCACCATGTCTATATAGAGTTTTCTATCTTAACCGCACCGTTTCGCTTTCTTTCTGATGGGATTAAAGAAGCGTATTTAGACACCGATTCACTATCGAGGGAAGCGGTCAGTGTGTCGCCAATTGTTCTTAAGCACACTTACGATCAACACACCGTGGTACCGGATGTCATCGCGCATAAACATCAACTCATCCCTCATCCGGAGAACATCACTTTCACCGAGGGTCAGTTTGAACTGACTCGTTACAGCCAGATCTCATGGGATCATCCAGACAACAAAAACGCGGCAGCTTGGCTGCAAGAAGAGGTGGAGCGACTATTTTCGATAACACCTAAGTCGATTGGACAACAGGGTGTACATTTTAAGCGCAGCCCTGTACTTGCCAGCGAAGAATACAAACTCAATATCAACCATGATGGCGTAGTCATTGAAGCCACTGATACCGCCGGATTTATCTATGCCGCGAGCACGTTATTGCAACTTTGCCGCTTTGATGAGGTTCGACAAACACTGCTGGTTCCATTTGTCGCCATACAAGATAAGCCGCGATTTTCTTACCGTGGCGTCATGCTTGATAGTGCTCGACACTTTCAGCCAGTCAGTGAGATTAAGCGCTTCATCAACTTATTAGCACACTACAAGCTCAATACTTTTCATTGGCATCTAACCGATGATGAGGGATGGCGCATTGAGATAAAAGCGCTTCCGGCGCTAACAGCGATTGGCGCATGGCGTGGGCCCGATGAAGTGATTGAGCCTCAATTTCATCATATTTCAGAAAAATACGGCGGTTACTACTCGCAAAACGACATCAAAGAAGTGGTGGCATTTGCCAGTGCACGCGGTATTCAAATCATTCCAGAGATTGATATTCCTGGCCATTGTCGCGCCGCGATTAAAGCCTTGCCACACCTGCTAGTTGACCATGAGGATAAGTCCACTTATCGCAGCGTCCAGCACTACACCGACAACACCTTATCTCCAGGGATAGCAGGTACTTACCAGTTTTTAGATGCAGTGCTAGAAGAAGTCGCCGCACTCTTTCCTGCACCCTACCTTCATATTGGTGCAGACGAAGTCCCGCTTGGCTCTTGGGTCAATAGCCCAAGCTGTAGAAAGCTGATGCAAACTCATGGCTATAGTAGTAGCAAAGAACTTCAAGGGCATTTGCTGCGCTATGCAGAAGACAAGCTCCGCTCGCTAGGCAAACGCATGTTAGGTTGGGAAGAAGCGCACTTTGGCAACAAAGTAAGTAAAGACACCATTATCTACTCTTGGTTAAGCGAAGAAGCAGCGATCAACTGTGCAAAAATGGGCTACGACGTCGTACTGCAACCGGGACAAAACACCTACCTCGATATGGCTCAAGACTATGCGAGTGAAGAACCTGGTGTGGATTGGGCGTCGGTCATTTCTCTTGAGCAAGCTTACCAATACGAACCCTTATCTGACATCGATAGGGATGACCCCGTTAAGAAACGCATTCTTGGCATTCAAGCCGCATTGTGGACCGAAATCGTCACTCATCAAGACCGTTTGGATTACATGGTTTTCCCGCGCTTACTCGCGCTAGCTGAAACCGCTTGGTGTCAAGAAAAGCGTAAAGATTACCCCAATTTTCTGGCAAGGCTTAAACCCCATTTAGCCTTGCTCGACAGACAAAACATCCGGTATCGACACCCATGGTCTGAATAACCCCCTCTCCGCAGAGACAGATTATAAATCGCGTACCTATCACTGAATAATTAGAAGTTTATAAGGAAATACTCATGCAATACGGCTACTTCGATAACGACAACCGTGAATATGTTATCACTCGCCCAGATGTTCCAGCACCGTGGACCAATTATCTTGGCACCGAAAAGTTCTGTACCGTGATCTCTCACAATGCTGGGGGGTATTCATTTTACAATTCTCCTGAATATAATCGTGTCACTAAATTTCGCCCTAATGCGACGTTTGATAGGCCAGGACACTACGTTTATTTAAGAGATGATGAAACCGGCGATTATTGGTCAATCTCTTGGCAACCAGTTGCAAAAAGCTTGGAAGAAGCGCAATACGAAGTGCGTCATGGGCTGTCTTACTCAAAATTTAAATGTGATTACAACGGTATCGAAGCGACAAAAACGCTTTTCATCCCTAAAGGGGAAGATGCCGAAGTATGGGATGTGGTACTGCGTAATACCAGCAATAAGCCACGCACAATCAGTACCTTTTCTTTTGTTGAGTTCTCTTTTAGTCACATTGCCTCAGACAACCAGAATCATCAAATGTCGCTCTACTCTGCCGGAACTGAGTATCAAGACGGTGTGATCGAGTACGATCTTTTCTATAACACCGATGAGAAAGAAGGGTTCTATTATCTTGCTTCAACCTTTGAACCTGATAGCTACGATGGTCAACGAGACAGCTTCTTAGGTCTATACCGAGATGAATCAAACCCAATCGCCGTCGAGCGCGGGCAGTGTTCAAACCATGTACAAACTTGCTACAACCACTGTGGTTCGCTTCATAAACAATTCACTATTCAGCCCGGAGAAGAAGTTCGCTTTGCCTACGTGCTTGGTATTGGTAAAGGCAATGGTGCTCGGCTGCGTGACAAGTACCAAGACCTAAAGGAAGTGGATAAAGCCTTCGCCGCAATTAAGATGCACTGGGATGAACGCTGCGCAAAATTCCAAGTCACATCTCCAAATGAGGGGCTTGATACCATGCTCAATGCTTGGACGTTATACCAAGCAGAAACCTGTGTCGTTTGGTCGCGATTTGCTTCCTTTATCGAAGTTGGTGGACGTACCGGGCTGGGATACCGAGACACCGCCCAAGATGCGATGGCAGTACCACATTCGAACCCTGAAATGACGAAAAAGCGTATTGTCGACTTACTTCGAGGGCAAGTTAAAGCCGGCTATGGCTTACACCTCTTTGATCCAGATTGGTTTGATCCAGAGAAAGTCGATGTTGAGCCATCAAAATCTCCAACCGTGGTGCCAACTCCGAGTGACGAAGATAAGATCCATGGTATTGCCGATACCTGCTCTGATGATCACCTATGGTTGATCCCAACCATTTGCCGCTATGTCATGGAAACCGGTGAAACCAGCTTCTTTAATGAAGTCATCCCATACGCTGACGGTGGCAATGCGACCGTCTACGACCATATGAAAGCGGCGTTAGATTTCACGGATAAACATGTTGGCGCGACGGGCATTGCCAAAGGGCTTCGAGCAGATTGGAACGATTGTTTAAATCTCGGCGGTGGTGAGTCTTCTATGGTGGCTTTCTTACACTACTGGGCGTTGCAAGAGTTTGTCGACCTTGCCAATTACCTCGACAAACCGAGCGATGTCGCTTGCTATGAAGCGATGGCGAAGAAAGTTCAAGATGCGTGTGAAACTCACCTTTGGGATGACGACGGGGGTTGGTATATCCGTGGTATCACCAAAAATGGGGACAAAGTCGGCACCAATGAGCAAATCGAAGGAAAGGTGCACTTAGAGTCAAATACTTGGGCGGTTATATCAGGCGCGGTTAGTGAAGAACGCGGTCAAAAAGCGATGGATGCGGTTGATGAATACTTGTATTCCGATTACGGGCTGCACCTCAACGCCCCGTCTTTTGCGACTCCCAATGATGACATTGGTTTCGTGACCCGTGTTTATCAAGGCGTGAAAGAAAATGGCGCTATTTTTTCTCACCCCAACCCATGGGCTTGGGTAGCGGAAGCGAAACTCGGTCGTGGTGATCAAGCGATGAAGTTCTACGACTCGCTTAACCCGTACAATCAAAACAATAATATCGAAACCCGCATCACTGAACCCTACTCATATGTGCAGTTTGTCATGGGACGCGATCATCAAGATCACGGTCGTGCCAACCACCCTTGGCTAACAGGTACTTCAGGCTGGGCGTACTACGCCGCCACTAATTATATATTAGGCGTTCGCCTCAGCTTTGAAGGGCTCATTGTCGACCCATGTATTCCGACAGATTGGCCAAGTTTTAAAGTCACAAGAGAGTGGCGTGACGCGACTTATCACATCACCGTTGAAAACCCAAACAACGTCAGTAAAGGGGTAAAAACCATGACGCTAAATGGCATAGACATGACCGGAGCTGTTGCCCCTCAACAACCGGGAACCATCAACCACATCCGTGTGGTTCTAGGCTAATTCTCACCCCAAGGACGAACTATCAATACGAGTTCTTCGGAGCTCGTTAGGAGAGCATTATGATTAAATTTGGTACCGGCGGTTGGCGTGCCTTTA
This sequence comes from Vibrio methylphosphonaticus, assembly GCF_023634655.1. Lineage (GTDB taxonomy): Bacteria > Pseudomonadota > Gammaproteobacteria > Enterobacterales > Vibrionaceae > Vibrio > Vibrio methylphosphonaticus. Next base: position 67,442 of record NZ_JAMKMS010000007.1, on the reverse strand, counting down.
TTGGTGAGGAATTTACCCGCGACAACGTCAGGATTGTGGCCCAGGCTTTAGCTAATATTATTAACCACGAAGGGGTCGCGGATAAAGGTTTCGTCATCGGCTACGACCGACGTTTTTTATCTGACAAAGCCGGTCAATGGTTTGCCGAAGTACTCGCTGGAAATGATATTCCGGTTAGCTTCATCAATAAATTTGTGCCAACCCCGATCGTCATGTATCAGGCTAAGCACATGGGCTGCGCCTATTCCGCGTGCATCACCGCCTCCCACAACCCTGCCGATTACAATGGTGTGAAAGTGTTTATCGAAGGTGGTCGAGATGCTGATGAGATCATCACAGAAAAGATCGAGTCTCAGATCGCTACGTTAACAAACGATCAGATCCAACGCCTCGACTTTGAACTCGCGGTGCAACAAAACAAGATCATTGAGATCAACCCAATGAATCAGTTTGTCGATTCAATTATCGACCTCATTGATATTGATGCGATCAAGCAAGCCAATTTACGAGTGCTCATTGATCCTATGTTCGGCGTGGCTAAGAACGCCCTACAAACAGTATTAATCAATGGTCGATGCGATGTTGATGTGATTAACGATGGTAAAAATCCAGACTTCGGTGGCTTAATGCCATCCCCTAATGCCGCAACGCTTTATCGCTTAAAGCACCTAGTTGCCGCTGAAGGCTATGATATCGGTATCGGCACCGATGGTGATGCCGACCGATTGGGCATCATTGATGAAAAAGGTCACTTCATTCACCCTAACGAAGTCTTGATGCTACTGTACTACTACTTACTTGAATATAAAGGCTGGACTGGCTCGGTGGTTCGAAATATTGCCACCACCCATCTACTCGACAAGATCGCCGCACATTATGGACAAAAGGCCTTTGAGGTTCCCGTAGGCTTTAAGCACATTAGTGCTCAAATGGAAGCGGACGACTCACTTATTGGTGGGGAGAGCTCAGGCGGTTTAACCATTAGAGGCCACATTAAAGGTAAAGATGGCGTGTTCGCCTCCAGCTTATTGGTAGAAATGCTAAGCGTCACTGGTAAAAAGCTTTCAGAGCTTCTAGACGAAATTTACCGTCAATATGGCTACGCCTATACCGCCGAAGGTGATTGTACGTTTAAAGCCTCACAAAAAGATAGCTTGTACCATAAGCTCTATATCGAAAAGCAATTGCCTGAATTTGACTACGATATTGATAAAGTGAGTTACGCCGATGGCGCTAAGGTTTACTTTAAGAATGGTGGCTGGGTCATCGCTCGCTTCTCAGGCACCGAACCATTGCTGCGAATTTTTTGTGAAATGAAAGATAAAGATCAAGCTGAATATGTTCTTCAACAGATGAAAGGCTTTTTGTCGTTGTAGTCTCTGTTACCTTTCTCCTTGCTTCCTATTATACGGACTTGCCTTACCAAGTGATGGGCTAGCAAGGAACTCCCTATAGGTGGAGAACATCTTTGCCCGATGAGTATTCATCGGGCTTTTTTGACGGTACTACAAGTATGACTTTCCCCTTGTTCATCACAGTGAAAAGCTATACGAATCAACGCTTAGCTAAAAGCCACAATTCCTTGAGATTCAACACTTACCGCCACACTCTGACCGACATTCAATGCTTCCATTGACGTAGCCAGTACTCGCGTACCTTTTATATCAACAACATAGCGGCAGTGGTCACCCATGAATTGTTGCTCGACAACATTAATGCTGCTTTGCTCAGAAGAAGACAATTGGATCTGTTGTGGTCGAACCAACAACTGACACTTTTCACCTTCCTCAATGAACGTACACGAGGTCGCGGCAATCTGACCTAGTACAGTATCAAAGGTTGAAGCGGTAATATGCGTCGCTTCAAGATAGCTGCCACCCCCTAAAAAGTCGGCAACAAATTTGCTCGATGGGCAAAAATAGAGCTCTGATGCACTGCCATACTGCTCAATAACACCATCATTCATCACTGCCATTTTATCGGCAAAAGCGAACGCTTCTTCGCGACTGTGAGTCACAAAGATCGCCGTAATACCCTGCTTCTTAAATATCTTACGGATCTCACGAATCAACTCATGACGAACTTGCGTGTCAATATTTGAGAACGGTTCATCGAGCAGCAGTAAATCTGGCTTATACGCTAAGCTTCTTGCAATCGCCACGCGCTGTTGCTGACCACCGGAAAGTTGATGTGGGTAACGAGCTTTAAAGGCGTCAAGATGAACAAGAGAAAGCGCTTCGTCTACAATAGAATCTTGTTGTTCTTTAGGTTGTCCCTTGAGTCCAAACGCGACATTTTCTGCCACCGTCAGGTGTGGGAATAGCGCATAGTCTTGGAAGATCATACCAATATTACGCTGCTCTGGTGGTAACCATGTTTTACCATCATCAATGACTTTTTCATTTAGCGTCATTAACCCGCCAGATAAAGGCAGCAAACCAGCTATCGCTTTTAACAACGTGGTTTTGCCACAACCACTCGCGCCAAGTAAACAAACAATCTCACCATGGTTTACCTGTAGCGACAGCGCTTCCAACACCATTTGAGAGTCATATTGGCAAGAAAGATTTTCAATAGATAACGCAGTCGTCATTAGTGAGGTTGCTCCAAAGATCGATTAACAATGATGAGAGGGATAAGCCCAACTAAGACTAATAAAACCGCTGGCATCGCCGCCAACTCTAAATGCTCATCAGAGGCAAAATTGTAAACGTAAGTTGCGAGTGTTTCGAAATTAAATGGTCGTAATAACAACGCGGCATTAAGCTCTTTCATCGACTCAATAAACACCAAAAGACCAGCTATCAAAATCCCGCGCTTAATCAAAGGAAAATGTACCCGCGCCAACATCTGGTTTTGCTTGCAGCCCATCGTACGTGATGCCATATCTAGTGAAGGTGACACCTTGCTTAAACTGGTTTCGATACTACCAATCGCTACCGCTGAGAAACGTACCACCATTGCAAAAACAATCGCAAACATAGAGCCAGAGAACAACAATCCAGGGCGCTTCCATTCCATCCAAACGGCAAAGTCATTAATCGCATGATCCATGAATAGCACAGGCACCATCACACCAATAGCCAATACCGTACCCGGAACCGCATAGCCTAATGAACTGGCTCTCATGAAGACTTGGCTAGATGTATTCGATGCCAAGCGACGATTAAAATTCACCACAATCGCGATAGCAACGGCAAACACAGCAGCAATGATGGACACTTTGAGGCTGTTCATTGCGTAAATTTGAAATTCAGGTGTCCAGCTTTGAGCAAAATACTTATAGGCATAAATAACCAACTGACCAAGCGGGAAAATAAAGGCAATAGACACGAGCCCCCAACACCAAATGACGGCCAGCCACTTTTTCCAACCTTTAAGAATATAGCGAAAGTCTTCATGGCTATTATATTGACTTTGAAACAGTTTTTGACGACGTCGGCTGTATCGCTCCGCGCCTAATAGCAACACTATCACCATCATCATTAATGCGGATATTTTGGCTGCAGCACTTAGGCTAGAATAACCAAGCCAAGTATCATACACCGCGGTCGTAAGGGTATTCACCGCAAAATAGCTGACCGTTCCAAAGTCGCCGATGGTTTCCATTGCCACCAGAGACAGCCCCACCGCAATAGAAGGACGAGCCAATGGTAGCGAAATGCGCCAAAAACTTTCAAATGGTGTGCACTTTAACAACCTAGCCGATTGCAATAGCGAGACATTCTGCTCCATAAACGCCGCGCGGCATAGAAGGTATACATACGGGTAGAGAACGAGTGACAATACCACCGTGGCACCACCAACGGTTCTAATATCAGGGAACCAGTAGTCGCCGACTCCCCAGTCAAATAGTTGTCTTAACCAGATTTGAACGGGACCTGCAAAATCAAACCAATCGGTAAAAATATAACCGATAATATAGCCAGGCATTGCGAGAGGAAGCACCAGGGCCCATTGCAGTACTTTCTCTGACGGCAACTTACACATGGCCATAAACCACGCGCTCGGGACACCAAGAATAAGAGAAAGTATCAATACACCCACAACAAGAAGTACGGTATTGATGGTGTAAGTGGGCATCACCGTATTTATTAGGTGCGAGAAGATATCACTTGTTTCACCAAGTGCTGTATAGAAGATCGCTATAATAGGCAAAACCAGTAGCAGGGTTAACACCCCACTACTGGTTTTCCAAACTGCATTTTTTTCTTTCATTGCCTAAACATACATCAGGCGACACAGAGTCGAGATGTTCAGTAACCGGAATTCAATAAGGGGCATTATACCCCTTTTTACCGATTAAAGGTCGAACTTAACTTCATCTAACAATTTGATTGCCGCATTATGATAACCAGCGATGTCATCAAGTGAAACCGTGTCGGCTTTATAGTCGCCCCATGATTCAACTAATTCCGAACGCTTCACACCCTCTTTAACAGGGTACTCATAGTTCACTTCTGCGTACATTTGCTGTGCTGTAGTATCCGTTAAGAACTCCATTAATTTAAGAGCATTTTCTTGGTTTGGCGCGTATTTCGCCATCGCCATACCGCTGACGTTTACATGCGTGCCTTCCGATTTTTGATTCGGGAAGTTGATGTAAACCGCATCTGCCCATTCTTTTTGTTCTTTGTCGTTAACCATTTTGCCTAGGTAGTAGCTATTACCTAGTGATACATCACAAAGGCCTTCTTTAATCGCTTTTACTTGACCACGATCGTTACCTTGAGGCTTGCGAGCCAAGTTAGACTTCACGCCTTCTAGCCAAGCTTTCGTTTCCGCTTCACCATGGTGGGCGATCATTGAAGAAACCAAAGAGACGTTATAAGGGTGCTTACCACTACGAGTACAGATTTTACCTTTGTACTCTGGGTTCGCCAAATCAGCGTAGTTAAAGTCTTCACCAAGCTTGCCTACACGGTCTTTTGATGAATAAACATTACGAGTACGCAATGTAAGAGCAAACCATTCATTTTCTTTGTCACGATATTGTGCAGGAACGTTGGCATTGATAACGTCGCTTTCAACAGCTTGAACCACATCTTTATCTGTGAGTTCAGCAAGGCGGCTAATGTCGGTGGTTAACACTACATCAGCTGGGCTATATTCGCCCTCTTGTTGAAGCTTCTCTGCTAAGCCTTTTTTAGCAAACTTTACATTGACCTTAATACCAGTCTCTTTAGTAAACTCATTGAACATCGGCTCAACAAGAAACGGTTGACGGTAAGAGTAAACGTTGACTTCTTCAGCAGCCATTGCTGGAGCCGCAAAACCTGCGGCGATTGCTGATAGGGCTAGCAGTTTTTTCATTATTTAGTTCCTTTAATTTAAAATGAGAACGTTTATCAGTTGCGTTATTATATTCATCTACGTCCAGAAAACAATGATCTGATATAAAAAAACCTGCCACTGTGGGCAGGTTTTTTAGCAATTGTGTAACAATTTGTATGCTGAATATTGTGCTCTAGCTACTTCGAAGTAACAAACTCAGGGTATGCCCCAACACCACAATCATGCATATCCATACCTTCTAATTCTTCTTCTTCTGATACTCGGATACCAATCGTCGCTTTAAGCACTGCCCAAACCGCTAGGCTTGCACCAAATACCCAAGCAAAGATAACAGCAGCGCCGAATAGTTGAGCGCCAAAGGTTGCATCAGCATTGCTCAGTGGCACGACCATCAAGCCAAAGAAGCCACACACACCGTGCACTGAAATCGCACCAACTGGATCATCAATCTTAATTTTATCAAGAGCGATAATACTAAATACCACGAGTGCGCCAGCGACAGCACCAATTGCCACAGAATAAACAGGTGATGGAGATAGTGGGTCCGCCGTGATTGCTACTAGGCCAGCAAGTGCACCGTTGAGAATCATTGTCAGGTCAGCTTTACCCCACGTTGTTTTACATACTAACATCGCCGCAATGGCACCAGCAGCAGCAGCAGCATTGGTATTCAAGAAGATTTGTCCAACCGCCGTTGCATTCTCAAAGTCAGAGACCATCAGCTGAGAACCACCATTGAAACCAAACCAACCTAACCAAAGGATAAATGTACCTAACGTTGCCAGCGGCATGTTTGAACCTGGAATTGGATAGATTTCACCGTTCTTGCCATATTTACCTTTACGAGCACCTAGTAATAACACACCAGAGAGTGCTGCAGCAGCGCCTGCCATATGAACAATACCCGACCCTGCAAAGTCACTAAACCCTGCTTCAGAAAGGAAACCGCCACCCCATGTCCAGTATCCTTCCATTGGGTAGATAAAGGCAGTTAGGGCAACAGAGAAAATTAAGAATGACCATAACTTCATTCGCTCAGCAACCGCGCCAGAAACGACTGACATTGCCGTTGCAACAAACACGACTTGGAAGAAAAAGTCCGATTCTAACGAATGGTCCGCACCTTCTGCTTGTGTGCCAATTAATGCACCGAATGAAGGTAACCATCCTGCCTCTGCGTTATCGACATACATAATGTGATAGCCGACGACCAAGTAACAAGTACAAGCAATAGCGTACAAGCAGAAGTTTTTTGTTAAAATTTCCGTGGTGTTTTTAGAACGAACTAAGCCCGCCTCTAACATGGCAAAACCGGCTGCCATCCACATAACTAAAGCGCCTGAAATAAGAAAATAAAACGTATCCAGCGCGTAGCGTAGTTCACTTACTGTTGTTGCTAATTCCATAATAATTTCTCCAATCCCTTAAAGTGCTTCTGCGTCCATTTCGCCCGTACGAATACGAACGGCTTGGCACAAGTCATACACAAAAATTTTACCATCACCAATCTTTCCGGTTTGCGCGGCATTGGAAATTGCCTCGACAACACGATCGACGTTATCAGCATGAGTGGCAATCTCTAGCTTCACTTTCGGTAAAAAGTCCACTTGGTATTCCGCACCACGGTACAGTTCTGTGTGTCCCTTTTGACGGCCAAATCCTTTGACCTCAGAAACGGTCATACCTTCTATGCCAACATCTGCCAGCGCTTCACGTACGTCGTCTAATTTAAATGGTTTGATGATTGCGTTAATAAGTTTCATGGCATCCCCTTCGCCGTATGTATCCCTGTTGTTGGAATAATACTTTCAAGGCGCGTGCCAAGTTTTTAACTCATTGATATATAAGTAATGAATGAATATATGTTAATAAAATGAAAATGTATCGCACCCTTATGGTGCAATACATTCACAAAAATAAGGCAAGCATTGTTTCAAGCACTAGAATTGTGCACTCGAGTGGAAAAGCAATTTAGCGATTGTGAATAAATCGCTCCCATTGGCCTACAACGGAACTAAAATCCTCAAGGCCTGATTCACTAAAACTTTCACTACTGTAAAGTTCAAAGTCTTCCACATTATCGCTAGTCACATCAAAATTCAGACAGTTTTCAAATACATGTACTTCTGACTCAAGAATGCTTAACGAAATTTCTTTGCCTTCCCAACGAAACTCCTTGCTTGGATATTGCGACGCTAAAGCAATTTGAGCGTTGATTTCCGCAATGGTGCGGTCACACGTTGATATTTCCTCTTGGAATAAACGTGCCAGTACCTCATGCCCCATTTCACACCGGACCATATATTCTCCGGTGAGCGAGTTTTTAATAAATTCGAATTCCATCACATTGTCTCTTAGCAATAACCCGGTGATTATACCTTAAATTCCAGTGTTCTCGGGTATACTCAAAACATTCCTAGTAGTAGAGACGACATGATGCAACTCAACGCACTGATAGCGAAGCAAATTGTTGATAGAGCGAAGAAGATCATTCAACACTCAATCAACGTAATGGATGATAACGGTGTGATAATTGGCTCCAGCGATCCTTCACGCTTACATCACACTCATGACGGAGCATTGCTGGCTATCAAAGACAACCGCATTATTGAAATCAACGATGCGGTCGCATCGACGCTCTCTGGGGTAAAAAAAGGCATTAATTTACCCATTATTTATGACGACAACGTCATTGGTGTTGTGGGGATCTCTGGCACACCCGATGACGTGCGCAGCTATGGCGAATTAGTCAAAATGACGGCGGAACTCATCGTAGAACAAGCTGCGTTGATGCACCAAATTCAATGGAATAAACGTCACCGAGAGGAATTATTACTGCAGCTAATTCAAGGAACCCGCTTAAACGAGGGGCAGCTGCTCTCCATTGCTCAGCGATTAGATCTAGACCTCGATCAACCGCGCGTTGCTGCAGTCATCAAAGTGATCCCTAAAGCCAATGAAACGCTAACGTTGGAGCATCTACAACGACTGGTGCATTTACTCGAATACCCAGAGCGTGACAATATTGTCGGCATTGTTTCGGTCTCTATGAACGAAATTGTGGTACTTAAGCCGATAACGGTCCAACAAACTATTTGGAATAGACAAGAAGAACAAAAGCGCGTTGCTAAACTAATGAAACGCATCGACCACGAGTGCGACTTCTCCATTCAAATGACCATTGGCGATTACTTTCCCGGTGTTATCGGATTAGCCAAATCTTACGAAACGGCTAAATCCACGATGGAAATTTGCCAACCGAAAGCAAAGTCGATCCTTTTCTATCACGATCACAAATTGTCAGTATTAGTCAGTAGCATCAAGCGTGATCCTTGGCGTGCACAGCAACTCACCGCCCCTCTCAATAAGCTGATCGCATCAGACACAAAGAACGTGCTAGTAAAAACGCTACGTGTCTTTTTTGAGCAAAATTGCGACCTAGCTCAAACTTGTGAAATCCTACATATTCACCGTAATACCCTACGTTACCGTCTAGATAAGATCGAACACGAAACCACACTTAATATCAATAAGTTAGATAACAAAATTCAACTTTACCTCGCCTTAAAATGTATGTAAATGAAACAGGAATTTGTTCATTCGCACAAATAGCGCATCATTATCTTATTTAAATCTGTCACTTCGCATAAAGCTTTAGCCTTCGTCTGTCGGTAGTCTGTTTTCAACAAGGTGAAACTCTACACCGACAAAAATTCTAATAACTTACGCGGAAAACTGAACATGATCGAAGTCTCTACTTTCGGTGCTTTAGCGGCACTGGTCGTCGCTATAACACTCATTCTCAAGAAAGTGCCACCGGCATACGGCATGATCATCGGCGCCCTCATTGGTGGTGTCATTGGTGGCGTCTCTCTAACCGATACTGTTAGCTTAATGATTGGCGGCGCACAAGGCATTGTCACCGCTGTACTTCGTATTCTCGCGGCAGGTGTGTTAGCTGGCGTGCTCATTGAATCTGGGGCGGCCACTTCCATTGCAGAAACCATTGTCAAAAAGGTCGGCGAAACTCGTGCACTACTTGCACTAGCAATCGCAACGATGATTCTTACCGCTGTTGGTGTCTTCGTTGACGTAGCGGTTATTACCGTTTCCCCTATCGCACTAGCAATTGCACACCGTGCCGATATTTCCAAAGCTGCTATTTTGCTTGCTATGGTTGGGGGCGGCAAGGCGGGTAACGTCATGTCACCTAACCCAAATACCATTGCGGCGGCCGACGCGTTTAACGTCCCACTGACCTCCGTAATGGCAGCCGGTGTTATTCCTGGCATTTGCGGTATGATTGTCGCGTACTTCATCGCGAAAAAATTAATCAATAAAGGTTCAAAAGTAGCCGCAAGTGAAGTGGTTGCCGTTGACCATTCTACGCTCCCGTCTTTTGGTGCTTCTATCACTGCCCCTATGGTGGCGATTGCGCTCCTGTCACTACGCCCAATTGCAGGTATCAACGTTGACCCACTCATCGCGTTACCACTCGGTGGTCTTATCGGTGCTGTCGTTATGGGGCGCTTTGCCGACACCAACCACTTTGCTGTATCAGGACTTAGCCGCATGGCGCCTGTAGCAGTCATGTTACTCGGCACAGGTACCTTGGCTGGCATCATCGCCAACTCAGGTCTAAAAGATGGGCTTATCGACGTCTTAACATCCTCAGGATTACCGTCTTACCTGCTGGCTCCAATTTCAGGTGCCATGATGTCACTTGCGACAGCGTCGACTACAGCCGGTACTGCTGTTGCTTCTAGCGTATTTAGCGGCACCATACTAGAGCTTGGTGTTCCCGCTTTAGCAGGGGCTGCAATGATTCACTCGGGTGCAACCGTACTCGACCATATGCCACATGGTAGCTTCTTCCACGCAACGGGCGGTGCTGTTCATATGGACATTCACGAGCGCCTAAAACTCATTCCTTACGAGTCCGCTGTCGGTCTAGTGATCGCCTTTGTCTCAGTCATGATGTTTGGTGTATTTGGTTTATTTGTATAAGGTTTTGTCATGAAAATTGTAATTGCTCCTGATTCATATAAAGAAAGTTTAACCGCAATGGAAGTTGCACAAGCCATTGAAAACGGCTTCAAACAAGTACTGCCTAATGCCGAATACATCAAGTTACCGATGGCTGATGGCGGAGAGGGAACGGTACAATCACTCATTGATGCGACTGGAGGGGATCTAGTATCGGTATCCGTCACCGACCCACTAGGTCAATCTGTTGAAGGATTCTACGGTCTACTCGGCGATGGCAGCACTGCCATCATCGAAATGGCTGCCGCCTCAGGCATTCACTTGGTGTCAGCGGAACAACGTAACCCACTACTTACCACATCTTATGGCACAGGTGAGCTAATCAAAGCTGCTCTAGACAAGGGGGTCAAACACATCATTGTTGGCATCGGTGGCAGTGCAACGAATGATGGTGGCTTAGGTATGGCACAAGCACTTGGTGTCCAGCTACTTGATAGCGAAGGTGCTAATCTCGGTTATGGTGGTGGGGAACTGAGTAAACTTGCCTCCATAAACGTTGATCACATTGACCCGAGGCTAAAAGAGATAAAGCTTGAAGTCGCATGCGATGTTGATAACCCACTCTGTGGCGATAAAGGTGCTAGTGCTGTATTTGGCCCACAAAAAGGCGCGACTCCTGCCATGGTGGCGACACTTGACGCTAACCTTTCACACTACGCTGATATTATCCAAGCAACAAATGGTCGTGACGTTAAGCACACTCCTGGAGCTGGTGCAGCTGGCGGACTCGGCGCTGCATTTCTAGGGCTATTTAATGCCGAGTTGCGTCCGGGCATACAGATCGTCATGGATGCAGTTCAACTCAGTGATATCGTCAACGATGCTAACTTAGTCATTACCGGTGAAGGTCGTATTGATAGCCAAACTATCCATGGCAAGACGCCAATTGGCGTAGCAAGAACGGCAAAAGCCTATAATATCCCTGTGATTGCGATTGCAGGTAGCACAGCCAAAGACTGTCACGTCGTTTATGACCACGGTATTGATGCGGTTTATAGTGTCGTGCTAGGAGCAACTGATCTGGCAACCGCTTTAGAAGAAGCGGCATTTAATGTAGAAATGACCTCTCGTAATGTCGCCGCCGCACTAGCTATGGCTCTGCCTCGATAACGGCAGCGATCACGATGCAGATAAGCGCTAACGCAATGAGACCAACCGTTAACGACACCACTGCGTAATCAAAATAAAAAAAAGACTGCTAATTAGCAGTCTTTTTAATGAAATAAAACTATTTCACAACTCGTAAGCTTGGTCGCCCTTTAGCTCTAGGAGGCTCATCATCACCATCAGGTTCCGATTCAACCGCCGAGTCTTCAGGCAATTCTACGACGGGAGCTTCTGCGACAGACAAGCCTGATATCGGCGTCTCTGTAGCAACATCTTCCTCTTCAATAGACGAATATGCATCTTCAGGTTCAAACATTGTCCCAGCACCATTTTCTCGTGCATAGATAGCCTGCACAGAATAAAGCGGAACAATAACCGAATGCGGCTTGCCACCGAAGCGAGCGTGAAAGGTAATGGCTTCATTACCTAATTCTAATTGACCTACAGCTCTAGACGCGATGTTCAAAATGATCTGGCCATCTTGAACAAATTCTAACGGTACTCGTACACCCGGTAACGTTGCATCAACAACGATATGCGGAGTAAGGTCATTTTCTGCCAGCCAGTCATAGAATGCGCGAAGCATATAAGGACGGCGAGGCGTCATTTTAGTGATATCCATGAATAATTAGCGAACTAAACGCATCTCACGCTCAGCTTCTGTTAGCGAAGCGAGGAATGAATCACGTTCAAATACACGGTTCATGTAAATCTTAATTTCTTTTGCACCAGGACCAACAAGCTCGATACCCATTTCAGGCAGACGCCACAACAATGGAGCTAAGTAGCAATCGATCAGGCTGAATTCTTCGCTCATGAAGTACTCGTATTCAGCAAAAATAGGCGCAAGTGTTAGCAGGTCATTACGCAGTTTATTGCGTGCAGCTTCAGACTCTTCAGGCGTGCCTTTCACTACTTTCTCTGCAAGCGTATACCAGTTACGTTCAATACGATAAATCATTAAACGGCTGTTACCACGCGCAACAGGATAAACCGGCATTAGGGGTGGATGAGGGAAACGCTCATCTAGGTATTCCATGATGATCTTTGAATCGTAAAGCGCAAGTTCACGGTCAACCAAAGTTGGTACGGTTTTATATGGATTCAGTTCAGCAAGCTCTGCAGGGATGTTTGACTCATCCACTAACTCAACCTCAACACTGACACCCTTTTCAGCTAGAACGATACGAACCTGGTGGCTGTATAGATCAGTAGCACTAGAAAAAAGAGTCATCACAGAACGTTTATTGGCAGCTACAGCCATGGAGCCCTCCGGCATACTTACAAAAAACAATGGAGGCTAGGCCTCCATTGTTAACAAAATTTAGAATCAGCGCGACATGATAGCACAATTAGTGTACATCACGCCAATACTCTTTCTTCAGCAACACAACGACAATAGTAAATAGCACAAGGAATGCCATTACCCACCAACCCATTGCGTGACGCTCCAGTTTAACTGGGTCGCCCGAGTACTCAAGGAAGTTGACTAAATCACGAACCGCATCATCGTACTCCGCAGAACTCAGTTCACCACGTCCGTTCGTCTCTGTACCAACAATGACTTCCACTTCTTGGCCATCAACGGTATGTGTTTCCACGATAGCAGTAGGAATGCCTTGAAGTTCTTCAAGTACGTGTGGCATGCCCACATTTGGGAACGTGATGTTATTCACCCCAAATGGACGACTTGGATCAGCATAGAATGAACGAAGGTAGGTATACAACCAATCCGCACCGCGTACACGAGCGACTAAGGTTAAATCCGGTGGCGGAGCCCCAAACCAAGCTGCCGCTTGCTTTTGTGGCATCGCATTTACCATCAGATCACCAATTTTCGCTTCCGGGTCAAAGACTAAGTTTTCCTTAGCCAGATCAACTGGAATACCAAGATCATTGGCAACACGCTCATAACGTTGATACTGCGTTGAGTGACAAGCAAAACAATAGTTCATGAACAACTTCGCACCGTTTTGCAATGATGCTTGGTCTGTCAGATCATTATTCGCTTTATCAAGATGTACGTTCCCACCCGCCGCTAGTGCAAGAGATGGCAACAGAGCAAAAAGTACTACAATCCACTTTTTCATTTAAATGTCACCCTCTCCGGTAGTGGCTTGGTGTTCTCATTTTTACTGTAGACATACAATAAAATGAAGAACATGAAATATCCCAAACTAAAGATTTGAGCCATCAAGGTATACGTTGCCGTTGCTGGAAGCGCACCCAGAATGCCTAACGCAATAAAGCAAACCGTAAACTGAATGATATTAATCAAATGGATTTTGCTTCTATAACGGTATGAACGAACTTTACAACGATCGAACCATGGTAATAGGAACAAGAATACAATTGAGGCTCCCATCGCAACCACACCTAACAGCTTATCAGGTACAGCACGTAAGATGGCGTAGAACGGTGTGAAATACCAAACTGGGGCAATATGCTCTGGTGTTTTCAGAGGATTCGCCGCTTCAAAGTTTGGTGGCTCAAGGAAGTAGCCACCCATTTCTGGGTTAAAAAACAACACGTAGCAGAACAAGAAGAAGAAGCCTGCAATACCCACCATATCTTTTACCGTTCCATATGGATGGAAAGGTATCGAATCAATGATGTCGTATTTTTTGCTGTAGTAATCATGGAATTTGAACTGCGTTTTGTAGTCATCGCCCATTGTGCCTTTCGGTAGCTTAGTTTCGATACCATCAGGGTTATTTGAGCCCACTTCATGCAATGCCAAAACGTGCAAAACGATCAGTAGCAATAGCACAATTGGTAGCGCGATAACGTGCAAGGCAAAGAAACGGTTTAGCGTTGCGCCAGAGATGATGTAATCACCACGGATCCACAATGTCAGATCATCACCAATAACGGGAATAGCACCAAACAATGAAATGATTACCTGAGCGCCCCAATAAGACATTTGTCCCCAAGGAAGCAGGTAGCCCATAAAGGCTTCTGCCATTAGCACCAAGAAAATCAGCATGCCGAAAACCCAAAGTAACTCACGAGGTTTTTGGTATGAGCCATAAATCAGGCCGCGGAACATATGAAGGTAGATAACAACAAAGAACGCAGATGCACCCGTTGAGTGCATATAACGCAATAACCAGCCGTACTCCACATCACGCATGATGTATTCAACAGACGCAAATGCGCCTTCACCAGACGGTACGTAGTTCATGGTTAACCAAATCCCTGTTAGGATTTGGTTAACAAGGACCAACATGGCAAGAGAACCGAATAAATACCAAAAGTTGAAGTTCTTTGGCATTGGATATTCTGATAAATGCTTTTTATAAGCATTCATCGCAGGTAGTCGTTTTTCTACCCAATCAAGTACAGCTTGCATTATGCATCCCCCTCGTCCACGCCGATCAGAATTTTCGTATCACTCAAATACATATGCTTAGGAATCACTAGGTTCAGTGGTGCCGGCACGTTTTGGAATACTCGGCCTGCCATGTCAAATTTAGACCCATGACAAGGACAGAAGAAGCCTGATTTCACACCTTGGACTTGCTCACTAAAGGAATCAGCAAGGTAGGTTGGTGAACACCCTAGGTGAGTACAAAATCCAACCGCGATAAAATACTCTGGTTTAATCGAGCGATAACCATTTTGAGCATATTCCGGTTGCTGTTCTTCTTGAGATTGTGGGTCACGTAATTTATCTGATAACGTCCCCAGATTATCCAAAACAGACTGTGCTCGCCTAACGACCCATACAGGTTTGCCTTGCCACTCGACGCGAACCATTTGGCCCTCTTCAAGTTTACTGACTTCAACCTCTACAGGAGCACCAGCGGCCTTTGCTTTGGCACTTGGGTTCCAAGATTTAATAAAAGGAACGGCGACTGCAGCTGCTCCCAAACCACCGACAACCGCAGTTGTGGCAGTAAGGAAACGCCTACGACCGTTATTTAAAGGCGCATTGCTCATCCAACATTTCTCCCATATGCTCCTTGGGCCAATACCAAGCGAATCCAAGCTGCTCTGTCATGTTAAATAACCGCGGGGGAACCATTCCGCTGGCTATCTTCCTTGAATTGAACGTGCATATTTTATAATTAAAACCTACACACTTGAGTCCATTCCGATATTAGTTATCACCAAAAAAGCATGGCTAACAAAATAAGAATTTTAGTTGTATTTATTTGATAGCAAATGATAAAGAAAACCCTACTTTTTGACAAGATAAAGCTACCTTTTCGTAACATCTATCGCAGGAAATCGTTTGCCAGTTCACAAAAGGGAGGAAAAGCGAACTCTATTAAGGGGAGTTGATGAATCTAGAGGATTTATGTCTGCCTAAAAAAACAAAAAGCCCAGCCGTGAGGCTGAGCTTTTGGACCACAAACCAGTATAAACTGGAACGTAGATTTTTCGAATAACGAAAAATTAACGCTTTGAGAATTGTGGTTTACGACGTGCTTTACGTAGACCAACTTTCTTACGCTCAACGCAACGAGCGTCACGCGTAACATAGCCAGCTGCACGTAGAGCAGGACGTAGAGTTTCGTCGTATTCCATAAGCGCGCGAGTGATACCGTGACGGATAGCACCAGCTTGACCAGAAATACCGCCACCTTTAACAGTAACGAATAGATCTAGCTTCTCAGTTAGTTCAGTAAGCTCAAGAGGCTGACGAACTACCATGCAAGAAGTTTCGCGACCGAAGTAAACTTCTAGTTCACGCTTGTTGATTACGATGTTGCCAGTGCCTGGTTTAATAAAAACGCGAGCAGCTGAGCTTTTGCGACGACCAGTGCCGTAGTATTGATTCTCTGCCATTTCTGATATCCCCAATTAGATGTCTAGTACTTGTGGTTGTTGAGCAGCATGATTGTGCTCAGCGCCAGCGTAAACTTTTAGCTTACGGTACATAGCACGGCCTAGAGGACCACGTGGTAGCATACCTTTAACAGCTAGTTCGATTACCATTTCTGGCTTCTTGTCGATCAACTTTTCAAAAGTGATAGACTTAAGACCACCTGGGAACTCAGTGTGACGGTAATACACTTTACCTTTAGCTTTGTTACCAGTTACAGTAACTTTCTCAGCGTTAACAACGATGATGTAATCACCAGTGTCTACGTGAGGAGTGTATTCAGCTTTATGCTTACCACGAAGACGAGATGCGATCTCACTTGCGATACGGCCAAGAGTTTTGCCTTCTGCGTCTACAACATACCAGTCACGTTTTACAGTTTCTGGTTTAGCAACGAAAGTTTTCATGCTAATAATTACCTATTAAAAAAAATTTACACTTAAGGAACAAACTGTTCCCACTGTCTAAGAGTCCCATTCATCACCCCTTCGAGTGTTGGAAACACTTGGCATAGCTAGACTTTCGTCATAACTAGAGGCTCGCAGTAACGGTAGGTCGCAGGATTATAGAGAAGCTAGAGGAAAAAATCACCTATTTTTTAGACAAAATAGGTAAAAACCCTTATGCCAAGTGCTCAGAGGCTAAATAATCATGACTTTGCATTTCTGTTAGGCGAGAAATACAACGTTTAAACTCAAACTCAAGCTGCCCTGTTGTATAAATTGCCTCTAATTCCACTTCCGCCGAAATAATCAATTTTACGCGGCGCTCATAAAATTCATCAACCAATGCAATAAACCGTCTCGCAGCATCATCAAGCTTGCCATCCATCTGTTTCACGTCAGCCAATAGCACAGTGTGATAAAGTCGAGACATTTCAATATAATCATTTTGGCTGCGCATCGTCTGACATAACTGCTCAAAAGTTGCGAACAAAACATCATCTACCGACGCAATAACTGAGATATCCCGATGATTAATATCAATAGATGTATCTGGCTGACGAGTTTCCACAACCAGCTGCTTAAAATAACGATGAAGATTTTCATTCGCTGAGTTATCCAACGGGTAATGATAAATTTCAGCTTGCTCTAGCGTTCTCAAGCGGTAATCGATACCACTATCAACATTCAAAATGTGGCAATGCTTTTGAATTAAGGCAATTGTGGGTAAGAACCGCGCGCGCTGCAGACCATTACGGTATAAGTTTTCAGGAGGAATGTTTGATGTAGCAACTAACACTACGCCTCTATTAAATAGTGCCTGCATTAAAGAAGACAAAATCATTGCGTCGGTAATGTCAGAGACATAAAACTCATCAAAACAGATAATGTTGGTTTCAGCATGAAAAATATCGGCGACACTCTCTAGCGGATTCTCTATATCCCCTAATTTCTTCAGCTCATCATGAACACGATACATAAAGCGATGGAAGTGAACTCGCATTTTTTTGTCAGAAGGTAGACTGTCGAAGAACGCATCCATCAGGTAGGTTTTCCCCCGCCCAACACCGCCCCAAAAATATAACCCTTGTGGGGCAATCGCCTCTTCTGGGGATTTACCTAGTAATTTTTGTATCATCGTCAGCGCTGGCGCTTCAAAGTTCAAGTAATCGATGAACTCATGATGAAGGCGGTCTAATGCTTCCACCGCCTGATGCTGAGCGGCATCGCGCTGAAAACCATTTGTTTCAATATCATTATTGTATTTTTCTATCGGCGTCATGGATAACTCGCAGCACAGATCCAACAACCATAAATGGCGTATTTTGCTTTATTGGTAAGAACTCTCATAGTAACATGACAAAACAACGTGTGTAACCATCAGGTAACGCACATGTTAATAAACGAAAATTAAGGAAGCTGCTATGCCTTGGATTTACGCCGTTGTCGGTCTGCTTGTGGGCGCTATTTTAGGAATTGTTATTTCTCGCCTCACTACCCCACAATACAAAAAACAGAAAACGATACAAAAAGATCTCGAATCTGCAAAGTTCGCCCTAGAACAACAACGCCAAGAGTTATCTGACCATTTTGCCCAAAGTGCGGAAATGTTAGATACACTTGGTAAAGATTACACTAAGCTCTACCAACATATGGCAAAAACCTCCGCAGAGCTTTTGCCTAACTTACCAGAGCAAGACAATCCGTTTGTTAAAAAAATCGCCGAGCACAACGTAGAGCCTACTGCCAGCTCAGATATTGATGAGCAACCAAAAGACTATGCTAATGGTGCAACCGGATTATTGAGAGAAGAGCAAAAGCAGGTTATTGAAAAGCCAGAACTTGTCGCGAGCGAACCTATCACAGCCAAAGCCTCGTAAATCTCTTAGTAATACAGTGCAACAGATTCACTCAACCTATTGAGTGAATCTGACTCCACCTACCAATTCGAGTGAACTTTATTCAGATCGTCTAGTCATAACTTTTACTAAACCTTAGAGGAGTTTTATGATGAAGAAGCCAATGCTTGCCTTAACTGTTCTGTCGTTAAGCTTGAGTTCCATCATCACCCCCATACCTGTCTCTGCGGCGTTACCCCTTGCAGTCAACGGCGAGCAACTTCCAAGCCTTGCTCCTATGCTAGAAACTGTGACACCCGCGGTCGTCAGTATCGCAGTTGAAGGTACTCAGGTCTCTAAACAGCAATACCCTGAGCAATTCAAATTCTTCTTCGGTCCTGATTTCCCGACAGAGCAACTGCAAGAGCGGCCTTTCCGTGGTTTGGGTTCTGGTGTTGTTATCAACGCTAAAAAAGGCTACATCGTGACCAACTACCACGTCATCAATGGCGCAGAAGAAATACGCGTTAAATTGCAAGACGGACGTGAATATGATGCAGAACTGGTTGGTGGCGATGAAATGTCAGATGTCGCGTTACTCAAACTTGATGACGCCAAAAATCTAACAGAGATAAAACTCGCCGACTCCGACGCACTCCGTGTTGGTGACTTTACTGTTGCCATTGGTAACCCCTTCGGTTTAGGACAAACCGTTACATCCGGCATTGTCTCTGCTTTGGGGCGCAGCGGTCTGAATTTAGAAAACTTTGAGAACTTCATTCAAACTGATGCCGCAATTAACAGTGGTAACTCAGGTGGGGCACTAGTTAACCTTAAAGGTGAGCTCATTGGTATCAATACGGCGATCTTAGGTCCCAATGGCGGTAACGTCGGTATTGGCTTTGCTATCCCATCCAATATGATGAACAACTTAGCCGAGCAAATTATTGAATTTGGCGAAGTGAAACGTGGCATGCTAGGTGTTCAAGGTGGCGAAGTCACCTCTGAATTAGCGGAAGCTCTAGGCTATGATTCCAGTAAAGGCGCCTTTGTTAGCCAAGTCATGCCTGATAGCGCGGCTGAAAAAGGTGGACTCGAAGCTGGCGATATTATTGTATCGGTCAATGGTAAGAAAATTGCCACTTTCAGCGAATTACGAGCAAAAGTAGCGACACTTGGTGCTGGCAAGACTATCGAACTAGGGCTAGTCCGAGACGGTGAAGCCATGACGGTTCAAGCCACGCTAACTGAAGGTGCAAAGAGTATTACTAAAGCCGACAAACTGCATGAAGGTCTAACCGGTGCTGAGTTTGCAAATACAGAAAAAAGTGACAAAGTCGATGGCGTGAAAGTCACCTCCGTCGCCGAAGGTTCTCCGGCGGCTCAGTATGAGCTTCAACAAGGCGACATTATCATGGGTGTGAACCGCCAACGCGTTAAGAATGTGGGTGAGCTACGTAAAATACTAGAAGCAAAACCAGGGGTTCTTGCACTGAATATTCAACGAGATGACCGCACCATTTATCTTGTTATACGCTAACACCACACGATTTATGTAAATTCTTAGTGAAAGGGCAGTCGAATGTGACTGCCCTTTTTATTATTTGCTCACAAGATGATATGCTTTGCTCGCAAGCTGTTGCTCGAAAAAGCATTGAGTTTCATGGTAATTGTTGTCGTTATTGAACCATTCCCTACTATGCTAGCTTCAGTGATTGTTATTTTGTCCAATAGACCACCAATATCGGTATCCATTAGAGAGTGCAATGCTGAACTTTTTATTACGATCTGTATCAATGGGGCTCGTTACCGCTCTATTAGTCTTAATTGCCGTTCCGTCGCTAAGACCTACGATCATCTCAGAGCAATTTGACACGACACCAACGCAAGGTACGTCACTGCAGGTCTCTTTTAATCAAGCAGTACGCAACGCCGCGCCTGCGGTCGTCAATATTTATAGCCGACAGTATAAAGAGAGTGACCGCACGACACTGTCCACACAAGGTCTGGGCTCTGGTGTTATTGTGAGTGAAAAAGGCTATATCATCACCAACTACCATGTTGTCGCAAATGCCGACCAAATCATTGTTGCTTTGCAAGATGGTCGCGTTGCTGCCGCTCAGCTGGTGGGGAAAGATCAACGCACTGATATCGCTATATTACGAGTAGAAGGCTCTGACCTCCCAGTGATTCCACTCAACCCAAACTACAGCCCTAAAGTCGGTGATGTCGTTTTAGCAATTGGCAATCCTTATAACTTAGGACAAACCACGACATTCGGCATAATCTCGGCAACAGGTCGCTCATCAATTAGCGCGGGAGGCATTCAAGCCTTTATTCAAACCGATGCGGCCATCAATCAAGGTAACTCTGGTGGCGCTTTAGTTAACACCCAAGGAGAGCTTGTTGGTATAAACACCGCCTCATTCCAACAAGCAACGGACTTAGAAACCTACGGTATTTCCTTTGCTATTCCATATAAACTTGCCAGTAAAATTATGGAAAAAATTATCGCTGACGGTCGAGTGATTCGCGGTTATATCGGTATTGATGGGCAAGATATCAATTCCGTCACCGCTCGCCTATTAGGCAATGAGCACATTGGTGGCATCATTGTACTTGGCTTAGACCCGAAAGGTCCTGCAGCCAAAGGGGGGATTGAGGTTCAAGATATCATTCTGACGATTAACGGTAAGAAGTTAAATGGCAGACAAGGCGTACTTGATCTCGTGACCGACTTAAGACCAGGAACCACTGTCGATGTTACCCTATTACGAGACGGTAAAGAGGTGACGCTACCTGTGACTGTGACTGAAGATAGTCGTGAATAAACGGAATAAACGATAATTGGCAAAGAACCTAAAAAAATGCCGCTGATTTCTCAGCGGCATTTTTATTTGTAGCGAGCTAAACGAATTACTCGTCAACCGTTTCACTATCGAATGACACAGAACCCTCTACGTCAATTCGAGTGACACGCTGTAAGCCTCTTGGTAACAGTCCACCACGACGGCCACGCTCACCTCTAAAGTTGTCCAAATCTGCAGGTTTTAGACCTAACTTGCGCTTACCAGCATAAAGCGTAACAGAAGCCCCTTGAGGCAACGCCATCAAGTGAGAGACAAACTCTTCTCTCGACTTCGCTTTAGCCGATGGGATGTTAATGATCTTATTGCCCTTACCTTTGCCTAATTGTGGCAAGTCTTTTATTGGGAACAACAACATGCGTCCCTGATTGGTAATTGCCATGATTTCATCAGAATCTAAGTCACCAACCATACTCGGCATCATGACTTCAGCAGCTTGCGGCAAGGTCACCAATGCTTTTCCGCTTCGGTTCTTCGATAGAAGGTCAGAGCCTTTGCAAACAAAACCATAACCCGCATCCGAGCCAATCAACCATAGTTGCGATTCCTCACCCATAATGACTTGGCGAATACTGGTACCAGCATTGACATTGAGACGTCCAGTAATGGGCTCACCTTGGCTTCGCGCAGACGGCAATGAATGCGATTCAAGTGAATAACTGCGTCCATCGTTTCCTAAGAATACCGCTGGTTGGCTACTTTTACCGCGTGCAGCCGCCAGGTAGTTATCACCCGACTTATAGTTCAGCCCCGATGGGTCAACATCATGGCCTTTCGCATGACGAATCCAGCCTTTTTCCGATAGAACCACCGTAATAGGTTCGCTAGGAACAAGATCACGTTCCGTCATCGCTTTCGCTTCTGCTCGCTCAATAAGTGGAGAACGACGATCATCACCATATTTCTCCGCATCGGCTTGAATTTCTTTTTTCAGCAAAGTATTCATGCGACGCTCAGAACCCAATAAGCTTTCTAGCTTTTGACGTTCTTTTTCAAGCTCATCTTGCTCACCGCGGATTTTCATCTCTTCCAGCTTGGCAAGGTGGCGAAGCTTAGTATCTAAGATTGCATCAGCTTGAATGTCGGTGATACCAAAGCGCGCCATTAAGACTGCTTTGGGTTCATCTTCGGTACGAATGATCTCAATCACTTCATCAAGGTTGAGGTATGCGATCAACAAACCTTCCAAAATGTGTAAGCGAGCTAAGATCTTATCAAGACGATACTGCAGGCGTTTACGAACAGTTTCACGACGATAAGCAATCCATTCAGATAGAATAGTGACGAGACCTTTCACCTGTGGACGGTTGTTCAAACCAATCATATTCAGGTTAACGCGGAAGTTTTTCTCAAGATCTGTCGAAGCAAATAAGTGATTCATCAACTGATCGCAATCAATACGATTAGAGCGTGGAACGATCACAATGCGAGTTGGATTCTCATGATCAGATTCATCACGCAGATCATCCACCATAGGCAGCTTTTTCGCACGCATTTGGTTGGCAATCTGCTCTAGTAATTTGGCACCAGAGACCTGATGAGGTAGCGCTGTGATAACAATATCCGCGCCTTCTTTATGCCAAACCGCGCGCATTTTCACACTACCACGGCCAGTACGATAGATTTTTTCTAGGTCCGTTTGCGGGGAAATAATTTCCGCTTCTGTTGGGTAGTCAGGCCCTTTGACATACGCCATGACATCCGACAATTCCGCCTTTGGATTATCAATAAGGTGTACGGTTGCATCTGCCACTTCACGGACGTTATGAGGAGGAATATCCGTCGCCATACCAACCGCAATACCCGTAATACCATTTAGCAAAATATGAGGTAGGCGTGCAGGAAGGATCTTCGGCTCTTTCATCGTGCCGTCAAAGTTTGGTTGCCACTCAACCGTGCCGAGACCCACTTCGCTAAGTAATACTTCAGCAAACTTAGACAGTTTCGCCTCGGTATAACGCATCGCAGCAAACGACTTAGGATCATCGGGCGCACCCCAGTTTCCTTGACCGTCCACTAACGGATAGCGATAAGAAAATGGCTGCGCCATCAATACCATCGCTTCATAACACGCGGAATCGCCGTGCGGGTGGTACTTACCCAGTACATCACCAACGGTACGCGCAGATTTCTTGTATTTGGCTGCAGACGATAAACCTAACTCAGACATAGCGTAAATAATACGGCGCTGAACGGGCTTAAGACCGTCACCAATATAAGGCAATGCACGATCCATGATCACGTACATTGAATAATTCAAATAGGCATCTTCGGTGAACTTGCGCATTGGCAACTGTTCAACGCCATCAAAAGATATTTCAGTCGACATTATCGTTATACCTCGGCCATGTCGCCGTTACTTTGTAGCCAGCTACGACGGTCATCCGCTCGTTTTTTGCCTAGCAACATATCCATCATTTCATCGGTTGCACTGTCATCATCAATAGTCAGTTGCACCAAGCGGCGAGTATTCGGATCCATCGTCGTTTCACGAAGTTGTAGTGGGTTCATTTCACCCAGACCTTTAAATCGCTGTACGTTGATCTTCGCTTTCTTTTTACTCAATCGCTCTAAAATGCCATCTTTTTCGTCATCATCCAGGGCATAAAAGACTTCTTTGCCACAGTCGATTCGATACAGAGGTGGCATGGCAACATAAACGTGCCCCGCAGAAACTAATCCTCTGAAGTGCTTAGTAAATAGCGCACATAGTAGGGTTGCAATGTGCAGCCCATCTGAGTCCGCATCGGCAAGAATACACACCTTACCGTAACGCAAAGCGCTCAAGTCATCATTATCAGGATCAATCCCCAGTGCGACGGAAATATCGTGCACTTCTTGAGAGGCCAACACTTGGTCCGTTGACACTTCCCAAGTGTTCAGAATTTTCCCGCGCAGAGGCATTACCGCTTGGAACTCACGATCTCGCGCTTGTTTAGCCGAACCACCAGCAGAGTCCCCTTCCACGAAGAAAATTTCAGTTCGATTCAGGTCTTGCTGTGAGCAATCGGTCAATTTACCCGGTAGAGCTGGGCCAGACGCGACCTTCTTACGCACCACTTTTTTACTCGCACGCATGCGTCGATGAGCGTTAGCAATACACACTTCAGCCAATTGCTCTGCCAACTGAGGCTTTTCGTTCAGCCATAGGCTAAAGGCATCTTTTACAACGCCAGACACAAAGGCGGCACATTGACGTGACGATAAACGCTCTTTAGTTTGCCCTGCAAACTGAGGATCTTGCATTTTCACGGACAAGACATAAGAGCAGCGATCAAACACATCATCGCCAGTTAATTTAACACCACGCGGCAGTAAGTTTCGGAACTCACAAAACTCACGCATGGCATCAAGAAGCCCCTGACGTAAGCCATTAACATGCGTGCCACCTTGGGCTGTCGGAATCAAGTTAACGTAGCTTTCGGTGATCATTTCACCGCCTTCAGGCTGCCAAATTAGCGCCCAAGTCGCCGCTTCCGTCTCAGCAGAAAATTCACCAGTAAAAGGCACTTCTGGCAACACGGTATAGCCTTTCACCCCTTCAGCTAGGTAATCTTTTAGGCCGTCTTCGTAGTGCCACTTATGATCTTTGCCGTTCACTTTGTCGCTGAACGTAATTTCCAACCCTGGACATAACACCGCTTTGGCGCGCAGGTTATTCACCAGACGAGTAACGGAAAAGTTGGCGGAGTCAAAATAACTCGTATCAGGCCAGAAGTGAACACTGGTCCCTTTATTGCGACGCCCGCAAGTCCCGGTTACCGTGAGTTCTTCAACCTTGTTACCGTTCTCAAAGGCCATTTCATAGACTTGACCATCACGGCGAACCGTGACTTCAACACGTTTCGATAACGCGTTGACCACGGAGATACCTACCCCATGCAAACCACCAGAGAATTGGTAGTTCTTATTAGAAAACTTACCACCGGCATGCAGCTTGCAGAAAATCAGTTCGACACCCGAGACTTTTTCTTCTGGGTGAATATCTACGGGCATACCTCGCCCATCATCAATCACTTCTAAAGATTGATCGGCGTGAAGAATTACTTGCACTTTCGAGGCATGTCCGGCTAGCGCTTCATCGACACTGTTATCGATAACTTCTTGGCCCAAATGGTTTGGACGCGCTGTATCCGTATACATCCCTGGTCGGCGACGTACTGGCTCAAGACCATTGAGAACCTCAATGGCTCCAGCATTATATTGTTCTGTCATAATACGGAAATTTTACTCAAATAAAGATTGATACTTAGCAGCATAAAGATAGTCGATGATGCATTGCATCATCCGCCTTCATTTGATTCATCTGCGACAAATCTTAAGGCACACGCGTAAGTACAGACACATAATAGTCTGGCTCAAAGGAAGTGTTGTCAAGTTTCGCACCAAAGTTGGGGGGAAATTTATGACTCCCTCCTCAGCTACACGCCGATATAGTGAAAAAGCTACAACTCTAAGAAGTGGATAATTTGCTGCGGATAACGCTCAAAATCAACAAAACTATGATCGCCACCTGCTTCCACCGTTTGCTTTGAATTCGAATACTTAGTGACGGCTTGGCGGTAGTCCAGTACCTCGTCGTCTTCTTGTTGCAGCAACCAAAAATCACAAGGTGAATGAATATTTGCCACATCTAACGCTTTCAGTTCATCTATGTGGTGGGATTCTAATGTGTATCGCTCATAAGTATAAGGATTTTCTTGCTCGCCAAGAAAATCCACTAATAACTCATAAGGCTTTACCGCTGGATTTATTAGCACGGCTTTAAATCCATACTGCGCATTTAACCACGTTGACAGATAGCCACCTAAGGAGCTACCAATCAGGCCGATTCGATGCGTCTTTTCATAGCGCTGTATCACATCAACCAAATGCTTGGCCGCTTGCGCGGGGAAGCTCGGCATTTGCGGAGCCACAACCGTAATATCAGGACGATGAGCCAGACAAAACTGCTGCATGACTTGCGCTTTATGTGATTGAGGTGAACTGTTAAAACCATGAATGTAGAGCAATAACGATGGCTTTTTATCCATAAGTAAACCTCCGCATAAAATTAGTAACCTTCCGCATTAAAGTCAGGACGAAACGCACCATGTGGTAAACGTTTAACGACGGTCTCTAACTGGCCATCATTAAAGAGCTCCAGCTCTCGCCATCCGGGCGACAAGATATCTAAAGAGAATTCATTGGAGTTGGGCTTAAACTGAACACACGTCGATGGCGTTGCGAGTACTCTTACGCCATGGTGCATCAAATCCAATTCTTGGTGAATATGCCCACATAGCACCGCACGCACATTGTCATGTTTAGCGGCAATATCCCAAAACTCTTGTGAGTCCTTTAATGAATGCTGATCGAGCCAAGCACTGTTGACGAGTATGGGGTGATGATGGAGCAACACCAACGTATGTCGTTCATGGTGCTCAGTTAGCTTTTTGTCCAAATAATCGAGTTGGCTGTCACTCAATCGGCCATGGGGCACACCCACGACCTGAGAGTCCAATAACACTATTTGCCAATGCTCGCCCAGCAATTTATGGGTCGCGGTTTGTACCAGAGGTGAGTCCAATACACTGTTCATACTTGGCTTAAAATCGTGATTACCCGGTAACCAATAACAAGGGAGGTTAAGGGGGATAATACCGTCAACAAACTTTCGATAAGATGACTCTGTATGATCTTGAGAGATATCGCCCGTTGCCAGTAATGCCTCAAAATGCGTGCCTTGCTGGCACACTTCAGACACAACAGCTTTAAAACTGTCATGGGTGTTCACACTCAGTAAGCAGCCGTCCTGAGGCGCAAATAGATGCGTGTCGGTCAATTGCAGTAACCTGACGGCACTAGACTGAGATTCACCACTGGGTGTTGTTTTCAAAATAATAAGACCTGAATATCTACTATTGTTTAACTTCGATACATGATCGGAGCTCGACTAATTCCATTTTTTAGACAAAACGTCAGCCAATCACTAAGAAACTGATTAAACTGAAACTTTTCATCTTTTTGAAGCATTTTAGTATTAGGGTAATCGTACCGTGCTTTGACTCTAGCGGTTTGCTCACAATGACAAACTTCGGCAACTTTTGCGTCATGGTAGAGTCTCACCACCATTTTAGGCAAAGGGAAAACAGGAAGCTCATCATCTTGGCAAATTTCGACCAATGTTGTGTACTTGGTCACTTCTACAATCTCGATTTGATACGTTAATGAGCCTGCTTGATAGCAACGTACATCTCCAACGTCTGGTGTTGTTGGGATCAATCGATTTAACTTGGCGTAATTAGTCTCATAGACTCGCATGAGTTCTGCAAGATCAACATGATACGCTTTCCCATCGATTTGACGTGTTGTTGCCATTGTTACCACTCTTGCTGTAGCTGACGATAATTCAGTTCAAGCCATTGCAGCGCAATAATAGATGCACCGTTCTCAATTTCACCACTGGCTATCATTCGATACGCCTTTTGTCGTGAAACAACCTTAACGCGAATATCTTCGCCTTCGCTTTTTAATCCATGGATACCACTCGCTGTTGTGGCATCCACTTGGCCCGCAAAGACTTCAATTTTTTCCGAACATCCACCTGATGACGGATAGTAAGCGGTGATGCGCGTGAGCTTATCCACCTCAACACCTGCTTCTTCGACCGCTTCTCGCTGCACAAGTTCTTCTACAGACTCTTGTTTATCAACAATTCCTGCGATAATTTCGGTTTGCCAAGGTGAATCATGCTCAAGAGCACCCACTCGAATCTGTTCGATGAGTACAACTTCATCACGCTTGGCATCATAAGGTAGCAATGCTGCTGCCCCGCCACGAACCAACATTTCACGTTGAATTTCAGAACTCCAACCGCCATCAAAAAGGCGATGCTTAAATCGATACAACACCATTTCAAAAAAACCTTTAAACACCGTTTGTTTAGAGATTATTTCGACATCTGTTGGTGTATATTTCGGCAACGGTTGCTCTGAATGTTCCATGACGAACCCCAATAAAAATGAATCTTACAGTTTACTCAACGAATCGCCCAACTTCCAACGACCAGCTTCAACTTTTTACGTAATAATTCAAAAAACATTGGGTTTTGGTTAATTTATTGTCGCATTTTTGCAGGTTGTAGCGTAAAAAATTGCAAAGTTTCGAGTGAATTACGCCCGTTTTAAGTTAAACTGTGAATCATACCTCTTATTCAGTATTCAGGCAGGATTAGGACAAATGAAAAAACTGCTTCCATTATTCATCGCAGCTGCATTAGGAAGCGCAAGTGCAGCGACATGGGCCGACTCTTTAACCGAAGTCTATGATCAAGCTAAACAGAACGATCCTCAACTACTGCGTTCAGCAGCTGAGCGAGATCGTGCATTTGAAGCCATCAACTCTGCTCGAAGCACCTTACTACCGCAAATTAACCTAACTGCTGGCTATGACTTAACGCGAGCAAATACTATCGGCGGAGATAGTGACAATTTGACTGCTGGTGTTGGCTTCTCTCAAGAGCTTTATAATCGTGCTAGTTGGATCACACTTGATACGGCAGAAAAGAACGCTCGTCAGTCTGATTCACTTTATGCTGCAGCGCAGCAAAACTTGATCCTACGTACAGCGCAAGCCTATTTTGAAGTATTGCGCTCGAAAGACAGCCTAGAGTTTGTTAAAGCGAACAAAGCGGCCGTTGCTCGCCAATTAGAGCAGACCAAGCAACGTTTTGAAGTGGGTCTTTCAGCGATTACCGATGTTCATGATGCGCAAGCGCAATATGACCGAGTATTAGCTGATGAAGTCTTAGCTGAAAACGACTTACTAAATAAGTACGAAGGTCTACGTGAAATCACGGGGCAAGAGCACACGAATATTGACGAGCTAGATACAGAACGTTTCTCGGCTCCGCGCCCAACCAATTCCGTTGAATTCTTTATTGAAGAAGCGCAAAGCAAAAACCTTGATTTGCTGTCTGCTCGTATCGGACAAGATATTGCCAAAGACAACATTACACTTGCAAGTTCTGGTCACCTTCCTAAGCTAACGCTTGATGGTGGCTATGCTTACGATAATGAAAGAAACAATGAAGCAGTAAGATATACTGGTGACTCTACCAATGCATTTAATGCTGGTATCAACTTATCCATTCCACTTTACACTGGTGGTAACATTACGTCGCAAACTAAACAAGCAGAGTACGCTTATGTGGCTGCAAGTGAAGATCTAGAGCAAACTTACCGCTCTGTTGTGAAAAATGTTCGAGCGAACAATAACAACATTAACTCGTCAATTGGTGCTATCCGCGCTTACGAGCAAACGGTTATTTCTGCGCAATCAGCACTTGAAGCAACCAAAGCCGGTTTTGATGTAGGTACACGTACCATCGTCGATGTACTAGAAGCGACGCAACAGGTGTTCGAAGCGGGTCGTAACCTCTCTGATGCTCGTTACGATTACATCGTCAGTATTTTGAACCTGCGCCAATCCGTCGGTACGTTAAGCGAGCAAGATATTATTGATATCAATGCTGGTCTTAAGCGAGCAAAATAAAATATTGAAAACTAATTCGATTTAAAAAACAAAAGGGACGCCATGGCGTCCCTTTTTTAATACCTACGTTTTATTGAAAGCGATTAACCCTGACCACCTTTGATCGCTTCAATAATCTCCGTCGTCGAGCAGCCATCTTCAAAGTTAAGCACTTTAACTTCGCCACCAGCTGCAATCACTTCCGTACCGCCAGCTATCTCTTCAGGCTTATAGTCGCCGCCTTTCACCAATAAACTTGGCAATACTTCTGCAATTAAGCGCTGTGGTGTCTCTTCCGAGAATGGAACTACCCAATCAACCGCACCTAATCCAGCAAGAACAGCCATACGACGATCCGTTGGATTCACAGGGCGACCAGGCCCTTTCAGCGCTCGCACGGATTCGTCGGTGTTCACCGCGACGATCAATCGATCACCGAGCTCAGCTGCATGGTTTAAATAAGACACGTGACCGGCATGAAGAATATCGAAACAGCCATTTGTCATGACGACTTTCTCGCCTTTTGAGCGCGCTTTTTTCACCGCTTCAATCAACGCGGATTCGCTGATCACGCCATAATCGGTATCCTGACTGCCATGTACCGCTTCCGCTAATTCAATAGTAGAAAGTGTTGACGTTCCTAGCTTGCCAACTACGACACCAGCCGCTGCATTCGCCAGCGCACACGCTTCATCGAGCGGTTTACCTGCCGCAACGGAGGCGGCTAATACCGAGATAACCGTATCGCCAGCACCCGTCACGTCAAAGACTTCTTTTGCTTGAGTAGGCAGATGGAATGGAGCTTCACCACGACGAAGTAGCGTCATACCATGCTCACTTCGCGTAACAAGTAGTGCTTCAAAGTCAAATTCTTCGATTAACGCGCAACCTTTTTCTACCAGTTCTTCTTCGTTTTTGATTTTGCCAACAACCGTTTCGAACTCAAGCATATTCGGAGTCAATAAGGTCGCACCACGGTAGCGTTCAAAATCCGCACCTTTCGGGTCGATAAAGACTGGAACACCCGCCGATTTTGCTTGTTGAATATAAGCTTGAACGTGTTCTAACGCCCCTTTTGCATAATCAGACAACACCACCGCTTTTACATTTGGCAACGCATTCTGCATTCTCGTCAGCACTAGCTCAGGATTGGTATTTTCAAATTTGTCTTCAAAATCCAAACGGATTAATTGCTGTCCGCGGCTAAGTACACGTAGCTTGGTAATGGTTGGGTAGTTCTCTAACTCAACAAAATCACACTTTACCTTCAAAGACGTCAGTGTATCGGTGAGTACTTTTGCCGGTTCATCTTGCCCAACTAAACCAATAGTATGGGCATGCCCACCCAAAGACGCGATGTTCATCGCTACGTTTGCAGCGCCACCGGGACGTTCTTCATTATTTTCTACTTTAACAACAGGTACTGGCGCTTCAGGAGATATACGCCCGGTTGGGCCATACCAGTATCTGTCCAGCATAACATCACCAACAATTAGGACGCCTGAATCGCTGTAATCAGGTAGGATGGGTTTCATTTCTTACTCCAAATAACGACCGCGGTGAGCGACCTCACCACGTTAAATTGTTTTGTATGCGTAACCCCTGCCGTCTTAGTCAGGCTCGATTCACAATCGATAGATTGAGTAAACGACAGGTTAAAGCTTTGAAAAGATAGTAGCACAACTCCTACTACCGACACCAAATTCGCTTTACGAGATCATCCACTGCTTCCAAGCGTGAATCACCGCCTCACGCTCAGCAATAAGCTTGTCCTCTGCAACATCCGCATCCAAATTTAGCAGATTACGGTGATGAATTTCATCTCGCAACGTCGTGTAAGCACGGATCAAGCTCGTTACCTGTTCTTCTTCCATTACCCCTTGTTTGAGCATGGTCTCAAAGATACGGACATTATCCGACCAGCGAGTGAGCTTGGGTTTATCATGACTAAAACGTAGCACCAAGTACTGAGCTAAAAATTCGATATCGGTGATCCCGCCGGGGTCTTGCTTAAGCATAAACCGCCCGGCTTTTTTTCCTCCAAGATGCGTTCGCATCTTTTCACGCATCTCCACAACTTTTGGCCTAAGCTCTGCTTCTTCTCGTGCTTTCGTTAATACATCAACTCGAGTGTTATTGAATGCTTGCTGTAAAAAATCATCACCATAAATTAAGCGTGTCCGCACTAAAGCTTGGTGCTCCCATGTCCACGCATCATTGTGTT
Source organism: Vibrio methylphosphonaticus (assembly GCF_023634655.1). Taxonomy (GTDB): domain Bacteria; phylum Pseudomonadota; class Gammaproteobacteria; order Enterobacterales; family Vibrionaceae; genus Vibrio; species Vibrio methylphosphonaticus. The sequence goes on along the minus strand of NZ_JAMKMS010000007.1, from coordinate 35,277 downwards.
GATACTCATCAAACGCATCCGTAGGACTGACCAGCAAACCAGACACACCGGAAGGACGCAGTCGCGTATCCACTTCATATAAAATTCCTGACGCGGTACGCGTTGAAAAAATATGAATGATGCGCTGCGCTAAACGTAGGTAAAACTGGCGACCATCCAGCTCTTTTTTTCCATCGGTGTATACATTAACCGGGCAGTCATGCATAAAGACAATATCCAGATCCGAGTTATAGCCTAGCTCCCAGCCGCCCACTTTACCGTAGCCAATCACAGCAAAACCTTTACTGCCACGATCTTTGATGTGCGTCGGTTCACCAAACTTTTCTACCATTTGCTGCCAAGCTTGATTCACACCCGCTTCAACGATCGCTTCCGCTAAATACGTCAAGTGGTCACTCACCTTCATTACAGGTAACACTCCCGCAATGTCTGCCGCCGCAATACGTAAAATACAGGTTTGCTTAAACTGTCGCAGCGCTTCCATTTGCTGCTCCATATCCTCTTCTGGAATACGGGCAAGATAGTCGCGCAATTCTGTTTTATACGATTCTAGTGGCACAGGGTTATAGAGGTGCGAGGGGTCCAACAGCTCGTCGAGCAAGATCGGATAACGACCTAACTGTTCGGAAATCATTGGACTGGCTGTACATAACCGTACCAGTTGAACGAGTGCAGCTGGGTGCTCATCGAGCAATTCTAGGTAAGTCGTTCTGGTTACAATGCGGTGCAATACGTATAACACTCGCGACAAGCCAAATTCTGCGTCCTTATGAGCATAAATGGCATTGAACACTTTTGGCATGAGGCGATTTAGTACCTCTCGACCCCGCGGGCCCAGTGTCTTTTTCGCTAGATCTTTTTTAAACTGGCAGATGGTTGTTCGCTTTTTTTCCGCCTCAACAACGTGTAAATCGTGCTCTAGGATATGCTCAACCACTTCAGGGTCATGAACCATATCCCACAACTCATGGAAGTGTTTTTGTATTGGGTTGGGCTCTTCCTCATCGTCTTCACCAATCAAATCACCAAACACGCAATGCACGTTAAGCATATGCTGCGAGGTTGCCTCGAGCATTAACTCCCACGAATCAAACCCCATGACATAAGCCAGTTTTATCTGATCGTCTTCCTTTTCAGGCAGCGTTTGGGTCTGCTTATCGCCCATGGCTTGCAGCAAGTTTTCTTGGCGACGCAAAAAGCAGTACGCCTCTCGTAGGTGCGTCACTTCTCTTTGTTCTAGTAATTTAAGGGCTTCAATTGCATCAAGCGTTTCAAGTAACCCTCGACCTCTTAAACTCGGTTCACGTCCACCACGAATCAGTTGGAAAACCTGGGCAATAAATTCAACCTCTCGGATGCCACCGGGGCCAAGTTTGATATTATTACCCAAACCACGGCGTCTCACTTCACTGCTGATCATCGATTTCATCCGGCGCAGAGACTGAATAGCACTAAAATCGATATAGCGGCGGAAAACAAACGGCCGTAACATTTGACGCAGCTCTTGGTACTCTGGGTACATCTCCCGTCCCATCACTCGCGCCTTGATCATGGCATAACGTTCCCAATCACGACCTTGTTCTTGATAATAATCCTCAAGTGCCGCGTAGCTCATCACTAATGGTCCACTTTCACCAAATGGTCGAAGTCGCATATCGACACGATAGCAAAAACCATCAAAGGTTGGCTGATCCAGCGCCTTGATAATGCGCTGCCCTAAACGAGTAAAAAACTGCGCATTAGCAATAGAGCGTCTCGCGCCCTGTGTTTCGCCATTTTCTGGATAGGTAAAAATCAGATCGATATCTGAAGAAAAGTTCAGCTCGCCGCCGCCAAGTTTCCCCATGCCGATAATCAGCATAGGTTGAGCTTCACCTTCTGCATTACAAGGTGTGCCCCATTCTTGACAGCAAGCCTGATATTGCCAATTGTAGGTTTCAAAGATCATGGCTTCGGCAAGCATCGACAAATGATTTAGGCTTTCCTCTAGCGACCAATCCCCCACCATGTCACGCCACGCAATATAGACCATTTCACGGTTACGAAACTGTCGCAATGCCCTGTGACCATCGGTTTCTAAGCGGCATTCCGATAGATGAGCATGTAAATGGTCGCGATAAGACTCCGCGCGTTCGGTATGCTCAAGCATCTCCGGAAGCTGCTGAAATAGCGTCTCATCTTTAAGTAACGTCTCTTCAACAAACTCACTAATAGACAAGACCCTTTGCAATTGCTCATAACGAACGGGCGTCCAATGAGAAACGTCGGTATAACGCTCTTGAATTCGCTCAATAGACTGTTGAGCATGGTGTTGTAATGATGCTGGCAGTTGCATTCGTCGTCCTTGTCTCGACTCAAAAACAAAAATGGTGGCTCATCGCCACCATTTTACTTGTCACTTTGACTCCTAGCTTCTCAGACCAATGCCTTTTGTCACTAGGTGGTGTGCTACCCCATAAAGTACCACGATAAACACCAATAGTACGCTAAATGAGGTCACAATCCCGACATCCGAAACACCTAAAAATCCATAGCGGAAGGCGTTAACCATATAAACAATCGGATTTATTTTTGACACGCCCTGCCAAAACTCTGGCAATAGACTGATGGAATAAAATACCCCACCGAGATACGTCAGCGGTGTCAAAATAAACGTGGGGATAATAGAGATATCATCAAACGTTTTTGCGAACACCGCATTAATCAAACCGCCTAAAGCAAACACGACAGAGGTCAAAAATACCGTCGCAATAATAATGCCCCAGTGTTGTATTTGCAGATCAACAAAAAACAGGGAAACAAAGGTTACAATAGTGCCGACCAAAAGACCGCGCACAACACCGCCCATCACAAACCCTGCAATAATCACATAATTAGGGACTGGCGCCACTAACAGCTCTTCAATATTTTTCTGGAACTTAGCACTGAAAAAAGAAGACGCCACATTGGAATAAGAGTTGGTGATCACCGACATCATAATCAAGCCAGGAACAATGTATTCCATATAACTAAACCCGTCCATCTCACCAATTCGAGAGCCAATGAGGCTACCAAAGATAATGAAGTACAAGGTCATAGTGATAGCTGGCGGTACCAATGTTTGTACCCAGATACGTGTGAAACGGTTAATTTCTTTCGTGAGCAAGCTCTTAAATGCGGTCCAATAAATCGAATACATGTTACTGCTCTCCTTGCTTTGGCTGACGAACAATAGACACAAACAATTCTTCCAGTCGGTTGGCTTTGTTTCTCATGGATAGCACTTTGATATCGGCTCGACTTAACTGCTCAAAGACATGATTGAGCCCTTGTGTCTTCTCTAGCTCTATTTCCAAAGAGCCATTAACCACGAGTTGTGAATTCACACCTGATAACTCTGGAATCGTTTGATTCGTTTCAATATCTAGCACAAATGTCTCTACATGAAGCTTATTCAGCAATGACTTCATCGAAGTATTCTCTATTAACTCGCCGCGTTGAATAATCCCGATGTTACGACACAATAACTCCGCTTCTTCTAAGTAGTGAGTGGTTAAGATAATCGTAATGCCTTGCTTGTTGATTTCTTTCAGAAAGTCCCACATAGAACGGCGTAGCTCAATGTCGACACCCGCGGTTGGCTCATCAAGAATAAGTAACTTAGGCTCATGCATTAGCGCACGAGCAATCATCAAGCGTCGTTTCATGCCACCAGATAAGTTTCTAGCTCGCTCTTCACGTTTTTCCCATAAATCTAACTGAGTCAGGTATTTTTCCGCACGTTGCTTTGCCACATCCCGCGGTACTCCGTAGTACCCAGCTTGCTGTAAGACAATTTGTTGCACGGTTTCAAACGGATTAAAGTTGAACTCCTGCGGCACGAGTCCAAGTTGCTGCTTTGCCAGCTCCAATTGGTTATCAATATCGTGACCAAAGACTTTTACTTTGCCCGAGGTTTTATTCACCAAGGAAGTAATGATGCCTATGGTGGTCGACTTCCCCGCTCCGTTTGGGCCAAGCAAAGCGTAAAAATCGCCTTTCTCAACCGTCAGGGTCACCCCTTTCAGCGCTTCAAAGCCGCCAGCATAGGTTTTGCGTAACTGTTCTATCTCTAATGCGTACATGTTGTGCACCAATTGTGGTCAGACGATATAAGTGGAAATACAATAACTATAATTTGATAATTCCAATTATATCGAAAGATAAGTAAAGCCAAGAAACATTATACCACTCAACATGATGCCGCTTTAGGCTATTTTCAATAGCAAATGCGACATCATGAGTAAATTTCTTCGATTTATTCGACTTCTCTATGTCATGCGCTTAGTCACGCAATCATGCTACATTGCGACGCGTGCTGCTTTGTCTAACTGACTAGAAGCGGCGCTTAATGCCAACTCGCGCGACGGGTACCTATTATGGTTTGGCACCAAGTCTAGGATGTGAAACTTCTCTAGCTGCTGTTGTGTCTGCTCATTCGGACATAATAGATACACTTGGCAGTGCGCATCCAGAGCATCTTTAATGGCGTTCTCCAACGCTAAACCAACCGTCACGTCGATCATCGGGACATCACTCAAATCGAGGATCATCGCTTCGTAATCAGCAATACTGGAATGCTGCCTAGATATTGCTTTAGAGACACTAAATATCATCGGGCCGGAAAGATAAAAGAACAAAATCTTGCCATTGGCTTGATCGAGCAGTCGCCGTTCATTTGCCGTTAGAGGGACATCGTCCTCATCGGCATCACTGATCGCCTTAACTTGACGTGCTTGCTCACGACTTAGACGCTCAATAATGATGATATTAGAAATGAATACGCCTAAGCCGACTGCGACAATAAGATCGACAAATACCGTTAATAACATCACCCCATACATGACAGCCATACCTTGAAGGCTGACCTTATGGGCCCGTTGAATAAAACTCCAATCGAGAATATTAAAACCAACGAATACCGCGATACCCGCCAACACGGCCATCGGGATTGGTTCGGTTAGTCCACCCGCAACCAAAACGACCAACGCTAAGACTAATGCACGAACCACCCCAGATAATGGCGAGCGAGCCCCAACTTGAATATTGGTCACAGTCCCCATGGTTGCCCCTGCACCGGGTAACGCCCCAAACAGCCCTGCGACTAGGTTAGCCAGCCCCTGTCCACGTAATTCTTTATCGGAATCGTGTTCTTTCCTGGTCAATGAGTCGCCAATAACGGCGGTTAACAAAGTATCAATACAGCCAAGTGTACCAAGCACTAACGCATCGATAACCATCGTTGTCAGCATATCGGCATTAATATGCGGCAACACGATACTTGGCAGTCCTGCTGGAATTTCACCGATTCGACGAATACTGTCCATATCAAAAAACAGTACCGATAACAGGGTCACAGTCACCAGAGCAACAAGTTGCGGTGGGACGTACTTTTGATATGACTTAGGGAATAAAAACAAAATTGCCAGCGTCAGTAGACCTAAGAAAAGCTCAGCAATATCCATGTTACTGAGAGTATCAGGCACTGCTTGCAGCGTTCCAATGACGCCACCCGCCGGTGCGGCCTGCCCGAGTAGTGGCGCAAACTGAAGAATAATAAGAATGACCCCAATCCCAGACATAAAGCCAGAGACGACACTGTAAGGCATCAGCGTCACATACTTACCCAGTTTAAGCGTACCTAATAGAATCTGAAATGCGCCCGCCATCATCACCACGGTAAAGGTCATGGCGAGTCCTGTTTCAGGGTACTTGGCCATCATGCTGGTAAGAACGGCTGTCATAATGACGGTCATAGGACCAGTGGGCTCAGAAATGAGCGTTGAAGACCCACCAAATAATGAAGCAAATAGCCCCACCATGATTGCGCCCCACAGCCCAGCTTCAGCACCTGCCCCGGATGCAACACCAAATGCTAACGCCAAAGGAAGAGAAATAATCGCGGTAGTGACACCACCAAAAAGGTCACCCTTTAGGCTTATTTCACGAAAACGATGTGTTAACTGCATATCCATCCTTGTTCAATCACTCAAAAACCGCCGTACGATAACAAATGTAATAGTGTATGAAGAAGTGTTAAGGAGTGATTCAATTGTTATATGTCATACGCAAAATGTTATTTTATGTGTAAGTGCTTGATTTTAGCGACATGAAGACGTCAGATGAGTGCCTTTTAACGTAATTTTTACGAGATTCAAATTGTAACATTGTGTATAGTAATTCGAATCAATTAAGGGAATAACCATGCCAGAAATCAAACAACTCTTTGAAAATAACTCAAAGTGGTCAGAGCAAATAAAAGCAGACCGCCCAGCGTATTTTGCCAAACTGGAAGAAGGTCAGAACCCAGGCTTTCTTTGGATCGGTTGTTCAGATAGTCGCGTCCCGGCAGAACGCCTCACAGGCCTTTATTCCGGCGAACTGTTTGTACACCGCAACGTTGCTAACCAAGTCATTCATACTGACCTTAACTGTTTATCTGTGGTGCAATACGCGGTTGATGTATTGAAAGTCAACCATATCATTGTGTGTGGTCACTATGGTTGTGGAGGCGTGAATGCCGCGATTGATAACCCACAGCTTGGCCTTATCAACAACTGGCTACTGCATATTCGAGACTTATACCTTAAACACCGAAATTGGCTAGGTGAAATGCCTCGCGAAATGTGGGGAGACAAACTTTGCGAAATCAATGTAGCGGAACAAGTCTACAATTTGGGTAACTCTACCGTGATGCAAAATGCTTGGGAACGCGGGCAAGAAACCGAAATCCACGGCGTGGTATACGGCATTGGTGATGGCAAGTTACAAGATCTTGGTGTGCGCTGCTCAAGCCGTGAATCTCTCGAAGTTAACTACCAAGCTGCTATGGCTAAAATTCTAAACAGCGGTGTGCAGAAGTAAAACTGACGGCAAGTACTCGTTGGGTTACCGTATCAATATCGCCCACTCTTAATGACAAAAAGTGGGCGTTTTTATTATTCCTGAGGAACAACTTTGCCAATGTAAGGCAAGTGGCGATACTTCTGTGCGTAATCAATACCCACACCAACCACAAACTCATCAGGAATACCAAAGCCAATCCACTTAACGTCAACTGGAACTTCGCGGCGAGACGGCTTATCCAGCAGAGTACAAATCTGGATAGACTTAGGCTCACGCAATGACAAAATCTCTTTCACCTTCGTCAATGTGTTGCCTGTATCGATAATATCTTCAACCAACAGGACATCTTTGCCTTTGATGTCATCATCAAGATCTTTCAAGATACGCACATCACGAGAGCTTTCCATGGTGTTGCCGTAGCTAGATGCCGTCATGAAGTCCACTGAATGTGTAATATCAATCGCACGGGCTAAGTCAGCCATAAATACAAATGAGCCTCTTAACAGGCCTACCATGACCAAGTCTTCGCTGCCTTTATAGTGCTCAGTAATTTCCTTACCTAAGACTTGAACGCGGTCATGCACTTCTTTCTCGGAAATCATTACTTCAATAGTATGTTTCATATCGATCTCGATTATTGTGGTGTACTCAAACGATGTGATTCCAACCGCCGTTAACTCAGCCAAATCAAATCCTAAGAGCAGGATAAAATGAACTCCACTTAGTAGCAGAGGAGCCTCTCTTACAAGTGAGGGTATGGTAACACTTTCTGTGTTTCGAGAAAAATACCGCTCATACCGTCACAACCAATCAAAATTTGGTCTAAACCAATCACCGTCCTTGTTAACGTAAGGTGTTGAAATATTGTTACACTTTCAAGAAAAGTGTGATATGCAGGTAAATACCCACTAATTATCAAAATTATCAGTGTATGGGCATTGACCAAACGATATATGCACCATTACACTTATCACTGAAAAGAAAAAAGCTAAGCAGTATATTTCCAAAATGGAAAAGTGATTAATGAATAAGGCGCAAGCGCCATGTTCATCAACCATCCCAACATAGGGCCACTGACTCAGCACAATAATCTGAGCATTTTTAACGTCATATGCTCAAACAACGTTGGCAAGGAAAATAAAATGGACTCAATAGTTAAACGACCAAGAACTCGTCTATCGCCTCAAAAGCGCAAACTGCAACTAATGGAAATAGCTTTAGAAGTATTCGCAAACCGCGGCATTGGGCGTGGCGGACACGCTGATATCGCAGAGATTGCTCAAGTCTCTGTCGCGACAGTCTTCAATTACTTTCCTACCCGAGAAGATCTTGTCGATGAAGTGCTCAATCACGTCGTCTGCCAATATTCTAATTTCTTATCTAACACCATCGATCTTGATAGTGACATTAAAGACAACCTCACGAACATCCTCGATAAAGTGGTCGATATGGTGATGGAAGATTGCCATTGGAATAAAGTGTGGTTCGAGTGGAGTGCATCTACTCGCGAAGAAGTTTGGCCATTATTCATTTCTTCCAACAAGACCAGCCAAGCACTGGTTGAGAATATGTTTATAAAGGCGGTTGAGCGCGGTGAAGTGTGCCCCCACCATAACCCAAAACATCTGACTAGCTTATTCCACGGCATTTGTTATTCACTGTTCATCGAAGCAAACCGAAATACAGATAGTGACAGTATTAAGTCGTTAACGGATTGCTATATGGACATGGTGTGTATCTATAAAAACGAAGCGAATCACTAATCTCCACTCGGTAGTTTGCTACTTAGATAGCACGCCTTACGATAAACGTCAGGCATAAAAAAACCGCTCATCTGAGCGGTTTTTTAAGATCTCAAGAAATATGAATTATTTCTTTTTCTTCGCTTTTGCATTTGGAAGGTCAGTAATTGTGCCTTCAAATACTTCAGCAGCAAGACCCACAGATTCGTGCAATGTTGGGTGAGCGTGAATCGTCAATGCGATATCTTCCGCATCACAACCCATCTCGATTGCAAGACCGATTTCACCAAGCAATTCACCACCGTTAGTACCAACAATAGCACCACCGATGACACGGTGTGTGTCTTTATCGAAGATAAGCTTAGTCATGCCATCAGCACAATCAGAAGCAATCGCACGACCCGACGCCGCCCATGGGAAACTTGCTGTTTCGTAGTTTAGACCTTCTGCTTTCGCTTCTTTCTCAGTCTTACCTACCCACGCAACTTCTGGCTCAGTGTAGGCAATCGATGGAATCACTTTCGGGTCAAAGTAGTGCTTCTTACCAGAGATAACTTCAGCCGCTACGTGACCTTCATGCACACCTTTGTGCGCAAGCATTGGTTGACCAACGATGTCACCGATCGCATGGATATGAGGCACATTAGTACGCATTTGCTTATCAACATTGATAAAGCCGCGCTCGTCAACTTCAATACCCGCTTTTTCAGCATCCAGCAATTTACCATTAGGAACACGACCAATCGCGACAAGAACTGCATCATAACGCTCAGCTTCTGCTGGTGCTTTTTTGCCTTCCATTGAAACGTAGATACCGTCTTCTTTTGCTTCAACTGCGGTTACTTTGGTTTCAAGCATCAAGTTAAACTTGTTTTTGATACGCTTAGTGTAAACCTTAACCATGTCTTTATCAGCGGCTGGAATCAGTTGATCGAACATCTCAACAACGTCAATCTTAGAACCCAGAGAGTGATATACCGTCGCCATTTCCAGACCAATGATACCACCGCCCATAATAAGCAGTTTGCCCGGAACTTCTTTAAGCTCTAGTGCATCCGTAGAGTCCCAAATACGTGGGTCTTCATGCGGGATAAATGGCAATTTAATAGGACGAGAGCCCGCCGCTACAATCGCGTTATCAAAGTTGATCGTTGTTTTACCATCTTCTCCATCAACATCGATAGAGTTAGGGCCGGTAAATTGACCTAAACCGTTAACCACTGTCACTTTACGCATCTTAGCCATACCACCAAGACCGCCAGTAAGCTGACCGATTACTTTTTCCTTCCAAAGACGAATTTTGTCGATGTCAGTTTGTGGCTCACCAAATACGATACCGTGTTCAGCAAGTGCTTTTGCTTCTTCGATAACTTTAGATACGTGAAGTAGTGCTTTAGATGGGATACAACCCACATTCAAACATACACCACCAAGCGTGCTATAACGCTCGATTAGAACCGTTTCTAGACCTAAATCGGCGCAACGGAATGCAGCGGAGTAACCAGCAGGACCGGCACCAAGTACTACCACTTGGGCTTTAATTTCTTTGCTCATTTTGACCTCTTGTAGTCATTATCCCTAACAGGCTGAGTGGGTATTGATTTCTTATATTGAGACGTTGTTTTAAACAACATGATTAAAGTATGTTGCTCAAACAATGTAATTCAGACCGCCAACAGTTTACAGAGATGTTAATGGTGTGAAAAGTAAATCAATTTAGCCTGTGAGCTAGACAGCAATTCGATTTGTAAAAATTACAGTATCATCAAATTGTCATTGAATTTTGTCAATAAGGGCGGCTGTTTAGGCCGCCCTACTTTCTAACTATTACTTACAGTACCAAACGACGAATATCGCTCAAACAGCTGTTTAAGTAAGTAATGAAACGCGCACCTTCCGCGCCGTCAATCACACGGTGATCGTATGATAGAGAAAGCGGTAGCTGTAGACGCGGTTCAAACTCTTTACCGTTCCATACAGGTTTCATTTCAGACTTAGATACCCCTAAGATACCAACTTCTGGTGCATTTACGATTGGCGTAAATGCAGTACCACCAATGCCACCTAGGCTAGAGATAGTGAAACAACCACCTTGCATATCGGCTGCTGTCAATTTACCAGAACGTGCTTTCTTAGAAACTACCGCAAGTTCTTCCGATAGCTCGTAGATGCCTTTTTTGTTCACATCTTTAAAGACTGGAACAACTAAACCATTTGGTGTATCCACCGCAATACCAACATTCACGTATTTCTTCAGAATGATGCTTTCACCATCTTCAGACAGTGAAGAGTTAAATGCAGGGAATGCCTCTAATGCTTTCGCGACCGCTTTCATGATGAACACAAGTGGTGTGATCTTCATGCCGGTATCTTTCTTCGCTTCAATCGCGTTTTGTTCTTTACGGAATGCTTCAAGTGCTGTGATATCAGCATTATCCCACTGTGTAACATGTGGAATCATTACCCAGTTACGGTGCAGGTTAGCACCTGAGATTTTTTTGATTTTAGACAGTTTTTGAACTTCTGTCTCACCAAACTTGCTGAAGTCCACTTTTGGCCAAGGTAGTAGGCCAAGCGCTGAACCATCACCGCCTTTACCAGATGCAGCAGCACCAGACTCAAGACGTTTAAGCGCTTCTTTCACGTAAGACTGAACGTCTTCTTTCAAGATACGGCTCTTACGACCTGAACCTTTAACTTTAGAAAGGTTTACACCGAATTCACGAGCAAGACGACGCACAACTGGAGAAGCGTGAGCGTAATCGTTGTTTTCTTGGAAGTCGTTTGCTACTGGTGCTTCAGCTTTAGCTGCTGCAGGAGCCGCTGCTGGTGCAGGCGCTGCTTGAGCAACAGGCGCTGCAACTTCAACCGGAGCGCCGGCCACAACAAATGTCATGATAAGAGAGCCAGTTGACACGGTATCGCCCGCTGCAATCTTAATTTCTTTTACCGTACCAGCGAATGGTGCAGGTACTTCCATTGACGCTTTGTCACCTTCAACAGTAATTAGAGATTGCTCTTCTTCTACTGTATCGCCAACCGCTACCATGATTTCAGTAACTTCTACTTCGTCACCACCGATATCAGGAACGTTGACTTCTTTTTCAGCTGATGCTGCTGGAGCCGCTGCAACTGGTGCTGCCGCTGGAACAGGAGCTGCTGCAACTGGAGCGCCAGAACCTGCCACTTCAAATACCATGACTAGAGAACCAGTAGATACTGAATCACCAGAAGCGATCTTGATTTCTTTAACGATACCAGCGAATGGTGCAGGCACTTCCATTGAAGCCTTGTCACCTTCAACAGTAAGAAGAGATTGCTCTTCTTCTACAGCGTCACCGATAGCAACCATGATTTCAGTGACTTCAACTTCATCACCGCCGATGTCAGGAACGTGAACTTCTTTAAGCTCAGCCGCCGCTGCAGGAGCAGCTGCAACGGGTGCCGCTGCTTCAACTGCTGGCGCAGCCGGTGCTGCTGCAGCACCTTCTGCTTCGAAGATCATGATAAGAGAACCAGTAGAAACAGAATCGCCTTCCGCTACTTTGATTTCTTTAACGATACCCGCTTGAGACGCAGGAACTTCCATTGAAGCTTTATCACCTTCAACAGTGATCAGTGACTGTTCTTCTTCAACCTTGTCGCCAACGTTTACAAGAATCTCAGTTACTTCAACCTCGTCAGCACCGATGTCTGGTACATTAATTTCGATTGTCATTGTATTTACCTACCTTAATGCCAGTCTTATGCGTATTGCGGGTTAGTTTTTTCAGTGTCGATATCGAATTTAGCAATTGCTTCAACAACTACAGATTTCTCGATATCACCGCGTTTAGCCAGTTCAGTTAGAGCTGCAACTACGATGTAGCCAGCATTAACTTCGAAGTGGCGACGTAGGTTTGCACGGCTGTCAGAACGGCCGAAACCATCTGTACCAAGTACTTTGTAAGACTCAGTTGGCATGTACGCACGTACTTGCTCAGCGTAGTTCTTCATGTAATCCGTCACTGCGATTGCAGGTTCTTTACCAAGAACAGTCGTGATGTACGGTACTTTCTCTTCAGCTTCTGGGTGAAGCATGTTGTCACGCTCTACCGCTTGGCCGTCACGAGTTAGTTCGTTGAACGACGTTACAGAGAATACGTCAGATGCTACGCCGTACTCTTCGCTTAGAATTTCAGCCGCTTTACGCGCTTCGTTCATGATAGTACCAGAGCTCATTAGTTGAACTTTGCCCTTAGCACCAGCGTGAGATTCAAGCTTGTAGATACCTTTACGGATGCCTTCTTCAGCGCCTTCTGGCATTGCTGGCATTGTGTAGTTCTCGTTCATTACTGTTAGGTAGTAGTAAACGTTCTCTTGGTTCTCACCGTACATGCGACGGATACCGTCTTGCATGATAACCGCTAGCTCGTAAGCGAACGTTGGGTCATAAGAGATACAGTTAGGGATAGTGTTCGCTTGGATGTGCGAGTGACCATCTTCGTGCTGTAGACCTTCACCGTTCAGTGTTGTACGACCAGCTGTCGCACCCAATAGGAAACCACGAGCTTGTTGGTCACCTGCTAGCCATGCCATGTCACCGATACGTTGGAAACCGAACATTGAGTAGTAGATATAGAACGGGATCATTGGTAGGTCGTTGGTGCTGTATGATGTTGCTGCTGCAACCCATGAAGCCATAGAACCTAGTTCGTTGATACCTTCTTGAAGAACTTGACCAGACGTTGCTTCTTTGTAGTAAGAAACTATGCCTTTATCTTCAGGTGTGTATTCTTGACCGTGTGGGTTGTAGATACCAACCTGACGGAATAGACCTTCCATACCGAATGTACGAGCTTCATCACAGATGATAGGAACGATGTTCTTACCGATGTTCTTGTCTTTCAGTAGGATGTTTAGAGTACGTACGTATGCCATCGTTGTAGAGATGTCACGCTTCTGCTCACCAAGTAGTGGAGCAAATGCATCTAGCTCAGGCACTTTAAATTCTTGAGAGAACTTAGGCAGACGTGCTGGTGTGTAACCTTTTAGTTCTTTACGACGAGCGTGCAGGTATTCGTATTCAGCTGAACCTTCTTCAAGCTTCAGGTACGGAAGTTCTGCTACTTTCTCATCAGAAAGGATATCTTGTAGGCCTAGACGATCACGCAGGTACTGTACGTGAGTCATGTCCATTTTCTTAACACCGTGAGCGATGTTTTTACCTTCAGCAGCTTCACCCATACCGTAACCTTTAACCGTCTTAGCTAGGATTACAGTTGGCTTTCCGTTCGTTTCTTTCGCATTGTTGAACGCGGCGAATAGCTTCGAAGAATCGTGACCACCACGCTTCAATTCAAAGATCTGCTCATCAGTCATGTCAGAAACAAGTGCTGCGGTTTCAGGGTACTTACCAAAGAAGTGCTCACGTACGTAGGCGCCATCTTTAGATTTGAATGTTTGGTAATCACCATCGATAGTTTCGTTCATCAACTGAAGAAGTTTACCAGTGGTGTCTTTAGCTAGTAGAGCATCCCAATTGTTACCCCAGATAACTTTAACAACGTTCCAACCTGCACCTTTGAATAGGCCTTCAAGTTCTTGAATGATGCTACCGTTACCCATTACAGGGCCATCTAGACGCTGAAGGTTACAGTTTACTAGGAAACATAAGTTATCTAACTTCTCACGCGCAGCGAAAGATAGAGAACCACGTGATTCTGGCTCATCCATCTCACCGTCACCTAAGAAAGCGTAGACACGCTGTGCAGACGTGTCTTTTAGACCACGACCGTTTAGGTACTTAAGGAAGCGTGCTTGGTAAATAGCTGAAATTGGACCAAGACCCATAGATACCGTTGGGAACTGCCAGAACTCAGGCATCAGTTTCGGGTGCGGGTAAGAAGGGATACCTTTACCATCCACTTCTTGACGGAAGTTATCTAGCTGCTCTTCAGTTAGACGACCTTCAACGAACGCACGAGAGTAGATACCTGGAGAGATGTGACCTTGGTAGTAAACTAGATCGCCACCGTCTGTCTCGTTTGCTGCACGGAAGAAGTGGTTGAAACAGACTTCGTAGAACGCTGCTGCTGACTGGTAAGAAGCCATGTGACCACCAAGGTCTAGGTCTTTCTTAGAAGCACGCAATACGATCATGATTGCGTTCCAGCGAATAATCGAACGAATACGGCGCTCAAGAGTCACGTCACCTGGGTAAGCTGGCTCTTGTGCTGCTGGAATGGTGTTGATGTAGTTAGTGTTAATACCGGTTGGCATATCAACACCGTCTAAACGTGCTTTATCTAGAACTTGTTCTAGTAAATATTGTGCGCGTTCTACGCCTTCTTCGCGTACTACTGACTCTAGTGCTTGTAACCAATCTTGGGTTTCTAGAGCATCAACGTCATGCTTCATGTCAGACATGGCGATCTATCCTTTTGTTAGTTAGATTCTACTAAATACTAAACATTTAATGAGTCGTTTTATTACGACTCATTACCCTGCTGAATTCGACGTAAAGAGCGCTCTCGGCGTGATTCTTCGCGCGTCAAATCCAACAATGTTTCTTCGATATACGCTAAATGAGAGTGCGACATTTCTCGTGCCTTTTCTGGCTGACCAGAAACAATCGCATCCACAATATTAGCTCTATGTTTACTGACTTTCTCCGACACTTCAGTGCGGCGATGTAATAACTTTAAATTTTGTAGAACATTTTGCTCAAGTAGTGGAGCTAAGCTTCGGATAATATGCAATAAAACCACATTATGAGCCGCTTCTGTTAAGGCAATAAGAAACGCCATTACGGCCGACGCTTCTGCCTCTACATCCTGCTTTTCCTGCACTTCACTGATATTGGCTAAACAGCTTTCTATCTGAGCGAAATCTTCTTCTGTACCACGCAATGCTGCAAAATAAGCTGAAATGCCTTCCATTGCGTGACGAGCTTCTAGCAAGTCAAGCTGTGTTTCATTATGAGATGAAAGGAGTTCTAGCAAAGGATCTGAAAAACTTTTCCATATGTTGTCACTGACAAACGTACCGCCACCCTGTCTTCGAGTCAGCAGGCGCTTTGCTTCCAAGCGCTGAATTGCTTCTCGAATTGAAGGTCGAGAAACATCAAATTGTTTTGCCAGTTCACGTTCAGGAGGCAATTGTTGCCCCGCAGAAAGTGTTCCTTCGACGATCAGCCGCTCAAGTTCCTGTTCGATAACATCCGAAAGTTTGGGCTGACGAATCCTTTGATAAGCCATGGCTATAGTTCTACTTTTCTTATGCAGTCAATTGGTATTACCAATTTCAAGTTGGGCTAAAAATTAACACATTTAAAACGCAAATGTCTAGCGAAAAATTGATTCACATCATAGAAGCAGGCCGACGTTAACAGCCCTGAAACATTTATAGATTAAAACATCAACACCTTTGGTCAGACCAATTACATACAAGAAACCTATCGGGCATTTCTCGTGCTAGTAAAACCATTAGAAATCAATAAGTAAGGAAGAAAAATTTAGTGATGTGAATTTGATTTATATCAAAAAGAGAAGGTAAAAGATGTGCGAGCAATTTTTTATAATTTGAGTAACAAAATAAATATAATGGCAGTCGGTGTTCTAACCCATTGGTAGTAATAACATTTTGTCACAAACTCTGTTTAAAGACTCTGCTTAAAGCGAGTCCAATCAAAAACCAACCCAGGATCAGTCTTTCTTAGAGGGGCAATATATTGGTGCCCCGTTATTCGTTCGGGGGTAATTTGCGGGTACTGCGACAAAATAGCCGTTGTTAGTTCAGCCAAGCTCTGATATTGCTCCTGGCTATACGGAAGAAAGTCTGTCCCTTCTAACTCGATACCAATTGAGTAATCGTTGCATTTGTCTCTCCCAGCAAAACTCGATACACCAGCATGCCAAGCACGCGCAGAGAACGGGACAAACTGCACGACCTCTCCGTCACGACGAATGAGACAATGGGCGGAAACGCGCACATTCTCGATAACTTTAAAAAACGGATGAAGGCTCGCATCAAGAGTACCTTGGAAAAATGACTCAATGTGATCGCCACCAAATTGCCCTGGCGGCAAACTGATGTTGTGCACCACCAGCAA
Source organism: Vibrio methylphosphonaticus (assembly GCF_023634655.1). GTDB lineage: Bacteria > Pseudomonadota > Gammaproteobacteria > Enterobacterales > Vibrionaceae > Vibrio > Vibrio methylphosphonaticus. Next base: position 18,579 of record NZ_JAMKMS010000007.1, on the reverse strand, counting down.
AGAGATGTCTTGCTCATCACTTCGAGCGTCAAAGTGTGGTGATGGCACGCGTCGAGCCGGTAAATACCAGCCCTGTTCATCGACCGTAAATGTGGCGGCTTCACGTCGAGTCGTATTGGTGTTTTGCATACTAATGATGTCCATCTGCACAAGGTTCGCTATGATTTTATCTAACAACCAATAAAATGCGAGAATTGATGCTGAAATTACGCACAAGCCAGAGTATCATGCCCACTTTGTTCCCCCATATAGACTCCTTAAGCGATGAAAAACACACATAACAGCCAAGAACGCCTCGAGTATTTAAAGCAGCAACTTCCTACTGAAATTACTCGTGCCGTCGCCGATACACTTCGTGAAGACTTGGGCGGAACGCTAGATGCAAGCGCCGACATCACCACCCGCTTAATCCCTGCAGAAACGCAAAATGTCGCGACGATTATTACCCGTGAGCACGGTGTTTTTTGTGGCAAAATGTGGGCGGACGAAGTGTTCAAACAACTCGGTGGTGAAGTCACCATTGATTGGCATGTTAATGATGGCGACAAGGTGGAACCTAACCAAGTTCTTTGCACTATGTCAGGCCCAGCTCGCATTCTATTAACAGGTGAACGCAATGCGATGAATTTCATCCAAACACTCTCTGGTTGCGCGACTATTACTGCCCAGTATGCAGAAAAGATTGCCCACACACAGTGCCGCTTATTGGATACTCGTAAGACTATCCCAGGTCTGCGTAGCGCACTGAAATATGCCGTCGCCTGTGGTGGTGGTTTCAACCACCGTATTGGTGTATTTGATGCCTATTTAATTAAAGAAAACCACATCATCGCTTGCGGTGGGATCACCAAAGCCATCACAACGGCTAAGCAATTAAACCCTGGCAAACCCGTTGAAGTCGAAACAGAGTCACTGGAAGAGTTAAACCAAGCCATTGAAGCAGGGGCAGACATCATCATGCTGGATAACTTTACGACCGACATGATGCGTGAAGCTGTGAAAATCAACGCGGGCCGCGCTGCACTAGAAAACTCAGGGAACGTCACGATGGACACCATCAAAGAGTTTGCCGAGACAGGAGTAGATTATATTTCGGTTGGCGCGCTGACGAAGCATTTGAAAGCGATGGATTTATCGATGAGGTTTAAGGGGTAAGAGCGGTTTAAGAGCTGGGTCCTGGGTCCTGGGTCCTGGGTCCTGGAGGAAAAATAAACTGAGCGGAGTCTGATTAGACTTCGCTTTTTTTATGTTTATGGTCCTATGGTCCTATGGTCCTATGGTCCTATGGTCCTATGGTCCTATGGTCCTATGGTCCTATGGTCCTATGGTCCCAGACTACGTTTAATGCTCTATCTGTCAAATAATACTGTTAATTCAGTATCCCCATCTAGGAACTAGGAACAGCTCTTCCCCTAAACCATAGAACCGCTCTTCCTCCCCTTACAACCCAAACTCCAACCCCACTCGCAACCTCGCCTGCACACCTTGCAACACATTCCAAAAATTTCCCAACTCACTCGTAGCTCAATCATTGTGCGCTTTATTGCGTATGGCCTGCTCTCTACTGTAGCTAGACATGACTATTTTAAGGACAAAATAATGAGAAAAATGAATAAACAACAAGGTTTTACCTTGATCGAGTTAATGATTGTAGTCGCGGTGATTGGGGTATTGGCAGCAGTTGCTCTTCCTCAGTATCAAAAATATGTCGGTAAATCGGAAGCAGCTTCGGCTTTAGCAACACTATCTGGTTTAAAAACCAACGTTGAAACATACACCCTTGAAAAAGGAAGTTTCCCAAACTCTAGTCAGGCAGGTGTTAAAGAATTACTTGGTTTTCCATCTTCTATAAGTAATGCCATTACTACAGCTCAGGGTTCAGCTAGTGCCGCTGGAACAGTTATAATCACATTCTCTGACATACCAAATTCTAGCCCGTCAGTTAAGGGGCAAAAACTTGGATTAGTTAGAGATGAGAATGGTGGCTGGAGTTGCAAAAGTACAGCCTCTTCGAACTCAGGAATCTTGCCAAAAGGTTGCTCTGAAGACTCAAGTCTATAAATGCAATCCAATCTCCCCTCTATTTTACAGCACGCTAGTCTAATTAGTGCGTCGCAAGCGGAGTCGGTGTTAGATCTCATCGCCACATCGGGCTGTTCCGCACCCGATGCGGTGCTTGAGTTGAATCTATTCACGCCACAGGAATTCACCCACCAGCTGAGTGTATTATTCGGGCTGGCGGTGACGCCTATTCATCGCTTTGATTTTACCGAGCTTTGCCAACGCTTAGGGCTACGCGATGCCATCACGACCCACAACGCCTTACCCTTATCTCAATGTAATGGCGTACTCACCATCGCCATTGCTGACCCGACCTTACAACATGTCGAAAATGACTTTCGCTTTGCCACGGGAATGCAGATTGAGCTGGTGTTAGCGAGCCATCAAGACATTCGCGCCGCCATTCGGCGTATGTACGGAGAAACGGGCGATAGTTGGCAAAATAGCAGTAAAGACCTCACTTCCGATGACCTAGCCAACTTAGTGCAAGTCACCGATGCTGAACTGGATAATATCGAAGACTTAAGCCTTGATGAATCGCCTGTTAGCCGTTTTATACAACAAGTTCTCATTGACGCGGTTCGAAAGAAAGCCTCCGACATTCACTTTGAACCCTATGAACACGTCTATCGTATTCGATTACGCTGTGACGGCATATTAATTGAAACCCACCAACCCGCCAGTCACCTCAGCCGACGTCTTTCTGCCCGTATTAAAATTTTGGCCAAGCTTGATATTGCCGAACGTCGCTTGCCACAAGATGGACGAATTAAACTCAAACTCTCTGACAGCGCCGCCGTAGATATGCGAGTCTCCACCCTACCAACAATGTGGGGGGAAAAGATTGTTTTGCGGATCCTTGATGGCGGATCAGCCAACTTAAACATTGATCAACTTGGCTATACGTCACAACAACGCACGCTTTACCTTAATGCCCTTAAAAAGCCGCAAGGCATGATCCTCATCACCGGCCCTACTGGTAGCGGAAAAACCGTCTCTCTGTATACCGGTTTGAGTATTCTCAATACTCCCGATCGTAATATTTCAACGGCAGAAGATCCTATCGAGATCCATCTTGATGGCATCAACCAAGTACAAGTAAACCCTAAAATTGGCTTTGGTTTCCCAGAGGCACTGCGATCATTCTTAAGGCAAGACCCCGATATTGTCATGGTGGGGGAAGTTCGAGATTTTGACACCGCAGAAATTGCGGTAAAAGCCGCGCAAACCGGCCACTTAGTTTTGTCCACCTTGCACACCAACTCTGCGATTGAAACCATAGTTCGATTACAGAACATGGGCATCGATGCTTTCAACCTGGCTTCATCATTATCTTTGATCATCGCTCAGCGACTGGCTCGTAAACTCTGCAATCACTGTAAAACGCCTGAAGTGCTGCCAATTGGGTTACAGCACAACCTCGCTTTATCACCATCGAACACCATTTATCAGGCTAATGAAAAAGGCTGCAACGCTTGCAATCATGGCTACTCAGGACGGACGGGCATTTACGAAGTCATGCCCTTTACGGCAGAACTCGCAGAGGCCGTCATGCAACAGGCAAGCATTCAAGAGCTAGAGTCTATCGCCAAGTCGCAAGGCATGCTCACCTTAAAGCAATCCGGGGTCACTAAGCTTGAACAAGGGATGACCAGCTTTAAAGAGCTGCAGCGGGTTCTCTATTTCTAGGCCATGTATTTTAAGAGTTAGGTTCGACATCACTGCCTTTGCGCTACAAGCTCTCTGTCACTTTGAAGGAAACGACAATGGCTAAAATACAAGCGATCCCACTAAAAACCTTTCGCTGGAAAGGTATCAACAGCACCGGTAAAAAGGTATCGGGACATACACTTGCCATGACAGAAAGTGAGGTCAGGGATAAGCTTAAAAGTCAGCATGTTCAAATTAAGAAAATCACCCGTCATAGCGTATCACTTTGGACCAAGCTGACTCATCGAATCCAACGACAAGATATCACCACGCTGACACGTCAGCTTGCCACCATGTTAAGTACCGGCATTCCCATAATTCATGCGCTTAAATTGGTCGCAGATAACCACACCAAAGCGGAAATGAAATCTGTTCTCGGACAAATCTGTAAATCGATTGAAGCAGGAACACCTATCTCACGAGCCATGCAAATGACCAGTGTGCATTTTGATAGTTTCTACGTCGACATGGTTGCCACCGGTGAAACATCGGGAAACCTACCCGCGGTCTTCGAACGTCTCGCTCTGTATAGAGAAAAGCAAGAAGCCCTGAAATCTAAAGTCGTCAAAGCTCTCATCTACCCCGGCATGGTGCTTTTAGTCTCCTTCATCGTCACCTTTTTAATGTTGACGCAAGTGATCCCAGAATTTGAAAGCATGTTCAACGGATTTAACGCAACCTTGCCTTGGTTTACCTTACAAGTGCTCCAAGCCTCTCATTGGTTACAAGACAACGGGAGTATACTTATCTTCAGTATCGGCGTCGCTCTGGTCGCTTTTCGCTTATTAAGAAAGCAAAATGCGGCGTTTAAATTGCAGAGCAGTCGGTTGTCCCTTCGCATCCCCATCATAGGAGGTATCATCACCAAGGCTTCAATCGCCAAATTTAGTCGTACCCTAGCCACCAGCTTTAGCTCAGGGATCCCTATTTTGTCGAGTATTCAGGCCAGTGCAAAAACTGCTGACTGTACCTATTATCAGCAATCCATTCTTTCGATTCATGGCGATGTCGTCGCCGGGACCCCTATTCACCTTGCCATGCGTAATGCCAATGCCTTCCCCGAGATGGTGCTACAAATGGTCATGATCGGTGAAGAGTCAGGGCAACTCGATGACATGCTAAATAAAATTGCAGCCATCTATGAATTTGAGGTGGATAACACCGTCGATAATCTCGGAAAAATACTCGAGCCATTCATTATTGTTTTTCTAGGAACCATGGTGGGAGGGTTAGTGGTCGCAATGTACCTTCCTATCTTTAACTTAATGTCGGTAATAGGCTAACATAGGCAATAACCTGTTGATTCTTTAGGCTAGCACTCAAAATGGACGTTTTTATCTATTATCCTTGGCTTTATTCAGTCTTCGCCGCCATTGTAGGCCTAATTGTGGGTAGTTTTCTTAATGTTGTGATACACCGTCTACCCATCATGATGGAAAGAGGCTGGCGCCAAGAGTGTGCTGAAGCCTTTCCCGAATATCACATTGAGCCACCTAAAGGTGACTATAATCTGAGTATTCCTCGCTCAAGCTGCCCCAAGTGCCAAACTGCAATACGGATAGTGGATAATATTCCCGTTTTAAGCTGGCTCTTATTACAAGGTAAATGCCGCCAATGCGGTAATAAAATAAGCGCACGCTACCCAATTATTGAATTGCTCAGTGCTGTACTTGCCACTGTCGTGGCAGTTGAATTAGGGTTCAGCCTTTACAGCGTCGCCTTGATTGCGTTTACTTTTACACTCATCGCGGCAACTTTTATCGACCTTGATACTATGCTACTGCCCGATCAGCTCACATTGCCGCTTATGTGGGCAGGTATCTCACTGGCGTTATTCGGCATTTCGCCTATTTCTCTAATGGACTCGGTTATTGGCGCCATGCTTGGCTATCTCTGTCTTTGGTCTGTCTATTGGGCATTTAAACTACTGACAGGCAAAGAAGGTATGGGCTATGGCGACTTTAAACTGCTGGCGGCGTTAGGAGCATGGTTAGGGTGGGCACACCTTCCCATCATTGTGTTACTTTCCTCAGTGGTCGGAGTCATATTTGGTCTCATCCAGCTTCGGCTACAAAAAAAGGGCATTGATATGGCGTTCCCTTTTGGTCCTTATTTAGCCATCGCAGGCTGGGTTTGTGCACTGTGGGGAGATGCCCTCATCAATTATTATTTAACTGCTGTTGTAGGAGCCAGTTTATGAGTTATGTCATTGGACTCACTGGAGGGATAGCGAGTGGGAAAACCACCGTGGCGAACCTTTTTCGTGATGAGTTTAATATCGAGTTGGTTGATGCCGATATAGTGGCGCGAGAAGTGGTCGAAAAAGACTCCCCCGGACTTAACGCTATAACCGCGCAATTTGGTCCATCAATACTGCTGCCTAGCGGGGAATTGAATCGCACAGCACTAAGAGAGCGTATTTTTGCTAGCGAGCAGGATAAGGAATGGATCAATCAGTTACTCCACCCTATGATTCGCCAGCGCATGCAAGTTTTACTGGATAATTCAAAAAGCCCTTACACACTTTTTGTTGTTCCGCTGTTGGTTGAAAACGGCTTAAATAGCATGGCCGATCGCGTCTTGGTCGTTGATGTCCAAGAAGAAACGCAAATTTACCGAACAATGACACGGGACGGTGTACCAGAATCACAAGTGCGTTCTATACTCAATTCACAAGCTGACCGAGAAACTCGACTAGCGTATGCCGATGATGTGATTGATAATAATACGAACAACGCTCAACTTTTGTCCCAAGTCACACAATTACACCAAAAGTACCTAGCATTGTGCAGTCAAAATCGGTGAAAATAATAGGGAAGCGTTTAAAGGCTAGTGAAATGACAACAAATAGATTCGAACATCCTCTTAATGAAAAAACTAGAATTTACCTAAGAGTTGAATCTCTCCTGAGACAGCTTCAGCATTCTTCGTCATTTTCAGACAGTCATCAGCACCAAATTTTCTTTAAATCACTTTTTGATTTGCTGGAGATATTTGAGCAGATGCAGCTCAAGAGTGAATTAGCAAAAGATCTTGAAAAACAAAGACAGACCTATCGTTCATGGTTAAACATCGACGATGTCGATCAAGAGATGCTAAGCAACCTCCTTCGAGACATCGACGTCGTTCATAAAGAGCTCATGATGGCAGAACGTTTTGGTCAGTCACTGAGAGAAGACCGTTTTCTTAGTGCTATCCGTCAACGCTTTGGTTTACCAGGCGGCTCATGTTGCTTCGATTTGCCGTCCCTACACTATTGGCTCCACCTGCCTTTAGAAAAACGCATGCACGATTCGGAGAAATGGCTCAGCAATCTCAAACCTCTCATGAACGCGCTCAGTATGTGGTTAAAACTCACACGAGAAACTGGGCGAACGAAGCCACAGATTGCACGCTCTGGTTTTTATCAAAGTGATGCCGAAGAAGCGAATATCCTAAGACTCACCATTCCAATGGAGTGCGGTGTCTACCCTATGATTTCAGGCCATAAAAACCGATTTGCTATTAAGTTTATTGCCTTTGAGTCAGGACAAGCCTACCCTAACGATGTTGAATTTGAACTGGCTGTTTGCAGCTAAACAATGTGAAGTGTGGATCCAATTATGAGTAAACCAACCATCGTTCAGTGCCCTCAATGTAAGGTCGATGTGATATGGAGCGCAGAAGAAAGCCCGTTCAGGCCTTTTTGCTCTAAACAATGCCAAATGATTGATTTCGGCGAATGGGCTGACGAAGAGAATGCCATCGCTGGTGCCCCCGATATGTCCGACAGCGACGGTTGGTCAGAAGACCAGTACTAGTCTAACTGTACAATCAAGCAGATAATAAAAAAGGCTGAGAATCATCTCAGCCTTTTTTATTTAACGCGTTTTTATTCTTAACCGGCCTCTTTGCGGCGCAATACCACTATAGTTTTCTTCGCAGCAACATCGTCGCAATCAACAAGAAAATGATACTAGGTCCCAGAGCGCCAAAGACGGGCGGAATGCCATAGACCAAGCTCAATGGCCCAAAGAATTCACTTGAGATATAAAAGGTAAATCCAGCAACAACACCCGACAGAATTCGAGCCCCCATCGTAACACTACGCAGTGGACCAAAAACAAACGATAGAGCCATCAACATCATAACGCCGACCGAAATAGGCTGCGTGGCTTTACGCCAAAACGCTAACTCGTAGCGAGAAGAGTCTTGCTCGGACGCGTCTAAGTATTTCATATAATCGTATAAGCCACTGATCGGCAATTCATTCAAATCAACCGTCACGACTTTCAACTTATCCGGAACTAAGGACGTTTCCCATTGATATGTCGGAAACGTCTCTTTAGTGAAGGCTTCGGTGTTCTCTAAGTTGGTGACTTGAACATCGTTCATGACCCAACCATTTGTACCAATGTAATCGGCGCTTTCTGCAAAAATAGTGCTGGTTAGCTTTTTATTTTCATCGAACCGCCAAAGATTCAACCCTGTTAGGGTGTTGTCACTAACACTCGATATGAAAATAAAGTCATTACCATCGCGCGCCCACACACCATTTCTCACAGAAACGATGCTGCCTCCTGAAGTCGCTTGTAAGCGTAAGTCTCGAGCCATCTGTTGCGTTGTCGGGGCGCCCCATTCACCTAGCGCCATCACGATAATCATCAGTGGTACTGCGGTTTTTAGTACCGATAGACCAATCCGCACTTTTGATATACCTGCAGCTTGCATGACGACAAGCTCTGAACTGCTAGCCAGCATCCCTAAACCGATCAACGCGCCTAACAGTGATGCCATAGCAAAGAATAACTCTATGTCACGCGGCATTCCTAGCAGCACGAAATACAATGCCGATAAGAGATCGTAGCTACCTTCGCCAACAGAGCGCAATTGCTCTACATATTTAATAACCGCTGATAAACCAACAAATACCGCCAGTACCAACAAAATGGTGGTGATGATGGTGCGGCCAACATAGACATCTAAAATTTTAAACATGGATTAGGCTGCCTCTTTTCGTTTGTAACGCTTCTGCCTAAATTTCTCGCGAAACTTACGCATGCCAACCGTGTCATAAGCGTTGACCATAATGGCAGTGAACAAAAGAGCAATATTAATTGGCCACAATCCGATGTAAGACGGGATAGAACCATCTTCTAACGATGACTTCATGGCACTGATCGCCAAAAAGTAAGTGAAATAAACCAAAATAGCTGGCCCCATTTTGGCAAACTTCCCTTGTCTTGGGTTCACCGCGGAGAGCGGAACCACGAGCATCGTCAGAAGCGGGATACAAATGACCAGTGAAATTCGCCAATGTAATTCAGCTTGCGCTTTGGGGTCCGGATTAGAGATCAGATCCAATGTTGGTATCGCCATCCAAGAGCGCCCTCGGGCTTGCGTTTCGCGTTGCCCAATCATGCCTTCGTAATCAGAAAACTCCGTCACCATGTACTCTAAGCGTGTTGGCGCACCTTCATAGCGCACACCATCATACAAAGCGATAATCTGGCGGCCATCACTGAGCTCTTTCACTTCACCCGATTGGGATGAAATGACACTCGGCAAAACCGTGTCACGGGGACTAAGTTGCGCGACAAACACATTTTCAAGTTTTTTATCTTTAATGCTATCGATAAAAATTACCGAGGTCCCGTCTGGCGTTCGTTGGAATTGACCCGTTTGTAATAATTCTACTGAATTCTCTGAGGCCAATTTCTCTCGTATTTGAACTTCTTGCTCTTGTGTCCAAGGCGCCAACCAAAATGCATTAAATGCAGCAAGTGCACATGTGATCGCCGCCAAGTACATAGCCGCACGAATCAGGAACTTATTCCCAATCCCAGTGGCGTTCATAACGGTAATTTCACTTTCGGCGTAAAGTCGCCCAAACGTTACCAAAATGCCGATATAAATACTTAATGGAAACATCAGTAAGCCCATCGTCGGCATACTGATCCCCACAAGGGTCATAATGAGTCCAGCGGGAATATCTCCATCAGAAGCATCCGCAAGCACATTGATAAATTGACGGCTGAAAAACACTAAAAAGAGCACAAAAAATATGGCTAATTGGCTCTTAACTGTTTCTCTGATCAAATATCTAACAATAATCACAGTGAAAACACCTATACAAAACTTGTTTTTTTGGTTGAATCGCTATAGTTTTCGGATAAACCTTTTATTTTTTACTTTTTGGATCACTTTTTATCTTACAATTATAGGCCGAACTAACGACTATGATTCAAACTTTGATAATTGATTATCCAACATTTAGTTCTATTTGTCTTTAGGATGTAGGAGTACGCATGGAGTTTAGTGTTAAAAGTGGCAGCCCAGAGAAGCAACGCAGTGCATGCATTGTCGTCGGCGTATTTGAGCCACGTCGTCTCTCTCCGGTTGCAGAGCAACTCGATAAAATCAGTGATGGCTATATTAGCTCTTTGCTACGCCGTGGTGACCTAGAAGGTAAACCAGGGCAAATGCTACTGTTGCATCAAGTACCTGGCGTGCTTTCTGAGCGTGTTCTTCTGGTGGGTTGTGGCAAAGAACGTGAGCTGGGTGAGCGTCAATACAAAGAGATTATCCAAAAAACCATCAGTACTTTAAATGAAACTGGTTCTATGGAAGCCGTCTGCTTCCTGACAGAACTGCACGTTAAAGGTCGCGATACGTACTGGAAAGTGCGTCAAGCGGTTGAAGCGACAAAAGATGGTCTTTACACGTTTGATCAATTCAAGAGCAACAAACCAGAAACGCGTCGCCCGTTGCGTAAACTGGTGTTTAACGTGCCGACACGCCGTGAGTTAAACCTTGGTGAAAAGGCTATTTCTCACGGTCTTGCCATTGCATCAGGTGTGAAAACGTCGAAAGACCTAGGTAACATGCCACCGAACATCGCAAACCCTGCCTACTTAGCGTCTCAGGCTCGTCGTCTTGCTGACGATTACGAGACCGTGACCACCAAGATCATTGGTGAGCAAGAGATGGAAAAGCTAGGTATGACCTCTTATCTAGCGGTTGGACGCGGTTCTAAAAATGAATCCCTGATGTCTATCATGGCATACAAAGGCAACCCAGATTCCGATGCGAAACCGATTGTACTTATTGGTAAAGGCTTAACGTTCGATTCAGGCGGTATTTCACTCAAGCCAGGTGAAGGCATGGATGAAATGAAGTATGACATGTGTGGTGCCGCGTCCGTGATGGGTACCATGAAAGCCTTGGCAAAGTTGAACCTACCGATCAATGTTATTGGTATTCTTGCGGGCTGTGAAAACATGCCTGGCAGTAACGCTTATCGCCCTGGTGACATTCTAACAACGATGTCAGGCCAAACAGTAGAAGTGCTTAATACCGACGCAGAAGGTCGCTTAGTGCTTTGTGATGCCCTCACTTACGTCGAGCGTTTTGAGCCTGAATGTGTCGTCGATGTTGCTACACTAACTGGTGCATGTGTTATCGCTCTAGGTCATCACATTAGTGGTGTCCTTTCTAACCATAACCCGCTATCTCATGAGCTGGTTAACGCTTCAGAGCAAGCCGGCGATCGCGCTTGGCGCCTACCAATGGCCGATGAGTACCAAGAACAACTAAGTAGCCCATTCGCTGATATGGCGAATATTGGCGGCCGTCCTGGTGGCACAATTACCGCAGGTTGTTTCTTATCTCGCTTTACGAAGAAGTATCATTGGGCACACTTAGATATTGCAGGCACAGCTTGGAAATCGGGTAAAGCTAAAGGGTCAACAGGTCGTCCTGTCTCCCTACTTGTCCAATTCTTACTAAATCGAAGTGGCCACGAAACTGAAGAATAAAAAAAGGGCCTAACGGCCCTTTTACTTTTTAGGTAGCTATGCAAACTGCAACATTTTATATCGTTGAAGAAGAAAGCTTGGAAAATACACAGCCAGGCTTTTTTGCTTATGTTCACTATCTTTGCCGACACTTTACTGGCCAAGGTGCCAAGATCTATCTCAATGCCACCGACCGAGTCTCCGCAGAAGCTTGGGCCGAATACTTTTGGCAAGTTGATGCAGCCGCGTTTATCGCTCACAATTTAGTTGGTGAGGGGCCTAAAAATGGCACCCCTGTCGAGATTGGATTTGATGGTTTAAAGCCAAGTTGGAATCGTCAGTTGGTGATAAATGTTGCCGAGACGCACGCAACCTTTGCCCAGACATTCGCTCAAGTGGTAGACTTCGTGCCTTGCGAAGAAAAAGCTAAGCAACTTGCTCGAGAAAGGTATAAAATTTACCGTCAAGCAGGCTACCAGCTACAGACCATCAAGATTCAGCACACTGAATCCTAATCACGGTCAATCCTTATAGGTAAGCGATGATCACGCTTAATTATAAGGTTTGACAGATTTCTTTCACAGTATTAATAAGTTAAGTATCCAGAACGCTATGGAAAAGACATATAACCCAACATCAATCGAACAAGCTTTGTATAAAGCTTGGGAAGAGAAAGGCTACTTCAAGCCACACGGTGACACTTCAAAAGAAGCTTACAGCATCATGATCCCGCCACCGAACGTCACTGGTAGCCTACACATGGGCCATGCCTTCCAAGATACAATCATGGATACACTTATCCGTGCTCAGCGTATGAAAGGTAAAAATACGCTATGGCAGGTGGGTACTGACCACGCAGGCATCGCTACACAAATGGTTGTAGAGCGTAAAATTGCGGCAGAAGAAGGCAAAACAAAACACGACTACGGTCGTGAAGCTTTCATCGACAAAATTTGGGAATGGAAAGCCGAATCTGGCGGCACGATCACTCAACAACTTCGTCGTCTTGGTGCATCTGTAGACTGGGATCGTGAACGATTCACTATGGATGACGGCCTATCGGCTGCGACTCAAGAAGTGTTTGTTCGTCTATACGAAGAAGACCTAATCTACCGTGGTAAGCGTCTAGTCAACTGGGATCCTAAACTGCACACTGCAATCTCAGATCTTGAAGTTGAAAACAAAGACAAAAAAGGCTTCATGTGGCACTTCCGCTACCCGCTAGCAAACGGTGTTAAAACGGCTGATGGTAAAGACTACATCGTTGTTGCGACGACTCGTCCAGAAACCATGCTTGGCGATACTGGTGTTGCTGTTAACCCAGAAGATCCTCGTTACAAAGATCTTATCGGTAAAGACATCCTACTTCCAGTTGTAAACCGTCTTATCCCTATCGTAGGCGACGAGCACGCAGACATGGAAAAAGGCACGGGTTGTGTGAAAGTCACACCAGCTCATGACTTTAACGATTACGAAGTGGGTAAGCGCAACAACCTACCAATGATCAACATCCTAACGTTCAACGCTGATATCCGTGATGCTGCTGAAGTCTTCACAACAAACGGCGAAGAAAGCGATGTTTACTCAACGGACATCCCTGCTAAGTACCAAGGCATGGAGCGTTTTGCTGCACGTAAAGCTATCGTTGCTGAATTCAAAGAGCTTGGTCTTCTTGAAGAGATCAAAGATCACGACCTAACGGTTCCTTACGGCGACCGTGGTGGCGTAGTTATCGAACCAATGCTGACTGACCAATGGTACGTGCGCACAGCACCTCTAGCAGAACCTGCAGTTAAAGCCGTTGAAGATGGTCAAATCCAATTCGTACCTAAGCAGTACGAAAACATGTACTTCGCGTGGATGCGTGACGTGCAAGACTGGTGTATCTCTCGTCAACTTTGGTGGGGCCACCGTATCCCAGCATGGTACGACAACGATGGTAAAGTTTACGTCGGTCGCACTGAAGAAGAAGTTCGTGAAAAGAACAACCTAGCGCCTGTTATTGTCCTTAAGCAAGACAACGACGTTCTAGATACCTGGTTCTCTTCTGCGCTTTGGACGTTCGGCACACAAGGCTGGCCTGAAGATACTGAAGCACTGAAAACATTCCACCCATCTGAAGTATTAGTATCTGGTTTTGATATTATCTTCTTCTGGGTTGCTCGTATGATCATGATGACCATGCACTTCGTGAAAGACGAAGATGGCAAAGCTCAAGTCCCTTTCAAAACGGTTTACATGACGGGTCTTATCCGTGATGAAAACGGCGACAAGATGTCTAAGTCGAAAGGTAACGTACTTGACCCAATCGACATGATTGACGGCATCGGCCTCGAAGAGCTAGTGGAGAAGCGTTGTGGCAACATGATGCAACCTAAACTGGCTGCTAAGATCGAAAAAGCAACGCGCAAAACTTTCGAAAACGGTATCGAACCTTACGGTACTGACGCACTGCGTTTCACGCTTGCTGCTATGGCTTCAACTGGCCGTGACATCAACTGGGATATGAAGCGTCTTGAAGGTTACCGTAACTTCTGTAACAAGCTATGGAACGCAAGCCGTTACGTACTGATGAACACAGAAGAGCACGACTGTGGCATGTCACTGTCTGTAGAAGACCGTGCCAACATGGAGTTCTCTCTAGCAGACAAGTGGATTGAATCTCAGTTTGAAGTTGCAGCGAAAGAGTTTAATGCTCACCTAGACAACTACCGTCTAGACATGGCAGCAAACACGCTTTACGAGTTCATCTGGAACCAATTCTGTGACTGGTACCTAGAGCTAACTAAACCTGTTCTTTGGAAAGGTAGCGAAGCTCAGCAACAAGCAACGCGTTACACGCTTATCACGGTTCTTGAGAAGACGCTACGTCTTGCACACCCGGTTCTTCCTTATATCACTGAATCTATCTGGCAAAGTGTTAAGCCGCTAGTAGACGGTGTTGAAGGCGAGACCATCATGACTCAAGCGCTACCTCAGTTTAATGAAGATAACTTCAATGCTGAGATCGTTGATGACATCGAGTGGGTTAAAACTTTCATTACGGCAATCCGTAACTTGCGTGCTGAATATGACATTGCACCGAGCAAAGGCCTAGAAGTGATGGTTAAAGTCGCTGATGAGAAAGATGCAGCTCGTATTGAAGCGAATAAGATCGTTCTTAATGCACTTGCTAAACTTGATGATATTAAAGTTCTTGCTGACAACGAAGCCACACCAGCGTGTGCGACCAAGCTTGTTGGTAAGTCTGAACTAATGATTCCGATGGCTGGGCTTATCGATAAAGACGCAGAACTTGCTCGTCTCGATAAAGAAATGGCTAAGATTCAAGGTGAAATTAAGCGTACTGAAGGGAAGCTAAGCAATGAAGGTTTTGTTGCCAAAGCACCTGAAGCGGTTATTGCAAAAGAACGTGAAAAGCTTGATGGCTACAAAGAAACGTTAATTAAACTTGAAGAGCAAAAACAGACGATTGCATCTCTATAACGGCTCACGATTAAACCGATATTGTTTATCTGAGTTTGTTGTTTGAATAAAAAGACCGAAAGCTAACGTTTTCGGTCTTTTTAATATCATCAACTATTTAAGCACGGTTTCCAGCGCTTTAAGACACAAGGCAACATTCTCTTTTCTTGCCGCATAGCCCATTAAACCGATCCGCCAAGCTTTACCTGCCAATGCACCTAAACCCGCACCAATTTCCAAGTTGTAGCCTTCAAGCAATTGCTGCCTCACAGCCACATCATCAATTCCCTCAGGGAAATACACTGCGTTAAGCTGTGGTAATCGACTCTCTTTTTCAACCACAAAAGTCAGCCCTAATTTTTCTAGCCCATCGGCGAGTAAGCTATGCATATCTTTATGACGCTGCCATGCATTTTCTAACCCTTCATTCTTCAACAACACTAGTGATTCATGCAAAGCATAAAGACTATTCACTGGCGCTGTATGATGGTAACTACGCTTACCTTCTCCACTCCAATAACCTAACACCAAACTTTGATCTAAGAACCAGCTTTGAACGGGCGTTTTACGTGCTTTAATTCGTTCAATCGCGAGGGGCGATAACGTCACAGGGGATAGTCCCGGAACACAAGACAAACATTTTTGACTCCCAGAGTATACGGCATCAAGTTGCCACTCATCCACGAGCAGAGGCACGCCACCAAGCGATGTCACCGCGTCTACAATCGTGAGCATACCATTTTGCTTCGCAAGCTGACTTAGCTGCTTAGCATCGCTTACCGCTCCAGTAGAGGTCTCTGCATGCACAAATGCTAATAACACTGCATCTGGGTTATCAGAAATAGCTTGCTGCACTTTTTCAACGGAAACCGGCTTACCCCATTCATCGTCAACGACAATCGCTTCGCCACCGCAACGAATGACATTTTCTTTCATACGATCACCGAAAACACCATTTCGGCAAACAATGACTTTGTCCCCAGGCTCGATTAAGTTAACAAAGCAAGCTTCCATTCCTGCACTCCCAGGGGCAGAAACGGCAATCGTAAACTCATTCTCCGTCTGAAATGCGTACTTAAGTAATGCCTTTAACTCATCCATCATGCCAATGAACAGTGGATCTAAATGGCCAATAGTCGGGCGACTAAGCGCCTGTAATACCTGTGGGTAGATATCTGAAGGCCCAGGTCCCATGAGTATTCTGTGCGGGGGTACAAAGCTCGAAATCGTCATCGAAAATCCTTTTTTCTAATAATAATGAAGTTACTTGGGTATAAAGAATCTTTAAGTCTAACTAGTTTGTTCTACAATACGCATCAGATCAACAAATTTGTAACAAATTTGAGGGGTAGTATTTTGATTAAATTGCCTCAGTCCATTGACATTTGCATCGCAAAAACGTTGAATAAACAAGCTATCAAGCAGAAGAGGAGCACTGCCCAGGCAAGTGACAATGTGGAGCCTCAACTCCAATACATTACACTCATGGGGAGCAGTGCCGAGATAAACTAAATTTGATGGATTAGTTTATCGGTTAACTGGGCTGAATCCCTTTAACTGTCACCAAACCAAATTGGTGAAGAGCTTCTGAGGTCGATTCATATCATATGCCTCTACTCTTTATTTCTCTTCAAACATCGGACGTTGGGTCTTAACCCTATAATTTTACTTATTGGAATATCCTGGAGAAAACTGTGAGCGCATTCAATGTAGCTAAATTTGGTGGCACAAGCGTCGCCAACTTCGAAGCCATGAGCCGTTGTGCTGAAATCATCGAAAACAACCCCGAAACCAGACTAGTCGTTAGCAGCGCATGTTCAGGGGTGACGAATATCTTAGTTTCACTGGCCAATGGCGTTAAAAGTGATGAAGAGCGCTTAGCGCTTATCGAAAAACTAAGAGACATTCACTTTGCGATACTAAGTCAACTCAAGGATACAAGCTCCATTGAGCCACGCATTAACGCACTCATTGAAAAGATATCAACATTATCGGAAGTCGCCTGTATTGATGTCACTGCCAAACTGACTGACCATTTAGTGGCATGTGGAGAAAGAATGTCTACACACATTCTTTCTCAGCTAATGGTAGAACGTGGTATTGATGCGGTCAGATTTGATATTCGCCAAGTATTAAGAACCGATAGTACTTATGGAAAAGCCGAACCAAATCTAGAACAAACCAAAGCGCTTGCAGAGCAAAACCTCATCCCTTTGTGTAAGAAACATGTTGTCATCACTCAAGGGTTTATTGGTGCCGATGTGGATGGTGAAACCACAACATTAGGTCGTGGCGGTAGCGATTATAGTGCAGCCCTTATTGCAGAGGCTGTCGAAGCAAGCGGCTTAGAGATCTGGACTGACGTTCCTGGGATCTATACTACTGATCCTAGAATCGCCCCTAACGCTCGTCCTATTCCAGAAATCAGCTTTAGTGAAGCTTCTGAAATGGCAAACTTTGGTGCCAAGATCCTCCATCCATCGACATTATTGCCAGCGCTGAGACATCAAATTCCCGTTTTTGTGGGCTCTTCGAAAGCCCCGCAAGAAGGCGGAACTTGGGTACGTCAAACCGTAGAAAGTGCGCCACTTTTTCGGGCGTTAGCGTTAAGAAATAACCAAACCATGGTGACATTACGTAACCCTAAGATGTTCCAAGCCTACGGTTTTTTAGCTGATGTATTTACCATACTCGCCAAGCACAAAATCTCGGTAGACCTTATTACCACTTCTGAAGTGAGCGTTTCATTAACACTCGATCAAACAGACACCAGTGGGAAGGCCCCTGAACTACCGTTAGATGTGAAGCAAGAGCTCGAAGAACTGTGTCTCGTCGAAGTAAAACAAGACCTTAGCCTAATCGCATTGATCGGTAATAAAATGAGTGAAAAGAAGGGTTCCGCTAAAGCGGTATTTGGAACACTTGAGGAGTTTAATCTGCGCATGATCTGTTATGGTGCTAGTCCTCATAACTTGTGTTTCTTGCTTGACTCAGATGTCGCAAAGGAAGCAGTTAAACGACTACATATCGACTTATTTGAATAATTATCAGATAGTTAAGTAAACTAAACAGTAAGCCTAGGCCAAGAGCTTAGGCTTTTTATATGCTCAAATGTTGAAGCAAGCTATTAGTATAATAGCTTGCTTCAGAACTTAAAAAGCCCCAGTATCTCGAAACCGCCCTGCGAATTTAACGCTCTAATAAAAATGAAGGTATGGGCGAAACTTGAACCTGCACAGGTATCTCAGGTATCTCAGGTAAAGTAAGTAGCCCGCTCTAGTACTGACAATTTTCTTCAGACGTAAAAAAGCCCTAGTCTTTCGACTAAGGCTTAGTATAAATGGCGGAGTGGACGGGACTCGAACCCGCGACCCCCGGCGTGACAGGCCGGTATTCTAACCAACTGAACTACCACTCCGCAGTGGTATCTTTTACTAAATAAAGTCTTAGCGTTGGTCGCTTTATTTAGTTTTGCCTTTAGATTATTTAAAATCTAAAAACAAGAAAACAAGCCTGGCGATGTCCTACTCTCACATGGGGAAACCCCACACTACCATCGGCGCTACTG
>NZ_JAMKMS010000069.1 GCF_023634655.1 Vibrio methylphosphonaticus | reverse complement strand
ATCCACCATCAAGGTCACGATCAATGGCACCAACGATAAAGCCACGGTTAGCAGTGCGACCGTTGCTATCGATGAGACCGACAAAGCGGTAACTACCTCAGGTACGCTAATCAGCACCGATGTCGATAACCCAGACAATGCCTTCACACCCGACTCTATTACTGGAGCTAACGGCGACCTTACTATTGATGCTAATGGTCATTGGGCGTTCACCGCCAACAGTGCGTTTAATCAATTGAACGTTGGCGATAAAGTAGAAGAAACCTTCACCGTAACTTCGATTGATGGCACACCCTCGACCATCAAAGTCACGATTAACGGCACTAACAACGCCGCAACGGTCAGTAGTGCAACTGTAAGTGTGGATGAAACTGACAGCGCTATAACAACTTCTGGGACCCTCACCAGTACCGATGTAGACAACCCAGATAATACCTTCACACCGGGTTCCATTTCCGGCACCAATGGCGACCTAACTATTGACGCTAGTGGTCACTGGGTGTTCACCGCCAACAGCGCGTTTAACCAATTAAACGTCGGCGACAAGGTTGAGGAAACCTTCACGGTGTCGTCTGTTGATGGCACACCATCAACCATCAAGGTCACGATTAACGGCACTAATGACAAAGCCACAGTCAGCAGTGCGACCGTTGCTATTGATGAGACCGACAAAGCAGTAACCACATCAGGCACGCTAACCAGTACCGATGTCGATAACCCAGA
>NZ_JAMKMS010000068.1 GCF_023634655.1 Vibrio methylphosphonaticus | reverse complement strand
GTATCACCACTGACGATGGTTGGCGCGCCATCCACCCCTTGGATGGTCACAACGATGTCTTGATAGCTGCTGCCATCAATCGAGTACACGCGGAACACCTCGTCACGGCTGTCGCCATCACCCAGCTCTTGCACACCCGTCAATGAATTATCAACGCTGTAGCTCCACTGCCCGTCTGCGGTAATGGTTAAGCTGCCCAATGGCGAGTCGCCATTGCCATTTTGTTGCCCTTCAACACGCGTAATATCGAACTGCGCTTCACCGCTGTCGGCATCAGCGATATCAAGATCACCACTGTCGGTCAAAATACCCGCCGTGTCTTCAATCACTGAGCCCGGCTCGTAACTGCTGATGATGCTTGGATCTTCTGCGCCATTCACGGTCACCGTAATGGTGTGCTCCGTGCCGTCGGCACTTTTTACAATAAAGGATTCCGTCAGCGTATCGCCCACATCCAACGATTGGATTGGCGCTGAGCTGTTGTCGACTTTGTAGCTCCACTGACCGTCTGTGCCAATGGTCAGCGCGCCGTAGGTTGTGCCCACTGGCGTGCCTGCGCCGGCAATAAAGGTCTCTTCATTAGCGTCAGTATCGCTGATCACTAAGGTGTTGCTGGCGACTAAATTACCGTCGTTATCGAGATCCACCGCCGCGTCTTCGGTCGCGTCATCGCTGGCGCCACTGACAATGCTCGGTAAGTCGTTAACACCGGTGATGGTGATGACGATGTTGTGAG
>NZ_JAMKMS010000067.1 GCF_023634655.1 Vibrio methylphosphonaticus | reverse complement strand
GTTTTAGGGCAACTAAAAACGAGCTCGAAATCAAATGAGATTACGACCATCCCCGAGCTCCTCAAATTAATTAGAGTTAAAGGTCGGGTCATTAGCGTTGACGCTATGGGCTGCCAGCGTTCAATTGCAGAGTTGATAGTGGGTAGAAAAGGTGATTATTTAATGTCAGTGAAAGACAATCAACCAAGTCTTCATAAAGTCTTTACCGATAATTTTTCACTGGGGCAATTAAGCGATTATTCCGAGTATGCTTATGAAGAGGAAGAAGTCGGACAGCGTGGCCGCAAGGTGCTAAGAAGCTATATAGTCATTCCATTTACAGATAAGTTAGGTGGCTTTTCGGCTAAGTGGAAAGGCTTGGAAAGTTTATGTATAGCAACGACTTACCAAAAGAAAAATGGTGAGCCTTCAGGCAGTTTGGGGGTTAGATACTTCATTTCCTCTAAGAAAATGAAAGCAGAAGAGTTTGGTAAGTTATGTCGAGGTCACTGGGGTGTTGAAAGTATGCACTGGTGGTTGGACGCCGTAATGAATGAAGATGACAGTCGAATCATCTACAAGCACGCATCCGAAAACCTGTCCCGAATTCGTCAAATGTGCATGAACTTTATTAAGCTTGTAGAGATAAAAGGGACCTTAAAACGCCGACAATTGAAATGCGCGTTAAATACAGAGTTCCGAGAGAGAGTTTTGTTTGGCACTTAAGTGTTTTTAACATTTTTGTAACTCATGCGGGAACCCTG
>NZ_JAMKMS010000066.1 GCF_023634655.1 Vibrio methylphosphonaticus | reverse complement strand
CGATGCAGGCAAAGCACTGCTTGTTGCTCTTCACTTTTTATAGAGACAAATCGTGTTTTGGGCCTAGATACTGCTTCGCAGATAGCCTCAGCATCATTGGCATCGTTCTTCTCATTTTGTCGATACGGAATAACGAATTTGGACGCCATGATTTTAGGGTTATGACCGAGTTTAAGTAATTGCCTTGCCCAGTGGTGCGCACCAGAGCAAGCCTCCATACCGATGAGGCAGGGTGGTAACTTGGCGAATGTGTCTAAGAGTTTGTTTCTTTTGACCGTTTTGCGTAGGACGCACTTGCCATATGCATCAACGCCGTGAATACTGAACACATTCTTGGCGAGGTCAACGCCAATAGTTTGAATGGTGGACATAGTAACCTCCAGTTCTTCAGCGTGTACTGAGTAAGTATGGCACGCAGAGTGTCAGGTAGAGGGAGTCCATATCATTCGTTAGTTGCACTTAGAAATTTAGTGGTCAAATAATTGTCCCTTTGGCTATGCAGCGACCAGCCTCACTGCTTAACTTTCTTTCCGGTGGCAGCGTGAAAGCGTCATTCGTTTTAGTAATCGAAGTTTCGCGGAACTGCTTTTGGTGTCCGTCTGTAAGCAACGAAAGTGACATCTTCCTCAACTCGTTTTTCAGTGACTTCGGTGGTTTCTTTTTCGTGCCAACTCGCATTACTCGAAAGATGTCAGTTCTGTCAGCTATCAAGTACGGCGTGGTGATAGTAATTTAGCTAACGGCAAGCAGTTAGCACCTTGGTGTAAATAAGAGAATAGGGGCGTAGGCAACTAACAAACTACTCAAGTGGACGCCATAAGCTTGGCGGTTTTGGTTTGAAGTTAAGTACGCTTGGCAAGTTAGTCGTTAGCGCCACTTAGCAGA
>NZ_JAMKMS010000065.1 GCF_023634655.1 Vibrio methylphosphonaticus | reverse complement strand
ACTTGCTTCTGGTGAGACTCTGCAAGTTCAGCTTCCTGTCTTCGCTTTAACTCGGTAGATTGAATAGCTTCAACAACCACAAGTATCAATACCAGTTCAACCAACATACCAGTAATTTCTGGTAACAAGTTACCTGACACATACTCAGCTAATGTTGGTTCAGTATCATAAATACTCAAGGTAATGCGAACAACAAAAGCCAAGGCAATAAACACAAGTAAGTAGACGTTCTGCATGTGTCTACTAGCGCTCACCAAATAATCAATAACTGCTTTCATAATAGTAAGTTAGGAAGAAAACGACAGCTTAGCACATGTATTATAAAAGGTATGCCATAAAACATAACGCCCGCTTAAGTTGTGAGTAACGCGTTACTGAACCTAATTTGGACACCGTAATCACATAAACCAAAATTGACGCCAAAAGTGCCAAGCGTTACGAATCGACTTGAAGCGTTTGTTATATTCGTAGCCATTTGTACATGACGTAGCTATCTACGAGTCCCAACTGAGCATGTTTATATGCCTTGGGGATCGTACCGATAATACTGAAACCAAGCTTTTCCCACAGTTTAACTGCCACTATATTCGTAGACACAACACTGTTAAATTGCATTGCTTCAAAGCCAAGCTCAATTGCTTTCTGTTGCGAGTGTTCACACAAGCGACGAGCAATACCTTTACCTCTAGCTTCACTTGATACCATATAACCACAATTACAGATATGATTGCTTGGCCCCATTGCATTCGGCTTAATATAATAAGTACCAAGAACTTCATCATTTTCAACGAATACATAGGCTATTAGTGGCGTCTGGCACCACAAGGCAAACGCCTGTTCTTGCGTCATATCAGGGTCGAATGCATAGGTTTCTTGAGCCAGAATAACCTCAGCGAAGGTTGGCCAAAACGACTCAAAATCTGACTTTGTGATTTCCCTAATCATGAAATTTCTCCCTAGAAT
>NZ_JAMKMS010000064.1 GCF_023634655.1 Vibrio methylphosphonaticus | reverse complement strand
CAAGATTTTGCTAAAAATTAAGCAAAGATCTTAGCAACAACACCAGCGCCTACTGTACGGCCACCTTCACGGATAGCAAAACGTAGACCTTCGTCCATTGCGATTGGAGCGATTAGCTCAACAACCATTTGGATGTTGTCGCCTGGCATTACCATTTCTACGCCTTCTGGTAGAGAGATATCACCAGTTACGTCAGTTGTACGGAAGTAGAACTGTGGACGGTAGCCTTTGAAGAACGGAGTATGACGGCCGCCTTCGTCTTTAGAAAGTACGTATACTTCAGACTCAAACTTAGTGTGTGGGTTGATAGAACCTTTAGCAGCAAGTACTTGGCCACGTTCAACGTCATCACGCTTAGTACCACGTAGAAGTGCACCAACGTTCTCACCTGCACGACCTTCGTCAAGCAGTTTACGGAACATTTCAACACCAGTACAAGTAGTAGTCGTTGTTTCTTTGATACCAACGATTTCGATCTCGTCACCTACACGTAGGATACCGCGCTCGATACGACCAGTAACAACTGTACCACGACCTTGAATTGAGAATACATCTTCAATTGGTAGTAGGAACGGTTGGTCAACTGCACGCTCTGGAAGTGGAATGTAAGAATCTAGTGCTTCTGCAAGCTCAACGATCTTGTCTTCCCACTGCTTTTCGCCGTTTAGAGCGCCAAGTGCAGAACCTTGGATGACTGGAAGGTCATCTCCTGGGTATTCGTACTCAGAAAGAAGTTCACGAACTTCCATTTCTACTAGCTCAAGTAGCTCTTCGTCATCAACCATGTCACATTTGTTCATGAATACGATGATGTAAGGGATACCAACTTGACGACCAAGTAGGATGTGCTCACGAGTTTGTGGCATAGGGCCATCTGTTGCAGCAACAACTAGGATGCCGCCATCCATTTGAGCAGCACCAGTGATCATGTTTTTAACATAATCCGCGTGTCCAGGACAGTCTACGTGTGC
>NZ_JAMKMS010000063.1 GCF_023634655.1 Vibrio methylphosphonaticus | reverse complement strand
CGCCAAGTGGAACGAATACACGTCCTTGGGTTTGCTGCTGCTTTACTCGATGAATATGAAAACGACAAACTTTCAATGCGAAGCGCGAAAGGATATCTGTCTGCTGTAAACACCGCATTATCTAATGCGCGCATGGACAACCAATTGGTAGTACTCCCTGTTGAACACGGCGGATTTCCTACATCATCTGGAGTCACAAAAGTCGACCGATCCGTAACGCTACATAGTCACTTGCAAATAAAAACATCTGTTTCCCCTCGCCTTAGCACGCAACTGGAACTCCTGCGCCTATTTGGCCTCCGCTTTAAAGAATCCTGTCTAATAAATAGTCACACTGCTCTAGAGCAAGCGCTTCAACAAGGGCGAATTTGCTTAGAGTTCGGGACTAAAGGTGGACGACCCCGTACCATCCCTATCACCGGTGAAGCTCAGATTTTTGCGCTCAAAGATGCCACGAGACACCAGGATAAAGATTTCTCGCTAGTCCCTACATCCCTTACTTGGGCTCAATATCAAGACCAGTGCTATCGCGAAGTTTCACGACTGGAACAACACTACAACTTTCATTCGGAGAGACACCACTACGCTCAAGAAAGGTACTTAACATTGATGGGGATACCTTGTCCTGTAAAACTTGGTATGACTAAATCTGAACACTTAACCTACTCAGCCAAGCAATTAGAACAGCCTCACAGCGTCGTTAAAGCTCTCGATTTAAATGTTCGCACAATCATCGCAGAAGAACTTGGCCACAGCCGAGTATCAATCACTAGTGCGTATCTAGGTTAGTTATGCATTACCGACAGGTAAGACACATTTACGCTGTTATGTCAGGCTACGTAACTAAAGGTAAAAAGTCGGCTTATAAACGCAAGCAAATGCGTCGACTAATTCAGGTTTTAGATAATATTTTCCTCCATGAATCAATTGGCCGGATTCAAGCAATAGGCAGGCGACAAATCATTGGCTACTGGCGACGTCACGA
>NZ_JAMKMS010000062.1 GCF_023634655.1 Vibrio methylphosphonaticus | reverse complement strand
TCTCAAGGTGACCTCTTCAACGAAGTGGAATGTGAAGCTGTTAAGGAAGAAGAGGTTGAGGTAACGACCGCCACAACAAAGAAACGCGGTAAACGCAAGCCACTTCCAAAGACCTTACCTCGTGAGGTTATCGAACTTGATTTAGACGACCATGAAAAGCAATGCGCTTGCTGCAAGCAGAGTCTGCATAAAATCGGTGAAGACCGCAGTGAAAAGCTGGAGTTCTCACCAGCAGTACTCAAAGTGCTGGAGTATGTTCGTCCTAAGTATGCTTGCCGCCAGTGCGAGCAAACAGAAGACAATAGCCGCATCGTTCAAAAGCCAGCGCCGCAAAGCATTATCCCTAAGAGCTTCGCGACAGAAAGCTTGTTGGCCAATATCATCCTTGGTAAATACCAATACGCAATGCCGCTGTATCGCCAAGAATCGCTGTTTACCCAGTCGGGTATCGAACTATCACGAACCACCATGGCAAGGTGGGTCATCCAAGTTAGCGAGAAGTTCGCTCCGCTGTATGCAACCTTGAAAGAGCACCTACTTCAACAAGTGGTGGTTCAGGCGGATGAAACACCGCTCAATGTGCTCAAGGAAGATAAACAGTGTTACATGTGGCTCTACTGCTCGGGCGCAGACTCGCCAGATGCCGCACTCCCTAATGTGAAAAATATCGCCTTGTACGACTATCAAAACAGTCGCGCGAGGGCGTGCCCTGTTGCCTTTTTAGGGGACTATAGTGGTTATCTGCAAACCGATGGTTATGGTGCCTATGATGGTCTTCACCAAGTGACCAATGTTGGCTGCTTAGCGCATGCTCGTCGCAAGTTCATGGATGCTAAGAAGCTTCAAGGGAAAGGTAAATCGGGCAAGGTTGATAAGGCGCTGGCTAAAATCCAGAAGCTCTATGGAATAGAATCACGCTTGAAAGGTGTGCCTGCCGAAGAACGAAAAGCAGAGCGTCAAGCGTATGCCAAGCCGATACTGGATGAGTTTTACGAATGGATGACAACCCAGAAGGTGATAGGCTCTAGCCCACTAGGCAAAGCGATAAAATACACGCTTGGGCAGTGGTCAAAGCTCATTCGTTATATCGACGATGG
>NZ_JAMKMS010000061.1 GCF_023634655.1 Vibrio methylphosphonaticus | reverse complement strand
TTTGTCCAAAAATGAGTTTCAAGAGTGGGGGGGACAAATTAGAGGCTATTCGTCCCGAAAGATGAATCTCAACCTATATGATTTTTAGTTACATATTTGCTACATGAAAATAGAGATTTTAATCTAAGTTGCTGAATTTAATTAACTTGTCTATAAGTTTTTGCGCATTAAGCGTGCGTTATATTTCTAAGGAGATAATGTGAAAAAGTTCGAGCTACTATATAAGTTTCGAGAGGTGAATGATTACAGTCTAAACTCAATTAATGAGAATACACTATGGTTTTCACATGTTGATGACTTTAATGATCCATTCGAGTTGTTTTATAAAATAACATCAGGAATTACTGAAGATAATATAACAGAGGCTTTAGATTTGTATTTTACATTCGCACAGAGCCAAGGTATGCGACTAGCATCTCTAAAAGAAGATATTCTTCCTTATATATCTCATTCTTCAGCGTATGTTAAGTCGACCGTTATTAATATGATCTCTCAGGAAATACTACGATTACAGCAAGATAAAATAGAAAAAGTAAAAACAGACTATAAAATATTTAGTTTATCATTTGAAAATAATCATCCTTTGCTTTGGGGGCATTACGCTAACGGTTTGAAAGGTATGTGTATTGAATATGACCTGAATAGGCAAAAAGAACCATTAAATCTAGGGTATTGTCCTGTAGAGTATTTAGTTAAGCCTTATATAATAAATCTCCTAAATTTTTTCAAAAGAATCATACCATTTCAACTTATAGTGAGAAAATTTTTGCTACTAAAAATGAAGTTTGGACCTATGAGAAAGAATTTCGTCTTATTTCGGATAATGAAAAGATGGCTGGAAATAAATACCAATTAAATAATGATGTTATTCGATCAATTATTATAGGTGAAAAATGCCAATAGACGATCAGCTTAAAGTTAAAAATACTATTGGTGGTCGAGATATTAAGCTATTGCAGTCCCTTCTGATTTTAGGATTGATATAGTTGAGTACGAAATATAACAAATGCATCAACACGATTTACTACATTCGTCATTCTAGATTTCTTTTGGTTTACCGTATTAAGTGGTAAATTTGAGCTTAATCTGCATGGTAGCAAACGCGTTATGCAG
>NZ_JAMKMS010000060.1 GCF_023634655.1 Vibrio methylphosphonaticus | reverse complement strand
TAACTTTGAGAGAACTACTTGGTTTTCCGAGACGTCGGAAACCGCTACACCGGAAAATCAATTGGAGAAACAACAATGGCAGTGAACGTAAATACTAACGTATCGGCAATGACCGCTCAGCGTTACCTAAACAATGCAAGTCAAGCGCAAGGGACGTCAATGGAGCGTTTGGCTTCTGGTTCTAAAATCAACAGCGCAAAAGACGATGCTGCGGGTCTACAAATTTCTAACCGTTTGAACGTACAAAGCCGTGGTCTTGACGTTGCAGTGCGTAACGCGAACGATGGTATCTCGATTGCTCAAACCGCTGAAGGCGCGATGAACGAGACGACAAACATCTTGCAACGTATGCGTGACTTGTCGCTGCAATCTTCAAATGGTTCTAACTCAAAATCTGAGCGCGTTGCGATTCAAGAAGAAGTCACAGCGCTAAATGATGAGCTTAACCGTATCGCAGAAACCACATCTTTTGGTGGTAACCGCCTATTGAATGGTACGTACGGTACACAATCATTCCAAATTGGTGCGGATAATGGCGAAGCAGTGATGCTTAACCTTAATGACATGCGTTCTGATAACGTAAGAATGGGTGGCACAAGTTACCAAGCAGGCGAAGCTAAAGATAAAGACTGGAGCGTAGCGGCAGGTTCTAACGAGCTAAACATCACGCTTACCGATAACTTTGGTGAAGAGCAAAACATTGCTATCACAGCAAAAGCCGGCGATGACATTGAGCAGTTAGCGACGTACATTAATGGTCAAACTGACCTAGTAAAAGCGTCGGTCAACGAAGATGGTCAGCTGCAAATGTTTGCAGGCACGAACAAAGTTGACGGTGAAGTGTCGTTTGGTGGTTCACTAGCGGGCGAGCTAGGTATGCAAGACGGCCAAGCGGTAACGGTAAATACGATTGACGTGACAAGCGTCGGTGGCGCACAAGAGTCGGTTGCTATTATTGATTCTGCACTTAAGTATGTTGATAGCCACCGAGCAGAGCTGGGTGCCTTCCAAAACCGCTTTGACCATGCAATCAATAACCTCGATAACATTAACGAAAACGTTAACGCATCGAAGAGCCGTATTAAAGATACTGACTTCGCGAAAGAGACAACGGAGATGACGAAGAACCAAATTCTTTCTCAAGCTTCAAGCTCAATCCTCGCGCAAGC
>NZ_JAMKMS010000006.1 GCF_023634655.1 Vibrio methylphosphonaticus | reverse complement strand
CTGAGAGCAAGAGCTGAATTTCTTTACAATACCATTTTATTTCTTGATACCCAGTTTGACGACGTTACCGATCAATTAGTCTATGTGCCTAAGCAAGAGAAAGCCGCACTTGAAGATAAAAGTATCCGAATATCAGGTCAGATCAGCTTACTCATTTTAAGTTTAGAGTCGACTATTTTACTCCTCGACGAGACTAACGTTGATACGACTGAATATAAGCAGCTTTTATTCACCGTTACGGGAGATATTAACACCGATGTACTCGACATGAGTGTGTTAATGGGACTCACCACCGAGTGGCTTGGTGCCTTTAAAGATTGGGCAATGCAGCATACACCATCCCTCATTGTAAAAGTCTTTGTGTTCTTGTTAATTCTTTGGCTTTCACGCTCATTAGCAAAACTTGTTGGTAAAGCAGTACGAAAAAGTGTCAGTCACTCTACAATGAAATTTAGCGTATTAATGCAGGATTTCTTTGTATCGATGGCACAGAAAGGGGTCACTGCCCTTGGCCTTCTTATCGCATTATCTCAACTGGGAATTGAACTCGCTCCGTTACTAACCGGTTTCGGTGTCGCCGGTGTCATCATTGGTTTTGCGCTGCAAGATACACTATCAAATTTTGCTTCGGGTGTAATGATTCTGATCTACCGACCATTTGACGTTGGTCACCTCGTAAAAGTCGCGGGTATTTCGGGTACGGTCAGCCATATGAGCCTAGTGTCAACAACCATCAGAACCGTTGATAACCAACGATTGGTGATTCCAAACAATAAAATCTGGGGGGACACAATTAACAACATTACCGTTGAAAAAACACGTCGTGTTGATATGACATTTGGTATTGGCTACGGCGATGATATCGACCAAGCAAAAGCATTGTTCGCAGATATTCTCTCGGCCCACCCAAAAGTACTGAAGTCTCCAGAACCCATGATTTACGTCCACACTCTAAACGAAAGCTCGGTCGATTTTATTGTCCGACCTTGGGTCAACACTGAAGACTACTGGGATGTGTACTGGGACGTCACCGAAAGCGTTAAAAAAGAACTGGATAACTCTGGAATTAGTATTCCTTTCCCTCAAAGAGACGTACATATTTACCAGCATAATGTCGAACAGGCTACTGGTCTAGAAGGAATACAGCAAAAAATCGCTTAACTCGTAACGACCGCTGTTATGGAGAATAAAGAATATCGAGACCTATTATTCTTTGTTCTTCGTAACGGTGTCACTCTTCGCGTAACAAGTTTTGTCTTTGACCCCTTATAATTACTGTTATTCCGCATAAGACCAAACGTTAAAACAGCATATATCACAGACTAAATCACATTTGCGGCCAGATAAAAAAGTCACTTCGTTAATATCATCGAGTTTTCAATATGTTAACATTGTATTTCTTTTCATAAGCGTTATTATTAAACCTATGTCATAAATAAAATGTATTAATGGATGCTCGGCAATTGAATTCAAAGCGATATCACTCCGTAAGACAAATATTGATGACCTTTATTTTTGTGATCATTCTGTCGCCCTCAGTATTCGCCAACGGCGATGATGAGTCGAAGACCTATTTGGTTTCAGCTCACAGCCGGGATTTTCTCGCACGATTCATCTTTTCTACAATCGAAGAACAAACCGATCTCCACTTTGATTACGTAGACTACCCTAGTTTTAGTCAACGTCTCGATGCGATCGAGCACGGAAATGTAGACTTTGTCGCTAACATTACTTTTATTGAGAGCCGAGCGAATCGATTTTCCTTTTCGTCCCCTATTAATATTGAACCTACTTATGTATTCAGCCTCGATGGTCGAGCGTTTGATGAACTAAACATCATCGGCAACACTATGGGAACCGCATTCACTGATATTATTCAAAAGTATTACCCAGACAAACGTGTTTTGGACTTTAGTGATAACCAAGTTGCATTTGATGCTATTTCGAGTGGATACATTGACGGCTATATAGGAACATTTCTTCAACTTGAAGATTTCCTCAATGCAGGTTTTAAACCACAATTGATCAACGATAAGGTCACGATTCCCCCTGTTTCTATCGTCACGAACAAGCCTCAAAATATGGCGTTGTTATCACGGTTTAGTGAAATCATGTCGCAAGAAAATGTTCAAAAGAAAATGAGGAAAACGGTAGAAGACTATATTACTTCAATTGCTATCGAGCAGTTACAGCAGAAACTTTCCAATTCGAACTTTGACTTGACGACGCCTGTGAGCATTTATCTTAATCCTCGCCAACCCTACGTATTTTCAGACAAACAAGGTCAACCAACGGGCATTTCCGTTGATTTCGCTAAAGAGGTTTGTGAGCTTAATGGGTTACGCTGCCAATTCTTATATCAACCAGAAGAACCTTGGAAAACCACTTTCCTCAAGCTAAAACTCGGGGACCGAGATGTCACTACACCTATCGCTTCATCGAAAAATAGAACCAATATTGCCTACTTTAGCCACCCTTATGCGTTTATTGACGGTGTCATAGCCAAAAGAATTGGATTCAAACAAGAAGTTTATAAACATATCTCTGAGTTATTTGCTGAAAGTATTGGTGTAGTAGAAGACGATATTTTTGCTGAAGTAACAGAACGTCTATTACCGAATAAAGCACTAACCTACTATCCAGATACCCAAAGTATGATGAAAGGGTTAATCAACAACGAAATCAATTACGCCGTGACGAACCACGTCACGCTAAACAAGCTGCTGTTCGACGAAAATATTTCTAACGTTATCGAAGATAAGTATTTCCGTCCTTTTTATCGCTCTGAATTAGGCTTTGCCTTTCCTAAAACTGAACGTGGAGAAACATTATCACAACTGTTTAATCGAACTTTAGACTTTATTGACAGCGACGCGATCAACAAGCGCTACTTACCGCCTGCTAACTGGCGCGAACTTCACGAAAAAGAGCAGGAAAGACAACGTTTAGACGTAATCATCGGATTACTTGTGTTACTCGTTTTAGTTTGTGTCTTTTTCTGGTTCGTTACCCATCACCGGGCAAATCGCGATGCCTTAACCAAGCTTAAAAACCGTCATGCATTAAATCGCATTAGAAAACAAACGTTGGGGAAAGGCAATTACCTCATTTATATTGATCTAAACAAATTCAAACACATTAATGATACCTACGGACATAACGTAGGTGATCATGTGCTACGTTGTTACACCAAACGCTTGAATCAAACGATGAAGGGAGATATCTATCGTATAGGCGGCGATGAGTTTGTTATCATCAGCCACCTTTCTGGCAAACGATTGGATGATATTTTATTACGTTTAACATCCTTTGACTTCGTATTGCGGGGCAAGAATATAACACTATCTTTGTCTGCATCCGTTGGGGTATTTTTACCCGACACCAGCAGCCTAAGCATCAAACAATTGCTCATCTATACTGATTTCGCCATGTACGAAGCGAAAAATGACGCAACTAAACGTAGTGTTGTAGTGGATAAACAGAAACTCAATGAGCTTATCGCGATACACGAGCCAATGCTGCGCAGCCGACGTACACCAACGCCCCCTCCCACGCAAGACGCGAACGCATCTCAGCATTCTTAGTCAGTCGAATATTCACAGCGGTACACAAGTGACAAGGTAACTAGTCTATGTTACCTACCCATTTTCAAAAGCTGATTTTGCGATAACACTGTCGATGATAAACTCTGGCATACTCTTCCTTAGTGCGGTGTTGGGTGAACGTATCACATCAAACCGTCAAATTGACACATCTTTGCGTCGCTGCTCATCATGCAGTTGACACTCTCTACGTTTCCTAATGGTAAGTTCTTGCTATGTTGTTTAATCCATTACTAAATCAACCCCGTATTCATTGACGGCTTTTATGAACATTTGGGGCGTGACAACTCACTCGTTGTTTAACGCTAGCTAGATAATTATATAAGTAAGAAGAAGAATGGCGAATAAGCATTGGTCTAAGTTCCAGCTTTTGCATGAGGTCGTGCAAAACGAAAATATTCTAATTAAAGGTAAACGCAGCTATTACAGTGATTGTTGGGATAACGGCTTCGAAGAGTCGGTTATTCGCTACTTACACGGGGATGAAGTCAGTAAAACGTGGGATCCTCGCTGGGCGATAGACAAACTCTACATTGGAGACTACGTTTGTATAGCGGCAGAAACCATCATTCTGATGGGCGGAAACCATAACCACAGGGCGGATTGGTTTTGCCTCTACCCATTTATGGAAGACATTGAGCAGTCGTATCAAAGTAAAGGACCGACAACAATAAATGACGCAGTTTGGCTAGGAATGCGCTGCATGATCATGCCTGGCGTTACCATTGGTGAAGGTGCAATTATCGCCGCCAACAGTGTGGTAACGAAGGATGTCGAGCCCTATAGTATAGTTGCCGGTTCACCGGCTAAACTCGTTAAATATCGCTTTGATAGCGAGACCGTTAATACACTGCTATCACTAGAGATATATAGCTGGTCTGACGAAAAGTTTGCGACGCTCAGACCCTTCCTGTGCAGTTCAGACTTATCTCAACTCCAGCAAGCCGTTAGTGATTTCGATCTTGCTCACTCGACATTACGTCGCTAGCATAATCAACGCGGCCAATGAAATACCTCTCGTCTAGTATACTACGAACCGCCGATTGTTCTGTATTGATCAATCGGCACTTTTACAGCGCTAACCCAAGCATATCGCGGTTACGCTGGCCAGAACAGACTAAAAGTAACCATTGGTAATCAATAAAACCATCATCCGTATCAAAACTCCGTTGAGCTAAATACGCTATATTTTGGCTTGTTAAGAGGACATTTCCATGACCATGCAAAAATCACAGATTCAGCAGACAATCGAGAGTTTCACATCCATTGAGCAAGCACTCGACTACTTTGATATTAGCTTTGATAGTCGGTTTATAAACGCAAATCGCCTTCAACTAGTAAAGCGCTTCAATGGCTATTTATTACTAGAAAAACCCGACGATTGGTTCTCAGCCAGGCGAGCACTGAAAAACGCGTACTGTAAAGTGCAGCGAAGCCTGCTTGATAAGCATACACGCTCCGCCTGTCGTGGCTGTACGTCGTGCCAACGACGTTAGTTGGGGCTTAAAATCTGCAAAGTCAGATGGAGGAACAATATGTGGTCAGTAAAACAGTCTGTAGTCTGTAAACAGTATGCAGTTAGTAAACAGTATGCAGTTAGTAAACATTATGCAGTTAGTAAACAATAGGCAGTTAGTAAACAATAGGCAGTTAGTAAACAATAGGCGGATGGTAAAGCAATATATGAACAGTAAAGCAATATCAGCCTCGATAACGGAAGTGATCACTCCCTGCGCTAAAGAGGCTTATTTCTAACAATCAACGTACTCAGTTTTGATCATTTAAATACGCTTGAAGCGACATATTGGTCCATTCACGCATTTTTTCCAGATAGTTCGCTTGAGAATCCAAAATTGCTTTTGCTAACTCATCTTTACTTGCTTGCTCTTTTAGCAAGCTTTCATTAGCACTCTTCAGTTCACTGATAACCTCTGGCGGAAAGCTGCGCACTTTGATATCCGGATATTCAGTGCTCATCTTAGACCAACTTTGCGCATTCTCATGTAACGCTTGGGTATACATATCAAACGCGGCTACGCGAAATGACGTTTCCAAGATTACCTTTAAATCATCGGGTAATTTGGCCCATACTTTTTTATTCACTAAGAACTGTGTTTCAGATCCTGGCTCATGCCATGCAGTGTAATAGTAAGGCGCAATTTTCTGGAATCCCATTCTTAAATCAAATGCTGGCCCCACCCACTCAAGCGCATCGATGGTACCTCGCTCTAGAGAGGTGTATAGCTCACCCGGTGCGATATTGGTGGGTTTTGCCCCGACCTTTGCTAAAACTTCTCCTGCAAATCCGGGAATACGCATCTTGAGGCCCTGTAGATCGTCAATCGAGTTGATCTCTTTCTTAAACCAACCACCCATTTGAATATCAGAATTACCACCAGGAAACGACAATAGATTGTGAGGGGCATAGACTTGCTGCATGAGCTCAATTCCACCACCATGGTAGAACCATGAATACTGCTCCATCGTCGTCATACCAAATGGCATAGAAGAAAAATACAGCGTATTGGGAACCTTACCTTTCCAATAATAAGAGCTAGAGTGCCCTAAATCATACTGACCAGACTTCACCATATCAAACACACCAAGAGGCGCTTTATGCTTGTTAGCTGAGTCAATACGAATGATCAGGCGACCATTGGACATTTCTTTAGCAAGCTTCGCCATATTTTTACTCGCATCACCAAGAATAGGGGTGTTGGGTCCCCAAGTTTCAGCTAGCTTAAGACGATATACTTTCTCTTCAGCCTGAACACTGCCCACTCCAAGCGACGCATAACTTACGATCAATACCGCACTTATCTTTCGAATGGTTTTTCCAAATTCCATTTCTTTATTTCCTTCCATCTTATGGGTAACTTCGCCACAATGCGTGTTAACAGTATGTAAGTCAAAACCCACTCGTTATCTCCAACCTTTGGTAAATAGTCGTTACGTCTCTATATTTATTAATAATCAATAGAATTCACTAGAAAAGTAAGAGCCTGTACTTTTCTACTCCGAAATCGAGTGGATTTTTAGGTGAGCTTTCATTTATCAAACTGCTAGATATGTCACGAAGTGTTTTTATTTTTACTAACGCTATTAGTGTCAATACTAATTTGTTGTCAACACCCCAATAATAATGCCTTTGGCTAGGCACCGCCCAAGGGACTGGGCACTCTTTTCTTACCCTTCACAAATATTGCCACTATCAACCCGACGCAAAACCGTCTTCAATATATTCCTGACTCCGTGATTAGAATTAAGTGGTTTTTTGTTGTTATCTCTGTTTACACTGTCTGCCTCTCCCTTTTCTAAGTTTACATTTTATGAGTTGGACAACACTGAGTCTTTTTATTCCTACCTTCTTTTTTGTATCTATCACTCCTGGCATGTGCATGACGTTAGCGCTCACCATGGGAATGAGCATTGGTTATCGTCGTACACTTTGGATGATGATAGGTGAGCTCGTCGGTGTCGCCGTTGTGGCTTTAGCTGCAATTCTTGGGGTTGCCGCTGTCATGCTGAAATACCCCGATATATTCATCGTATTTAAAACCGTCGGCGCAAGCTACCTCTTCTATCTTGGTGTCCAAATGTGGCGTTCGAAAGGCAAGCTGGC
This sequence comes from Vibrio methylphosphonaticus, assembly GCF_023634655.1. GTDB lineage: Bacteria > Pseudomonadota > Gammaproteobacteria > Enterobacterales > Vibrionaceae > Vibrio > Vibrio methylphosphonaticus. The sequence continues at coordinate 283,034 of NZ_JAMKMS010000006.1, read as the reverse complement.
TATCTCAACAGATACCGATAACGCTATTCGCCATAATGACTGGGATCTTGTCGTTCAAGGGTTTATAACTGCGATTGCCAACCCTAAAGGCTGGGCATTTATGATTTCATTGCTTCCCCCGTTTATTGACCAGTCCAAGCCGATGGCCTCTCAAGTATCAATCATGTTGGTAATTATTTTACTCAGTGAATTTATTTGTATGACTATTTATGCCACTGGAGGAAAGGGATTAAAGCGCTCCTTAGGTCAATCAAAAAACGTCAAGACATTGAACCGTTTAGCTGGAACCTTGATGTGTGCGGTTGGGATCTGGTTATTTGTCGGTTAAGTACGCGTTTTTCCTCATATCACTAGCTATTCATAATCCTTCACAACCCTATGACTCAAAATGAAGGAAAATTTCACTTTTGTAATCACATTCAATTTGTATTACAAAAGTGAATGTTCCCACCGCAAATCATTAACACAACGCACGCACAAAAAACTCAGCATATTAACAACCTTGTCACCTGCCATTGTTTATTCCGATATGTCACGCAGGTAAATACACAAAAGTATACTATTTGCTCAGAGCACCTACCCCTTTAGGGTAGTTTGAAAGTGTAATTGATTTACATCATATATTAATTTTCTTTCACATTTAACAATGCGCGTAGAATTGAAGAATAACCCTTAGGTATTAATATGAGCAAGATGAAGCTTGTCGTGATCGGTAACGGCATGGTCGGTCATCGCTATCTTGAAGACTTAGTCGACAAGACCGATGTAACCAACTTAGACATTACCGTTTTTTGCGAAGAACCGCGCGTCGCTTACGACCGTGTCCACCTCTCCTCTTATTTCTCTCACCATACGGCTGACGAACTTTCTTTAGTTAAAGAAGGCTTTTATGAAAAACACGGTATCAATGTGTTGATCGGCGAACGTGCGATCAACATTAACCGTGAGAATAAAATCGTTTACTCCAGTACGGGTCGTGAAATCAAGTACGACAAGCTCATTCTAGCAACGGGCTCTTACCCGTTTGTTCCGCCTATTAAGGGTAATGAAAGTAAAGATTGCTTTGTCTACCGTACCATCGAAGATCTCAAGTCGATTGAAGCGACAGCAAAGAAAAGCAAAAGCGGTGTCGTTATCGGTGGCGGCTTACTTGGTTTAGAAGCGGCTGGTGCATTAAAAGCATTAGGTGTGACCACACACGTTATTGAATTTGCACCAGTACTGATGGCCGAGCAACTTGATCTTCAAGGCGGCATGCAACTTCGTAACAAAATTGAACGCATGGGCGTTCAAGTACATACCAGCAAAAATACGCAGGAAATCAAACCTGAAGGCGAGACAGCACGTAATACTATGGTATTTGCTGACGGCACTGATCTAGAAGTTGATTTCATCGTATTTTCGGCAGGCATTCGTCCACAAGACAAGCTTGCGCGTCAGATGGGCTTAGGTATTGCACCGCGTGGTGGTATTGAGATCAATAACCACTGCCAAACAACCGATGCCGATGTATACGCGATTGGTGAATGTGCTTCTTGGAACCGCACGTTCTACGGGCTGGTGGCTCCAGGCTACAAAATGGCCACGGTTGCCGTCGATCACCTTGTTGGTAACGACAGTCAGTTCGAAGGTGCTGACATGAGCGCGAAGTTAAAACTTCTTGGCGTGAAAGTGGGCTCTATTGGTGATGCGAATGGCCGCACACCTGGTTGTAAAAGCTATGTTTACCAAAACGAAGAACAAGAAGTGTATAAACGCATCATTGTCTCTGAAGACGGTAAGCAATTACTTGGCGCAGTCATGGTCGGCGACACATCTGATTACGGCGACTTATTACAACTGAAGCTCAACAATATTGAGCTTCCTGAGCACCCAGACACCCTTATCCTTCCTGCTCACGCTGGTGCAGAAAAACCGTCTTTGGGTGCAGATTCGTTACCTGAAACCGCGGTAATTTGTTCTTGTTTCGACGTAACAAAAGGCAAAATCGCCCAAGCCGTTGCCGATGGTCATCACACAATTGGTGATATCAAAGCAGTAACAGGCGCAGGTACCGGTTGTGGTGGTTGTATTCCGCTTGTAACGTCAGTTCTCAATGCTGAGTTAGCCAAATCAGGCATCGAAGTGAAAAACGATGTATGTGAACACTTCGCCTATTCTCGCCAAGAGCTGTTCCACCTGATCCGTATCGAAGAAATTAAGACGTTCGACGAACTGCTAGAAAAACACGGTAAAGGCTATGGCTGTGAAGTGTGTAAACCACTAGCGGGTTCTATTTTAGCGTCTTGCTGGGGCGAGCATATCCTCAAGCCTGAACTTGTTAAGCTTCATGATACCAACGACAACTTCCTCGGTAACATCCAAAAAGATGGTACCTACTCGGTCATTCCTCGTATGGCGGGTGGCGAAGTGACGCCACAGGCGCTTAAGGTTTTGGCGGAAGTGGCGGCTGAATATAACCTTTATACCAAAGTGACCGGTGCACAGCGTATTGGTCTATTTGGCGCGCAAAAAGATGACCTTCCAACCATTTGGAAAAAGTTGATTGCCGCGGGCTACGAGACAGGACAAGCGTATGCAAAAGCACTACGTATGTCGAAGACCTGTGTCGGCTCTACATGGTGTCGATACGGCGTGCAGGATTCTGTAGGCTTAGGCTCTCGTATTGAGAATCGCTATAAAGGGATTCGTACGCCTCATAAAATGAAGTTTGGTGTATCAGGCTGTACCCGTGAATGTGCGGAAGCGCAAGGTAAGGATTTAGGCATCATTGCAACCGACGCGGGTTGGAACATGTATGTGTGTGGCAACGGCGGTATGAAACCTCGCCACGCCGACTTACTCGCTTCAGATCTAGATGAAGCTACGCTGATTCAGTACATCGACCGTTTCATGATGTTCTACATTCGTACCGCTGCGCCACTGCAACGTACTTCCGTATGGATGGATAACATGGAAGGTGGTGTTGATTATCTTCGCGAAGTGATTGTAGACAATAAACTTGGCATAAATGAGCAGCTTGAAGCTGACGTAGCGAAGCTTATCGGTAACTTCAGTTGCGAATGGACAAATGCGGTTGAAGACGAATCTCAACATAAGCGTTTTGCTCACTTCATTAACAGCGATTTACGTGATGACAATGTTGTTTTCGTACAAGAGCGTGAACAACACCGTCCAGCCACTTACACAGAGAAACACCCAGATGCTAAGGGCGACATCCTACACGTAGAGCTGGAGAAATAATCATGGCATTTCAAAAAGTATGCGATATCCAAGACATCATTCCTGGAACAGGCGTTTGTGCATTAATTGATGGACAACAAGTAGCAATCTTCCGCCCAAGAAACAACGAAGAAGTTTTTGCTATTAGTAACATGGACCCATTTGCTCGCTCAAACGTGCTATCTCGCGGTTTGACTTGTGAACACCAAGGCGAACTTTGGGTCGCAAGCCCACTTAAGAAGCAACGCTTTAACCTAAGTACAGGTCTGTGTTTAGAAGACGACCGTTTTAGCGTAAAAGCGTACAAGACACGGGTGGCAAAAGGTTTCGTCGAAATTTCGGCTTAATTCCAAAGATTAAATAGCCTATAGGGGTTGTCCGTTCTGAGAACGCATTTCAGCCCCTATCACTATTCAATCTTAACTTTTAACTTAAACTTTTATAGGGACAATTCTATGTCTGATGATTTTAAACCTGCACAATTCGTGCAAACCATGATCAATGTTGGCGAAGCAAAAACAAACACCAGCACTCGTGATCTACTCATCCGCAGTACGATGGCAGGCATCATTCTATCTCTTGCGGTTGTGGTCGCAATCACCACTATCGTTCAAACGGGCATGGGTGTTGTTGGCGCACTCGTTTTCCCTGTGGGCTTTGTTATCTTAAGTGTCATGGGCTATGACCTCGTGACAGGTGTTTTTGGTCTCGCGCCATTAGCAAAATTTGCTAATCGCCCAGGTATTACTTGGAATCGTATTTTCCGTTGTTGGGGTATTGTTGGCCTAGGTAACTTAATCGGTTCTTTGATCGTTGCTTACCTTGTCGCAGTATCACTAACAGGTAACTTCTCTCTCGAGCTTAACGCCGTTGCAAAAAAATTCGTCGCGGTCTCAACGGCTCGCAGCCTAGGGTTCGAGAACATGGGTATGGACGGCTGGATTACCTGTTTTGTGCGCGGTATCTTCTGTAACCTTATGGTATGCCTAGGCGTAATCGGTAACATGACAGCACGCTCTGTATCTGGACGCGTCGCGATGATGTGGTTCCCTATCTTCATCTTCTTCGCATTAGTGTTTGAGCACACCGTCGTTAATATGTTCCTATTTCCACTGGGTATGATTCTAGGCGCGGACTTTGGTATTGCGACTTGGTTGAACTTCAACCTTATCCCAACTATTCTCGGCAACATCGTTGGTGGCTTGGTGATGACGTGTATTCCTCTATACTTAACGCACGCTAAAACTGCGCCAGCTATTAACGCAGAGGCAAACACCGCTGCGAATGCTGAACCTGCACTAAGCACTAAGCACTAAATAGCTAACACGGTAACAATAAACATAATAAGTGCAGTCCCACGCAAGCGTGAGATTGCACTTACATTGATTTGGCGATAAAAAGTAGCGACTCTATGTAGCCTTTTGAGTGTTACTCTTTATCATCAAATTTGACGGATAGGTATTATATGACCACCACTCCTAACCCAATAACGCGCGGTTTTGTTTCATTAGTGGGTGCAGGCCCTGGCGACCCAGACTTATTAACCGTAAAAGGCTATCGCGTCATTCAAGCCGCAGATATTGTGGTCTATGATAGACTCGTTTCAACCGAAATTCTCGCCTTAGCAAAACCTAATGCTGAACTTATCTATGTGGGAAAAAAACTCGATTTTCACTGCGTTCCTCAAGATCAAATCAACCAAATCCTGGTGGATAAAGCGTTGGCGGGTAAAAAAGTTGTCAGGCTAAAAGGTGGTGACTCGTTTATCTTTGGGCGCGGGGGTGAAGAGCTCGAAACACTCGCAGAAAACGACATTAATTTTGAAGTGGTTCCGGGTATTACCGCCGCCGCCGGCGCTACCGCATACGCGGGTATCCCACTCACTCACCGAGATCATGCACAGAGTGTCCAATTTATTACGGGTCACGTGCAAAAAGACGGCCGAGAGATCGAGTGGAGCGCGTTAGCGCAATCCAACAATACGCTTGTGTTTTATATGGGTCTTAAACAAAGTGGACACATCACGTCGCAACTGATCGAGCATGGGCTTGATGCCAGCACACCTTGCGCCATTATTGAAAATGGAACGCGTAGAGAACAACGAGTCTTTCAAGGCGAACTCAGCACCCTGCCACAGATGGCAAGCGAAGCGCAAAGTCCCGCACTGATTGTGGTTGGAAGCGTGACGCAATTACACAGTAAATTGAAATGGTTTGAGTAAGTAAATATACAAATACAGCCGTTTACCTATCTAATATAAAACCAGCATCACTGGTTTTATATTAGTCATTAAATGTGTCGATTAATTAATCGCTATTACCAGACTCTTCCACTGGTATGTATACATCTGAGCGTCGGTTTTGAGAACGCCCATCTTTAGAGTTATTCGACGCAATAGGCTCAGACTCACCGAATGATTTAAGTGTCACATTCTGCTTTGCGATACCAAAACCTTGCAGCTCTTTTGCCGTGCTTTGAGCTCGGTTTAGACCCAACGCCTGATTATAGGACTCACTTCCTATCCAGTCAGTATGCCCTTCTACCGTCACTTGATAATCATTCTGGGCGAGCTGACGAGCAACCCCCGACAACACATCTTTCGCAAGTGGTGTTAAATTATACTTGTCGAACGCAAAATGCACTCTAGCAACCAAATAACCTTTGTCGGTCGCTTCTCCAAACGAGGCTATACCAAGACTCGAGATATACGTTAAACAATCGCTCTTATCCGTTAATAAAGACGACCGTTTTAACAAGAGCATTTTCAACTCATCATCATTACTGGTTTCCGTCACCTGAAGAAAACCATTTCGATGAGAACCGACTCCCGTAATCTCACCGATGGTTATTTTATGCGAATATTCATAATGCTTCGCGCCACAATACTCGGTAATGAAACTACTCGGGTCTTCTGCAACTGCAAAAGAAGACACAAACACGCTGGTTGCAATCAATGCTTTAAATTTTGACATTCCTAATCACCCATACAGTCTCGTTACACCTGTACCACGAGATCCTTTTTTAATTAATTCTTCGATTACTTCAATAAAATCGTCGGTATCCGTTACATCAATAATGTCTTCATCCACATCTATCACGCAGTCTTGGAAACCGCTTTGCTCTGATGCTTGGAAATCAATGCCTATAACGGCTATATACAAACCCGGTATCTCTTCTCTGGCTTTGTTACACATCCCCTCATCAACTAACGCCCCCAGAATTCCATTGTTCGGGCTTTCCACACCGTCACTGAGTACAATAACCATCTTGATTTTTTCATCATAGGTCGCCAACTCGTCCACATCGTCGGTGTCTGGCTTACCTTCAGCTAGATGTTGAAAGCCCCTTAACATTCCTTGAAATGCTGCCGTACTGCCGTTGGCGTTCATATCATCAACTTGGTCTATGTCACCTCGATTATTCGTGAGTGCAATGTTATAAAATTGCCCCGCGTCTGAGTCACCATAGCCACGATACAGCTCATTATCATCGACCCGATATTTTGTTTTCATATCTGGGAAAGTATTCTCGAACATTTCTTCAACGGTTAACGAAAAATCCACATAGTCGTAAACTTCAACACGATAAGAGTCATCGTCATCATCTGAGTCAATGTCAAAAATACTGACCAATCGCTGTGCTTGCTTTCTCTCCCAAAGTTTTTGATCGGGACAATCATCTTGGTCCTCGGCACAATCATAAACCTCACCAGACGTGTGTTTTCGCCATTTATTCCAACTGACTTGTTCATAAGTTCGTTCTGAATCGGACTCATCCACATCATCACGGTACCGTAATTGACTAACGGTAAACTCTCTTGCACTTAAATCAGCGGTCGCCTCTCTTGTTTCTCGTGTCCTGATGTTAAACGGGACAATCGCTATTCGGTTATCCAGCTTACTTGTGAGACCACTTTGATCATCATCATCACACACATCATCGCCACTCACGGCATCAGTCGATACATTCGAACACAGAAGCTTGTCTGCTATCGCCTTAACTGCGACTTTTAGATCCGCTATCTTGCAACTAGAACTGTTACATGAACTATTGCTACCCCACTGCCAGCTCATTGAACCTGAAAAATCGGAGACAAATACTATGTCGATATTTTTATCGCCTAAAATGATTGGGTATTTCTTGGCAACGCCAATACCATTTAGATTTTCGCTGGTATCAAAGGACGGAATGATGTTACTCGCAAACCATGAACTGTGTGTTGTTGTGGCATTAACTGAGTACTCAATGTACTCATCTTGAGTATCAGTTTGCTCTTGATGAACCCAGTCAACGGTCACATTAGAGACTTGTATATTTCTCACATAATCATGAATATAAGCGTCAGATATTCTTTGTTCATCGGCACCATACGAATCACGTTTGTCTTCTATCGTTTCCGCTATAGACGCTGCTTTAGCTGCATCCCTAAGTCGGTTCGTTTCTTGTATATATCGCGTGCCTTCTACCGCCCAAAAGGTCAACCCCAAAATTGGCACCAAAGTGGCTGCCATCCATACAGCGGCGATGCCCTTTTGGTGAGACATTGGCGCATGTACACTTGGTTTTCGCTTCAGCGTATTCGGCTTCAAGGTGTCTTTTAGCTTTAGTATATTTTTTAGCTTTAGTATATTTTTCCGCTTCAGTCTATTTAGGTACATCATATTACCTCCCCGCCACTACTGAACTAGATGTGATCGTGAAAGTAGGTGTTCCTGAGTCTCCCCAAAAGTTCGCAAACCAAGAGTCCTTTTGGTCACATAAGCTCACTTGATAGAGTGAGTAAATTGTCCCATCTTCTACTGGCGCTAACGCACCTTTTTCTTCAATACCAACCGCTTGACAACCTAGCGCTTCAAATGGTGCGCTGGTAAATTCTTCCACCGTTGTTTTGTTATGTAGCGCCTCAATCTTGATAGCAAGGCTGGTTTCATCCTTATCGAGCATTCGGTACGCAAGCTGTCGCATGTCGACTTGGTCGGATTCACTTAGTGACGATACCCCGCCATAAAAACGAGTACGCTCTTTGAGTATATTAACCAAAGCAAAACTGGTTCTATCCAACTGAGCCCGCACCAATAGTTTGTGGCTGATGTCCGTCATGAATAAATAGATGCCAGCAAATATGAACAGCACGATCATCAACTCGATAGCAAAAGCGCCTTTCTGGGATTGCATGGAGTGCTTCATAACTACTCCCCCCACCCTTCATGCTCTAGATTTAACACAGTCGTTCTTGAGATGGTTTGTGGCTCATTGCCAAACAAATTAACAATAGGTGTGTATTCATAAGATAACGTCAACTCAGCAAGCGTGTACTGGCCGGTAAAGTCGGAGTGGTCTTCTGACAATCCCGTTCCATTAACAAAGTCTGAATAGGAATTGAAGTACTTACCTGTTAATGTGAAATTTTCCTGTGGCGTCATAAACGACCATAAATGCCCTTCGTCAGTCACTAAGTTATCAATTCGTCCTTTATAATTGTCATGGGTACTTTCACCCACATAAAATTGAGTATTACGCACCGTTTCCCTGAGTGCGTATTCCACTAAGTTATTGACATAAATATGATAACTGGCTTCAAATATCATCAGCGTTGTTAAAATCAATGCAATAGCACCGATTGAAAATTCCACTGTTGTTACCCCTTTCTGACGTAATTTATGAGCACCCATAACAACTAACCATCAAATTCGTAGAGTTGTCTCGAGATTAATGACACTTGTGTTTCGGTGTAATCTCCACTCAGCAACTCTCTAGCTTGTCCAAATTGACCAAGTTTGAAAAAAGCTATTGCTAGATTCGCCTTGACCACCTCATTGTTTGGATTTTCTTTGAATACTGGTGCCAAGAGTTCGGTCACTCTTGTATATTTACCCTGTGCTAGATACACAACCGCTAAATTATTTTTCACGGCCACATCATTATGTCCTTTCAATCTTGCTTGATTAAATTCCTTTTCCGCTCGTTCAAAGTTGTCCAATTTACTATAAGAAATACCCGATAGAACATGAATATCACTGGTTTTGTTACCCAATTCTACTGAGCGCAAATACCGTTCAATTGCCCGTTCATCCTCACCGCGTTTGTCGTGTATCTGGCCGCGAAGTTGATACAATTGCCAATTACTGACCCCTTTTTCCAACAAGTGATCCGCATAAAAACGAGCTGATTCAATATCACCTTTGCCATAATAAACGTTGGCCAATTCTTGCGTGATTTTTAGGTCTTCCGGGCTTTGTTGTAAATGCCCCTTATAATGTTGAATCAAGCCTTCGTGGTTATCCACTCTTTCCATGCTGGCAACCATTTCCTGATCAGTTGGTCCATTACTCGACGCGCAGCCTAGTAGCCATGTCGTCGTCAGAGTTAACAAAATCCATTTAGTCTTCATGATCATTGTCCTACGTTAAAATCAACCTGCATCACGCCCGGTGCAAGAATCAAAATTACGATGGGAAACATAATGAGCAAGATAAGCGGAACACTCATTTTTGCGGCTAACTTCCCAACCTTTTCCTCAACCTTAAGTAACTGAATTCTTCGCATATCTTCGGCTAAATCGCTCAATATATTGGCAACCGAAGTGCCGTAATGTAAGTTTTGTACAATCGTTAAGACAAAACTCTGCACCTCGGGCGCGGGTAATCGGATATTTAAGTCATTTAAAGCCTTCTCAATTCCGTGAATTTTGCTCGAATCTGACGTTTTCTTGATTTGATAGCTCAAATCCTTATCAAATGCCTTTAGCTCGGAATGTAAGTAACTAAACGCCGCTTCGATCGTCATCCCGGTTTGCACACATACAGACATCATGTCCAACAAATAGGGCAAGCTGCGAGATATTTTTCTGACCATGTATCGTTTGCGCATTTCCAATAGCACATCCGGCACGATGATAATGCTCACAAACGCAATCATCAGGGCGACCAGCTGATTGAGTATCGTCATGTCACTTAGGAAAATGACGACCGCTACCATCACCGCAGCAATGACTTTTGCTGGCAAATAATACTTCGCCAAATTTTTGTTGTAATACCCGGCATCAAGTAACTTTTGCTCCAGATCTTTTCGTTGCTCTTTGGCAAAACCAATAATGATTCGGTTGGTTTTAACTGGCACCAAAGGCTGGTTTTTGATCATTAACGTCGATAAACGTTTATGCCGAGCGTGTGAGCGAACGCCTTCACTGACTACGAATACAATCGCGAACATGACGAATAAAATGCTGATAACCAAAATCATAATTTCACCGCCTTAACCAGCAACCACACAATGAATAACCCGAGTAATTCACTGCCCACCACGTAGTACATTACGTATACGCCTTCTGGGTCATGAAGAATGAAATTGATGTTATCTGGACTGACTTGATACAAAATCATCGCGAAAATAAGGGGGATCGCAGCGACAACTTTGGCAGAGATCCGCGCCTCTGAGGTCATCGCCATTTTCTTAGTTTCCATTGTGCGCGCATCCACTAACACACGAATCAGCCTTGCAAGCACGCCTCTTAATTGACCGCCTCGACTAATATTGGCCCGCAGAGTAATCGTGAAGAATATAAACTCCGGATAGGGAAATCGCTTAGCCGCTCGTAATAATACTTTTTCAGGCGTTTCACCGAGTTTGAGTCGGTCACCCATATTCTTAAATTCACGTCCTATTTCATTATCAAGGTTTTGCCCAACAAAACTGATTGCTTGCATCAAGCTTTCACCCGCCGTAATGGCGCTCATCAATATGTTGAGTGCATCGGGAAAGCTTTGTTGAAAGAGTTTACGTCGTCGTCCAAGTAACCATTGATAGCCAATAAATACCAATGCAATCATCACTAGAATGGAAATAATAACGGCGTTTGTTTTTAGAAATTGAAACGCGATGTACCAAGCAATAAAACCACTCAGTAATAAATAAGCGAAGACTAAAAAGTTGGCTCTAGGCCCTAAACTTTGCGCCGAAAACTTAAAAGAGTCCTGTGCTCGTTTAAAGCCCTTTTTCGGTACTAGCGAGCCAACGTTGATCGCTGATGCGGATTCAGCATCGACGTCTGATTCTGGGAAGTAAACCCCTATTTTGTGTTTTTGTCCTGTCATCAGCATGAGCGCAACCACGCCGAATAAAACAAGTGAGAGCCAAATCATCATAATCCTGCTCCTTGGAATGAGCTCATCAATTCATCATAAAGACCATAAAACTGCGCCTTTTTGACTAGCTCCGAACGTTGCATAATACCCTGGGTAACAAATTTACCCTTTACCGCCTCACCATATCCCGACTCTTGGTAATCGAAGCGATAAAGCTCTTCCATCACCACACTGTCTCCTTCAAGGCCAACTATTTCCGAAATATTAGTTATTTTTCGCGAACCATCTCTGAGTCGACTAATTTGCACGATAATTTGCACCGCACTCACGATAGAGCGGCGTATTGCATCAAGGGGTTGATTGAGGTTAGCCATCATGATCATCGATTCAACCCGACTGATTGCGTCTCTGGGGGTATTAGCATGGAGTGTTGACATTGAGCCGTCGTGACCGGTATTCATCGCTTGCAGCATCTCAAATGCCTCTGGTCCACGACACTCCCCCAAAATAATTCTATCGGGGCGCATTCGAAGCGCATTAATCACGAGATCTCGCTGTGTCACTACTCCAGTATGCTCAATACTAGCGGCTCGAGTTTCTAGTCGCACGAGATTGGGTTGTTGCAAACGGAGTTCCGCTGCATCTTCTATCGTGACAATACGTTCATCTTCGGTAATATATTGAGACAAGGCATTAAGCAGCGTTGTTTTACCAGAACCCGTCCCGCCCGAGATAAGGACATTCATTCGGCAACGAGAAGCAATGGAGAGAACCCTTGCCATATCGATCGTCATTGAACCGAAATCAACCAGGTCTTCAACGCCAATATTTTGTTCTCTAAACTTCCTTATTGAAATGGATGTTCCATCGAGAGCAATTGGCGGAATAACAATATTGACACGACTACCATCTTCTAAGCGAGCATCTACCGTAGGCGATAGTTCGTCCACTCGACGCCCTACTCTCGAGGCGATTTGCTTAGCAATCGCCAATACTTGTTCTTCGCTTACGAATGAAATATCCGACCTATGAAGCTTACCTTCCCTTTCGAAAAAGACATCTGATGGTCCGTTAATCAGGATATCGGTAATACTTTGATCCTCAACAAGCGGTTGAATTGGTCCTAAACCAAACAGCTCGTCCATCATACTTTTGACCAGGCCGCTCTTCATCATCGCAGTAATTGGACGATCAAAACTGTTTGCCAGTACGTCAACCGCGCTGCGAATTTGGTTCTCTATTTCTTTTTCAGAGAGTGTTTGAATCGCTTCAGGATCGAGAGCCTCAAAGATTTGAGAACGAAAAGCGATATAAATGTCTTTATTCGAACTCATCGGATACCTAACCTTTGCAGTAGTCCTTTACTTTTATTCGCAGAACGTCCATTGACCAAGCGAACCAATTGGTCGATCGATTGATTCACGTGTCTGTCATGCTTATAAGCGCGCTTACCATCAACATGGAGATGTGGGAGGTTTTTACAATAATTGAAATCCAGATCAACGCTGGATCCTAAGTATTTTTCCAGCTCATCACGCTGAATGACAAAGCTTTTATCGGGTCTGTGGTGGTTTACAATGGTGATAATGCGAGTTCGCTTATGCGTGGCATCACGGATCGTATCAAGATTCGTAATGAGCGATTTTGCTTTCCTAACCGCGGCTACCGATGGCTCCACGACAATGGCAATCACGTCATAGTTTTCAACGAGTAAGTTACAATCCACCTGAAAATCGACACTGCCTGAGAAATCTTCCACGATAAAGTTGGTATTTCTCGTTAATAAGTCACAAAGAGTCTGATTATAGGCGAGCAGATCATCTTGAGAAGCCTCCCCTTGGAGTGAGAGCAATCTTAAATCTTGACTGACCGGATGGAGGTAATTTATTGCCCCGTCTAGGTCGAGTTCATGCAGCGGTACTGAAAACTCATCCAACGCTCTGGGAGTATGGTCCGCCAGCCCCAGCAACACATCTATGTTGCTATCGTTGTATTGATGATCAACTAAAATCGTGTCTACGCCGTCCTCGGCCATCTTGGCACTGAGTTCAGTCGCGATGTACGACGTGCCGATCCCGCCTTTACTGCCAACAACAGCAACGCGCTTGGCTCTTCTCTCTTTACTCACGCCTGAGTACGACTTTAGGTCGTTATGTACATGCATAACAAATTCAGCAAACTCATATTTGTTAATCGGCCAAAATACGTAATAAAACCCCATCCCCTTGAGCGCACGCAGCGTTGAAATGGCGTCTTCTTGTCCGATAATGACCACACCTTTATGGGTGGGTAAGGTCGCAGCAATTGCTTCTGCATCTTCCACCACACTGCTTGATTCATTAAGCTCAACAATAATGAGATTGCTATCTTGTTTGGCGTAAAACTGGCTATCAACCTTGTGGTGATCCACGCTGTTTGGCGCATCCCAACCTTCAAATTCAAACAATTCTTCGACTAATGTTTGACACTCTTTTGTTTGAAAGATGAGTGCACAGCCCGTTGGACCAGATCGAGTCGGTATGTCTGGCTTTGACGTTTCTACTTCAGGAAGTTTCTTTGTAATATCGAACATTAGATTCCCTCCACTAAACGTTCTTTATGAGCCACCTGCTGTACTCGAGCCGCTTCTGTGAAACAGTTTCGACTGGCGTTATCTGATTCAATCCTTGAAGGCTCACAGTTTTTCATCACCAATGTATGGAACGTGATGATGAGCTTTACGTCACTGGCCAGTGAGCCATTTTTGGTGACGGCAAATGTCTCTGCGCGATAAGGCAATAACTTTTTATCCGCTAAAGACGCATCAAGTAATTGTTTTGCTTTCGCGTTTTTATATTCGATGGAATACGATGCGCCGGAATCAATGTCATCTACTGCCTCAAATATTTGTGATAATTTATCCACGGCTTCAGCTTTCGTTTTTGCAGTGAATTCATAAACGTGCTGCTCTGGATAAACCAACATTTCAGCTCCCTTGCCGTTGTAGTAACGCTCACTACATCCAGTAAGTAGCAGAGTTAAGAGCATTCCTTGCCATAGTTTCATTGGATAAACCCTCCTTTAGAAAGCAGCTCAATCGTTGGATTGTCACCACTGTTGGTTTCTTCCGGCTCCGAAATATTTAACCAACGGCGTAGCGTGTTCGTTTTGCTAATATATGGCAGCTGAATATCTCTTTTTTTCATCGGTTTAACTAAGTTAACGGTAGCGACGATAAGGAGCTCAGTTCGGCGTCTATCTGTTGATGACTTTCTAAACGCCGCGCCTAACACTGGGATGTCGCCTATAATCGGGGTTTTTTGAATCTCTTCGAAATCCGTACTGCTCATTAATCCACCCAACACAAAACTGTCTCCATCGCCAAGTTCAATCGTTGTCATTGCACGACGAGTGGCAAGTTGCGGTACTTCAATACCTGCGGCACGAATGTAACGTTCGACCTCACTGACCTCTGGGAACAGTTGCATGCGAATTTTTTCTTCGGAAAGAACCTTTGCGGTTAAATCAAGCTTGATACCAAACTCTTTAAAGGTGATATTCACATTGTTATTCGTGGAAACGACCACCGGTATTTCTCCACCAACAAGGAAGCTGGCTGATTCGCCAGAGATAACGGTGAGATTGGGTTCTGCTAGTACTTGCGCAACATTTTCATTGCCCAGCGCGGTGATAAGAGTGGTGAGATCGGCGGCCTCAAACTGCTGGAATAAGAATTGGCCGACATTCGCCCCAAGTGAAGACCAATCAACCCCGACCGTCTCGGCAAAACGTTCGGTGACTTGAGCTACGGAAATTTTGACATTAACTTGCTGAACAGTGGCAACTTCCAACTGCTCTAGGATGCCCTCCCAGGTCATATTTCTCGCAAAAATCATGCTTTCGGGTTCTTCGAGAGAGACATAATCTGTTTCAAACTCTAGCTTCTGACTCTCTTCCCAACGTTCCGTCTTTTCTCTGCCCAACAAGGTTGCAACCATTCGATAAATGTCATCGCGCTGCTGTTCAGAATGAACGATGCCACTTACCGCAACTTGACTTCCAACTGATTCAATCTTGATATCCACATCTGAAAAGTGAAGCTTGATTTGGCGACGAACCTGACTTAAGTCAATATCCGCTATGATTCGGTCTGACATAAGCAATTTTTCAGAAGCCCCGTAGACCATTAAGCGAGCTTGACCCACCGATTTAGCAAATACTACGATGGTTGTCTCATTGATTACGTTGTAATCAACAATATCTGGGTCGCTAATAAACACTTTCGTGATTCGTTCATCTAACTCAATATGTTTAGCGTCATTGACTGTAATATATTGCTGCCCAGCGTAAACATGTGCCGAGCACATCAATAACAATATGGTGGTAAACGTGCGCATCCAATGCACTTGATAATTGTCGTCCATTACAATTCTCCTCCGCGCCCATTTTTGTTTTTTGAACCTCGCATTTCTTCTATTCCGATGTAATTACTCATTACATTTCTAACATCGGCATACACAGGTTCTTCGTAATCTCGACTCCGGTACACTTCAAGATGCATAGTTCGCTGAGCAAGCGCTAATCTCGCGACTTCTGTCGGTGGGATTTCAATAATAATGGTGGTAAAACCATCCTCTTGATTTCCTACGACTGGTTTTACTTTCTGTTCGTCATCTTCTGTCCCCATATTTAGGACTTTGACGTTCTGTAAGAACAATGTGGCAGTAACACCTTTGAAACGGATAGGTTTTTCGACAGCACCAGACAAATTTGAGCTCGGTGAGCTCACCGTCAAAATATCGATGCGTTCACCTGGTCGAATAAAATCACTAATCAGATTTTTATTACTCACGACAAGGGGGTATAGGGTCATCCCTTCAGTCACAAGTAAATCAATATATCCTGGGTCATTTTCACGCGTAATATGTTCAGGAAGAACAAGAGCGCCTTGCGGTATGTCTCGATTGAATAAGGTTGAAGGGCTAAAGTCGAGCTCAACATCTGAGCGAATACCTTCATCAAGCGCTTTAGCTAGTGGCATTTGTTCGCGTTTTAGGGCGTCTGACACTATTGCCTCACCCCGCTCTATCGTATTGATGGCTCGCCAAACAGTGATATACTCAACAGTCTCTTGCTGAGGTTGTGGTGGGTCTGATTTAGCCACAACGGGTGCACCGTTTTTATTTTTTAATACGCTATCGTAGATTCCATAGCCACCAACTAATATAGCTATGAGAGCGACGAACACAATTATTCGAGATCTCATAATTTCACCTGTTAAACATATAAATTACATACCGTATTGAAAAACCCAAAACTAATCGCCAAACCATAAGGTAAACCCGCTTCACCGCTCTCAGGAACTAATTTTAAGATTCGGTATTTTAGCAAATAAAAAAGTGCCAGCGCTCCTCCAATAATGGCCACATTAAAGATCGTAGCGCCTAGGTAATGAATTGGAATAGCAATTGAAAAAGCAATCATTAACTTAACGTCACCACCACCTAGTATTTTAAAACCAAAGGCAGTCAGTGTTAACAAACAAACAATTACGACACTAATTAGATGTGAGGTAACTCCTTGCTTCGACTCATATAAAAGGAGGACAGAACAAATTAAAATAACAACACCGTAAACATTACTTATTTTCCGTAATGCTACATCACTGGCACAGATTAGAGCGCAAGTAATGAGCATTACGGCGATAAGTATAAAATCAAACTGTGTCATCTCAGGCAGCAAAATATTGCTAAGTCTAAGAGTTAGCGCTACTTATATTCGTCGCAACGGTACCAAATGCAGTTGATAAGTTTTCTACAAACCCACCATCAGCAGTCAACACCGCGGCTAGCAATACTGCCATTGCTACTGCAATTAAGCCGTATTCAATGGCGGTAACACCTCGATTATCTTCTTTAAGACTAGTCAGAAAATTAGTCGCTTTTACGTATAGTTCAGTCATCATGGTAATATTCCCTCTATCAACTGTTTGCACTTAGCATTGATAACTGTAGAACCTGGATCACTGTCTCAAAAGTGAACGGTATCGAGAATACCGATACAATGTATTCAATTAGTACAAGCCCTCCTAAAACTATTGCATTACATTTTCATTAAAGTTAATAAAATTCAATAAATTAGATTAAGATGACTAATTTTTCAAACTAGCTTAAGTATAAAAATCAATGAAAAATAACGTGACATGCATCACACTTTTACCATATTGACATTCATACTTTACAGAAAATGTTACGCTTTCAACTGGATTTACAAAGCGAAATGAGGATATTGGGATGAAGTTGCCATTCGACAATTTGCTCTCTTTTCACGCAGTTGTTAGCTTCGGGTCGTTTAGTAACGGCGCAAGAAAACTTGGAAAATCTCAGTCAACGATCTCTGGTGCGATTAAAAACTTGGAAAACGAACTTGACTACTCACTGATTGATCGCAGCAAAAAGTCTTTGACACTAACGGACAAAGGGAAAAAGATCTACCAACTCTCTGCCCCCATCATATCCAAATATTATGAATTAATTCAGGTTGCTGAGTCTCTTCATAACAGTGACACTAGTAAAATTCGTATCGGTATTGATCCATTAATATTTAATGATGACGTTAAAAAAGTTCTAGTCGCATTTTCTGAAGTATTTCCTGATACAGAACTTACAGTATTTACAAAACCGAGCCAAATATTAGGGCAATACATACACAATCACAAAGTCGACATCGCGATTGGTAACCCTTATCATAAAACTGAATTGTCTTTTAACATCGATGAGCTCTTCAAAGTTAACTGCAGCTGGGTTATCCATAAAGAAGTATCCACAGACTCAGATTTGTCTACTATGCGTCTATTATTAATCGATGGTTGTGAGAGTTTTGTGGATATTTCTAGTATTGCAAAACACAACACTTGGATACTTGATGACACTAGTACTATATTAGACCTTTGTTTGGCTCAAAAAGGAATAGCATTTCTACCACACCACTTAATTAAGAATCACAACAGACGAGATGAACTTATTACATTCTCTGACGAAATTAACTTATTTGGAAAACAACTTTATGCATCCATGTTTTGGCCGCTCCATACCGACTTCACTAGGCAGCATCAATGGATTCATAACAAGCTACGTAACGCGCGATAACACTTAGTAACTTAAATATACCAAGCCACCAGATTCGCTTATTTCTCTCCTTATCAAAAACAAGACGGCTTCCTCTAGCCTAAATGGCTATTATTCTATGAAAAGAGATGATGTGGAGAGGACAATGACCAGTGTATGCACGAATCGAAGAAGAATAATTTCAACCAGAAGTATCTGTGTAGTGCTCGCTTGTCTTACCGAATTGGCCGTCGCAAGTAAACTAACTGACTTAGAAAGTAAAGCTTTACCGAGTGTTCGTGACAACTCAACAAAGATACTCGTTATCAAACCTAACTCATCTATATCAACTAATAAAAACGGTCCATCTTCAATCATAGAACTACGAGGTGGCCTTACATCTCCTCAATACCTGACGAAAGAAATCAGGAACATCAACCCGCACAAAAAAGCCATGCAGTACTTTCCTATCGTTCAAAAAGCATCGAAAACATGGGGAATTGACGTTAGCTTGATACTTGCCGTTATCCATGTTGAAAGTTATTTTGATCCTAGAGCGCGCTCATCAGCGCCTGCCTATGGCTTAATGCAAGTAATGAAAGATGGAGCCGTAGCAGAAATTTCACAACGTTATTATTCTCAATCAACATTCACTACAGAGCAGTTATACAGTCCGAGCATAAATATTAACATCGGAACCGCTTACTTAAGCGTCTTGAAATTATATTACCTTAAAGATATTCGCTCCTCTCTTTCAAGAGAGTGGTTAGCCATAGCGGCTTATAACTGTGGTCCTTCAAATTTACTTAAGTACTTTAAACGTACTAACTCCGTAGAAAAATTTTCTCATATGGTGAATAAAATGACTGAAGATGCACTCTTTGACTACTTAACCACTGAATTTCCAATTAGTGAAACGAGAAGCTATGTAAAAAAAGTAATTAACCACAAAAGTACCTATCGCAACCTCCATTAATCTAACTAAATATTACTAATAAACAAATAACTATCCAAACCAACTCACAAAGTTCATTTCTTTAGGTACAGCTGGTAAACTGACTTATCAACGAAAACACTTTCAACTTTTTTGTATTGATTGATGGCATCAACAAACTCTGGATACTCCAAGAGTACGTTAAGTAACTGGGTTTCTCCATAGCGCCTCACCGTTTCATCTCGCAACTGTACAACGAGGACACGAGGTTTATTTACATTAATATCGTCCGTAATTGTCTGTTGTACAAACCGAATCGTTTCGCGATGCTGGCTGTTTTGTGGCTCTGTTATTGCTATAGGCAATAGCCAAAAATTGGGTTGCCTTGCTAGCCATGAAAGCCCGGAATGCACAGGAATTGTGTGATGTGGGAGCATATTAGTTGAAGCTAGAAAAATTATATTGTCCCCTCTGTCTGTATATTTATCTACTTTCTGAGATAAATTCAACACATCGGGATCCACAAACATTTCATCCGACAAATTTTGCTCCTTAGCAACAAATTGATGCCATGCTGTAGAATAGTCAACTTGATAACTCCTTCGTATATCTTCATGTTTAAATACAACAATGGGAAGAACAGACAGTAATAACAATACCGCCGTTTTAATTGAGAAATTATCGACAGCATCCTTTAGCATAATAATAACTGCCATATAAGCTAGAGAAAATGAAAAGGTAAACGCAGGTATTAGATGGTAACCAAATGCTGTTCTCCCCATAATAAACGCACCTAATGATGCGATAAAAAAAAGAAATATAACAAAGACTAACTGACTATAGTGTGGTCTTTTCTTCAAAAGATAGTAAGGTATCAACATCACTAACAAAAAGGCAGATGCCGTCATTAGCACATCAATAAAGTCCGGAAAGTAACCGCCGTAATACGTTCTAGCCAAGGGGACAATAAAGTTAAAGTACTCCGGTTGAAATAAAACCACAGCAAGTAAGTATCCCCCACCAAAAATAACGACCGTTGCTATCTCTCTCCACCTATAGAACAGTGTATTATTCTTGACCATATACAATTCCGCAAATATAACAACAAGCAGGTATTGGGGTTTAAGGCATATAGATATTGCTACCATTAAAAGTGAAACAACACTTAATAGTCTATACTGACCACTATTGGAAGAGCGTAACACCTCTGTTAAATAAACAACTAATCCTGCAGCAATCAGGTGTTCACGTTGTCCAAAACTTATTTGTAGTATTAAAAACAGTCCAGAAGCTAATGAAAGTGTAAGTAAAATCTGCATGTTTTTATTTAAGTAAGACAAATTCAACCAAGCTAGATATAACCCAACTAGTAAGTATAAAATGACACCTAGTCTAAGCGATGATATATCACCAAGAATGCCCATATAAAATGGCATAAGGAAAACTTTGTAAATATAGACAATAAGTGGCGGGTTAACTTCATAATACTCATTATAAAAGTGGCTCAAACCAGTATTTTTTGCCATTGTTAACAAAAAGGAAACATCACCATTGAGTGGCATCAGTGCTTGCACCATTAATGTGTCAACGGCCAATATGGCGACGGCGAGTAGTAATAACATCTCTTTTACTTTCTCTGACATTGGCCCTTCTCCAATTGCGCAAGCCTAACTCATTACATTAAGCAATAGCAGTATCTGCCCAAAATTCAACGAAAGTAAATTACGCAGTAAGCCATGTCTTCAAAACGCTACATTTCTGATAACCCTTCTACCCTATTCGCATTAACCTTGCTACTGAACAACCAGCTATAAAAAAGCCAATGGTATAAACCATTGGCCTAAAAATCTGAGTTTATTCTTGGAAATTAATTATTTAATATTCAAGAACGCGGCGCCACGAACACCACCAGAATCGCCATGTTTCGCTTTAACGATCTTAGGGCACTTTGCTACCGACATGAGGTGTTTAGGAATGCGCTTAGGCATCTCTTCGTAAATGAGTTCATAGTTCGATAAGCCACCACCTAGCGTCACTACATGCGGATCATTACCAGTGAAGATGTTCGCTAAACAGATCGCGAGGAGCTCCATGAACATATCAACAAATTCTGTTGCTGAGGCATCACCCGCCTCACGCGCCTTGATGATCTCTATCGCTTTCTTCTTCTCACCGTAATAATGCGCGTACAGAAGCTCAAAACCACGACCAGATAAATAGTTATCTAGGCAGCCTTTGTTTCCACAACCACATTCTAACAAAGGTGCGTTTTCACCTAGATGGAACCACGCATCAATAGGAAGACGCATATGGCCAAGCTCACCCGCAACGTTGTTGCGACCAGAGAACACTTTACCTTTATAGATAAGACCGCCGCCAAATCCAGTGCCTAAGATAAGTCCCATAACCGATGGCGAGTCTTTTAATTCATCATCCCATGCTTCAGACAATGCAAAGCAGTTCGCATCATTTTCAAGCTTCACTTCTCTACCGATAAGTGCTTCAAGATCACGTCGAAGTGGCTGCCCTTTCGCACAGGCAATATTTACCGTTAGCACCGTTTCGTCGTCTGCATCTTCCATCCCTGGAAGACCAAGGCCAACTTTGCCTTCAACGCCAAGCTCACCGTCATATTTCGCGACAAGCCCTGCAAGCGTATCAAGCAGTACTTGGTAATTGTCACTTGGTGTTGGGACACGTTCAGTAGCCACTCGTTCTAGATTTTCGTTGAATGCACCAAACTCAATTTTTGTGCCACCGACATCAAAGCCGTAATACATACAAAACTCTCCTTGCTAACCCAAAATTCGGGTGAAAAATAAATATCTTCGGGCATTATCCATATCCCTACCCCCTCAAACCGTGACTCAGCGCTAAGTTATCCTCTTGCCTAACTTAGTTGCTCAACATGTCAGCACAATCACAAGGAGTTTAGAGGGATGTCTCATCACCGATCAGCGCGATATACTTATGTAAATCCGGTCTGGTACGATCGATTGAGTAACGAGTCTTGCTCATCATGTAACTTTCTCTAAACGCCGCAAACCAATGGTCAAGGACTTGAGAAGCCTTTGCTTCGCCAAATTGTTCAAAGACCAAACTTGCCACTTCCGCCGTTGCTAGATGCCCCTCAATATTTGATTTTCTCATAATGTAATTCGATATCGCTTCAGGCTTAATCGAACATACTGGAAACTCATCAAGGTAAGGCGATTTTCTAAACATTCGACGCGCCTCGCGCCAACTACCATCTAAGAAAATAAACAGCGGCTTTTTACCTGTTGCGATTGCTTCATGCTTTTTCTCAAATGTCAGTAAGCGAGACTTATCGTCAACATAATCTTCTGGAAACACGACAATAGGCTGATATCTCTCATCACTCAGCAATTCGAGTAAGCGGGAGTCAGGTTCAGTGCGGCTCCAAGCATAGGCGTAACCTTCTTTCACTGTATCTAGAATTAAGCGCCCTGTATTACTGGGTTTTAATATCTCTGCGTCAGAGACAAGCAGTAACACTGCAATGTTGGACTCAACGTCTGGCTGGTAGTCACAGATACAATACTGCTGCGCAATTTGGCACTGGGGACAACGTTTGACCTTAGCTCCGCGCGCGTTAAACGGTTTAGTGGCAATAGCAAGTCGATCATTATAAAGGCGGTGGAAAGCGTGAAATCTCATTTTCGTGGTAATCTTAGGGCAGATGCCGGAATTCTAACCCTGCTTATCCTAATTAGACAGAGGAAACCGTAAATTGATGGAAAATAGCGACGCGATCCGTCTTCTCATTTTTATCACTGTGCTCGTCGGCTGCGCGTTTTGGGAATACCGTTCACCAAGGAAAGAGCGGACACGAACCCGTCAGCTTCGCTGGAGCAATAACCTTGGCTTAGTTGGGCTCAATTCTATTCTGTTAGCAACGGTGATGCCCTTGCTAGCCATCGACGCGGCTTACCTGGCGCAGCAAAACAATATAGGTCTATTCAACCAGTTCGACGCCATTAGGCAGTCTGAGCTCGCGCTTTGGTTACTTACTCCACTTTGTGTCGTGTTGCTCGACGGTGCTATCTATTTCCAACATCTCCTTTTTCATCGCGTACCTTTTTTATGGCGCTTGCATCGAATGCATCACTCAGATCGTGATATTGACGTCACGACCGGTGCTCGATTTCACCCCATCGAAATTATATTGTCGATGCTCATTAAAATCACACTGATCCTGTTGCTCGGCATACCTCCAATCGCAGTGTTGCTATTTGAAGTCATTCTCAATGCCAGCGCGATGTTTAACCATAGTAATGGCTTTCTGCCGTTATCCTTGGACCGAACGCTTCGTAAATGGATAGTGACACCAGATTTTCACCGTGTACACCACTCGGTAATTGCCAAGGAAACGCATTCCAACTTCGGTTTCTTCCTATCTATCTGGGATCAGCTGTTTGGTACGTATCAAGCGCAACCTGAAAAAGGACACCAAGATGTCGTCATCGGTATTCCTCAATTTTCCAATCCAAAAGAACAAAGGCTAGATAAGATGCTTACCCAACCTTTTAGAGACTCAGACACTTGAGGAAGGCTGAGTTGTAGGAGCATGGTTTATTACGAGCGAGTTGGTGCCAGTTGGTATTTATGTAACATTGCCTGCTGATGTCCGGCAATATCTGCGACTTGCTCTGCGCTCTCCACCATAGACTCTAACTGTAAATTAGCGTTTTCAGCTTGCGCACTCACATGTGTAATAGAGCGACCAACCTCTGCTGTTGCACGCTCTTGCTCTTCTGTGGCTACAGAAACTTGTTCAACACGTTGGCGGATCTGAGCAATGGCGTTTTCAATATCCTCAAACGACGTTTTAACTCGCTCGCTCGATACCAGTGCCTGGTTCATTTCATCACGCGACTCAATAACTGACTGACGCGACTCTTGTGCGGCTTCTTTTAGTTCTGTCATCATTTGACGAATGTTGGTTGTTTGGTTGGAGGTATCACTGGCGAGCTTTCTCACTTCATCTGCCACAACCGCAAATCCACGTCCCATGTCTCCAGCTCGCGCGGCTTCAATCGCCGCGTTTAATGCCAGTAGATTGGTGTTGTCGGCGATGCCGCTAATAAGATCCACCATTTCTTGAATTTGTTTCACTTTTGTATCGAGTTCATCCATTGACTCTGCATTACTGCTTAACGTGGTTTCCAATGAGTGTAAACGCTCTCGATTCGACTCAACAGCTTCTAACCCCAAGGTCGCAAAGCTCTCTGCCTGCTGAGAATCACTCAACGAAGCATTGGTAACAGAAGAAATCTCATTGATTGAGGCTTCTAGCTGCGTCACTGTAGTCACCATGCCATCAAGCGATGTGTTTTGCTCACGCATGCTATTGCGCGTTTCTTCCGCCGCGCCATGACTAATTTCTGCTGTTTGATACAAGGTTTCACAGTTTCTTGTCACCATTTCGATCGAGTCATGCGTAGTCTCAGTGACGTTATTGAGTTTTAGGGCAATATTTTGAATCTCGCTTGGGCCTGTCAGTGCAACCGTGTTTGTCAGATCATGTTCAGTCAACAGTTTCAGCTGATTGGCAATGTTTTTCAGCGAGCGGTTGATCCAACGACGCAACATGAAAAATATGAATACGATGACAACAATCAAAATGGCAGTCGCCACAATCAAGCTATAGATGTTGAATTGAATGGTGTCACTCACCACGGCTTTACTGGCTTCAATCAGCGACGATGCTGTACTGGACACTTCCGATAACAATTGAGACGTTTCATCTGCGAGCGCTGTTGCTCGAGATAACTGTATTTGCTGCTCTTCCACCAGCTCTAATCGGGCTAAGATTTGACGCAAGACACCTTCAGCTTGAAACCCATCCTTCACCATGCCAAACGGCGCCGTCAAACTAGCAAATTCCTTTATTTCAGGGTGCGACTGAGCAAAATCATCAAAGGCTAAGTCGACACTGGAGAGACGATAACGCATTTCGCGATAATGCTTGTTTGCTTCGGAGAGCCTTTCTTGCATCATAAGTACTAGGAATGTACTTTCCATCGAACTGGCACTGACAATGAAACGACTCGCGGCATCGACAGCTGCTGGATGGTCATCAGATAAAATAAGGCTAATACGGTTCATTTCAGGCCCGATAGAGCTCAAACCATACCGAAAACCGCTCATCTCTTTGTCTATGTGTGCTTTCATTTCGACGATGCGAGCCTGCAACTCAAGTATTGACTGCGTCAGCGATTGCAGCTCTGTAATTTTGCTACTCAGTAACTCTTGTTGTTCGCTGGTGACGGCTTGATTATATAGGTCAGCAATGTCAAACAGCTGTTCTGACTTGATAGTGCTTGCTTCTACAAGCTCAGAAATACGCCCTTGTATCGTCGCCAGTTCCTCACCGGAATTCGTTTGCGTCCCGTAGCTGAGTAGTTTGACTTGTTCTAACACATCTTGCGTTAGCCCCGCATTGTTCATGGCTAATGGTAATGCGCGATTGGAAAGTGAATCAAATTGACGTTTAACTTGAGTAAGACCATTGGCACTTAACCAACTCAATCCAACAAAGAGCATTACAATAAGAAAGAAGATAATGCTGAGTGAGCGAATCAGTGAGGTGGAACCTTTCCTTGCTGTGGAGGCTGTCATGCTAAGTCCAATTATTTGGTCACACAATGAGTGTCTTCTCATCTAGGATGAGAATTAGACAACTCGTTGAATTAGTATAGAATTACTAGGAATAGTAGTTATTCTCAATGACAGATTTATTACACTTTTATTGAATGAAGATGACACATGAAGATTCGTAAGTTATTGATAATTTTCAGTATGGTTGCCGCTTTATCAGCGTGTTCTTCTTCGCCTGAACGCACCGCTCATACTCAGCAATCCTACAACACAGTAGATAACGCTCCATTTTTAAATGAATACAAAAAATGGCAGGGTGTCCCTTATCGGCTAGGCGGTACTAATTTCAGTGGTGTGGACTGCTCTGCTTTTGTTCAGGCCGTTTATAATGATGCCTATTCAGTAAAACTACCCAGAACCACTGCCCAACAGGTCAATATTGGCAACAAAGTGAATTATAGCAACGCACAAAGCGGCGATTTAGTGTTCTTCAAGACGGGTTATAAAACAAGGCATGTAGGTATTTATTTAGGTGGGAATACGTTCATGCACGCATCAACATCCAAAGGCGTCATTTTGTCGCGTTTAGATAATCCTTATTGGGCTGCTAAATTCTGGCACTTTCGCTCTGTCAATTAACCATTATGTTGCGTGATTTGATACAAAAAAAGAGGCGTAGCGCCTCTTTTTTCATCTTAAATTAGGATGAATCTATCTAAGGTTGATCTATGCTGGGATGGACCAATACAACGTCGCTAATCGTACTTTGCAACCGCGGTATCAAATAGATTTTTGACTAATGCGATATACTCTTCAAGAAATGAGACTTGCTCATTCGTTGCATTTCTATTCCAAACACCGGCCAACACCTCTTCAAGATCTTGGATCACCAAGTCGACTTCCTTAAGCAGCTTAAATCGCACACTGGAATGAAGTTCTGGATTTTGTTCAAACAATACCATGATATTCGACGCCACCATGTCGGTCGCCACATCTTCAATGGTTTCCGCACCTGTGTCACCCACCTTAGAGGTAAACACATCCAAATTCATGGCTAAATGCTCTATCAATGCTTGATAGCCATCAGTATCTACCACCACGACTGCTCTCCTAGCAACGGTAAAAAATGTAAGGTAAACATATCAAAGAAGACAAGCCTATGTAAGCGTTTGATTTAGAAAACCTACGCTATGTTATCGAGGTATGCTGTACCTCACATCTATTGTTTCGATAGGGCGTTATCAATTGTTGTCTTTTTAATCAGTTAGACTGTTTTCTAATTAAACAACTCGATCACCAGCTTATTATCTTTAACCACTAAATTGGGTTCGGCTGATTTTAGCAGCGCTTCTTGCACTTTAGAGCTATCGAGTTTATACACCGGATACTCGGATAACGCGTAGCCTATCATCGACACCGCGGGTTTAATTAGTGCCTTAATTTCAGGCGTTAGTACTTGTTTGCTCTCATCTAGCTGCTCCAAACGCAGTGATTTTAAAAATATTTCACCGCTTTCCGCTTGATAAGTC
Source organism: Vibrio methylphosphonaticus (assembly GCF_023634655.1). GTDB lineage: Bacteria > Pseudomonadota > Gammaproteobacteria > Enterobacterales > Vibrionaceae > Vibrio > Vibrio methylphosphonaticus. The sequence goes on along the minus strand of NZ_JAMKMS010000006.1, from coordinate 255,559 downwards.
GGTATCGCACTGAATTCTAATGCCAGATCGAGACCTATTTTATCCGCATTTAGCATCTGAACTTCAGCACTGGTGTTTGCAAATACCGAGACTCGCTCGGCATCGCTGCGACCTATTTTTACCTGTAAATCATCTACGGATACTTGCGCGTACATCACATTCTCAATGCCTACCGACTGCTCAAAATTTACATTATCATGCAGATAGTTCGTCATATCTTGTTCGGTTATGCTGTAACTTGCGCACCCTGAGATGGCGAAAGCTGTACTAACTAATAGCCATTTGAAAACCGTATTTTTCACCATATCCGTTACTCTATTCATCTATGTTTGCGTGCCACTATTATTACTCTACTCCATCCTTTTCGTAATCGCTCCTTTTTACTGTCTTCCTAGCCCATTTGCTTCATTGAGAATGAGTTGGCGTCATCCATTCTCAAGGAAGATGAAAAAGATAAACTGTTCTGTGACTTACATCTCATGTCTGTTATTTGCTAGATAAATCTGTATAATCCGCCGCGTAACAATCTGTACTTTCATTTCTGTCGATTCGCTTTGTTACTTTTTGCTTATATTACGTTTTGCTTGTACTAATTTAGCTTAAGTGACTTTAAACGCATCGTCGTTCTCATACCTAGGAATACTTCTTTGATATCTACCGCTAACATCACCATGCAATTCGGCGCTGAGCCGTTATTTGAAAACATTTCAGCTAAGTTCGGTAACGGTAACCGTTACGGCTTGATCGGTGCCAATGGATGTGGCAAGTCAACGTTCATGAAGATTCTTAGTGGTGCCTTAACCCCAAGCTCTGGCAACGTATCAATGACACCGGGATTAAAACTGGGTGTTTTGAGTCAAGACCAGTTTGCCTTCGAGCAATACAACGTTATCGATGTTGTGATTATGGGTGACCGTAAACTTTGGGAAATCAAGCAAGAGCGAGATCGTATTTACTCATTACCAGAAATGAGCGAAGAAGACGGTATGAAGGTTGCTGAGCTCGAAAGTGAGTTCGCAGAAATGGACGGCTATACCGCAGAAAGCCGCGCTGGCGATATCTTGATCCAAGCCGGTATTGAAGAAGAATTACATTTTGGTTTGATGCAGCAAGTCGCACCCGGTTGGAAACTACGTGTTCTCCTTGCCCAAGCCCTGTTTGCTAACCCAGATATCTTGTTGCTCGACGAACCGACCAACAACTTGGACATTCATACCATTAACTGGCTAGCAGAAGAGCTTAACCAACGTAAGTGCACAATGATCATCATTTCGCATGACCGTCACTTCCTAAACTCTGTTTGTACTCATATGGCAGACATAGATTATGGTGAGCTACGTATTTACCCAGGTAACTACGAGTACTTCCTTGAAGCATCAGGGCTGATTCGTGACCAACTACTCGCGAGCAATGCAAAGAAAGCCGCTGAGATTAGTGAACTGCAAGATTTCGTTAACCGTTTTGGTGCCAACGCATCTAAAGCCAAACAAGCAAGCTCTCGTGCTAAAAAAATGGATAAGATTAAGCTCGATGAAGTGAAATCGACTAGCCGTATTAGCCCATCGATTGATTTTGGCGAAGGTAAAAAACTTCACCGTCAAGCCTTAGAACTACAAGATCTTGGACATGGCTTTGAAGGTGAAGTGCTGTTTGAAAAAGGCAACTTGCTTTTAGAAGCCGGCACTCGTTTAGCCGTTATCGGCGAGAATGGTGTTGGTAAAACTACGTTTTTACGTTGTCTTGTCAACGAATTAGAACAAAACCATGGTGTGGTAAAGTGGTCTGAGAACGCGTCTATCGGTTATTGCCCGCAAGATAGCACGGCTGATTTTGACAATGATCTGAGTATCTTCGATTGGATCTCTCAATGGCGCACGGTGAAACACGACGACTTGATGGTTCGTGGTATTTTAGGTCGTTTACTGTTTACCGCTGATGATGCGAATAAGAAAGCGAAGAACTGCTCGGGTGGAGAAAAGAACCGCTTATTGTTTGGTAAGCTTATGATGCAAGACATCAATGTATTAGTGATGGATGAGCCGACCAACCACATGGATATGGAAGCTATTGAAGCATTAAACAATGCCCTAAAGAAATATGAAGGCACTTTGATTTTTGTCAGCCATGACCGTGAGTTTGTCTCTTCTCTTGCAACATCAATCATCGACGTTAAAGACAAGCAGTTAGTACAGTTCCAAGGTACCTACAACGAGTACCTTGCGCACCAAAAGAAAATGCTCGCTATTAGTTAATACTTAAATAGCTAAGGATTGATTCACTGAGTACTTGCATAACTAGGTGCTTACATAGCTAAGTCCTTATATAACTGAGTCCTTACATAACTAAGTACGAAATAATTAAGGAGCAATGACACCATGTGTCCTTGCTCCTTGTCGCATTTGGCGATAGGCAGTCTCTGTAACATCACAAGTTTTGGTCGAGTTTCCATTTAGTTAATGCTCGAATATGATCAGGACTTATTCCGCAGCACCCACCAATTATTGACGCCCCAAGCTGATGCCATTGCTTGGCATAAGTTAAGTAGTCGTCTGGCGACAATGCACGCATCGACTGCAATGTCCCATTGGCTTCATGATCAGTCTTAATCGGCATAAAATTATTAGCGTATACGCCAATCGTAACCTCACGACCGCTCTGCTCAATCACTGCCCTAGCCTGCTGAATTGCCTGTGCCATCACTTCAGGAACCGAACAGTTAAACATCACCCCATCTACACCAAGGCTACACGCAGATTGGATCGCCTCATTTAGTGACTCGCCTGAACGCAGTGTTGCATTGTCGGTATCAGCGTCACTCAGGCTAAAAGCATAATAGGTTGGCTTGTTAGATACCTTCAAAATACGGTGTGTTACTTCAAACTCAGCAAAACTTGAGATGGTTTCTACAATCCAAAGATCCACATAAGGGTCTTGCGCGTTATACAGCGTTTCAATAACCGGCTCTGCTTGCTCCGCCTGAAATAAATCCGGTCGATAGCTCCCTAAAGGTGGTGGAATCGCACCCGCGACCCGCACGCTTTGTTGTAACGCTCCCTGCCTGCAGTCAGACTTCACCCGATCTTGTGATTCCGAAACGTCGTCCGAAGCCCGTGCAACTGATGCCGCAATTTGAGCAGCTTTCTGAGCAAGCAGCGCGCCCTCTTTCTCATAGCGCTCTGCACCAAGATGAAACGGCACGCACGCATAACTGTTGGCAATAATAATCTCGGCACCCGCATCAATAAAATTTTGATGCGCTTGACGGACATGCTCTGGTGACTCAATCAGAGCTTGTGCACTCCACAGCGGTTGCGAAAATGGTGCACCGATTTCTTGAAGCTCACGCCCCATGCCACCATCCAATATGGTTAATGATTTCATACTATCTACATCTAACTAAACTGTTGCCATCAATCTGCAGAGTACCAGAGTGAATGACGGAGTGCCACGATAGGCTGGTGACGTTCCCGCACAATTAATACGCATAGCGATTGACTCATTCAGTAAGTCGATTTAATAATGAGCACTGAACAAAAAACAACCCATTCATTAATACGTCTTTACGCTTGTGGCCGCTAACGGCGTTTAATGCTTCGCACTAGTGCTTTTAGGATTATCGACAAGACAAGGAAGAACGATGAAAGACGAAACGCTCTCGATTCATTTTGGTTACGAGACAGACCCGACGACGAAATCTGTCGCAACACCCATCTACCAAACTGTTGCTTACGAATTTGATAACGCTCAACACGGTGCGGATCTATTTAATCTAGAGGTTCCGGGTAACATTTACACCCGCATAATGAACCCAACCAATGATGTTCTAGAAAAAAGGCTAGCGGCATTAGAAGGTGGTATTGCAGGGTTGGCAGTGAGCGCAGGCAGCGCGGCTATCAATTACGCCATTTTGACGTTGGCACAGATTGGCGACAATATCGTGGCGACCCCGCAACTTTATGGTGGAACCTACACCTTATTCGCGCATATGTTGCCAAACCAAGGCATAGAAGTCCGTTTTGCCAAAGATGACAAGCCAGAGAGTTTAGCTGAGCTCATCGATGACAAAACAAAAGCGGTCTTTTGCGAAAGCATCGGTAACCCGGCAGGTAATATCATCGATCTCGCGCGTGTAGCGGAATTAGCTCACGCACAAGGTGTACCGGTCGTCGTTGATAATACGGTTGCGACTCCAGCGCTTTGCAAGCCCATTGAGTTTGGTGCCGACATTGTTGTTCACTCACTCACCAAGTATGTAGGTGGGCACGGCACAACACTTGGCGGCATGATTATCGACTCGGGTAAATTCCCTTGGACCGAACACAAAGAACGCTTTCCAGTATTCAGCCAGCCCGAAGCTTCTTACCATGATGTTATCTATTCAGACGCCTTTGGCGAAGCAGCCTTTATTGGGCGAGCCCGTACCGTTCCACTACGAAACACAGGCGCGGCACTTTCACCAATGAATGCATTTATGTTGATGCAGGGATTAGAAACTTTATCACTAAGAATGGAGCGACACACAGAAAATGCACTTGCAGTTGCCCAGTACCTCGCTGGCCACGACAGCGTCGCCTGGGTTAAATACGCAGGGCTCTCTGACTCGCCACATCATGCATTAGCAGAGAAATACATGAAAGGCAAACCGTCCGCGATTCTCTCGTTTGGACTAAAAGGGGGCTACGATGCAGGCGTGCGCTTCTATGACGCCCTCAATATTTTCAAACGACTGGTGAATATTGGTGACGCTAAGTCGCTCGCTTGTCACCCCGCTTCAACCACACATCGACAGCTGACGGAACAAGAGCAAAAACAAGCGGGCGTGTCGCCCGAAATGATCCGTCTTTCTGTGGGAATTGAACATATCGATGACATCATTGCCGATTTAGAACAGGCACTCAACGCTTAATTGCCATCCTGATGATGTAATGAGTAACGGAGGAAAGCGTCCCTTACTTTACCCGGTGCTCTTTACATCATTTAATCCCCGAATAGCGAAGTGCGACTCCCCCCACTAAAAACGCAGTTCGTCCAACTCATGACGCCTTCCCTTCCCATATCAAGGTTTTTCTTTTCATATTAAGCCACAAAAACTCGCACCTTTTGAACCACTGCAAGCGCTCAATATCCAAGCTGTGCCGATTATCACTGTATACCTAGCGAGGTTGTTCTAGAATACTAAGAGTATTGATTCATGGGAGTAGCGTATGTGGCAAGCGATTTCAGACCAACTATCAGACACATTGATGTTTAAGTTCAATATAAAAGAACGAGTTAGAATGGATGGTGGCGACATCAATCAATGCTACATGATCAGTGATGGTGAGCAACGCTATTTTGTTAAAACCAATCACAAAGACTTTTTGCCCAAATTTGAGATAGAAGCGGAAAACCTCCACGCCTTGCGGGAAACCAATACCGTACAGCTCCCAGAAGTTGTACACATTGGCAAAACAAAAGAGTGTGCGTTTTTGGTTCTCAACTACATCCCAGTTAAACCTCTGGATGTCGCTGAGAGCAGCCACCGTTTTGGTGTGCAGTTGGCCAAACTACATAAGTGGGGGGAGCAAGCTGAGTTCGGCTTTGATCAAGATAACTACCTCGGCGAAACCGTACAACCAAATAAGTGGCATAAAAAATGGTCGCGTTTTTTCTCTGAACAACGTATTGGTTGGCAGCTTCAGCTGCTTAAAGAAAAGCACATCTCTTTTACACCAATCAATGAGTTTGTTGAATTAGTTAACGAGCAACTTTCTGGACACAATCCCAAGCCATCACTCCTGCATGGCGACCTATGGAACGGTAACGTAGCAAACACGGCATTTGGACCCATTTGTTATGATCCTGCAAGCTATTGGGGCGACAGAGAGTGTGATTTAGCTATGACTGAACTGTTTGGAGGGTTCCGTCCTGAATTCTATCAAGGGTATGAAAGTATCCTCGCGATTGAACCTATGTATGAGTACAGAAAGTACATTTATAACCTTTATCAGGTTCTCAATCACTGCAATTTGTTTGGTGGCCATCATTTAGATGAAGCAGAGAAGCTCATTTCAACGATACAAGCGTCGTAAAATTCCAACGTCATAACCGTGGCATCACTCGTGCTCACGACAACATATAGCATTAAGCCCTAACTATTAGTTAGGGCTTAATCTGCAAGACACATCAATACTCTGCTATGCTACGACTGCATCTCTCAGACGAAACCACTCACTATATGTGTCACCACGATGACCGCATGATTCCGGCTCGCTTTACCTAGATTACTCATTTTACGCTTCCATTCCTCTATTCCCATACCAGCGTCACGGCGATAAACAACATGATTGCTCCCACTAAACCTTCGAGTACTTTCCAAGATAAAGGCTTACTAAAGAGGGGAATAAGCAGACGGGCGCCATAGCCTAAAGAGAAAAAGAAAACGAACGATGCCGTTACCGCTCCAACACCGAATGACCATTGCTCAGGCTGGTACTGTGTCGATATCGAGCCAAGCAATACCACCGTATCTAAATAAACGTGTGGATTTAGCCATGTCAACGCAAGACAAATGCCCAACGTCTTTAACAATGAACCCTTAGACTCACCTTCTGGTTCCAATTGATGCTGTACCGTGAAAGCAGAACGGAAGCTTTGAAAACTGTACACAAATAAGAACAAAGCACCAGCATAACGAGCGATAGTCTCAACCGATGGGTAGGTCTGAATGATTACGCCAAAGCCTCCTACACCGGCTGAGATTAACAACGCGTCTGAAACAGCACACACGAGGCAGACAAAAAAAACGTGGTGCTTCTTAAGCCCTTGCTTAAGAACAAAAGCATTTTGCGCACCGATAGCAAGAATCAGGGAAATACTTAACGAAAAGCCAGTTAGAAATACATCTAAATTGATGGGGAGCATGTTATTCCTTTAAATACGTTTATCAACATTACTCTACAAAAATGTCATAATGGTCTGAAAAGTATTGATGGCGAGTAAACAATTTTAATTATCACGCATCACAGGACGATGTCGGCATATGTCGGGAAACGTAAGTTAGTCTTGGGAAACCGAAGTTAACCTTGAAAACCTAAGTTAGCCTGGAAACCTAAATTAGCCTTAGAAATAAGAGTTAGTCTTAGAAAACGTAAGTTAATCTTGGACAAACATAAGTTAAGCGTCGTTTTCATGACGCGTTGAAACAATAAGATCATCATCAACAAACGTAATCGAGAACAAAATAGGTCGGCAGCAGACATAACAGTCTTCAATATACTGCTGCTCACCACTAGAGCAATCAATGGAAGTTTCAAATTGCTCGCCGCAGTACGGGCACTCAACATAACGAAAACGAATGGCATCCATATCCTTCCTCCCTTATTTGTTGGTTGTGTGGCTATCTTTGAACACTCAATCCACTATAGCGGCTTCGTCATGAAGACACTATTGGGGTCCAGTGCATAATCAGCAAAGGGAGGGCATTCTACAAAGCCAAAACCCTGATATAACGTTCGTGCTGGATGAAAAAATGCCTCCGTTCCTGTTTCGAGACTCAGTCGAATAACCCCTTCTTGCTTTGCAGCTTGACACACATGAACAACAAGATGCTTGGCGACCCCCTTGCCACGAGCAGAATGCGCCGTGCGCATTGACTTAATTTCACCATGCTGCCCGTCTAGCATTTTGAGAGCAACACAACCAGCAAGTTTACCTTCAATCCAAGCTGACCAAAAAGTAATGTCTGGTTTTTGTAGCTCTGTTAAATCCAATGCATGAACACTTTCAGCGGGAGACGTGGCGTACATATCATCAAGATGTTCCTGTAGTAAGCCCTGAATTTCAGGGCCTTGTAAATCATCTTTAATAATTTTCATGTGTATATCCTTATACGTCAATTTATCGGTATTCATCATACGATAACAAAGTTACGACTTACGTAAAGCAACTGGATCATCGATTACGCTGATTAACAATCAATCAGAAACTCGGCCTCTGAGCGCCTTAGTATTTCCTTTGCGCTTCTTCGCATCCATTCTACGGGTCTGTGAATTGCGAGTTGGTCTGGTCGCCCTTCTCGCTTTCTGGACAACAGCGGCAGAGACAATGAGCTGTTTAAGGCGCTCTAAAGCATCTTCTCTATTTTGCTCTTGAGTTCGATAAGCTTGCGCCTTAATGATCACAACGCCTTCTTTCGTTATTCTCGTGTCAGATAGCGCTAACAGTCTTTCCTTGTAAAAATCTGGCAGCGTTGAACGTTTGATATCAAAACGTAAATGTATCGCTGAGCTCGTTTTATTGACTTTCTGCCCACCAGCGCCCATTGACCTGATTGCCGTAAGTTCTATTTCCCACTCGGCTAATTCAACGCTATTAGAAATTTTCAGCATAATGCCGCTCTAGTCTGTAAAGATAATAGTATTATGAACTTTGTGACGACCACTGTTATTGCCTCGCAGCGATATTGACACAAACATACGCAACGCAATCATGGTCGTCGTTCTTCTTGCTGTGTTAACTAAACGTCGACACATAGAGTGCTTCAACTTTATCACGCGCCCATTGAGTCTTTCTCAGGAACTTGAGAGACGACTTGATGGAAGGATCCTTGTTAAAGCAATTCACGTTAATGTGGTAATACAACTCATCCCAACCATAATGTTCAACTAATCGAGTTAGAATTTTTTCTAATGTTAGGCCGTGCAATGGGTTATTTTGTTGTTGGCTCATAAGTAAGAGTCCTGATTATTTTTATTGAAAAGCGTTGGTAGTGGTCAGTGGTTACAATAACGGTCAAAAAAACTACTTAACTTACTATTAAATAACCAGTCGCGACCAATACGCTTAAGATCAGCCAAGCTTATTATGAATCGCAGGTAGGATCAAAACTAATACGGTTTCATGATAAACCGATATCTTCAGTTTGATAGGCAAACAACCAAAGTATTACGAGCATCAACACGTAATACTTTGGCTGGAAAATTGAAATTTGCTTAAGCAACGAGTATGACTCTCCACGCCACTCGCTAGCCTTAAGCTATGCGTCTTTTTTATCAATCATGTGCAAATGAACATCTTGCTGCGGGAAAGGGATCGATATGCCTTCCCTATCAAAACGAAGCTTCACTTCTTTTGTCACGTCCCAGTACACATCCCAATAGTCGTCGGTTTTTACCCAAGGACGAACAATAAAATCAACAGAAGAAGTATTTAGCGTATGCACTTTAATAATCGGCTCTGGCGACTTAAGTACAGAAGGATGGCTCGTCACGATGTCGGTCAGCACGGATTCAGCTTTCAATAAATCGTCGCTGTAACCAATACCGAATATCATATCAACACGACGTATCCGCTCGTGGGTGACATTTTTAATCACATCACCCCAAATTTTACCATTTGGCACAATGATAATTTGGTTGTCAAAGGTACGAATAGTAGTGCTGACTAAACTCATGTGGCTAACTTTACCATCAACGCCACCAGCAAAGACAAAATCTCCAACATCGAATGGGCGATAGATTAATAACATCATGCCTGCTGCAAAATTGGACAAGGTATCTTGAAGAGCAAAGCCAATAATGACACCAGCAATACCAAAACCCGTCAAGACTGGGGCAAGGTTAAGGCCGATTTGAGACAAACCAACCATAATACCGATAATCCAAACGATATTCCCAGAGATAGAAACAAAGAAGTTTTGCATCAAATGCGACAACTTAAAGTTCTTGGTGACTACGGCTTTGCTCACCACTTTGCGAACAAGCTTGACGATCATCCGCGTCGCCATCAATATCAAAATAAAGATGAATAGTTGGAATAACTGTTGTGGTGCGTTGTCTGCCAACCATGTTAAGCCCGCATTCCACCACTCGTTGACGAGAGAAAGCAGCACTTTTACATTTAAAATATCTTGCGTAATACTACCGGTAACTTGGAAAATTTGACGTTTATATTCTGAGGTCTCCAAGCCCATATCATCGCCCAGCACAATCAGCTTTTGCAGGCTATCGGTTTCAATCGATAATCGCTGCGTAGTGATTAACTGCGTCATCTGAAGCGCCGATTTTTCTGAATCAGGCGCGACCGAAATTTGGGTCGCCACTGTTTGTAACTGTTGGTCAAAGTATTCTATTGAAGCGGAAACTAATCTCATTCGTTTAGTGATGAATAATGCCGAAGCTTGCTCCAACTCAACATTAGGCTCTCCAAGCTTTTGCAACCACATTAAGTTTTGCCAACTGCTCTCATAGGAAGAGTCCAAATACTCCAGTAATTCTCGGTAGGTATTCAGAATAGAGAGCTTTTCTTCATCTTTTGCAGCATTAAACTTCTCAGTCGTTTTCTTAATTTTATCTTCAAGGTAGGCTTTTGCTCCCTCTGTGTACTCTTGCTGTAGCGCAACTTGAGCAATCAATACTGCTTTTGGTAAAGCATTATTATCAACGCCGGTGGCAATGATCTCTCTTAACTCATTATTTTTATTAAACAGCCTAAATTGAATCGCATCTTTTTGATCCCCAGTCGATAATTTTAACGACTCTGCGAGATCTTTGATCTCACGATTAACACGATCAAACTCCCTCTGCTCTTTCGTTGAGCGCACCGCTTCACTTTCTGTTTGTGCGTAAGCATGTGAGAACAAGACACTGTTCAAACCAATGATGAATAACAATAGAATTGATTGAACATTAACCAACCGTGACACCTTCATTCCCGACTCCTTAATGGGTGCTGCACTCCTCGACCTTATGCCAAGGTACTTCGCTATCTACTCATACCCTTGTCATCAAGTCAGATAGCTATATCAATAATAGATGATTTTTATTCGAGGATAACCTCACTAAGCAAAAGATTACCCATTCCATTCACATACTTGGTCATCATTCATTTAACCGTCTGTTTGTTTATAGCAATTAAACGAATGGACGGTTTATTATTTGAACTATGCTTAGCGATGATAACGTCATCTACAAAGCTTTTATTATAGTAAGGAGCGAAACATGGGCATCATTTCATGGATTATTTTAGGTCTAATTGCCGGAGCACTCGCAAAATGGTTAATGCCAGGCAATGATGGTGGGGGTTGGTTAGCGACAATGGGACTGGGTATTGCTGGGGCATTTGTCGGCGGATTTATTGGCGGACTACTCGGTTTGGGTGGTGCAAACGGTTTCAATATCGGCAGCATTATCACCGCCACCCTCGGCGCTTTCCTACTTCTTTTCGTCTACAATCGTTTTATTAAAAGCTAACTTAACAGTCAAGTGACCGGTAATGAGGGCGTTTCAGTTGTTGAACTCGCCCCTCTACGCTGAGCTTAAAACTGAATTGACTGACCCGCTCATATCGCAATGACAAATACGGCAGTGTACGGATTGTCACTAGATATTCAGATTCGCTGAGGCATTAAACGAATACATTTTAATCTCTTTACGGTCCTCCCACCCTAGCGAGCGATAAAACTGCTGCGCGTTTTCGTTTTCCGTCGTGACAAAAAGATGGGTTTTGTTAATTCCAATCAATCCTAAAGCCTGTGTGGCTTGTTCAATTAAGCCTCGACCAACCCGTTTCCCCCGATGCTTGTCCGCGACAGCAAGATGCTGAATATAGCCTCGGCGTCCATCCGTTCCCACCAACACTGCACCAACAATTTGACCAGAAACCATAGCGACATAGCTCAAATTGGGATTCTGGTCTAAATACGCCGTAATACTTTCTCGGCTGTCTGCCTCGCGCAGCTGCATGTTTTCCGTATGACTCCAAAGCCCAATGACCGAATCATAATCTGTTGATTGCATTTCTCTATACATCACACTCATTGAGTCTCTCCTTTTACACTCAATAACCTGACCCTTGCATTACGGTAACGCACACCTATCGCGCATAGATAACGTCATCATGCCAGTGACCATTAATCCTGAAAGCATCCGGCACTCGCTTTATCTGAGTAAAGCCACACTTACTTAATACCCGTTCAGACTGAGTATTCCCATCGGTCACCGTCGCCTCAAAACCGATATCAGGAAGGTGCGACTGCGCCCACGTTAACAGCGCCTGTAATGATTCTGTTGCATAGCCATAACCATGACAATCAGGTGTGATTAAATAGCCAACTTCAGCCTTATCATCTTCAATAATGAACCCGGTAAACCCAATTTTCTTACCTGTTTCTTGTTCCACAATCGTTAAACATAGCCAATGAGATGCCGTAATATTCCAAGGTGGTAAGCGTTGCACAAATCGGTGCTGAATTTCCGCATCCGTCGGTGTATCAAAGCATAGATGCGTCACCCGCTTATCACGGTGAAGCGCTCTAAAAAAGCACTCATCGCTAGCATTGATTTGACGCATGTGAAGGCGACGACTTTCGATACTTATTTTCATAATGGTTGTTTCATAGTGTTAACCTCAGGATGCTTATGTCATGTGAGAGTCTCATAGTAATGAAGTCACGATACTAACCTCACGATAACCGTATTGGGAACAGGACCTTATGCGCCAACGGGATAAACTTTTTCAAACGTTTCCAACACAAGATCATCGTCTGTAGTAAAGGTTAGACCCAACTGAGAGACGTAACTCTGGAAAAACTCAATATGAGACGCACGCCAAGACGGGTAACTGCGATCACCTTCTCCCTCCATAAAAGCGAATTCAGGCGGCACTTTATCAAACGCACAAATCGCCACACTGGTCACTTTTACAATACACACGGGCACTTGATGCCAATTAAGCACAACAGATAATCGCCCGATCTCTGGCAATGGTTCATCATCAATGACGTACCCTTCTTTTAGGCTACATGTTGCCGTTTTGATGCCCTCATCAATTAATCGCGCGCATTCATTAGCATTGTATTCATCGGCGCAGAAGTGCTCAGCGATAGCCGCAGGAACCGCTATTCGCTCTGCTTGAGAGAGTGTGGATAAGTATTGTTCTAAAAAGTCGCGTTGCTGTGGTGTCATAATCCTTTACTCAAAGTAAACATCCTTTACATCGATATTACAATGAGTTGCAATAAGCTGACTAGTGGGAATTTGTCATTTACGCCTACCGTATCGACGTTACATTACACCGAGCCCTCATCACGACTCGTTTGATGTCCCTTAGTGCGGATAACTCGATAAAACATCAGTACAAGAAGTATCAGAGCAATAATGAACGGCGCTCCCCACAACAACGCATTTTGTTTGGAAAGTGATGGTTGATAAAGCACATGCTGCCCGTATCGAGCGACCATATAGTCTTTTACTTCTTGCTCGGTTTTTCCTTGCTTTATCAGCTCAAACACTCTTAAACGAATATCTTTCGCGACTGGCGAATTGGATTCAATCAAGTTCTGGTTTTGACACATAGGACAGCGCAATGTTTTTGCTAATGCAATGGCATCCTTCTGTTGTTTAATTGAGTCAAATTCAAATAACTCTACCGACTGTGAACTGGCGGATGCGGATGAGATATTCAAACAAAACACTGTCAGCAGCAATGCTGCAAACACCGACACCCAACAACGCGCCCCATTTATCGCGTGAATCTGACTAGTTCTCAATGTACCCTCCGGCTATTATTGAAGGGTTATTTTCGCATGATGCCCGGACGTTACTCTTTTCGCGCTGGCTGAACAACACGCCAGTTACGCCTAAAACCATAAGCAGTGCACCCAACCAAATCCAACGGATAAATGCTTTAAATTGAATCCGCACCGCGTAATGAGCGCTATCTATTTTTTCTCCTAAGGAGATGTAGATATCACCGTCCCAAAACGCAGTCATAGATGGCTCAGTCATATTCATTACGCGTATCGGATAATGGCGCTTTTCTGGATAAGCAAACCATATTTGTTCTGATTGGCTTTCCTTGTTTGGTAACGGTCGTATTTCAATTACGGCTCGCTCTGCGCTAAAAGTGGGCGCAACATAGAGCTGCGTGTCAACATAGTGAAGTTGATAGTCGCCAAACTCAACTTGGCTCGTCGGCCCCAATTTCCGCGTTATTTCATACGAGTATTCACTGTTCATTGCTGCGCCAAACGCGACGACGGCAAACCCAATGTGCGCAACGGACACATAGAGCATTCGTTTAACATGCACTCTTTTTACAAGCGTTCTTTTTACATGCGTTCTTTTAAAATGAATCGATGATCGGTTGCGGTAAAACGCAATACCATGAGTGGCGACAACCCAAAGCGCGCCCCAGCAGCTAAAAAATGCCCACATTGACCACTCAGCTCCGACAGCTTCGTTGTGATAGACGTAGTAGCTAACCATGCCACCCGCCACACCCAAGGTAGCAACCGCTAGTCCAACAAGTGTTGAACGCAGTTTATCAGGCGATGCCGAATCCCATTTTAACAACGCTGAAAATCCGACAACAAACAGTGCAATAATGGCCAATGGCGCAATTAGAAGATTGAAATAAGGTGCGCCAACCGAAATATTCCCTAGCCCTACTAACTCGTAGACCATTGGGTAGAATGTACCAAACACGACAATGGTTGTGGCTAAGGTGAATAGGTTCGCACACGCCAGTAGTAGAAAATTTTTGTTTAAAACGCCTTGTAAGGTTCGCGACTGAATCGAGTCAATACGCTTAATCAGTATCAAAAACGATAGTATGAAAACAAGCGATAGTATCCCTAATAAAGTAAAACCCTTGCTAGGATCCACCGCAAAAGCATGAACTGAGGTGAGCACGCCAGAACGCACAATAAATGTGCCTAGAATACTCAAACAAAATGTCACAAAAGCCAGTGAGTAACTCCAAATTAACAGTTGGTTCCTGACTCTTGACGCCAGTAGTGTATGCATTAACGCCGTTGCAGTTAACCAAGGTAACAATGAGGCGTTTTCCACGGGGTCCCAAAACCACCAGCCTCCCCAACCTAACTCGTAGTAAGCCCACCAAGAACCCACTGCAATACCCACAGACAAAAATATCCACGCATTCAGCGTGTAGGTCTTCGCGTCATTTAACCACGTTGACGTGCTTTCATTATCCAATAACGCCCCAACGGCAAGAGCAAGAACAGACGCAAAACCAACGTAGCCGATATATAACAAAGGCGGATGAATGATTAAGCCAATGTCTTGTAGCATTGGGTTCAAGTCGCGGCCTTGTGCGGGTAACGTCGGATTAAATTCAAATGGATTGGAAGCTAGAAGGGTAAACCAGGCAAATATGGCAATAAAGCAAAGCATGATCCAAGTGGCATGAAATCGATACCTTCTCTCGGCGCGAGCTTTTGACAAACCCACACACCATAGTGACAGCGTCACAACCCAGAATAACATGGAACCCTCATGCCCACCCCATGTTGCGGCGATTTTAAATGGGAGCGGCAACTGGCTGTTGGAGTTCTGGGAAACATAACTTAATGCAAAATCATCAATAGCAAAGCCATACGCCAGTATCACCATCGACATCATTGAGAAAAATAAAGCAAGAAAACTACTTAGGCGAGTAACTCGTGCGATACCCACCATCAGATCTGATTGAAATACTCTGACAGTGCCGATAAGTCCGCACACCGCCCCTAAGGTACTGACCATCGCCGTACAAATCAGTGCGAGTAATCCAATATGACCAATCATAAAACCTCAACCCAATGATAACAGCGAGAGCCCACACTTTTAGAACACACCAAATTGACCCCCTACGCTCTAAAAATATCCGCTTGAAAATGGATGTCGTCACTCTGTAAAGAATGACGACATCCATAGGCTAGCGGAGAAATACAGGGGCTAAACAATCGTCATTTGTCCTGCGTACAACACAAATGTCCTTAACATCAATACACCGAGTAAACTGAGCGATGTTACAACCAAAATAAAGCCATGATTATGTTTCACTTTGTCAGAGCTAAAGAAATTCATCGCCAATGGCAATAGCATCCCTAAGCCAATTACCCCGTACCAAAACCAGTTCGACCAAAAACCTCCGCCAATGGCATTCCAAGCGGCGGCTTCGTTCTGCCCACCACTAAAGATAAGACCAGTAAAGAAAGTAACAATCACAAACAGTTCAAACAATACGACTGGGCGTTCAAAACGATGCACCCACTTTACACTCGGGCTGTGCGCATCTTCTTTAAACACTAAGATACCAAACAACAAGCTCGCGGCTGCGCCAGAGGACAAGCTAGAAAATAGGAATAGAATCGGTAAAACGGGGTTATTGAGCATTGGGTAAGTCTTCAATGCGGACAATAAGAAGCCCGTATAAGCCGCAAGAGCGATCGCTAAGACACCCAAAAATATCTCAATTCCATTTTCGACTTTTTCTAGTTTAATCAGGATAGTTTCAACGAAATCAAACTTCCCGCCTAAAACGTCCATGATCGGCTTACGGAAAATGAGTCCAATCCACACAAACAACACTGCCATATAGACTTGGAACAAAATCACGCCCATCGACATCACTGAGGTCGGATTAAAGTAAATCATGATCTTCCAAAACTCTAACGGTTTCGTTAAGTGGAACACCAAAATCAACAACCCAACGATAATGCCAAATGGCGCCAACCATGCCATGGCTTTCAATATGCCGTTATCCGCTGGATTGCCTTCTATTACGTTACGCTTCAAATACAGCGCAATCATAACCGCACCCGCCGACATACCTGCTAAAAACAGGTAAATAGCGATGATCCAATCCCATACTAAAGAGTCAAAATGAAAGGCAGTTTCCCAAATACTCATGCTACACCTCCCCCTTATGGAACGGTACTTTATAAAGCTGAGGCTTGGTGCCCAAATGCGCTTTATCTCGATAGACGGCGTTAACCGTAATAGCCTTGCTGATATTACTCTGTGGATCGTTTAGATCACCAAATACCAACGCTTTTGTCGGACAACTCTCTACACAAGCAGGCTGTTTACCTGCCGCTAGGTTAGTATCGCGACAGAAGTTACATTTATCGGCGGAGTGATCTTCTGGGTGGAAAAAACGCACTTGGTACGGACAAGCCGCTAGGCAATACCCGCAGCCGACACATTTCTCTTTGTGCACATCTACAATACCGGTTTCTTCATCTTTATAAGCAGCACCCGTTGGGCAAACGTAAACACAAGGAGGGTTTTCACAATGTTGACAAGAAGTTCGGGTAAAACGGTATTCAACATCTGGGTACTCACCCATTGGCTCAGAGCGATGAATCTCTAATCGGGAAACACCTTCAGGCACATTATTGACTTCTCTACACGCTTCTGTACAAGCGGTACAACCAATACAGGCATTTTCATCGTGTAGCATGCCATAGCGCTTGGCGGTTTCCGCACTATCCGCTGACGCATTTGAGTTCGTGCTGGTGAGCACAGATGTGGTTGCAACACCCGTGGTAAAAATGACCGCACCAGATCCGGCTAGAAAATTTCGTCTAGAACAACTCATATCACCTGCCCTCCTCTTCACGCAATTCGTTGAAGTCTTTATGGCAATCGACACACATTTTAATCTTTGCTTTATGGTCAAACGATAAGACTTTGGCTTTTTCAGCATGAACGGAATGGCAGTTGCTACAGGTTAAGTTTTTAGCATGAACGTCATGCGTCCAACTGTCTTCACTTAAGTGCTGAGGTTGGTGGCAATCCGTACACAATTGGTTCGCCTTTAGTATCGCTTCAGGAGAGAGCCATACTTTATCCGTGCCAGGCTGCGACTGGGCATCGTGATACTGAACAACGGTAGAAGCGCCATCTCGGTGGTCCGGTCCAATATCACTGTGACATTGAGTACAATTCACTTCTTTTCCTATGATAGAGATAGCATCCTCTCCATGGGATCCAGCAAGTGTCTGTTTTGAGTCTTTGTGACATTGAATACATTTGTAATCTTTATCACGAATTAACTCTACCTTATACCGCTGCTGCTCAGCTCCCGTTGACGGAAGTGCTGTATCATCATCGGCAAAGGCATTGAATGAAAAACCATAAAGAGAAAATGCTAGAAGGGCCTGAAGCATTATCGTTATGGTCAATTTAACATTGCCCATCGTATCCTTTCCTTAAACCTTCTCTACCAGAGCGTAACTGGGAGTTTGGTCAATAATTAATACTTTTCCTCAAATCAGATGAGAAAATGCAATCAATTCTTATTTAGGAAAGCCACAACGCTTCACAACCTGATCATATGTTGCTCGGCTAATTTCGCCTACTTCCTTAAGGCTAATTAGTGAGCAAAGTCACTATTATTTGTGTGTGTAATTTTACATAAGATGCTGTTTTATAATGATAATTAATATCAACAAATTCACCACGACTACCCCTTTAGGGTTAGATTTATTTTGATATGATCGAGATCACTCCCCTAAATTGATCTAGGACAGGAAAGCGCCGACATGTAATAAAATATGTCAATCTGTGGCGTATTATTACAACGTCAATTGCGGTTTATATTTCGTTATTACCCACAACGGACATCTCCAATTCTTATAAATGGAAAAGCCCCACAACGCATTTCAAAAATTAGAATACGGAGATTACACTGTGAATAAGCATTGGATTATTAGTTCCGTTGCATCGCTGGCAATACTAGCTGCCGCTAGTGCACCGGTTTTTGCGACAACAGAAGATGGGTTGGCTGATCCTAGAAACCAAACCTATGAAGAGAATCACCCCGATCAATACAAAACCTGGAAGCAAACCAGTGAGAGTGCCGAAATAGAAGATGCACTTGAGCAAGACCCCAATATGGTCATTCTATGGGCTGGGTACGGCTTTGCGAAAGACTACAACAAAGCCCGCGGTCACTTCTTTGCGCTAGACGATGTAAGACAAACCCTGCGCACTGGCGGGCCAACCGACGCTAAATCGGGCCCGATGCCAATGGCATGTTGGAGCTGTAAAAGCCCAGACGTTGCTCGTATGATTGAAGAGCGTGGCGAAGATGGCTATTTCGAAGGGAAATGGGCACGCTTGGGTGGGGAAATCTCCAACCCCATCGGTTGCGCCGACTGTCACGATACTCGTAGCGAGAAATTCCAAAATGGTGAGCCAGAACTTGCTCTCACTCGTCCATACGTTGAGCGTGCCTTCGACGCTATAGGTAAGAAATTCGAGGAGCAATCTCGCCTCGACAAACAAGCGTCTGTTTGTGCGCAGTGCCATGTTGAATATTACTTTACCGGTCCCAACAAGAGCGTTAAATTCCCTTGGGATCGTGGTACAAGCGTAGGTGAAATGGAAGTCTATTACGACGGCATTGAGTTTAAAGATTGGCAACACGCCGTTTCAAAAGCCCCAATGCTAAAAGCCCAGCACCCAGGCTATGAAACATGGCGTGATGGCATTCATGGTAAGAATGGCGTGGTTTGTGTGGATTGCCATATGCCAAAAGTAACCAAAGAAGATGGCACTGTGTATACCGACCACAAAGTTGGCAATCCATTTGATCGCTTCGAAGATACCTGTGCAAACTGTCACACACAATCTAAAGATCAGTTACAGGGCATTGTTTCTACGCGCAAAGCTCAAGTATTAAACATGAAGCTGACCGCTGAAAAACAAATTGTCGCGGCTCACTTTGAAGCAGGCGCAGCATGGGATGCGGGCGCAACTGAAGAAGAAATGAAGCCAATCCTGATGGATATTCGCCACGCTCAATGGCGCTGGGACTACGCTATCGCGTCACATGGTGTGCACATGCACGCGCCAGAGGTAGCACTTGAAGTGCTTGGTACATCGGTAGACAAAGCGGCCGATGCTAGAACCAAGCTGATTCGTTTACTCGCGAAGAAAGGCATTACCGATCCCGTAGAAATTCCAGATATTTCAACCAAAGAAAAAGCACAAGCCGCTCTGGGGATGGATATGGATAAAATGAATGCTGAAAAGCAACACTTCCTAGACACGGTGGTACCGCGATGGGAAGCAGAGCAACAAACAAGAGAGTCGAAATACTAAACGTAGCGTTGCCGAATCGTTGGCGTCCCGCTGTTGCGGTTGCACTCCATAGGTTGTGATGTGACCCATTCGATTTTTTGCCAAAGCCCTAATTAAAAATTAGGGCTTTTTTTTCACATCTAATATAACCTTTAATTAATAGCATCTTAACTTAGTTCTGAGATACTCTCGTTTTCGGTATGCTCTCGCTCACAGGGTAACACTACTCAATAGGGTCACTATGAAACTACGCTTACTCGCCTCTTTATGCCTGCTCTGCGCGCCAGCTTTAGCGGGCGAATATAACAGTGTCACCGTGGGTACCACGAGTGACGGTGGATTTGGTGTGGGCCTCTATCATGATAGAAACCTCAGTTTTGGATTTTATTCAAATCTATCCGGTGGCACAGGGCCGAACAACGATGATTTTGCATTGAATATCGGCGTGGTGAAATCATTAAACGATAACATCGCGGGTTATGTTGGGGCGGGTGTCGCTAATCGCAGCCTCGAAAAAGTCAGCGACCTTCCTTTCAAAGAATACGAATCAGATTTGCGCTTTAATGGCAATATTGGCTTGCTATTCAAAACTGGGGTAACAGGTTTTACCGCAGATGTCGGCTACAACACCGGTTTGGAATCGGCGTTTTTTGGCGTGGGTTACACATATTAATCTTGGTAAAGCGTATTAAGCATAGTTAAGCGTATTAACGTTCGCTGAACACCATAGTCTTAAATACGGCTTTGGGTTAACTACCAATAATTTTCACTCGCAAATTGACCAGGTTTGCGACGTAAGTGTTTCGACAAGCCTAATTCGACTAAAGTAGCACTGGTATCTTTTACCATTTGTGGGTTCCCGCATAAGTACACAAAGCTGCGTTGGGGGTCCAAATGTATTCCCAGCTTGTTTTGAATTTCGTGATTTTTCAGTAATGCCGGAATTCGACCTCGCAAACTAAACTCATGATCTTGCCTTGAAACAATAGAAAGATAATTAAACCGGCTACCCAGCACTTCACCTAGTGCAGACGTAATATCAGGGTACACCAGTTCATTAGCCGCGCGCACCGCATGCACTAAGGTCACTGAATCAAATCGCGACGCGATCGAATCATCCTCTAAAATAGACAAAAATGGACCTACCGCTGTACCTGTCGCGAGCATCCACAATTCACGAGCCTCGTTTGGTATTTCGTCCAATGTCATAAAACCCGATGCTTGCTTACCAACAAAGAGCGTATCGCCTGCATCTAACATTTGCAGCTTTGGAGACAGCTGCCCCGATTTGTCGGCCACAATCAAAAACTCTAAGTGCTGGTGGCCATAACCATGTGAAGGGTGATTGACCATAGAATACGCCCGCCGGATCCAGCCTCCGTGCTCATCCAACAATGCCAATTTAGTAAATTGACCTGCAGCATAGGGCTCAATGGCAGCAGAAACTTCCAAGCTAAACAAGTTATCCGTCCATACTTTTTTAGTTAAAACACGACCTTCGATTAGCCCATTTGGTAAACCCTGCATATGTAATCCTCAGTTAAAATGACCACTATGTCTCATATATTAGGTCGTTATCGTGAGATACTTAAACTACAATTTGAAAATATAATGCATAATTAATTAACAATTATTTGAAAGATTTTTCTCATCTATCGGTCTATGTATAGTACGTGTTACTGAAGGAATTGTGACTAAGACTTATGAAACCATGTTTCCCCTCGCTCCCTCAATCAACTCAAAGCGAAAGCCCAGTAAGGTACTGGCTTGTTGAATATCGTCAGCAATCCATCGACTTCACAGCGGATCAACAGCGAGCGCTCGCTCGGCTTTTACCTTTACTGATCTGCGGGGAGCAATCATCCCAATGGGTTTTCCATAATGAAGTGCAACGACAACGTGACAACAACCCATTGCAACAAGCCGTTGCCGATTTTGAATCGATCGTTGCTGACGAACAATATCACGAAGAAGCATTAGAAATGATTCGCCTAAGTTTGCCCGAGCCTGACGATATCACTCAAATAAAGCGCCGTAGCCAACGATTTTTCGCCGCACTTGGATTAAGACAAAGCTTTGATGTTCATTTTGCTCAAATAGCTTGCTTAGACGCACTCGTATGCCGACTCATGTTAGCAATTGAAAAAGGCAGCCTGAGTAGCGACCATCCGTTTGTTTTACTATGTCGAGCGATTAAACAAGATGAAGCCAAACACGTCACCTTATCCAAGCGTCATGCTCTTGCATTAGGCTTTGAGCATTCTCAATGGCAATCATTTAAAAACAGTATTGCTGACCGTTTATACACATTACTTGCCAGCGAACGTAGCGCTTTCGAAACCATAGGCGTTGAACTAGAAACTATTTTTGATTCAAAGGAAGGCAATCAATGAGCACAGTTTTTCTACCCGGACAAGTAAAGCTACTCGCGGCGAATAACGCCTTTCCTCAACAGCAACTCAATAACGAACAGTTAATGACCGCGCTAGAGAAGCTATCCGGAAGACGGTATGCAAAAATTGCTGGTCGCATCGCCCCTTTTCTTGGCATCGAGAAACGTCACTTTAGTCGAAGTCTTCATCAACATGTTAGCCAACCAACACCGACAAATTCAGACTTAGTCGTCGAAGTCATGCAACGCTTGATGATTCAGTCTCAAATTTCTCTGAGTGA
The DNA here is from genome assembly GCF_023634655.1 of Vibrio methylphosphonaticus. GTDB lineage: Bacteria > Pseudomonadota > Gammaproteobacteria > Enterobacterales > Vibrionaceae > Vibrio > Vibrio methylphosphonaticus. The sequence continues at coordinate 233,030 of NZ_JAMKMS010000006.1, read as the reverse complement.
CATCGACTACCTCATCGGTCATACCACCACGCCAGACACTCAGCTTCCCCCAAGCATTGCATGGGTGACAGAAAAGCTAAAATTTCATGGTCCATTTATGGAGTTGAGGCAAGCGTGTACAGGCTTTGCCAGCGCTCTTCAGATTGCGATCCCACGCATCGCACTATTAGGCAAACCTATTGCGTTAATAGGCAGTGAAACGGGCTCTGTTTACTTTGACTTTAGTGAATCGTTTTTAGACCAATCTCAACTCGTGAATTACATGCAAATGGGCGATGGTGCTGGTGGCGTTATCCTAGGGCCTGATGATGGCTCTCAGAATGGCATTATTAGCGATTGTTTCATGGGACAAATTGGCACCGACATGTCACCCGGCCTTTCTTTAGATGGTGGGTCGTTATCCGTACATACCCAAAAAACCATCGCTCGCTTTCATCATAACGCGACAAATGTTCGGCAAAGTGGTGAGGCTTTATTTACTGCTAGTATCAACGCCCTAGCCCAACAAGGGCATCATGTTCAAGACTTTGATTACATCATTCCACATCAAGCCAGTGGACATATTGATGCCCAACTTAGCGACGCGCTGGGAATTGAGCGCGGTAAAGTTATCAATGATGCGAAGAATTGGGGAAACCTTGGATCTGCCGCTATTTGGGCAAGTTTTGCCAAACTGGTGAACAGTGGCATTCTGCAACCAGGCAACAAAGTGGCCATTTTAGGCGCAGAAGCCACCAAGTATATGTATGGGGGGTTCATTTACCGACATTAATCCCAGAGCGTGATATTCCGTAAGCAGCGAACATATCTTGGGTATCGAAATATCGCGAGAATCTAACGATCCATCTCGACTTAATTGCGGCTTGATTCATACCTGTCTTGCAGCAGTATGGTGTGTTCTCGGCTAAAGTTACTGGCTACTACTCAGAATGAAGAAGTGATCGTGAAAATTGATCAATTTTTAGCCAAGCTGGCAACCAAAAACGGGTTGGTTTTCTTTTTGCTCACATAATAACATCCGTCAACATCACGACAGTGAGGATTTCACTAAGTGCATAGACCATTGAAAAATGTCGATTACGTTAAATAAACTGAGTTCGCGACGCGCTGGATCAGAACAATCTGAACCACCACTCAACAATCGATAATACGTTCTGACTTAACATGATAAAGACGGGCTAGACCTAACCTCTACGAATTTAACAAGCAAACGTTTTCATTATAGCTTTCGAAACTCATTTGCTTCCTCCTTGAAGCCTGGAACATCCCGTTAACTAATAAATAGATTACTTGTCAGCAAGTAGTTTTGCTGCTGAACGCATCAGTGCTGGACCTTTATTCTCACCAAAGCCAGAGTGGTACGGATTGGTTGAGAACATCACGCCAACAAAATCACGGGCCGGATCAATGTAAATAAATTGACCTAGGTTGCCGCTTTTAGACATCGCCCCATCGTTGAAAATGAAATCAAACTGGTATGCGTTGTAGTCCGCTTTTTCGTTGTAAGCATGCAGTGAGCTGCTCTCTTTGCTAGTACCCACGAATGCTTTGGGGTCGCCACCGTTGCGGATACGGTCAATCACAGCTTGTGACACCACTGGCTCATCAGCCACCGCTTTCCAGCTAGGTGTGAATAGCGTGCCCCAGCGAGCCATGTCTTCCACTGTTGATGAAACCAAGCCAACCGCGATCGCCATGCCATCTGGCGTTAGGTTGAATTGCATTGGTTGACGTGCGTGCACTTTTGACCAAACACGATCTTCGAAGACTTGAGTCCAGGTTTTGTTTTCAACGTTTTCAACTAACTTTGTCAGCACCATGGTGTTAATAGATGCGTACCGGAAATGGTCACCTGCTTTTTCACCTTCAAGCTTTTGCGCGCCCTTAGCCACGTTCATCCACGTTTCCATCTCACCCGTTTTTGCTCTTGGTGAGTTAAACGATGCCGCGAAGAAACGTACCACATCAGAGTCTGGGTTCAAGATAGACTCTAATGTTTCTTCATTGTCTAGAGCGGTCGACATGTTCAGGACTTGGTGTACTGTGATGCCATCCCAGTTCGTTCCTTTCAATTCAGAAACATACTCGGTGATCTCTTTTTCAGGGTCGACCTTGCCTTCTTCGACCAACATCGCCACGACTGTACCTACGGTTGTTTTTGCAGTCGATGCCCAAACATGCGTATCTGTCGGTTTCATGCCTGGGTAAGCTTCGTAAACGATCTCCCCTTTATGAATCAACATAAAGCCTTGAGTACGGAACTGCTCATCCGCCAAGTACTCGTCCATTGTCAACTGACCTTTGCTTTCAGTATCAACGTTGAGTGCCGCTAGTCGTGGATCGATGTTTTTGACTAAAGGCTTGTACGCTTCGTTTGGAGCCGCCATCGCTGTTGGTAGAAACTCACTCATGTGCATGTTGTAGTAAACGCTGTGGTCGCCGCCCATTTGCCAGTGAAAGTTATTGAATAACTCACGAGCTGAGTCAGTAAAACTTGGGGTAAAGGCTGTACTCGCTTCTTTCACAGTCAAGGTAACTTGAGCGCCTTCAACTTTGAGTGCTTCTTCAACGGGGTTTGCTGCAAAAGCAAATGACGATACGGTCGTTAACGAGACTAAAACGGCAACATGTTTAAGCTTCATAATTGTTCTCCTGTTTAGGTTGAGAGAAGTATAAGGAGAGGACCAACACAAAATTAGGTCATTTGGTGACATTTCATTCCAGTGACGTTATCTTTATCACTCCAAGAGAGTCCGCTATGGCTTTCTTCATAGATATAATCTCAACGATAGGGCTATTGAGATGAAGGCATCATCCAAGACAAACAGCATCTTACTTAGCTCCACCAGTAATCTGACTCCATATATCGAGTACTGTGATAAGAAGTCTCTTGATTGGCGCAGTATCGCTTTAGAGTGCCAATTGCCTATCGAACTCGCACTATCGAACCAGTGGCTTCCTACTCAAGACTTGGTGCATTTTATTCACCAGCTTCAGCGGAACTTTGGTTATTCCATTAGCATTGAGGTCGGCAGGAAAGCTTCACTAGAACAGCTCTCACCGGAATTGGATGAGAAGATTGCGCAGTGCAATTCGTTAGAAGAGGCAATACGTTGCTTAGTGGCTGAAATCCCGAAACTCAGTAATCACATTACGATTTGGACAGAAGTTAAGGATGGACTGTCGTGGTTGTGTCATCGCAGTCGTTATCACCCCTCGACCGCTGGCTTTGAACAAGCTGAGTGGTTTAGGACGCTCACCATCATCAGCCTTTGCAGGAAATTTATCGCAAACGGATGGCAACCTTCACACGCAAAACTCATCTCTTCGAGTCAGAATGCCAACAAGCTACCGATACATTTCCATCAATCCCAAATCGAATTTCAACAGCAGTACGGGGCAATTGTTATCCCCCTTTCCAGTCACTATAGACCTATTGCAGAGCAAGCGATGACTCTTGATTGGCACCAAAACGTCATCACTCTCATCAACACTTATGCGACACTGCCATGGTTCAACATTGATTGGTTTGCAACGATGCTAGGCATGACAAAACGCACGCTACAGAGAAATCTGAAAAGTGAAAATATCTTATTTAAAGAAGCTAAAGAGCAAGTACGTGAGCGCATAGCAAAACAGTTACTCAGAGAGAGTGACCTTTCCGTTCAAGAGATTAGCTGGCAAGTAGGTTACAGTGATTTGAGTAACTTTAATCGTGCGTTTAAGAGTTGGGTTGGCAGCACTCCGCCAGAGTACAGACGTCAATTTGTGTAAGCGTCACACATTTTGCTTAATTATAGATGAACCTTGCGTTGGTCGTTAAGCATTACTTAATGAATAGTAAAAAACACATTCACGAAAAGAAATAAAGTCGATACGCTTTCTGCAACTTATTTGAAGTCTCGAGATAGAGTTTGACCGGCCATTATGCAATATTAAGTCCTCTCATCACCTACCTAAAGAACCAATGTACCTAAAGAACCGATAAGACCTAACATGCCATTGTATATGAAATTTTGTAACGTAAAGGTATGGAAACTGGAACGTCTACTTGAAGGATAATAAGATGGAAATGACATTACAAAAAATCACGCCATCACTTGGTGTTCAGCATTGGATGACAAACTTATCGTGTGCCACAAACCTAAAGGAATCGTTATCTACTCTCGAACAAACCATTGAATCACTGAAAGTGACATTCAACGCTGACGTTATCAATATGGGCGACAAAGAATTTGAAATACGATCACTCCGGATTGAGTCTCTCGAAAATTTGCATCGTATCTACAAAAATGAAGTTCTCATAAACTCTATCAATTAATGGAGAGCTTAAACCACAGTTCGCTGGTTCCAAGGTCTGCGATTTATGCTGTTCGCTAGCAAGCTTTGGGTAGAGACCATGTTTCACCATCATTAAGTTCAGCACTCTCATGAAACCGCTAATTCATGAGAGTGTTATCGAGCGTTACCAACCATAGATTCATACCAACACTACGTTCAGAGCATACTTTTCGCTTGATTGATTTTTTCAATGAGATCCGCTCGTTGAATACCCGGTCGGTTCGAGTCTAGGATTGTTGTCCATTGCGTAATCGCGTCGGTATAGCGAGCGTTTAAAAAGTGATCAGAGGCGATCAGCAGCAACGCCGTATCGTTTAGTTCATCCATTTGTAGGGCTTTGTCTAAAAAACTCAACACGTCTGGCGTCATTGTTTGTGATTCAGAAAAGTATTTTGCCGTTGCAATCGCAGCATATTGACCCGCGTAGGGGTTCTGAGACAAACGAATCGAATAGTCAAAACAGGTGATGGCCGCATCAAATTCATGAGTTTGCATGTACATTTGTCCCAGCGAGAACCAATTTTTACTGTTATTAGGGTCCTGTTCTAACGCTTGCTGCAGCTCTAGCATCATGGTCTCGCCATTCCTCAGCTCAGCTGGCTTTTCGGGTTTAGGAACCTCCGATTTCAGCTGACTCCAAACCAGCAAAGAAAGACCGCACACTAACACTGACAACGCGGTCGCGATTCCAAATGTCCGCCAACGACCACGGGTTCCTTCAGGTTCTGGCTTTACCAACCCAAAGTAACAAACTAATACGATCATCAAAAAACAAAAAGCAACAAATAGCGCGAACGACATACTTAACATTAAGGCTTATGAATACAAGGTAGTCATGAGTATACCTCGCCACGCTATAATTACTGTGATGCTCAGTCGAGATTAGAGGCGAGGTTCAATGAAAAGTGACCAACCCGAAAACAATTAATATGTGCGATTGTAATTGATACACTTCTCTAAATATTAAAACAGTCGACGTTTAAGCCCTGCTCTTTCCAAAACTCGAGTCGAGATTTCTTCTACTGACAGTGACGACGTATTAATATAAGGAATCGCTTCTCGGCGAAATAATGATTCGACACTGGCTAATTCCTGTAAACACTGCTCAGTGCTCGCGTAATCACTACCCGCCAATCTATTTTCTCTTATTTCAGTGAGTCGTTCAGGATCAATAGTGAGTCCAAATAATTTATGACGATGAATTTCAAACTCAGGCAGTAAGCGCAACCGTTTAATATCGTCATCAATAAACGGATAGTTCACCACTCTAAGACCAAATTGCATAGCCATATAAAGACTCGTTGGTGTCTTGCCACTTCGCGAAACCCCGAGCAAGATAATGTCGGCTTGATCAATATTTTTCAAAGACACCCCATCATCATGCGCTAATGTATATTCAATAGCGGCTATCCGATCAAAGTACTTATCCGAATCTTTCCCCACGCTATGCGAACGCTGTAACTGGGGTTTAGGCTCCATGTTTAAATCGCCTTTTACCTGCGCGACCACACTTTCCAAAACATCGTAGCAATGCGCGCAAGACGCTAATAATTTTGTACGGATATGTGGCACAACAATCGAGAAAAACACTAACGGCTTAACGCCATTTCGTTCATAGGATTGATTAATTTCTCTAATGAGTTCATCGACTTTATGATCACTTTCTACAAACGGGAATGTCTTTTCTTTTGCTGTCACCGAAAATTGCCCCAAAACCACATGACCCAGTGTCTCACAAGTAATCGCTGTTCCGTCAGAAACGTAGAATACGTCACGACTTTGACCTAAATTTTTCATTTTATAGTTAAGTTATCAGATTATTTTAAGTAGGATGCGTTACATAATATCGATAATAAACCCTAGCATTCAATAACGTTCCCCCACAGTTTTGAAAAATAAAGTTATCTATTTTTCGGCTGAATACGTAAACGATTGCTTATTACCCTACGCTGCAATGTTTCTGGAGATAGACATGCAAAATAATACCCTCTGGTTCGATGGACTTTCCATGGAAGATGTCGACAAAGTCGGCGGCAAAAACGCGTCATTAGGCGAAATGGTGTCTAACCTTTCTAATGCTGGTGTTTCTGTCCCAAATGGCTTTGCCACAACATCTCACGCGTTTAATCAATTCCTTGATTTTGAAGGTCTTGATGAGCGTATCCACGGACTGTTAGATGAACTAGATGTTGATGATGTTGACGCACTGCGAAAGACAGGCGCAATGATTCGTCAATGGGTACTCGATGCCCCCTTCCCTGCGGACTTAGAACAAGATATTCGTTCTAACTACCGTGAATTGATTAACGACAATCCGGCACTTTCTGTCGCGGTGCGATCTTCTGCTACAGCAGAAGATCTACCTGACGCCTCTTTCGCTGGGCAGCAAGAAACATTTTTGAACGTACATGGCATTGATGCGGTGCTCGAAGCAACCAAACACGTTTACGCTTCGCTCTTTAATGATCGAGCTATCTCCTATCGTGTTCACCAAGGCTTTGACCACCGTGGTATCTCGCTATCGGCAGGTATTCAACGCATGGTTCGTTCAGACCAAGCGTCATCTGGTGTGATGTTTACCCTGGATACCGAATCTGGCTTTGATCAAGTTGTGTTTATCACATCCGCCTGGGGCCTAGGTGAAATGGTAGTTCAGGGCGCAGTGAACCCTGATGAGTTTTATGTCCACAAGCCGTTACTCGAAGCAGGCCAAGCACCAATCGTCAAAAAGACGTTTGGCTCTAAGCTGATTAAAATGATTTATTCCACGAATCAAGAGATTGGCAAACAAGTCGACATCGTTGATACCACCGAGCAAGAGCAAAACCAGTTTTCCCTTACAGATGATGAGATCAAAGAGCTCGCGAAACAAGCGATGATCATCGAAAAGCACTATCAACGTCCAATGGACATTGAGTGGGCGAAAGATGGCATCGACGGCAAGCTTTATATCGTACAAGCACGACCAGAAACCGTCTGCTCTCAAAGCGAGCAAAATGTCGTTGAGCGCTTCCAACTCAATAGCAAAGCAGACGTACTTGTCGAAGGTCGCTCCATAGGTCAACGTATCGGTAGTGGTCCTGTTCGCTTAGTGGATTCACTTGACCAAATGTCGCTAGTCCAAGAAGGTGACGTGCTTGTGACTGACATGACAGACCCTGACTGGGAGCCTGTCATGAAGAAAGCATCTGCCATTGTGACCAACCGTGGCGGTCGTACTTGTCATGCGGCAATCATTGCACGTGAACTCGGCATCCCTGCAATTGTAGGTTGTGGCAACGCAACGACCTCTTTACCCGATGGCGCAACGGTTACCGTGTCGTGCTCGGAAGGTGAAACCGGCTACGTCTATGAAGGGGAGCTTGATTTTGAAGTCCGCCGTTCCGCGGTAGATGAGCTACCGATGCTTCCAACTAAAGTCATGATGAACGTTGGTAACCCAGACCGCGCATTCGACTTCGCGCAGTTACCCAATGAAGGCGTTGGGCTGGCTCGACTTGAATTTATCATCAATAAGATGATTGGTATTCACCCGAAAGCGCTTCTTAACTTTGATGCTCAGAGCGACTCGCTTAAAGCGAAAATCACGCAACGTATTCGTGGTTACCGTGACCCAATCGACTTCTACGTTAGTAAGCTTACGGAAGGCATCGCCACCATTGCCGCAGCATTTTGGCCAAAGCGCGTCATTGTCCGTATGTCTGATTTCAAATCCAATGAATACAGCAATCTCGTGGGTGGGCGCGATTTCGAACCGCATGAAGAAAACCCTATGCTGGGCTTCCGTGGTGCTTCTCGTTATATCTCTCCCGTTTTCGAGGACTGCTTTGAGCTTGAAACGCAAGCCATCAAACGTGTTCGTAACGAAATGGGACTAAAAAACGTTGAAATCATGATACCTTTTGTCCGCACTCCTAGCGAAGCGGCGTCTGTTATCGACCTGCTTGCTAAATTTGATTTACGCCGTGGGGAAGAAGGACTTAAAGTCATCATGATGTGTGAGTTACCGTCAAATGCAGTACTTGCTGATGAGTTTTTGAAGTACTTTGATGGATTCTCCATCGGCTCTAATGACATGACTCAGTTAACGTTAGGCTTGGACCGCGATTCCGGCGACGTTGCTCATCTATTTGATGAACGCAACCCTGCGGTTAAGGCGATGCTGAAAATGGCGATTGATGCTGCCACAAAAGCAGGTAAGTACGTAGGGATTTGCGGTCAAGGACCGTCGGATCATGATGACCTTGCCGAGTGGTTGATGCAACAAGGTATCAGTTCAGTGTCATTAAACCCAGATACTGTCATCGATACCTGGTTAAAGCTAGGTAAAGTCGCTAACCATCAATAACGATGAGTCACGGTTTTAATCGTAAGCAAGTGACATAGAGAAGCCTAAAGACGGTAAGGCGTTAGCGACAAGCTAACGCCTTTTTTTATTTAGACTCAGACCACACCGCAAACTCGTTACCACTTGGCTCTATGAAGTGGAATCGACAACCACCGGGAAAATCAAAAATTTCACGTACAATCCGCCCCTTAGATAACACCACTTTTTTATAGGTTTCTTCAATATTATTGCTATAAAAAACCAGCAACGCGCCACCTTGTGCCGATACTGAACACAAATCTGCCTGATAAAATCCACCGTTCATACCTTGACCAGAAAATGCACTGTACTCATCGCCGTAGTCTTGAAACTCCCATTCAAAGACGGCGTTAAAAAACGTTTTCGTTGCCGTCAAATCTCGTGCGGCAAATTCCACATAATCTAGCTTCTCATGCATACTCATAATCACTCTCTTATCTAGGCAACCTATTCTCGTGCACTCGGTGAGTAGGTAATAATTCAAGGAGGTTAAAGTATAGGTTCTTAAACCGTAATTAACCGCTAATCACATCACTATTCCGGTAGCCTAATCCTATGGTAACGAGCAAATCGCGGAATACCATTTACCGTCCAGCCGTTGTGCTTAAACGTTACCGTATCACCCAATTTTGGAGGATTACTTCGATCAACATCGGAAAAACCAGACCCAATATAAAACCGAGCGCCGTCACTTAACTCCACTAAAATCGCACCCATTTTACCCTCATACTTGCCCTTCCCCGGTTTATAACCAACGACGATGGCCTCTGCATCTTGCACATTTTTCACTTTAACCAGTGAAGCATTCCGTCCCGGATGATACCGCTCGCCTTTTTGTTTTAGCATTAACCCTTCACTACCCACACTGGTCAACGATTCCAAGTAATGTTGCAACTCTTTATGAGAGTCAAATGACATCTGTTCAACACATTTAAGGTGGCTCCCTGAGAAGCTTTGACAGAAGGCAGTAAGAAATTGATAGCGCTGTTCAAACTTTCCTATATGCCCGGGCGCGTCGAACAGCATGTATTGAATCTCCTGCCATTGTTCATCATTAGGCACGGTATCCAGTACAGTTCTTTGTACTTTTGAAAATTGTCCTCTTCCAGCCCACAATTCTCCTTCAACCGATATATCAGGTAATTCACTGATAAACCAATCTGGTGCATTAAGTACTCGACCAGAGCGTGTCACCAACTTACTTCCGGTCCAAATGGCACGAATACCGTCAAGTTTCTCACTGACATAATAAGAAGACACCTCTAATTCTTGGTGATAGTTGATGGCACTAACCAGTACAGGTTTTGTTTCAACGAACTGTACAGGCTTAGAAAAAGCAGAAGCGGAGCAAATAAGCAGAGCAAGCGTGGTTAATGGAAATAGCGTAGGCTTTAGCAAAAGAAAACATCCTATGACGATAGACTGTTTTCCCAATTTAGAACGAATAGCGCCCACTATCAGCACGTTGGCCTAACAATTTCGACTCATAGTGAATGATTTTTTGAACGGTAAGTTATCAATTACACAATTCTTAGGCAGGGTTCAAACTCCCTCCTTCCAGCATGATGGCTATCAATACTGGTGAAGGGAGCAGCATGAGAAACATTCGGCTATTGGATACCGAGCTCTTGCTTTAACGTCGCGATATGGTTGAGATCCATATTGTGTACTTTGAGCATTTGATCTATCTGGCTTAGCCTAGATATGACACTGTCATGTCTGTCACAGGAATCTGATTTAGCATCCCATGACGTGCCGGCTAAGAAGAGATCACAATCTTTTTTTAGTGCTTTACTTTCTGGCAGTAACTTAGACTTTTCTTGTTCTAGTTTAGCGACCTCAGTTTTCAGCTCATTCTCACGTTTAAATAGCTCTTGAGATTGCTCAAACATAGAGCTTTGAATATCAGTTTTACGAACTAACTGGCTATTTTTTTCTTCTTGCGTGACGATGGCTTTTTTCTGATTAACTATTTTACCTTGAAGGTTAGCGTTATCTTTTTCTAACTGAGCAACTTTTTCATTCAACTTTTCAAGCTCTTCTTGATGCTCGGCTACTTTAAGTTCAACAGCTTGACGCAGTCTAAGTTGCGCATCGGAGTCCGCTTGAGCCAATTGTTCGCTAAGTTCTGAGTCCTGCTTTTGTGTGACTTTAAGTGCGCTCTGGTACTCAGTGTCTAGAGACTTGTAGCGTTGTTGCCAATCGTTTTGTGTGACCGTTGCGCCAATCAATCCACCCGCAGCAAGGCCTAAAGCAGCGGCGATGCCAATGTACAAGCGAGCACGCTTGTCCTTTTGTTCAATGACAACAACATCTTCATTTAGCTGTTCTTGATCTTCCGTTTTGTTTTCCACACAGACCTCTTATAGCGCTTGTACCATCATCTAGGCAACGAGTTCGACGAAAATAAACTGCCGAAATAATAAGTTAACGAATGAGCTCAGTAACCACTAGTGATGCGACGTAAATAGCAAAAGCTGACAACAAGGTGATGATAACCCCTTGCTGAACTTTTTCATTCGTCCGGTAACGAAAAAGCATAAAGGCTAACGTTACCAAAAATGCAATGGCAATTAAACGAGTCATAACACCTCCTTTAGCGACAAGGCTAAGAAATGAACAAAATAGCGTATTTCCAAGGGGTTAACTTGATTCTACACCACTCTAACTTAATGCTAGATGCATTAAGTCAGAAACTTGTTCAAATATAACAAATGGCGCGCGCTTGCACTCGAATAAGTGAAATTAAATTGTAAATTTATTCATGACTTCTCTAATTAACTGCGCTAGGATTGCATTCGCAAATTATCTATAAAATAGATAATTGTTCCGATGAAGACAGCAGGAGAGAGGTTATTAACTAAGTTGTTACATTTAGTTAACTAAACCCACCGAAGAAGTAAATCTTTCAGGTGCTTTATTCTGAGAAATCAGACTTCGAGAACCATTCGAAGTATAAAGTGAGGACTGTTGTTGGAGGAACCTCTGGAGAGAGCCGTACTACTTTGTTGTAGAAAGCGGCCGCCGAAGGAGCAAGCTCAACGCCAATGTTGAGTGAAACTCTCAGGCAAAAGGACAGAGGAGAGAAAAGCCATATTGAACAACTCATCGTTTTCATGAGTAGTCACGCCTGTGGGTTCCCGCTATAAAAAGGGGCGCCAAATGTGACTGCCCTTTCTCTCTTCTCCTTAAATTTAGTTTTATTAAGGGGAAATCATGAACAACCTACAATCCACGCTTCAAGCCGTAGACAATTTTGTCTGGGGACCACCACTTCTCATTCTGTTAGTCGGCACCGGTGTTTACTTTACGCTAAAGCTGGGGTTACTCCAGTTTAGATACTTACCTACCGCCCTTCGTTTAATTTTTTCCAAAGAAAACTCGAACAATGGAGATATTTCTAGCTTTGCGGCATTGTGTACTGCTCTATCAGCAACTATTGGTACCGGGAACATTGTCGGTGTCGCAACCGCCATTAAGCTAGGCGGCCCTGGCGCACTATTTTGGATGTGGCTCGCGGCCGTATTTGGTATGGCAACCAAGTATGCTGAGTGCCTTCTTGCCGTTAAATATCGCACCGTCGATGACAAAGGTCAGATGCTCGGCGGACCAATGTACTACCTTCGTGACGGTGTTGGTTCTCGCGTCCTTGCCACCATGTTTGCCGTGTTCGCGTTAGGCGTGGCCTGCTTTGGTATTGGTACCTTTCCACAAGTTAACGCCATTCTTGATGCCAGTGAGATCTCCTATGGCGTATCACGAGAAATCTCGGCAACCGTGCTCACTATTCTTGTTGCCTTTGTCACGCTGGGTGGCATTAAGTCGATTGCTAAAGTCGCGGGTAAAGTCGTTCCAGCAATGGCGGTCCTTTATGTTATTGCTTGTATGAGCGTCATCATTATCAACGCAGATCAACTGTATGGTGCAATTGAGCTTGTGATTGTTTCAGCCTTTACAGGAACGGCTGCGACTGGCGGTTTTGTGGGAGCCAGTATCATGCTTGCCATTCAGTCTGGTATCGCTCGTGGTGTTTTTTCTAATGAAAGTGGACTTGGCAGTGCCCCGATGGCAGCGGCGGCAGCACAAACCGACAGCTGTGTACGCCAAGGGCTGGTTTCTATGACAGGAACGTTCATCGATACCATCATTATTTGTACCATGACGGGTTTAGCGCTGATCTTAACCGGTGCTTGGCAAGGTGATCTTGCGGGCGCGGCAATGACGACACACGCTTTTGCTGTTGGGCTAAACAACGACACACTTGGGCCGCTTCTTGTCTCGACCGGTCTCATTTTCTTTGCTTTCACCACCATTTTAGGCTGGAACTACTATGGCGAACGCTGTGTGGTTTATTTGATGGGAACAAAAGCCGTATTGCCTTATAAAATCATTTTTGTTGGCTTAGTGGCGTCTGGCGCATTTTTGCATCTCGATATGATTTGGATTATCGCCGATATCGTCAACGGATTAATGGCAATTCCCAATTTGATTGGCCTTATATTGCTCAGAAACGTTGTTATCGAGGAAACAAAACTGTACTTCGCTGGAAAGTCTCAAGATAACGAGTTGGTCATTAATCACTAATGCCGCTGTTATTTCTTTATTGAAAGCGAAACACGCGCGCACAAAAGGTCTGCTTAATGCAGACCTTTTCACTATATAAACATAATATCTGCAACACCATCAAGCGCTGCGTCAGTCGCGCCATTGAGTTGACTGGCTAAATTGGCCATCAGTGCCGAACACGCTGCTATTACTGCCATAATCATTTGAACTCTCCTCTTCAGTAGAGTCGTAGATTAATACAAGTTTTGAACCGAAATTTACCTTAATGCGCCACCCCATGAAACGTCACTCAGCTAATGAGACGTCACTTTATTGCCTCTCTATACGCAGTAAAGTGACAAGGCAAAAGTCTTAGCGACGATGCTGATTACGAAATAAAACCATAACGACGGCAGGAACGATTATGATAATAGGAACGACCAAGGTTTGTAGCAGCAATGACCCTATCCCACTATGTGCAACAACCTCTTCTAAATGAAAGTAGCCAATCAACATGAACAAAATTATCGACAGCGAATACAGTAACTCTCGTAAGCACATTCGCGAGCGAGGTGGGCAATAGCTGCTCGCGACAGCAAAGAGCAACATACCAATGCACAATGCTAACCAACTCAAAAATGAAGGAAATTGCCATATATACGCTAATATCGCTGCAATTATCGTTAACACAACCCATAGCGTAATGCGAGTGAACGTATAGTCTTCGCTCACAGTCAGACTGAAATAGTGTCGAATGAAATGCCAGCCCACTAACGCACCAAGGATTGCGCCGGCAAACATATCTGATAAAAAGGCACCGCCACTAATAAACTGGTAAAACGCGATAGTGAGGGTGACAAGAAAAGCGGCAATCGCAAACTTACTCAGGTGTCTCGGTTTTATTTGACTTACCACAATACTGGAAATACAGATCCAATTCGCCATCAATAAATCGGGGAAGCTAAATCCACTGCGTTCATTATAATTAAGCGTTGGCAGATAAGCATGAGGGACCGGAAAGCTAAAACCTTGCTTAGCCACTAAAATAAATAAGGATGTTGCGGTCACGGCAAACATGAGCTGCGCGGTAAAATGCCTACCCCACAACCAAATAAATAGTGGTAAAAAAGCAAGAAGCAACAAGGGCTGAATGAATACATAGAGGATGTTCCCCCCCATTAAAATCACTTCTTGGACATGTTTCGGGGCGGCGACGATTGCTTCTTGTGTACTGACTAGCCAAGAGAGTTCCACTTGATGGATTCGAGGCGCCGAGCTAATCAAATTATCAATGTAGCGAATTGGCTGGTTATTTATAGACCAAAACATGTCTTCAACCAATGGCCATTGCTGAGGGTAGCGATACTCCAGTGACGACACGGTCATAGGGCTGAGAAAATTCGCACTGCGAACTTCCACGCCAAAGTGCGGTGCGAAGTAAATGGGTAGCTCAACACCACGCCCGTAGTTGGTTTCACTATAAGCAATAATATCGGACTCAACTAAGCACTCATAAAATACCGCTCTGTCCGTTCTTCCTAATTCACGCCCCACAACGACGACAAGCCCCGCTTCTTCCCACGTTTCGCGTTGAGCCGTTAACCGGGGATTCTCGTTATTCTCTATCGTACCACCGGGAAGTGATAATTTACCCGTGACAATTTCATCTACGAGCAAAATACGATCATCGCTGCGAACCAGACATAATGCGCCTCTCACCGTTGGGGCTAACGGCGGATCGTCATGCACAAATGGTTGTCGGAGGCTATCCGATAGTTCATTAAACGTGGTGACGGGCATCTTAGACGAAGTCACATCTGTGGCCGACGAAGAAGCGAAGCTCTGATGTATTGTTAATAACGCAAGCAAAAGCGCAAAAGCAATATGGCTCAAAATTTGAGTCACAAAAGTACCTAAATTATATTTTTTTTCTAAGACAATGAATATGAGAGAAAAATCCCTCTTTCTTATATAAGTCGAGTGCTGCTTGATTAAAATCCCACACTTCAACCAGTATTTGCGATGCTCCCAACTCTCTTAAGCGTAACTCTGCTTTTGCAAGTAATGCTTGACCATAACCGTGCTGCCGATAACTGGGTAAAACAAACAGCTCATCAATATTTCCAACTAAACAAGGTCGACTAATTGGGGATAATAATTCACAAAATTGAGCAGTAATAAAGCCAACAATTGGGTTGGCTGAAGGCTCTGCGCCATCAACCGTTAGTACAAGTACCAAGCATTCGGGCGAATCAAGGTAACGTGCAATACTCTTTTCTTGTTGCACTTCATCCGCAGACTTAAAGTCTTCTGGCACGGCCTGGTGATGATACTGATGTAATTCGTACATAAGATCATTCAACGTTTCCAGATCGTCTGCTTTCGCTGAACGGATAGTAAAGGCTAAGTCGGTCATAATGGGACTAAATGTTACAAAAAAGAGAGCGGTTTACAAATGTGCGCCTAGTGTGAGGGTTTTGTCAGGCATGTGCAAATAAAAAAGCAAACAGAAATATGGTGAACAATAGTCTTGGTGCAATATCACACAAATCACTGACTATACTTATCAAAAAGCCAAGGAAAGCCAAGATGAGACAATCACTGCTGTTATCACTATTCTCGTTGTTATTATGGGCCCCTGTTTCATTTGCAGCACTACCAATGAAATGTTCCTTAACCGCAACAAGCGACCACTTTTGGTTTTATCAAGAGCAGCTTGTCTTTCAAAGTGAGCAGTTCGTTATTTTTCAGAACTTTAAAGGACGAGTTGTTTCGCAGATCGACTTAAAAACAGGAAAGTTCAGCCGAACTACCTATATCGGCGAACCCTTTACACCCAAGTATCAAATATTATTTGGCCGCTGCGAAGAACCGAAACATACCCTTAAAATGTGGCAAATGAATTCGGTTCCTTACGACAATTAAAGTCGACCGCTCGTTTTAACGGCGAGTTAATCAGCCTGCAACGCGTTTTCAATCTCCGATAAACTCCCTGGGTCATCTATCGTCGATGGCACGGTATAGCTCTCGCCATCAGCAATTTGTCGAATTACGCGTCGCAAAATCTTTCCGGAGCGTGTTTTTGGCAGACGCTCAACGACCAGTGCATGTTTAAAGCACGCAACCGCGCCGATCTCTTGTCTCACTTTGCCCACGAGTTCATGCTCAAGTTCAGCATTATTGACTTTTACGCCATCTTTCAAAACGACTAAGCCAAGAGGCAACTGCCCTTTTAGGTCATCATGCACCCCCACTACAGCGCACTCAGCAATGGCAGGGTGGCCACCAACTATCTCCTCCATTTCACCAGTAGATAATCGGTGTCCAGCGACATTAATAACATCATCGACACGCCCCATAATAAAGAGATACCCCTCTTCATCCAGATACCCGCCATCGCCTGACACATAATAACCTTCAAATTGACTCAAGTAGCCTGATTCAAATCGGTCGTGATTTCGCCATACGGTGGTCAAACAGCTTGGTGGCAATGGTCGTTTCAGCGATACAAAGCCCTGTTGATTGGCCGCGACGGGTTCACCGAGCTCATTTAATATTTCAACCTTAAATCCTGGACTTGGTTTGGTAGACGAACCGGCTTTAATTGGCATGATTTCAATACCAACAGGGTTGGAAGATATCGCCCAACCAGTTTCCGTCTGCCACCAATGATCAATGACGGGTTTGTGAGTATGTTGTTCGACCCAGTCAAGGGTTGGCGGGTCAAGTCGTTCGCCGGCCATGAAAATACTTTTCAGCCTACTTAGATCATAATTTTTAAGCGCCAAACCATTGGGGTCTTCTTTCTTAATCGCACGGAATGCCGTCGGAGCTGAGAATAACACGTTCACATCATACTCTTCACAAACCCGCCAAAACGCGCCGGGATCTGGCGTTCTTACTGGCTTACCCTCAAACAATATAGATGTGCAACCATGAATAAGTGGCGCATAAACAATATACGAGTGCCCTACAACCCAACCCACATCCGAAGCGGCCCAAAACACACCATCAGTAGGCATATCATAAATCGTGCTCATCGAATATTTCATCGCCACGGCATGCCCGCCATTATCACGTACTACGCCCTTAGGCTTGCCCGTTGTTCCGGACGTATAGAGAATATAAAGTGGGTCGGTTGCCAACACGGGCACACATGCATGAGGTAAAGCTTGCTCGTACTCAACTTGCCAATCTAGATCGCGTTCTTGTCCCAGCTCAGCTTGACATTGCTTGCGCTGAAGCATGAAGACTTTGTCAGGCTTCCATCGGCTATCCATAATTGCCTTATCAACCAACGGTTTATAGGGAATAACTTTATTAACCTCAATCCCACAAGAGGCGGTCATGATGACTTTTGGCTCCGCATCTTCAATCCGAACTGCGAGCTCGCTCGGTGCAAAACCACCAAACACCACCGAGTGAATTGCCCCAAGCCGTGCGCACGCTAACATTGCCATTGCGGCTTCTGGGATCATCGGCATATAGATAACTACTCGGTCGCCTTTTGTCACGCCTTGACTCGCCAACATCCCGGCAACTTTCGCCACCTTGTCTCTTAGTGCAAAGTAACTAAACGTCTGCTTGACGCCCGTCATCGGTGAATCATAAATAAGCGCGGTATTATCACCACGACCTTGTTCACAATGGTAATCCAATGCCAACCAAGCGGTATTCATGACGCCATCAGGAAACCAACGTTCAATACCATTCTCATCTTTCGTTAGTATTTTCTTTGGCGCTTCAAACCAATCGATGGCTTTCGACTGGTGCTGCCAAAATAATTCTGGTTGTTGCTCGGCCCACTGATATTCTTTTTGATATGCAGACATAATGCGTCCTCCAATATGTCTAATTCATTGTATCCGATGGTACGCGAACCCAACCTTCCATAAGGATTCTCGCACTTCGACTCATGATGGCTTTATCGACAGTCCAGCCTGTTGACGCTTTTGACGCGATCGCGCCGACTTTTAACGTCCCAGACGGATGACCAAATGTCACCGCCTGTCTAGCGCCACCTCCTGCGGCTAGATTAACCACCGTCCCCTCCACACTCGCAGCACAAGCAATAGCAACGGCGGCGGTACCCATCATCGCGTGATGCAGTTGTCCCATAGACATCGCTCGTACTAACAAATCTACGTCATGACCACTTATCGGCTTGTGGCTTGAGGTGACGTAGCTTTTAGGCGGTGAAACGAATGCCAACTTTGGTGTGTGCTGTCGTGTCTTTGCTTGTTCTCGCGAATCTATCAGACCCATTTTCATCGCGCCAAAAGCGCGAATGCTCTCAAACTTGTCGAGCCAGTGCGGGTCACTATTAATATCAGCTTGAAGCTCATCGCCATTTAAACCGAGTTCGTTTGCATCAATGAAAATTGTCGGAATACCCGCATTTATCAACGTGGCGTTGAAAGTACCGATGTTTGGAACAGTAAGATCATCGACAAGATTGCCTGTCGGAAACATAGAGCCCGCACTATCAGCAGGGTCGACAAACGCAACTTCGATTTCCGCTGCTGGAAATGTCACGCCATCTAGCTCAAAGTCCCCCAGCTCTTGCACTTCACCATCAACAATAGGGACTTTGGCAATAATCGTCTTGCTGATATTGGCTTGCCAGATTCTCACTGACACAACACCATTGTCCGGAATACGCGCTTTATCGATAAGCCCGCTATGAATAGCGAATGGACCGACCGCAGCAGATAGATTGCCGCAATTACCACTCCAATCGACAAACGCCTTATCAATGGATACTTGGCCAAACAGATAATCAACATCATGCTCTGAACGGGCACTTTTCGACACAATCACTGTTTTGCTGGTGCTTGAGGTTGCGCCCCCTAGCCCATCAATCTGCTTAGCATAAGGATCCGGACTACCAATAATACGCATCAGTAGCTTATCTCGCGCCTCACCTGGCTTATGAGCTTCTATCGGCAGGTCTTGCAGACTGAAAAATACACCTTTACTCGTACCACCGCGCATATAAGTCGCTGGAATTCTGATTTGCTTCGTCATACATCCCCCCTACTGCGCTAAAAAGTCTTGAGCGAAGCGCTGTAAAACGCCACCAGCTGAATACACTTTCACTTCATCTGCCGTATCCAATCGACATGTCACGGCCACATCAAGCTTTTCACCATTGGCTCGTGTGATCACTAATGCTAGGTCGCAACCCGCTTTAATTTCTCCAGCGACATCGAAAGACTCCGTACCATCAAGCGCTAACGCCTTTCGGTCTGTTCCGGTTTTAAATTGCAGTGGTAATACGCCCATACCGACTAAGTTGGTGCGGTGAATTCGTTCAAAGCCCTCAGCTACAATCGCTTCAACGCCCGCCAAGCGCACGCCTTTTGCCGCCCAATCTCGAGACGAACCTTGCCCGTAGTCGGCACCCGCAATAATAATCAATGGCTGTTTTCGGTCCATATAGGTTTCAATAGCCTCCCACATACGAGTCACCTTGCCTTCGGGCTCTATGCGCGCCAACGAACCTTGAACCACAGCACCCTTTTCTTCCACCATTTCATTGAATAACTTAGGGTTCGCAAAAGTGGCTCGTTGCGCCGTAAGGTGATCGCCTCGGTGCGTCGCGTACGAGTTATAGTCTTCTTCGGGCACACCCATAGTGGTTAAATATTCCCCCGCAGCACTGTTGGCCAAGATGGCATTGGAAGGTGACAGGTGGTCAGTGGTTATATTGTCCCCTAAGATTGCGAGCGGTCGCATCGCCTGTAGTGTGCATTTCCGAGCTAACGCCCCTTCCCAATAGGGCGGTCTGCGAATATAGGTACTTTGTGCTCGCCAATCGTAAAGCGGACTGGTGGCTTTTTCGGCATCATCCAATTTAAACATCTGGATATAAACTTGGTTAAACTGCTCTGGTTTGACGTGCTGGCTCACCACCTCATCAATTTCTTCGTCGCTTGGCCAGATATCATTTAAGTAGATAGCGTTACCCGAAGCATCAACCCCTAGCACATCACGTTCTATATCAAATCGAATGGTTCCCGCTAGCGCATACGCGACCACCAGAGGGGGTGAGGCTAAAAATGCCTGCTTGGCATAAGGATGAATACGCCCATCAAAGTTACGATTACCAGACAGAACTGCAGTGGTGTGCAGGTCATTCTCGACAATTTCTTTTTGAATCTCTGGATCCAGTGCCCCGCTCATACCATTACATGTTGTGCAAGCATAGCCCACAATTCCAAAGCCAAGTTTCTCTAGCTCTGGTAAGAGTCCTGCCTCTTCTAAATACAACTTGGCCACTTTGGAGCCGGGCGCAAATGAAGATTTCACCCACGGTTTACGAAGTAATCCCAACTGGTTGGCTTTTTTTGCGATAAGCCCAGCGGCGACTACATTTCTTGGGTTGCTGGTGTTAGTGCATGAGGTGATCGCAGCAATAATAACCGCACCATCGGGTATTTCATCCGCTTGTTGCTGCCATTCTCCCGCAATACCTTGTTGGGTAAGCTGTGCGGTGGGTAAGCGACGGTGTGGGTTCGATGGTCCCGCCAACGTGCGCTCCACTGAAGATAAATCAAATTCTAACACCCGTTCATAGTCTGCGTTCGCTAACGTATCTGCCCACAAGCCCGTATGCTTGGCATAATTTTCCACTAACTTAACTTGTGTATCATCTCGCCCAGTCAGCTTTAGATAATTAATGGTCTGTTCATCGATATAAAACATTCCTGCCGATGCACCGTACTCCGGTGTCATGTTTGATATCGTCGCTCGATCTCCGATAGTCAGTTTCTTAGTGCCTTCGCCAAAAAACTCTAGATAGCTCGACACAACACGTTGAGACCGGAGAAACTCCGTCAATGCCAACACAATATCGGTTGCAGTGATCCCTGGTTGGCGCTCACCAATTAAGCGCACGCCAACAATATCGGGTAATCGCATCATTGAAGGACGACCAAGCATCACAGTTTCAGCCTCAAGGCCACCCACCCCGATAGCAATAACCCCCAGTGAATCCACATGAGGGGTATGACTGTCTGTGCCTACGCAGGTATCCGGGAACGCAACGCCCTGCTTCACTTGCACCACTGGCGAGAGCTTCTCTAAATTAATCTGGTGCATGATGCCGTTACCCGCTGGTACCACGCTTACGTTTTCAAATGCGGTCTTACACCACTCAATAAAGTGAAAACGATCTTCGTTTCTGCGCTCTTCAATGACTCGATTTTTTTCAAAAGCATCCGCTTCAAACCCGGCGTGCTCGACAGCTAATGAATGGTCAACAATAAGTTGAGTTTCAACCACAGGATTCACACTTGCCGGATCGCCGCCTTGATCAGCGATGGCGTCTCGTAATCCCGCTAAGTCAACCAATGCGGTTTGTCCCAAAATATCGTGACAAACCACACGCGCCGGATACCAAGGAAAATCCTTGTCACGACGTCGATAGATTAGCTGAGATAAACACGCTTCTAACTCTGACGGGTCACAGCGACGAACCAGATTTTCAGCTAATACTCGTGACGTATAGGGAAGGTGCTCGTACGCACCAGCTTCAATATCATTCACCGCCGAGCGTGCATCATAATAATCCAGCTGAGTATTAGGGAGCGGCTTGCGATATTGGTAATGAATAGTTTGATTAGACATGCTTACATCCTTTGCCTTACCGGTTAATCACGATCGTCAATGGCGATCCACTCTCGTGCTTCTGGTCCTTCGTAATCCGCACTCGGTCTGATAATGCGATTGTTCGCACGCTGCTCATAGACGTGTGCAGCCCAACCAGTTAAGCGGCTCATCACAAAAATAGGGGTAAACAATTTGGTGGGAATATCCATAAAGTGGTATGCAGAGGCATGGAAGAAATCGGCATTACAAAACAAGCCCTTCTCACGTTTCATCACAGACTCTACTCGTTCAGAGACATCATAAAGATAGCTGTCGCCTACTGCATTAGAGAGTTCTAGAGACCAGCGCTTTATCAATGCATTACGTGGATCGCTCTCACGATAAATGGCGTGTCCAAAGCCCATAATTTTGTCTTTATTGGCCAGCATCTGCATAATATTGGCTTCCGCTTCTTCAGCGCTACGCCAATCTTGGATCATCTCCATGGCTGCTTCATTCGCCCCACCATGCAGTGGACCACGCAGCGTACCAATCGCCGCGGTAACGCATGAATGAATATCTGAAAGCGTTGACGCGCATACTCTGGCTGCAAACGTAGACGCATTAAATTCATGCTCAGCATATAAAATTAAAGAGCAGTGCATGACTTTCTTATGCAGCTCTGAGGGAGACTTGTCCGTTAGCATTTTAAGAAAGTACCCACCAATACACTCTTCGGAATGGTCTGCGGTGTCAATTCTCACCCCATCATGGCTATAACGGTACCAATAACAAATCATGGCGGGAAATAGCGCTAACATTCTTTCTGTCGCCGAGCCTTGTTGCGAAAAATCTAACTCCTGTTCCAAGTTGCCTAACATGGAGCAGCCCGTTCGCATAACATCCATTGGATGGGCATCCGCAGGAATCAACTCTAGCGCTTTTTTCAGAGCTTCTGGTAAACCACGTAATCCGACCAATATCGTCTTATATTCGTCGAGCTCTTTTTGATTAGGCAAGTGACCTCTAAGTAGCAGGTGAGCCACTTCTTCAAATTGTGCATTATTTGCAAGGTCAGTAATATCATAGCCTCGATACGTTAACCCCGTTCCCGATTGACCAACAGTACATAAAGATGTGCTACCCGCACTTTGGCCTCGAAGACCTGCACCACCTATCGCTGAATTAGGCATATTGAACTCCTTTTCCCGCTTTTGTCCTTTATAGGATCTCTCTCGCGGCATCATGTTATTGGATTAATTTTGTGAAATATTTTTCTTAGGATTCGTCTATTGCGTGCATTATTTCTGTTCCGCAAACAACTGATCTAGCTTGTCTTCGTAACTGTGATAATTCAGATGTTCGTACAACTGGGCTCGTGTTTGCATGCCTCCCGTCAACGCCTCTTGATTACCAAAATCTAGTAAGTGCTGGTATACGTTTTCCGCCGCTTTGTTCATCGCTCTGAATGCTGAAAGAGGATAAAGCACCATATCGACACCCACACTGGCGAGTTCATCACAACCAAACAAAGGGGTTTGACCAAATTCAGTAATATTGGCAAGAATAGGTACCTCTTTCCCGGTTGCCTCGTTCAGCGCCGCTTTAAACTGCTTGTAGTGCTCTAATGACGTCATCGCTTCGGGAAAAATCATGTCTGCGCCCGCTTCCACATAAGCAATGGAACGCTGTATAGCTTTGTCCATCCCCTCTACTGCTAGTGCATCAGTTCTCGCCATGATGACAAAGCTATCGTTCACTTTGGCGTCCACGGCAGCTTTAATGCGATCAACCATTTCTTGTTGACTTACCACCGCTTTATTCGGACGATGTCCACAGCGCTTTTGCGCCACTTGGTCCTCAATGTGAACGGCAGCCGCACCCGCTTTTTCTAATGCTTTTATCGTACGTGCAATATTAAAAGCACCGCCAAAACCGGTATCAATATCAACAAGCAACGGCAAATCACAGGCGTTAGTGATACGTTCTACATCGACTAAGACATCGTTCAGCGTGGTAATACCAAGATCTGGCAATCCATACGACGCATTCGCGATTCCACCGCCAGAGAGATAAATGGCTTGGTGTCCGACATTTTTTGCCATCATGGCGCAATAAGGGTTTACCGTGCCGACCACTTGCAACGGGTTATTATTGGTGACGGCGTCACGAAATAGTTGACCTGGGGATACTGACATTTTCCTCTCCTTGTCGAGGGCTATGCTCTGATTGTCCACAATCTGAGCGCAGCAGTTAATGGTGACTAACTATTTAGATTTTTCTCTATTAGGGCTTTGCTTCTTGATATGTGTCGCCTCATTAGTAGCTCTGCCAATTCTTGATCTCTATTCTTAATGGCGTCTAAAATGAATAAGTGCTCTTTTAATGCGGCTTCTGGACGAGACTGAGTTCTTGGTGATTGGTAGCGATACATCCTGAGTAGGTGATATAACTCATTGCATAACAGGTTCACTAGTTGGCTATTTTGACTCGCTTTAATAATTCGATAATGAAAATCAAAATCACCGTGTTGATGAAAGTATGATGCTCCATCGACTTCTTCGATATGTTCTGAATGCCTTGCCAGTAACCCTTCCAATTCAATGACTTCTTCATCACTAATATGCTGCGCCGCCAATCTTGCTGCCATCCCTTCTAACGCTTCACGAACGGAGTAAAGCTCTATTAATTTGTCTTGAGACAGTGTGATGACCCTTGCGCCAACGTGTGGGATACGTTCGATTAACCCTAGTCCTTCTAGTCGCATAATAGCCTCACGTAACGGACCACGGCTCACTTCAAAACGCTTTGCTAATTCCGGCTCTGATATTTTGCTACCAGACGCAATTCTTCCTAGAACAATGTCTTCAATAAGGCATTCTGTTAAATTTTCTGATTTGGTCCCTTCTTTAGAAGGGACTTCGTCGTTCAAAGCTAGACCGACATTCATCTACGCTACCACCTATTACAAAGTCAATACTGTTGACAATACCATTGCCACACCGGTTATTTAAACAACAATACGCGCTAAATTCAATCAAATTGTCGACAATGTAGACTAATGTCTAACAGCCATACCTCCTCATGAACTTTATGAACAGTATTCACCCTATGCTCTTTATTCTCAATATCGACGCTTTATTGATAGCCACGTAACAAATAATTAACCTTTAGCTAACCCATAGAGGTCCCGTCAGGTGAGCAAATACTGGCAGACAATAGTCAACATAAGGAACGTGAACATGTTTAAGGCATTAAAACCAACACTCGCTGCTTCAATCGTGGCAGCAACACTGTCATTTGGTAGCTATGCAGCTGATCTTGAAAAAATTCATTTCATCATCCCTGGTGGCGCAGGCGGCGGTTGGGATATGACCGCTCGTGGAACCGGTGATGTATTGGTAAAAGCGGATATTGTCGACAATGTTTCCTTTCAAAATCTATCCGGTGGTGGTGGCGGCAAAGCAATTGCTCACTTAATCGAAACCGCTGAACGCCAAGAAGATACGTTGATGGTGAATTCCACACCTATCGTGGTTCGCTCACTAACTGGTGTATTTCCACAATCTTTCCGCGACTTAACGCCTGTTGCGGCAACTATTGCTGACTACGGCGCGATTGTCGCCCCTGCGGATTCGCCATATAACACATGGGAAGACGTGGTCGCAGACTTCAAAGAAAACCCACGCAAAGTAAAAATTGCCGGCGGTTCAGCACGCGGCAGCATGGACCACCTCGTTGTGGCGGCGGCATTTAAAGGCGAAGGTTTTGACCCTAAGAAAGTACGTTATATTGCCTACGATGCGGGCGGTAAAGCGATGGCTGCACTGTTATCTGGTGAAACTCAACTACTTTCTACAGGCTTAGGCGAAGTACTTGAAATGTCTAAGTCAGGCCAAGTAAAAGTGATTGCCGTGACAGCGCCTAAACGCCTAGAAGCCGCACCCGATATCCCAACACTCACCGAATATGGTAACGAAACCGTCTTTGCTAACTGGCGTGGATTCTTTGCCGCTCCTGGTGCGAGCGAAGAGAAAGTCAAAGAGTGGACGGATGCTTTATCAAAAATGTACACAACAGACGAATGGGCAGTTGTTCGGGACCGTAATGGTTGGATTGACAACTACAAGCCTGACCAAGACTTCTATAAATTCCTAGAGGACCAAGAAAAGCAAATGGGCACACTGATGACCGAACTTGGATTCCTAAATAAATAGTGATTACACCGATACCTGAGACCTTATAAATGATTCTCCGGTCTACCGGGTACTAATTTAGAGGAGTCGACCTCCTCTAATCTTTATTTTTGCCGTCCATAAGACACAACAACGAATCCTTCAATTCGTTGACGTGACTAGCTGTACTCCTTTGTTTATAGGGTATCGCTGACAGAGCCTATTGTTGTGAGTCCTCAACAGATTCTCTGTTAACTACCCTCTTGGGTCGAATGCCCATCGGCCCCTTATGGACGGCTTTTTCTTTGCTTCATTATTACAGTTTATTTGATTATTCACTGGAGTCAGTTATGTCAAATTTCACCTCAAAGACGTTTACTAAGCAGAATTTACTCTGCCGTGACCGTATAGGTGCGATGATTTTTCTCATTTTATGTCTTGGATACGGATACCAAGCATCGCTTATTCCAATGTTTCCAGGAGATGAATACGAACCTTTCACCGCTCGTACATTGCCTACTATTCTCACCTTTATCGGTATTGGCTTATCTCTACTGCTACTCGTCACTGGACAACCTGATGAGAAAAAAGAATCTGAAGCCAATATGAATTGGCTCCTACTCGGTGGATTTATCATCTTAATGGCACTGTATGGGATTGGGCTGACCTATTTAGGTTTTGTTCTCGCCACCGGGTTTTTCCTTATGTTCGGATTCTATTTACTGGGAGAACGACGTAAGAAAGTCTTGTTCGGCGCATCATTTCCTTTTGTGATCGCTTTCTATCTCATGCTGACTCAAGGCTTAGATATCTATCTTGAGCCAGGCATCATCTTTACTCTTTGGTAGGATCCATTATGTTAGACGGAATTTTACAAGGCTTATCTACAGCCATCATGCCAATGAACATCATGATGGTGATCGTTGGGTGTTTTGTGGGCACCTTTATCGGTATGCTGCCGGGTTTAGGCCCTATCTCGGCTATCGCCCTAATGATCCCAATCACCTACGGACTAGACCCTTCTTCAGGGCTGATCCTAATGGCTGGTGTCTATTACGGTGCCGTTTTTGGTGGTTCAACCTCTTCTATTTTAATTAATGCCCCGGGTTGTTCATCAACGGTTGTCACCGCATTTGACGGCTACCCTATGGCGCAAAAAGGCCAAGCAGGAAAAGCACTTGCGCTTGCGGCTTACTCCTCTTTTACCGGCGGCACCCTTTCTGCCATCATGCTGTTAATCGCAGCTCCTGCATTAGCGCAAGTCTCACTGAGTTTCCAATCATCGGACTATTTTGCTCTTATGTTGCTTGGCCTTTCTGCTGTCGCCGCATTTGCTGGTAAAGGGCAAGTCATTAAGGCGTGGATGATGACCATCTTAGGGCTAATGATCTCGACCGTTGGTATCGATAAAGGTGTGGGGGTTGAGCGCTTTACCTTTGGCTTAACTGACCTGATGGATGGCTTTAGCTTCCTGCTACTTGCCATGGCAACCTTTGCCCTAGGTGAAACGTTAATGGGCATTCTAAAACCCGAACAAGACACCAGAAGTGAAGAGCAAAACCTAATGAGCGACATTGGTAGCATGAAAGTCACCAAAGAAGAGTTTAAAGAAGTGGCTCCCGTATCTATTCGCTCTTCCATTCTTGGTTTCTTCACTGGTGTACTACCAGGTGCTGGTGCCACAATTGCAGCGTTTTTGTCATACGGTATGGAGAGAAATTTAGCACCAAAAAAAAAGCGCGACGAATTCGGCAAAGGCAGTATCCGTGGGCTCGTTGCTCCGGAGTCTGCCAATAATGCTGCATCAAGTGGCTCATTTGTTCCACTGTTGACGTTGGGTATTCCAGGCTCTGGAACCACAGCAATTATGCTAGGTGCACTGATTGCGTATGGTATTCAACCTGGCCCACGTCTGTTCGTTGAGCACCCAGACGTTTTTTGGTCTGTCATTATTTCCATGTACTTTGGTAACGTCGTGCTTGTCATACTGAATCTTCCTTTGATCCCTTATATTTCCAAGCTACTTGCAGTACCTAGAACTGTCCTTTTACCTATGATCATATTCTTCTCTATCACTGGTGTGTATTTAGTCTCTTTCAATACTATGGATGTGTTTATCATGATACTCGTTGCGATGGCCGCCATTGCCCTGAGACTTGCTAAATTCCCACTTGCACCACTCCTATTAGGATTCATTTTAGGTGGGTTAATGGAAGAAAACCTTCGACGTGCTTTGATGATTGCTGATGGAGAGCTTAGCTTCTTGTGGGATCGTCCTATCACTTTCGCCTTTACTTCGTTGGCGGTCGCGGTACTAATTGGTCCAGCGCTTATTTCATTGATAAAGAGAGTTTTTTATCATCAGAAAAAAGTAGCCTCTTAAAAAGATAATGCCTTCCCTGCGACGATTAACAAACAGGGGAGGCTTATTTCATTGCGCGCGATTACTTGCCTATTGGTGCTCGATAATACTGAAACAGCATTACGTGACGTAAGCAACCGAACTGGGTTCCTTATAAATACAAACGACGCCAAGTACGTTTTTATCTGAATCTTGGTACTGAGCAAAGACTTCCCAAAGGTTATTCTTCCGTTGTCCCATTATCGTCACTGACGTACCTGCCGCATAAGTTGTACCATCACTAACCTGGCCGCGACCAAAAGAGACTTCGTAACTTTGCGCCATATGTTGTTGAACTTGAGGTCCGTGCACCGTATCTGTTGGTTGAATATGAGTGAACTCCAATCCATCTTTATTTTTTCTAACTGCAAAAGTACATCCAGAAAGCTGTGTGGTACATAAGAAATTAGAAGTGTTGTAACCATTAACCCTGACAAAGGAATCGGATGTCAGTTTATCGAATGAAGTCACCGGTATATGTATACAGCTAACTGGCCCTCTTGTGTTGCCATAGTTCATGGTCGAAAATCGCCGACGAACCTCGTTACTGGGCATGCCTTTTACTCTTCCTAGTGAACTGTACCCAGTATCAGACAAATAATACTGAACCGCTTTCACTTTACTCCCCGCACCAGAGATAGTGATAGGTACACGATTAAGAAACTCTTCCAAATCACTTTGCATCAAGTCGTAAGCATTTTGTAATGACAGTGGCATATTCCTTCCTTTTCGCCGTCTTTTAATAATGATTCACCGTCATAAGTAAAGCATGCTTTGCTTTAGCTAAAATAACCATCATTGAATATGTGATGTATTTCCTAGTATCAATGAAACAAGAAATTATGTTTCAGAATCTAGCCTATTCAGCGATAACTTACTCGGCAGTAACCATATTTATTCTGTGAGTACTCAATCCATTTAATAGATATTTCTCACAATCTATCTTTCATTTCCCTATTTATTTTCTTAGCTGCTAATCTTAGATAATTATCAAGCGCTTAATTCAAGGAAGATAGTATGGCCGAACCGTATTTAGCGTCGACCAGTGAACTCACAGCGAAAGATTACAACAGCAATGAATACTTGGTTTCTGAGGCTATCGTTAATGAGGGCTTTTTCGAGCCCTATAAAATAACATTAGTCTTGTATGCAAAGGGACTGTCTGCGACAGACCAGTTAGGGCAAACGATGACGCTTAATCGTTATACTTTTGAATCTGGAAAACAAAAATTGGTACGCAGTTTCAACGGCTATATCACGAATATCACCAACAATGGCTATGACGAAAGTAAGCAATATGCATCTTATACGATCACACTTCTTGGCCCTTTTCGACCAGCATCTTAAAGCAGTCTCGTTGTAGAGTGATAGAAAGATAAAAAGATATGGAAAAGCTGTTTGAATTAATGCAACAAGACGCGCTTAGGTCAAGAATATTAACCTGCGTCGCGAGTGTCACTCTTCAACCATGCTACTTAGCGGCGGGGTTTGTTCGAAATGTAGTTTGGGACGATTTGCACAATCGCACAACGCCGACACCATTGAACGATGTTGACGTTATTTATTTTGACCCGTCAGAAGTCAATTCAAGTCATCAGCAGAGCATAGAAGCTTACCTAAATAACAAAATGCCTGACATTAACTGGCAAGTACGAAATCAAGCATTGATGCACATTAGAAATGGTCACCAACCCTATACTGACATCATCGAGGCGATGAGTTACTGGCCAGAAAAAGAAACCGCGATTGCCGTAAGACAAAACGGCTGCCAATTAGAGTGTATTTCGGCGTTTGGTATTGATACCTTGTTGGCAGGGCAAGTCTCTCATAATCCAAAGGTGCCTTTGGCGCTCTTTTGGCAAAGGGTTCGCTCCAAAAACTGGCTAAATCAATGGCCTAAATTAGTCTTAGTTCCCAATCACTGCGACCCTGACACGTTTTTTACACAGCGCCAGCGTTAATATTTGCTACACTTTGTCGCCTAGGTAATCGGCGTTCCAACTATTAAGAGCGGCGCTGCATCTATCCAATTTTTTGAGGTGAGAATGAAAGTCAGGTTGATGGACAAGTCAGATTTAACCGCTGCCGCGGAGATACACAAAGCGACTTTCGTAAGACAAAAACAATCTTATGAATGGTTGCAATGTAACTTCAATGCCTACCCTCGCGTGCTGTGTTTTGTTGCAGAGAATAACGACAAGCAAATTATTGGCTTTATTATTTGGACTCAAAAGAGTGGTTTTCGCCCAGAAGTCATCCTTGAGATAGAGCAATTAGCAGTCTCTCCTAAACACCAAGGAAAAGGCGTGGGACGTGGACTCATTACGCAAACCCTGCCTTTAGTAAAAGAAAGGTTGGCGCAAAATGACTCGGTACTCAAACATATATACGTCACGACGCGTGCGGATAACTTTGCCCAGAGCTTGTACAAATCGACATTAGGCGCGGAAGTTGAAGCGACCATTTCTAACCTATACTCGGCTGATGAAGTGCTGATGGTGGCGCGTAATGTAGGTTAAGACGGCTCTGTATTGACGAGACTCAGAGTTTGCATTCAAACCCATGTCAATCAACGTGTCTCATCATTACAATTTACGACTGCGTGACGCATTATTTAATCAAACGCACTACTTAATCAAACGCACAACTAACGATCCTGGCGCCCTCACCGACTCAACGTTGTGGCTAATTACCACCCCATCTGAAGGCGCGACATAATGCGCTATCTCATCGCCGAAACTATTATATTGGGTGGCGAGCGGTTGCCCTGTCACGACTTTATCGAGTAACGCTACTTGGCAGACAACAAACCCACCTTGCTTAGCTCGAATGCTGATAATTTCGTCACCTTCCGTACAAGGTAACGTTTGTGACGCCACCTCTCCTGCAATCAATTCATACGAGCGCAAGACGTTCAACACGCCATTGACGGCTCGCTCAACCATCTGCATATCGGTATAACGCCCAATTCCCACCTCAATGGTGATGGAAGGAATACCCGCTCGATTATAAGCGGTTTCAAGAATACCCGGATCACCCGGGTCATTAAGAATGACGTCAGGGTTGAGTAATCTTGCCATACGAATAGCGTCATCTAAGCGATAGTCGGCAAAGACATATAACGGATACGCAGAGCCAGACGTCTGCGAATGTAAGTCAATCGCTAAGTCAGCATTCGGTTTCAGCAAATTCTGCCACAAACTGGCTGCAAAACGGTTCGCTTCATCACCTTCCGAGTTGCCAGGAAACACCCGATTTAAGTTGGAAGACGAACTATCAGGCGCAGCGGAATAAAAGTCACGGCTATGGCGCGCAATACCAGACAAATTCACCGTGGGAACAATAGTCACCACACCAGCATTCAATTTGCCTATTAGCTCTCGCGCCAATTGCTGAGCTGCCAAAATACCGTTTTGCTCATCACCATGAATCCCCGCGGTAATCATAACCCGCTTACCGGCACGCTCGCCTTTAAACACGCGAACCGGAAGCGTTTGGGGATGACCAATCGCATCGGTGGCAACGGCAAACCAGAACTTATGCTCCCCAGGCTCTAAACCATCCACATCCAAAGCTTGAATCGTTGGATACATAGGAACAATACAATCATTGAGGGGCGTAGACATAAGGTCTCCATGGCAAAGCCAATAAGCTATATTGTGACGAGTAAGATATCGAACAACCCATATCCTATGAGTTAATTCGATATCAAACAAGTACCTTTACTTGTCGTGAACTTACTGGCTACGGCTATCTTCCGTCAATCCTGACAGTTACTCCGGTACATATACCAACCGACCATCGTCCAGTTTGTAGGTTTGCCCCGCAATAGTACCGGTTCCTTCTCCCATCTCTTCCGATCTTTCATAACGCGTAAGAGTTTCTCCGTCCTTAATGGTTATCCGCATGTCTTTTTCACCTGGGTTTTCGACTAAGATGCTATTCTCTGGCAATTGCGCTCCTGTCACGTTAAGCATCATAAGAAAAGCCATTACAACGGCGAATAAATCAACCATATTGACGATGGATAAGATAGGATCGTCTGCGTCTTCTGCTTCTAAAAATCTCATTGCTCAGATTTCACCTCAATACGAACCATGTCTTCTAATAACCAGCGGCGACGAACCGTCATCACCGTAAAGGTTATACTTGCGGCAATAAGTGCGAGGATAGAAGCGGAAAAGGCTACGATCATCTCTTCCGCCACTTTTTCTATATTACCTTCCCCCATAGCAACTAGCGCAGGACCAATGGCAATCATGGTAGTGACTAGGCCAAGCATAGGGCCCGAGCGACTGATAAGACGTAAAGGTTCTAGCTCTTTTATCACTCTGAGTTCGAGATGTTCGCCAGAATAGTTTTGGGTACGCTGTGCATAACGCACTAGGCTCGAATTGAACGTACTTGAGCGTCTTTGCAAAAACTCCATAAGAAAACGCCCCAGGCTGTATAGAGAGTACAACACGATGAGAAGTACCAATAACATAATGGGCTGCATAAACAGCGTTGAAAACTGGTAGACAAGGGTTTCTATTTGGTTCATTGGTTTAATCTCTCATTTGTTTGTACTGACTCAACGCACCAAAGGCGACGCAAACCAGTGAAAATAGAATCAGTAGCAGCAACTTCGTATCTTCTGCATTCGGCAGTTCGACGTTATCCACCTCTTTCATAATGTTTCCCGATACCGTTTCAGATTGCTCTGAACTGCTCGCACTACCAGACATTCCAAAGCCGGCTGCGAGTTCATTTAGGTAACGTTGGGTAATCTCATGGGCTTGATGATGTTCAACCATGGGGGCTAGCTCTTGATGGCGTGCAATCAATGAACGAAGTCTCTCTTCTGATGCCTGCCAGTATCCTTTGCGCACCGCTTCCATCATTCTTTCTATAATTTGCATTTGCGCGGCTGGTTGATGCCTCTCAAACCACTCATTCAGGTCGAGTTGGTATTTATCATCAATCAGAACTTCACTTAATCGCTCCCACTGCTCATCTCGAACTGTCTCCGGCGCAGTAACCTGCCAACCGAAAATATTATTAGTGACATCAAGCATATTGATTGCACCCGAGTACCCTTCCGTCTTCATCGCTTTAAGCCAAGTAGGGTTCATATACCGTGCGTTAAGCTCTTCGCCCAAGAATTGGCTCGCAGTAACAGTGCGCCCCTCAGCCTGACGCAAATCGCTTATATACAAAGAGGGAGCTTCACCGGACTCCGTGCGGATCGCACTCGATAGCCCACCAAGATATTCGAAAGGATGATCGGTCGACAATACACCATGAAGACGACTACTACGCGTCATGATCGCAGCGTCAACATCAGCAAGTTGATAGGCAAATAAATTAATATCGCTTTGCTTCTCTCCCCACATACCGCCACCGTAGGCGTATTGCAAACGACTGACAAACTGCTTTCCAAGCGCGTCCTCGTGGTCCCATGTTTGTGACTGAATTGCTTTGTGGTTAACACCCGAGCCATAATCACCAGGTGCATTACTAAAAATACGAACCGAAGCAAAACGCTGTGCATCAAGTTTACTGTAGCCCTTTGCAATCAGCTCATCAGCAACCGACCGACTATTTAAAGCAATAGCATTGTTATCCTCAAGCTGAGCAATCTCTTCAATCGCTGTGGACAGCTTACGCATAAATCCATCGAATTGATCCCTGTAAACAGATGTCGCTTGGATGACGACATCAATACGCTCTCGCTCTAGCGCTTCAGCTGGTATGACTTTTAATTGCTTAAGGTTACCGCCCCTGTCCCAAATAGGTTCTAGCCCAAGCGCTCTTAAAACCTGAGCTTCAAGCATGCCAAAGTGGCGTTGCGTTTCTCCTGCCCAAAGTGAAAATGCAATCTTCTCAGGCCGCTCACCATTTTCATCTTCATGTGCTGCTATTAATTTCTTCAGTTCCTTTTCAGACGCAGCATAAGCAGCAGCGCTTGGAATCTTGGCTGGGTCAAAACCATACAAGTTGGTACCACTTGTGGAATTAGGATTACGAATTGGATCACCACCTGCTCCTGGCGAGACATAACGGCCGTCCAGTGCATTTAATAGGCCATTTAGTTCATCGTTATTCGCAAGTTTTGGGTAACGTAGCTTAACCATATCGGCATAGCCGTTCATCTCATCGCTAGGCTCGAGATCGCCTTGAATGATACCCTCTATCCATTGGGCTGGCACCGTTGAGTCAAGCGTGCTTAAGTCTCCATCAAACTGCTGCCAAAATGCGGAGGCTGAAGGTTCGAAGTTCTCAATGAACTCATCCCCAAGCTGAAGTAAGATCGTGTAAATCACCTCTTGATGAGATTTCTCGATCCCAAAACTGTGGAGACCTAAAGGTATAACATCAGCCGCCAAGCGTTCAAAATGAGATTCAAGTGCACCAGCAGCCTCGTCAAAATGACTGTGAATAACGTCGTTCGTCATCCCCATGTCAGCGGCAATGTCCAATGCTAATATTTGCTCGGTAATTTGTTGCTGTAACTTGTCTTTGACTGCCCCTTCAGGCGCTGTTTGGTAATCACCAAGCAACCCATTCAGAGCAACATAATCGCCATAAAGACCTGCGGGTCCAAATGGCGGCGTTTGGTGGCTAATAATCGTCGCGCGTCCACGTCTTTTCGCTTGCAACGCTTCAGCAATATTGTCTTGAATATAAGGATAAATAACTGGAACCGCACCAAGTGTTATGTATGGAAAATCACTCGCTGAAAGTCCTCGAGCTTTCCCAGGTGTCCACTCTTGAGAACCGTGGGTACCAAGGTGGATAAGCGCATCAAGCTTCTGGCTTTCGTGTTGCTGCTGCAACCAAAGGTAGACCGCAAGATAGAGGTGATCGGGCGGCTCTTTAGTATTGTGGATCGCATGACCAACAGTGCCGGCTCGTGGAGGTTGAGGCAATACCACGAGATTCCCATATCGTTTCACTGGAAAAACGAACGCTTGCTTGCCATCTACCTCTCTTAAAGCGGTGTGTTGTGCAGGATCTCCCCACCAGCGAAGAAGAAACTTCTGCTGAAATATAGGTAGATGTTTGAACCATTCTAAATAGTCATCAAGGCTAACACTGGCCGCATAACCCCGATTGAGCAATTCTAGTGTTGTATCTGGTTGGTAATAGCCTGAAAGTAGCTGCTTAGCATCTTCGATAGACTGTTGCTCATTTAACGTATCCACCTTGTAGCCTTTGGTGTTTAACGCCGACGAAATACTTTGAATGCTTCTAGGAACATTGAGGTTTGATGCCGAGATATTTTCTGCACCAGCGGGCGCATTCCAGTACATAACTGCAATGGATTTATCTTGGTTTAACTTGGTTTGCAGGCGGTACATGGCCGTAATTTTGTCGAACAAAAGTGCCACTTGTGGCTCAATCACCTGCTTCTTACCATCATTACCAGCAGAGATTACCAGTGGATCGGTAAATCCCCATGCTTCGGTAGTGGAAAGCATGACAGAAGCAATACCTGCATCAACCCCAACCTCACTCTGTTGCCAGGACTTGGCATCGCCCGTTCGATAATGGAGCGTTTGAATCACTGGAACATCAAGCTTTGATATTTCCTCAATGCGATCTTTTCCGTTATGAAGATGAGTGAGGTTGACCAACGCTGTTGGCTTAATGTCGTGCCATGGCCAATCTAAACCTTGGCTTCGTCCATCAAACCAATAAAAAACAGGGATCACATTAGATTCGTTTGCTAGCCGAGTCATTCGCTCTAGATAATTAAACTCTTGGTCCGTAAAGACGCTTCGGCTAATCACAAGTCCTACGATGGGTTTATTGGTATCGGTTTCAGATCCAAGGCGCTTGGACAAGTCTGTGACATATTCATGGTCATAGTAAATACCGTTCAAAGGCACTTTTTGAGCCGCAGGAAAAGAAACAATGCTCTCTTTATTTTGCCACGCACGAATCATTTTAAATAAATGCACATAGTTTTCTTTCGTCCCGTTATGCCAATAGTCTGCGGTTTTTTCAACTAATTCGGCAGAAAGGAATTCAGACGCGCTTTGTGATTGATTGCCAAGTATCATCCAAGGCAGATCATTGGGTAACTCGTTTACTAATGGTTGCAACCGCAGTTTGTCTGGAGTGCGTGGCGCATCGGCGATCACGAGCTCAGCATTAGTAAGGATTTCTGAAGACAGCCTCTTTGTTACAATAAGCTCAACTTGATTATCACGGGCGATTTCGGACAACAGCTTTATTTTGCTGTTGGAGACGAAATCAGTATGCAACAACACAATATTGGCGGCCATACTGCTGCCAGTAGCAGCAAAAAAGCACGCTGCAATGAGCAGCCGTGCTAAAACGTATCGAGTAATCATAATTAGAAGCGATACTCCGCTTTAAAATAGATTTCTCTGGGTTGAATCGCATAAGTAAATAGCTCTGAGCGATCTTGCAAATAAGTATCGAAAAGGTTGTTGACTCCAATCGAACCTAAAAAGTCACCTTGGCTATATTTTGCAACGAGATTGTAGACTTGATAATCAGGTAAAGTGCTCGATTCATACGTTTGCTTACCTACGTGTCTAACCGAGACTTGGGTTGTGAGCGCTTCAAGAGCTTGCCAGTTCAACGCTGCATAAGCTTGTGACTCGGGCTTATTCTCAATTTCCTCACCAGTCTGACCATCTTTTGCATCGAGCAACGTCATGTTAACGTCGATATAAACGGAGCGAGTAATATCAAGGTGCCCTTGCCATTCCAACCCTTTAATATCCGCTTCCTCGACATTCATATATTGGTAAATGGTTTTGCCTGGCATTGGGCGACCTTGGCAACCTTCAACACACTGCGTAACAATTAAGTTTTCAATGTTGTTTTGGAACAACGTTAAACCCGTCGACCAGCGACTGGCGTTGTATTCCGCAGAAACCTCATAACTTTTATTCTTTTCAGGCTTAAGATCCTCATTACCAATAATGTCAAAGGGGCGGCCGGAACCCATACTCAGATATTTTGGAGATAACTGCTTAATTGTTGGTGCTTTATAACCTTCCCCGTAACCGCCTTTTAGCGTCCAACCATCAGTTGGGGTATACACGACATACGCTCGTGGTGAAAAATTTGAACCAAATTCTGAATGTTCATCTAATCGAGCTCCTGCAAGAAACGAAACCGACTCGGTGATTTCAAAGTCGCCCTGAGCGAATAAGGCCCCCTGACTCATCGACCCTTCTCCGGAGGTTAAATCCGCACTCTTAAGGTTTTGATGACGCCATTGACCACCGAGCGTTAACTGATGAGGTCCCCAGTTAAATTGACCTTGACCATCAATAATATTCTCATCCACTTTGTTGGAAGTATTCGCATCTCCAACGGTTTTATTATTAGTTTGTTCAACACTTGAACCATAGACTCGGAACTGAGTATCGAAGTGATTCCAATATCCAGAATGAGTAATGGAATAGTCGAGCGTATCGTAATCTGTTGTGCTGCGAGTCTCTTCACCTGCACCGTTGCCACTCGTGATGAGATAGTCATACCATGTCTGCTGCTGCGCTACGCGAAGCATGAAATCCAACTCTTGCTGTTCTGTAATAATACTCTTGATTTGCGCATCAATGTATTTGTTGCGATTCCCCGATATGTCCGTTTCATTAGGATCGTAACGATTCTCTACTAAACCACGATAATAGCTGCCCGCAGCGAGCTTCATAAACAACTTATCTTGAACTAGCGCACCCGAAGTCTGCAGTTCGCCATTAAATCTATTTCCGCCATCAGAGACCCCGCTACCACCATGCATAGTGACAAGAGATTGCCACTCATTCGTTATTGGCTTGGTAATGACATTAACGACTCCCCCTAAAGCATCCGAGCCATACAATGCCGACATCGGACCTTTAATGACCTCTATACGTTCAATATTTGATACCGGAATATTTTGCAACTCAACGTTAGCGTGCCCCATCAAATCAGATGCTCGACTGGTACGGCGACCGTCTATGAGAATGAGCGTTTGAGACGTATCCATACCTCTAATTTCAATACCTTTTCGGCCTTGACCGATGTCCGCAATATTCACGCCAACTGTATTGATCAGTGCATCTGAAAGATTGTTATATGGCATCATTTCCAACTGTTCGGCGGTAATAACCGAAACACTGGCTGGAGCGTCTGACAATTTTTTTTCATATGAAGTTGCGGTGACAACGTGAGTTTCATCCACTGATTTCTCGTTCGCAACTGATTGATTTGAAATGATACTGGCGATACTAATAGCCAGAT
Organism: Vibrio methylphosphonaticus; assembly: GCF_023634655.1. Lineage (GTDB taxonomy): Bacteria > Pseudomonadota > Gammaproteobacteria > Enterobacterales > Vibrionaceae > Vibrio > Vibrio methylphosphonaticus. The sequence goes on along the minus strand of NZ_JAMKMS010000006.1, from coordinate 194,359 downwards.
AAGATAGTTTTGAAAAGTACTGCATTTTCCCTAATTCAACGTTGTTATTGAAAACAAAGTGTAATGTTATAACATAACATAGACCTTAAACAAGAAAGTTAGTTATCATTCATCCTCACAACCGATATCTAGAATGTCTTAGAACGCACCGACTGTAATATTTGGCATTGAATTAACAATCTCGATACTCCACCCATTACCATAACAATGAAGCCATACTTGGCATGCCTTTAGGGTATAGAAGATCGAAATTAGGGATCGGAGTAATAATTTTCACCGCAGATGGCAGTACATGAAATGAGTTGGTATTAGTCAGTATGTCGCAAAAAAGAAAGACGACTTAACGGAAGTTAAACAGCCGCGCTTGCTAAAATTCTGGAGGTCAAAAAAATATAACTCATTGATTTTGCCTTACACAAGCCAAATCAATGAGCATTTTCGTATCAGTTGTGCTGTGTCGCCCTTTTAGGAAACATCACCTCTGCACACTCCGTGGCATGAGTGACAACTAGGCTATGGCGCGCGCCGGGGACTTCACAGTATCGGGCATTGGGTAGTAAGGCGTTTAGGTGAGCAGCAATAGCGTGAGCGGCATTATTTGACAGACCTCCAACAAGAATATCCGTCGGCACCGTCATCGACGCTAAATTGTATGCTGCAGCGGGAACCGTGGTGCAAATGTCCCAATGGCGGAGATTATTACTTACCAATGTTGCCATCTTTTGTTTTACTTCGCTTGGAAACTGCGAAAATTCGCTATTTGCACTCCAAAAATCGATCACTTTGCCGCATGCATCAGATTGTTTTTTCTCAACAGACAATCGATAATCTTTTAAAAATTCTTCGATCACGGTGAGCATCACCTGATCATTTTCTAATTCAAGCACCCACGTAGCAACAGGTTCAAGTAAACTCAACTGAGACAGTTTCACCGGCCCCTTTAGTGCCAACGCCAACGCCACAACACCACCATAGGAGTGGCCAATAAGGTGAATCGGCTCATCACACTCTTTCTCAATAATGGCTTCAATAATGCTCAGTTCAGTTTCAACCATTGCTTGACCAAAATCTGTGGGGTCTGGCGTACCGCAGTGGCCAGGTAACTTGATTAATATACAACGATAGCCAGAAGGGATAGTCGTCAGCATTCGCTTCCAAGTTGATGTTGTCGCATAAGAGCCATGAATCATTACGATGGGACGTCCAACGCCATACGTCTCATAATACTGTTCCAAGTTGTGTTCTCTTTTCATGCCGTGGGTCCCTAATTCGTCAAACTGCGATAAGCAAACAACGCTAATCTAATTTTCCCCATCCGTATACTCCCCCAATTCGGGTATCTAACGCAATTGAATGACTAAGGAAAAGAACTTACCCCGCACGATGGTCCGTTTTTGATGTATCGAAGATATGGTGAGGTGTCAGTGATATTGCAGATACAAAAAAGCCCACATAAAGTGGGCTTTTTTGTATTAAATTTGGTGCCCGCTACTGGACTCGAACCAGTGACACCTTGCATGTCATGCAAGTACTCTAACCAACTGAGCTAAGCGGGCATATTTTATATTCTATTAACAGCTAACCTCAAAGGTAAACTTAGGAAGTGGTGCCCGCTACTGGACTCGAACCAGTGACACCTTGCATGTCATGCAAGTACTCTAACCAACTGAGCTAAGCGGGCGTTATTCCTTAGAACGAGGAAGATATTAACGAGAGACATTAGGCGGTGCAAGCACATTTTTGTATTTTTGATGTTGTTTGGCGCTTATATCACCAGTTCGCTCTGTTTTTGTGCTTTTGTCCCTGAAATTTCAACTATTTCCGTTTTCTTTATAGTACCTACTGGCGTTCCGAGTCATCTTCAAACACAACGTTGTAGTTTTCTGTGTATTGGCACAATGGTTGGCGACTACAGGTAAAGAATCGACGTCCTTTGAAATTACCTTGCGTTGCGGTTTTGATATTCATTGGGCTACCACAACGCTTGCAGAATCGAACTTCTTTCTCTGGCTCGATAAGATCGATGTGGGCGCCAATAAGACGGCGTAGTTTACTTACTTGGTAGCTCATCTTAACACTGGCACCAATCAACGGTAGCTCCGCAGATTTACAGACTTGCATAATCAGTCTTTGACGTTCTATTTTCCCTTGATGCAACTTTTGACCATCATCATATTCAATCACCACCCTAGGTTGCAGTGTTCGTGGGTCACAAATTACAAAGTCGAAATAGCTTTTCGCTATCACGTTGTTGGCAATGTACCACTGCTTTTTGTTGGTAGTTTGGGTCGGAGTAACCACATTGGACAAGTTAACCTTAGTGAATATCAATCCATGCTCACCAACGGCTTCTCTTAATGCATTATAAAAAGCGGTTTGAGGCGCCGATAATATGGGCCCCTTTGCCTTATATCGATAAGTTTTGGTGTCTTCTTGTTTAACGAAAAATTTAAGCGCGACAAAGAACAAACCGACCAGCATTGCAAGAACGAGAAATATTTCAAACATGAATTGTGATTACCTTTGGAGCCAGATCTGACGTTGAGACCGTCAAAGAGAGTATGCGTATTAAGAGGTTTATGCAATATTTGTTGAGTATTCTGATCGATATTACACTTAAACGTTTATAATAAAAGAAGTATTCATAAATAAGGAACGTAGATGAATCTTAATTTTCGTAAGCTAATCGTACTTGGATCGATTGCTCTATTAGCCGCCTGTACAGGCATGCCTAGCAACGTACAGCCTGTCAGCCAATTTGAACTTAATCGTTATCTTGGGCAGTGGTATGAAGTTGCTCGTCTGGACCACAGCTTTGAACGTGGTCTAGACAATGTGTCAGCATTCTATTCCATCAATGAAGATGGTTCAGTAAAAGTGGTCAATCGTGGTTGGGACAGTGAGGAAAACGAATGGTCTGAAGCGGAAGGAAAAGCTAAGTTTATCGATACACCTGATATCGGCCATCTAAAGGTCTCTTTTTTTGGTCCTTTTTACGGAAGTTATGTGGTTTACTATCTTGAGGATGACTACTCGGTCGCACTAGTGAGTGGCTACAATTTGGATTATTTCTGGCTTCTATCCCGCAGTCCAACTCTCCCTCAAGAAGCGTTAGATAACTATATCCAGATAGCCGATAAAGCTGGGTTCGATACCAACTCACTTATTTTTCCAAACCAAGATAAAGCCCAGGTCAAGACCAAGAAAAACGATTAGATAGCCCATTAAATAATTTTTTGGCTTTTATTTTCACTACTCGCCAGTGAGTCACTGGCGTTCTTGGCGCCGTATCCAGCAAATGCTCCATTGCCTTTTCGTCAAAAATTACGGCGCTACGATGCGCTAATAGCACTTGTTTTGCATTCAGTTGATACACTTTTTTGATCGACGCCCTGTACTGATTAGGGTGAAACACTGGAAATGGCGCCACCAAATTTTGCTTAACTTGCACCATAAGATCCGCCACATATATCACCGCCTGTCCCGCATGGTAGATAGAGATATCCCGATCTGTGTGACCAGGAGTAGCAATGACCTGCCAATCAGAAAAGTTAGGGAGACGATCACCGTCCACAACACTATATTGTGGGGAAAGAGATTTCTTATACCATAAATTCTTTCGAGGCTTTCCCATACGACTCGCCATCCACCACGCTAACGAAAGATCAGCAAGGTGCATAAAAAAACCGTCAACGCCTCGATACCATTGATGTGATTGTTTTGAAGAGACAATATCACAGCCGCAAAGCGCTCGAAGACGATGTGCAGCGCCGGCATGATCAGGATGCATGTGAGTGACCACCACCACTTTTAGATCGTTCAATGGACGAGTCAACTCTTGAGTAATAAACTGACATATTGTGCTAACGTCTGCTCGGCTTGCGCCATCGAGTAGTAACAATTTATCTGGATATTCAACTAAATATATCTGCTGTATATACCCTTTTATATTGTGTATTTTCATTATATCTTCAACTGGTCTAATCTCTTTCGGTAAGATATCCTTTTATTTACAACTCCGCAACATAATCCCTTTATTTGACATGTTTCCCTTCGTTTTAAATCGGATTTTTCAATTGTCGTTCATCCAGTTAAGCCATAGAATGACCAAATTGACTGACGCAGCTCAATCGCACAAGAATAGGATTAACATATGAGCTTAATTGTCGCTGGACACCGTGGCGTTGCGGGAACCCATCCGGAAAATACCTTAATTAGTATCAAGGAAGCCAAAAGACTTGGTTTTAATTGGGTCGAAGTGGATGTGCAGCCCAGTCAGGATAACATTCTGGTGATCTGCCATGATCATACGGTTGATCGCTGCAGCAATGGACGCGGTCGCGTCGATCAATTATCGCTTGCGCAGCTACAGCAACTCGATTTTGGTGCATGGAAAGGTGAACAGTATCGCGCTGAACCCATTTTGACGTTAGAGACCTTGTTACAGTATTGTGAAGAAAACCAACTTTACATCAATCTGGAAATCAAGATAGACACCCATGATGCTCAACACGTTGTGTTATTACTCGAACAAGCACTTGCCACTAGTACCATTAACCGTGAACAGCTACTCATTTCAAGCTTTAGCGCCAGCGTTATGCGTGCACTCTACTCCGCTAACCTGGGCATCAAGCTTGGCGTATTAGGAAACAGGCTCAATAAAAAGCTACTTCAATTGATCGACGATGTGGAAGCATTTAGTTGCCACTTAAACTACCGCTGGCTAAACCAAAGGCATGTTAATGCTTTAAGAGACAAACATGTCTCTATTTGGTGCTACACCGTCAACAATCCCAAGTCATTCAAGCTACGCAATTGCGTTGATGGTATTTTTAGTGATTTCCCACAACGCTTTACCTAATTAAAGATTTGATATCATAAGCTTAAACAGCCTACTTCAGAAACAATGGCGCGCTTTCATCACGATATGCGCTCCATCAAACTATCTACAGGATAGGCGATGACTGGCTACGTCGACTGCTCCGCCATCGCATCAACAATATAGTCGATAAAAGCTCGTCTACGTGCTGGCATATATTTGGATTGTGGAAACTGCATCACCACCAATCCCTGATATCTTGAGTTTATTTCCCAATCAGGAAGCACCGGAAGCACGTCTCCTTTTAGTAAGGCATCCCGTGCAACAAACTCTGGGAACACCCCTATCCCAAAGTCCTGCTTTACCGCGTTAAGTCTCATCTCTGAATGATTCACACTGAACGGACCATCTACCTGCACTTTCACAACATCGTCGCCGCGAGTAAAAATCCACTGATTATCATTCGGCGATTCATTTAAAAATAAGCATTGATGTTGTAATAATTGATTGGGTTCAAACGGTATACCATTTAACTGCAAATACGTTTTGCTTGCACATAGCACGGTTTTAATACTGCCCAAATTTTTGGCAACAAGATTTTCACGTGGTAAATGCGTCAGTTCAAAAACAATATCTAAATTATGACCGAACGGATCGACAAATTCATCGCTGACAAACAGCCTTAATTTGACCTTGGGGTACCGCCTCAAAAAGGACAGCAATAGTGGCTCTAAAATATGACGACTAAAGGCTTTTGGGGCAGCGACTCTCAACTCACCCGTTACCTCGTGGTCACCTTGACTGGTGATCACTGAGATATCAGTGGCGGCCTCCATGATCTTCTTGCCAAATTCATAAACCGCCTTACCTGCGTCTGTAGTGACCTGCTTACGTGTCGTTCTTTCGAGCAAATCGGTCGCTAGCGCTGACTCTAGCCGACTGACCTGACGACTCACTCCAGATGGCGTCACACCGAGACGCTGAGAAGCTGCTGTAAAACTTCCTGATTCAACCACCACGACAAACGCGGCAATGTCGGGTAAGAGGCCCATCAATTTATTTGTGTCCACCGGTCATCACTCCTTTGATTACTGGAGATATTATTACTTTGTAATTCATAAGTTAGCATAAGCAGGAAGATATTTAACAAGGGAATGTTGTACAAATGCCAATCAACCGACATTATGCAAGTTATTTACCATCAAATACTGCCATATTAGGGCTACTGCTTGTTTCTGTTATGTGGGGAACCAGCTACGGGGTATCAAAAAAGTTACTGGATCTCATGTCACTTGAACAACTACTATTTGCGCGTTTTGCTATTAGCAGCCTAGTGCTTGGAGTGATTCTGATTAGAAAAAATGCGGTGGCTGACTTCTTAGCCTTACCTCGTCGCTATCTGGCGGTCGGTACAACAACCGGTGTTATTCTTACGGGTATTTTCATCACCGAAACTTGGGCCGTGATGTTAACTCAAGCGAGTGAAGTCGCGGTACTTATTAGCCTTTGCGTACTCTTTACCCCATTTGTCGAGCGTATTTGGCTCAAAGCCACCCTGCCGGTATCAATCTATTTGTATTGTTTTATAGGTGTAGTAGGCATCGCCTTAGCATCAAACACAGATTGGAATGCCATCATCCTCAACGACAGTGTCATGCTGATACTGACTGCAGCGATCCTACGCTCTATTATGGTGGTGGTCTGTCGCAAAGCATTGAGCGATGAGGCTCTGAGTTTGGAATTGGTCACTTTTATTCAGCTCAGCGTCGTTACCCTGTCAATGTTTGGGCTCATTATTGTTCAATCTGATGCGAGCCAAACGATGCAGATGCTCGCTTTATTTGGGGTAGAACAAGTCCTTTATCTTTTATACCTTGCACTAGCCTGTACGTTGTTGGCATTTTTTATACAGAATTACTCCGTGAGATTTCTCAGTGCAAGCCATGCGTCATTACTCATGGCTACCGAGCCATTATTCGGATTACTCTTTTCGGTGTTTTTCCTAAATGAAGTTCTATCGTTATTGCAATGGGGAGGCAGCACATTGATCGTTTCTACTACAATGGCAGCTTGTTACCAATTTTCGAAACAAAAAACTTCTCAAAACTAGGCACAAAATCTGAAATGCGGCGTTTTTTTTGATTTATCTCAGGTCTAGCACGTAAACATAGGGTGTAAAGTAATCCTCCCTGTTCTAAACCTGAAAGAATCCTATGACCCATGTAAATACGGACCGTTTGGTCAACCATTTCTTTGAACTAGTAAAAATCGACAGTGAATCTGGCAACGAAAAAGCCATCGCAGAAGCGGTATCAGAGCAACTAGGTGAGCTTGGCTTTACCGTTAGCAAGCTGCCCGTCCCAGAAAAGTACACCAATGGCTTTAATGTGTACGGTCGACTTGAAGGCACTCTTGAAGGCAGCATTGTTTTTAGCGCCCATATGGATACCGTGTCTCCAGGTATTGGCATTGAGCCAATTATCGAAGACGGCATTATTCGCTCGAAAGGTAACACGATTCTTGGTGGCGACGACAAATCTGGTATTGCAGCAGTCATGGAAGCGGTACGATGCCTTAAAGAGCAAAACCTTGAACATAAAACTATTGAAGTGGCTTTCACTGTTCACGAAGAAGGCGGCTTGTTCGGCTCTGAATACTTTGATATGTCATTCATCCAGTCAGACAAAGCGATCGTTCTTGATACCGGTGGCGCCATTGGTAGCATTGTAACTGGTGCTCCGGGTCAACAAAAAATCATCGCAAAAATCACTGGTCGTCCCGCTCACGCAGGTCTCGCTCCAGAAGAAGGCATTAGCGCGGCAAGCGTTGCTGCTGACGCTATCATGAACATGAAACTACTGCGCATTGATGAAGAAACCACGGCAAACATCGGTATGATCAATGGCGGTCAAGCAACAAACATCGTCATGCCTGAGCTAACGGTCATCGCCGAAGCTCGCTCTTTGAACGGTGACAAACTTGCTGCACAAGTTGAACACATGGTTGAAACTTTCGAAGCTTCAGCTCAAAAGTTTGGCGCAACCGTTGAGATTGAATCGACACGAGCTTATAACGCATTCGTTATCGCCGAAGATGACGCACACGTTCAGCAAGTCAAAGCGGCGTTTGCAAAAAATGGTATTGAGGCGGCAACCAAACACACTGGCGGCGGTAGTGACGCAAATAACTTCAATAAGAAAGGCTTAACCACTGTGAACCTTTCAACAGGTATGGCGAAAGTGCACACCACTGAAGAATACATTGCGATTGACGATATGGTAAAAATTACCGATTTTGTGATTACTTACGTTTCAGAGTAATCATCAAAAGGTCAGGGATTTACTACGACCATAGCATGACTTGGGTAGTAAAAAGCCTGTGTCGCTAATACATGAATGCCAGTATCACCGTTTCTATTCGAAATTGTGAAACTGGCATTTTCATTTGAAACAATAGAAATCTTTTAACTATAAACCTTCATTGACTATAAACCTTCATGGTCATCGATAGCTTTTCGCGCTTCCTTCAAGGTACAACCCGATTCATGCATCAGTTCAGCGACCGTGACATCCGGATTTTTCTCCAATACCTGCTGAATGGGAGATTTATACTCCGCCAACACTTTATCCACAGCGACAGCAATCCAACCTACATCCGATTCAAGAGCAAATCGAGTCAGTGATTGAGGCTGACCAATTAACGTCCAGTTTCGAGATCGTCGGATACGCTTCAACTGGCACTTCAGACTACCCGCGAGTTCAATTAAACGTTGCTTATCATCGACTCTATGTACAAAACTGTTCAGTCGGATGGTCACTAGAAGCCGCGATTTTTCCAAAACTGCCCCTCGTCTCTTGCCATCACTCTGAATTTTTTCTCCGCTACCACTTTTCCTTGTAACGACATTTCCATCTTCCATTCACCCAAATTGCTCTCTAGTCCTTCGCTTGGATGAAGCAACTGAATCGTATCGCCTAAATAAAAATCCCAATCGTTGCTATTGATATGCTCTTCCCCGTCAAAAGGTTCTAATACCTGCCCTTTTTTACCAATGATTCCGGGGTGAAAAATACAAAACTGGATTCGTTCACCTTTCGCCTTTTTAATATTGACAGTGAAACCAAATTCCACATGTTCATCGGCGGTAACGTTGGTCGTAAACTCTTGAATTTTAGGTAGCGTTTTCGAACTAGAGTCCCATGTAGAGTAAATACCATATGAAGTCATTTCAACAATTGGTGAACGTTTTGCCATCTGTTTTTCCTATTCAATCCTATTGTAAAGCTATAATGCCGCTAGCATAATGAAACGCGGGTATCAATCTTGCCAACGTCGCCGCATCTTATCAATCACCCTTTGCTCCACGCCATGAATATTGGCATAGCGTCCACGGCAAACCCGAATTTCTATTTCTGCGCCATATCGTTTTGCCATCTGTTGATAGGCTTTCATTTCCCAACGGCGGACAAACGTATTAGCGACAACGACGTCATTACCGCGTGATAATTGTTCTTCCACCTGAGACTGGCACCAACGATGTGCGTCTTCAATTCGGGCTACATCATATTGGTACAACCCATTATCATTCAAAAAGAACATATCCGCCTCGACATGATAAGCAGGTAAGGTTTGCGCTAAGGTAGATTTACCCGACCCCGGTAGACCCCGAATTAATATCAATTTCGTCACAATAATCCAATGATGACACGCTGAGGTTATTTTCAAGCATTATACAGAATTACTTTCCTCATCAGGGGGGAAATCTCTCGTAAGTCAATACAGTCCACGTTTGACAACAATTAACGGTCGACAAGGCACCGCGTTTCGGTTAACTTTAGATGTATAGACGTCCAGAAGACCATTAGCTTAGGGAGAAAGCTGTGCCAATTAAGATTCCTGATCAACTGCCCGCATCCGATGTACTGCGTGAAGAAAACATCTTTGTAATGCCGGAAACTCGTGCATCGTCTCAGGAGATCCGCCCGCTTAAAGTGCTCATTCTCAATCTCATGCCTAAAAAAATTGAAACGGAAACGCAATTTTTAAGGCTACTCTCAAATAGTCCTCTTCAAGTGGATATTGAGTTACTGCGCATTGACGATCGTCCAAGTAAAAACACGCCGACAGAACACCTAGACAATTTTTATCGCCAATTTGAGATGGTTAAAAATCGTAATTTCGATGGTTTAATCATTACCGGCGCACCGCTTGGCTTGGTGCAATTTGAAGATGTCATGTACTGGGATCACCTACAAACCATTATGAATTGGGCGAACAAGCATGTGACTTCAACGCTCTATGTATGTTGGGCTGCCCAAGCAGGACTAAAACTGCTTTATAACTTGCCAAAACGTACACGTAAAGAAAAGCTGTCTGGTGTCTATCACCATTCAATCCACCACCCTTATCACCCTGTACTGCGTGGCTTTGATGACTCATTTCTTGCACCACACTCACGATATGCCGATTTTTCTGTCGAGTATTTAGAGCAGCATACCGACTTAGATATTCTTGCCAGCTCTGATGTGGCAGGTGTGTACCTAGCATCGACCAAAGATAAACGAAACGTATTTGTTACCGGGCATCCAGAATACGATGCACTAACGCTTCATAATGAGTATGTACGTGACCTTGGAGAGGGAATGGAACCTGCTATTCCGGTTAACTATTACCCCAACAACAACCCAGATAACAAACCTTGCGCCAGCTGGCGTAGTCATGGGCACCTTTTGTTCGCAAACTGGTTAAACTACTGTGTTTATCAGCAAACACCGTACGATTTGGATCACTTCAGCGCGGACAATTTTACGGTGACGGACTAGCGTTAAACTGTTAATAGCCAGCCAAAACACGATATAAAAAATCCCTAAAGATGCGCATCTTTAGGGATTGTTAACTCTACCTACGAAATGACTGGCTTATCGCAGTTCTCGTCTTAAAATTTTACCAACATTCGTTTTTGGCAACGAATCTCGATATTCAATCACTTTAGGGATCTTGTAACCCGTTAAGTGCTGGCGGCAGTGTTTCTTAATCTCTTCAACCGTCACTTGTCCGTTAGTCACCACCACTAACTTGACCCTTTCGCCGGCCACATCATCCGGTACACCAATAGCAGCTGCTTCGACAATTTTAGCGTGTAACGTGGCCACTTCTTCAATTTCTGTTGGGAAAACATTAAAACCAGACACGAGAATCATGTCTTTTTTCCGGTCTTCAATAAAGAATACCCCCTGCTCATCCATTCTTCCGATGTCGCCAGAGTACAACCAACCATCATCCGTTAGCACTGCACGAGTTTCAGCTTCCTGCTTCCAGTACCCTTTCATTACTTGATCGCCACGGATCTGAATTTCACCGATCTCATTAACCCCGAGTTCATTACCTTGCTCATCGACAATACGTAATTCTGTACTCGGTAATGGGACACCAACAGCAGGGACGAAACACTGTTGGGTATGAATGCCACCCGCGACTACAGGCGAGCACTCCGTTAAACCATACCCTTCGATGATTGGCATGCCTGTTATTTTTTGCCACTCGTCCGCAACATGCTTTTGCGTCGCCATCCCTCCCGCTATCGTGAATTCAGCATGAGAGAAGTCCAACTGTTTAAATTTGGCGTGGTTATTGAGCGCAGCAAACAGCGTGTTCAAACCAAACACCATCGTAAATGGGTATTTGCTCAGATCATTTACAAAAGAGTCCAGGTCTCTTGGATTGGTGATCAATAGGTTTGTACCTCCCATATACATCATCAACATCATACTGACCGAGTTAGCAAAGATGTGATAAAGCGGTAAAGGCGTGACAGCATGCTCTTGGTCTTGAGCGGTACGCGGACCAAAATGACCAAACACTTGTAAGACATTCGCGATGATATTTCGGTGTGTTAGCATCGCCCCTTTAGCCAAACCCGTTGTGCCACCGGTATACTGTAAATACGCTAAATCATCACTTGTTATCTTAGGTGGATTAAAGTCCAGCTTCTTGCCTTCCGTTAATACACGGCGTAAAGAAATTGCGCTTGGCAAATGGTACTTAGGCACCATTTTTTTCACGTATTTGACCACAAAGTTCACTAACGTGCGTTTATGAGGCGCCAGAGCATCACCAATACTGGTTAAGATGACGTGCTTTATGCTGGTTTTTGCGACGACTTTTTGCAAGTTCTCGCCAAAATTGGTGACAGCAACAATGATGGTTGCGCCGGAATCTCTAAGCTGATGTTCCAGCTCTCTCGGCGTATAGAGTGGGTTAACGTTAACAACCACTAAACCTGCTTTTAAAGCGCCCAAAATGGTAATCGGGTACTGCAATAAGTTAGGCATCATTAAAGCAATTCTATCGCCTTTCTTTGCACCCAACGACGATTGCAAGTACGCTGCAAATGCGTCACTTTTTTCATTTAACTCTCTGTAAGTGAGAGAGTGTCCCATATTGATAAAGGCCGTCTTATCGGCAAATTCTGTAAATGAGCGCTCAAATAGCGCGTTGATGTTTTGAAAATGATCTATGTTGACCTTCTCAGGCACATCATTTGGGTAGGTGTTTAACCATGGTTTTTTTTCAAAAGTCATTTCTGTGCTACCGCTTAATTTCTTCGCCAATACTTTAGCGAAGTTCATACCCCAGATACAGATTAGAGTTAATATTCCAATACTGTTCGGCTACTTTGTGAGCAACTCGCTTTCACTCGCTCAGTTATTTCTGAGCGTTCACTCGCACCAGTACACACACTAACACCGGATAAGCGTCTAAATGCTTATTATAGAAGGTATAAACTCATTATATTGAGCGTCGAAAAAGGTAAATAAGATGGTGAAGTGGCGGATACCCGCTTTATTAGCAATGTCACTTTTAGTTGGCTGCGTTACGGTTGATGGAAGCAAAACGAATGTGCAAAAAGATCCTATTGCTATCGCTGAATCGCGCATTGAACTTGGGCTTGGTTACATGCAACAAGGAGATTACGCTCGCGCCAAGCAAAACTTTGAAAAAGCCATTGAACATGCCCCTAAGTACTATCGCACCGGACTAACCCTAGCCTATTACTATGAAACTGTTGGTGATATCAAAGCGGCGAGAAAAGCCTATGAACGAGCAAGCAACGCTCATCCCAACAACGGCACGATTTTGAATAACTACGGAACATTTTTGTGTAAGCAAGGGGACTATTACCACGCTGATCGTTACTTCAACCAAGCGATTAAGCAGCCTCATTACTACCAAGTGTCCGCAAGCTATGAGAATGCAGGATTGTGTGCACTTAAAGCAAACGACGTAAAAAGAGCTGAAAATTACTTTATTAAAGCACTTGATCACCAGCCTCTTCGTCCTAACGCTACAATACAATTAGCGGCGATCGAGGTTAAAAATAATCAATTGAAAGACGCTCGGCTACGTTTGCTGGCGTTCAATCACCGCTATGGGTATCAAAAGCCAAGTTTGAGAGTATTAGTCGATCTTGAATCAAAGGCAGGCAATAGAGCAATGGTTGAGAAATACCAATCATTGCTCTCCCAATAACACTTACTTCAGCGTTTTAGCGAACTGACTTCGCTGCTGGGTTGACATGAAGGTCCATACAACAAAACGGCTTTTTTTCTGACCTTGTGCCATTTCTTGTATCACAATTTCTGTCGCGCCTAGTTGTTCCAGTTTTTTCGTTAATGGTCTTATATTGTCTTTTTTGGACAGCAAAGTACTAAACCAAATCACCTGCTTGGAAAAGCGCTCGCTCTCTTGTGCCATTTTGGAGACAAACGACGCTTCGCCACCCGGACACCATAGCTCTGCTTTTTGCCCACCAAAGTTAAGGGCAGAGGTATCCACGGACGGTGCATTGCTGCCCCTTTGCTGGCGGTTCTGTCCAAGGTTCTTAACTTTACGTTCCGATCCCTGCTTCGCCTCTTCTAGTGATTTGTGAAACGGAGGATTACAGGTGGTGACAACAAAAAAGTCTTCAGACTTAATCACCCCTTCAAAAATTGTATCTGGATTCGCTTGCTGACGAATCTCAATTTTTTTGGCCAACAACGAATTATTATCAACAATGAGTCTTGCTGCTTCAATGGCACTTGTATCTATCTCGGAACCAACCCAATTCCAATGGTACTGCGATGCGCCAATAATAGGATAAATACAGTTAGCGCCTACCCCCACATCAAGCGCTCGTACTTTTATTTTGGTACCAGGTTTTGCTAGATCTCGATTTAAATGCTCACTTAACCAATGAACGTAATCCGCTCGGCCCGGGATCGGAGGACATAAAAACCCTTCAGGAATATCCCAATACTCCACACCATACTCAGACATAAGGAGCGCTTTATTGAGCAATTTAACCGCCAAAGGATCAGAAAACGATATCGTGTCCTCACCATTGGGGTTTTTCGTCATCACCGCTTTCAATGCCGGAACGGATTTCACCAAAGCATCAAAATCATATCGCCCATGATGTCGGTTATTTTTATGCAACCCTGCTGCCGCTCGCTTCTCAATGACAGGCGTTGTTTGCGGATCTTTAGCCGTGTTCTTATTAACGTTTTTTGGCGTTTTCATTCATCAACTCTTTGTAAATCATAAAAAGACGGGCATCAAACTCAAGCTGGTGATAGTTAGGTTCCATGTGACAACATAATTGATAGAACCCTTTATCGTGCTCTTTCTCTCTAACATGAGCCAATTCATGAACCACTAACATTCTCAATAAAGGTTCAGGCGCATCTTTAAAGATACTCGCAATACGAATTTCATTTTTGGCTTTTAGCTTTCCACCATGCACGCGAGAAACATAGGTATGTAAACCAAGCGCATTGTTAATTAGGTGAATCTTACTATCCCAAACCACTTTTGTGATTGGCGCTGTTTTTTTCATGAAGCGCTGTTTAATTTGCATAGTGAAATCAAACAATGCTTTTTCGCTTTTTATTTGGTGCGATTCAGGATAACGCTGTTCAAACCACGCAATAAAACGACCAGACTCGACTAAACCTGACACTTGTTCAATTAAGTTAGCTGGGTAACCCGTTATATATTTTAGTGATTGGTGCATCTAACCCCCTTTGAAAGAAGCGTCATTTTAACGATGCAATGGTTCTAAGGAAAGCGATTCAAGAAATATCTTACCTTTATCTCACTGTAAAAGTGAAAGATGGCAATATGGATTAAAGCGCTGCTTAATCGATTCGCAACGGGGAGATTAAGTTAACCTCATCAGATTTTAACGTAAAAAAAACCCAACCGAAGTTGGGCTTAATTACATCAAGTGATTCCTGAGGATTTAATATTGCTCTTTAGGCTCAGGTGCTGCTTCCTTTGGTAACGAGGCATTAAGTAAGCCATAACCAAGAACTGCTGCTGTCGTTGATCCCATCAAGATACCTAGCCTTGCGTATGTATCAAATTCAGGACTCACACCAACAAACGCTAGAGAAGCAATGAAAATCGACATGGTAAAACCGATACCACATAACACACTAACCGCAAATACCTGTTTGAAGTTAACCCCTTCCGGAAGCTTAGCTACGCCAAGCTTAACCGCCGCCCAACTAAAGGTAAAGATACCTAGAGGTTTACCAATCAATAGGCCGGCTGCAATACCCAGAGGTAACATTGATGTTAAGCCTTCCATTGACACCCCTTGTAGTGAGATGCCTGCATTCGCGAAAGCAAAGATTGGTAAGATACCAAAAGCCACATAAGGGTGAAGTGTGTGTTCCATGTGTTTCAGCGGTGAATGTTCTCCCGGCTTACCTTGAAGTGGTATAGCGAAACCAAGCACAACACCTGCCAATGTCGCGTGAACACCAGAAGCTAATACGCTCACCCACAATACTAAGCCGACTGCGAGATAAATAGGCAGCTTGGTCACTTGCTTTGAGTTTAAAGCAAACAAGAGAGCCGTCATTGCAAAGCCAATAGTAAGAGCAAGTGTCGACAAATCACTGCTATAAAATAGCGCGATAATAACGATAACACCTAGGTCATCGATAATTGCTAACGCCAACAGGAATACTTTAAGCGCTACCGGTACGCGCTTACCAAGCAGCGCCATAATACCAAGAGCAAAAGCGATATCCGTTGCTGCTGGGATTGCCCAGCCACTCATTGCTTCAGGATCACCTGAGTTAAAGAGAACGTAAATCAGTGCCGGAGCAACCATGCCACCTACTGCAGCAATTGCTGGGAAAATCGCAGTCTCACGAGACTTCAATGCACCCTCTAGTAACTCTCGTTTTACCTCTAGACCAATCAGCATGAAGAATACGGCCATCAAGCCATCGTTGATCCAGTGAGAAATAGATAGACCAAACACGTACGTATGAAGTGCGCCTTGGTAAAGTTCATTGAGAGGAGAGTTAGCAACAACCATCGCAATCGCAGCTGCAATCACCAAGATGATACCACCTGCTGATTCCATCTTAAAAAAGTCACGAATGACGTCGTTCATAGATAAACCCTTTATAGTTATTCGTTTTGTTTGAATAGTTAGATTCTATATCTAGTTAATTTACAGAAAAAATCGATTGTACGGAGGTTATTTGTAGGAATAACCGAATATTAACAGGAAACCATTCGAGATATCCATAAAATAATGCACCAACTATAGATTAGTATAGTGCAGAAATATGCTAACGATCACAAACAATTGCGATGCATGTGCGGCTGTCAATATCATCTTGATCTAGAAAATTCTGGGCAAAAGTAGCATGAGAGAAAATGTTGCTAAGTAACAACATTTTTATAGGTGATTAGAAGCGAGTAGCCTTAATTTTAGGGTGGAGTACTTTTCTTAGTAACCGCTCAGTTGGATATAACCGGGAGCAACATGAGAACCTTGAGTACGAACAGGACCTTGCCATTGAGGCACAACAAAGTTCACCCAGTTGACCTGCCTTCCGGCCTTGATGACAAGGTCAATATCATGCTCTGGTATTGAAATTTTCCAATTTAAAGGCACACTTGCACCATCATGCAAGGCAGTAAAATTAAGGGCTTTTAGCTCAATTTCATCACTTCCAATCGCGGTAACGTCACCGTTGTTGTCTATCAAGCTTGCACTAACATACGGCATGTTATCTTTGTAACGGTATTGACTGACGACTAGGGCTCGTGTTGCAGAAAGTCGGATAATAAAATTATCTTCGCCAACATAATTTCCCCCAACCAACTCACTGCCCCATTCTTTTGACAGCCATGCCTTGCCTGTTACCTTGAGAACTTTTCCACTTGGTAGAGTTAGTTGCCCTGTAGAATGAACAAACGGTGCTTCAATCACATAAGAAGCTCGTGGCAATAAGTCATGCTTGAGGTGATAGCCGTGCTCACCAGTGACCGCATATTCCCCTTCTCGTTCAAACTGCAAATTAACGCTAAATTTGTCTGTAGATAGCTTTAAATTTCCCGGCATAGGGTCATGGGATAAAGAGCGCCAAGACCAATCATCAATCCAGACTCTAAACGGTCGACTCACTCCACCCGCCTGACCTATTCCACCACGAGCAATTCGCTGATCCGTAAACATCCCAAGGTGACTGGTCAACACAACATTAGAAATGTAGATTTGCGGATCTTTCCAACCGGTTTTGATGCGGTCATCACTCGCATAACGAAAAAATCGCCATCTCATCCAATACGTTTGACCATGAACATCCTTTAGCTGAGTAACAAGTTGCCACCATTCATGTTGAAATTCAGGGTGAGAACGAAAATCGGTAGGCAATGTCACCACACGATCAGGTAAGACGGGTTCGAAAACCTTTTTACCGGGCGAACCAAATATCGTATTGATATGGGTCGTTTTTGTGCGAGTGATACGTTGCTCATCATCTTTGAGGATAACCACAAATGAAGCCGCGACCACAACGGTTAAACAGCAGGCAAAAATGAGCTTCTGCAGTCGATTCATTTACAATGCATCCCTTAACGAATGGATAGGAGTGCTTCTAATTAATCTCAACACAGGTATCGCTCCAGCTACCATCAATGCCAACATACTCCAAAGGCATGACGTTAAATATTGCCACGGAACAATTTGCAGCTGCAGTGACCAACCAAAAGACTGCTTAATGACAATATCAACGATAAGTTGAGCGAGAGCGATCCCCAACGGCATCGCAATAGCCGCGGAAATTAATCCAAAGACTAGCAATTGTAGCCCTCCCATCAAGACAAGCTCTCGTCCTGAAATACCAAAACAACGCAATAAAGACGTATGCCGCTGACGAGAAACCTCCCCAGCAATGGTTGAGAAAAAGATCCCAAACACCGCAATCACCAATGTAATATTGCCTAACGTATCAGCAATCGCAAACGTACGATCGAAGGTTTGCATCGCTTCTCTGTGAATGGTCGTATTGTCATAAATGCGCTCACTATTTAATCTAAATTCACTTTGAAGCCTTCGTTGCACCAAAACCGACTGTTCTTTATCATTAAGCACGGCACCTAACGCAACATCTCCGGAGCCTGAAAAGTGAGCAAGCCATCGATTTTGTGACATTAACACTTGGTGATATGGATTCCCGTAGTCGTAATAAACACCGATCACCTGCCAGTTCTTACCTAACGGTTTGTCCAAATTAAGGTAATCGCCAGGCCTCAGCCCTTGCTTTAATGCCATTGATTCACTGATCATCACCCCCCTAGAGTGATGTAAGTGGTACCAATAATTAGGGATCGCTATTTTAACGGTCAGAGAATCGAGTTCGCCAACTGAGTCGCCAGTACTCACAACTTGCATCATGCCATATTTGGTTGGCATTTCTTCTTCCCAGCGCCACCACACCCTATCAACTTCTGGCTGGCTCTTTAACCAATGACTCATGCGATTTGCGGTATTATTGGTTGGATAAACGTAGATATCTGCCGCTAAGCGTTGCGTTAGCCAACGGTCCGTGGTGTCTCTAAAGCTTCCAACCATGGTTTCAATCCCCATATTTGCTGCTAGAGCAAGCATAAAGGCCATATTGGCAACACCACGATAACTCATACTCGCCGCCGCATCAGCAAAGAACCATCGAACTTTTACCCACTTAAGAGAGAATGAAAGACCTGTAAACACCTTCCAAATAATAAACGGCGTAATAAGTGCAACACTTAATAGCATCAATACAATAATGGCATAACCCGAGGCTTGGGATTTAGGTGCTTGGTAAATCGCAATCGCGGCAACACAGAATCCGCACGCAACAAAGGCTTGCCACGTAAACTCAGCCCCAGTAAATCGCATCAGCGATAAACGCGATGAAAGGCGAATAGGCTGAGATTTCAGTAGGCGAACTAGAGGCCAACCACACGATACAACAGCACCAATAAACGCTAATAGAAAACTATAGATGCTCCACTGCCAACTCCACTCTATCGTCAAACCGATATTGGCATCGTACAAATCGCTCAAGCTTTGAGACACGGCGGGAATAAGCTGATTAGCAAGCAGTAATCCAAATACGTTGCCGCCTAACCAACTCAAGAACACCAATCCCGCGAGTTCAAGACAGAGTGCCTGAGCCAGTTGCCAGCCTGAGACGCCTAGCTGACGCAGGCTGCCCACAAGTGGCTGACGCTGGGCTAGAGACAAAGACATTGCCTGATAAAAAATAAATAACCCGACAACAAAAGAGAGCATACTCATTGCGGTCAAATTAGTATGAAAGGCTTTGGTTAATGCCTCTAACTGCGACTGGGAGCTGCGAGAAAGCGTCATCCCATTAGGAATACGTTTGCGCAAAGCTTCTAACTTTTCCGAAGACATTTCGCCACACGCGATAACAGATAACCCGGAAGACTTTTTAAGGCTGCGTAGCAGTGACATATCCGTCAATATGCGCGTTCCACGGATACCGCTTTTCTTGTCGATTTTAATCGGCCCTAGTATTGCCCCCCCCTCTAATGGGATCACATCACCAGCAACCCAGCCTTTTAGCTCAGCTAAATCAGCACTGACAATGACCGTCGATGGTACTTTAATGAGGTCTTGAGACGCGATATCACTGATCGTGATTGAATTTCTTAATTGCAGTAACGCTATTGGGTCAACGCCAACCAGATTTAACTCTAGTCCATCTTGTGAGGTGACTTTGTGCATGTCAAATGGCACACACTGTTTAAAGCCCTCACGACGCAGTTGGACATAAAAACCTTGAGGTATTTTCGTATCAGCGTGTTTTGGTCGGATTCGATATGGGACAGGATTGGCGAACAGCTTTTCACCGCTCGCGTAAGCTTGCTTAGCATGATGGTTAATCGCGGTCACACCCACTAGGAGTGAAACCCCAAGTGTTAACCCTAACCAAACTAGTAATATTTGCAGTGGATGGCGGCGATAATGCCCAAGTAGCGCCTTAACTACGGGCAATAACATGCAATTGCCCCCCTTGAAGGCGTATACACCCATCCATGTGATTGGCGACTTTTTCACTGTGTGTCACCACCAGTAACGTACACTCTAGCTGTTTCGTCAACGACGTTAGCAAGCGCATTACCGCTTCTGCATTACGTTCATCAAGACTACCTGTTGGCTCATCCGCAAGGAGAATCTTAGGTTCCATATAAAGCGCTCGAGCAATCGCCGCTCGTTGTTGTTGACCACCAGACACTTCTTCTGGATAACGCCCTAATAACGCCATCAGATCTAACGCAGATAATATCTGACGCCATAAACCTCGATCTTCTGGTAAACCTTTAATTTGACGGCAGAAACGAATATTGTCTGCAACATTCAGTGTTGGAAGTAAATTGAATTGCTGAAATATATGACCAATGTTATTACGGCGGTAAGCCGTGCGCATGCTTTCAGTAGAGTCATGCATAGCGAAATCTGGGTACCAAATTTCACCAGAGTCCACGCGGTCAATACCAGCCAGCAAGTTCAAAAGTGTACTCTTTCCAGATCCACTCTCACCCATCAATGCCAATTGCTCACCTTGCGACAATGTTAACTCTGCACCTTGCAGTACAGGGTGAAATTCCCCACCGTCGATATAGCCTTTACTTAGGTCAGACAATTTAAGCATTAATACACTTCAATCACATACAAAATTGGAGTGTGAATCTACACTAAAAAGGCTTTTGTAGGAAGCCAATTTAACCCGTTAAAGGCGAACTGTTTGCTTTTAACAGCAAGCTAAGAATGAAATCTTGCTTTATTTAAATCTCCCGTCTATTTTCGCTTGCCGTCTGCCACTAAAAATAACGTGACCACACCAAACAATTTACGTGAAACACATGGAAAACATGGAAAACATGTTAGATTTTATATAGATAATATTTATTCAACGGAGTGATGAATGAAACGTATTTTAGTTCTTGGTGCATCTGGCTACGTCGGGTCACAATTAATTCCTAAACTCCTTGAGCAAGGCCATGAAGTGACCGCCGCTGCGCGTCAAATTGATTATCTTCAAGCCCGAGTCATGCCTCACTCTCAATTAACGTTCGAGTATCTAGATTTAGCTAACCGTGAAGCCACGCTCGCACTCATACCACATTTCGATATCGTTTATTTTCTTGTGCATGGCATGGCTCATGGTCACGACTTTCTCGACTACGAACTGACGCTCGCACGCCATGTCAAAGAAGCGCTTGAAATCAGTGACGTTCAGCATGTTATTTACTTAAGCGCGATTCAACCACAAACCGGAAACTCCGAACATTTAGCAGCTAGAAAAGCGACGGGAGACTTGCTTAGAACCAGCAAGGTTCCAGTGACTGAATTGAGGGCCGGCGTAATTATCGGACCAGGTTCAGCGGCCTATGAAATCATGCGTGATTTCGTCTATAATCTGCCCGTCCTCATTGCCCCTAAATGGGTCGAATCCAAAGCTAACCCGATTGCCTTGGAGAATCTTAACTATTATCTCTTACAACTGATTGATGAAGACATGCCTTCTAATATCATCTATGAGGTAGGTGGACCGGATATTTTATCCTACCACCAGCAGTTCCAAATTATCTGTGACAGCGTTAATAAGCCTCTACGCCTTTGGGCAACCAGTCTACTCACTCCTAAACTTGCCTCATACTGGCTTGGTGTTGTTACCTCAGTACCCTCAACTATCGGACGCGCATTACTGGCTGGATTAGAGCACGACTTCATTGCAGACTCAGCGTCAATCCAAGCGCGTTACCCTCAACACTTAATTTCCTATGCTGACGCAGTCAAATCCAGCGTCGAGCAAGATGGTGATTTTGTACTGAGCAATGTTTGGGGGTTTGACCCCAGCGCCCTCACCCGTTGGCAAGCTGGGTATGGTTATTACCCCAAAAAGACCGGCGCGACGTTAACCACAAGCAAGTCCACTCAAGCACTATGGAATGTGGTAAAAAAAATCGGTAGCCCGAATGAAGGCTACTTTTTTGCCAATATATTGTGGCGGACAAGAGAATGGTTGGATATTTTCTTTGGCGGTGGTCGCCCTATTCGACGTGCGCCAAAAGGGCCACAACTTCAGGTCGGTGATTTCATTGATTCATGGAAAGTTATTCGTTGTGAAGAGCCAGGATTTCTTTCGCTATTATTCGGTATGAAAGGGCCAGGATTAGGAAGGCTTGAGTTTACCGTTACCGACTTAGGAGACAAACGTGAAATCAACATTACCGCCTGGTGGCATCCTCAGGGGTTCCGAGGTTTACTGTACTGGTTTGCTATGATGCCTGCCCATCTATTTATCTTCAAAGGGATGGTTCGCGCGGTTTGCAATAAAGCTAAGGACTGAGTCGCTAGCTCTTATTATAATCCGTGTATTGAAGGCTGATACGCTGCGAATTTACCCGTGTTCATTATTACCCGTATTCACTAATGAACACGCTGAGGGGTAGTCTTCACTTAACGATATACCGCCCCCAAAGGGTTGCGGTAACAAACAGGGTTCTCAGGTATTATTTCAACTTGGTTTTTTCATTCGCTCGACCAATACTGTAGATTTTTTCCGCCCGAGTCCCAAAGAACCAAAAGCTTATTGCTAGAATGGCAAAGAATACCGCCTTATGGGTCCCTTCCCAAAAGTATTCAATAAAACGGGTGTAAAGATTGACAAAAATAAAGATTAAACCAAACCCTCTCGTCAATTCATCATCATACTTCATACCATGATAAACAGAGCCAATCGACGCCATAAGCAGTAACACCGACCAATGTATCAAAGTAAACTGACTGACTTCGCTCCATACCACCCAATCGGCATAATTTCCAAACACCGACATTAGCCACATAGAGACAAAGAACACCGACAAGCCAACAGCACGTGTCGTAATGGCAAAGTCTTCTTTAGATTTCCAACGACGCTGCACCCACAAACTAGAGATAATGAGTAGCGCACCAAACACCACAAAACGCAGCGGGAAACTTAGCCCAATAAAGTAGCCCAACTCACTCGCCTGATAAGTTTCAAATCCAAACCAACAACCGAATGACAGCAACGCACATAACCAAACGATCAACGATGGAATCCAAAGTCCTAATACACCATAAACCAGCGACGCCATGAGTATTAACTTGGTTAAACTTTCCGCTTGAATTACCTGCCCTAGGAAGTAGATAGACAATGCTGTGCTGACGATACCCAGGACAAAGAGTGCTTCATTGCTAAACATATTGTCCGGTGCATACTTCTTACGACGAAGACCAAACCCGTAAAATAACGCTGAAATTAATGCAAAGAATCCACTTTTAGCAATATCGGGGGCGGTAAAAATCTCCTCAAATAGCCTAATTAGCCACTCATCTAGGAGCACGGATACGACTGAGAATACAATACAAACGATCGCTATCCAAAACGAGTATTTAGCGACCAAGGACCAGTCAATCTTTGCAATTTGATAACTCTTCTTAAGCTTATCAGAATCCTCTTGGGTAATAACACCTTGCTCTAACCATTGTGCAATCGCCCCTTCTACCACACGACTTTCTCTTTTCGATAGTTTCATTTACAACTCTTGAGCTCAAACGCTTGTACTTAGATTATAAGAGGCATTGGTTAATTTGATGCTTATCGCTAGCAGTGAACGCGTCTTTATTTATTGAAGTTCGCTTTATATATACAGCTGAGACTTAGAAAACAACACCGCATTACCAGAAACCAAGACCCTTTCGCCAGAGATCTCTATGTTCAACAAGCCACTTCGTCGCGACGCTTGTAGGGCAACCATTGACGTCTTTCCAAGTTGCTCTCCCCAATAAGGCCCTAGTCCGGCGTGTATAGACCCTGTCACTGGGTCTTCATCTCCACCGCTCGCTGGCCAAAAATAACGAGACACAAAATCTCGCTGTGGGTCGTCCGACGGTGCCGTCACGACAACATCATACGGTTTTAACAGAGCTAATACTGAACTGTTCGCTTCTATTTCAGTAACATCTTCTTCAGATTCATAGACGGCGAAATACGCTTGATCATTACGTAAAATGCGTAGCGGTTCACGTGACAGCCCGTTGAGCAATGCCTGAGGGATATTCTTGATAGGCTTTGGATTTTGGTTAGGAAAGCTCATTTCAATTAGACCTGACTCACACTGCTTGACCGTAAGATCTCCGACGTCGTTTGTCGAAAAACGAAGGGTTTGTGTAGCGGAAATACCCTGTTCGGTACTCAGATAATTATAAAGGACATAAGCGGATGCCAGGGTTGCATGACCACAGAAGTCAATCTCCGTTATTGGAGAAAACCATCGAATATAGTAGTGGTTAGGCGCAATCGGTTTTATATATGCGGTTTCAGACAGGTTATTTTCCGTCGCTACGCTTTGCATCCATTGCTCGCTGGGAAACTCCTCGACCAGCATAACCGCAGCACTGTTGCCTTTGAATGCCTCAGACGTAAACGCGTCCACAATCCATTGTGTCTTCACTATTCGATTCCTTAATTTGAACAAGAGGTATAAGCAATCCGCTTTCTATACACGCGATAGCCTAACGCCAAAATAATGCATAATACCGCAGGTGGCAATAGCGCATAAAATGCCAACTGTTTGAATAAAATTGCCCCCACTAACCCGCCACTAATAAACCCCAATAATATGGTGACGAATAATTTAGCTTTGCGCTTATCAAACGCTTCACCTCGCAGTGTGGAACCAATCATTATCCCCAAATCGGTGACGATTCCAGTTACATGGGTTGTGCGCACAACCGCACCACTGAAGGTTGTAGCAAGCGCATTTTGTAAACCACACGCCGCCGAAGCAAAATAACTGCCGGTCGCAGAACCCTCAATCAAAAAGTACGTGGCGAACAGCAAAAATGCACTTTCGATACACAAAAGCCATTCATATTGGCGCCCTAGCTTCAAAGAGGCATTCGATATGAACATTCCCGAAATGGCTGACCCCAATAAAAAACTCAATACTATCCCAACCAAATGCGTGGAGGTTACCCAGTCGGTAAACAGCTGCGTTCCCAGTAAGGTCGCGGTGCCTGACAAGTGGGAAATCGCTTGATGTTGAAAACCTAGCAAGCCGACCGCATTCACGGTCCCGGCAAGCAAAGATAAAATAAATGCGCCAGATTCAATCCAGCGCGGGAGCTTTGAAATCACACTATTGGCCTTTTTCTTACGAGTTGAGATAGTTAACCCATCAGGGATGGGTTCTATACCGAGAGGACTAAATACTATACCTCGACTATTGGGCGTTACACGTCGAGCATTCAACATAACGTCTCTAACATTCAGCGATCTTGTTTAGCCATAAGATACTTGTTAACTGTACAAGTGATCGAGACAACACCAGCCATCTCGACGATACCAGTCATCTCAACAACATTAATTCGCAGGCATCATAGTCTTATTTAGCTAAGCTGCTTTGATTTAAAGCACATTATATGTTGAGGCCCCGCCTCCCCCCCAAGGTAAAGCTGGTCGGTATCGATAAAACCTGACTTTACGTATAGCTGTCTTGCTAACGTATTCTTGCAGTTAACGGTCAGATACAAATCAGCATTCCGAGTGTGCAGCCATACTGAATAATTCTGCAGGATTTTTCCAATCGCCCTCTTCGCAACACCTTGACCTTGATAGCGACAATCAATCAGCAGCGATCTCAAGCCTACCGCTCCGTTTGGACAAAATAAATACTGATTCGAGTAAGCTTTATCGAGCAGAAAAAAACCTACCGGCGTGCCATTTAGGCAAATCACCCATTGAGTTTCTGCCGCTTGCGGTGTACTTCGTTCAATGATGGTTTCAATCGCTCCAACATAAGGAGTTTGCGCTTCATGCACTGACAACTGTAATACGTGTTGCAGGTTCTCTGGACTTAGCGCTTCAATGGTCAACATGCCGGCTTACTCTCTATTTACTCACACCTATTTTATCGCGAAGGCAGTGTTTGGCCGGACGAGTTAAAATCAGATTCGTCGTCTTTCAAGGCCATTAACCACAGGTCCCAGTATTGCCCCGCGACAAACTTTACGTTTTTTACTATCTCGGTTCGCTCAAAGCCCAAATGTTGATAACACTGAATGGCTGCGTAATTATGAGCAAAAACGGATAGCGTGATCTCTGACTGAGGTTGCTTCATTTTGGCGAATGCAATCAAGCGCCGTAACATCTGGGACGCCAGCCCTTTCCCTTGGTAGTTTGGGGAAATAAACACGCGACAAATGCGCAGCACACTGTCAGAGGCTTGAAATAATTCAACAAAGCCAACAAACACGCCCTCTCGTTGTAATAAAAAAGGGTGACTAAGACTATTGGAGAAATGTTTACCAAGTTGAGATTGAGTCAGAGGAAACGTAAATTGAAAACCGCCCCATAGATAATTAAGTTTTTCCGAATCAATCCAATCAATAAGCAGAGGGTACTGCGCTCGGGTAAATGGCACCAGGGCCAATGATTCTGAGGTATCTGAGGTATCTGAGGTATCTGAGGTATCTAAGTTATCTCGAATGTCTAAAACTTCGAGGCGCTCTACCTTGTGGGTCGCCTGCTTATTCACGTCGTATTATCTCTTCCAACGGTTATTCACGAGCTAAGCGGCGATAGCAACGTTCTGGTCGCCCCACTGAGCCATAATTTACATCCGCTTCTAATTCACCGGTACTAATTAAAAATTCAAGATAACGCCGTGCTGTTGTTCGGCTTGCTCCGATGTTTTCTCCCGCTTCATCAGCGGTATAGAGGCCATGTTCATTGAACAACGTGCGTATTTTTTCCAGTGTAACGCCATCTATACCCTTTGGCAGGTACTGGTCTGCTTTTGCTTCCGCAGTATGGCTTTGCATCATTTCGTCGACCAGTGATTGGTCTAACCCATCCATATGATGAAGTTGCTTAGTTCGTTTTTGATATTTCTTTAACGCGCTTTCCAAACGAGGGTACATGACTGGTTTTAGCAAGTAATCAATCACCCCTCCTCGCATCGCTTGCTGCAAGGTTTCTACATCCCTCGCAGCGGTAATGAGAATAACATCACACGCTTGATTCATGGTTCGTAACCGCCCGAGAATATCAATGCCAGTACCATCGGGAAGATAGACATCGAGCATAACTAACTCAGGCTCTAGGAGCTCTAGCTGGATTTCCGCTTCCGAGCGAGAAGTCGCAATACCGACGACCTCAAACCCACCCATTTTTTCGAGGTAGCGACGATGTAGCTCTGCTATCTTTTGATCATCTTCGATGATCATCACACGTGTCAATGCACTCATGCCATTCCATCCTTTGGTACATATACAGTGACTCGAGTCCCCATATCATTATTGGCTATCAGCTCTAATTGCCCTTGATAGCGCTCCGTTAATTGCTTAACCAAAAACAAACCAACCCCGCGATTACTGGCAGATTTACTCGACACGCCTCTTTCCGATAGGGAAGAAACATCAATGTCGCTCGGTAAACCGCAGCCACGATCAACCACTTCCAAGATGATTTCATTGCCATAATCACTCACTGAAACATCAATTTTCGAACGAGCCAAACGCTGATTGGGTCGCTGGTTAATGGCTGATAACGTTGCTTCAAAAGCGTTATCAATCAAATTACCTAAAATGGTGACAAGATCATCCGCATTGAGCTGCGTAGGGAGAGGCTCTAAACGCGATTCAGGATCCACGACGAGCGTCAAACCAAGTTCCCGTGCACGCTCCGTTTTTCCTAACAGCATGCCCGCAATTAATGGGTCACGCATCGTCTCTCGTAAAAACTCTATCAAAGACTGATAATGTGCGGTCTCTAAGCCAATCATATGTTGAACGGCGTCTAACTCACCCATTTGCAGCATGCCATTAATGGTATTGAGTTTGTTGCGATGTTCATGCGTCTGAGCGCGTAGCATCTCGGCATAGGCCTTGGTTTGAGACAATTGCGCCGTGAGTTCGCTAATTTCATCCCTTAGACGAAAACTCGATACCGCCCCAACAACCTTACCATCGACGATAATTGGGCTTCGGTTCGCGACAATACGCTGGTGATTCAAGTACAGTTCAATATCATGATCGACCTCTTGGCTATTAACTAAACTGTGCAAATCCGAATTTGGTAGCACATCGACCAAAGGTTGATTAAGCGCTTGTTGTTTGTTGAGATCTAAAATATCACAGGCACTGGTATTAATTGATCGTAAAACACCGTTAGAATCAATACTAATAACCCCTTCTTTAATTGTGCTCATTGTTACGTCTAGCTCACCGTATAGGCGACCGATCTCTTCCGGTTCAAAACCCAAAATCGCTTTCTGAAAACGTCGAGAAATGTAGTTCGATACCACGCCATTAACCACCAGCACCAACACCGCCATTCCTAACAAAAAAGCCAAATAAGGCTCGATTCTGTCTTGTAATCTATCAATCAAATAGCCAACCGATACCACGCCAATGATCTGACCATTACCATTAAAAATGGCCGCTTTCCCACGAACTGACTTTCCAAGGGAGCCTTCTGCAAATGAAACATACGCCTGTCCATCTACCAGAGCCTTATCATTATCTCCCCCTTTCATTGGCTTACCAATGCGCTCATCTATAGGGTGAACAAGACGGATACCCTGATGGTCACCGATGACGATAAAAGCCGCACCAATCATTTCGGTCAATCCCCGAAACCTAGATTGCATCTCAGCCGAAGCGTTATCTTCTACCATTTCAATCACAGACGATGACTGCGCTAAAAACGTGGCAACCCCTTTCGCTTTGAATCCCATTTCCTGCTCTTGTGACTGCTTGATGTAACTAAACCCAGCCAAAGACAATATAACCAACTGAAGCAAGCCAGAAAACGTCATAATAATGAGCAGACGATGACGAAAGCTGAACTGATTCCATCTCATTGTCATTCTCCTTTAATATCAGAACTGTAACAGCCTTGTAACATAAATACACTCAGCGCATCCTGGTTCTGTGACCCTCTCAAAAAAATCATAAGCGGACACTTTTCAACCACGCATGCGCTGCCTGCCACTCTTAATGACAAATGCGTTGATTTCATATTGTTCATAAAGAACACTGACTAAGATCACAGCGAATTTAGGTTAATTTTAGAACTAATTAGACTGCGTACCGTATAGTAAATCGATACCGACGAAACAAGGACGCCTCCAGTTCGGTTTCAGCAAAGATTAGCGAAAGCGCTATCTATAAGTGGCAAAAGCTCTATGAGGGGCGAAAGCTCTATGAGTAGCGAAAGCGCTATGAGTACAACTACACATTAGATCAGCAATGAGCATCGAATGTTCTGGGCGATAGGCCATAACACTAGAAAACGTCACCTCTCAATAAAAAACAAAAGTAATGAGAGCGTATATCAGGGAACCACGTTAAAAGGAGCAAGGCTATGAAACGTGACTGTTTTGGAATTTGCCTAGATAGGGCTGTGCTGTCAAAAAACCGAGCATCAACGTTCACACACGTGAGAGCTTATCAAAAACTAAATGCTCAACATGAAGACGTTGAAAACGACTTACTTGTCTCTTTTTCCTCTCCGCAAATGTCTGGAAAAGAAGTGCTGCAAGCAATGAAGCAAGCAAAAAACTTAGTGTGGCGAGCGGGCTACTTTTGCCCATCACAGCAGTAAACACACGCTAGGTAGAGAGGTTCAGTACGGCCTCTCTATTTTTCATGACCATCGTCAAAAAAAACAGACACTTAACTTCGCGTTCCCGCCAATCACAACTACCTTTAAGGTATTGCACTGAATATTATTAGAGTATAAACTCTAAATATTTTATTAACATATGGCTTGGAGCATACATGAAGATTAAGTCCCTACCGTTGGTTGTGGGCGCATTGCTAGGCACTCTGTCACTTAGTGCATGGAGTGCAGACGTCTCTTTTGACGAGGCATGGCAACTGCTTCAACAAAACAATAACTCACTCGCCGCGCAGCGAGCCAACGTCGAGCGCTATGGTCATTTAAAAAGTGCAACGAGCAACCTTAATCTGCCTAGTATTACCCTCGGGGCGAATTACACACGTTTAGACAAAGATGTAACCGTTTCTGGGCATCAGCTAGCAGAGAGTTTAAATACAAATATCAGCGTCCCTGGATTGGGTAATTTAGGCTCAGTACTCGGCGGTATTACATCCACTATCGAACATCAAGACATCTTTAGTTCTTCTATCCGCGCCGTATGGCCAATCTTCACTGGTGGTCGCATCAACGCAGCACAAACCGCAGCGGAAGGTCGCCAAGAAGAAGCCGAAAGCCAGTTTGCAATGGAAGTACAGGCACGATACGAAGACTTGAGCAAATACTACTTCAGTGTCATTTTGGCTAAAGAAGTGGTTGAAACACGCCTTGCCGCCGAGCAAGGGCTAACGAAACATCGCGATTACGCGATTAAGCTGGAACAGCAAGGTCAAATTGCCAGGGTAGAACGCTTACAAGCAGAAGCCTCACTCGATAAAGCCACAATTGAGCGAAAGAAAGCGCAACATAGTCTAAATATTGCTCAGGCTGCTTTGACACAAATCTTAGGGCAAGTCGAGAAAGTTGAACCGAGAGACGAGCTCTTTATTAACCGTAATTTACCCCCTCTTGATGCGTTCGTTGACCAAACATTGGACACGTATCCCGGACTGGCGATTCTCGACGCTAAAGAAAAGCAAGCCAGCAGTCTTATCAAAGCGGAAAACGGCAAATACTACCCTGAAGTTTACGCCTACGGTGACTATAACCTTTATGAAGGTGATTCATTAGCCAATCAAATGACCCCTGACTGGTTGGTGGGTATTGGGGTGAGTGTGCCACTTCTTGAAAATACCGGTCGTAGTGAAAAGGTAAAAGCAGCAAATAGCGCGGTGAGCCAAGTTCAATACCTCAAACGCCAAGCAAAACAAGACTTAAGTGTGTTGGTGGAAAAAACCTACTTAGAAGCACAGCAGGCCCTCGACGAAGCGATTGGACTGAACTCCAGCTTGTCATTATCAAAAGAGAACCTATCACTGAGACAAAAAGCGTTTGCTCAAGGGCTCGGACGTTCCATTGATGTTGTTGATGCGGAACTCTATGTCGCTAGTATCAAAACTCAACAAGCCGCGGCCAGTTTCCAGTACCTGCTCTCTCTAAACAAGCTATTGGCGTTGTCCAATGAAATGAACAGTTTTAGTCAGTATAAATATAACTCTATCAACCCTGCAAAAATCACTTCTAAGGATGCATTATGAACAAGGTTAAACCAACACTCGCGACACTTGGCGCGCTCGTAATTGCAGGTTGGGTTGGTTATAAGTTTTTTGACGCTTACCAAACCCCAC
The DNA here is from genome assembly GCF_023634655.1 of Vibrio methylphosphonaticus. Classification (GTDB taxonomy): domain Bacteria; phylum Pseudomonadota; class Gammaproteobacteria; order Enterobacterales; family Vibrionaceae; genus Vibrio; species Vibrio methylphosphonaticus. The sequence goes on along the minus strand of NZ_JAMKMS010000006.1, from coordinate 162,857 downwards.
CCTTCCGCCTTCAAGGGCAGATTGAGTCACAACAGTACAGTATTTCGTCTAAAGTCCCAGGTAGAATCGACCAAGTTATGGTCCGTAAAGGCGACGAAATTAATGAAGGGCAACTCGTATTTACGATTCATAGCCCAGAAATAGATGCCAAACTCGAACAAGCTGTCGCGGGTGAAAAAGCCGCGGGCGCACTTGCCCAAGAAGCAAACAACGGTGCTCGTCAACAACAAATAAGAGCGGCAGAAGATCAATGGCGCAAAGCTCGCGCTGCCTCCCAACTGATGGAGAAAACGTATCTTCGCGTCAATAACCTATACAAAGATGGCGTTGTTGCAGAACAAAAACGCGATGAAGCTAAAACACAATGGCAAGCGGCTAAATACACTGAAAGTGCCGCCTACCAGATGTTTGAAATGGCGAAAGAAGGCGCTCGTAATGAAACCAAAGTTGCGGCTGCTGAAAAAGTTCGCATGGCGGCTGGCGCAGTAGCCGAAGTTGAAGCCTATGCTGCAGATACTAAGATTCATTCTTGGTTTGATGGTGAAGTTTCTCAGGTGCTGCTCCACAGTGGAGAGCTGGCCCCGCAAGGTTTTCCTGTAGTGACCGTTGTCGATACTAAAGATTCATGGGCGGTTTTAAATGTTCGTGAAGATCTGCTACAACATTTTGAGAAAGGCGCTGAATTTACGGCATACGTACCAGCTCTAGATACCGACGTCACGTTCAAGGTTAACCACGTAGCCGTTATGGGTGATTTCGCCACTTGGCGCTCGACCGATGCCACTCAAGGATTTGACTTACGCACTTTTGAAGTGGAAGCGCGCCCATTAGATCATAAAGATAAGCTACGTATGGGCATGAGCCTTGCCGTTGAGATGTAAGGGCTGAGTATGAACCAGCGTTCTAACACCGTAGCGTCCATCTCCTCTGATGGACGGCACTACAATCAATGGCACATTCTCCGTCATGATAAATGGCTGCTTTCATGCCTAACTTGGGTGCCTATTGTCTTGTGTTTTTCTATCTATTGGATATTTTCTCAAGGCATCGCCAATAACCTACCTGTCGGAGTGGTCGATCTTAGTAAAAGTACGTTATCTCAGAAGCTGATTCGTAATTATGATGCGACCTCAATGTTGAGTATCGATCATCAATATGACGACATTCAACAAGCTAAATCTGCATTGATCGAAGGTGACATCTACGCGATTTTATATGTACCCGCCTCGTTTGATAAAGCGATTACAAAATCACTGACCCCGCAAGTGACTCTGTTTTACAACAGCCAATACCTACTCGTTGGACGGTTAATTAATTCGGCCGCGCTGCAGGCTCAAGGAACCTTTAATGCGCAAGTCGGTGTGGTTCAAGCGCTGTCCAAAGGCAATACGACTAGTCTAGCGGCGATGGGTAATGCCGTCACAGTAAGAACTCAAATTACACCGCTGTTTAATAAAGGAACCAATTACGCCCAGTTTCTGGTGTCCGCCATTGTTCCCGCTATTTGGCAAATCGCCATTGTTTCCTTTACGGTATTAGTGCTTAGTGCGAATTATCGAATTTCGGGATTAAGTCCATGGTTTGGTAACACCTCCATCGTGGGTCACCTGAGCCGTACGCTGTTACCTTATTTCTTGTGGTTTCTATTACAGGGTTCATTTTTCCTAATATGGTTCTACGACATCATTGGTTGGCCGATGGAAGGAAGCTGGCTCGTGCTGTTTTTCGCACAAGTTGTCACGACGCTAACCTGTATGATCATGGCGTGTTTCTTTTTCTTCCTCACCTGTGATGCTGCAAGGGCAATGAGTTTTGCTGGCGCATTTACAGCACCAAGCTTTGCATTCATGGGAATCACCTTCCCTGCGGCTGATATGAGCCCTCTTGCAACAGCTTGGCGAGAACTACTGCCAATCAGCCATTACATAGAGGTTCAAGTGAGCCAAGCAAGTTACGGCGTCATAGCCATTCAATCTCTTAGCCATCTCACACCTATGTTGGGTTATGTCATTCCACTGGTGCTGACCGTTGTACTGATCAAAAAACATATGAGTAAGGAGTCACAAGTATGACGTTACTCGAACATATTAAACTTGAGTTAAGAGCGATTCTCACCAATCCCGTCGTCACTCTCACGGTATTTGGCGGTGTCATCTTCTACTCATTTCTTTATCCGCTTCCTTACACGACGCAGATCCCGCGCGAGTTACCAATTGCAGTGGTCAACCTCGACAAAAGCCAAACGAGTTATACACTCGAACGCATGGTCGATGCCACGCCGAACGTAACAGTAGTAAGCCGCCTCAGCACGATTACGGACGCTAAACAGTGGTTTGAAGACGGTAAAATCACCGGATTTATTGTTATCCCTGAACACTTCTACAAAGACCTAATGATGGGTAAAAGCCCTGTGCTTTCCTACGCGGGTGATGCGGCCTTATTTTTGGTATACGGAACGGTGGTTGAAGGGCTTGCTCAGGCTGGAGGCACGCTCGCGGCGAAAACCAAAGTGTCTAAGTTATTAATTGACGGCGTCCCACTCGAGCTGGCAGCAAAGCAATATGCGGCGACCGAACTTAATGCTAAACCGACCTTCAACCCGCACATGGGATATATCGACTACGTGGTACCCGCTGTCTTTGTGTTGATTCTTCAACAAACCCTTGCAATGGCATCAGGCTTGATCGGAGGCACTCAAAGGCAAGGCAATGGCTACTGGCAATCACAATCAGCGTTAAAAGTCATAGCGGTGCGAACAGGGGTGTTACTGGCGTTTTATTATATACTCGGCATGTTTTATTTCGGTGCCAGCTTTGACATGTATGGCATCAGTAAGCTCGCCCACCCTAGTGAAGTACTGACCTTAATGTTGCCGTTTTTTCTTACCACATGTTTTATTGGCATTCTGATTGGAGCAATCACGCCAAGACGAGAGTTGGTAACGGTACTCGTTCTACTTAGCTCCATGCCATTAATTTTTTCTGCTGGATTTATTTGGCCAAGTGAAATGCTACCGGCGCCAATACAATGGTTCGCTGCCATATTCCCAACCGAACCTGCGATTAGCGGATTTTTAAAACTCAACCAGATGGGTGCCGATTGGTCACAAGTGTCAGCGCAATGGAGTCAATTGTGGCTACAAGCCGCAGTCTGGGGCGGGTTAGCGTATTGGTGTTTCTCGAGAAACCGTACAAGTCACACCGATTAATGGGTCGACGTTAATCACAATGAATACCCTCACAAAAAAGCCAATGCTCGGTTGTATTTGGACATAAAAAGACCCCCAATAATTGGTGTCCAACTATTGGGGGTCACTTCAGACACCATTGGCTTTTTCGATGACTCAAGAAGCTAAACAATCAAGAAGTAAAGGTAATAAACTTAATTTAGCCTCAAACTTGCTTGCAAATCTTACCAAGTTCCAGTCATGTTCATCATGCAAACAAACTTATTCTTGGTGATTTTTTTAGTCGCGTTTTCATCTAGCGCTGAAGAAAACACTTGTCCAGATGACAACCAATAGTTACCTATTCCCAATTTATTACCATTGAGCAGGTACTGGTACGCCGTTCTTGATGCCAGTTGAGAAGACAGTTTGTCAGCACAGTATCGCGTAGCATCTGACTTTGATAAATACACCGCTTTGCTGCCGTTATCAGAGTATTCGATAGGCAGTAGATATTGGTAAGCGTCGTCTTTATGAATAACAGTATTGGTAAAGCGTTTCCCAGCCAATGCGTCCGCTTCTTGATCTTTTACTGGTTTACTCTTGGTATAACCATCTAAGATTTGTTTCGTTAATGCGGGGGCAGATGACGGTGATTTATCCGCATCAACCTTGACCGAATTCTTCGCCTTAGCATCTTGTTTCACTGGGCTCGGTGTAGAGTTGGTTTTCACATTTGAAAAAGGAAAGAAGTAGTCACCTTCGTTCTTGAGGCTAAGTTTTAAAGACTGTGTTTTTGAATTATTCACCGCTCGAACGTTATACACGCCAACGTAGTTACCCGCGACATCTACTTTGTCGCCTGCCCCTACCTTTTGGTCATTAATATAGAAAACAGTGTTGTTTGAATTTGAGCGAAAAACAAATCTAACTTTTTCAAGTCCAAGAGCCTTGCGCAGTTCAAGCTCCGTATTGGAATCAAATTCATTTTTGTAGCTTGCTTGAGCGGTGTAGGTGAGATCGCCATTCATTTTTTGTGTGGCATCAACGATATTAAAAGATGTGATATTAACTCTTTCTAGACCGCCCTTCTGTAGCATGAATGTGCGTTTCATCGTGTTCATGTTGCGATTAACACACGCCGACATACTTTCGCTTGAATCACACTCTAAACTGCCCTCAAATGTCTCTTGATTGACTTTGCGTGACTCTACAATATAACGAGATTTAACTTGCTTATATAAGGCAAGCAGCTCTTCATTTTTAGTGCGATCCAGCCCTTTAATCACCGCTTCACTTTTTGAGATTGCAGTTTTCTTTTCTGACAGTTGCTTTTCTTTATCGCTCAATTCTGTTTTGAGTTTACCGACGCTCATTGCTAAGTCACGCAATGTTTGCGATAAGGGCTCATCATAGACACCAGCAACCAATTTCTTTTCCATTGAAGCCGAATCAACTTTAATGTTTTCGATATTGTTAACGAGATTGATCTTAATAGACTCAATATTTGAAAAAAGCTGAGTGTACGTTTCGTTGCTCTCTTCAAGCCCGGTTTGTAGATAACCGTTGTCATAATCGCTGCTAATTTTTTCTAACTGCGTTTTTTCATCAGCATTCATGACTTCCAATGCATTAGCGATGCCGCTAACACTTAGACTTGCTAATGCGATCAACTTAACCGTTTTAGAATTAAAAACTCGGTGGGGAAAATTCACGACAACCTCATCTGACTTTAACATTGACTTAGCCGTCTATCTAAAAGCACACTAAAATGCTCAATAAACAACCAGCCATTAATATTCCTTATATTCTGACTATCATATCAGCCCATTTCTAGATTGTCTTTACAACGCTTAATAGAACTGTGAACTTTAGTGACCCACCATTCATTTATCTAAAACGACGTAAGTGAATTTACAAAATGCGGTGTATTATTGAGCCGCATTCCATAAATAACTCTGTAGCGCATTATTCATTCAACAGAATATCGACTCTACGATTACTCGCTCTGCCTTCCACTGTTGAGTTCGTTGCCACTGGTTTTGATTCACCATAGGATTTCATCACTACTTTTTCACGCTCAACACCTTGGAAAAATAGTACATCCGCTGTATTCATCGCACGTTCTAAACCAAGCCCCTGGTTGTATTGTTTAGCACCAACACTGTCTGTATGTCCTTCTACCTGTAAAGCCACCTTTTGCTTAGCAAGATCTTGCGCAACGCGGTTGAGAGATTGCCTCGCTATTGGCGATAAGTGAGCGTTATCAAACCCAAACTGCAAGCGAGCCACTTGCTTACCATCTTTACTCGATGATGTTTCGATGTTTTCGTTGGTAATGAAGGTATTACAATTATCCTGGTTCACTTGTGAGCGATTCATTGCCAACAATGCTTGTTTTAACGCACGATCATTTGAAGATTGCTCAATCTGCAAAAAGCCATTGTGGTGCTGCCCAATACCACTCACTGACACTACCTCCGTTGTGTAGCGATACTCACCATTTTGGTCGTTGCAATATTCAATACGAGTGCCGCTTGAGGAGTAAGCACCAAATGAAAGACTGAGCATCACAACTGGCAGTAAATAAAAACGCGGTAATAACATGGGTAGCCTCAATATAATTTGGTTGTGCCGCTCGTTTTTGAGCCTTTACGAATCAGTTCTTCTATTTTTTCAATGAGCTCATCTAGATTAGAGACATCAATAATGTCCTCATCAGCATCGACAACACAATCTTGAAAACCACTCTGTAGTGAAGCCTTAAAATCAATTCCGATGACACCGATGTACAAACCGGGTATTAACGCTCTTGCTTCGTCACACAAGCCAGAGTCAACCAACATTGGAAAAATATTAGATTCAGGTGTTTCTTGCCCATCACTTAAAATAAGCATCATTTTCACTTTGGTTTTATAAGTTTCTAGCTCATCATCATTCGTCGGTTTGCCATCATTTAGCTCTTGCACGCCTTTTATAACCCCCTGAAAGACCGCTGTGCTGCCATTCGCACTCATTCCTTTAATCGCATTTACATCAGAAAGCTTATTTGTCAGCGCTACATTATAAAATTGAACATTATTCTTGTTACCAAATCCTGAGTAAAGTCGATTATTTACATCGGTTTTGTAGTGAAACTTATAAGTGTCGTACTTATCAACTAGCATCTGGTCAACAGACTTTGCATAATCAACATATTTATATCGGTCTAAATGATATACATTGGTATTGTAACGCCAATCACAAACCTCTATCCACTTTTGATTACGACGATCCCATTCACAATGCTTTTCCTTCCCCCAAGTAATGTTGAGTGCACTGATTATCCTCTTAGCCTGTCTATGCAAGTTTTTTTTTGTTCTAGAGCCGATGCTCGGGCAGTCCTCTTTATTCTCCGCACAATCATAGACTTGCCAAGCGTAGTATTCTCGCCAAAGATCCCAGTCCACTTTTTCGAATGACTTAGGTGAAACACTTGTATCAACGGTGTGTAAATAGCGGAGTTGACTTGTCGAAAACGCATTGCCATTAGTATTTCGATGCCTAACTCGAATGTTGAATGGTACAACACCAATACGGTTGTCTAGTTTATCTGCTAGATTATCTTGTTCCTTATCACCACATACTTTAGTCCCATCTGGTTCCGTCTCAATGTCTACACATAGCAGTTTCTCAGAAATCGTATTAACTGCTTTTTTCAAGTCATCGATTTTGTAAGTACTATCTTTGCCCCATTGCCAATTCATTGAACCCGAAAAATCAGACACAAACACAATATCAATATTATTATCCCCTAAATAAGCTGGATACTTCTTTGCTAGCGATTGGCCAGTGAGATCTTGAGTCTCATCAAATGAAGGGATAAACGTACTCGAAAACCAAGAATCGTGCGTAGTCTTTACATCGACAGTGTATTGAATAAATTCGAGCGTATCGCTATCGGGTATTGCCTCTTGAAACTTCCTTTTCGTCGTCACCTGAGAAGACTTAATATCTCTAACATACGCATTCACGTATTTAGTGGCAAACTCGTTTGCACTGCCTTCTTGGTCTGCCATCGTCACCGCAATCGCCGCTGCTTCTGCTGCATCGCCCAACCGGCTTTTTTCTTGCACATACCGAGTGCCTTCTACCGCCCAAAACGTGAACCCCATTATAGGAACCAATGACAACCCTATCCAGATGGCTGCCACACCGCCTTGTTTTTTTATACTGCGAACGCCAATAGAACGTTTCATCATCATCTCCCTGGCATCACAGAACTAGAAGCAATAGTAATCTTCGGGTTTCCACCATTAGTGAAAGATTCAAACCATGAATCATGTTCTTCACACAGCGTCACACGATAAAGCGGATGACTAACACCATCTTCGACAGGCACAAGGTCTGTGTAGTCTTCAATCCCCCCCCCGCTGCAAGCTAGCTGTCCGAAACGCTGGCTAGGCAAGTGAGTCTCCACGCCATTCACCAAAGATTCAATCTGAATGGCGACTTGGCTTTGATCAATATTTAGCATTCGAGATGCCACTATAGACATATTGGTGAGGTCTTGTGTGGTCACATCAAAGTCCAACACATCCCCATTATCATCGCTAAAGTAACGTGTTCTTTCCTTCAATACATTCACTAAAGCAAAGCTGGAGCGATCAAGCTTTGCTCTCACCAACAACTTATGACTCAGGTCCGTGGAGAATAAAAAAATCATACATAGGCCCACCAGAACAAACGCCAATTCAATGGCAAATGAGCCTTGTTGCGCGATGCGTGGTTTAGTCTTGAACATCATCCCCCCACCCCTCGTGCTCGAGGTTCAGCACCATGGTCCGACTGATTGGCGTCTCACTATTTCCCCACATTTCGATCACAGGTGAATAAAGGTATGTCACCGTAATTTCCGCAAGATCGTAAGTAAACGATAGGTTCTCGCTAGAATGCCCTTCGTTAGCAATAAATTTATCAAACGTCTCAAAATATTTGCCTTCAATTGAGAACTTACTGCTGTCGATTAAAAAGTGCCAAAGGTTATCTTGGTCTTCAATCAGTGCTTTAAAGCGTGTTTCATATTGTTCATGAATACTGCTTCCTTGGTAGATTTTGGTATTTCGAATCGTTTCACGCAGCGAGTATTCCGTCATATTGACGACGTAGGTTTGAAAACTCGATTCGAAAATAGCGAAAGTCGAAAACATCAACACCAATCCGCCTAAAGCAAATTCAATGCTAGTGACACCGAGTTGACGCCGACGAGTGTTCATTACTCGGCACCAACGTAGGCAAACTGTTGGGAAATTGAGATCAATTCACTTGCGTTATAATCATTCTTGAGCAATGTCTTAGCATCAGCGACTTGTCCTAACTTAAGTAGTGCAATAGCAAGGTTCGCCTTAACCTTGGCGTTATTAGGGTGCTCTTTTATTACCGGTGCGAGTGTTTCAATGACAAGATCAAAACGTTGCTGTGCTAAATAGACCACCGCTAAATTGTTTTTAATGGCAATATCATCGTAACCTCGTAATCGAGCGAGATTAAATTGTTGCTTTGCTTCTTCAAATTGGTCGGACTGACTGTATGCAACGCCAAGAAGGACCCTAACCTTGCCGGATGTATTTCCGTGCGCTATTGACTCATTGTAAGACGCGATCGCTAGATCAAACTGATTATTTTCTGCTTCTATCTGCCCTTGCAATTGCAGAAGCCCACTATTTACTACTTTTTTATCAATAAGGTATTGCGAATAAAAGCGAGCAGACTCAACGTCTCCTTTATCAAAGTAGACATAAGCCAATTGCTCCATCACCTGATCGTCTTGCTGACCACTGGTGAGCTTAGATTTATACAACGCAATCAGGCCATCGTAGTTATTCACTTTTTCCATACCTGAAATCATATTTTCTTCAGTCTGTTGCTGACTGGTCGTTTCACACCCGACGAGCGTCGTACTCAACACCAGCATTACCGCCATTGCATTCCATCGCATATGTTTAACCACCTATGTTGATAGACATCTGCATGATGCCTGGTGCAAGAATCAAAACGACAATCGGAAACATGATGAATAAAATAAGCGGTACACTCATCTTTGCAGACAAGCGGCCTACTTTCTCTTCGACTGTCAACACTTGTATCTTTCTCATGTCTTCCGCTAAATCACTCAAAACACTTGCGACCGAGGTACCATATTGCAAGTTTTGAATAAGTGTAAGAACGAAACTTCTCACAGCTGGTGTCGGAATTCGCTCACTGAGATCGTCGAGTGCTTTTTCAAGCCCTTTGATCTTTGCAGAGTCTGAGGTTCGTTTTATTTGGTAGCAAAGATCGCCATCAAACGCCTCGAGCTCTTTCGATAAGTAACTCAAGGTCGCTTCAATTGTCATACCGGTTTGAACACATACCGACATCATGTCTAACAAATAAGGCAACTGGCTTGAGGTTTTTCCTACCAATGCCTTGCGACGTACTTCAAGTAATAAATCTGGAATGATAATGACGCCAACTAACGCCAACACACCTGCCAGCATTTTATTGAGTTCAGACAAACTCGAGAAAAAAACCGCGATAGCGATCAGCATTGCAATCAAGATTTTTGCGGGGAAATAATACTTTGCCCAATCTTTGTTGTAATACCCTGCATTGACAAGTTTTTGTTCCAGTTCCTTTTGACTTCCTTTACCAAAGCGCACAAGCAAGCGGTTGATGGTGGTTGGGCCCCTACTCGTTTCTTCTTCAATGTAACCGGCAATACGCTTGCGACGTTGCTCATAGCGAAATGAGTTAAGGACGAAGTACAGCAGCGCACCAAGCACGATAAGAAAAGCCCCCACCAACGTCATGTTCGAACTCCTCTCACTAAGAACCATACAATAAATAACCCAATAAATTCACTACCTACGACGTAGTAAAGAATGTATTGGCCGCGTTCATCATGGAGGATAAAGTCGATGCTCCCTGGGTTGATGTAATTCAGAAGAATAGTAAACGCCAAAGGAATGGCGGCGACAATCTTTGCAGAAATTCTCGCTTCTGATGTCATTGCCATTTTCTTTTTTTCGAGTGTTCGAGCGTCGACCAGAACGCGAATAAGCCTCGCCAACACGCCTTTTAACTGACCACCGCGACTGATATTGGCCTTGAGCGTCACCGTAAAAAACAAAAACTCTGGATAAGGATAGTTTTTGCAAGAACGCTGTAGCACCACTTCTGGCGGCTCACCCATTTTTAGTCGCTCACCCATCATCTTAAACTCACGACCGATGGTGTTGTCCATCGAGCTGCCAACATACGTGATGGCCTGCATTAAACTGTCACCCGCCGTCACGGCGCTCATCAGAATATTCAATGCATCCGGAAAGGTATTTTCAAAGTCCTTGCGCTTTTTATTGGAAAGGTATCGGTAACCGACAAGCATGGACACCAACACGATAACGCCTGCAACCCAGGCGTTGCGAATCGCCAGTAGATCAAAAATGACATACCAAGATCCAACAACCACACCTAGGGTATATAGTAAAATATAGAGAGGAAAACGCGGCCCAAGCACTTGCAGCGTTGGAGAAATGGAATCTTTAAATTTCTGCCAGTTTCGCTTGCCTGCCAGCGTTCCCACATTAACGGCTTTCAGGTTTTCGACCTCGACACTCTCAACGGCAAAAAAGTGGTCAACTTTTTTCGCCTTTGAATCACTCATGAGGAGTAAGGCAATTGCAAAGAGTATCAGTGAGATCCACAACATGCTACGCCCCTCTAAATGACGCCATCAGATCGTCGTACAAACCAAAGAATTGTGCTTTTTTTACTAGCTCTGAACGTTGCATAATACCATTAGTCACATAGTCGCCTTGCACGGTTTCACTGAAGGTGGTGTCGTCAGATTGGAAGCGATAGATTTCTTCCATCACAACACTTTCGCCTTCCAGCCCCACTATTTCGGCAATACTTGTGATCTTCCTTGTGCCGTCTCGCATTCTATTCACTTGCACGATCAGCTGAACCGCACTGACAATCGTACGGCGAATAGCATCGAGGGGTTGGTTGAGGTTGGCCATCATCACCATGGACTCGACACGAGCAATCGCATCTCTTGGTGTATTGGCGTGCAGTGTCGACATAGAGCCGTCGTGGCCAGTGTTCATAGCTTGAAGCATTTCGAAGGCCTCAGAGCCACGACACTCCCCTAAAATAATGCGATCAGGGCGCATACGTAGGGCATTAATCACTAAATCTCGTTGTGACACCGCGCCCGTTTGTTCAATGCTCGAGGTCCGCGTTTCCAACCTCACCAAGTTAGGCTGCTGTAACCGCAGCTCAGCAGCATCTTCAATGGTGATGACGCGTTCATCATCGGCAATATAATTCGACAAAGCGTTCAACAACGTTGTTTTACCAGAGCCAGTACCACCGGAGATCAGAATATTCATTCGGCAACGCGACGCGATCATAAGCACACGCGCCATATCCATTGACATGGAACCAAAACCAATCAAGTCTTCAAAACCAATGTTTTGCTCGCGAAATTTACGAATGGAGATCGAGGTGCCATCAAGAGCAATTGGCGGGATAACAATATTGACACGACTGCCATCTTCAAGACGTGCGTCTACGGTTGGTGACAGTTCATCCACACGCCGACCGACCCGGGAGGCAATGCGTTTGGCAATCGAGAGTAGTAACTCCTCATTGACAAACGTGACCTCAGATTGATGTACTTTGCCGTGACGCTCAAAGAAGATATGGTTAGGACCGTTAACCATGATATCGGTTATCGATTGGTCCTCAATCAGGGGCTGTAACGGACCCAAACCAAATAACTCGTCGATTAAGCTTTTAACCAAACCGGACTTCATCACCGATGTGATCGGTCGTTGATAGTTAGATGCAAGTAGGTCGACCGCACTTTGAATCTGCGACTCGATATCTCTACGGCTCATTTTTTGAACCGCTTCGGCATCCAGCGCTTCAAATATCTGGCTGCGAAACGCTAAGTATAGGTCTTTGTTCGAACTCATTTCTTACTCGCTCGCTTAAACCACTGCGTTAACCCTTTGGTCTCAACAGGCTGGCCATTAATCAGTTTCATGAGAGAATCCATCGCACGGCTGATATTCCGATCGTGCTTATGGGCTCTTTTACCATCGATGATGATGTGTGATAAATTTTTGCAATAACCAATTTCAAGATTGATATCTGCCCCAACGTATTTTTTGAGGTCAGCCGATTGCAACACAAACGCGCTATCTGGGCGATGATAGTTCGCTACGGTAATAACACGCGTTCGCTTTGACAGCGCCAATTGAAGATTTTCGATGCGTTCGTATAAACGCTTGGCGTTGCGTACCGCCGACACTGAGGCGTCGAACACAATCACCACCACATCGAAGTTGTCCACCAGCAATTGCGCCTCAACTTTAAAGTCAACGCTGCCAGAAAAGTCTTCAACAATAAAATTGGTGTTTCGCGCGAGAAGCTCGCACAGCGTTTGGTTGTAATTGAGAATATCGTTCTGACTCATGTTGCCATCAATCGATAACAAACGAAGATTTTTGCGAGCAGAATGGAGGTAGCTCAATGCCCCTTCTTCATCCATTTCATGCAATGGTGCAGTAAATTCATCGATCGCCTTAGGCTTAAAATCTTTAAGCCCCATCAACACGTCGATGTTGCTGTCCGTATACTGGTGATCCACTAAAATCGTGTCGGTACCCTGAGTCGATAATAAGGAGCTCAATTCGGTAGCGATAAAGGAGGTACCCGTACCGCCCTTAGCGCCGACAATCGCCACTCGTTTTGCCTTTCGCTGTTGACTCACACCAGAGAAGGTTTTCAAATTCTTGTTTACATGGGTTAAGAAGTCCGCAAACTCTTGTTTATTCACCGGCCAAAATACGTAGTAAAAACCCATTTCTTTCAACGAACGTAGCGTCGAAATCGCGTCTTCCTTACCAATAACAACCACACCTTTATGAGTCGGTAGTTTGCTGGCAAACGCCTTGGCATCTTCAACCACATTCGATGACTCATTGAGTTCCAGTAACACAATATGGCTGTTTTGTTGTTCAGAAAATTTACCGACGCCTTGAGATGCTTTCATACAAGTTGGATCGTTCCAACCCTCAAAGCGAAATACCTCGCTAACGAGGTCAAGACATTGTTGCGATTGATAGATTAACGTACAACCCGACACTCCTTTCGCAACTTTAGGGGCGGCCTTGCTCTTAGTACTTAACGCTTTTGAAAGATCAAACATTTAATTACCTCCCAATAAGCGCGATTTATTAGCCACTTGCTTTAACCTTGCCGATTCAGAAAAACAATTCGTCTGAGAATGTTCAAACCCTATTTGAGCGGCATGGCACTGTTCCGTTTCAAGTGCATAGAAGGTGATCTGCACTTTCAAATCACTGAGTAATTTGGTGTTTTTTGCTAACGTCACCTTGTCTTTTTTTACTTTAAAAGCGGGATAATCATTGATGATGGTATCTATCAGTACTTTACCCACGTTGCTGCGATATTCAATGTGATACAGTGCGCCGGTATCTTCATCTTCCACGGAAGAGAACAAAGCGCTTAGTCGTTGCTGAGCATGCGTTTTATCCTGTATGGACATCTCAATCGTGTGATGCTGCTGATAAACTAATGCTTCCAGACCATTGCCACCAAAATAACGTTCTGTGGTACAGCCAGAGAGAGATAATATTGCGCAAACTAATAAGAGCCTAAATGTCATTGGATAAACCCTCCTTGAGAAAGCAATCGAATTGTCGCGTCAGAAGGCGTTGCATAGCCGTGGTCTGAGTCAATATTAAGCCAGCGCACAAGCGTTGAGGTTTTTCGCATCATAGGGAGTTGAATATCAGTAGGCTTGATCGGCTGAACAAGATTCACGGTTGCAACAATGATGAGCTCCGTTCGCTTGCGTTCAGTGACTGATTTTCTAAAGGCGGCACCGATAACCGGAATATCCCCAACTAATGGGATTTTTTGCATCTCTTCAAAGTCGGCACTACTCATCAAACCGCCCAGAACAAAGCTGTCGCCATCAGCCAATTCGATTGTGGTCATGGCACGGCGAGACGTCAGTTGAGGCACTTCAATACCCGCGGCTTGCACGTATTTTTCAACCTCGCTGACTTCTGGAAAAAGCTGCATTCGAATCTTATCTTCGCTTAGTACCTTCGCAGTAAGGTCAAGTCGGATACCATATTCTTTAAACGTGATGTTCGTGCTGCCAGTATTAGTGACAACAACGGGGACTTCCCCACCGACTAAGAAACTTGCCGACTCACCAGACAATACGGTTAGGTTGGGTTCAGCCAATACTTGAGCGATATCTTCGTTACCTAAAGCGCTAATAACGGTTGCAAGGTTAGCGGCCTCAAATTGATTGAAGACAAACTCACCGACATCGGCACCAAGAGATCCCCAATCGACACCAATCGTCTCACCAAATGATTCCGTTACTTGTGCGACAGAAATCTTCACGTTCACTTGCTGTACAGTGGCCACTTCTAGCCGCTCAACAATGCCTTCCCACGTCATATTTCTGGCAAACACCATGCTTTCAGGCTCTTCCAAATCAATGCCATCAGCCTTAAACTTGAGCTTCTCCGATTTGTCCCATCGTTCCGTTTTTTCTCGTCCGAGCATCGTCGCGACTAAACGATAGACTTCGTCGCGTTCTTGTTCACTATTAACAACACCACTGACCGCAACTTGTTCGCCAATGGATTCAAGTTTGATTTCAGAGTCTGGAAAATGAAATTTTACTTGTCGACGTAACTGAGAAAGGTCCAAATCAACGATAATTCTGTCTGATAGCAGTACGTCTTCTTGCATGCCGTAAACGATCAGACGGGATTGCCCCATCCCATTGGCAAACACAACTAATGTCGTCTCATTGATGATTTTGTAATCGGCTATATCCGGGTTGCTAATAAAAACCTTACCGATAGGGACCGGCAATTGAATATGCCTACCGTCGTTAATCGTTATATAACGATCGGCCGCCAGCGCAAATTGACTCACAAGCAGGGCATAGAGCCCAAACAATACGTGCAGGAAAAGACGAGTATTTGTTGCTAAACGATCCATTACATCGCCTCTCTAGGGTTTGCAGTGTTGCCACGAAACTCTTCCACACCAACATAATTGTCCATGATGCTCCGAACTTCTGCATAAGTGGGTTTTTGATAAGTTTGGCTACGGTAAATCTCGATATGCATCGTTCGTTGTGCGAGTGCAAGTCTAGCTAGATCATCAGGATGCACTTCTATGACTATCGTGGTCATACCTTTTTCTTTAACGGATGCGCGAGCAGATATCACATCACTGTCGTCACCATCATCAACACTTAACACTTTAACGTGTTTAAGAAACATCGAGGCTTTTACCCCTTTAAAACGCTTTGGCTTATCGGCATTGGCCGCAAGATTGATGTTAGGTGAGCTCACCGTCAATACATCGACGTACCCACCAGGTCGAATGTAATCATTAATGAGGTTTTTGTCGCTAACTTGAAGCGGGTAGAGCGTCATACCATTTGTAATTAGAAGGTCGATATAGCCGGGCTGAGTTCGAGAGGTTTGATATTCAGGCATGATAATCGCACCTTGGTGAATATCGGTATTGGTAAGCGTGCTAGGGTCAAAGTCCACTTTGGTATCATTTTTGATACCAAACTTAAGCGCCTCACTAAGAGGGAGTTGAGTTTTTTTCACTAACTCAATGGATATCGGTTTGCCTTTTACAATGGGATTAATTGCTTTCCAAACCGTCACATGACGCTCTTCAGCGACGTTAATAACCGGTTCATTTGTCTTTACTTGAACTGGGGCCTTCTTCATCAAATCGACAAGGCCAACCACTCCAATAATCAATGCTATCGAAGCGATTAATAAAACAATTCTTGAGCGCATGGTTACCACGTCACTTATTTTACATTTTAGATACTAGAGTGGTGATCGAATATCGCTAAATAAAAGCCAACGCTAATCGCTACCCCATATGGCAGTTTCATATGCTGTATTTTCTTTGTTTCGGAAAAAAAATACAGTATATAGTAAGCAATAATAAGCATACCTCCAGCGTAAGCTGTATACGACAATGCTTCCGGCAACCGTGTGAGAGGTAGCGCCAATGATAGAACAGCTGCATACTTTACATCTCCGCCACCAATACAATCGAAATAGAAAAGAACAAAACCAATAGACAGCACAAGTAAGAACGTCGTTATGTGGATATTGGTAATATTTAGCATCGAAAGCTGAAAAACACCTAACAATATCAACGCTAAATTTGGCAGTTTTCTTCGAAAAATATCTGACAGCGACAGTATGCTGCAAAATACGATTAATATATTCAAATACAGCATTAATGAAAGTTCACTTATATGTATCTCGAGCGTGATTTTTAACTAGCTCGAGATACTATATCATTATTATGTTGTTGGTGTTCCACCTAAAGCCGTAGTAATAGAATCAAATACTGCCTTAAGAGCCTTACCTATATCACCCCCACCAACACCACCACCAAAGACTACCCCTAAAACAGCAGCCATCGCAACCGCTATCAAACCATATTCAATCGCAGTGACACCACGTTCATCATTTTTAAACTCAGTCATCAAAGTTGATGCTTTTACATATAGTTGAGTAAACATATCTTTCCCTTTTTATAAATCATTCCCAAACCGAACTCTATTTTAATTAACAATTCAAGCCGCTTAAAAATAACCTCTATCGATTAAATCAATAATGTGTACATCAAAATCACGAACAGCCACACAAGTCAACACGAAAGAAATTACAAATCAATATAAAACAGCAGCTTAATGGCAAACCACCAAGCTCCAAACGAATATGAAAATACTTTCACCACTACATGGATATGTGGCACAGATCACCTTTTGTGCTTTGAGGTTATTTTAGATTGCTGTGAGAACGGAGTAAAAATGATCTTTAGTTGTAATACAATTTATAAAGTTCAGATAAATTCAGTGAATTTGATATATTTTACTTGCTTTAGTCACTTTATCTTTATTGACCAGTTGTAAAACTAACGTCAAGTCGGTATCGTGCCAGAATAATTATATAAATATTAATACGCTTATTCTGTCAGTATCCGGGGTCTATTCATGAAACTACAGTTCGAAAACATTGTTTCGTTTGTAGCGGTGGTTAACGAAGGGTCTTTTAGCTCCGCTGCTAGAAAACTTGGAAAATCTCAATCTACCGTCAGCACTGCTGTGCAAAATTTAGAGTCAGATTTAGGCTTTGAGGTGTTTTGCAGGCAGCACACCAAAATATCATTGACTGCCAGAGGTAAGCGGTTATTTCATTTGTCGACACCCGTCATTGGTAAATACAAAGAGCTACTTACTGTTGCTCAACAAATGAACGTCTCTGAACAGATAGTCTACCGTGTGGGCATCGACCCGCTCGTCTTTAACAATAAAGTGAAACAAACTTTACTCGAATTTTCCGATGCATTCCCGAATGTTGATTTACACGTTGTCACAAAACCAAGCTTTATTCTTGGTAATTACCTAAGCGAAGGAAAAATCGATCTTGCATTAGGGAATCCTTACCATAAAACCAACAATGACTTTAATGTCGAAGAATTATTTCAGGCAAACTGTTGGTGGGTAAGTCATGAGAATGTTCAACTTGATGATGAAGCAAACCCTCCTAGGATCTTGCTAATGGATGGCGTAGATGAGTTACTAAACCTCTCCCATGTCGCCTCCAATAACTTATGGCGTTTGGATGATTTGAATACCATTGTTGACTTATGTGCCGCGCAAAAAGGTATTGCTCTGTTACCTGAATATATTCTTGACCAATATAATCGTAGCAAAGGTCTGCGTATCATCAGTGACCACCCGCTTTTCTGCGGTAAAAAAGTCGTGGCGTCATTATTTTGGCCTATGCACTCTGACTTTGGTTTATTCAATAGCTGGCTTAAAAACCAACTCAAACCAGCAACGGTCGAGCAACCCGAGTTTGTTGCCGATTTAACGACATAGCCTAAACGTTGTGAACTCTGCGAGGTAACGTACATGGTTACGCTACCTCGCCTGCTCTATCCTGCCAAACATGTTAACCCTATCATTTACACATCCTGCCAAATGGCAGACGTGTTTCGATAGGTCTGCCACTAAAATTCGCTTTAATAGCAACCTTTCATTGCTAACTGCCACATTGTCACCGAGACTTATCCGCATGGAACAAGAATCAACTCGATAAGGACTCGCCATGCATCTCTGTGCCCCTCCTAAACACTTACTATCATTGCTTTTTATTGCAATGAGTAACCCGGTATTTGCCTCACAACAAGCCACCGACGCATTTGCGCCAGAACCGACCACTCACGTAGAAAACAAATCTATAGTTACCGCGACGGATTGGATGGTCACAGCTGCCAACCCAACAGCAAGTCAAGCTGGTGCTGACGTGTTAGCTAGAGGAGGGAATGCGATAGATGCCATGGTTGCAATACAACTTACACTAGGCCTAGTTGAGCCTCAATCTAGTGGTATTGGCGGTGGTTCTTTCTTAGTCTATTGGGATGCTAAGGGTAACAAGCTCACCACTTATGATGGTCGCGAAACAGCCCCTCTAAAGGCCACCAGCAACTTGTTCATAGGTGATGATGGTAAGCCAATGAAGTTCTACGATGCAGTCGTTGGCGGACGCTCAGTCGGCACACCTGGCACGGTTAAATTACTCTGGGATACCCACCAAAAATACGGCAAGCTAAGTTGGGCATCATTAATTCAACCGACTGTTGAACTTGCAAAAAATGGTTTCCCAGTTAGTGCACGACTGGCCTCTCTAATTGAACGAGATAAAGAATTCCTATCCCGCCACTCTGATACACGCCAGTATTTGTTAGACAGTAATGGCAATGCAAAAACACAAGGTACTATTCTGAAGAACCCAGAGTATGCAAATACTCTCTCGTTAATCGCAGACAAAGGTGCTGATGGTTTCTACCAAGGCGCAGTGGCCCAGTCGATTATTGATGCCGTTAGTAATGCTAAAGGAAACCCTGGCCTGCTTAGCCAACAAGACCTCACGAATTATTCTGTTGTAGAACGGGCACCGATTTGTGCACCGTATAAGCAATACGACATATGCGGTATGGGGCCACCAAGCAGCGGCGCGCTTACAATCGGTCAGATACTGATGACCATTGAAGAGTTTGACCTTGCTAAAACAGGTGCTAACAACCCTGTAAGTTGGCAGATCCTCGCCGACGCTTCTCGTCTCGCGTTCGCAGATAGAGGCATGTACATGGCCGATAGTGATTTCTATGATGTCCCCTCCGATGGATTACTTAACAAGGAATACATCGCAACAAGAAGTGGCCTCATTACACCCAATAAGGCATTACAAACGGCACCGTTTGGCACACCAAACCCAGAGCTTGCTAACGGTTCACAAGACCAATCTATCGAATTACCCTCAACCACGCATTTCAATGTCATTGACTCTGAAGGAAACGTTGTCTCCATGACGTCTTCGGTTGAAAACGTATTTGGTTCACGCGTGATGGCGTCGGGCTTCCTGCTAAATAATGAACTCACCGACTTTTCTTTTTTGGGTGAAAAAGATGGTAAACCCATCGCCAATCGCATAGAGCCGGGGAAGCGACCTCGCTCGTCTATGTCACCGACCATTATGATGAGGGCGGACAAGCCATACATGGCGATAGGTTCCCCTGGTGGTAGCCGTATTATCGGCTATGTGGCGCAAAGTATCGTCGCACATGTTGACTGGGGAATGGATATCCAACAAGCAATCAACCAACCGAAAATGATCAACCGTTTTGGCGAAATGGATCTAGAAAGTGGCACACCACTCACTCAATTTTCTCAACCATTCGAGAAAATGGGTTACAAGGTCAACACTCGAGATCTTAATTCGGGCTTACACGCCATTCGAGTCACTGAAAATGGGCTAGAAGGCGCCGCTGATCCAAGACGAGAAGGCATTGCCATCGGAAATAAATAATTTTTTATCTCGTAAACGCACAAAACAAGACGCCTATCACGTTACACTTCCTTAGATTGGAACCAAGCGTGATAGCGCTCTCTCAGCCTTCTTACTCCTCCCTATATCATTTAAATATGGTGGATTTTTCTGCACTTTATATCGTTCATCATTCACGTTGCCCTACTATAAAAATGAAAAGGACATCACGTGAAACCCATAAAAAAGGCACTCTATCTATCCATCACTTCCGCTTTGCTTTTTGGTTGTGCTTCTGAGTCAACGACACCGTCGGAGCAGACAAAACCATTATTTTATAGCTGTGACTCTTCAAACATTTCAGCGGCCAATGACCTTCGTATCTATCAAGTCATGGTTGAAAGCTTCGTCAATGGCGATGATAGCATTGGTCATGGTACTGGCTATGGCACCAGCCATCACAAAGGTGACATACAAGGTATTATCGATTCACTTGACTATATCCAATCACTCGGTATGAACGGCTTATGGCTGACTCCGATTTTCAACTCTGAACCTATCTCGGGACAAGACCATTGGGCAGATCGATTGGACGCGACAGGCTATTTTGCGACTAACTACTTTGAAATTGATCCGCGTTTTGGCACCCTAGATGATGCAAGAAAATTAGTCGATGAGGCTCATGCCCGTGGAATGTATGTTTTCTTCGACGGCGTGTTTGGGCATCATAAAAGCAATGTCGTCCCGTCGCCTAGCGGCTTAACACCGGTTGGCAGCGACAATCCCGTCAGCTATCCAGAAAGCCTACCCTTCTACAAAGAAGTTGCAGAATACTGGATTAAAGAACTTAAAATTGATGGCTGGCGACTTGACCAAGCCTATCAAGTTCCAACGCAAGCCTGGCAAGAAATTCGTAAAACCGTTGATGATGCCTCTCAATCCGTTACGTATACCAACCAAGATGGCCATCAAGTGAATCCATTAGGCTACATGGTGGCGGAAATCTGGGCTGGTGAAAACAAGATTATTGAAACTGGTTACGGTTCTGACGAATCACCAGCGCTTTGTTCAGCCTTTGATTTTCCCGTACGATATAGACTCGTAGAAACCTTAGCCGTGAATGAAGCCGGCGTCGGCGGAAAAACAGGCGAATGGATCGCGGAAGGTATGAACCTTCATGCCCTGTACCCAGACCATGCTAAGCCAAACCTCATGTTAGGCAACCATGACCTAGTCCGCTTTGGCGATCTTATTCAACGTGGCAACCTTGCCGACCCAAATGATGATGGATACTGGCAGCGCTATAAAGCAGCAGTATCATTCCAAGCCGCTTACACCGGCCCGATCACCCTTTATTATGGGGACGAAATTGGGGACGAACTAGAAGGGTTTGCCAATCGAATTGACAATGACTGCGCCATCATTGGAAAGTGCGATGATCATGTCGCTCGCACGAGTGCTCGTATAGAAGGCATCAATACCACGCTGAACTCTCAACAAGCCAATCTTAAGACATATGTTAGCGAATTAATGGCACTGAGAGCGCAGCATCCAGCGTTATCTAACGGATCGCGAACCAACGTGTTGGCAGACCAAGTCAGTTACGCTGACGTTAAACAAGACCAAGACGAGTCGATTCTATACATCCTCAATGTCTCAAACAGCGATCAACAAATATCGATATCCAGTGACACGATCGCCTCCTCCTCGACCTTGACTGACTTACAATCGGACGAAAAAATAGCGCTTTCATCTGGATTCTACTCAATAGCACTGTCTCCATTTGAAGGCCGTTTTCTTCACATTGATCAGCCAACTGGTGCGGCTCCAATCGGGCTGATTGCCGCCTCTACCGTCAGCACTGGTGATGCCTTCATGAGCGCTTGTGATAACCCAACATTGCCCGAGGCAGGTCCCATTGATGAATCACTCTATGTTGTGGGTGACTTCAGTGACTCTAACTGGAAGCACACATCATCTCGAGCGTTTGAATACAAAGGAAACGGCGTGTATCAAGTTGTCGCTAGTGAAAAACCCGGCAGCTATCGAATGCAATACGCCACAAAAGATTGGAAGCCTCAATTCACCGCGGAAGGACTAAGCGTCAAGCTTGGTCAAGAAAACACGCTTAAATTTGGGGGCTATGGGAAAGATACGGCGGTGACGATTCTGGAAGAAGGACGATATGTCTGGAGCTTAAAGTTTGATGACCTTGGTGCGCCTTTAACGATCTTAGCGACAAAATGCGCTAACTGATTCATCATGTTTTAGATGCGAAATCAAAACTAAACGCGACCTAAAGCTAGTTGTCACCATACGTTATATGTCACCCAAAGCTATACGTGTTCTAAAATTATATGTGACGTGAAAACTATACGTGACGTGAAAGCTATACGTGACGTGAAAAGTAGGAGACATATAAAAAACCGCCACTGTTTCTAGCAAACAGTGGCGGTTTCAATATTACGTTACTGTTACGCCAAAACTGGGTATGTCTTAAACTTTACGCCCATCATCTGTTCCATACAATGAACGACTTGGCAGCTATAACCAAATTCATTGTCATACCAAATGTAAAGCACACACCGGTTATCTTGCGCTATTGTGGCTTGACCATCGATAATACCGGGATGACGTGCGCCAACCAAATCGGTAGAGACAATTTCCGTCGAGTCTGTGTAGTCAATTTGCGCTGCAAGTGAAGACGTCAATGAGATCTCGCGAAGGTACGCATTCAACTCATCTTTAGATACCGTTTTCTCAAGGTTTAAGTTCGCGACCGCCATTGAAACATTTGGGGTCGGTACTCGAATCGCGTTGCCGCTCAACTTACCTTCTAGCTCAGGAAGTGCTTTAGATACCGCTTTTGCTGCACCCGTTGACGTGAGAACCATATTTAACGACGCAGAACGACCCCGACGATCACCACTATGGTAATTATCAATCAAGTTTTGATCGTTGGTATAAGAGTGAACCGTTTCAATATGCCCTGATACAATGCCATATTTGTCATTAACCGCTTTAAGCGTTGGCGTAATTGCATTCGTCGTGCAACTTGCAGCCGACACTATCGTGTCGCTGTCTTGAATCACATCGTGATTAACACCAAATACGACGTTTTTAATGTCGCCTTTTCCTGGAGCGGTTAGCAACACGCGCTCTGCACCTTGACAGGCAACATGTTGGCCTAAACCTTCAGCGTCACGCCAAACACCGGTATTGTCGACAACAAGAGCATTGTTGATACCATAATGCGTATAGTCGACATCGGTAGGCGAATTCGCATAAATCACCTGAATGTAGTTGCCATTCACGATCAACGCTTTGTTCTCTTCGTCAACAACAATACTGCCATTAAACTGACCGTGCACTGAATCTCGGCGCAGCAAACTCGCGCGTTTTTGTAAATCGCCATCTTTCCCGCCACGCACAACAATAGCACGCAAACGAAGTGGATAACCTGGGCCACTTTTCTCAACTAAGATTCGCGTCAGAAGACGCCCAATGCGACCAAACCCATAAAGCACAACATCTCGAGTTTCTTTCTCACCATTGCTGCTAATGCTTTCTGCCAGTGACGTCATCAAGAAATCTGCAATATTCTTATGATCATCGTGAGTTGACCAGTATTGTTGGGCAAGCTGACCGATATCGATACAACACGGCGACAAGTCAAGTTCGATGAGTTTTTCTATTAATGGCGCAGTTTGAGCAACATTAACGGGCTGAGGAGCGTAATGACGAGAGACTCGGTGGGTTTTAATAATATCAATCGTGGTGGCGTTAACAAGCGTCTTACCAAACAACAGGATTTCCACGCCTTTTTCTCGATAGAGTCGACCTAGAATAGGTAAAAGTGACTCGACAAGTGTTTGATTTAGTTGCCATTGATTTTGATGAATTTCCGATTGCGAGATAGTGCTATTACTCATAGTACCTGGGGGACCTCTATCAGTTAATCGCGCCTCTCATTTGTATGTAGGGTACAAAAGGCAAGACGCGTATTTGGGATGTAATTATGTTGTTATTTTTCTGTGCGGGAGTCTAACAAGCAGACACTTAATCTGCTAGGAAAAATAAAGCCGGATATTAGTGAAGATTAATGTGACATAAGTAGAATTTATCACGGACTTGCATGCGGGCGCAGCAAATTTACAGCTAAGTTTGGTGAGCTTATTTTATATGATTAATCAAACTCACCAATACTTAAAAGCGCAGCCATCACTCTCTTTAACTTGTATAGCCTTGGTTGCCACCAATGACTAAAGCAATCACTGCGTTTACTTAGGTACCAACTTATGTACTAGCTTATGTACTAACTTGGATTTAGGTACTAGCCTTCAAATTCATCATGGTCTTGCTTCTTAATGACCTTATGACCGTCTTCTGCCACACCTTTTTTCCAATAACTACTAATGTAAATATCGTCTTTGGGGATGGCTTTATCGTTGCGGAAAAACTGTCTCAATTGCTTCATTTCATCAAACTCGCAAGCGCACCATACATATGGTTCACCGCTTAACCACGTCTGTGAAATCGCGACTTTAGAGACAGGTTCTGTTGTCCAAATGACATCAATGCCTTGCGGTGCCGCTATCGTTTGCTGGTCCGCTGCGTCTATTAATTGGATAATCGCGTAACCTTTCGCGTCTGTAGGTAATTCTGCCAGTTTTACTGACAGAGCAGGAAGTGAGGTCATATCTGCATTGAAGAAAAACCAATCTTTCTCAGTATTTACATTTTGGATTGCGCCAGGCCCCACAATACTAATTTGATCGCCCACTTGCGCATCCATCGCCCAACGACTGCCGAATCCACATAGTTGGTCTTCAGTGATATGGGTGACAAAGTCCACCTCAATCGTACCGTGGTCAACATCAAGCGAGCGTATCGTGTAAGTGCGCATTTTGGGACGATTGTCTTCACTCAGGCCGTTGAGTGCAGTGCCGCCATTTTCATTAAACAAGAATTTGATATAACTTCCGTTACTGCTAGGGTCGAATGTTTTTAACGCGTCTGATTGCAAGGTGAGACGGCGCATGTTTGGTGTCAACGACTCAGACTGGGTCAAGGTAAGGACTTTAGGAGATGGCTTTTTCATAGCACACTTATATTAATGATTATTGTTATCATTAAGTTTACCACAGACTTTGCTTTTGTCTCGTCAATTTACTTTGTTTTACATGGTTAAAATAGCAATGCATACCTTGCTTTGCTGTCTTTAGGCTTGATTGACTAACGCCCTACTTCACGTAATCAGGAGCAGTATTTAAGACTAGCAGGAACAGTATTTAAGACTCACAGGAGCTACCATTAACACTGACAAGCACAGCAAATAAGGCAGGATCAAAAAAGGCTCGACACTGTCGAACCTTTTATTGTTTATTTCGCTAGCTCATAACGTACTAAGCTCGTAACGAACCTAGCTCATAACGAACCTAGATCATGACGCCCTAAGCTTATAAAGTCACAGAACCAAATGCCAATGGCCATTCCGTGTGGCGATCTTCGCCGTTTTCGTCACGCTTAGTCTCAGCCAGCCAACAGAACAGCTCCCAGCCAAAGCCAGCTGCGATAATGCCATCTTTATCTGTTGGATCCGTATCCGGAGTATATTCAGCGATATCTGCACCAACAAGACGAACTTTACCTGACGCTTTCACTTTACGCAGGATTTCGTAAACTTGCAGATGGCTTAGACCGAATGGATCGGGACTTGAGTTAGCACGACAGAACGCGGTATCTAATGCATCTAAGTCGAACGTCAGATAAACCGGACCACCATCACCACAACGTTCGATGATGCTCTCAACCATGGCGTCAACACCAAGGTCATACACTTCGTTCGACGTAAAGCCCGTCGTACCAAATGCAATATGGTTACCTTTAACAAGTGCCGTTTGGCGACCACGCATACCAATTTGCACCGTGCGCTCTGGATCCGCTAGGCCTTCTGAGTACAATTTAGCCAACCAGTGGCCAGACGTGTACGGATAATCAAAATCGGCTCTTGTTGATAAGTCATAGTGACCATCGAAGTGAATCACTCGCAATGGACCGTATTTTTCACCTAAAGCGCGCATGGTTGGATATGGAATAGTGTGATCACCACCGAAGACAAGCGGTGTACAGTCTTTTTCAACAACCATGTGATGAAGAAGCTCAGTCAACTGTTCAACTTCTGCTTTGAGCTCAAATTGACCTAAGCTATCCCAGTTTCCGTAATCGATAACACGGCACCATTCGAATGGCAACTCACCGTTATCACCAACAGTCCCCATCCCCATTTTACTTAGGTGACGTAAACGCTGTGGTGCGAACTTATGAGATGAGCCGGTTGGTGAACATTTTTCAATTCCCATGCCGTAGATAACAACGTCAGCATTATCGAGATCTTGTGAAAACGGCGCTTGATAAAAGCCTAAGTAATCTTTGTTGATAAAGCTAAGTTGTTCAATACCTTTACCGCCACCCTGCTCTTTAACACGAGCGAGATAAGCAGCGATTTTTGGATCTAAATTGTCAGCGGCGGATACATTTTCCCAGATGTATTTATATTTAGCGACTTTCTCTGGGTCGATGGCTGGCCATTTTTTGAAGTTTGACATGATGTATCTCCGATCTAAACAAGGGGACTTGTTAAAAACTGCCAGCAATAATAGTTCGAATGGGTTACTTTGGGCAGTAACATACTGGATGTAACTTTAGCCTTTTTTGCTCGTTGTTATACGTCGGCCTAACACTATTGAACTAATTTCTCAATAAAACATTGGTCATTATTTGACCGACATCTAAAACCCTCCTATGGTTTGTAAACCGCTCGCAGCAAAGGAGGTAAAAGATGAAAAAAATGAGTAAGTCGTACCGCATGCAAATCATAAAAGAAGTCGCGGAGAGAAAAGTAAGAGAACAATGTAATGACCCAATGGCGCAGTACATCAATTCTTTGTTAGACCAGCACCCTGAACGAGATAATATCGTTGAATTCAAACAAGAATTTACAGGCAATTATTTTGACGAAAATGCAGGAGGTTGGGTAAGTAAAACGTGGAGAAGTAAGTAACTCTTCACAAAACAATGAATTCCCAGTTCATTAAATGAAATACCGATGGGGAAGCAAGCAACCTGCTTGAGATGAGGCGCCTTATCAAGGCGCCCCCTGACCAACTACTCGGTTATAGTCTCGTCTTACTTATTGCAAAACCGCTATCACTTCAATTTCGACTTTCGCATCCATAGGCAAACGTGCAACCTCCACACATGAACGAGCTGGAAACGGAGCGCTATGAGCTTCGAAGAATGCCTCATAGGCAGCATTGATTTTAGAAAATTCGTTTAAGTCCTTAACAAACACCGTAGCCTTTACAATATGGCGAGGCTCTAAGCCCGCTTCACGAACAATCGCAACCGCATTCGTTAACGACTGTATTGTTTGCTCGGCAACATCACTATCCATCACTTTTGTTTCCGGATTAATAGGCAGCTGCCCTGATGTTATTACCATATTGCCAAATGTTACGCCTTGAACGTAAGGCCCAATAGCCAAAGGGGCTTTATTGGTAGAAATCGCGGTCATATATGTTCCTTTATCCATTATTTGTGTCACTCAGAGCGATGAAACCAATCTCTAAGTTAAATCGTTGATGTAGATAGTCGGCCATCTACTTGGGTATGATGTTCTGGTTCATTAGCCAGTGAACATTGGTAACATTCCTAGCATAGATAAGAAGTGGAAAACGGCAGTGAGTACACCAAAGCCAATCACTAAATAGATCATTATCATGCCACCAGGTGCTCGGAAGCCCTCTGTTCCATTGTCACCGTCTCTCGTTTTCTTGGCTAACATCGCAGGAATAATACATGCCCACACCGTAGCCGCTGCGCCCGCATAACCAATGGCAATGACAAAACCAAAAGGAAACAGTAGAGAAAATATAAGAGGAGGTAAGAACGTTGCTAACCACGTTTTTGCACGCCCTTGACGGGAATCTTCAAACTTAAAGAAATCAGCAAGGAAATCAAACAAACCCAGCCCTACTCCAATGAATGAGGATAGAATCGCCGCCATTGAAAATGTATTAATGGCATTCGCCACTCTATCGGACTCTATAACTGAGCCAAGCGCGGTGAGTAAGGCGTCAACGTTTCCACCTTGCTCAATGACAGGACCAAAGTTTGCGCGAGGCAGATTACCAAAAATACTAATAAGCCAAACGAAATAGAGGATAGACGCGATAACCGTGCCTCCTAGAATTGCTTTTTTCGCCTGAGATTCACTCCCATAGTAGGCACGCATTGATGACACCGAATGATGATAACCAAAAGAAGTCAACGCTACTGGTAGCATCGCCATCGCGTACGGTGCATAGTTGTTTTCGGCGCTGATCGTGTCCAAGAGCACACCCATATCAACATTGACGGCTAAGCCCGACACACCAAAAATAAAACTTAGAACCATAAAAGCGATCAGTACAACCGATATACGGTCGACGGCGCGTGTTGAATGCCAAACAAAGGTAGAAAAAATAAGCACAAAGAAAATGGAAGCAAGCTTGTCATTTATTCCTAGGACATCTTTTAATATAAGACCAGAAGAGGTAATATAGGCGTATAAAAGAATACCACCAACAAAGTACACGGTTATATTATTAAATAGATTTATTTTTGATCCTAATAAATCCTTCGTAACTGTATCAAATGAAACTTTTAGATCGTAGTTTTTAAATGCTTCCAACAACATCCAACCGGATATTGTCATTACTATCATGGTAATAGTTATTACCAATAGGGACCAAACTGTCCACGCCCCTGCTCCTGCACTCGGTAGCCCTAGCATTCCAGCACCCACACATACGCTGGCAATAATACAGGCACCACCTATTAAAGATGGACTCTTATTCATAATATATTCTCGTAGAATTTCTCGTTATGATTAGTTTCAGCTTTTATTATTCAGGCAAAAAAAGAGCGTAGCATTTACTTGCTACGCTCTAGTGGTTATTTACGCTTCTGCCAATGCTGACTCAGTCGTACTGGTTGTAACTTTTTCAACTTCTTTCAGACGAGCAGTAAAGTGACGCAATACTGCAGGCTCATAGGTAAAGTCTAAACCTTTTACTTTATGAGCATTTTCTTTCACTTTTTCGAACGCTTCAATCACATAGTCCATATGCGTTTGAGTATATGTTGCGCGAGGAATGGTTAAGCGAAGCAGCTCTGCAGGGCAAGCGTGTTGTTTGCCTGTTGCAGGATCACGACCTAACAGTAATGAGCCAATTTCAACTGCACGAATACCCGCAACTTTGTACAACTCACAAGCGAGTGCGTGAGCAGGGAATTGATCCGCAGGAATGTGTGGTAGTAGCTTACCTGCATCGACGAATGCCGCATGACCACCAGCTTGCTGACAAACGACCCCGATTGCTTCAAGACCATTCACCAAGTATTGCACTTGATTAATTCGGTAAGCCAACCACTCTTGACGCATACCATCATATAGACCAACCGCTAGACGCTCCATCGCGCCTCCTTCTAGACCGCCATAGGTCGGGAAGCCTTCTTGCACAACACAAAGAGTACGACACTCCGTGTAGGCGTCCATCAAAGATTCATCTTTGAAGCACAATAGTCCGCCCATTTGTACCATCGCGTCTTTCTTAGCAGACATCGCTAATGCGTCAGCATACTTGTAAGTTTCACGAGTAATTTCTTCGATAGTCCAATCTTGATAGCCTTCTTCGCGCTGCTGTATGAAATAAGCATTCTCAGCATAACGAGCGGAATCCATAATCACCGGAATGTCATATTTCTGCGCAATTTCATACACCGCTTTTAGGTTCGCAATCGACACGGGTTGACCACCAGCAGAGTTACAGGTAATCGTGCTCACGATATATGGAACATTCGCTGCACCTGCTTCAATAATTGCTTCTTCCAATTTTTCTAAGTCAAAGTTACCTTTAAAGTCTGCATTCACAGCAGTATCAAATGCATCTTTAGTGTAGACGTTTTTCGCAACACAACAGTTAACTTGTGTATGACCTTGCGTCGTATCAAAGAAGTAGTTCGACAACGCAACCATCTTAGTGCGATCTAAACCTTTCTCTTTTTCACGCTTATTAATCAGCACTGGAATATAGATTTGCTCTGCGCCACGCCCTTGGTGAGTTGGAATCGTAAGCTCATAGCCAAAAATATCTTTAACTGCATTCGCAAGTGCATAGTAACTGCGGCTGCCACTATAAGCCTCATCACCACGAAGCATAGCAGCTTGCATTTCTTGCGTAATTGAACCTGTACCACTGTCGGTCAACAAATCAATGAAAACATCTTCACTGTCTAATAAGAATGGGTTCATACCCGCTTTTACAATAGCTTCATCTCGGTATTCACGAGTCGTACGTTTTACTGGCTCAACAACACGAATACGGAATGGTTCTGGCAGATGTTTAAAGTTTTCCATGATATTATCCTAATACTATTGATTATTTGCCAATTACATTCAGGCAGGCAAACAACTAATTAAAGACAACCCTACCTAGAAATAAGTTCCAGATACGATTTAATTTTAAATTCTATTTTTTTGATTTATCAGAGACGTAAAAATAATTATAAATATAATAGTAATTTACATCCAAAGTTTAAATCAGGGCGCACTGGAGCGTGCATTCGATAGAGTTATCTCGAAGGAAAGAAAAAAGCTATTTTGTAATCTAGTGTAATCCAACTATTGGTCATGTTGAAGTCTTCCATTGTTATACCCATTTGAAACATCTTATTTCAAACAACTGAGACAATTATCTATAGTTTTAAGGCTTTGTCATTAATACAAATTACAATATGAGATATCGTTAACAAAAAAACGCAATTCACTCTTTTTCTCCGTCATATCAAGATATTTAGTATGATGAAGATCAATAGAGCGTACTAGTAAACTAAGTCATCATTAAAAATAAACTTAAAGAACTAAACAATATTTTATTGAGTTCTTTCCATAAACTCGACCACTCGTTTCATTGTCGGTTCAAAGTAAGGATTCCAACTTAATCTCGCACTAATGGTTTCATCATCAAAAAGTTCCCACGCCGCATGTGTTAACGTCGGCATTTTTGGGCAGTCTACCTCGTAGATTTCTCCTTCCTGACTATCTCCACATTGACGCATTAGACCCGTGCGACCATAAAGTGCATTATTTGGCCGATATAGTACCGAGATGTGAGAGCCACTTTGTATATAAAACTCGGGCAACTTCATAGGAAACTTTACGAATCGCGGATCACTATAATCCCGATCGCCATACCAAATAAGTTCAGATTTAGGAGAGCTAAAACGGGTTTTAAATAGATCATATACGCCTTTCGCGTCAATAAGTTCATCGCTTTCAGCAAGCATTAAAATCGCAGGCACAGTGAGCACCTCTCTCTCTAGCTGCTCTTGTACATGAACCGCACTTTGGTAGTACAGCGCCGCACCATCCATTGCTAGTGAATCGTAGCGAGAATAATTTTGCTCTTTTTCTATGCTAACCCAATCGACGAAGTGGCTAGCAAAGCCCGCTAGGCCAGCAAGCGGATCTTTCGGTATAAACGCTGGAGAGAACAAAATAAGCCCTTTAATACTTCCCTCAGTGCTCGCATAACTGGTCACCAAATTGGTGCCAGTCGAAAACCCACCCAACCAAACTGAATCCACATCTTGACGAAGCAGTTCTACCTGATGGGCGACCGCATTTGACCAATCCTCAGACGTCGGGTTCATTAAGTCCGCGGGTCTAGAGCCATGTCCCGGCAATAACATCACATGAACTAAGTAACCCTTTTCAGCAAGATAAGGCGCGATATCGACAAAAGAGTAAGGTGAATCGCCTAAGCCGTGTACCAATAGCACTCCTTTGCCATTCGGTACTTCTGGTTCGAGTTTATAGGGACTCACCGCATCCATTTCCCGTTCGTAGCCTGCACCATGAAAAACACGGTGTTCATCCAACCAATCACGAGTTTGCATCGCATATTGATTAAACGTCCGTTGCTGATAAGGCGCTAAGGAATCTGAACTTTGGTACATTTGTGGATTGGCTTCAATGATCCGATGGCTACACCCACTAAGCACGAGCATTAACGTTACAACAATAACCCACTTGCCTAAAAACGGACTTCGAACCACCGGTGCTTCCTTAAATTAATCGCCTAACTAGAACGAGAACACTTTAATATCGTCACTTATATAGTGCTAGTTACTCGATGTCTGATGATCTCGGAAATAATCCATCGCATCCATCACATCGCCATTTGCCAATGTACATTGCTGACTTGCCGCCTCATAAACCCCTTTTTGCGCTTCGCAGTAACGCTGTGCTTCGGATTTATTGTCGTTATCACTATGCTGCTCTCGGTAGTAGGTCCATGCGTCGACTGACTTTCCTGAACTCAAGTTACATTGCCCTGTTGCCAAGTCGTAGCTACCGTTCTGCTCACAAAACACAGCCGCGGGATTTGCCATGCTAGCTTTCCCCTCATCTTTTGTTACCTCAGACTTCGCACAGCCAAACAACGCTAAGCTTGATAGCACAACAATTGATACAAGTGATTTCATTATTTATACCTTTTCAATATGTGGACAACGCAGACCAAAATTATCAACCATCATTTCAGATCCAAGTTCCTTGCCAATGAGATTTAGCTGAGAGAAGATTAGATTTAACAAGCGCTACGTCCATGTCGAACCTTTTCTACCACTTAATTCGTTCCACTTAAACGCTGCTAGTTTGAATATTCACTAAAA
Source organism: Vibrio methylphosphonaticus (assembly GCF_023634655.1). Taxonomy (GTDB): domain Bacteria; phylum Pseudomonadota; class Gammaproteobacteria; order Enterobacterales; family Vibrionaceae; genus Vibrio; species Vibrio methylphosphonaticus. The sequence goes on along the minus strand of NZ_JAMKMS010000006.1, from coordinate 129,947 downwards.
AGCACACGCTCTCATTAAACCCTAGATGAAATCGCGAGTGATTCAACTCAGACTTGAACTTAATTCGCCTGATGTTACAAACCAGCCCTGCCCAGCTGCGCAAAGTATAAAGTTCAACCTTCCGCTTTATTTCGTCATCTGTATATCAATAGTCTTGATTATTTACCTCATAAATACTGGCTAATACTCCCACTAACTTTACGTTCAGATTGAGAGGGTAACAGTGGGTAATTTACTTGTAACTCACACCAGATTATCGACAATTCATGAGTAAATTATTAATAGAGGAATCTCTGCTCATGAACGGTTTTCGATTATGGCATTTCGCCCAAGCATCGCTTGGTATCGTCCAGTGGGTTGGCATCGCAATTTTACTTAACCCCATCATTATAGAAAGAACCTCTAGCGGAGCACTATTGGGGCAAGTCATGGCTTTAATTGGTGGCGCGGGACTACTCGCACCGCTGATTGGAGGAATTGCCGATAAATACGCTTGCCACCGAATCATACAAAGAATGGCACTCTTCATTCATATCATCGCGTTGCTCATTCTCTATTTTGCAGAAACGACTATGCCTATTTATTGGACCGTCGGCATTCTCATTGGTATCGGCAGTGTTAGTCTGTTGGTCCTCAACCCAACCTTTGTTCTCGCGTCGAGTCAAAACCAAGAGCAAGAAGGCCGTGGCTTAACCAGTTTATTTCAATGCCAATTCTTTGGCATTATCGTAACCGGTGTTCTTGTTGCCATCGCAGAGAGCCTTAACGTTTCAAGCGATAATCAATTGCTTATACTGCTTGCCCTTGTTGTTTGTGTGCTCATTGTTGTATCGATCGCACCTCCACCCAGTGTCAACGTGTCAGAAATGGAAGTGGAAACTGACACTAACGAAAGCCGCATTCCAGATACTCCCAAAAAATATCTGCCATGGTTCCTGTTTCTTTTAGCGGTGTTTTTCTCCATGTTCCTGTCGTCTAACCTTATGGAACTTGGTCCACTACTCATCAAAGAAGTTTACCAAGTCGAAATAGGGAACTCAGCTCTTGGCATGGCGGCCTCCGCATTCATCAGTATTTTCATGCTGGAGTCAGCTGGCCGATGGATGCAAAAAAGTGGCCCATTTAATGTCTGGTTCACCGCCCAAATAGTGTATTTACTTATTGGGTCACTATTTTGGGTTACGGCAGGGAAAGACGTACATAGCCTTATTCCTATCGCGTTGCTTGTCGTGCTTATGCAGGCGATGTCATGGAACGATATGATTATCCCAGCTATCGCTGGCCGGTTGAGCCCTGCTTCACCAGCATTAACGCAAGGACTCCTTATGCTTTGTATGGCAGGCGGATTTGGTGTTGGGGCAATGCTAGCCGGGATGTCGATTGATCAGTTTGGTTATGCATCGGTCTTTACGTTGTCCCTTTTTGGTATTGTTGTTGCGCTATCATGTATCGTGTTATTAACCTTAACGTCTAAGACATCCGTCATGAAAACGAGTGTCGCTCAATAACGTTGGGTTACTACCTTACTGGCCACGCAATCTGCGTATTGTGCTCGCAAATAAGTAATCATCCACTTGTTTGCGAGCTCGACCTTTTCGTTATTAATGGGGAGCACCGTCAGTTTCTCCCTGGCTGAAGCGTTTTATTTGCCCCCCTAACCTATATCACCAACTTGCAGACAAACTCCTTTTTGTCGTTCATCGTTCAAAATTGTCACTGGATAGACCATTCAATCCGATTACTCATATATAATTTGCTCAATTGTGTTTAATCGAAGATTATTATGTTTCTAACACCTTACGTATCAACCACCAACGAGCATTTTGAGTTCACTCGTCAGCAAGCCAGTTACTTCGCAAAAAATGTGGCCGGTGATTTCAACCCTATTCATGACGAAGACGCAAAACGCTTCTGTGTCCCAGGCGATTTACTGTTTGCGGTACTTCTGCAAAAAGAAGGCATCAGCCAAAAAATGCGCTTTGACTTTTCTGGCATGGTGGCCAATGGTACACCGCTAAGTGTGAGTAAAAAGTGTGAAACAGAAAGCTCTCTCGTTGATAGTAACGATAAAGAATACCTGCATATGACTCGTGAAGGCGCAATCAGTCATGATCAAGCCTTCATAGAACACGTTGTTACCAACTATGTGCAATTTTCTGGAATGAACTTCCCTCATATCATGGTGCCCTTGATGCAAGAGCAGCAAATGATGATTAACTGCCAGCGTCCACTGGTGATCTATGAAAGTATGGAAGTTGAATTTGCTCGTATCGATCTTAAGCACCCTGAAGTTGAATTCACAGGCGCTACATTTGATGTAGAAGGTAAACGTGGTTTAGTCACACTCAACTTTTCTTTTACTGAAGATGGTGAAGTTGTTGGGACAGGCATGAAGCGAATGGTTGCTACTGGTTTAAAACCGTACTGTGATGAAGCCGTGGCTGATCTAGTTGAACGTTTCAATCAACGTAAAACGGATTTTATCGAACGAAGTGCGTCATTGGGTTAAACCGTGGGTCACTGAGTTTAATCATAGATAAACGCCAGCTAATGCTGGCGTTAGTGTTAATTAGGGTGTGTTAAACGAGATAGGATATTTAAATCCATCGCCTGACCTTTGCTTTATACGCTCTGTATTCGCTTCCAAACTTATCCTCTAGGATCTCCTCTTCCGGTCTAATCTGAAATCGAGTCATATAGACAATAAACAATACACTGAGCAGCAGACTTAACACATCTTCTAAATAAATACCCCAAGCCAATAGTAAGCAATACAATGCGACATACATGGGGTTTCTAGTCACCGAAAATACGCCAGAATCAACAATTTTACTGGCTTTGTGCGGACGAGTAGGATCGACCGTTGTGCTTGAACGATGGAATTCTCTAACGCCCGACACGCCAACGTAACCACTTATCAGGACAAGCAGTCCAATCCAAACCACTTTCAAGGGGATATAGAGAAACAGCCAAGTGCTATCAACCGCATGAATGCCATACATGACCGCGGCAAAAATGACAAAAACCACCACTGGTGGTATTTTTAGCTCCAACCCTTTTCGCATTGTTTACCCCTTTCATGAAACCGCTATTACCGCTGCAGTGAAATGCTCGCAAGTCCTGTACGTAAATAGTTGGCCCTGTACGTAAATAGAAAGTTCTACACGTAAGTAATAAACTCTGCACGTAAATAATAAGCTCACTGCGCGAGTAGCAAGGTCAGTTTACGGCTTGAAAACTGACCCATAACGTCGCACTTATTATCTGAAATCAAGGGCTATCAACGTTTAATCAGTTAAACAACGTTAATCAAACGCAATATTGCTTGTAGAGGATGCTGAACTGGCTGATCTTCAATTCGTTTTACTTGGCTTCGACAAGAATAGCCGGTCACAAGACAGCGCTCTTTGGGTAACGATGCCATTTGTGGCTTCCAACTGAGCCCATAAATATCTTTCGACATCTGCAACTTATCTGACTCATGTCCAAACGTACCCGCCATGCCACAGCAACCTACTGGCACGGTGTGTAACACGCCACCAAAGTGCTGAAAAATAGTGCCCCATTCTTTCTCCGCATTTGGCATCTTGGTTTTCTCTGTGCAGTGTGCAAACAAATACCAGGGTTCTTTGTCACCAGAAAGCGATGATGTCAGTGTACTGAGCAAGGGCATTAACCACTCATGTACCGTAAGTACGTCAAACTCACCCCGTTTATCTTCAAGTATCTCGACGTATTCATCACGGTAACAAAGAACAAGTGCCGGATCGACACCGACAAGCGGAATGTTAAGCTGCGCCACTTGCTGTAAGAAATCAGCTGTGGATTGAGCGCCTTGTGCAAACTGCTTCAAAAAGCCTTTGATATGCGCAGCCTTACCATTGGGTTTAAACGGCAACACCACCGGTGTTTTCCCTAGTACGAACGCTAGCTTAACAAAATCTTCAACAACTGCGGCGTCGTAGAAACTGGTAAATGGGTCTTGGACAATTAAGACATAATCCGCTCGCTGAGCGTCTGTCAGTTTGGATAATTTGTCTAAATCAAACGCTTCTATCAGCTGTGTCTTCATGCGCTGCTCCAGTGTCGGCACAGACAACAAAGGCGCATCCACGTACCCAACACTTTTAGCAGTAAGAGATTGAACCCACGGCTGTTTCAGCGCAAAGTTAATCGTCTTGGGCATTTTTGCCATGTAAGGAAGTAACGTCTCAATGTTTGCCACTAAGTAATCTTTAGCGGGACGCTGATAGCGAGTGTAATACAAGTTCAAGAAACGGGCTCTAAAGCTAGGTACATCTACTTTAATTGGGCACTGGCTGGCGCATGCCTTACACGCTAAGCATCCGTTCATCGCGTCATAAACTTCATGTGAAAAATCGTACTCATGACGTTTGTTCAGAGTATTGCGCCACTTTTCAATCAAGCCTTTTGCGCTGCTGGCATATTGAGTCTGGTTTTCCAACTCAATGACGTCGAAGCCCTGCTCAGACAACTGGCGAAGCCACTCGCGTACCATGCCCGCCCGCCCCTTAGGAGAGTGACGTCTATCCGCAGTCACCTTCATTGATGGACACATAGGCGATGACGTATCATAGTTAAAACACAGTCCGTTGCCGTTACACTCCATCGCCTGAGAGAAGCTATCGCGCACTTCTATCGGGATCTGGCGATCGTACGTGCCTCGTTTAACCGCTGACACCTTAACCAATTCGTCTTGACTATCAAGCGGCGTACATATCTTGCCAGGGTTCATCTTGTTGTGTGGATCAAACGCCGACTTAATTCGACGCAATTCATTAAACAGTGTCTCTCCGAAAAATGCGGGGCCGTACTCAGAACGAAAGCCTTTGCCATGTTCCCCCCACATTAAACCGCCATATTTAGCTACCAGTTTGACGACTTCATCAGACACTTGATGCATCAACGCTTCTTGTTCCGGATCGCACATATCCAGCGCAGGTCGCACGTGTAAAACACCCGCGTCTACATGGCCGAACATGCCATAATGCAATCCGTGACCATCGAGTAGTGCACGAAACTCATCAATAAAATCAGCCAAGTTTTCTGGGGGCACGCAGGTATCTTCTGCAAAGGCAATTGGCTTAGCGCTACCTTTAACAGCACCAAGAAGGCCAACCGCTTTTTTGCGCATGTTATATATTCGACCAAGACTGGCGACATCGTTTGTCACTTGATAGCCGATAATACCGCCTTCTTCAGTTTTCAGCATTTCATCAAGTTTCGCGGTCAACTGCTCGACACTAAGACGAACTTCTTGCTCATCTGCACCAGCGTACTCAACCATATTGATACCAAGCATATCTTTACCCGGTACGTCGGTAATCAAGTCACTCACCGTATGCCAAACAATATCTTGCTTAGCCAAGTTTAGAACCTTCGAGTCAATGGTTTCTACCGACAACGCATTTGCTTGTACCATGAACGGCGCATTTCTTAACGCCGCTTCAAACGTATTGTATTTAACGTTAATCAAGGTACGTGCTTTAGGTATCGGCGTGAGATTTAGCTTGGCTTCAGTAATAAACGCTAGTGAGCCTTCCGCTCCGCACAATATTCTTGTGATATCAAATGAGCCAGTTTTAGGGTCATAGGCATTTTTCAAATCATAACCGGTCAAAAACCGATTAAGCGCCGGGAACTTCTCTTCAATCAGTGGACGGTTTTCACGACACACTTGCTCGGAGACGCCTAATGCCGTTGTAACGAAGTTATCATCGTCAGAAAATCCAAGAGAGCCGTCACTTTCTAATAGTGAGCCATCTGCAAGCACCGCCTGCAAAGACAAGACATGATCCGATGTCTTGCCGTACTTTAAAGACCCTTGCCCCGATGCGTCAGTATTAACCATTCCACCAACAGTGGCGCGATTACTAGTAGATAGATCTGGCGAGAAGAAGTAACCATAAGAACGAACCGCATCGTTAAGGGCATCTTTGACCATGCCTGTTTGGACGCGAACCCAACCTTCAGCCTCATTAATCTCCAACACCTGATTCATATGACGAGATAAATCAACCACAATACCTGACGTCAGTGACTGCCCATTTGTCCCAGTCCCTCCACCGCGAGGAGAAAATTGGATTGACTTAAATGGGTCTGTATTTGCCAGTTGAGCAATGAGTTGAACATCGCCGGTGGTTTTGGGATGAACAACCGCTTGCGGGAGTACTTGATAGACACTGTTATCCGTCGCTACGGCTAAGCGACTTGAATATTGCGTCTCGATATCTCCAGAGAAGCCTTGTTGTTTTAGCTGCTCCAGAAAAACGATCACTGTAGGATTAATATCAGATTGAGAACTGAGTCTTGGTAACATTTTGCTTCCTGCCCCTAAACATGCCGATCCACTCAGCAAGGGAGTATTAAAAGTGATGATACACCTAACCACTAAAGCCCATGATTCACAGGAATAAACCGTGATTTCTGGTGTTTTTTTGTCGGTGCGTATTAATTTTACTTATCCCGTCACTTTACAACAATTAAAAGTGTGATCAAATCGCAATCTCATAGCAATTGTGCATCGTTTATATCTTTTCAAGATGTTTCCTTCATGCCAAACTCGGCACTATCAAGGAAGCAGACATTCAATAAAGCGGTATCTAATGAAAAAAACCAAGGTTATTACCACGGAAGACATTCTCCTTAAGCTATGCCAATCCGTATCACATGTACTCACGTCAGCAACGCAATCAAGTGTTACGTATTCAGCCATGGTGCAAAAAATCACCAAAACGACACTAAAACCCGACTTCGGTTGTTTTGTGTTATTTGACGGTGGCTTCTCTGGCCTGGTTGTGATCAACTTTACGTCACAAGCGGCTTTAGAAGTCTATTCAAACTACATGCGCAGCATGGGCATGCCAGAAGAAGAACTCGCCATTCACCATAATGCCGATGAAGTCGGCGACGTACTTGGTGAATTAATGAATCAACTGGTTGGTGATTTCACCAACAAGGTGAGAAAAGAACTTCAAACGAATATCACGCAAAACCAACCTAAGATGCTCGCGATAAACAAGCAGGTTGTTCTATCGGTTGACACTAATTTAGAACGCCCACAGGCAAGACGCGTCACTTTCTCAACGGCAAACAACAATATCTTTTACTTAGAGTTTGCTATGGATAAAACCGAATTCATCCAAATGGAAGAGTTTGAAGTACAAGCCGATGAATCTCCTGACATGCTCATTGAGCAAGCGATAAAAGACAAAGCAACAGAGAAAGCCCAAACAAAGCAAGACAGCGCGAGCCAAGATTTATTAGACGAACTAGGTATCTAACTCATCCTCACTTGTCTTTGAACAACTTTCCCAAACTTTAGTCCAAAGAGAGTCCATAAGAAAACATCGTTATGGTGCTCTCTTGGGTGCGAGTTAGATGCGAGTTAGGCGCGATGCTAGGTCTTCGCCTAACTCGCCCATTCGGGGTAGTGCCGACTACCATCTTAATGATTCACCTTCATGCGTTAGGTAAATCTAAACCCATGCTTCCCCTTTCCTCGGAAAATCGTTAAAATAGTGCCCTTTTTCTTTCGCGGTACAGAGAACTCACATTGTCGATGGATAAACAAAAAGCCCTTAAAAAAATTGCCAAATGCCTTGAACTAGGTAATTCAGCTAACGTCAATGAAGCCGCAAATGCGATCAAAATGGCGCATAACCTCATGCTGAAGTATGGGCTGGATAAAGATGACATCGAGTTCATCAAAATGGGGAAAACCCAATCGACGCATTTGTTGCCAGCCAATATTAGTTCAACGCTTCTACGTGTGATTCGTGGTATTAACACCAAATTTGGCGTCGAGGCCGTTTTGCTAAATCACAAAGGACTCAAACGTGTTGAGTTTATTGGTGAGGCGGACCGAGCGATCTTCGCAGCGTTCGCATTCGATATTATTTATCGAGAAATGAATGAGCATACCGGGCAGTTTAGAAATGGGTTTGCAGGCTCAGGGACTTCAACAGCGGAAGTCACTCGACGGGTTAACTCTTTTGTTTCTGGTTGGATTGAAGGCGCACTAGAAAAGCTTCCTATCATTACCCCTGATGATGAGTCAAACAACAAAATCAACAACTATATCGATAAAGAGTTTAAAAATATCGACCGTGAGACGTTCAAACAACAACTTAGAGATGCAATGAAAAATATCACGGCCGATTATGAAGTTGGACTAAAAAAAGGTCGCAAGCTCTCGGTAAACCGACCAATCAATGGCGCACAAGCACCTAAAATGCTCAAATAGCGTTACCTGCCATTCGTTATTATTAAGGAAGATGATGACTCGGAAGATAATGGTTCAGCTGCTTTGTCGCGCATGGTCGTTCTCCACCCGCGTCATTACCTTGTGCGTTGTGCTTAACCACTCTGCCCTCGCGAGCTCCATCGCTTCTCTAGAACAGCAAGCCCTTCTTGATAACGCCGATGCCCAATATCAGCTGGGGCTTGCTTATGAGACTGGACAAGGAGTGAAACAAGACCTCGCCAACGCTAGCCACTGGTATCAACAAGCAAGCAACAATGGTCACCTCAACGCGACCTACAACTATGCCCAAGCACTCGAATACGGAAGAGGAATCACACAAAACACTTCACGTGCTGCCCTTTTATACACCAAGCTAGCTGTGCTAGGTGACAAAAGTACTTACGGTAAACTCGCTAAGCTCTATAGTGATAATAAGGTAAATATTCCAGCCGCAGACCAAGCCGTGCTTTGGTACTCCTTAGCTGTCGAGCAATCTAGCGCCTTTGAGGCAGAGTTTGAGCTCGCACTGCAACAGCAGTTTAACGAGCGACAGCGCCGTCAGATTGACGCTTTGCAGCAGCAAGAAGGAGCGACCCCTCAACCTGCCGTATCAGGGAATAATCAATCTTATAACAACAGTGTGAGACTCAACAACCGCGTTGCTATGTCTTGGACTACCCACTTTATGTACTGGGCATTGTTATTGCTCATTTTAACGGTAGTTGGCTACTATTTAACACAGTTCAAACGCGCTTTAGCGAACGAACGCCGTGGTGATCAACGCTTACAGGAGGCTTTACAAGCTCAGCAACGAACCATCACAGCACTTCAGCATAAATTAAAAATTTCGCAAACTGCGCCACATAGTGCGCCTGTAACTCCGCCGTCAAACGCAATCGAAGAAGCATATTTGCGATTTGGATTTTCGCCGAACCAACGAAAACTACTTACGCCTACCTTGCTTAAATCTCGCTATAAGCAGCTATCTCGTATTTTCCATCCTGACATCCAAGGGTCTGAAGACGAGATGAAACAGCTCAACATCGCGTTCAAAACGCTGATGGCACATGTCAAAAAATCTCAAAAAATTCATTAAAACTCACCTCGCTCTCACTAATGCTTATAAAAACACGATATATGAAACAATTATTTAACATTGAATGCTATTTCATGTCATAATCAGTAGTGAGAATAACACCCAGTATTTAAGGGTGGGGAGAAAAAATGTATACGTTCACCATTGAAGGTTTTTGTGATTGGTGCCAAAAACCAAACTATGTGACTAAGCACCAGTATGTCGACGGCAAGTGTCATTTCTCATGTGAGGAATGTGTCAACTTCGCGGCGATGGATGTAAGGCAATTTAATCAAGCGGAGTTAGAATACAGAGACTCCCTGTGTAAATCTTAGCTTTTTTCAGGCGCCCCTTTTAGAAAAGGGGCGTTATTATTTTTACTCTACACCTGCCCACCGTATTCCTCTTTTTCCTTAGCGCATCGTAAATCGGTCAATCAAACACCATGGCTATCCCTTCATACAGTAGTTATACAGTACTTCAGTGTTACTACGTCTACTTCCGAAACCTATGTTGTTCCACGTCACATTTTCATAAATTATAAATCCATATATATCAATAGCTTAAGAATATATACGGACAGATTTAAAAAAACACATTGACCTTTTTACACCTTAAAACTACTGTATAGACATACAGCATGTATAAAAGGACAGGTTTATGTTGCGAGATACTGAAATTCTTAACCCACTGAACATCCATTCACGTCGTGACGTTACGGCAAAAAGAGCGCTTCCGCCGTACCAACGGGGCATGGAAACGAATGTACTCAGTCAAGTGTCTCAGCTCGCTTCAAAACATCAATGGATACTACTTACTGCAGAATGTCCTCGCCCTACAATGGCACAAGTTTCTCATTATGAAGAGCTGGGTAATCATATGGTGCAAATGAAACCATCACTGCACCTAAGCCAAACACAAGTTATCGAAAAAGCCATTCAGTCAGGCAATGCCTGTGCCATTATCGCCCATGGCGACTTTTCATCCACTAGTCAGCAGCACTTGCAGCAGCTTGCTCAACAATATAACTGCGAAGTTATTTTTCTTGTGCCCTCTCCTTATTTACACTAATCCTTCGTTCGGAGAATCAATACAGCAAAGAAATGGCGCTTTTCTGAACGGACAAGAAAGATAAATAGGAAAACGAAGCAAACGTTTGCTTTTATGATGGAAGCGAGTCTGAATTCTGGTATGATGCGGGGAAAAGTGAGCATTTAGTTGCTCTTTCTTCTTTGTCGCCTTTGCTGCGACGCCAACGTTAGATAGGAATGTCTCAATGAGTCTCGCTGATCAAGTCCTTGCTGTAAACGATGATCTCCCAATTCGTACCGATAAGCCTGTGCATAGTGGTAAAGTACGTTCAGTCTATTGGTTGACCGAAGCAGATAGTCGCCGCCTGATTAAAGATAAAGGTTATGATGTGGCAGAAGATGCCCCTCTAGCTATTATGGTAATCAGTGACCGTATTTCAGCATTCGATTGTATCTGGCATGGTGAAGGTGGACTAAAAGGCGTTCCTGGAAAAGGCGCTGCACTCAATGCCATTTCCAATCATTGGTTCAAGCTCTTTAAAGAGAGCGGGCTTGCTGATAGCCACATCTTAGATATTCCTCACCCATTTATCTGGATTGTTCAAAAAGCTAAACCTGTCATGATTGAAGCGATTTGCCGTCAGTACATAACAGGGTCTATGTGGCGCGCCTATGCGCAAGGCGAAAGAGAATTCTGCGGTATTACTCTACCAGAAGGATTAAAGAAGGATTCTAAACTTGACGACGTACTCATTACTCCGTCGACTAAAGGAATTTTACGTGATATCCCTGGCGTACCAGAAGCTGATGACGTTAATATCACTCGCGACAATATCGTCGATAACTACTCAGCTTTTAACTTCTCTGATATCGAAGGTGTCGCACAATACGAGAAATTGCTAAAAGAAGGGTTTACCGTCATTAGCGACGCGCTTGAGCAAATTGATCAAACCTTTGTTGATACCAAATTTGAATTTGGCTATGTAACTGATGCAAGCGGCAACGAAAAATTGATCTACATGGATGAAGTGGGAACGCCTGACTCATCTCGTATTTGGGATACGACGGCTTATCAAGAAGGTAAAATCGTAGAAAACTCCAAAGAAGGCTTTAGACAGTTTCTCCTTAACTACTTCCCAGACCCAGATATCCTGCTTAACAAAGAGCGCATGCCAGAACGTGAAGCATTAGCCATCAATAATGCTCTACCGCTAGACGCTCTGACGAGCGTGTCTGAAACCTACATTGGTATTGCCGAGAAAATCACAGGACAAAAGATCGTATTGAGCGATAACCCTAAACAAGAAATCATTGATATTCTTCGTCGCGATTATAATTTAATCGCTGACTGATTTATTGTTTAACAGTTACTCACGTATTGATAGCAACGAGCGTATTAGTAAAAAGAGAGGGGGTTAAATGCCCCCTCTCTTTTCAATTAGGACGAGAGTATGATCGTTAGCACATCATTCTCAGTGTCTAATAAAACTTTTGTTTCGGTTTTTGTCTGAATTTCGTCTAATTGCTCAACTTCCAGTGAATAAGGCATCACGACTTTAAGACGGGAAATTTTTTCCTCACGAGCCAGACGAATTAAACGAATCAAATTGCGTTCATCACTTTGTCGACTTGAAAGCGTATTAAGTGCTTCATTCCACAAACGTGAGTCAACATCCTCTAGTTCTTTTGCATTCGCTTTCCACGCTTCCCCAAAAATTGGTGCGACGGAGGTTAATGCTTCAAGAAATGTCCACTTCTTGCTGCAAGATGCGCCAAGAAAGCTTGTATAGTCAAATTCTATTTCCGTTAAGATCTCACTGCTCATCACCACTCCTGCTTACAGAATGTTATATAGCTACTATTGTCCAACAGTCGGCATATAGCAATAGGATATATTAAAATCATCTTTTATTACTTCAGTAGTGATTTAATAGTGATATAAAAAGCCAATTCGCAACAAAAAATGAACAAAAATGCACCAGTGTGCATAATCTTATTTAACCGATTGCGTTCCTAAGCCCTGCTCTAAGATCGGTCATACGCAGGATAAGCAGGATAGATACCACAACCGAAATGCAGCCTAAGATAATAGAGCCCAAAAAATACAGCGGTAACACTAAGCATCATTTATCTTAGATCAATCACTCGGCTCGCTTTTTTATAACGGACTCGCCACCCTTGCCAAGCAGGTAACTCTTTGCGCATTGGATCCGCCTTTCTACTGCCGCTATTGAAATGAACTTGGACAAGTTTACTTCGCCCAAAATATTCCACGTCCAACTTTAAACCACTTAACTGAATAATGAGCGGAAAACGAGCAGCAAAATCTTGGTACTCCCAATGAGGAACACCTTCTACAATAAAATCATCTTCATCCAACAACTCAAGATCACTCAACGATTCCACGCCCAGAGCTTTCAAATTATCGTGTAACCATTGCTCTACGGTGATCGGTGAGACTACTTTACTATGCTCAGCCAGCCCCAATTCTTGGTAAAGCTGCCAGTGCTTCAACTCACTTTGAATGCGTTGAGCTAACGCAGGAAACACTTTCTTAACCATGATGGCGTTGACCATCATGGTTAATGCGCTGCCGCCTTCCGGCTCTGATAGTCGCGTTGTAATCACTCTACCAGCGTACTGCAATTCATCGAGGTTTTTCAGGCCCTGCTCAGTATCAACCGTTTCTTTTGTCCGCCACTGGCCAACGCCTGAGTGTTCGATCATCGTCATGCTAACGGGCATAACGGCAGTGGCTAAGTTCATAGTTTCCCTAACGCCTCGTCCCGGTAAGCTATGAATAGAAAACACCAGTGCTCCTTCAGAGCTTGGTTTCAGCCTGCTTTGACGCCCAAGAAGAACTTCCATATGACCATTGCCAAGCGCCTCTTTACGTTTCTTGCGGCGTACAAACAACAATTCGTTGTTAGCCTGAATCGTTGCCAGTATCCACTCTGAAATATCATAACGTGACGCAACCTCTCGCGCAGGCAACTGAAACACATCACGCATCTGTTGTGATAGACCTTGCGCTTCCTTCAATGCTTCCGCATTAATAGTAATGCCGCTAAACACCTTGCCTCGAACCAATCCTACTAAAAGCGTCGCATCGCAGCCTCTTGGCTCTTGTTTATCCAGCGCTTCAAGCACTTCTTCATTACCAGAGAGTTGGTACACATTGCCTGTTGTGCACAACGCCGCCGTTAAGTCGATCATCACTTCTTTTAATGCGTTGGTCGGCATTTTCGCGATTAGATGTGCGTATAAAGTATCAACCGGTAACGGGGCGAGTTGACGACCATGTTCGGTGATACCAGATTCATTAATTGCTCCAAGCTCTGTCAAATGCAGGATCGCTTGTTCTAGGGATTTCACGGGAATTGCATCGATAAATTCTAGTCTCTCTATCGACAGGCCACACCCTGCCGCAACAAGAGCCGGTTCCACAACGGACTCTCGCTGAAGTTCTGGTGGCGTCACTGCGGCAAGCGCGGCATGCTCGCCATACAAACGAACACATTGCCCATTCATCACGCGGCCCGCTCGCCCACTTCTCTGTTTAGCACTGGCTTTGGAAATATGAGAGAGCATCAGCGTAGTACGACCATTTCTTTGAACATTGCGACGCTCAAGACCAGAATCGATAACCAATTCTATGTTCGGTATTGTCAGGGAGGTTTCAGCCACGTTCGTCGCCAAGACGATCTTACGCTTGCTCTGCTTTGTCATCGCTAGCGTACGTTCCGAGTCTGTGACGGCCGCATATAAGGGAGCGATAATACAGTCGTATTGCTCAGCAGTGGATCGCAACATAGACGCCGTTTGTTGTATTTCCTTTCGGCCTGGGAGAAACACCAACACATCACCGTTTAATGTCTGCCAGTAACGCTCAACCGTTTCTTTAATTCTCTGCTCTAAATCTCGGCTATCGGGCAACTGGCGGCTATCGTCTCGGACATGCTGGAGTGCAACGTCATAATGACGTCCCTGCGCCACCAAACGTTGCGCACCGAAATACCCAGCGAGCTTTTCTCCTTCAATGGTCGCCGAGGTGATGACGGTTCGATGGCTCTGTGCTTTTTTTAATAGTGCCACCAGTAAGTCTGTATCCCAACGTCGTTCATGAAACTCATCAATAATGACAATATCAAAATTCGCCAGTTGATTTTCAGCAAACCAACGTAAAGCAACACCCGGTGTCACAAACACCACACGAGAGCTATCTTGGTAGCAACTTTCGAGCTTTATCGCATACCCCACACTCACACCTACCTTTTCAGATAGCGTTTCTGCGACAAACGCAGCCAGCGAGGTACACGCAATCCGACGCGGTTCAACCACCAGCACCCTTCCTTGTGTCATCGCCCAAAGTGGCAAACGTGTCGATTTACCCGATCCCGTCTCAGCCTCAACCACCAAGTGGTGCTTGTTAAGTAACTGTTTAAATTCGGATTCAATGCTATCAATAGGGAGAGAAATCATAACGACACTAAGCAATAAGTATTAGGGATGTGAGTATAACGAGGGTCAACCAAAGTTTCGAGATGCATCAATACAATTTTCCCTAGCGAGACACAAGCCGTTAACAAAACTTCATCGCGATATCGAGAATTATATGGTAAATTACGCACCTCAATTGTGCTCAATTCCATCTCCACTGTTCCCAAACAGGTAACCCATGAACAACAATAAACGACCGCTTTATATTCCATATGCAGGCCCTGCCCTACTTAGTACCCCACTTCTAAATAAAGGCAGCGCTTTTAACAATGAAGAACGTATGTCTTTCAACTTAGAAGGGCTACTACCGGAAACTACTGAGACCATACAAGAACAAGTAGACCGAGCGTATAAGCAATATACGAGCTTCGAAAGCGACATGGATAAGCACATTTATCTTCGTAACATCCAAGACACCAATGAGACGCTTTTTTACCGCTTGGTTCAAAACCATATTTCAGAAATGATGCCGATCATTTATACCCCTACTGTTGGGGCAGCGTGTGAAAACTTCTCAAACATCTATCGTCGTGGACGAGGTTTGTTTATCTCTTACCCAAACCGTGACCGTATTGACGACTTGCTAAACAATGCTCGCAACCACAACGTTAAAGTTATCGTTGTCACGGATGGTGAGCGTATCTTGGGATTGGGAGACCAAGGCATTGGCGGCATGGGGATCCCAATTGGGAAACTGGCACTGTATACAGCATGTGGCGGAATTAGCCCTGCCTACACGTTACCAATTGTTTTAGATGTGGGCACCAACAATCCACAGCGTCTTGCGGATCCAATGTACATGGGTTGGCGTCATCCACGTATTACTGGCGATGAATACCGCGCGTTTGTGGAAGACTTTATTCAAGCAGTTCAGCGCCGCTGGCCTGATGCGCTCGTTCAATTTGAAGACTTTGCACAGAAAAATGCGATGCCACTGCTTGAGCGCTACAAAGATCGCATTTGTTGTTTTAACGATGATATTCAAGGTACCGCTGCGGTCACCGTAGGGTCTTTGCTCGCGGCATGTAAAGCGGCAGGCAGTAACCTGTCTGACCAGCGCATTACCTTCTTGGGTGCAGGCTCTGCTGGTTGTGGTATTGCCGAAGCTATCGTGGCGCAAATGGTGTCTGAAGGCATCTCTGATGAACAAGCTCGTTCACAAGTCTTTATGGTTGACCGTTGGGGCTTATTGCAAGAAGGCATGCAAAACCTTCTCGATTTCCAACAACGTTTGGTACAAAAGCACGCTAACACCGCCGATTGGCAAAGTGAAAACAGTGGCTTCTCTCTGCACGATGTCATTAAGAATGGTAAGCCAACAGTATTAATTGGTGTATCTGGCGCTCCGGGTCTGTTTAGTAAAGAGATCATCCAAGAGATGCATCAGCATTGTGAACGCCCAATTGTGTTCCCACTTTCAAACCCAACCAGCCGTGTTGAAGCAACACCCAATGACATTCTTCGCTGGACCAAAGGTCAAGCATTGGTCGCAACAGGTAGCCCTTTTGACCCTGTTGTTGTGGAAGGAAAAACCTACCCTATCGCGCAATGTAATAACAGCTATATTTTCCCTGGTATTGGTCTTGGTGTACTCGCGGCTCAAGCCTCGCGCGTTACCGATGAAATGTTAATGGAATCTAGCCGAGCGCTGGCCGAGTGTTCTCCACTGGCACAAAAAGGCTTTGGGCAACTATTGCCGCCATTAGAAGAGATTCACTTAGTGTCAAAACGCATTGCCTTTGCGGTCGCTAAAAAAGCCATCGAGCAAGGCGTTGCAAAAGAAACCTCTGACGAGACGCTTCGTGCCGCAATTGAAGAAAACTTCTGGCAGCCCGTGTACCGTAAGTACAAGCGCTCTGCGTTCTAAACGGAATACACCTCACATTTAGCGGTTTACTAACATATAGGCTCTTGTTTACAAGGGCCTTTTTTTTGTTTAATAACTCCGTTTCTAGACTCAGCAATGCGACATCAGTAGTAAGGACTATCTTTTATGCTTAACATCTTCGCGCCCGGTGGCCAGTTTATTTCGCCCTATCTTTTTGAGGTCTCCACGGCACTTGTTGCTTGCGTACTTGTCGTACTTGGGGCAGACATAAACCGCTTGATGCGAAACGCATTGCGAAACACAAATTTCGCAATTCGTACGGTCTGCTTTATACTACTTAACGCATTTGGCTATGGGCTGGTGATAATAAAAGCAACGCCCTTATTAGCAGATGTTTTGGATAATACCGAACCCGGCTTGATGTTCAGCATTGTGGTTCTAAGCTTTGTGAGTATAGGAATTTGGGCTCAAAGGAATCGTCAGATTTAGTGACCTTTAGATTTAGCAAGGAAACGTTGTTCTCCACATCCGTGCTCTCTGTCATCAAGAGAGGGCTTCGTATTGCTTGTTATACTGTGATCATGTTCGTTGTTTTTGTTGTCTCCGTTGACCGCTGGGTTAGCTGGCAAGCTGAAGACCGCATTCTCACGTCTATTAAACAGATAGATAACGTCCAAGTTGCGGTGGTGTTAGGCACCAGTAAGTACTTGGGCCGCACACTCAATGAATATTATTCACATCGCATCGAAGCCGCTATCGATCTTTATAATGAAGGGAAAGTGTCACACTTTTTACTCAGCGGAGACAATGCCCATCGCTCGTACAACGAACCTTGGACAATGAAGCGTGATTTGTTGCGAGCCGAAGTACCCGAACCAGCAATTCACCTCGATTATGCTGGTTTTAGAACGCTAGACTCCATTGTTCGAGCCAAGAAAATCTTCGATACCGATGACTTTCTCATCATCACGCAAAAGTTTCACTGTGAACGAGCGCTGTTTATCGCGCGTTCTTACGATATCAATGCGACCTGCCTTGCGGTATCGGGTCCAACATCTAAATCGGGCTTCTCTATTCGTCTTAGAGAAGTCTTTGCACGAACAAAAGCATTCTTGGACTTATATATCATGGACACGCAGCCTAAATATTTAGGCCCTAAAGAGCCCATCATTCCTGAAGTCGAAACGGTAGAAACGGTAGAAAGCGAAATGACTCCCATCGATCCAACGGACCCGCTGATGAATCCTTGATCATCAAAAAACTTAGTTATCATCAACAAACTTATTTATCATCAACAGCTTAGTGATCATCAAACTTCATTATCAACCAACTTGGCTAACCAACGAATCAGCCAGCCACAACACAATTCCTTCCCGCTTGTTTGGCACGATACAAATAGTTATCTGCCTGAGTGATGGCTGCATAAACATTGCCATCGTACACATCTGAAACACCAATACTGCACGTCAACGGATCCCCGTGTACCCATAGATGGCTGCTCACTTTCTGGCGTATCTTTTCGGCTTCTTGTTCAGCGAGTGAGCGATTCTTGTCAATACAAAAAATGACAAACTCTTCGCCTCCCCAGCGTACAACAATGTCTGGTTCAGTCATAAACTCCGACAATATCACCGCAAATTCACGTAACACGTCATCACCAACACTGTGTCCATAGGTATCATTGATGGATTTAAAGTAGTCAATATCAATAAAAAGAATACTCATTACATGAGTTGAGGTGCTTTCCTGATAGCTATCTAGCCACTCTCTAACCGCATGTCGGTTGCGGATCCCCGTGAGAGCATCTTTATGTGCTAACTCGGCAAACCGAATGTTTTCGCTTACTAGCCTCTGATTGAGACGGGCTAAATGCGCCGTTCTTTGCTGCGAACGTTCAATATCTCGGTGGTGCTTTCTAAACTCCCACATAATCAAACTGGTGGCAGCAATAACCCAAATCACAAGTAACATTAAAAACAGGCCTTCACCCTCAATATAGCGCCCTATCAACGTGATGTTCTTAATCGTTATTTGATGGTCACCCAGCGCGGAGTTTGACCCCGTCGCTAACTCAAACTTAGTAACATTGCTGTATTCAGGGGAAGCAAATTCTAAGGGTATTTTATTGTCGACTAACCACCACGTCATCACCTGAAAGTTTTTAATAGGGATCGATAACCTCTGATTGTCATAATTCAGCGTAATGCCGTTGTACTTATGAGTATACTCATCTTCAAGGTTTGAATAGGCGGGATTGTAGTTTCTCAAATAAAGGCGCAGCGATTTTTCGGCATCAAGCGGTTGGGGGTAATCCAGTTCAATTTCTAACGTATGATACGCAGAAAGATCTTTTCCTTTTGATGCATCATCAGTTAAATGAATAGACAACCCACAGTAGGGCCAGGGGTAGTCGCTGCTTTTTAATTCACAACTGAGTTGAACTTGGTTTTTATTGGCTGTCAGCGTCGACAGGCTTTGACCTCCATCTTGCTGATCGTTGGTCGCAAAGCGCTTAAATTGCTCAGACGTTAAAACCAGCCGTTTCTGGTCCCCCCATAATTGAAAAGACTGAACAACCGCTACCGTGACAACAACCATTAGCAAGAGGCATTGATAAGGAAACTTCATAAAGTGGCGCAAAACTCCTTGACTAGTACATCAATAACGTACTGTTTGGCGTTATGATTCGCAATCATCAAATTCCGATACCATGAAGCCTCTCGCTCTATCCAGCGCTTAACATTGACAATTTTGTGTGATCTATAAATTGCTGGTTGTGGGGGATCGGTTTAATACGCAATCAAAAGGGTTCTTGCCTTTCTCAAATTGTCTTTTTCGAATATCCGACCTTGATTTCGGTCAGTAGCCCTTCGGTACAATCACCACCGTATGAAGCACTGGTTTAGGGAAAATAACAAAAAGGTCTTCGACATATGTCGAAGACCTCTTCAAGTACATATTACCCATTACTACTAAACAATCTCAAAAGATCCATCGTTTCCGATTATATACTCAACATTTGTTATAATAGTAAACACATCATTAGCTGTATCTACGTCAAGGTTCACATCGAGAGAGCTATCAAAAACTTTATACTCTTGTTTATGGGCAGCTCCGTTTACTTCAACATTTATATCCGCTTTCGCAGCGTTAAACACCAATGAGTCTTGACCGTGCCCTCCATTTACATAATCTTGGCCGCCACTTGCGTAGACGGTATCGTCACCGTGCATCACGTTAATAATATCGTCGTAGTCAGTACCCGTTACTTCCTCTTGACCTGCGCCCGTCCACTTGTCGTTATAGGTCATACCATGCCCTAAGCCACTGAAGTCGATAATGTCGTCACCACGAGTACCGTTTAATACTTCAACATTTGAAACCGTATCCGTTGATGTGACATCAGAACCTTGCAACGTCTCAACATTAAAGGTATCACTATCAACAACCGTTACTTTTAAGGAGTCAGCATTTTTGTAAGTATCATTGTAGGTCAGTGTATCGATACCTTCAGCCCCATCAATAATGTCACTTTCAGCGTTAATAGCTAAGTGTGCTGGTGCCTTTTGGTCAGCATATATGGTGTCATTACCCGCACCTGCATGTATGTAATCTTGACCATCTCCGCCGTCTAGCGTGTCATCGCCTCCCAGATACGTGAACCCAACGCCATTATCTCCAAATAACACATCATTACCGCTGCTACCGGTGAGATCATCATGACCATGAGTACCAATAAGCATGGAATCAACACCCTCTTCTGCTTTAAGATTATCGTAGGCATTGTGACCAGTTACTAGTGTGTACGTTCCTTCTGAAAAAGTGGCTTTTTCAACATTGCTTAGTTGATCCTTACCGTCACGTCCACCAATTGTATCTGTGACCGTGAGGCGATTTTGAAAATGATACTCTAGGTAAGACCCACTAAATATCGCAGTATCGATTCCTTCTCCACCATTGAGGTTGTCATTTCCAGCACCACCGTGAAGAAGATCATTCCCTGCGCCACCATTGAGGTTGTCATTACCACCATGGTGAGTAAAACCAACACCGTTATCGCCGAGCAATACATCGTCTCCGGCACCGCCGTTCAAAGTGTCATCACCAGTGAACCCAACTAATAGAGTATCAATATCTCCAGCCGTTAAATTATCACCTGCGTTGTGACCACGTAGAAATGCATACTCGCCGTCAGCAAAGGAAAAGGTTTCGGTGTTTTTGACAAAATCATTACCGTCTCGTCCGCCGACTAAATCTCTTACTTCCGTATTACCGCCAGACTGATGTAAGAAGTTATAGTCCAATACTGAGCCGCCAAATACGGCCTTATCGATCCCTTCGCCACCATCAAGATGGTCATTACCAGAACCACCATGGAGAATGTCATCGCCTCCACCGCCATTTAGGTTATCGTTACCAGGGGCGTGGGTAAACCCAACCCCATTATCACCAATTAAGACATCATTGCCGTTGTTGCCTGTGAGGTCATCATGACCATGAGTACCGATTAAAAGAGAGTCGACTCCCTCTTCGGCTTTCAAGTTGTCGTAACCATTGTGACCTGTGACCAACGTATATGTCCCATCTGCAAAGCTTGCTTTTTCTACACTTTCATCAAGTTGGACCACACCATCACGATCATTAACGGTATCTGTCAATGTTAAACGATTTTGATAGTGATAATCGAGAACTGAGCCCTCAAATACTGGGATGTCACCCGTGAGGATACCGACTATGTTATCTTGTTGAGCATCAGTTAACTCTTCGCTACCATCAATAATACGTGCAATATAGACATTATCAGCTACGCCATTAAGAGTAATGGTTGTCCCTTTATTTCCATTACCAACACCCGAGAAAAAAGTTAAAACAAGATCATCGCCATTAACAATAATCGACAATTCTTCGTCAACTGCAGTGTCAACAAACGTATTCGCATTTTCAAGGCCGAACGTTTCATTGCTACCTTCAGCAGCCACTTTAAGTCCCAGTGAATCGTCAAAAAATTTATCATTTAACCTTTCGAGCTTTTGGTCCAGTTTATTGTCTACGTGACCTTCATGGGTGTCATTTCGTGCTAAATCATTCGACAACACGAAATGTTTGCGATCCACTAAGAACTGTAAGTTATCGGTGCCAACCTCAAAGTCGGTAATGGTATTTTTACCACCATGGGTGATACGCATGGCGAATGTATCCGCACCAACACCACCAGTTAGTGTGTCGTTTCCCACGCCGCCAAATAGGATGTCATCACCCGCACCACCATTGAGAGTGTCATCGCCCTGGTTTCCCTCAACGATGTCATTATTATCTCCACCGTTGATTACGTCATCTCCTTTACGCCCCCTAATGTGTTCATTGGCATTTCCACCGTTGATTTCGTTATCTCCTAACGTGCCTTTTATATTTGTTAATTCCATGTCGATCATTCCTTTCTGACGTTGCCCTAAATCTCTCTCATCCCCTTCTCCATACTCTGTATCAGCGGAGAAAGTAAATAATCGAGAACCGTGCGTTCCTCTAGTACTATTTGTGCTTCTACCGGCATACCCGGTTTAAGATCTAAGCCAAGATCGAGAAGCTCCGTTGCATCGAGGGCTATCTTTCCTTGATAGAAATGACCGCCTAGCCGCTCATCCACGATGCTGTCCGCAGAGAGGTGTATAAGCTCACCTGTTACCGCTGGGACTTGTCGAAAGCTGTATGATGTCAGTCGGATATTTGCTGACAGACCTTCATACACCGATTCGATATCTTTGGGTTGAATATTAACGCTCGCTACCACACGGGTGTTTTTCGGCACAATTTCTAAAATTGTACTGGTGGGTGCGATAACGCCTCCTTGGGTATGAATGGTGAGGTTAATGACTTCACCACTTACCGGCGCTCTTACCTCAATTCGATCATTGAGGGTGTTGGATGCTTTTAACTGCTTTAATATGGCTTGTTCTTCTGAAACGAGCGTTTGCTTCTTTTCTTGCGCGGTGCGCATAAAGTTCATTTTCATGGCGTCAATCTGCGAACCTAGCTCAATGATTTTACTTTGAGCTCTGTTAATACGCGTTCGATGTTCGGCAATTCTTGCCACCAAGCTGGAGTACTCTCGCTTTAGTTCCAAAAAGGCGACTTTTGACACATAGCCTTTTTCCAACAGAGCAGAGTTGGCTTCAATCTCTTCGCTCAATAGTTTTAGTGACTGTGCATCGCTTGATAACCACGCTTTATAACTATCACTGTCGTTTTCAGACTGGGTAATTTGTTGATGTAACGATGCAAGTTGCTCTTTGTGAATTAATCGATTTTGATTAAGTAGCGATGCCTGATCACGGCGTATCTGAGCTTGAATAGGAGTGAGCTCATGCGCTTGCTTCCATTGTATGGTGTCGCCAGATAGTTCAGCGGCTACCCGAGAAAGCCTCGACTGCACGATAAATTTCTTCTGGTTAAGTTGCTCTAACTGGCTCACTAATAGTGGGTCAGACAGCACCAATAGCAGATCGCCTTTCTCTACACGCTGTCCCTCTTTAACGGATAAGATTTCAACCACCCCTCCGGTGTGATGCTGAACCGCCTGATTCTCTAACTCGGTGACCAATTTACCCGGTGCCAATGATGCGGAACTAAGCGGCGCTCGATAGCTCCAGTATCCAACGCCAATCACGCACAATAACAACACCAACCAACCCAATAGAACGTAGCCGCTTAATGACAAATTGAATGAACGAGAGGTTTCTGTGTGAGTCAGTTTCATGATGCACTCTCCATACCGCTTTCTTTGCTTTTGGGGATGTTGAGAATGTCACTTGTCTTGCCATATTGTTGCATTCGCCCTTCGCCAAGCACCATGCAAAGACCGGTATGCTGAATGATCGACATTCGATGGGAAATAACAATAACGGTGATGCGCTTATAATGTGCCTGCGCGATAAAGTCGGTTAGTGCGGCTTGCCCCGGATGGTCTAGGTTCGAATCGGGCTCATCAAGAATGAGCAGTGCAGGTTTGGTATAAAGTGCTCGTGCCATGGCAATTCGTTGCTGTTGCCCACCCGAGAGCCGAATACCTAAGCTCCCAACCAGCGTTTGGTATCCATTGGGAAGGGTAAGAATCATTTCATGAACACCGGCTAATTTGGCGGCGTCGACAATGTTTTTTGCTTCAACAGCGTCATCAAAGCGACAAATATTTTGTGCAATAGTACCGGACAGTAGTTGGCTATTTTGGGACACATAACCTACCTGCTTACCAAGTTCCGACACTTGTCTTTGGTTCAAGGTGGCACCGTCAATACGCACTTGGCCGTTAACAGGGGTAACCAGCCCCAACATGGCTTTCACTAACGTCGATTTTCCGACGCCACTTCCTCCTACTATAGCGACAGAAGCGCCGGCAGGAATAACAAATGACAGTTCTTCAAGTAGCGGCTTTTCACTTCCGTGATGCCCAAGCGTGACCTTTTCAAATTGGATGGTACCTTTAATTTTCGGTAGCTCCACCACATCTGCCGGCTGCTCAAGATAAGCTTGACGTAAGCGCTTATGTGCCTTCCATCCCTCTAACCAACTCTGCCAATTGTGAATTGCTTGTTCTACGGGCGCCAGGACTCGGCTCATGATCATCGAGGCGGCAATCAACACACCGGCTCCCACTTCATTTTCGAGCACTAGAATCACAGAGACACATAGCACCCCTATCTGTAACAGCATTCGAGCGTATTTTGCTAGCGCCAAAATCCCTCGTGAGATTTTGTCTGCGGTTGCTTTGTCTACGGTTGGATTAATCGATTCTTTGCGCCACTTAGCCACTAAGTTGTCGTTCATCCCAAGCGCTTGAACAATTTCAGCATTTTTGAGCCAATCACTGGTTAACGCATTAAACGTGCCGGCATGCTGGCTGGCATTATTTTGCAGACGCTTAGTAACGAGCAGGCTTAGAATCGAAATAACAAAAAGGACAGTGGCACCAGCAAGAGCAAAGTGACCGAGTAACGGGTGCATTAAATACATAACCGCTAGGAAAACTGGGGCAAAAGGCGCATCAAAAAGAGCAAAAATGCCGGGTGATGCGATGACCTCTTTTACTCGTGATAGGTCTGAGAGCGGTTGGCTATGTATCCCATTGTTCTCTTGAGACTTTAGCATTGAAATATTAAACGCAAAATCTGATGAGTGCTGTTCAATTCCATAACCATAACGCAGCATTACTTGCCCTCTCACCCAATCGAGTAACGCTTGAATAGATAAAAGAAATAATGCGACAGATGCTAGCATAACCAAGGTTTCTCTACTTTCTGACGATAAAACACGATCAAAAACCTGCATAGAAAACAAGGGCAACACCAAAAAAAGGATATTAACCGCTACCGATATTACCGCTATGAATGTAAAAACCTTCTTGCTGAATTTAAAGTACTGCGTATTATTTAAATTAACAAAATCTTTTGCCTCAGTTAATTCCATTTAAACCTCAACATTTATTATCTCTAACTCATCATGGTTACATGTGCTTTAGAATTATTATTTACTAGCAAACCGATAACGATATTAGCTGTGATCTATTTATTTATTTGACTAAATACTCAACAAAGACTGGTAACGATACCCATTCCAACTTTTGAGATTCGTTACAACCCAATCTCACTAAAAATGTGATACCGACCTCAAAAATTAGCTTTTTGGTGACGAAGATCTCAAATCCAACATCAAAAACAAGCCAGTTGATGGATTTGTTAATTTTAATTTGAAATAACAAAAATCGATCCTATTACTCTTTAGGGTTAGGTCTTAATAGGCAATAAAATGAAGAGAAAGATAGTCTGCAGTTCTATATTAATCATGGCTTTTGCTTGCGCTAAATCAGAAGCAAATTCCAACTTAAATATACTATCTTGGCATGGTTATACCGACATGGATATCGTATCTTATTTTGAAAAAAAATATAACACCGATATAAACATCACATATGTCACTAACGATAAGCAGTTACGGAACAATATTGATAATGCCAAGCATAAATTTGATATCGTGGTATTAAACTCCTCTGAGCTAAAGCGATATATTAAATTAAAACGCATTCTTCCCATTGATATATCTAAGATATCAAATAACCGGTGGTTAAGTGATCAGTTTACACCCCTTAATCGTAACACCAGAACATCACAGCACGGCACGATCTATGGCATGCCGTTTACTTATTCTTCAATGGGGATGATCTACCATAAAGATCGCGTGAAAACGCCTCCCTCTTCATGGAACGAATTTTGGTCTATTGCTTACGATAAAAAAGTGTTGAGCTATGATGGTGGGACACACAATACAAGCCTTGCTGCATTGACACTTAGCCTTGATGACCCTTTTAACATCCCTGCCACCGAGCAGTCCAATGTCGCCAAAAAGCTCATCGCTCTTAGAGATAACTCTCAGACTTTTTATGACTCGGTTGAAGAAGCGACCCAACTATTCAATCAATTTGAATTGTCACTGATGTTTGCTAACTTTGGCCTCCAGCAGTTAACGTCATTACAACAATCCGGCGCGAATGTTGCTTATACTATTCCAACAGAAGGCGCACTAGCTTGGCTAGACTGCTGGGCAATACTTGCCGATACTGAACATTCTGAACTCGCACACCAATGGATTAATTTCACTCTAGAACCTTGGGTTCAATTGGAAATCACTCAGCGCCACGGACTACAGAGCCCATTGGCTCAGTTCTCGCCTAAAACACAACAACAAAAACTCATTTGGTTAGCGCCCGTTGAATCTCCGCACGAACGTGAAGCAATGTGGGATGCCGTATACAGTGGAAAGTCGCTTGAAAAAGTAATGGAACATACCAAAAGAGCCGAACCATGAAGCTTTCTAGTAAAATAACCTTGATCTTCTTTGTTTCTATCTTTGGCACATTTTCTTGTGTTGCTTGGCTCACCTATCAACATTCGGTGACATTACTCGTTTCTAACACCGAAGAAAAGATGAAGCAAACTTCAGGTACCGTTATTCGGTCTTTGCAAGAAAAGCTGCATGACATCGAACGAATGAATGATACCTTAGCAACACTGCTAGAAAATACCCTGCAAGACGACACCCAGCAAGACAATACGAATTCAGCGGCTTTATCCTCTATCATCGCCGCAGTGATCCAAAATGATGTGATATTTAACAGTATCTCTGTGATCGATCGAGCTCAATCGCATCAAGAAATACTCCGCTTAGAACGCAACCAACAACAAAATGTGATTCAAGTTGATAGTGATGAATTGAATAACCTTGCCCATATTTCCTTTTATACACAAGCCTTTGCATTTCATCCGCACGAGATCTTTGTATCGCCAATTTCAATGCACTACGATAGAATATCGCACCCAAAACCGGTGCCTTTTGTTTTTGTCATTTACCCCTTGCCGACATTGAACAAGCGTGACCTTTCGTTACTCATTGCTATCGACATTGAGCAATTAATGGAGAATGCAACATCCATTATGGATGCGCCCTCTACGTTTTTTATCACCAATACTGACGGCGACTATCTTTTACACAGTGATAACGATAAGCAGTTTGGCTATACTCGCGGAAAAATAGAGCAAATTCAGCAAGATCACCCTGTAGCTTTTAACACTATTTCAGAAAATATCGTGTCATTTTTTAAGGTAACTGATCAACAGCTACCTGAGGGGCATAGCTACGTTTATTTTTCTCCCGCCAAATTTCTCATTCACGGCACATCTCATTTTTATATGTTTGGGCAAACAAGGCGCGATTCTATTACAGAGCTGTGGACGCACACCGCAATCCGTGGGTTTGGTGTCACCGTTCTCATTTTTATGCTGACCGCACTACTGCTTTCTTACTCACTATTCAAGCTGATCACCCTTCCACTAACAAGAATCTCACGCTTAGCACAGCGCATAGCACTCGGAAAAACAGCTCACTTCTATCAATTCAACCAAACGGATGAGATTGGGGATTTAGCAAAAGCACTCAACTATCTTCAGCACCACCTCAACACTAAATTTCATGAACTCAAAGTTTCCGAGCAAAAATTTCAGGAACTAGCCCGCAGAGACGACCTCACTAGACTCCCGAATAGGAAAGATTTTCACTCCCGATTAGAAAACGAAATCGCGCACCATCAAGTTAATCAATTACACTTTGGGTTGCTATTTCTCGACGTCAATAATTTTAAAGCCGTAAATGATAATGAAGGCCACCACGTCGGGGACAACCTTTTACAAGGCATTTCAAATCTTTTAACCAATAACCTGCGCAGTAGTGATCTTGTCTGCCGATATGGCGGTGACGAGTTTGTGATTCTGCTTTCAAACCTAAGGCAGCTCAACGTCATTCATATCATTTGCGACAAGCTCCATTACGCTATGGAGGACCTGGTTGGATCGCTGCAATTAGACCGGTATGGGCTTTCACTGAGTATCGGTGTTTCTATTTATCCTGAGTCAGCCAAAACCCCCAATGAACTGATCAAGTTAGCGGATCAAGCCATGTATAACGCCAAACATAATGGTAGCTCTCAAACGCACTGGCACTCTCCATTTCAATAACCGATAGGCTCCCCGTCACCTTTAAACCTGTCTGGAATGCTTTAGCCAGTCTCAAATATTTGAGTTAGTCCGGACGGTTTAAACTAGCCTGTAACAACTAAATCACGTTTAATATTTGGGGGGACCAATACGATTTTAGACAGACCCGTTATCTAGTATTTGTTACACTAAACAAAACAACAAAAATGAGTAATGTCATGTCGCTTTTAGCATCTGGCACGCTGTCCAAAATGCGTGCTACTCTCGACTCAACGGTTCAATATCGTCTGCCTGTTGGCGAGCACGAAATTGAACTCGCGTCCTTCATCGGCCGCACATTAACCCTTACCCATACTGGCAATATCTTTTGTAGTGCCTGCGGTAAAAAAACGAAAAAAAGCTATTCTCAAGGTCACTGCTTCGTCTGTATGCGTAAGCTCGCCAGTTGCGATATGTGCATCATGAAACCTGAAACTTGCCACTACGATGCCGGTACTTGCCGAGAGCCAGAATGGGGCGAAGCCAACTGCATGGTGGACCATTTTGTCTACCTATCGAATACCTCGAGCCTAAAAGTGGGTATCACTCGTCACACTCAAATTCCCACTCGCTGGATCGACCAAGGTGCCACACAGGGTCTACCTATTTTAAAAGTATCAACTCGCTACATTTCTGGCTTAATTGAGATTGAACTGGCAAAGCACATTGCCGACAAAACCAACTGGCGCACACTATTAAAAGAAGATGGTGCTCCCATTGCGCTGCAAGAAAAAGCACTAGAGTTGCTTCCTCTTGTTGCCGATAAAATTGCCGAGATCCGCGCGCAATATGGCGAACACTCTATCGAAATACTTGCCGAGAGCATTACACCTCTTAGCTATCCAGTAGACGAGCACCCAACTAAGATTAAGTCCCATAACTTTGATAAAGAGCCGGTTGTTTCTGGCGTACTAAAGGGGATTAAAGGTCAATACCTGATCTTTGATACAGGCGTGATTAACATTAGGAAGTTTACATCTTACGAAGTGGAAGTGTCTGAATAGTCAGAAGACAGAGCCAATATCGCCCTCTTTCATGAGGGCGATAATTAGCAAACATCAATGCGCAATAGATCAATGCATCGATTCAAGAGCATCAAAAAACGTATCCACTTCGGCTAAGGTGTTGTAATGCATAAAGCCTACTCTTAATACGCCACCCAACGCCTCAATCCCCAGTTGTTTAACTAAACCTAACGCATAGAAATGCCCGTTCCACACGCAGATATTTTGTTCCCCGAGCACTTTTGCCATCCATTCAGGTGAGTGTACATCCGAACGTAAAGCAAAGGTTGGGGTTCTTAGCTGATGGTCTGCTTCCGGCGTTCCATAGAGCGTCATGTAGTCTAACCTAGACAGTCTTTCTAAAAAGTAACGACTGATTTGCTCTTCATGCTGGGCAATGATGCGAGCCGATGATATTAACTTTTTACGAGCCCCGTTTCCTTCGCCCCATTGGGCTAAATAGTCAATTGCCGCGATTAAACCTGCCAATGATTCAAAACTCTGAGTGCCTGTTTCAAATCTACCCGGGCCAATATTGGTTGCCGGTTCAACCTTATATGGCTTGAGCGATTGCAGATGCTGCGGTGCAATGTAGGCAAGACCTAAATGGGGTCCAAAGAACTTGTAGGCGGAGCACACTAAATAGTCGCAGCCTAAACTTTGTACGTCGATTAATGCGTGAGGTGCAAAATGGACCGCATCCACATACACTTGGGCCCCGACTTTCTTTGCCGCCGCCACAATACGGCGAATATCGGTGATGGACCCTGTCGTATTCGATGCATACGTCACAGCAATCAGCTTCGTCTTAGTGGTCAGTAATGATTCAAAGTGCTCATAATCCAGAGTGCAATGGCGCTCATCTACCTGAACTTGCTTAACAATGGCGCCTTTATCGTCGGCCGCTTGTTGCCAAGACGACACATTCGAATAATGATCCAAAGCAGTGACAATGACTTCATCCTCAGGTTGCCAGTCACGAGAAATCGCACGACTTAACTGGAACGTCAAGGACGTCATATTGGCCCCAAACATAACCTGCTCACCGCTTTCCGCATTAAGAAATTCAGCGGCTGCGCTGCGAGCCTTTGCCATCAACGTGACAGTATGTTGACTCGAAAAGTAATGCCCGCCGAGATTTGAGTTATAACGTCCTAAATAGTGCGTCATTGCCTCAAGTACAGTATGCGGTACTTGCGACCCGCCCGGTCCATCGAGAAACACAACCGGTCGTTCATTATGCCGCTGTGCTAGCGCTGGAAAGTGTTCTCTAGCTGAATTAGGAGTGAAGTGCATTGTTTGCATCCTTAGCAGTAAGTACAAACACGTCCATGTGACCTTCTGTTTCAGAATCAACACAACGAATAGGTTGTGCGTTATGCCATAAGCGATGGTCATCTAAAATAGCCACTTCGCCATCTTCGAGCACTTTTCTAAAGAACGGCGCTTCGTGATTGTCGTTGTAAAGCATCACCTCCCCTCCCACGATGTTCTTGCGCTCAATACCAACAATCGCTATATGGTCAAAACCGTCTTGATGTACCCCTTCTGGCGCGACTTGAGTCTCTTCATAAACGGCAGCGATGCGCATTTGATGTATTTCGATTTCTTGTCCATTAGGGAGGTGGTTTGACGTCATAAATAACGAGACCAATTCACGCATGCCTTCGCTATGCAATGTTTTGGAGAGGATTGGCTCAAAGCGACGAATTACATCCCCTTGGAAATGATTAAAGTGCTCCGTTTGAATAAAGTCATGTTTATCTTCTTCCACCACTTTTCCATCGCAAAATTGAATCACCGAATAACGACGCAGGCGATATTGCCCATCAGCATGCTCGGTATTGGGTAGTTTAGAAAAGGAAGGAGAAAGCTGTTGTGTCGCTTCCGCACTGAGTTGAGTTAAATGTAGGGTGTTCTCATTGGAATGTAACATAATAATCGCCTTGTTAGTTTGCACTTTAGCTACAAATGCAACAATTTCATTACAAATAAGTAAAACGCAGTAAATCTATTAATTCAACAATTTCCAGCATTTACACCCGGCAAAAATACAAATTCAACATATACAACCAACAATTGCTCACTCTACAGCACATCACCATCAAGCAAACCTATCTAAGCAGCCCAAAACTAGCACAGCCAACTATCACAATGGATTTAAACATTATTTTTCAATAACTTAACAACATTAATCACCGCCGAATACCATAACTAATCATGCCCTACCTCCATCACCATTGAGAGTAGTCGATTATGCTTTTAAATTAGATGACGATAGTTGGTTAACGTAAAAAGCTAGGCCTATCGGGCTATTTATCCATCTATCGCTAACGGATTTTGTAAATATCTGACATTGTTGCGTGCTAAGTGTTGATTCTTATCCGCAAAGCCCAATATATTAGGGAAGATAAAGCGAGTAGCTCAACATCGCTGCCTAAAGATAAATAAGTGAGAATAAACATGGCTGATTCAAAACATTGTAAATTGCTAATTCTTGGCTCAGGTCCTGCTGGATATACTGCCGCTGTCTATGCAGCTCGTGCCAACCTAGACCCAGTGCTCGTCACGGGAATGCAGCAAGGTGGACAGCTCACTACGACCACCGATGTTGAGAACTGGCCTGGTGATGCAGAGGATCTTAGTGGTCCCCTTCTAATGGAACGAATGAAAGAGCACGCTGAGAAATTCGACACCGAAATCATCTTCGATCACATTAATAACGTCGATTTCAGTTCGCGCCCATTTAAGCTTTCTGGTGACAGCCAAGAATACACAGCCGACGCTGTTATTATCTCGACGGGTGCTTCAGCCAAGTACCTAGGACTCGAGTCCGAAGAAGCATTTAAAGGGCGCGGTGTCTCAGCCTGTGCGACCTGTGATGGTTTCTTCTACCGCAATCAAAAAGTCGCCGTCGTCGGTGGCGGTAATACCGCTGTGGAAGAAGCACTGTACCTCGCAAATATTGCGTCAGAAGTACACCTAGTCCACCGCCGTGAGACATTCCGCGCAGAAAAAATCTTAATCAAGCGCTTAATGGATAAAGTAGAAAGCGGCAACATTGTTTTGCACACCAACCGTACGCTTGATGAAGTCGTGGGCGATGAAATGGGCGTGACGGGAATAAATGTAAAAGACACTCAAACTGACAGCATTGAGCACATTGAAGTAATGGGGGCATTTATTGCCATTGGGCACCAACCAAACACCTCATTATTTGAAGGCCAGTTGGAGATGAATAATGGTTACATCATCGTGAAATCAGGCTTGGAGGGTAATGCTACACAAACCTCCATCCCGGGTATCTATGCGGCTGGGGATGTGATGGACCATAATTATCGCCAAGCGATTACCTCCGCAGGCACAGGGTGTATGGCTGCACTGGACGCAGAACGCTTCCTCGACGCTATCAACTCCTAAAGCAATTGTAAAACCTTAGAACCCAGTGGTGTATACACTGGGTTCTTTTTTGTATACTCCCCGCTTCTTCTAAGAATAATACTCATTAAGTTAAGCCGTCTAAATGGATAAAAAGAAACAACGAAGCTTGAACACCTGGCTCAAAACGCAAAGTCGTTTGGCAAAGCGCTGGCTACTGATCGCAGTTGGCCTCGGTGTGCTGTCCAGCTTGTTCTTGCTCGCACAAGCTGCCTTGATTGCGACCATACTCCACCAGCTCATTATTGAACATACTGACAAGTATGAACTTATCCCCTATTTTATCGGACTTATTGTCTCGGTGGCAGGGCGTGCAGGTTGCGCGTGGGGAAGAGAAATTGCTGGGTTTAAATGTGGCGAAAAAATCCGCTGTTACATTAGAGAGCTTATTCTCAATAAACTCCATGAACTGGGACCAAGCTATATAAAAGGCAAACCCGCTGGGACTTGGGCAACACTGGTACTGGAACAAGTAGAAGATATGCACGACTTCTTCGCCAAGTATCTACCGCAAATGTCACTCGCGGTCTTAGTGCCTTTTGTTATCTTGATTGTCGTGTTCCCTATTAACTGGGCCGCGGGTCTCATTTTCCTGATTACCGCGCCCCTTGTGCCACTTTTCATGGCATTGGTTGGGATGAAAGCTGCGGACGCAAACAGAAAGAACTTCAAAGCACTGCAACGTTTGTCCGGACACTTTTATGATCGCTTGCAGTCCATGACAACAATCCGTCTTTTTAACCGAACGGCGGCAGAAAAGGATGTCCTTGAAGGCGCCTCTGAAGTCTTTCGAAAGAGAACAATGGACGTGCTTCGCTTAGCGTTTCTGTCCTCCGCCGTCCTCGAGTTTTTCACGTCTATCTCAATTGCAATGACTGCCGTTTACTTCGGTTTTAGCTTGATTGGTGAAATCAATTTTGGTCATTACGGCGTTGGCGTTACCCTGTTTGCGGGTCTGTTCATTTTGATCCTTGCCCCTGAATTTTATCAACCTTTACGAGATCTTGGTACGTTTTATCATGCTAAAGCGCAAGCGGTTGGCGCGGCGGAAAGCATCGTAGAGTTCCTAGATACTAAAGTGGAAAACCTACCGCAGGGCCAAGACAAACTGAACACCAACTCTCAGATTGAGCTCTGCGCTGATAATCTTGAGATATTTAGTCCAGAAGGTAAGCGACTCGTCGGTCCTATTAGCTTCCATATTGAAAATGGCCAAAGCATTGCGCTTGTCGGTCCGAGCGGCGCGGGTAAAACAAGCTTGGTGAACACGATCTTAGGCTTTATGCCTTACTCGGGCTCACTGAAAATCAATGGACAAGAACTGCGTGATCTTGCCTGTGATGATTGGCGTGAGAACGTCAGTTGGGTGGGCCAAAACCCACTGCTTTTACACGGCACCATCCGTGAAAACATTACATTGGGCAAGGAAAATGTCAGCGATAACACCGTGCTAAACGCCCTATCCTCCTCATTTTCAAATGAATTTGTCGATCAACATGGCCTTGATTACCATGTTACCGACCGTTCTAGTAGTTTATCCGTCGGGCAAGCTCAACGCTTGGCACTCGCTCGCGCTATGATTCAAGACGGTCAATTTTGGCTTCTTGATGAACCTACCGCCAGCTTAGACGCTAAAAGTGAACGGTTAGTCACACAAGGCATCAGACAAACGACTCAAGGAAAAACCACGTTAACGGTGACTCACCAGCTATCACAGCTTAAAAGCGTCGATAATATATGGGTCATGAATCGCGGGTCTTTGGAACAATCTGGCAACTTTGAAGCTTTAGCACAAACGGATGGGTTATTTAAATCCATGTTGTCAGCACACGAAACGATGGTTGATAACAATAAGGGGAATTTAGATGCGTGAGTTACTCCCTTATCTTAAATTGTATAAGAAACACTGGTTTGGTCTGTCTCTGGGGATGCTACTCGCCTTTGCGACACTCTTTGCCTCTATCGGTCTATTAACACTGTCGGGATGGTTTATCTCCGCCTCCGCCGTTGCTGGACTGACTATCGCAAGAGAAACCTTCAACTACATGCTTCCAGGCGCAGGCGTTCGTGGCGCCGCCATGGGACGAACAGCAGGGCGATGGGGGGAGCGCGTTGTTAGCCACAACGCGACATTTAAACTCCTGACCGATCTGCGAGTATTCTTCTTTAGCAAACTTGCGCCGCTCATCCCAAGTAAAGCGATTAATATTCGTGACGCAGACATGCTTAACCGTTTAGTTGCCGATGTCGACGCAATGGATCATGTTTACTTGCGTTTGATCAGCCCGATTGTTGTGGGTTTTTTGGGTATTATTGGTCTTACCGCGGTACTGTGCTGGTTTGATACCACGCTAGCCCTTACTCTGGGTGGCATTTTACTGGCACTGTTGATTATCTGGCCGATTTTATTTTACTCCCTTGGTAAGAACAACGGCCACGATCTAACGTTAAATAAAGCCGATCTTAGAATTCGGACATTAGACTGGCTACAAGGTTATAGCGAATTAACCTTATTCGGGGCCGAGTCCCGCTACCGCGACGCGATTCTAGATGCGCAGCAACGCTTGTTAAGCAACCAGTTTCTCCATGCCAAAATCTCTGGTCTTGCACAGGGGTTATTGATTCTGGCTAATGGTTGGTTACTCATCCTAATTTTGTGGTTATCCGCTGATGGTGTTGCTGGCAATCAACCGGATCCACTCATTGCTCTCATGGTGTTTGCCACCATGGCCAGTTTTGAATTACTGATGCCTATCGCTGGCGCATTTCAGTTCCTTGGACAAACACTGACATCAGCTAAGCGCTTAAACGAAATTATCCTTGCTAAGCCAGAAGTGCAGTTTCCCACAGAACCTGTCGCGCATAACGACAACTTCTCGATCGAGTTTGATAACGTACAATTTAGCTACCACGACGCCCATCAACATGCGCTAGAAAACGTCTCAGTCTTCGTTAATAGCGGTGAAAAATTAGCGATTGTAGGACAAACTGGCTCCGGCAAGTCCACTTTATTACAACTTATCTCTCGCTATTGGGACGTTCAAGCCGGCAGCGTCAAACTGGCTGGTCACAATATTCAAAACTGGAGTGAAGTACAGTTAAGACAATCAATGAGCATTGTCAGCCAACGCGTTGATATTCTAAATGGCTCATTACGCGATAACTTAGCAATGGCAAAGCCTAATGCTCAAGACTCAGAGTTAGAGGCCGCATTAAGTCAAGTAAACCTAGACACGTTGCTCACTGATTCGGGTTTGGACACTTGGCTTGGTGACGGGGGACGTCAACTTTCGGGTGGCGAGAAAAGACGAATTGGTATCGCTCGAGCGCTGTTGCACGATGCGCCTATTCTATTACTCGACGAACCAACCGAAGGCTTAGATAAGCAAACAGAACAGCAAATCATGGCGCTCTTCGATCATCATTTCGCAGGTAAAACCGTTGTGTTTATTACCCACCGCTTGGTTAGCCTCGATACATTCGATACCATTTGTTTACTTGAGGACGGTAAAGTCCTAGAACTTGGGCATCATGATGCATTGCTAGCTAAGCAAGGTCGTTATTTCGAGCTGCATCAAACACTATAATAGCGTAACAAGCCGCTCCTTTTGAACGGCCCTCCAAATAGTTGAACACCAATTAATAGTTGGACACCAATTATTGGGGGGCTTTTTATCTCAGCGAGCATCCATCAACATCACTACTATCCCAGGACTTCTGAGTAGACAAATACAAAAAACCGCACTCTCGTGCGGTTTTACGTAACTCGTTAACTCTGTTTTATCTTTACGCGTATTGCGCTTCAAACTCTTTCATTAGCGCAACGAGTGCTTGTACACCCTCAATAGGCATTGCGTTGTAAATAGATGCTCTCATTCCACCTACCGCACGGTGCCCTTTCAACGCACGCAAGCCACGCTCGTCTGCTAGTGCTAAGAACTGGTCATCAAGCTCAGGTTTTGCCAGTTGGAATGGCACATTCATCAATGAGCGATTTGCTTCATGCACATCATTTCTATAAAAATTGGAAGCATCAATAAAGTCATAAAGAATGGCGGCTTTTTCTTTATTACGAACTTCAATTTCAGCAACCCCACCCTGCGCTTTCAACCACTTAAATACCAACCCTGATAAATACCAAGCGAACGTTGGTGGCGTGTTATACATCGAGTCTTTCTCTGCCAATACTTTATAGTTCAAAAAAGAGGGTAACACCTGACTAGCAAGATCTAATAAATCATCACGAACAATCACAATACAAATCCCAGCCGGACCGATATTTTTTTGAGCGCCCGCATAAATCACACCGTACTGAGATACATCGATTTCACGCGATAAAATCGTTGATGACATGTCCGCTACGATGGGTAGATCAGTTTGAGGAAGCTCGTTGATCTCAATGCCATCAATCGTTTCATTAGGGCAAAAATGAACATAGGCAGAGTCTGCATCAATCTGCCATTCACTTGCGGGCTTTACCGTAACCTTACCATCAATCGTCGTCTTTGCTTGATATACGTTAGGCGTGCAATATTTTTGAGCTTCTTCAACTGCACTTTCTGCCCAGTAACCAGCATCGATATAGGTTGCACTGGTCTTTTTTCCTAACAAATTCAGAGGAACGGCGGAAAATTGTGCTCGCGCCCCACCGTGGCAAAATAAGACTTTATAGTTATCAGGAATCGCCATCAAATCGCGAAGATCTTGCTCAGCTTCGTCTGCAACCTGAATAAACGGTTTACCTCGGTGGCTGACCTCCATGACCGATGTGCCGAGATTGTTCCAATCAATAAACTCTGCTTGAGCTTTTTCCATTACGGCTTTTGGCAGTGCCGCAGGGCCAGCACTAAAATTGAAGACATTATCTTGAATCGGTTCCATGAACTTACTACTCCTAACTACTCTTTAATCGGTTTAAGATTCAGTAATATCATGTTTTTATATAGATAAGAAGCAAGAAAAGAGGTCCTAAGACCTCTTTTCTTGCTTAAACACAGCGAGTTTTCACAACACGTGATTATTGGGCACCGGGCTGCGCCATCATCAATGGCAGAAACAGGGCAAGCAGCGGAATTTTTTGTCCATTTGCAAACATCAGTTGACCGTTTTCAATATCAGCTTTCAACTGATATCCCGACGCTTGTTGTTCGATCATTTCCATAACCACGAGCTCATCTACGCCTTGAGACAACATAGGATGAGAAGCGATCATGTCATTGGACATATATGCATCCATATTGCCTGTCAGTGCTGGCATAATTAGGCTTGGGTCTTTAGAGACATTCACTGTCCCTTCAGGAATTTCAACTCGCCATTTAGACTTAAACTCACCATTTTGAAGTGCAAAGTGCATATCATTCATCGCAACTTTAAAACCTCTGGCAAACAACGTCTCTACCAGCGGCGCCAGCGTGTTAATGTCGGCATGTTGTAAAGAAGGATTGGACTGATAGATCCCAACCAAGCCCTCAAATGCGGCACGGTCTAAAGATTCTAGTGAGAAATCCACTTTTAAATTGCTCAGCTCTGCACCTTCTGGGTACGTCAACGCTTTCAAGTCAAACAGGTGCTGAGTATCAATTCTATCTTGCTCTGAATCCAACATGGACTTAAAGGTATAAGACGCTGTATCAATATCAAAAATACTAGTGTGTTGCTGGTCTAAGATACGAAAGCTTTTCACTGATGCTTGCTGTTCGCCCAGCCAAAAATCTTGCTCTTTTTTACCATCACCACTAATGCTTAAGTCAGAAACCAGTAACTGCTCTCCATTTTCAAAATCTAATTGAATAGAAGGAATTGTCGCATCTATCGATACTTGTCCAAGCACGGTAACAGTTCCACTCGCCGACGATGGAGAAATAGAAAAGTTTACCTTCTGACTTTCATTGCCTTGATAACTCCAACTCCCCAGTGCGAAGTCATAATCTGTGTTGCCATTGAGCTGGGTGACGGTTTTAAGTAACAGAGGAAAGTCTGGATAATTCGCCATTACCGATTCAGCGCTAAGGCTGAACAAACCATGGGTAATATCACTCGCGACCACGAAGTCTGTCGGTAACCCATCTAATTCCAGCTGCTCTTTCAAAGCCGGATCATTCACTTGATAGTGAGTTTCTACCTGAGAGGATAAGTAACCACGATCATAGCGAACCACTTCAGCGCTTACCGTGTCGCTATCTAGATGCTCGACGCCATCTTCGATCACTTTTTGGCCAATATGTCCGACGGCAAAAGGCCAACATAAAACGAGTGCGACAGCGCCACCGATAGCCGCCATTTTCTTTAATTGATGCATAGAGGTATAGACATTTTATTGATGTGTATTTCATTCAGTCTAACCTAACTTGAAAGGATCTCCAATCTCATACCTACTTCTCATAACCCCATGCTTTTTATTGTTATATTAAAACGTAACTCTGATGGAGAAGGTTTGGAAACGAATGCGACAACAAAATCGATATGCGGTGTTATGTCTAGACAATGACTTGGTGAATCTCGATCTACTCGACACCGAGTTATCCTCATATCAATCGCATTTTGATGTTCATCTTGTTACCTCTATTGAGGATGCTCATGAACTATTGACTCTGGTTGGTTCGACGGGACAACAGCTCGCACTTGTTATCGCTCGTCATTCAAACATCTTTGATGGTGGCGAATTTCTAATTCAGCTTGAGGGCTCTCACCACACCCAAACCGCTCGAAAGATTTTGATGACAAAAACAAACTATGGCGACATTCAAGCCATCCTTAACGCGGTCAATGAAGGTCAGCTTGACCACTGCCTAACGCTACCGCTAGCTGAAAACGTCCTACGAAAAACGGTAAAGAAAGAGCTGTCTACGTATATCGTTTCCCAAGAGAAAAATGACTTACTGCACTACAGCCAGATACTCGATCAACAAAAATTAATGCGAGCGCATATCGAACGTAAGATGCACTCTTATCGTGCGAGCTTTATTCATGATTTTCATGAGCTCTCCGACGATGATCTCGCGGCACAAGTCATAGAAGCCTTGCTTAAATTCTTTACTGAAAGTGATGAAACGAAGGCGGTACGACAATACTCTGCCGAGCACTTGCTCACCAAGGAAGGACAGGCCAACCAATTTCTGTGGTTCATTGTGGATGGGCAAGTCGCCTTGTACAAAAAAGACCAACTCGGGCAACAATGCGAAGTCATTAGGCACAATAAAGGAGGGATTGTCGGAGGAATGTCGTTTGTCACTGGAGAATGCTCATTTTCCACAGCAATGACGCTCACCCGCACCAAAGTCATAAAATTAGACCGACAAGTGTTCACACAAGTCATGCATTCGAATACCGACTTGCTCCCCTTGTTTACAAACCTTCTACTGCGCCATTTTAATCGCCGACTTCAACGCAGCATTAACACTAAGCTTGAACTACAAAAGACGCTAGAATCACTCGAGTCCGCGCACCAACAACTCATCGACCAAGAAAAAATGGCCATGCTCGGTCAATTAGTGGCGGGCGTCGCCCATGAGCTCAATAATCCGGTTTCCGCCATCTTACGGGGTGCAGAAACGGTGACCGATAAAATAAGCACGATCCTTCAACAAGATAGTCACCTAGACGATCTCTCCTTTGGGGTTAATGTGTTCGAAAAGTCCAGACTATCAACGCCCCTCTCTACGTCGGAATTACGCACGAGAACGAAGAACCTACAGACTACAATTACCGACCGACGCCTAGCTAAACGACTTGTGCAGCTCGATTTACACCACAATTCTGATTTACTAAAACTTGCCCAAGTGTCACCAGAGCAACTCTCGCAGCGCCTCCACCAGCTCGAACAATACCAACAAACGGGCGCCACATTACGGTCCATACAAGTATGTGCACAGCGCATCGCTGACATGGTGAAAAGCCTCAAGGGCTATGCAAGGCCAGACAATGAGTCTTATGAGTGGGTTGACTTACATGAAGGGATAGAAGACACGTTAGTGATCTTTGAAAATAGGCTGAAACGCCACGATGTCATTAAGGAATACGGTGATATTCCTAAGATTCGATGTATGCCGATCGCGTTGCAGCAAGTATGGACCAACCTAATTTCAAATGCGCTAGATGCACTACCTGAAAACGGACAATTTCAAATTCTAACTAGCTGTGAACAGCGCCAAGGACTCGATTACGCAGTTTATCAATTTATCGACAACGGCGATGGCATTCCGGTTGAGCAGCAAGGGGCTATATTTGAGTTGAATTACACCACAAAAAAAGAAGGCAACTTTGGTCTAGGTATCGGCTTATCGGTTTGCCAGCAAATTTTGGCCCAACATCAAGGCTGGATTAATGTCGATTCAAAGCTGGGAGTCTATACCAACATGTCTGTCTACCTACCGTTAGAAACGCCAAGTGCATAACCGGTAATGAGAAACGAATAGCTGCAATTGAACTTAATAAACCCAAGCAACACGAATAGAGCTTACCAAGCAACACGCACAAAGGAGAACATGATGAAAGAGTATTTAATCTTATGTGTTGACGATGAACGCGACGTTCTCGACAGCGTGTTACAAGACTTATCGGATTTTGAAGATAACTTTATTCTTGAGGGTGCTGAGTCCGTTGCTGAAGCAAAAGAGGTTATTCAAGAACAACAACGTGAAAATGTCCCGCTCGCGCTTATCTTGTGTGACCACATTATGCCCGGAGAAACGGGAGTCAGTTTTCTTATCCAACTCAACGAGAACGAAGACACGCATGCCAGTCGAAAAATCCTTCTCACTGGACAAGCGGGTCATGAAGACACCATCGAAGCCGTCAATCACTCCTGCTTGGACTTTTACATCACCAAACCATGGCGCGGTGATGAACTAAGGGATGTCATAAAACAGCAGTTAACGACCTTTATGATCAAGCATGAACCAGAGCTCATGCCTTGGGCGAGGATATTAGACACTGAGCGCGTTTTTGACGCCTTGTCTAAAAATCGCATTAATTATGGTGACTAGAGAACCTAATCAACGGTTACTGCTCACTAAGTAATAACTTACTTGTGAGATAACGGTGGTTAAAAAACGCTGATAAGCGCTCTCTATGGTGATAGGCACAACTTAAACGGCGTACTTATCACCAAGCACCGTCCACTTAAGAAAGTAACAATTCATTAATTTTTACCGTATAGATACGTCAATACTGCTGGAAATTTGTTTAACTATGTCATTTTTTGGGAATTTCCCCGCGTTGATGACACATTTTGTTGGTGATTAAGGGACACTTTCGATTATCATATCCACATATCATTGCCGTCAATAATGCAATACACGGCGCGCACTTATGTGCAGGGAACTAAAATCAAACAAAAAGGTTTACAAAGATTATGCGCAAGACTCTTTTAGCAGCATTAATGGTCGTAACATCGCAGCATGCATTTGCAGAGCAAGAGCAAAATCAAGCAACGATGAGCAACTTTAGCTACGATTACGCCGAAGCTCGTATCGGTGCTAGCCCAATGACATTTGGAGCGGGAATCAGTAAGTCTATTCACCCAAATGCTCACATCGTTGGTAGTATCGATTCAAAATTCGAAGGCGATTATGATATTACTGGTGGTGTCGGCTTCCATGCTCCTGTAAACAACTGGGCTGACTTTACCGGTGAAATGCTTGCGCATATCCATGACAATGGTGAGCACCATAAAACGGACACTGGTATGGAAGTCAACCTTGGTGTGCGCCAATGGTTAGGTCCACAACTTGAGATCGGTGGTAAAGCGGGTTACTTAAATGTTGGCGATAAAGATCGTTGGATGGGCTCTATCTACGGACGTTTCCACTCAACAGAGCTATTCTCTCTTGGTTTAGAAGGCCGCATCAATCACATCTACGGTGATCAATTGATGTTTACAGCGCGCTTCGCATTCTAAAGTGCCAACGAGTACACCCTGTTTTTCTAAGCTTTATCTTAGCTCAGTGTTCTATTAACTCAGTGTTCTATTAACTAGGTGTTCTATTAGCTAGGTTTTCTTACCACTTAGTTTATTACCGCTAAGTTTATTACCGCTAAGTTTTCTTACAGCTACGCTTAGCCTTATCTAAAACAGAATAGAAAACAAAAAGGTCATACATGTAGTATGACCTTTTTCATTTTATTCATTCCATAACAGACGCAATTGCAGACAATGATTAGGCATCAAGTTGAGAACAGTTATCCAGTAATTGCTGTTTCATTGGATCTTGGATGAGTTTCCAATGGACACCATCAACCGCACCAGCAAACTTCCACAATAGTTTCACGTCTACATCGCTACCGTAAGTGCGCTTTACTCGATTGAACACATTCGGGGCACCTAGCTCTAAGAATGTCTTCACGTCTTCAATACCCGATTTTTTAACCATGCGCTCTAATGTCAATTGCATATTAGGCAAGTCACGAAGTCGTCGGTTTTCTATCGAGTTTTTTGTACAACGCTGACTTACCGAGTTCTCGATAGATTTTTTGACTAAGTCATACAAACGTGGCGAATCAGATTCGAATATTTTTGTAATGTCGTAATAGTTAACCGTCGCAGTAGACTGTTTTTTCACGTGTTTGAACTTATCGCAACCTAAGTCACTTAAAGCGTCATCTAGGTCTAATCCACCACGAATAAAAATACGATCATTGCTAACTAACGCGTACATGGCGCCTTCTTTGAATAAGCCTGTACCTCCAAACATTGAACGCTTTTGTGATTCACCAAATTGAATTGTATAGTTGTAAAAATTTTGCTCAATCATTTCCATTGATCCTTTAATCCATTACCCCGATTAACGTGATCACCAGAAAAGCAGCATTATTTTAAGCGAAAAAAGTAAAACTAGAGTAGACCTGCGTTACCACTGCGGTGTCTCTCTTTTTATATAATATGCTTCAATCATAGTTCACATTGCAAAATAAGTCTGGGGCAACATCACATTTACATAACCACACCTCACAGCAAATGCGAGTCACTTCACGATTTTATATCATGCTCATCTAGTGGCATAACTATCAATATATGAACGCTGTTTTAAACGTCAAACAATTGACTTGGCACGACATTTTGGCACTAAGAATATTGTCAACTAAGTGCAAGCACAGGTAAACTGGATGCTTATATTTAGCTGCCGAAGTCCTATGAATCACTTATCGTTTTACTGGCTCCCTGATAATCAACAATTATTAATAGAAAGCTTAGAGACCGAGTTTGCCGAGCTCGTTAAACAATCTATCAATACGGGCAAAATTTCCTTGCCACCTATCTCTGAAGTTGTTTTAAAGATACAAAAGCTTTGTACGCTTGAGGCCACTGGAATCACAGAGATTGCGGAATGTCTTTTGGACGATCCGGGGCTAGCTGCCATTGTTTTACGCGTCTCAAACTCCGTTGTATTCAATCGCAGAAATATTACTTGTAACGATTTACACACTGCTGTTTCTCGACTTGGCATATTAAGAGTACGTGATATCGTCACCGCTCAGTCTATTGAACTCCTCAAGCATTCCGTTAACCTATCTGATAATTGCAAAAGTGTCCTTGTGCAAAGTGCCGCAGTTTCACGCGAGTTAGCGGCGACTATGGTTCTTGTTACTCGCGCTTTTCAAGAACAATCAAAAGAGGAGTACGGCTACTTAGAGCAAGAGAAAGCACTATTGGTTGGTCTGCTCGCAGACATTGGACTGTTCTGCTT
This sequence comes from Vibrio methylphosphonaticus, assembly GCF_023634655.1. Taxonomy (GTDB): domain Bacteria; phylum Pseudomonadota; class Gammaproteobacteria; order Enterobacterales; family Vibrionaceae; genus Vibrio; species Vibrio methylphosphonaticus. Next base: position 85,545 of record NZ_JAMKMS010000006.1, on the reverse strand, counting down.
GGTCAATGAATATCATCTCTACTTAGAAAAAGGTAACTACCTCAAACCTGAGCTGGCGATGCAAATTTTTCATTCTCGCTGCCCCGTTATTAGCGAGAAAGTGCTAACAACTTGGGCATTCGATCAAGACTTTGTTGAAGTGGCATCTAACCAAGAAAAGGTCTCAGATAGGCCAGAAGTGTCGTATCTCGATATTGCACGAATCGCAAACCACATTCTGTTATTTCGAAAACAAAATGAAGAAGAACTGGCTGAACACGAAGTTGAGATCAATATAGACGGAGCCGAGGTCATGCTTCAGCTGACATCAATGAATGATGCTGAATTTAAGTCTCATACCGCCGACATCATGCGCAGTTCCGGAATGTAGTTAAAGGATCCGGTGCGCATTCTATAAGGTAAACACCTTTCTACCTGCTTGTTTTTAAAGCGCAAAGGCTACACAATACGACCAGTTCGTATTTTGAAGGATTATTGAGCTTATGTTCTCCGGCATGTTGTTTATCTTTGCTCCATTGGTATTCGGCTATCTTTTTTCGATCTCTCGTATCGACGTGCTCGACAAAATCAACCAAGCAACGTCTTGGCTGATTTACGTCATCTTGTTTTTAATGGGATTGAGCCTCGCAGCCTTAGAAGACTTTGGTAGTAACTTAAAAATAATCATTACAATGACGGTGACGTTCTTTGTCATTATTAGTACATGTAATCTATTGTGCCTTCCACTAATTGATCGCTTCCTCCCCTTGGAGTCAGAAAACAAGAGTTCAAACTTACCTCTGTCTCGCATGGCACTTGAGTCCCTAAAGCTGATCATTGTCGTAGGAAGCGGTCTTGCCGCAGGTCTCTTATTGCCACTTGGCTTAACCTGGGTCGAGGCAGCCAGTGAGTGGATCTTGTTTGTACTACTCTTTTTCATCGGTATTCAACTAAGAAATAGTGGCTTATCGCTTAAGCAAATTTTGGTCAATAAACAAGGCATGGCCATCGCTGCTCTTATTATTGTGAGTTCCCTTATCGGTGGTCTTTTAGCAGCGTGGGTGCTTGAAATCCCTGCCTACCAAGGGCTTGCGATGGCATCGGGGTTCGGGTGGTATTCACTTGCAGGTATCTTAATGGGGGACGCATTTGGTCCCGTATTTGGAGGCGCTTCTTTTATGATAGAGTTACTTAGAGAGTTAGTTGCATTAGTCTTTATACCCCTCTTTATTCAGAAAAAGCCAAGTACAGCGATCGGCTACGCCGGTGCTACCGCCATGGACTTTACCCTGCCTGTAATCCAAAGTACCGGCGGCGTGAAATGTGTGCCTGTCGCCATTGTCAGTGGCTTTATTCTCAGCTTATTAGTGCCTGTTTTAATGCTGTTCTTTGTTTCTCTTGGAAGTTAGATCGCAGGATTTTTTGCGTAAAGTCGTTATACTCCCCGCACTCTAATAATTATAATTAATTTATTTCAGCCCATTTAAAGGACTTAATAATGAAAAAATGGCTTGCCGCTATGATGCTAGCAACAACTTCATTCTCTTCGCTTGCTGCAGATACTCAATGCCTGTCTGGTAAATATGATGCCTATGTCGATGCATCCATTAACTGGTATCAAGATTTAATCACTCTTACCACAGAGCAGTATCCCGAGCTACAAGATGTGAGCCAGTGGTTTCTAGAGGGTCGTAAGAACCACTTTGAACTCAATCGAGTCGCAGTGCATTACTATCTAGAAAATGACCAAAATAAAGTGTCAACAGAGCGCCCGATTGAAAGTTGGCTACAACTTGAGCAACAAGATATCAAAACACTGTCTCAGCGTAATGACGAGTTGGGTAAAATTGCCGCTACAAGCTTTGCTGACCGTCAAGCAACACCACATCAACAAAATTATGAATTGCGCAGTGCCTTCGCTGACTTGCTTAGCCATCCAAAGAAAATTGATTCTGCCCTGAACAAATACAACGATGCGATTGCTAAAGTCGAAGCAACCCGTTGTAAATAGTGTTTCAGTCTCTAAAGCTGGCTTTTTAGCCAGCTTTTGCATCTAAATTAGCCAAAACATCACCATTTTATCTGTAGCACGCTGAAACTTTAGTTCTCATTTCAATTATTGGAAGACATTCTCGTTTAATTGGTTTAGATTGTGCCGCTTGCACCAATGGAATATTAGTAGATTACGATATGGTATCTGAGCAAAAAATTGCTAACGTCAGCTTTGAGAGCCTTCTTCGCATATTCACTATCCCTGAAGGACCAGATTCAACGCTGACACAAATCGAAGAAAGCTTATCGCGAAACCTTAACGAGTTTTTGCGAGAGCATATTGTGGCTGAAGAAAAACCGCTTTATGAAATTGAAAAAGATTTCTCTAGCGCGGTTATTCCCGAGCAGCCTGAATTCGTTTCAGAGCATACGCAGCACTTATTAGACACGCTGGTGTCTCATTCCGTACACACATCATCGCCAAGTTTTATTGGCCATATGACATCAGCACTACCCTATTTTTTGATGCCGCTATCGAAAATAATGATCGCGCTGAATCAAAACCTCGTCAAAATAGAGACTTCAAAAGCATTTACGCCATTGGAGCGTCAAGTACTAGGTATGCTTCATAAGCTTATCTACTCGCAAAATGAACCTTTTTATCAACGCTGGATGCACAGTGCCAACCATTCATTGGGCGCATTCTGCTCTGGTGGAACTATCGCCAACATTACGGCACTTTGGGTCGCACGAAACAACGCCTTATGCGCTGACGCCGACTTTAAAGGTGTTGAACGTGAGGGTTTGTTCAAAGCCATGAAACATTATGGCTACGAAGGGCTTGCTATCTTGGTATCCGAACGAGGTCATTATTCACTGAAAAAAGCCGCTGATATTCTTGGTATTGGTCAGGAAGGGCTCGTTGCCGTAAAGACTGACAATAACAACCGAATTTGCCCTAAAGACTTGCAACTCAAGTTTGAGCAATTAAATCAGCAACGAATCAAGCCATTCGCGGTAATTGGCGTGGCTGGCACCACAGAAACAGGCCACATTGACCCATTACGCGATATTGCTCAGATCTGTGCACAAGAGCAATGCCATTTCCACGTTGATGCAGCATGGGGTGGCGCGACCTTAATGTCTGATAAATACCGCCACTTGCTCGATGGTATTGAGCTGGCTGATTCAGTCACAATAGACGCGCATAAGCAGCTATATATCCCTATGGGTGCTGGAATGGTTCTCTTCAAAAACCCAGATGCAATGAAGAGTATTGAACATCATGCCCAATACATTCTTCGTAAAGGGTCAAAAGATCTCGGCAGCCATACTTTAGAGGGCTCGCGATCTGGTATGGCGATGCTCGTGTATGCCGCAATGCATATTATTAGCCGGCCTGGTTATGAATTACTCATTAACCAAAGTATCGAAAAAGCGACATTCTTTTCTGAACTGATCGATAAGCAACCCGATTTTGAGTTGGTGTCCAAGCCCGAATTGTGTCTATTAACTTATCGTTATGTACCGGAGTCCGCCAAACAGGCTCTAAACATCGCGACACCGACGCAAGTCTCTCGTATCCATACGCTTCTAAATGAGCTGACCAAACTCATTCAGAAGAAACAACGCGAAACCGGACGCTCATTTGTGTCACGCACACAGTTGAACCCGACTCGATGGAACGAGCTCAATACCATTGTTTTTCGAGTAGTTTTAGCGAACCCACTCACCTCTACAGATGTGCTAAGAGCAGTATTACAAGAACAACGTGAAATAGCACAAGAGAGTGGCGCGGAGTTAATCACTCAGATCGAACACCTCGCGAAACAGATAAACGCTGCGCCGCACCATTCAACCAACTGATGCATTATCAGTTAACACCTTAGATTTAGAAGAAACCAGGTGCAATACTCACATTATGAAATTTTATTTCTATTTTGTGGCGCTAATACGGCGAAAACGGGCTAGAAAAGCACCATTTTCGCTTATTTTTTGCCCATTTGTTTTTTTCTTCCAAAATTTTGTTTGATGCCTGTCATATTCTAAAGATTTCATGTGACCTTTTATTACAGCTGACTGGCTTGTTCGTTTATACTGAACTTATGGAGTTAGCGCGTATCGACAGTGTCTCTATTACCTCGATAAAGTCACTTTATAAACTCGATATTGATAAAGAATCCACTAATCTACCCCTAGATCATTGGCACCTTATCAAACCATTATGCGCTAACAAGATGTTCTCTTTACCCTGTGAACACTATGAATACATTAGAGAAAATCCAAAAGAACTTAGAAAATTTCAGCAAATCTGAAAGAAAGGTAGCTGAAGTTATCATGGCGTCTCCCCAGACAGCCATTCACTCTAGCATTGCCACCTTAGCTAAAATGGCAGATGTCAGTGAACCGACGGTAAACCGTTTTTGTCGACGACTCGACACAAAAGGTTTCCCTGATTTTAAACTGCATTTGGCACAAAGCCTTGCTAATGGCACACCATACGTCAACAGAAATGTTGAGGAAGATGATGGACCTGACGCATACACCCATAAGATCTTCGAATCGACAATGGCGTGCTTGGATGTGGCCAAAAACAGCTTAGACTCAATGCAGATCAACCGCGCGGTAGATCTACTGACACAAGCGAAAAGAATCTCATTTTTTGGGCTCGGTGCATCGTCTTCGGTTGCCCGAGATGCACAAAATAAATTTATTCGCTTCAATATCCCAATTTCTTGTTATGAAGACGTTGTGATGCAAAGAATGAGTTGTATTAACTGTTCAGATAACGACGTTATTGTGCTTATTTCGCACACCGGCAGAACAAAGAGTCAGGTAGAGATTGCGCATCTTGCCCGTGAAAATGGTGCTACTGTCATTGCGGTTACAGCAAAAGACTCACCTCTCGATAAAGCCAGTTCGCTTTCTATTACGGTTGACGTACCTGAAGACACCGATGTCTATATGCCAATGGCGAGTCGTGTTGTACAAATGACCATTATCGATGTCCTTGCTACTGGCTTTACCCTTCGACGTGGTAGTCGCTTCAGAGACAATCTGAAACGTGTTAAAGAAGTACTAAAAGACTCACGCTACGATAAGCTGCCTAATTTTTAAGCCAGCTGACAAACATTAAAAAGAGAGGCTAATGCCTCTCTTTTTTGTCTCTTCTTATCCCTAATCCGTTTCGATTGGATTATTTCTATACTCCACCTGCGCTGGGTCTTGTGTCACCTTGTCTCGAGAATCACAATGACACTGACATACTTGATTTAAAATATGCTCTAAGCGATCAACCGTTAACGGTAACGGATTGCCTTTAATCGCCACCGACTTCATTGCGTCTGCTGCAACAACGTCAAATGGAGTATGACAAACGCCAAAATCAGATAATTTTGGTAATTCTAAGCGCTCTAAAATCATGATGACCCATTCAACCCCATCTTCAATCGACGCATCGGTGCGTGAGGTTAGAATCTGAGCAATATGACGATAACGATTCAGCACATCACTACGCCCAGCACGCTTTGCTGCTTTCACATTTTCAGTCATCACATGGGGCGCTAATTGTGCCGTGATCACGCTATGAGGCGCTGAAATTTTACCGCCCAGTGCAGAGGCAAGCCCATGAGCCGCGCCAAGTTTAGCGTTGGTAATCGCCATGCCACCAAGCATAGCGGCAAAAGAAAGGTCAGCGCGCGCTTTTGGATTGTCTTGCTTACAGCCTGAAATTATGGATTGGCTTAACCTTCTTAACCCTTCCTCACAGACCATATCCGTCAGAGGGTTTGGCTCACCGCATACATAAGCTTCCATCAAATGAGTAAACGCATCCATTGCTCCCCGTCCCGAAGTATAAGCATCCGTCCCATAAGTCAGTACTGGATCCACAATTGCGACATCAGGCAACATATCTGGACTTCTCAGGCTCACTTTTACCTTATCTTGTCCTGATTTTAATACTGCATTTTTAGTGACCTCCGCCCCCGTGCTTGCAGTCGTTGGAATCGCAATCATTGGAATCGGCTTTGTTTTTAATGGTACATTTCTCCCCACAACTTCCACATAGTCATAAACATCACCTTGATTAGGAATGATTGCGGCGAGTGCTTTCCCCATATCCAAAACGCTTCCCCCGCCAATAGCAATGACCATATCGGGGTTAAAACGGCGACCCATAATTGCGGTTTCTTCCACCATAGTAATGTTCGGTTCGCCGCAAATTGCCACATGCTGATAGCGCATATTTTGACTGTGAAGATAGTGAATAACTGGCTCTGCGCGTTGCCTATCCTGCCCTGTGACAAGCAATACGCTGTAGCCAAATTGGTTGATGATAGAGAGAGACGATTGCAAAGCGCCTTCGCCAAATACGATACGACTCGAAGTCATAAACTGAAACATACCAATATCCTTTCGGTATATCGTCAAGCTCACCATTACACCATTGTCGACTCATCTTCGATGCGAGAAACTTAAGCCTCAGCAGATAAAAGATTCATCCAATACCGAAAACCTAAAGTGCAGTGTCGTTGAAGATCAAAATACGACGTTGAAAAAGTGGTGTCTCAAATTGCAAGCCCTGCCGATAGTAAAAACACATGAGAGTTATAAGCCACTAATAGCATGCAGTGACCCGAGAAATGAAAAGTTGATATAAACCAATCAACAAACGTTTTACCCATTTTTAAATTCGCAATTTCGGCATGGGTCACAACATAAACGCACCAACTGAAGCTGCAAACTGACTAACATATGTACTAATAGGTTTTACCTATGGCAGTGAGTGGTATTTCCGGCTTTATTTCCTTTTCATCTTAAGGCATAGTTGTTGTCAATACACTATAAGAGCCGAGTTAATCAAACTCCTAGTGCTTAGTAAGAATTTAATCTTCAAGGAGAAAGTCAATGTTTGTCGTAATTTTTGGTCGTCCAGGTTGTCCATTCTGTGTTCGTGCAAAAGAGCACGCAGAAACGCTTAAAGCAAAACGTGACGATTTCAACTTCCGCTATGTTGACATCCACGCGGAAGGTATTTCTAAAGCTGACCTAGAGAAAACTGTAGGCAAGCCAGTTGAAACGGTTCCTCAGATTTTCATCGATCAAGACCATATCGGTGGCTGTACAGAATTTGAAGCGTACGCAAAAGAAAATCTAGGCCTTTTCGACGAGTAACTCACTGTCTAATCAACAGTATAGTTGAAAGTATCAAGCTTAAAGCCAACTCTTGGGAGTTGGCTTTTTTATTGGGATCTATATCAATATTGCGACAAACCGATACCAAATATCTATTGATCTAATACAGCGAAGTCAGAGAACACCCACAATATGTAATCTAATGGTCAATCTTAAAAAAAATCACTTATCTTTTTGATTATTTCCGCTACAATCGCCACACTTTATAATCCATTCAACTTGGTTGCTTCGAGTCGCTACAGTGAACATTGACGTAGTACAATTGTTAGATCAAAACCCTATCCTCCTTATTTTTGTCGCCTTAGCGATCGGCCTTGCATTTGGCAAAATTCGCTTTGGAAATCTTCAGCTCGGTAACTCGATTGGTGTGTTAATCACCTCACTGGTTATGGGACATCTCGGATTCTCATTTAACGCCGAAGCCCTCACCATCGGATTTATGCTGTTTATCTACTGTGTCGGGATTGAAGCCGGGCCAAACTTTTTTGGTATTTTCTTTCGAGATGGTAAGCACTACCTCATCTTAAGCTTAGTCGTGTTGGTCACTGCGTTAACGGTAACCTATTTCGCGAGCCATTATTTAGGGCTAGATTACGGACTCTCCGCTGGAGTGATGGCAGGTGCCCTGACAGCAACACCTGTGCTTGTGGGTGCGCAAGATGCCTTGAATTCAGGATTAGCCACCATTCCACGCGGTATGGATTTTGGTTTGGTTCTAGAAAACCTCTCCGTGGGCTACGCCATGGCGTATTTGATTGGCCTTATCAGTATGATTATGTTGGCCAAACTCTTGCCGAAACTGCAAAAGCAAAATCTTCATGACTCCGCACAACAAATCGCTCAAGAGCGCGGTCTTGGCGGCTCTGGTCAACGTAAGGTTTATCTTCCCATTATTCGCGCCTACCGAGTAGGGCAAGAGCTAATTGACTGGACCGACGGCAAAAACCTGCGTGAGCTTGGCATCTATCGTCAAACTGGTTGCTACATTGAACGAATTCGTCGTAATGGTATTCTTGCCCATCCTGACGGCGATGCGATTTTACAAGAAGGTGATGAGATCGCGCTTGTTGGTTTCCCCGACAGTCATGCACGATTGGACCCAAGCTTCAGAAACGGAAAAGAGGTGTTCGACCGTAACCTGCTTGACCTTCGTATCGTTGAAGAAGAGATCGTTGTTAAGAGTGATAATATCGCAGGAAAGAGCCTATCAAATCTTAACTTGTCAGAGTTTGGCTGTTTCCTAAACCGCGTAGTTCGAGCTCAAATTGAAATGCCGATGGATGCGAATATCGTGCTCGCGAAAGGCGATATTTTGCAAGTCAGTGGCGAAAAAAGTCGCGTCTTGGGGCTGGCAGAAAAGGTCGGTTTTATTTCTATACATAGCCAAATGGCAGACCTACTCGCTTTTTGTAGCTTCTTTATTTTGGGTATTATGTTCGGCCTGATTACTATGACATTTGGTCAAGTGTCATTTGGCTTGGGTAATGCTGTCGGACTGCTGCTTTCTGGCATCACGCTTGGGTTTTTGCGGGCGAACCACCCTACTTTCGGTTACGTTCCTCAAGGCGCCCTCAATATGGTCAAAGATCTCGGGCTGATGTTCTTCATGGTCGGAATCGGGTTGAGTGCTGGCGGAAAAATGTTTGAGCACCTAACTCAGGTTGGCCCACAAGTCATTGTTATCGCTTTTCTCGTTAGCGTTGTGCCTGTCGTGCTTGCCTACTTAGTAGGTGCGTATTTCTTGAAAATGAATCGCGCATTGCTAATAGGCGCGATTGTCGGGGCCCGTACGTGTGCACCCGCGATGGATGTAGTGAATGAACACGCTCGTTCAACCATTCCTGCGCTTGGCTATGCCGGGACTTATGCCATCGCGAATATTTTGATGACACTTGCTGGTACCATACTGATTATTCTTTCTTAGCTTAGTCAGCGAAGTTAACAAGCTATCGTCTTAAACTCGAAAAGGATGCCTACGGCATCCTTTTCTTTTACTAACCATCGCGAGTTTTAGGTAGCGGGTGTTCTCGCCAATGTTACTGTGCCAACACGTATAAATCCTTAGAGTAGATCCGCCCTTCTACATTATTAACGGGAAACCCGCCAACCGTTGGGCGTACCAATCTAGCCTGCATGTAATAATATATAGGCGCAATTGGCATATCTTCGACCAAAATTGCTTCCGCCGCATCGTAGTATTGATTACGCGCTTCAATATCAGTGGCTAACAACGCACGACTTATTTGCTGGTCGTAGGCATCACTCTTGTAAAAGGCTCGATTTCCAGCACTATCCGACGTCATTAAAGATAAGAATGTTGACGCCTCATTATAGTCACCGCACCATGAGGTTCGTAAAATATCAAAGTCCCCCTCTCGACGAGCCACTAAATAGGATTTCCATTCTTGGTTTTCGAGCGCCACTTTGGCGCCTAAGTTCTTCTTCATCATTGAGGAGATAGCAACTGCAATGGATTTATTACTTTCGCTGGTATTATAAAGTAACCTAACATCTAAAGGATTATCTTCCCCATAGCCGGCTTCAGATAACCATTGTCGGGCTTGTTGATCGCGCTGTTCTTGAGTCCACTGGCTGTATTCAGGCTGAGTTGCATCAAACCCTGCAACATACTGATGAGAAAACGTATAAGCGGGAATATTACCAACCTGAGTAATACCGTTAGTTATTACATCCCTCATAATCGTGTAAGACACCGCTTTACGAACTCGCTCATCGTTAAATGGTGCTCGCGTGGTATTGAACGCATAATAATAGGTACACAGTAATGGCACGACTTTATACGCGTCTTGCTGTTCTTTCTTTAATTGTGCCGCCATCTGAGCGGGGACGTCTGAAGTAATATCGACTTCACCGGTCATATAACGATTTAAAGCTGCAGTTTGACTTTCAAAAGGAATAAACGTCACTGAGTCTAAGACGGTATTTGAGCTATCCCAGTATTCACTGTTTTTTGCCAGTTCAATACGCTCATTCACAACCCACTGCGTTAGAGTGAATGCGCCATTTGAAACCAATAAGCCCGCCCGCGCCCACTTGTCACCACTGGCTTTCATCGATGCTTGATGAACTGGCATCATCGACGTATGACCTGTCATTGCAACAAAATAAGGCACCGCACTGTCGAGAGTAAACTCAAGGGTTTGGTCATCAATTGCTTTTATGCCCAGTTCCGATACTGGCTTCTCGCCATTCAAGATCATGGCAATATTATTAATCTTGGTCATTTTCAGGTACCAGCCATTAGGCGATGCAGTTGCTGGATCAACGGCTCGCTGTAACGCAAAGACGAAATCAGAAGCGACGACAGGATCACCATTCGACCATTTGGCATCGGATCGCAGATGAAAAACAAAGGTTTTGTTGTCCTTGGTTTCCCATGATTCTGCGACACCAGGAACCACATTCCCATCGGCATCTTGAATCACTAAGCCTTCAAACAGATCCCGAATTACATGCATTTCAGGTAACCCTTCAGCCTTCGCTGGGTCTAAGGTCGCAGCTTCAGCGTCATTACCTCTCACAACATGCTGAGTAGGGGCTAATTGTACCTGTTCCGGCAGCTGTGCGGTGTAAGCAGTAGAGGGCACAAATGTGGCGAAAGCAGATAATAGAAAAAGCGGGGTCACTGACACCCTTTGACGTTTGCTGTTATTCTTCATAGAGACGCATCCAACATTCCATGTATTTTTAAGTATGTGTATATCTAAAGCTCATACGATGGGGTAATACAGGTCGTCTATCGTATGGGTGTGAGGGGCTTTATCAAATCAAGCTAACTCTTACCTATACGGAGAGAGCTCTCGTTGTACTCTTTTAATTAATGTAAATGTACTTTTATCTCCCTCCTGTGTGAGTTCAATTTCATCTAGTAGCGCAGCCAAAATCATGAACCCACGACCAGATGTTACCCATGTTTCAGGGTCATTAGGATCGGGGGCAATAAAATCTGCTTCGAGTACACTATGAAACTCTTCTTGCGACATACTTGATCCAAAGTGGCTAATATCGACCAAAACTTTGCTTTCGTTGCATCGGCTAACGACTTCAATTAACTGCCCATCTTTGCCGTCATATGCATGTTCAAAAGTATTATTGAGCAATTCAACCACACAAAGTTCAAGCTCACCGATATTATTTTCATTAAGAAGGCTCGACCTCCAAAATTCTTTTAGATCGTCCACTGCTAATCGAGATGTTTCAATCGCACTCTTGTATGTATTTGAGTATATTTCCCCATCCATGGCCATAACTCACTCCTATTGATCACTAATATCCCGCAGGTTTCATTTATATGAGTCAATGACTTCTTCCGTTAAACGGCGCAACAATCATAACGCCTATACACTCACAACACTGCCTTATCTAACTAACTTACTGAGTATTCAAACGATTCGAAAAATTAATCTGACCTCATCATCGCTTCTTCTACAGAATCGTAGATATTAATCAGCCTATCCATACGCGTTAATTTGAACAAGTCACACACTGGCTGTGTCGCCCCAACCAAAAAGATTTGTTTATCTCTCAGCAATTTGTATATCTGCATCATTGCGCCGAGTCCGCTGCTATCCATAAATGTAACCTCAGAAACATCAAGTAATAGATTGGGTTGTATCTCTGACTGAATCCCTTCTATCGTTTGACAAAAAGACGTCGCAAGTGCAGCATCAAACCGTTCTTCTTTAACCTGAATAACCGTAAACAAGTCGCTATTAGAAATATCGTACTTCATAAAAACCCCTTACCTTTGCGGTGCCCACTTACAACCTAGAATACTGACGTCGTCGTCAAACATTTCATTTTCTTGCCATTCACGTACAGAGGACACGATATGCCCTGGCTTCTCGTCAAACGTCTTCTGTTGTTGAGATTCAATTAAGTCTTTCAGTCGCTCTTCACTATAAAACTCGTCCCCAACTCTCGCCTCGGTAATTCCGTCGGTGTAAAGCCAAATTTCATCCTCAGGTCCTAAACATATCGTATCTTGTTTATAATCAGCAAAATCAAACATTCCAACAACAAAATTGTCATCGCCTAAAAATTGAGCGGAGTTATCCTTTCGTTGCATCCAAATAATCGGCGGGTGACCCGCCGAGCAGTAATTCAATTCTCCAGTTTTTTTATTTAGTACCGCATAGACCATGGTGAAATAGAGGTGGTTTGAAGAGTCTTGGCTATATATTTCGTTAAGTTTTGTCACCACTTCATCCGCAGGGCGGATCTGCTTTTTATCCCCATCGCCTTTAAAGACAAGAGAGTTTGGACCATTAACGACTGACAATGTTTGATGAACTGAGAAAGACAACAACGCCGACGCGACACCATGACCAGAGACATCTAATAGATAAAAACCCAAATGGTCGTCATCTAAACGGAAATAACCAAGAATATCCCCCCCAATCTGTGCACTTGGAATAGAGGTATACGCCATCGACGCTTCATGAAACTCAGTGCGCGTAGGAAGCAATTGACGTATGAAGTCACCCGCTGAATCTAAATCCTGCCTAATCGTTGCATAAGCGGAATCAAGCTGACGATTTTTGTTTAGAAGTTCATTATGAAGCCCTAGATTTCTGAAACCCGCTCGTATACGGGCATCTAATTCATCTATAGGGGTGTTTTTGGCAACAAAATCGTCTGCACCAGCATCAATGCCGTTGATAATTGAATCCTGATCGTCTTGCGACGACAGCAAAACAAAAAACATATATCGACTGTAGTCGTTGGATTTCAGCTCTTTACATAATTGAACGCCATTCATCTTTGGCATAACCCAATCACTAATTACAAACTGAATGTGCTCACTCTTATTGAGTGCTTCTAGCGCTTCATACCCATGGTTTGCTACCGTGACATCATAGCCACGTTTTTTTAACAACGAACTCATTAGCGTCTGCGTTGTTTTATCGTCTTCAACTAGTAAAATCGCTCTTTTAGAATGATCATTACTAAGTTCGACATTTCCCATTCATCACTATCCGCAATATCCCTTTGTAATTATCAGGATAGGAATAGATAGCTGAAATACCAAAAATATATTTGTTTTCTTTACGTTAGCGTGAGGTTGCACTTAAATTGGTGAACCTAATCAACTCGGTCGTTTACAAAACAATCCCCGCCTGTGCGAGTCGATGGATACCGATGGGAAATCTATGATGGAGCATTAGGTGGAAGGCAAACCTGATACCTGTCATGTGGTATTTAATAATGATAACGGGTAAACATAGAACAAGTGATGGTGTCATCGAAGATTTTCTAGCGGGTGTTGACATGCCACGCCTAATGCACTTCCTTCTACAATGCATTAGGAACAAAGCCAAGCGTTAATGACTATGACTGGCTGCGGCTTACGGCCTCAAATTGCCAATCAATGGTTGTGCGGGATTTTTGCATTCTACAGCAGTTACAGTAATAACTTACATTACCACATGCTTTTAACACTTCCAACGAATCGTTACATTCAGGGCAATGAGCGATTTTACGGTATTTTGTCGCACACTCTCGACACTCATTCCCGCTGTTAGGTAATAGCTCTACTTTGCACTTAGGGCATAATAAAATCTGCTGACTCATGGTTATTCCTTTTTCGCCAAACTTACTTTCAAGGCAACTCGCGTCTTAACGGGAGTTCACTACAAGCCCTCTAAATCTAAAGACCTAGAGATCTAGAGGACGTAGCCCAATTGTTTGCCGATAGAGTCATTTGAGCAAGTAACATACTGTATCGATGCCCCTCGATATCAAATGTAAGCTAAATGCTATACAGCAGCGACAACCGAAATCTCAACCAGCAGTTCTTCTCGAGCCATGCTTGCTTCAACACAAGCACGTGCTGGTGCGTGACCTTCAGGTACCCACGCATCCCACACCTCATTCATGGCTTTAAAATCTGCCATTGTTTTTACATAAATCGTTGCTGATAGTAACTTTTCACGGCTAGAGCCCACACTTTCAAGTAACTCATCAACTTTTTCTAACATAGTGGTTGTTTGGTGAGTTATGTCTTGCGTTGAATCCTTGGCAACTTGACCACAAAAGTAAACCGTACCGTTATGAATCACGGCACGGCTCATACGTTGTTTTGTTTCTTTTCTTTCAATCATCTTACTACCTGCTATTACATCTACATGTGCGGCTTAAACCGAATAAATACTTACGAATGATAAAGCGCATACCATGGCACAGCAATGAATACTTTTTAAAACCGAGAACACGCGGCAAGTATCTGTTTCAGCGTTATTAATATCAAAAAATTAACGTAACCGGCGGTTCACATTTTGCTACCAACATTGCGACCAAAGGTTCCCTAATTCGTTAGTTCATGTACATTACTTAAATCAAGGTATAACAAGGATGTAAATATGACAAAGAAGGTGTTCGCCGTCATCGGGACTGGCGCAATTGGTGGGTATTACGGAGCGAGATTGCATCACAGCGGGCAAGATGTGCATTTTCTTTTCCACTCCGATTTTGCTCATGTTCGCGAACATGGCCTAACGGTTGACTCCCACTATGGCGACTTTTCGATTAATTCTAGTTCACTGCAAGCCTATTCGACTAGTGAAACCATGCCAAAAGCCGATGTCATATTGGTCGCAATCAAAACGACAAGCAACCAGCTGTTATCTAACCTCATTGCGCCAATAGTCAAACCTGACACACTCATCGTATTGTTACAAAACGGCATTGGAGCAGAGCAAGAGCTTTGTGAGCAGCTCAACTTACCCTTTGTCGCTGGTGGGCTTTGCTTCATCTGCTCTAACAAGATTGGCCCAGGGCATATTCATCATATCGACTACGGCCGACTCACTCTCGGCGCGTTTGGCGCGCAAGGTCTTGCACCAGTAGAAAGTGTTGCAAGTGATTTTCGAGAAAGTGGTGTAGACGTTGATGTAGAAGAACGCATTGTCGACGCGCGCTGGAAAAAACTGCTCTGGAACGTGCCATTCAATGGATTGTCTGCAGTGTTATCCGCTGATACCAAGCAAATCATGCAGTGTCCCGAACTCGTCACATTGGCAAAGGAAGTCATGCAAGAAGTCCAAGCGGCAGCAAAGGCGTTAGGGACCGATCTGCCATCGACTTTAATTGACACTATGCTTAGTAATACTGCGGCGATGAAGCCTTACCAAACAAGTATGCTTCTCGATTTAAAGAATCAAAGAGCGTTAGAGCTGCAATACATGTACAAAAACGTACTAGACCTCGCTGGCTCTCATAATGTTGACATGCCGAAAACAGCAACGTTATATCAACAACTGTGCTTTATCGATCCCGCGACACTCTCTTGACGCGACACACTCTCGAATCGGTAAACCCCACCTAAGCGACCCAGTTTTGGCCCTAAACAACAAATAGAGTAACGTCGTCATCTTACTTGCCTGCTCTTCACTAGCAGGCAAGTGGTAATTTCCACCAATTGTCGATACACTGCGCCCGTCAAAACCCGCTTTAGAGTAATGCTATGAAACGTTTAGTCCTGTATGTCGCTGACAAATGCCCTCACTGTAAAGATGCCCAACGCTATTTGGATAGTAAAGGCTACAAATATCGTCTGACTAATGCAAAAATGCAAAGAGGACGCAAAGAGCTGCAAGCAATGGGCGCACGCTCAATCCCGGTACTAAAGATTGGCGATCAAGTCATGGTTGGCTGGAATCAAAAGAACTTTGAGCGCATGTACAACTCAAACTAATGCAAGCTTACTCAGTTCTAGCCAAGCACCCCCTCATACGGTTTCAATAATCTTAGAGTTCGAATACCGTTAAATAGCGTTTGCTTGTCCTGACGTAAATGGATTTAAGATTCAACAGCCCCTACTTATAAGCCTCACTCATTTAATTTTAGAACGAGGCTTTCGCTGATTTGAAACCCATCAAACATCGATATCTACACCTTCACCTTCACCTGATTATTGCAGCAACGTAATATTCAATTACGCTTTCATTACTTTCAAATCGATAGTTTTTATTTATACTTCGCACCTCAGAATACGAGCTGTTTCGTGTTCATCTATGTGGCGTGTTGCTATATGTTCCAACTACTTGTTTCGTTGCCCCCTGCCATTGCGCTCTCTATTGCCATTGTGGCTGAGGTGATTGCAACTTCATTCATCCCAAAAACACAACAGTTCACCAAACTGTCGCCGAGTATTATTGTAATCATTGGTTATGGTATCGCTTTCTTTTTACTATCGGTCACAGTCAAGTCAATGCCAGTTGGTGTGGTATATGCGATTTGGAGTGGCGCGGGTATCGTATTAGTCGCTACCGTTAGCTACTTTGTCTACGGTCAAAAACTTGACTTACCCGCCCTGATTGGGATTGGGTTTATTGTGGCAGGGGTTCTCATCGTTAACCTATTGTCAAAAACCGTCAGTCACTAAACACATTTTATCCATTAGACATGTAATGAAAAGCTAAGTCGGGTCAATAACACCCGACCTTAGCGACGTTAATTAAGCCACAGACAAACTGAGCCGAATTGAGGCCGATTCACGCAATTAACGGTTCAAGTATGAATTTTGATGTATTCCATAAACGCTCTATCGGCGCGAGACAGGTAACCATCTTTACGCCATGCCAATGCCAAGTCCACAAACACCGGCGGATCGAATGAAATACCGCGCGTTTGTGGTTCATGCTCAGTCACGAGTTCAAGTAAAGCCGTAATAGCAAAATCTTGCTTTACTATGCTCAAAATCATCGGCAGCAAATTTGTTTCGTAAGAAAACTGAGCTTCTACCCCTCTTCTTTGACACTCTTCATCAATGTAGTCTCGATGAAAATAGCCGGGCTTAAACATCACCAGCTCTTCTTGAAAAAACGCGTCAAAGGTTAACTTATCTCGTGATGCAAACGGATGGTGCTCACTCATAACCGCTACCATTTCGGAACGATAAATTGGGTCGACGTCAAGATCGTCTGGCACATCCGTATTACGAATGACACCCAAATCAATCTCCCCCGCCAGCAACATTCTACGAATGTCCTGAGTCCCAGCTTCAACCACTGTCATCTTCAAGTTCGGGTATTGAGATTTAAACGCCATGATGATTTTAGGAAAGAAATAGCTCCCCATCATGCTCGGCGTTCCCAAGCGAACTTCTCCTTTCAACAACCCTTTCAGCTCATCGATTGCCAACGTTGCATCGTCGACTTGTTGCAATATTTTTTGCGCATGGGGCTTCAATGCTCGCCCTTCCTGAGTCAACACTACTTGTTTGTCGATCCGCGAAAATAACTGCACGCCTAACTGTTGCTCAAATTTTTTTATTGAAATACTTAGCGCCGGTTGAGCAATGTTGACCTTCTTCGCAGCCCGGGTAAAGTTTTGCTCCCGAGCCACGGCTAAGAAATGTTTAAGCTGACGAATATCCATATAAATAAAATATATTATGACGATAGTATTAATATATTTTATTTATTCACGCCTGAGTGATAATTTCATCACATTACGACGCTTTGGTCGGCATTGAAAAGTAATGGGGTGAACGGTGATTGAACGGCATTCAGCAGAATATAGTAAAGTGACGTGGGCGCTTTCATTAGGGTCATTTCTGGTATTTTGTAACCTTTATGTTTTTCAGCCCATTCTTCCTCAATTGTCGCACCATTTTTCAGTTTCTGAGACAGAAATAAATTGGGTCTTTGCCGCCGCAACATTAGCGCTTTCCTTCTCGTTAGTGCCATGGGCAATCAGCTCAGAAAGCTTTGGAAGGCGCGCGGTGATGCTAACCGGACTGTTCATGCTTCCTGTCGTGGGCGCATTAATGCTACTCACAACAAGCTTATTATCCCTTGTCATGTTGCGTGCATTAATGGGGGTTGCTTTAGCTGCATTTGCCTCCGTGGCTGTCGCTTATATGGTTGAAGAGCTCTCTAGCGACGCTTTCAATAATGCAATTGGCGGCTATATTGCCGCCAATTCTTTAGGTGGCATTGCCGGGCGGATCGCAGGCGGTGTCTTAACCGATATGTTTAACTGGCAAACAGCCGTCATTGTAATTGCGTGCTTCACCCTCGTTTGCGTGATCATTGTGGCTTGGCTGCTACCGCCTCAGAAACATTTCAAACCGACACGAGGCATGTTCCGCCATCATAATCGCGCCTTAGTCATGCACCTCTCCGACAATAGAATCTGGCTCGCCATGCTTATTGGCGGGGTAAATTTTGCACTATTTGTTAATCTATATTCCGTGATGGGATTTAGACTAGTCAGTGCCCCTCACAACTTACCTATTGCCATGGCAGCACTGATCTTCCTTTGCTATCTCGCCGGTACCTTAAGCTCGAAATGGAGTGGGATCTGGAGCCGCCATTTTGCCCCTATTACAGGAATGGCACTCGGCGCAACCATAAGCCTTTGCGGAATGCTTATTGCTATCATCGACAGCATTCCTGCCATGGTTATCGGCCTACTTTTCATTAGTGGCGGCGCTTTCTTTACTCATACCTTGGCGTATTCATGGGTTAGCCAAAAAGCACAACGCGCTAAAGCGACCGCGACCGCGTTGTATTTAGTGCACTATTACATTGGTGGCAGTTTAGGTGGCTTCTTTTTACTGTATTGCTGGCAGCAGTCGCAATGGTTGGGAGTGGTAGAAGGCGGTGGGTTATTATACCTACTACTCTTTGCACTTTGCTGGAAGCTAAAACTCATCGGCGAATCTCAGTTGCCTGCCAACTCCCCTGCTTAACCGTTATTTTGAGCGATTATTAGCGAAACGTCTTCAGCGATCATATAATCCGCTTTAATAATTTTATCGGTAGAGTGTTATGTCGTTACGAGAAGAAATCGTCCACATTGAAGGGCAAGTCCAACAATGGTTAAAAGATGTCGTGATTGGGCTAAATTTATGCCCTTTTGCCGCAAAGCCAGAGCGTAATAAGCAGATCAAAACCTTTGTCAGTTTGGCGAACAAAGAAGAAGGACTGCTAGAGGATATTCTGGGGGAGCTGATGCTGTTAGAGCAAACTGAACCTGAAGACCTTGAGACTACCCTTGTCGTAGTGCCTAACATGCTTGATGACTTCATGGACTACAACTTCTTTATCGATTGGGTGGAAGCACTCATCAAACAAAATGACTGGGAAGGCATCTATCAAGTCGCGACTTTCCATCCAAACTACTGTTTTGGTGGCGCTGAGCCTGAAGACGCTGAAAATCTCACCAATCGCTCCCCTTATCCGATTTTTCATTTAATTCGGGAAGCGAGTATGGAAAAAGTTCTCAAGCACTACCCTGAGCCTGACGCTATACCTGATAACAATATCGCTCGTGTGAGTGGTCTTAGTGAGCTTGAACGTAAGAAGTTATTTCCTTACCTCTTTGCCAGTTAATTAACAGAAGGTAAAGTAAGTAGAAGTGTCTTCCTGCTTCAACCGTTTCCACAGCAACGAAGATAGCAAAGTAACATTGCGATAATAACGATTTCGTCGACACCAAGTGAGTGATAGTTTCTAAGTATTCATCGATTAGAGGCTATCACCATGAAAGCTTGGATTAAGTTCATTCCACTCATACTGCTCATCAGCTACTGCATCACTTACGACGTTGTGGACTCAATGGAGCATCACGACGCCAATACCATAGCCCAACAAGTGATTTCCGATGATTAGGGCAAGCATCATCCAATCATAAAAATCTGGTCATTGCGAAGCTGTGACATCTAGAGCCGTACTTTACAAACGGACACAAATTTCATCTTTCCATATGATGATTGGTAAAGTAATTACTGTTAACATCGCGCTTAAAGTTCGCGTGTTTTAATGGGGTAATCATGGGAATGTCGCTTGCAATCTATATACGTAATGAAGATAGCGGTATCGAGCTTGCGCGCTACAATGAATTAAGCGAAAGCGAATTACTCGCTCAGTGGTATGCCACTCCACAAGCGAAAAGCATCACAAGTCACTTTTTGGTCCTAATGAGCGAGCAAGATCATATCAATGCAAAGTTTATTGATGCCCCATCGCTCAATCAATTGCTTCACTTGTGGGGAAAATTCGATAGTTTTTATCAAGACGTGTCGGAATGTGGGTAAATATTTACGCACTTAATCAGGTATCTTTCAAGCACTAGAAACGAATACGGTAAAAAGCCACCTCTCTCGAGGTGGCTTTTTGTGACGAATCGGGACCCTAATTCCAAAACGTCGTTTCCAAAAAGTACGTGTACCTTTTGAAACTGGTTGCTTAGTTCATCTATCGTTGAGCTGAACGAAGCAAAACCGTAAACAATCGAGTGCATTTACTCGATTGTTGAAATTCAGATCAGTATATTAATCACTTATAGGTTGCGCAATATTATTTTCAGCATATCTGTGCATAACAATATCATAACTAACAATTTATTTCACTTGGTGAAATAAATATCATCATTCGTGTAGGCTCATCCGTACTTAACTTCAGCTAGCTATCAACAACGCCGTTTGATAGGATCATTTTCATTGTAATCTAACGAAAAAGAACCGATGAACTTAACTAAACTGACCCAAGAAATATTTGACCATTTATATCAAGATATCACGGAGTTTCGTGCCACATTCGATCTTCCCGTGAATGCGCCGTCTTCGTTAGATGATGCGGCAGATATGTTACATAGCTCGCTAGCCATTGAAGAAATGACCGAGCTGGCAGAAGCCGACTCAAAAATAGAGCAAGCCGATGCCATCATTGATTCCGTTTACGTGTTAATGGGAAGACTGGTGCACCTGGGTGACGATAAAGTTGAAGCCAACCTCGCCATTAGCTATTTAATCGAATTGCTACTGCACGTCGCTGCAAATCGTAACATCGATTTCATCAAATGCTGGGATGAAATTCACTCAAGCAACATGAGTAAAGTCTGTCGCGACGAGCAGGAATACTCAGAAACAGAAGCGCACTATGCAAAGCAAGGTATCACTTTGATGGCAGTACAAAAAGGCGCTTACATCATAGCGAAATGTGCTGAAGATTTCGTTTCCGATGCAAAAACTATTCGTAAAGGCAAAGTACTCAAGTCGGTTTACTACCGCCCTGCCGACTTAGCACCGATCGTCTAACACTGACTCTCGTCCGTGTGATAAAAAGGGTCTTACGACCCTTTTAAGGGAAACACGCGTGTCTTTATCACGAAGTAAGACATGGGATACAAATTTACTCGCGATAAATAAGCCAACACTGTTCCGGGTTTAAATCTTTTGTCTACCACACTATATTCGTCTACCACACTATAAATGACGGATACCAGATTAGAAAAACCCCTCGACGTTTTAAACGCTCGTTACCTATTAAATTAAATGCTTACAGAGATTTAATTGCCCAGTATTGATAGTCACCTTGACTTTCTTCACATAACTGCAGAAATAATGGTCTCATCACGTGAACGGGCGACCCACAACGGCCTTCTCTTTTATTTTCACTATCAACAGTCAGGCATAACTTAGGATCGCTGTTCAGTGTAATTTGGCCGCTATCATTCAATGTAAAACTTTCATTTGCCGAAGAATCACACCGCTCTAAACCAAGTGATGCCCCTTGTTTTATTGATGATGCAGACATGCAAACGTCAAAGTACGCGATTCGAAAAACACCTTGTGAAATCAAAGATGTATCAAAGCCTTGGTCTTCAAGTATGTCGCTAGTCTAGTGATAACAAGTATGAGCTTGCAAACCTCTATCTATCGGTGCATTTGCTCCTTTTCCCCCAGCAATATCTAAGCAGTACCCGGTGAATCATCCAGCGAAGAAACCAGCATAATTTCCGCAAGATTTACGTTATCAGCGGACTGAGCAATTGGTGACGTAACAGTGAATAAAGCCGCACTTAATACCAGAAACATTTTCATAGTTTACCTTTGGTAGTCATGAAATCACATCCATTATAGCTCATGGCGTTCTAGAGATATTCAAGCTCTAGAGTCAACGTAACTTATCCGTCTAACTGCCCTAACCGTGTCGTCACTTCCACTTATAGTCATAAGTAAGCGACACGTTGAATGGTTACACTTCGCTATGAAAAACCATGTAATCTGATTGGTTGAGATTCTAACTCAGATTCTAAAATTGATAACCTTTTGGTTACCATTACAGTCGTACACTTCTCCTGATAATGAATAAATCTAAGGAGAAGAAATGAAACTATTCGCATCACTACTAACAACCGTGATCATCGCGGGTGCCATTTTGGGAGCAGTACTTATGCAACCCGTAATGGCTGAACACTCATCCAAGCGACAAGCGTCATTCAAAGCAGAGAAGTCCCCCACTCAGAAGCAGGTTAAACAGCACTCACTGGATAAAAACAAAACCTATGTCCGAAGTGTCGTAACGCAAACTATTTCACTGGATAACGTCGCTGCACTTTGGGCAGAGTTTGAAGATAAAATCACCCAGCAAGAAGACTTACCAGAAACACTTGATCGCCTAGTAGTGATCTATAAAAACATGGATACAAACTTCAATCATGCCACTGTCATTATTGGTTTTCCTGTCGAAGCGAGCATTCAGAAAGATGGCTATATTAAACTTATCCCCAGTGAGCAGGGGGAGCAATTGTTGAATCGCGGCAAGAATAGTAAAGAAGAAATAACCAATACCTGGAAAAAGATTAACTTTCGCCGGTTTGTGAAAGCGGTAGTAGAAACGCATTATCTTGATGCATTAGGACAGGAAGAAACCAACCAGTTAGTTGTTCACTACCACTAACTGACTGTATATCACGACCGACAGTACGCGATCGTGCTGTTTAAGGCGATTGAACCACTTAACATGAGCTTCTATGGTGAAACGACCGTGTTAATTGCTCGCGACAAAGAGTTACTGAATGCGGCGGCTAAAGCCGGATTTAAAGCGGTATTGTTAGGGATAGAAACCCCATCCGAGGAAGCGTTAAAAGCACAGAAAAAAGGGTTTGTGAAGCCATCCAAAATGAAGGCGCACATCGCAGAAATAAAGCGTCACGGCATCGAAGTGTGGGGAGACTTTTTGTTCGGTTTTGATGAACACGATGCTTCTATATTTGAGCAAACCCAAGAGTTTGTAGAAGAGATTAACGTTGATAAGGTGATCCCACACTATATGATCCCTTTTCCCGGTTCAAAGACGTTCAATCAACTTGAGCAAGAAGGGCGTATTTTGACCACCGACTGGTCAAAATACGACGGTAGTCATCCCGTATATCAACCCGAAAGTATGACAGTGGAAGAGCTTGAAGATGGGATATATTGGATTTGGAAAAAGAATGCTAGCGTAAAGGAGAGGATAACGGCGTGGTTTGGGTAAAATAACCAAAAGTGGTGCCAGTTGTGCTACAACGCTTATTCGTTGAAGAAAAGAGTCAGTAACACCTTACTGACTCTAGTCAACGCCTAGTAACTCAAATATGGACGTTTATTTGATAGATTATTTCTTCGCACTCGTTTTAATTTTTGTAAAAGGTACTGATTTCCACTCATCCATTCTCACCTCTTCACCTGGTGTGTACATACGAAGCACTGAGTACCATCGATGATCAGGTATCGGTAAGAAGTTAGGGTTGTTTTCGTGACCATCTGTGTTGCTGCTCATGGTGATGGTATACGTTCCATCTTCATTGGGTATCAGCGTTCGGTCGCCTCGGGAGTGCCTATTCAAGGCATTATTTTCCATGAGTCGAGTATTGCCACTGTAGGCCGTGTAAGACCAAAACCCACCGTCTTCCAAAGGAGGCGGAGTGAACGTCACCGTGTAATCGAACTTGCTCCCATCAAGCACATCACCTTCGCTATCAAAGAAATCACCCGTATACATGGTGTGCTTGGCTGGTAAGCCCCATTGCCCCATCAACGTACCATAAGCATGCTGGAAATTTGGTACTCGTGTCATTTCAGCGCGAGTTCCAAGCACGTCGCGAGAATCGTCAAAGCCAGAGTTCTTAATTCGTAGAAACCCCTTTTCTTTACCCAACTGAATCAGTCGCAACTGCTCGTCAGTAAAGTTAACTGGCGGGGTGCCAAGACCTAGGAACTTGAAATAGTCGAGCAATGCTTGGTCATGAGTTATCATTGTCCCTTCAGATAAAACGAAGTTAGTCCGCTCTACCCAGTTGGTGTGCTCCGGATGGGGGTAATCACGAACCACAGGTTCTGGTCCTTTTTGCCCCAAATACGCGGATAAGGTTCGGATATTCCATTGGTCCATTAATTTTTGGGCCGTAGCAGAATCCTCACCACCAAGGTCCATAATTCTACCCATCATTTTGACTAATGGGTGCTCCACATAGATCACCTCATCCACACTTTCAGGCACCTCCCCTTCCCAGCCCTCAACGACATACATAAAGCTGCCGCCTTTTGTTCCTCTTTGAGGTGAGCCAAACGCAGAATCGGTAAAGTGCTGCATATTCATTGTGTGGAACAACCAGTACCGATCTTCGTCATGATCAGGGATGGTAATGATCACTGGCTCAGCCGCTAAATCCATCCAGCCCATGATGTGTAAAGTGTCATTATTGATGCTTGGGTGTGCGGTATAAGTATCATCAGCCAACACTCTAATATTCTGGAACTGGTTCAGAGGATAATCTTTCTCAACGACAGTTTGATAGAAATACTTATAGGCTTCATCAATAGAGAAAGCGTACTCATAAGCCAATTGAGCCAACTGTTGCTGGTCTTGTTTCTGAGCAGCTTCACCTGCCATTTCAATCGGTACTGTTCCATTATGGATAGCAGTCGAGGCGGTGGTCACTTCCATTCCCTGCTTGGCCATCGTGGTAAAAGGAGCGGTGACCATAAAAGCACAAGCAAGGGTTGAGGCGAGTATTGTTTTTTTCATAAGTATTATTCCGGACTAAAAACGATTGCGGAAGGTGATCCAAGCGTTGTTGTCAGTATCACCGCTAAAGATAATGATGTTGTCACTATCCACTTTGTATCCCAGTTGCATTTCAGCAGAAAAGTCTCGTGTATTTTCACCATCTAATCCGTAGGTGTATTGAGGGACGAGTTGAAGATAGAATTGGTCGGCAAAGTCATACTTGAGATAATTGACACTACTAATGATTTGCGTGTCCTTAAATTGATTGCTCTCCTCCCACATCTGCCCATAAGTCAAGGCGCTGTATAGGTTGACCTTATCGCTCAACTTGAATGCTTGCATAATCCCGACCGAAGCATAGTTTAATGTCATGCCTTCATTTGAAAAATCATGCCCAGCATCAATAAACAAGCCTGTTCCCGTTTTCTTATTGGGTGTAAAAAATCGAGCACGGTAGTTTTCGAAATTGTTCTTCCCTTCCAACTTACCCAATAACCCCCAGTTACCTTGATTGACGCCAAACTGGAATGTTGCGCCTAATCCTTTATTTCCGGCAATAAGTTCACCGCCGGTATACACCGACATAGGATTGGCCATATCGCTCTTTGCTGAGTCTTGTGCAGAGGCGACAAAGGACAAAGGCAAAGTAAGCGCAATCACAGTGTGCCAAATGGATGTTTTGTTCATAAACGTTTCCGAACCTAAGGTGTGCTTTGAAAAGCACACCTTTTCGTTGATGGGGCTGACTACTATTTAGTCACGACTGACTTGTCAGCCATTCCAATACCACCCGCCTTTTGTCTTGGTGGGAACGCCTTCAAAGATTGTTGATATTTCGCCGCGGCTTTTTGCAAGTTTGGTAATACCCACGACTTTTCTTTCATCCATAAGAACCAACCACGCGTATCAGGGCTGCGCTCATAAGGATCCGCTTTGATGTTAATCAGCATACCCAGAGGCCACTCTTCTGGTTCTGCGATCCACTCAGCTTTCGTTTTTAGATGGACTTTCCATTCATCTACACGGAATGCGTTAAGATCCTGCTCGTTGTAGAAAAAGAACTCATGGCGCTCACTTGGTGCACCTTGAGTTAACATGTCTAGTTGGTTGTAACCATCAAGATGAACTCGATATTGCTCACCATTGAGCGCTTTGCCTTCTAACAATTCTTGCTTAATGTCTTGCTCACCAGCAGCGGCCATGATGGTAGGTACCCAGTCTTCAGAGGTCATGAAGCCATCGGTATATTCACCTTGAGGAATTTTGGCTGGCCAACTTACTAGCATTGGTACTCGGAATCCGCCATCCCACGTTGTTCCTTTTTGTCCTCTGAATGAGGCAGAACCCGCGTCTGGCCAGTGATCTAGGTTGACTCCGTTATCAGACGTAAACAGAATAATTGTGTTATCAATTTCCCCTAGGTCCTCTAGCTTATCGAGCAACACTCCAATCTGATCATCAAGCTCCATCAACCCGTCGTAGTATGTATTGGTTTGACTCGCGCCTCTATACTCAGGGCGTACATGGGTTTTTTGGTGCATGCGAGTTGGGTTGTACCACATGAAGTAAGGCTGATCATCGTTCTGCGTTTCATGCTTATCAAGCCATGACATAGCAAAGTCTAAGAATTCACCGTCAATGGTTTGCATCCGTTTAGCGCCTAGAGGGCCTTTATCTTCGATCGATTGCTTACCAACAACACCAAATCTTGGGTCATCTGTTGTATCTACTTTTTCTGTGGCAACAGTGTGGATTACATTACGCGGCTTACCCTGGAAGTTAGGGTCTTTTGGGAACTCTGGCTGCTCTGGCATTTCCATTACATTGAGGTGATACAAGAACCCGAAGAATTCGTCAAAGCCGTGAACGGTTGGTAAGTGGCTGTTGTTGTCTCCTAAATGACTCTTACCAACATGAACCGTTGCGTAGCCTTTATCTTTGAGCATCTCTGCTAAAGTTGGGTCTTCTTTCTGAAGCCCGAGCGACGAGCCAGGCTGGCCCACTGAAGTTAAACCGGTTCGAAATGGGTATTGCCCAGTAATAAACGCAGACCGACCGGCCGTTGAGCTACCTTGAGCATAATAATCACTGATCATCATCCCACGATCCGCAATGCGATCAATATTCGGCGTCTCTACTGCACCTAAACCACGATGGTAAGCTGAGATATCTCCAGGTGTAACATCATCAAGCATGATAGCAACGACATTTGGCTGGCTTGACGCGTGCACATTGACACTGGCCAGCACGGAAAGTGCGAGGGCAGATTTAACAAAAGACTTATACATTTATATTCCTCTTCGACTACGAATAAAGCGCTGAAGTTATTACTAAAAGTGCAGTAACCTCGAACGAACCGTTGTTGATAGAAATGGTATAAGAAAGCTGGCAAAAATAGCGTGATAGCCACTATTACGATCTTTAATAATGGCGATTGAAAGACTAAGACTGGATGAGTGAAGTGATTTCTTTCTGCAACCAATCGGTAAATGGATTATGGCGATTGGCTTGGTGCGTAAAAAGCGCTAATTCTCGACGATAGGTATCTTTTAATAACTCGGGCGGAAGTTCTTCACAACGATAAGAATCATCAATGACACGACGGCATTTTGAAGAAGTGATATAGATACAATCGCTGTCTTTAACAATCTCCAATATCAAGTTCATATTGTTACTTCGTACTGCAATGCTTTTTTCTAAATCGTACTTCTTGATCAGCATTTCTACTTTGGAAGCCTGAATATAACCAGGGATAACGTTGACGCACAACGGATACTGTATTACTTCGTTGAGCGCATTACTTTTAAGTGGGTGATCAGCCCTAAGCACCAACATAAACTTATCAAATCCTAGCGTTTTTTCCGTGAGCGTTTTGTTCACCTCCATTGGAAGATAACTCACCCCCCAGCTGGTTCTATTGGTTTCCAAGGTTTGCGCGCCATTATCAAGCCAAGGCGTGCACTGAAACGTGACTTGTGGTGCCTCGAATGTGAGCTTTTTTAATAATGGGACACCAACGGGAATAAGGAGCGGCGAAGGCAACATGATTTCGACCTCCCCTTTTAAGTCATTGAGCGTCCATTCTTCATTAGGAATATAAAGGTTATCGATCTGTTCAAGCAGGGTTGGCAAAGCCTCAATGAGCTCAAGACATTTTGGCGTGGGTTCTAGTCTCGTTTTGTCTCTGACAAAAAGCTCATCATCGAATTGTTCTCTGAGCTTACGAAGCATGACACTGATCGTCGGTTGACTGACCTTAAGCGCTTTAGCAGCACTGACCGTTTGACGGGTTTCATTCAACACGAGGATTAGCCGCAATAAATTAAGATCTTTGGTCATGTCACACTCCACATCATTCAGAAAAGCGGGAAATAGGCAGGAGAATATCCCTTTTTCATAGCGCCAACCATAGGAATAAGCTTTGGTAATGCGTGATGAAAGAACATTTCGTAACCTCGGCACAAATGGTTCATCGCAGCCCCATCTTTGGTGGTAGCAATCCTATTTTTTGGGCAACCACCTTGGCAAAGCTGTACAAAATCGCAACGGCGACATATTTCGTTTAAGTCATGATACTTACTGGTCCCAAACTCTATTTGCTTTTGGGAAGTAGCCATCGCCATAAGTTTATCATTTGCAATCGAGCCAAGTTGATGATCTTGGTACCCATAATGGTCACAACTATAAACATTGCCATCATGCTCTACCATTAATTGCTGCCCGCACGTTTCGCTATGGTGACACATTTGGCTCGGATACCCCATTAGCACCATGAGACAGTTCTCAAAAAATTGGATATAAACCTTTCCTACATCAGACTCAACCCACTCATCAAACAAGTCACAAAGAAACTGACCCCATTGCTCTCCACTTAATGACCAGTCATGACCTGTTCGCCGATCCAGTTCGTGGTCGATACAAGGCTGAAATTGCATGTAACCGCTGCCATTCTCAACCAAAAATTGATAGATCGTTTTCGCATGCTGATATGTTTTATTATTCACGACGGTTAAGGTATTGAATTCGACACCGCTGTTTTTTAAATGGCGCATACCACGCATTGTTCGCTCAAATGACGATTGGCCATTTTTGTCAATACGAGCAATATCATTGAGTAAGTTTGGTCCGTCAATACTTATGCCCAACATAAAATTGTGTTTTGCAAAAAAAGAGGCCCAACGCTCGTTGATCATAGTGCCGTTGGTTTGCATGGTATTGACCACTCGCTTGTTGGTCACTTTTTTCGCCTGCACAGACACCGCAGCTTCATAGAATTCTAACCCTCGGAGCATCGGCTCACCACCATGCCAAATAAAGTCAACATTCTGGCCGGAAAGCGGCTGTGATTCGATGTGCTCATCTACAATTTTTTCCATCATGGCAACGGGCATCGATGATCGTTTCTCGCCATCTTGCCTGTTGAGATAATAGCAGTAGCTGCAATCCAGATTGCATTGAGCGCCTTCCGCTTTAATAAATAAACTAAATGGATGCGTGGGTTTGTTCATACTGACTCCGATAATTTCCCGCCAAAATAACAACCCACATTCGGTGAAACAATAGCCTCCTCCTTGATACTCAGCCACACGGCTGCCTACGCCTGATTTCTAAAGAAAAATAACCTTAATAAACAACAAATTAAGAATTAACTCATTACTATTAATATCCTTAATATCGGCTATTACACTCCTTAATCCTAGTTCTTTTTATCATGAGAGTTCATACGTTCCAACGATCTAAGGTATTCCATGAGAAACGTGCTACTAACAAGCCTTGTATGTTCCTTATCAGGTGTAATGGCGATGCCAACCATTGCACAACAAACCATAAACCCTGAAGAAGAGCTTGCTTACAATCTTGGTGTGCAGGCGTTTATCTACGGCGCAGGGCCATTAACGGTTGCGGCAGTAAGACAAACCACCACTTCTGTCGACGCTCCGATGGACAACGCGATGGCGCCACTGAACAAGATGGGAAAAACTCGTATTCTATCTGGGCCACAAGATAGAATCGTCCCTACTGTCAACAATGATACCCTTTATTCGCAAGCGCATTACGATCTAGATTTATCGGGTCCTATGGTGATCGATATACCGCAAACCGATGATCGTTATTACATCGTTCAACTTTTAGACGCTTACTCTGATTCAATCAGAGACTTACATGTGAAAAATGTTGGCGACCAAGGTTCAAAGGTACTGTTAGTAAAAAAAGGATGGTCAGGCGATGTTCCAGAAGGCATCGATCGTATCGTGGAATCACGAACCCCAATGGTTTGGCTGATTCAGCGTACAGGCGTCTTCGGAGAACAAGATCTTGACGATGCGCTAGCGGTACATGATCAGTTTCTCAGCTACCCACTCACGCAATTCGGTGAAGACCATGGTGTGCTTGAATTAAAGAAATCGACAGGCCGTATCCCAGCAATGGCCAGACCAGAAGGACTCGAGTGGTATTCGCTAATAGACAAAGAACTGCGTAAAAACCCAATCCCTGAAGATGCTGCCATTGTTGACCAATTCCAACAAATTGGCATTGGTGGTGCCGCTCCATTTGACGCAGATACGCTGTCCGACGATCAAAAGAAAGGGCTCATGCGTGCATTAGCTTCTTCGCAGAAAATCATCCAGTACGCAGGTAGAAGCATTGGCGATGTTAATAATGGTTGGTCAATGATGTTCGAAGGTGGACGTTATGGTACTGATTATTTAAGCCGTGCAAGCATCAATTTCCGAGCTGCTGGTTTAAACGTCCCAGAACGTGCACTCTATCCAAATCGCTACACTGACGCTAAGGGTGAACAGCTTTCTGGAGAGCATGAATATCGAATGACCATGCCTGCAGATGCCCCAGCAGAGGCTTTCTGGTCGTTGACTATGTACGATGCAGAAAACCTATTTATGGTTGATAACCCAATCCAACGCTATTCGATCTCGACCAATCGAAAAAGTGAATTAAAGTACGCAAAAGACGGGAAATTGACGGTTTGTATTCAGCACAAGGAACCGACAGATCCAACGTGTAACTGGCTGCCTGCACCACAAGATGATTTTTATCTCCATATGCGTTTGTATGAGCCAACTCAAGCGGTCCTAAATAGCGAATATTTACTGCCGCAAGTTGAAAAACTTTAACTCCATTGCTCAAGCTATGTGTCATTGAGCAGTAAATGGCATTTTCTAATAACAAATGCCATTCACTAACATGAGACTCCACTTTTGAAAGTTAATCTAACAACGCTGTCTCTGCTTCTAGCAGGGGCAGTGATTCCTTGCGTGCAAGCGGGAGGACTCAATTTATCTCAAATCGCGACAGCAAAAAGTGTCGGAACCGCCGGTGCCGGCAACATCACCACCAACGATGCATCAGCCGTCATTACCAATGCAGCTAACTTATCGGAGATTGAGGAAAGCGCTTGGATACTGGGCGTGCAATACCTGAATGTTGAATCGAACTTCGTTCGAGACGACAACTCAGCGTCTTCAACGGGAACCAACCAACAAGTTCTGCCTCATTTATCTTTCGCATCGAGGCTCAATGATAAATGGGTCGCAGGAATTGCCCTTCACGCGGATGGTGGGGTTGGAATAAAATACTCGCAAGGTGTCGGAGCAACCCCCTACGAGTTAATCAACGAGAATAGCATTTCAGCGCTCAATTTAACGACTTCACTCGCCTACCAAATAAACGATCAGCTGTCCTTGGGGAGCTCGTTAATACTGCAGCACGCATCCTTAAAAGCGCAAGGCCTGAAAGGTCGCGAACTTAAAGGAGACAGTCTCGCCACTGGGTTCGGGCTAAGTGCCAATTACCAAGTAAGCGAAGATACGCAGTTTGGTATCCGTTATCAAAGCCAGTTCGATCACGACCTATCATTTGATTCGAATAACGACTTAAGAATCAGTCCAAACTTAACTTGGGTTAAAAGCCTAGGCTTGGGTGTACGCCAATCAGTGACTCAAAATTTAGACTTACTGGTTAGTACCAATATGGAAGGCTGGCAAGACTATGATGAAAAGTATTCAACGACCTACTCTGTCGGAGTCGGCGTAGAGTATGTTTATGATGATTGGCTACTTTATAGCGGAGTCAGTGGCGATACGAGCCCAGTTAGCAGTCAAAACCGAGACGTCCTGCTACCCCTCGATGCGCAATGGCGTATCGGTTTAGGGGCCGAGCGAAAGGTTTCTCATGACCTACATTTAGGGTTGAGTTACCAGTATCAGAATCTTGGCGACGGAGAGATTGATGCCAACTCTGGGCTATTCCAACCGAGTGGTCGTTACGATACGAACAGGGTTCACTTCATCACACTCTCTCTGCGTTATTGACCGCAGGTCTAAACGCATAATTATTGGGCGCGTTGTTAACACCTAGATAGAACCACATGGAATAGTAACGGCTTACTTGGCATTGTGTTCTCAAGGTAATATTCTCATCACCTTAACCAAAGTAAAGAGTGCCGAAAGCCGTAGATATCTGAAAAGTAACAACTCAGTCTCATGGTTCTCAGTCTCGTAGTTCGAGTTTTCAATGCGCCGTGGAAAATCCCCTTTTTGAGGGGATGATGCATATCTTGATAGGGAAGTGACACAAGGGAAGCGACAACGTACATTAATTCCCAAGGGCGTAGTGCATCACTCGTCAAAAAGTAGGTAATCCCGGCTATTGATTGTCACTCGCTGTACACGGGTGGAATAAACATCGCTTACGTTTTCTTCGGTTAATACACTGCTGCTATCGCCTTGCTGTACCAATACACCATTGTTGAGCATAACAACGTGCTCTGCACGCTTGAGAGTCACATTTAAATCATGATTAGCGACAACAACGGCACTGCCTTGCGAGATGATCCGTGCGATCATTTCATGCAGGTATTTTTCTTGTCCAACATCCAGCGGTGCTGAGGGCTCATCAAGGATGAGCAGCTTAGCAAAAGGGTTAATAGGCTTCCAAATCTGTAGACAACACGCCGCTAATCTCACTCGCTGCCATTCACCGCCAGACAAATGATGAACGGTTCGAGTAAGCATCGATGTTAAGTTTAACAGCCCCGTGATCTCTTCTACGGCGGCGTTAATCGCTGAACTCGACGTCGCACAACTTGGGACCGAGAGCGATAAATATTGATAGACGGGCATATTAAACGCCGGACGCGATGACTGGTTTAGGTAAGCACGCACCAAAGATAAATCGGCCAATGACAGCGTCGCCATTGATACATCATCGATGGTCGCCTCCCCTTCAGCACTCAGTACACCAGCTAGCGCCGATAAAAAAGTACTCTTACCGCTGCCATTCGGACCAATAACATGTGTGAGCTTTCCTTGAGGGATGCTCACTGATAATGGCAGTAAACGAGTGCCCACGGCGAGATTATGAACCTGTATCATGACTCTTTACCAACATCCAAATAAAAACAGGTGCCCCAAGGGTTGTTGTCATGACGCCTACTGGCAGTTCAGCAGAGTCAAGTACAGTGCGAGCTAAGATATCCGAAACCACAAGTAGTGCAGCGCCAGACACTGCAGACAACGGCAGCAAATAACGGTTTTCGGTACCAAATGCGAGACGAAGTAAATGTGGGATAACCAGGCCCACAAAGCTAATCACCCCACCCAATGCCACCGATCCTCCAACCAATAGCGAAACAGCAAGAATCAATTGCCAACGAATGCGGTGTACATCGACACCCAATTGCTGTGCGTGGACTTCGCCAACCATTAGCTTATCGAGCACCGACCCCTTTAAACATAACCAGACTGCTACGGGGATCATAATCAACGTCAAACTATGTTGGTACCAGCTGACACCACCCACGCTGCCCATCAACCAATACATCAACTGACGGATACTTAAATCATCGCTAAAATAAAACGCCCATGTGACTACAGCACTCGATAAAATACCTAGTGCAACGCCCACCAATAACAGACGCGTCGTGGTGAGGCGCATGGCTCGTGCCATACCAACGAGAAGCAATGTAAAACATAACGCTCCCCCAACCCCTGCTAACATAAAGGCTAAAGGCGTCGCTGCCACCGGAAGGATAAACAGCACCAGCACCATACCAAGGCTAGCTCCACCTGAAATACCCAGCACGCCCGGCTCAGCAAGCACATTACCCAGTAACACTTGCAAGGCCGCACCCGACAGTGCCAACGCCGCACCAATGGCCGCCGCAGCGAGCAAACGAGGCATTCTTAAGTCATACAGCAATCGTGACTCAAGTGCGCTATTTGGAGAAAATGGATTGATTAATATTTCACCCACTGAAAGGTGAAGAAAAGCGCAACCTATTAAGACGCTACTCATCGCAATAATCAAATTGCGCCAGCGTCTCTGGTTTCTATTCAGTAACTGATTGAATTTCATAAGAGGAGAATAACAGTGGCGCCAAAATACGCCACTATTTTTTGTTAATCGTAGATGAGTTGGTCATCCTCGTAGCGAATCGCAACTTTAACCACCATTAATGCCGCACGCTGACCAATTTCTACATTGCGGTTTGGAAAGACAATCGCTTCATTGTCGTTCTTGGCCATCAGAGGCTTATCGCCATCATGACCAAACACTTCCCCGTGTTTAAATTCGGTAAAGTTCGCCACCTGCTCATCAAACAAAAAGTCAAAATCTTCTTGTTGGCGCACAATGGTTCTTGAAACACGATACATCACCGGTGGTTTAGCAATATGCTCAGCGGTCTCATCCGATAGGAGATCCCTTGTTGCGATATCAAACGCCAGTAATTTATCGAGATCATTCTCACCAATTTTAGCCACTCGTCCCAATTCCATAGTGAGAGCTTGAGCGGAAAAATTTTCAGCGGAATACCAGCTAAATGTGCTCGATGGTGAATTAGATAGTAGTGTCGCATCGATATGCGCACTTGCCACGTAATCAAACAAAGCTTGGCTGCGAACCGGGTGACGAGTTTTAGGACTCACCACAAATGAATAATGCGCCGATTTACGGATCGCACAATGCAAGTCTAGATGCCAACGCTGTGACTCTAGTGTACCTTGGTAAAACGCCGTTACCTGCGACTTAAGATGCTTAGCAATGGCCACTTCGCGGTTCATCGGGTGCGAGCGCTCATCAAACAGTCTGTTTAAGTTTTCGTCAATGTAACGTGTGTGTTTATTTGTCGACTCTGGATGAGCGATAATAAACAGACATCTCGATTTCAAAGTAAGAAAACCGGATTCGATGTCTTCCACCATCTTGTCGACGAGTTCCATAGGCGCCGTCTCGTCGCCATGAATACCACAAGAGATGATGATATGTTTCGTGTCCTTATTGACAGAACACGGTGTCACTTCCAACATTCCACGGTGAATAAGATCCATTTTGATGCCGGCATCGGTCACCATGGATTTAGTTTGAAACTCAATATGGGTTTCTAATGTATCTTTAAGAAATGATTGGCGAAAAAACGATTTCGTCATGCGCTGCTCCCTATCTGACAGCGGTATGGTAATGAATCAACGCGCAAATTTATACGGAGATGATCGCGTTTATCGAAGTAAATCGCGTTTAGCGAAGCGAATTACTTCGATTTGGACATAAATTGTCCTACATAAATGCAACCCATCGAATAAATTAACCGCATTTTGATTCAACACCCGCCTCAGTGGATGGCGAATTGGTGCCCACTTTATGACGAGATTGCGGTTCCATCCCAAGATGGACGTTCTATCACAAAACAGTGACTAATAAAGCGTCAAACTCATCCACTTTTTGCTCTAACCTGGCCATGCTTTCCTGCCAAAATTCAGGCTGAGTGAGATCGCGCCCCATATGTTGCGATACCACCTCTTCAGCTAAAAATGAACCTGTATCTCGTAGTAAAGAAACGTAATCGGAATAAAACGCCTCCCCTTTTACAGATCGTTGCGCGTATACACCAAGGCTGAACAAATAGCCAAAGAGGTATGGGTAATTATAAAAGCTTAACTCAGAGATGCTAAAGTGAAGCTTACTGGCCCAAAAATAAGGATCCTGCCCTTCCATTGAGTCTCCATACCACGCTTGCCACGTCTCTGACATAAGTTGGCACAATTGCTCAGCATCCAATTCATTTTGCTCACGCGCTTGATAAAACGCTTTTTCGAATTCATAGCGAACCGGAATGTTGATGGTCAATGCGTAGGCTGACGAAAGCTCTTCCCATAACATTTCAAGCTTTTGTTCCGGACTTGTCGCATGGCTAAGCAAGTAATCTCTAACAATATTTTCAGCGAAAATAGAGGCGGTTTCCGCCAAGGTCATCGGATAACGCGTACGACAAAGCGGCAAATCTCGCATCACCCAGTTATGGAAGGCATGTCCGAGCTCATGAGCTAAGGTCAACAAATCTGATCGACTGCCCCCCCACGTCATAAACACCAGCGGCGTACGTGTTGCCGCCAATTTAGTGCAGTAAGCACCTAAGCGGCGATTCTCAGATGGTTGCGCATCAATCCAACCGTTATCAACCATGGTCTGAACGAACTCTGCCATCGCTGGCTCAACGGTCGCGAAGGCGGCTTTAATTACCTCTATGCCCTCTTGAAATGTGTAGACTTGCGGCTCACTATCACTTAGCGAAGGCATAGCAGCAAGATGGTTCCATGGGGTCATCGCATTACAGCCATGAACCTTTGCCATCAATCGACCCGCGCGCTGACCAATGTGCTTGTTCGCCTTGGCTACTGACAACATCGCGTCTAAGGTTTCACGCTGAATACGGTTCTCTCTTAAACTGGAATCTAAGAAGTGTTCCGGTTGTTGGGTAGCGCGCTTCTTCGCTTCCGATAGTCGCCATCCCGCCAAAGCATTCAAAATGGCAGCGAAGGAATGGGCATGTTGTGACATCGCAGCCTGAATGCCTTTCCATACCGCTTCTTGCTTGGCAAATTCACTGCCATAAAGTAGGCTCGCCGCTTGGGAAAAACCAATAGTCTCTTGCTTGTCACCGTATTCAATTGTTATTTGGAGTGCGCCAGTGATGTTGTCATAAAGCCTTCCCCATGCATCTCTGCCGTCCACTTGCATTGCTGACAGTAACTGCTCTTGCTCAATCGTTAATTGCGTTTGTGCCTTACGCTGTAATAACTCTATTTGAAAACCTTGCCCAGCAACACACGGATCCGTATGGTCCAAAACTTGCTCGATAAAAGCAAAATCTGCCAATGCAAGAGTATTTTCATATGGGGTAAACGCCTGCTCTAGCTGAGAACTCAGCTGGGCAATACGCCCAATAAGCTGCTTCGCTTGAGTATTCATGGCATTGGTGGACGCTGCACAAGTCGCTAGGGTATTGACCGTAGCCAACAGCGTACTTGCCGCGGACTGCGTTTGAATGGCGTTCTGCATCGCAATGACTTGCGCTCGCTCATCTTGATAGCTTTCAAGTAACTCAATCGAACGTTGAATTAATACGATATCTTGCTCTATTTTTGGATCATTTAGTCCACTATAGGCAATCGTCAGATCCCAAATAGCTTTAGTCATCATTAGGTCCTTTTATCGGCGTACCGATCGCTTTAATCAATACGTGCTCTGGAAATTTAGGGTTAATTTGAATATGTGTCAGTGAGCCGTTTTGGATCGACAACGTCGAGTACCATTTTGCATTTCTCCAATCAAGCTCTAATAGATGGGCGAGAATCACTCTAATTACCCCGCCATGCGTCACCACTAAGGTGTCTTGCTTTAGAGTTGAAAGTGATGCCCAGGCACGGACAACACGAGTATGAAAATCACAAAGCGATTCGGCATTAGGTAAAGATGTTTGAGCGGGGTTTTCCCAAAATGGTTCCAGATTTTGCCACTCTTGTGTCGACATCGTATCAAACGGGACACCATCAACATCTCCAAAGTACATTTCGCTAAGGTCACTCACCACGCTTAACGGTAACGCTTGTTGATGTGCGAATTGCTGGGCAACAGCATGACAGCGGAGTAAAGGTGACGTTATCACTTGCTTTAAATTTAGGGATAAAGCATGCAAATTCGACGCAATAGCGGCATTTTCTTCACTGGATACAGCAATATCCGTATGACCATAAAGCGCCGCTTCTCCGGTGACTTTGCCATGCCTCAGTAGATAAATATTAATCATTGTACTACACCTACCGCGCTCACTTACTTGCCTGACTTTAATGTCAACGGTAGCCCCGCAGCGACCAATACGACTTGCTGTGCAATTCGTGCCAGAGCTTGATTCATTCTGCCGGCATTATCGACAAACAAACGAGACACTTCTCCCATCGGTACCACTCCCATCCCCACTTCATTTGAAACCAAAATAATGTGGGCAGAGCTCTGCTGCAGAGCCATCGCTAACATTTCGATTTCATGTTCCAAACGAGCATTGCTGGACGACTGGCCTTGATAATAAATCACGTTGTTTAACCAAAGCGTCAGGCAATCAATCAGTACGACATCACTTTCATCAAACTGTTTAAGCTGGGAAACAAGATCACACGGACACTCCCATTCGATCCACCCTTCTCCTCGCTGCTGCTTATGATGCTCGATTCGACGCAGCATCTCTTCATCAAGCGCCTCTGAGGTTGCAACGTAATGCATGGTGCGCGGTTTTGAAGTAAGAGCGTTCAACTCAAGAGGTTGGAATGTAAGAGACGATGATACAATTTCTCGAACCCGGTTTTCCGCAAAGCCCGATTTACCTGAGCGTGCGCCACCTAAAATGAGCTCTATTGGCATAACAATTACCGCCTATTATCCTAACATCACCAGTAAACATAGATAAATCAGCAACTCCATAATTTGCTGTGCTGCGCCCAAGCAATCCCCTGTATAGCCACCAATTCTAAGTAGTAACCAGCGACGAAAAAGGAAATGGAACATGACCGCAACAGCAATGACCATCACTGTGAAATCAACGCCGATAAATAGTGCAGGTAATACACCGCAGCAAGTTAGGAAAAGTAACTCACTCGGGCGCTGTGTATTAGCAAGGGGCTTGCTTTTACTGCCTTCCGGATCAGAGACGTAGGGCATTGTCGAAATAAACGAGGCCGCGACCGCTCGGCTCGTGGTGTAACCAACAACCCATACCGCGAACATAAACGTCATGGTGGTTAATTCAACTAATACTACGTACTTCAGAAGTAGCCCCATCATCAAGGTAGCCGCGCCATACGTACCTAAACGACTATCCTTCATGATGGTTAAACGCTTATCTAGCGTCATTCCACCGCCAATACCATCCGCCATGTCGGCTAACCCGTCTTCATGAAAGGCACCGGTTAACAGCAAACTCACGACCATGGTCATAACAACGGATACCGATGGCGGCAGTAGCATATTAAGTAGCTGGAATGCTATCGCGCAGATCACGCCTAATAGCAGACCAACTAAAGCAAAGTATCGTCCCGAGCGGTTCATCCGCTCCGTTGAGTAAGGCATCGATGCAGGAACAGGAAGCCGAGAGAAAAAACTCAATGCTAAACAAAACAGTTGCCATTGAAGCACAAACCACTGAAACCCTTGATGAAGGGGCTTACAATCTGGGTTTATTAGGATTGGGTCTTCATCACGCTCGACGACCGGTTTATCGTTTACGCCGTCCCTTTGCTCGCTCACACCGTGACTCCGGCACTTTCAAAACTCGCCATGTGATTATAGAACTCAACAGCGCACGCCAGTAGTGGATACGCGAGTGCGGCGCCCGTTCCTTCACCTAATCGAAGTGAGAGATCCAATAACGGACGGGCTTGCATGCGCTCTAACACCAGTTTATGCGCCCCTTCATCCGAACGATGAGAAAAAATCATGTAATCACGTGTTTCTGGAACCATTTTAGAGGCAATGTATGCGGCAACCGAAACGATAAACCCGTCAACCAGTACTGGAATTTTGTGCTCTGCTGCACTAATGAATCCACCCACCATATGAGCAATCTCATGGCCGCCGACTTCACTCAATATCTCCATGACGGATTTATCAGTGCATCGCTCGATACCAAGCTGAACCAAATTACGCTTTCTAGCCAGTTGATCGAGAGTAATACCCGTACCAAAGCCTACGCTTTGTTCCACTGGCACATGGGCAATGCTCGACAACAAGGCTGAAGCAGAGCTTGTATTGCCAATCCCCATCTCACCAAAGATCAGTAGTTCACATCCCGCCTTTACTTTACGCGTGACAATTTCACTGCCGCTAGAAAGTCCTTGCGCGACTTGTTCCATCGACATCGCGGCCTGTACGGAAAAGTCATGGGTTCCTGCTGCCACACGACTAACAATTAAGTTTTGAGAGGCACTCTCTACTGCAGCCAACATCCCGCAGTCGACAACAGAAAATGCGAGATTATTGGTTCGACAAAA
Organism: Vibrio methylphosphonaticus; assembly: GCF_023634655.1. Lineage (GTDB taxonomy): Bacteria > Pseudomonadota > Gammaproteobacteria > Enterobacterales > Vibrionaceae > Vibrio > Vibrio methylphosphonaticus. Next base: position 45,236 of record NZ_JAMKMS010000006.1, on the reverse strand, counting down.
ACAGTTAATTGCAGCGCCACCGGCTAAAAAGTTAAGTACCATTTGCTGCGTAACTGAACTAGGCGCAATACTCACACCTTGATTAGCAATGCCATGATCTCCTGCAAACACAACTACAGACGCAGCATCAATAGAGATTGATTGCGCCAACTTACCTGTTCGATTACTTTGGATCTGGGCAAGTTGAAACGCCACATTTTCTAGCGCACCGAGCGCACCGAGTGGCTTGGTTTTTTGGTCGATTCGATGTTGTATTTGCGCGTCAAACTGTTTATCTAACATAGATCCATTCTTGTTATCGATATGATAGGAATTGGTTTCGCGATCTCACTAAAGACGAGAGCGAAACAACATATTTTTGTGGCAGACAGTGTACTGGTTCAACCTAGGTAAACCAAGGTAATAGATAAGTTTCTGTTAACAAAAAGTCCTCGATGAACGAGGACTTTTTGTTAACAGCGAAATGTGGCTGAGGCAATAGAAGCGACGCGATAAATCAACTTGGTTGCTGCAATTCACTAAAAAGCAGTGCGAGACTGTCTTGTGACACTTTCGATGACTCCATATGGCAAGAACCGCAACCATCTGTTGCCCCAGAACACACTTGCTTCATCATAATTTGGTCAAGGTTCTGAATCCCTGCTTTGCTATCCGCTTCTATTGATTTAAAGATGTGGCAACGATCCGTATTCGGCGCGTCAACCAACCCGACAATGGAAATACCCTGTGACTTTGCCAACACAAGGAGCTCTTCCAGTTTTTGTTGAAGTTGTTCGTTCATTTACCCATTTACCTCTAACAGCATTATCCATAACGAGCACATTTTGACTAAAGTCTAATGCACTTTATTAATGTAACAACGTTGTCTTCACAAAACCCTATCTATGTCATGTTTTTTTGTTTGAATTTGTTCGCAACGCTGACGTTCTGTTCATTATTTACTCAGCGGAGACTAAAAAAACAACAATAACGAAGAATAAAATAATAACAGAAGAATCAATAGGATGTATTTAGATCCCTGCACCATTAATTTACCGTGTGAATTTTTTGTTTTGATAAATATTTAATTGTAATTTTTTTGGTCTTTATTGTAACGTAAGGGTACAGCGTACAGTGGCTGCAACAAAAACGAAACAATAGCGATATTCATATAATAACAAGCAGTAAGAAAGGATTCTCTATGGGTAAGATAGACGCTAAGGATAGCCAAGCAACAAATCGAAATGACGATGCATTTAACATTGGTACCACCTATTTCAAAGAAGTCTCTCATCACGACTTACTCAGCGCAGAAGATGAACGACATATTGCCCGAAAAGCACGCGCAGGCGATGCCCTCTCCCGACAAAACTTAATTAACGCCAACCTGCGCTTAGTCATCCGAACGGCGAAACGCTATAACGGTCGAGGTGTCGACTTTTATGACCTCATCAACGAAGGGAATATAGGCTTGATCCAAGCCGTAGATAAATTTGACCCTGAGCTTGGTTTTCGCTTTTCCACTTATGCTGTGTGGTGGATTCAACAGTCTATCGATCGCGCGATAATGAACCAAGGACGCACGATTCGCGTTCCCGTACATGTCACCAAGCAAATTCGAGAATGCAGTAAAGCAGAACGAGAATTAAGAAAAGAAGGCAAACACGAACCAACATCGTCAGATATTGCCAATCGTACCGGGCGCACACCTGAAGATGTAAGCAAGCTGCTTAAATTATCTGAGCAATCCCTCTCTCTCGACAATGGCTGGGATGATGAGGGGGATAGTAAGGACCACTTCCAAACGATTGACGACGATGATGTATTCGAACTTCCAGAGCGCGATATTGTTAGCCAAGATCTCAATAAAGCTTTACTTGGTTTAGTTGACAGTTTACCTGAGAAACAACGCGTCATCCTTTATCATCGTTTTGGTCTACTCGATGATACCCCCAAAACGTTAGAGGAAGTGGGCGAAATCGTTGGTGTAACACGAGAACGCGTACGCCAAATTCAAAAAGGCGCGATGGATGTACTAAAAGAAAAGCTCTATCGTCAAAATCTCACAAAAGAAGAAGTTGTCGAATAGACCACTTAGGTAGGCTTAACCTGATTGGCTGATTATTTTGAGCTATTTTAGCTTTAATCACAGCATCTTCACGAAATGTTTTCTATAGTCCCTGATAGTTTTTATCTAGGGACTTTTTTATGGCTCAACATTTCAACGTAATGATTGCTGGTGCATCGGGCTTGGTTGGCAGCAACCTACTGACCCTACTTGAGCAGACCTCTCATATACAGTCTATTTATGCGCTGTGCCGTTCACCAATCGAAACTCAATCCGATAAAACCAAATTACTATTGGACGGTGCACTGCGCATCACTGACTCTGACAAGCTTTATCCTTCACCAACACTAGGGTTTATTTGCCTAGGCACTACCGTAAAACAAGCTGGCAGCAAAGCCGCCTTAGAGAAAATTGATTACGAATTGGTGTGTGATGTTGCCCAAACCATGAGAATGGTCGGTATTACGCACATTGCCGTTGTTTCTAGCCTTGGTGCATCACCGCGTTCGCTCTCCCACTACCTTAAATGTAAAGGTCGGGTAGAAAAGCGAATAAATAGTATGGGCTTTCAACGAGTTGTTTTTGTCAGACCTGGACCGCTCTCCGGAAGAATAAAAGACATCCGACCTGATGAATCGGCTGTTCAAAGTTTATTCAAGGTCATTAACCCACTCATGGTGGGACCTTTAAGAAAGTTCGCACCAATCTCGGCAGAGTCTGTGGCTAAAGCGATGCTTTACAGTTTGATTAACCAAGATATGACGCCATGTACTATCTATGATTCTGCAAATATGCGTGACATGCTTGATAAATATAACCGATAACAGGGATGCCCTCTTTTTGATATAACTATTAGCTCTAACTAATGACGTTTATTTATTGTTAACGATTACACTAGATCGGTAACTTAGCGCGTTCGAATCCTGAAACCCCAATCATTAAGGGGTTTTATAAAAGCTAAAATATAGATAAAGGACGCTTATTATGTCAGTCGCTGTTATCGCCTCACTCGCGGTATTTTTGGGCATACTTTTTTTCTTGTATGGACAACAACAAAAAGAGAACACACTTTCACGCCTAGTATTATTTGGTCTAGTACTGGGTAGTGCCTTCGGTTTAGCACTTCAACTGGTATTTGGTGAAGGTAATGAAGCCATTGCCGCTACCCTTGAGTGGGTAAATGTCGTCGGACGAGGCTATGTAGGCTTACTAAAAATGGTCATCATGCCGTTAGTGCTCGTGTCCATGATTGCCGCCGTAGTGAAGCTTGAAAAAGGCGGGTCACTGGGCAAGATTAGCGGCTTAACTATTTCTGTATTGCTGATTACCACCGCTATTTCTGCCGTGGTCGGTATTGCTGTTACTCAAGCGTTTGGCTTAAGTGCTGAAGGTTTGACAGAAGGTGCTCGTGAAACCGCACGCATCGCGGTGTTAGAAAACAGAATCGACCGTGTCACCGATCTAAGCATTCCTCAAATGATCGTCAGCTTTATCCCAACCAACCCATTTGCTGACCTTACCGGTTCTCGCTCGACTTCCATTATTGCGGTTGTTATTTTTGGTGTTCTCACTGGTATCGCGGCTCGTAAAGTTATGGCCGAGAAAGAAGAGCTTGAGTCCCCTATTCGCACGTTTGTTGAAGCGGCTCAATCGGTTGTCATGCGACTGGTCAAAATGATTATGGCGCTTACGCCCTACGGTATCGCGGCTCTAATGGCCAAGGTCGTGGCGACATCAAGTGCGGGTGATATCTTAAGCTTACTTGGGTTTATTGTTGCCTCTTACGTTGCGATTCTGCTCATGTTTGTTGTTCACGGATTGTTAGTTTCACTGGTTGGCGTTAGTCCAAAAGAATACTTCCAAAAGATCTGGCCAGTGCTCACTTTCGCGTTCTCTTCTCGTAGTTCCGCTGCCACGATTCCACTTAATGTTGAAGCGCAAGTGACTAAGCTCAACGTGCCACCAGCGATTGCTAACCTTTCAGCCTCATTTGGTGCCACTATTGGTCAAAATGGGTGTGCGGGTATTTATCCTGCGATGTTAGCCGTAATGGTTGCACCAACGGTTGGTATTGATCCAATGGATATCAACTTCATTTTGTCGCTTATCGCTATCATTACCGTTAGTTCATTTGGTATCGCTGGTGTCGGTGGCGGTGCAACGTTCGCTGCATTGATCGTACTTCCTGCGATGGGCCTACCAGTGACCATTGCCGCGTTATTGATTTCTATCGAACCGCTTATTGATATGGCTCGTACTGCGCTCAATGTATCGGGAGCGATGACGGCAGGTACGATCACCAGCCGTATTCTCAAGAGAAAAGAAGCGAAAGCGTTAAAACAAGCAAACGCTTAGCTTTATATCCGATTAAGCGGTGCTCATGCACCGCTTATCCTAACAATCACTGCCATCGCTCGTTCACCTCGCTCACTTTCCAGCCTTATCCATTTCACACTGCGCTATTCCATAGTCAGATCGATAATTAATATAATAATTTTCAGATACCTAGCGAAATACTGTCTATACTTTCTCATAGTATAACTAGCATATTTTTAACATTGAGATTCACCATTAAGAGAAGCGGTTTACCATTCTCAATAAACCGTATCTACCCTACCCATTTGGCTAATCCTGCTACCAAGGAAAACACTGTTATCAAGGATGATGAACAACAAAACGTTATTTGCGCTTAAAGTCGCAGTCAGCCTCACACTGGCTTACCTCATTCCCTTTGCACTGGGTTGGCCGCAAGCCTCGACAGCGGCAACAACTGTGATGCTTATTGCATGCACGGGAGGACAACGAGAATCGTTGGAAAAGGGTACTCTACGTGTTTTAGGCACCGTTGTTGGAGCGGTCATCGGATTGTTATTGGTTGGACTGTTTGCGCAAGATCGGCTGTTGTATATGCTCAGCGTATCCATCGTGGTCGCATTAATTTTTTATCTCCGTAACGCCTATCAAAAAGACCCAACATTATTTATGTTAACTGGCGTTATGACACTCATGATATCTAATGGCGGCGATGCCAACGGCGCATTTCTTTATGGCGTCGACCGAGCTCACATGACGGTTTTTGGCGTCGTCATTTATACCCTAGTTGGCACGTATTTGTTCCCGTACAAAGTCGAACAAAACCTTCAAACGCTAACTCAAGACGTTCTGCAAGCACAACGCCAACTCTTTACCTCTGTTGTCACGCTTCTTAGCGAGCATAATCGAGCGCATCGCACAAACGAAACGGCCGTTCATAAGGTAGAAAATACCGGCATCAATGACAACGAATTCGATGGCGATACCGCAGATTTAGCCGCTATTAAGACAACAATTGATGAACAAGTTGCCGTGCTCTTCAACGCACAAAATCTATTGGAACAACGGTTTTCTAGCGCTAGCAAAGAAAGCAGTGACGTCGCCGCTTACCTCACAGAGTGGCAACTCACCCTCCATTACAGCAAAAGCATCTCGCAGCTGTTAATCACGGTCTCCCATGGCTACTTTCACCATGAAAACACCCAGCACTTAATCAAAGACTATGATGCATTCGTAGCAACTATCGACTCACTTTTCCAACGCTGCCATGATGTGTGGGGAGAAGATGGAGCATCATATCGAGCCACAGAAACTCAGATCCAATTGAACGAGAAACAGCTCGATATGGCGGCTCATCTCGACAAAGCGACAACCCTTACCTTGGCTTACGCCATGAATCGGCTTCAACGCCAGCTTTCTCGCCTTGCTGAAACTATCAGCTGTATTGATTCCATCACCAAACGTGTGTCCTTTGAAGAAAAACTGCAACCTGCTCCAAGCACCTTTGTATGGTGGGACTGTGAAAACTTTAAGACGGCCATCAAAGTCTTTATTTCTTACTGGGTATCAAGTGCCATTTGGATTTTTTTCAATCCACCAGGCGGTTACAGCTTTGTGATCTTCTCCACCATTTTCATGTCGTTACTGTCGTTTATGCCGATACATCCAAAACTGCTTGCCGGGCTATTCACCTTTGGGTTTATTTTTTCTGTGCCTGCCTACGTTTTCATTCTCCCGCAACTTGAATTGGGCCTTGAATTGGCTCTGTTTTTGTTTATCTATACCTTTGTTGGTTTTTACTTATTCAAAGGTCCTATAACAATATTTTTTATGTTGGGACTATTTACTTTGGGCATCAATAACACCATGACGTATCACTTTGGCATCATCATGACGATTATGATGCTGTTTTACTTGGTCGTAATGATGATCGTATTTTCTCACTACTTTCCGTTCTCATCTAAAGCTGAACATCTTTTTTTGACTGTGCGAGAGCGATTGTTTCGTCATCAACTACAACTTGTTACTCGCCTGCAATCCCCATCCCGCTCTTGGTTCGACGCATTGGCTATTCCTCTTCATGCCAAAACTATGAATATTTCCGCCAAGAAACAGACACTGTGGGCAAGTAAAATCGACGTCAGTTACTTTTCAAAAAATACGGCATCGTCGCTGAGTCTTTACACCAAAACTTGCCAAACCTTAGTCGATCACACCAACAACCTGTTATTGGCTCAAACGACACTTAGAGATAACCCACTTATCGCTAAGCTAAGGATGGAGAGTGAAGATACGGTTATTCCTAGACTCATTCAGTTGCATGCCAACCATGCTGATACCTCATACGAGGATAGCCTAGAGAGAGCGCGCACTTTCTCATCACTGCATGATGAATATGACAAAGCGGAGTCTGCTATAGAATCATTTTTTGAAGGGGTGAACTTAGACGACTACAGCCAAAACGATATCGCTCGTTTTTACGTCTTTCTTAATTTGAAGCGCAATATTTTTGAATCGCTAATACAAGTAAACGACGCTGGCCAGGCATTGGCATTCGATAACCTAAAACAGCATCGATTTTAAGGATAGGACGATGAATTTACCTAATCTTCGCTCCTGTGGTTTGGCTATAACGACACTATTACTATCAGCCTGCACCACAGTCGGCCCCGATTTCCAGCAACAACATGACTCGGTAGTATTGCCAACTCAATGGGAGCAAGAACAAGTTCGTGTGGACAGCCAAGCAACAGCAATGTGGTGGCAACAATTTAACGATTCCACGCTCAATACTCTGATTACCAGAGCCTCACAGCAAAACCTTGATGTTGAAGCTGCAGGTCTTCGAATTTTGCAAGCCCGCTCAGTACTTGGTATTGCGGATGGGCTTCGTTACCCTCAGGCTCAAGTTGCCTCGGGTAATCTTGCTTTTGCTTATCAAAACGACCAATCCTTTACCAACGCTGCACTGACATTCGATGCTGGCTGGGAAATGGATGTCTGGGGAAAATACGCGCGTGGCATTGAGTCGGCCCAAGCGAGTTATTACGCCTCCGTCGCCTCCTATAACGATATACTGGTGACTATAACATCAGAAGTCGCTCGTAATTATATCAACTTTCGGACGTTCCAAGAACGGATTCTATTATCGCAACGTAACATTGAAATCCAGCAACGTGTGGTCAACATAACTCGGGTTCAATTTGAATCAGGGAATGTCACCGAACTCGACGTGCAACAAGCTCAAAATCAGCTTTTCACTACAATGGCAGCGCTTCCTAGCTTAAAGATTGCGATGCAACAGGCTAAGAATGCGCTCGCAGTATTGCTCGGCACTTTACCTGAGCAAATTGAACCCTTGCTCCATAATCAGGGTGAAGACATCATCAATAAGGGTGAGCAACAATTTCAATCCACAGGGAAAAAGCTCTCTGCCCGTGAAAGTGATGCCCTCTCTATGGTTCCAAAAGCACCTTCGCTTGAACCGAGCATCGAAGCCAGTTTGGTGTTAAGACGACCTGACTTACAAGTTGCCGAACTACAAGCGCACGCTCAGAGCGCTCAAATTGGTATAACTGAAGCGGCACTTTACCCTAGCTTTTCGTTATTTGGCTCTATTGGTATTAATAGCACCACACCAACCGGTAGCAGCTTAAGTTTGAGCGACTCTCTTATGCTTGTAGCCGGCCCAACCTTTAGCTGGAATATTTTCCAATATGGTCGAATTAAAAATAACGTTCGCTTTGAAGATGCACGCTTTCAAGAGACCCTAACCAACTACAATAAAAAAGTACTACAGGCGGTGCAGGAAGTAACGAATGCGCTGGATGCTTACCAATTGTACCAAGAGCAACAAGGACTGCGTTTACGATCGGTCGATGCATCGATCCGCGCCTTTAATATTTCGATGACGCAATATGAAAATGGTCAAATTTCCTTTGAACGTTTACTTAGCTCACTAGAAAAAATGACTCGCAGCGAAGACAGCTACGCACAAATCAAAGGTAACGTGGCCAATCAAGTGGTTGCGCTCTACAAATCATTAGGGGGCGGTTGGCAAGTGAATTCGGGAAAAGCCTTCATTTCTGATGACCTCATTGAAACCATGAATCAACGCTCTGATTGGGGGGATACGTTATCAAAAGAATCCGTTCTGCTACCTTCAAACACACAATCCGTAGAGTCCGTAAACAACACCATTGCAACGGATAATGCTGAGGCCCCCTCTGCCGCAAAAGAGAAGCCTCCTCAGCCTTCTGCCACTAAACCCAAGGAGCAACCCTAATGCCCCATGAGCTTGCATGGGGAGACATTTACTTCTCCCCACTATTAGCGGTTCTCATTTTGGCACTCGTCGCTACGTGGGTAACCGTCATTGTATTGAACAAAACAAAACTGTCTCGTTTTGTCGCTTTTCCATCCCTGACGTTTTTGGCCGTGCTGGTGATGTATGTCGTGGCTATTGATAGTTTTTACTTAAGGTTTTAGGTCAGTCTAATTATGAAGAAAACAATGATTGTAATCGTGAACCTCGTGGTCATCATTTGCGCCGTTTGGATCGGGTACACGAAATTTGAAGACTATTTTAGTAACCCTTGGACGCGAGATGGTCAGGTCAGAGCGAACGTCATCAAGGTAGCCCCACGTGTATCGGGGTCCATCATTCACGTCGCGATACGAGACAACCAATCGGTGTCCAAAGGTGATCTGTTGTTTGAAATTGATGACGAACCCTACAGGGTGACACTGTCACAATCCGAAGTGGCACTGCAGAAAGCCATCGTCAGTGCCAGAGGCAAAAAAATTGAATATGACCGACTGCTCGACATCCGAAAGAAAGATAAAGGTGCTGTGTCACATAAAGACCTCACTCGTCGTGAGATTGCGTATGAGGAAGCACTACTGCACATCAAGTCATCTGAAGAGAATGTCCGGTCAGCAAAACTCAACCTCAGTTACACTAAGGTATACGCCAGTGTAGACGGACTTATTTCAAACTTAGATATTCGCGACGGGACACAAGCGGTAGCGAATCAACCCCTTGTTGCCCTAATCGATAAAACCAGCTTTTGGGTGTTTGGCTTCTTTCGAGAAAATCAACTCAGTAACATTCGCCCTGGTAATGAGGCAAGAGTGACGCTTATGTCTCACCCGGAGACCGTCATTTCCGCCACTGTGGACTCTATTGGTTGGGGTATTGCTCCAACCGATGGCACGGTGGGTTACAACTTGCTTCCTAACGTAAACCCGGTATTTCAATGGATTCGTTTAGCGCAACGAATACCCGTCAAAATTACCTTAGACGAGTTGCCCGATGGGATTGAATTACGGTTCGGACTCAGTGCATCCGTCATGGTAATGCAAGACAGCGAGAGTAAAAGTGACCACCGCAACTTAGCACAGGATTAAACCATGCAAAGAAAAATTGGCCAACGGATAAAGAAGATTAACGACAGTAATAACTTTTTCTATCTTACCCTATCTTTGATTGCGTTATTAATTAGCGCATCCCTGGCAGAGGTGGTCGGTGAAGGTGTAATCGATCATATATTACAAGGCTTCATTATTTGGACCTTTATTGTCTGCCTCGCGAGTCTTCGGTTTGACCGAAAATGGTTTCACTTTCTGGCTTTTCTTGCCGTGATTTGGATTGCTGTACTCATAATAAAAAGCGTACTTAATATTCAAAAAATGGATCTTGCCATGCTAGCGCTGACCTTCGCTTTCTTCTTCGCTACTTTTCAATCAACAGCAAAGCAAGTTTTGTTTCATGGCAGCGTTAATGCAAATAGAGTGATAGGTTCTATCGCTTTATTTCTGCTACTTGGGCTAATGTGGGCTATCGTTTATTTATTGATCCTCGAATTTTCACCTAATGCATTTACTGGTATGGAATCACTCACTTGGGGAAATAATTTTTCAAATGCAGCGTATTTTAGTTTTGTCACATTAACAACGTTGGGGTATGGCGACATCAGTCCTAATACCCCATTCGCGCAGGTTGTCGTATATTTAGAAGCAATCACGGGCGTATTTTATATGGCCATCGTGGTATCAAGTTTAGTAAGTGCCAACATTGAGCACAGGGAACATAAAAATGGATAAACAAATCGAACAACGTCAAAGCAAACTCTTCATCAACAATATGGTTGAGTCCGCCATCAGAATCGGGTTATTGATTCTCTTGATCAATTTTACATACGGCATTATTAAGCCCTTTATCATTCCGGTATTGTGGGGCGCAATAATCGCTGTGGCATTATTGCCGCTAACCAAAAAGCTTGAGCGAGCTTATGGCGGTAAACGCGGTCTAGCCTCTACTACCGTCGCTCTTATTGGGATTGGTTTACTGGTAGTGCCTTTCGGGCTCGTCTCGGGCTCTTTGTACGAAGGGGTTACTCACACAACGGACATTCTTCAAAGCGGTGAAATCAAAATACCAGGACCTACAGCGAAAGTTGCGGATATCCCAGTCATTGGCGACAAGCTCTACAGCATTTGGAACCTGTTTTCGACCAACTTAGAGAAAGCTATTCAGCAATTCTTGCCTGAAATTAAAGGCTTTCTTGGCACCATCGCCTCTATTTTGGGTGGCGCGCTCACTAGTTTAGTCATGTTTATTATTTCCCTCGCCATCGCGGGTGGCTTTATGGCTCATGCAGAAAAAATATCTGGCGCTCTCGAAACCGTTGCGGTAAGAGCTGTGGGGAAAAAAGCGGAGCAATGGGCGAACTTAATGGCGGCAACGATTCGCAGCGTGTTGCTTGGAGTGGTTGGCGTTGCATTTATTCAGGCGGTCATTATCGGTGCGGCGATGTTTGTGTTTAAGGTTCCAGCTGCTGGTCTATTGACACTCGCGACCTTAATACTTTGTATCGCCCAATTACCTGCCCTGCTCATCGTTGCACCGGTCATCTTTTATGTCTATTCCACAGGAGATGGCACCAGTACAACGTTATTTACTATCTGGGCATTGGCCGGCGGGTTATCTGATAACTTCCTAAAACCTATGTTAATGGGCCGCGGTGTCGATGTGCCAATGCCAGTGATCTTGATTGGTGCTATTGGCGGTATGCTATTTGCGGGAATTATCGGTTTGTTCCTAGGTGCAATAATACTCGCGATTTGGTATGAATTATTTTTATTCTGGCTTAATTACGAAGTGGAAGAAGAGAGTCAACCTGAAGTAAATGAAGGTGCATCTTCGCAAGAGTCCTCTTAACCTATTACCTATTACCTATTACCTATTACCTATTACCTAGGAAGTAAGAAGTAAGAAGTAAGAAGTAGGACGCTACAAATACAAAAAGGGAGTAAGACAACCGTCTTACTCCCTTTTTCTGTATGACGAATATCACCATACTGTACTTAATTTACTTCCCAGAACGCTGCTGTGCTTTCATCGCTCGTTTTTGTTTTTTGCGTTGCTCTATTAGCTGGGCAGCATCTCCGCCGACATGGGTTTCACCTCGAGCATTGGAGAGTTGAACTTGTTTTTCTCGCTCACGAAAGCGGGCTTTTTGCTCGTCGCTGTGTTTATCGACACATTTAGGACAACTCACACCTTGCTCAAAATGCTCAGACTCTTTGTCTTCGGCGGTCATCGGTAAGCGACAAGCGTTACATACATCGTAGCCACTTTTTTCTAGTTGATGATTTACAGCAACTCGTCCATCAAACACATAGCAGTCACCTTCCCACATACTCTCTTGTTCAGGTACATCCTCTAGGTACTTGAGAATACCGCCTTCAAGGTGATAGACCTCTTCGAAGCCTTGTTCTTTCATGTACGCTGTCGATTTTTCGCAACGAATACCACCGGTACAGAACATCGCTACTTTCTTATGTTTTGTAGGGTCCAGGTTATCGGCAACGTATTGAGGAAACTCTCTAAACGTCTCTGTGTTTGGGTTGACGGCATTTTTAAACGTACCGATATCCACTTCATAATCATTGCGAGTATCCACCAGCAATACGTCGGGATCAGAAATCAGTTCATTCCAATCTTTAGGTTTGACGTAAGTACCAACGACATTTAGCGGATCAATCCCTTCCACCCCCATCGTCACAATTTCTTTTTTCAATTTCACTTTGGTGCGGTTAAACGGCTGTGTGTCACTAAATGACTCTTTATACACCACATCCTTCAATCGAGAATCTTGTTGAAACCAGTTAAGCAACTCATCAATTGATTCTCGCTTACCCGCCACGGTGCCATTAATACCTTCGCTCGCGAGCAATAGCGTTCCGCGAATCGCATTTTCAGTGAGTATTTCAGTGAGCGGCTGACGAATATCTTGGTAGTCTTTAAGGGTGACAAACTTATAAAGCGCACATACAACATATTGAGACATGGTTTTTCCTTCTGCGTGCTGGAGCGTAAATCCAGAGCGTGCCGTGATCGGCTTGTTAGTGTGACGCGAAGTATAACCAAGCATTGGTATGACAAAAACCAACCAAAAATAGGGCTATTTAACAGTATGAAGAGTAAGGTTTAACTGTCCATTGTTCTAAGTTATTTCCTGTGTGATCTCCAGAAATATGGGGTATACCGATAGTATGAGTAGCCCCGACATGACGAGATTAAACCATTTTCGATGCTTCGGACTATTAAGAATATTTTTCAATAATGACCCAAAAACCAACCATAGGCCGACACATGGAAATGAAACGACAAAAAACGTTATCGCTATCATGATGTTCTGAGCAAGGAAACTCGATCCTGTGGTTGTAAACGCAGCAATCGCCCCTGTCGCAACCACCCATGCTTTAGCATTGAACCATTGAAATATCGCGCCCTTCATAAAGGATAAAGGTTGGTTTTGATGCTCAGAATGAATGGAGGAAGAGGAGCTTGCAATCAGATACGCGAGATACAATAAGTAAAACACCCCAATACATTTGATAACAAAATGCAGATTAGGGAATCGCTCAAATAGTTGCGAAAATCCGACGCCAACAAGTAACAGCATCATGGTAAAGCCAACGCAAATGCCAAAGAGCAGGGGTAAACTCTTTTTAACACCAAAGTTGACCCCTGACGTCATCACCAAAATATTATTCGGTCCAGGCGTAACGGATGCCGACACCGCAAATAACACAACAGTGAGTAAGTAATCCACGGTTAAGTGAGTTGCTTGTGGTGTTTCAAATGATCCAATACATCAACCATCGATGGAAGGATCTCATGTCCAAGAGCAATCACGTCATCGGTTGGGGAAACGAGATCGGGAACTTGATACATTTGTAAAGTTGCGGCAACACCTGCACGGACACCATTGTTCGAGTCCTCAAAACCCAAACAATATTCTGGCGCTATATTTAGCCTGCTTGCTGCTAGTAAGTAAATTTCTGGATCTGGTTTGCCATGAGTCACCTCACATCCACAAGTCACGCTGTCGAAATAGTCACCTAATCCAGCGAGTTGTAGTTTTGTTTTAGCAAGACTTAAGTCTGTGGATGTCGCCACAGCCATCGGTATATTATTCGCTTTTAGCCAATCAAGAAGCTCAAGTACCCCTTCCTTTATTGGGATCGCATGATGATGCGTTATATCATGATAATACTCCATCCAGACTTTCCTCAGGGCCGGATAATCGAGATCAGCAGGATAACCAGCTCGAATTGTACGTTCCACTCCTTGAGCATTCTGACCGATGATCGCAAGGTACTCTGGCTTCAAAAATTCTACGCTTAATGTATGGCATGCTTTTTCAAAAGCGTTCATACACACTCGCTCAGTATCCAGAAGCAAACCATCCATATCGAAAATTGCGGCGTTAAATGTCATATCTGTCACTCGAAAATATATCTGTCACACAAAAATAAGGGAAATTGATACTACTAAAATTAGTCCACGATGCAAATAACAGCGCACTTCGTTAAGGCCAACACGCATTAGCTTGAGGCCTATTAGCCAGTCGCTTCCATGTTGTTCATTGTTGCGTAGCCTACGAACAAGACGACGAATGTTAATGATTTTGAACCCGTCGCACAATTTATACCGGGCTATATTGCTGTGAATGATGTTCTTCGTTAGTGTTCAACGACATCGTCTGCAAAAAAGGTTCCTGAGTTGCTATCCATTTTAAAGCCTTGTGCCCTCAAATCGAGTATAGGATTACTTGGTCTTTCATTACTATCGGCGTGCGGCGGAGAGGGTGACAGTGGTTCGGAAAATGGTGGTGTGCGGCCTCCTATCCTCCCCTTGACACAAGATCAGCGCTATGACCTTCTCTACCGTTCGACATTTGGTCCTCAACCGGATTCCTATCAAGAGTTAGCCAATTTAGGCTATGTGACTTGGCTAGATAGACAGTTTTCTATGACCCCAAGCTTGCACTCTACTCGCCTGAAAGAATATCAACTGCAAAGCGATGCCGCCACATACAACCAATCGGATCGCGCGGCCGTGTGGTGGGACTTGAGCCTGAATGCACCGGATCAACTGCGACAGCGGGTCGCATTTGCATTGAGCGAAATTTTCGTGATTTCACGGTATGGCGCTAGCTTGAATGGTCGAGCCTTAGAGATGACTGACTACTACGATATGCTCATCACTCATGCTTTTGGCAATTATCGAGATCTGATTGAATCGGTGACACTGCATGCCGCGATGGGTGATTACTTATCAATGATGGCAAATCAAAAAGCCGCGCCTGAAAACAATCGCTACCCTGATGAAAACTATGCTCGTGAAGTGATGCAATTGTTTAGCATTGGTCTCTACGAGTTACATCCAGATGGCACCGAAAAACTTGATAGCCAAGGGCAATTGATCTCAACGTACTCGCAAGATGATATAGAAAACTTAGCTCGCGTATTCACCGGTTGGCACATCGCTGAAAAAAATCAGCCGAATTGGGGGTCTAAGGATGGGAATTGGTTCATACCTATGATCGCTTATCCTGAACATCATGACGACGAAGAAAAGGTGGTCATGGGTGAGGTGTATGCCCAAGGGCAAACCGCCGAACAGGATATGGCGCAAGCGATGGACATGTTACTCAATCACTCGAACACACCTCCGTTGATCAGTAAACATCTTATCCAGAGACTCGTAACCTCGAACCCCTCCCCTGCTTATGTTGCCCGAGTAAGTGCGCTGTTTGCCGATAATGGTGAGGGAGTAAGGGGCGATCTTGCCGCAGTAATCCGTGGGATTTTAACCGATAGCGAAGCACTTAGCGGCAGTGAGCGTTCGCCCGTTAAAATGAAAGAGCCATTGATAGCAATGACAAATTTTTTCCGAGCCTTAGACGCTAAATCTGCCGATCCATCAGGGCGCTTCCATGACTCGATTGGCACGTTTTCGTCTTACGGACAATCTCCGCTTGGTTCGCCGAGTGTCTTCAACTTTTTCTCGCCCGATTATGCTCCGAATGGCGAAATCTCAGCGGCAAATGACGTTGCACCCGAATTTGAAATACTGAGCTGGAACAACTTTATACTCACCAATAATCAGCTTTGGTCTGCAACTGGCCGAACCGATTATGAGGGAGAAGATAACCCGAAGCGCATTGTCATCAATACCGCGCCTTTAGAAGCAATTGCGAATGACCATTCGGCATTGATTAAGGAAATTGAACGACGCCTGCTTTCTCAAAGAATGAGTGAGCCACTGAAAGCCATCGTATTAGAAGGATTAGACGATCTTCGCGACACTCAACAAAGTCTAAAGGTTCGTAACGCGCTCTATACTGTTGTCACTAGCCAAGAGTTCCATATTGAGGAGATAGCCCAATGATTTCACGTCGTCAACTGTTAGCGGCGATGGCCTCGACACCGCTTGTCTCGGTGATGGGTACAGGCACGGCACACGCGCTACCAAATAACGACTATAAGGCCCTGGTTTGTGTATTTTTGTTTGGTGGCAACGATGGCTTTAACATGTTGATTCCCAATGATAACGCACACTATGATGAGTACATGACGGCTCGCCCAGATATCGCTATCCCACAAGCTTCATTGTTGCCTTTATCATTAACTACGGGGTCAGATCTTACATTGGGTTTACACCCATCAATGACTGACATTCAAAGCCTGTTTAACAATGGAAAAATGGTGGCTATTGCAAACAGTGGTGTGTTGATAGAGCCTTCAACGAAGGCTGGGTTGGAGGACGGAACGCACGCGATGCCACCCTTTTTGTTCTCTCATAATTCACAACAAGCTGAGTGGCAACGTGGTTGGTCTGGCAGCACCACAACATTAGGGTGGGCGGGGCGAATGATGGACGTGCTAAGTAGCGATTCCGAGCAAATTAGCCCAACGTTTAGTCTTAATGGCTATGCCCAGCTGCTAAATGGTAGCGACCGTGGTGCTAACCTAATTAAGGCATCATCACTACCTCAAGTAAATGCGATAAAAAACGATCAGCGCCGAAAGGCTTTCGATCAAGTAATGAATTTGTCCCCGTTAACGGCGTTTGGGCGTGAATTTGATCAAGTGAAAGATGATTCAGTTTCAATACGAGATCAACTCGCTGCGGCGATAGAGTCTGTCCCAGAAGAAGCGCATTTTCCAGATACTTCGGTGAGTCAACAACTACACACAGTGGCACGATTGATCAAATCGAGCGATCAACTAGGGCATCAGAAACAAGTGTATTTTGTTGGCCTAGGTGGCTTTGACACCCACGCTAACCAATTAAATGATCATGCAAATTTGATGAGCACTTTGAGTCAGGCACTTGCCGCGTTCAATCAATCGCTGGAGACATCAGGGCTAGACGACAAAGTGACCACGATGACAATGTCTGATTTTGGTCGACGCTTGGCAAGTAATGGTGCCGGAACAGACCATGGTTGGGCAAGTAATCACTTTGTAATGGGTGGGGCATTAAATGCCGGACAGCTATACGGACAGTGGCCATCATTAATCCTTGATGGCGAAAATGATTTCAATAAGGGGCGAATGATCCCCACCACTTCCGTTGAGCAAATTGGTGCGACTATTGCCAAGTGGATGGGTGTAAAGAGTGATAATGCATTGAACTATATTTTTCCAAATTTAGCCAATTTCTCGGTACAAGATTTAGGCTTCTTAAAATAAGTGACTTCTGACTATTCACTGGAGCCATTATTACCACTCCCCATCTAAAGGACATTGCTAGCCAAGCGCTCACTCACGATGGTCAACTCGCTCCAAGTAAGGGCAAATGTTTGATTCTCTGATAGGTCATAGCCAAAGCGATGCAGTGTTTTAGTTCCCTTTCAGGGAATGACTGTGCAACAGATAATACAATGGCTCTGTTGCCTTGAAACTCAAGCACGTCACTATACAGCTCACGGAATGTGTCAACGAGTTGTGTACTACAGTTAAAATACAAGTAGTAGTTATGTGGCGTTTTTAACTTCCAATCTATCCTAATTGGACTGCCACACTTTACACGATAGCTGGGTTCACCCCACTTAAGCGCTTCTTCAACGTCACCTACATCTAATGTTAGAGCGCACTGAAAAATGAGCGATCTTAGATCAAGCAGTGATCGTCGAATATCGCTTGGATAATCATCAAATTTGCTTATCACTTCCATCACCACCCCATTCTCTTTTCACAATGTTCTATCTGACGGATGGTTAACACCATCACTGATAACCACTTCACCTAAATCGAAAGGATTCACACCTAATAAACACCCAACATTATAGCCATATTCTGTGGGGTCTGAGCGTCTTTGATGATGAGTATAAATGCCGCAATTGGAACAAAAATAATGCTTCGCGGTACCGGTATTAAATTGGTAAAGCTTAAGAGATTCTTGACCTTTTAGTACACGAATACCGTCTAACTTTACTGAGGCGACAATCGCCCCTTTCCTTCGACAAATTGAACAATCACAACGTCGTGGCTTTTCTATGCCATTGGGTAAATACAACTCCAGTTCAACGGCACCACAATGACAGCTAGCCTTGTGATTCACTTCAATGATCGTGTCGCCAACGCGTTTAATCATAACGATTCCCTTCATTCTACACGGTGAGCTCAGCAATCAACGTTAAGCTCAGTATCAAACGGTACGAAAATTTTAATTGCCGCTCATAAGCATCGAAAGACTCGAAGACGATGCCGAACAAGATTGCAGCCAGCATAACGACAATAAATAGCGGGCTACTCTTTGATTTCCGTTGTGACGAGTGTCGTAACAGAATTGGCAATAAAACAATTTTCATGGGACAAATGGTGCATTTTTTCTAACTGCGCCATGGTAGGGACTCGCTCACCTGAGAACTCAACATGGGGATGCAATACCACTTTGGTCACCGCTAGTTTTCCCACTTCATTTTCACCAAGAGTACCGATCGCTTTATCGGTATAGCGGTCTACCACATAGTTGCGCTTCGCAGCGATCGACAGAAATACCAGCATATGACAACTCGACAAAGCGGCAATAAACGCCTCTTCAGGATCAACATTTTCTTCTATTGAAAGAGGTAGCGGAACCACGTGTGGGGATGGCGATGCTGGCACTATCGCTCCACCATCAAATTCCCAACTATGCCCTCGGCTATACTGGTTGTCGTGGAAAACTTCACCCTTGCCTCGTGTCCAACTGACCACGGCATAATGTTCTGACATGTCACCTTCCTGATTACGATGTAGATATCACTAAGAGTATTCAATAGGCTTCTTGTGTCTAGTTTTTATTGAAGATAGGTATTTAAAAACCGGTCATTCAGAGGAGTAACTATGTTGTATATCCTACAGGTAAAGGGCTTGCTCACTATAAGAACATGAAATGGAGATTAAGATTAGAACAGACAAAGTAGAGCTAAGGACTAAACTTATTGCCCGACATGAATGTCGAGCATTAAGCGGCAGCGTCACCCGAGGTGTTAACGTTAGAACGATGAACTCAGCCTAGCTAAAACAACCTTCTGATCCAACTCTTCATGATAAGGTTGATAGTCCAAGCCGCTGTCAAATATGTAGTGCGTCACTAGCGTGCGCACGCAATCCGTTAGCGCATCAGCATTCCATGGTTTTTCGAAGTAGTGGCTTACCCCCGCGGTATTAATGGCGGTAATGGTGTCTGAGTGTGTGGCTTGCCCTGTTAACAGCACCTTTTTGGTCCATTTAAATCGGCTATCTTGTGAGATACTCGTCAGTAGTTCCACACCCGTCATTCCCGGCATCACATGGTCAGAAATAATAACCGCGACATGTTCACCGTCAGCGTCCAAATCATCTAACAGCTCTAACACCTCAGAAGCAGACTCACAATCTTCGATATTTAACCAGCTAGATAAGCGTTCTAAGTCCTGAACAACGGCACTCAGTACCTCTCGTTGGTCATCCACACAAATTATATTAAGCTTCTCCATTTGCTTCTCCTACTGGTAATTTGACTCGGAAAATAGTTTGTTCTGGACTGCTTTTCACCACAATCGTGCCGCTATTCTCACTCACAATACGTTTAACAATCGATAACCCCAACCCTAACCCAAAACTTAGACCACCCTTTTTTGTGGTGAAGTTAGGCTGGAATATTTTTCGTCGAATGGATTCATCTATTTCGGGCCCATTATTGGCAATGGTGACTAAAATACGTTGATTCACCCAACGGCTTTGAATCTCTATTTCCGGTGCAACCGTTGCGTGCATAGCATCACAAGCATTTTTAATAATGTTGCTCCAAATCTGCACATACTCCGTTGAAGCGCCCTTAATTAACGGCAAGGTTGCCGGACGCATTCTCACCGAGACAAGCCGTAAATCACTTTGTAGCAAAGACAGGGCTTTATTAATGGTATCGTTAATATCAATGAGCTCATCTTGCTCGCTGTCTGTTCGCCCTAACTGTTTTACCGACTTGACAATGCCGACAGTGTGGCGAGCCGCGAGTCGAAGATCGTGAAGATCTCGCCCCAACTCCCAGTACTTGATCGCTTGTTCTGGTCTATCTAGCCATGGTTGCGGTAACGAAGCACTGCCTAGCGCTTTCGCAAGCCGCTTTGCGAGTGTACGATCCAGCTTGTATGTCCTTTCGATCTGCTTGGCGATCTTTCTTGCCTCGCTAGACGATGTCCACTGTCCATGCATCAAACCTAAGTCAAAATATTGGCTCGATTCAGGGTGAGCCTCTTCAAGTAGCTGAATAAGCTCACTTTGTAAATGATCTGTTTTGCTGCTCACCACACCAATCGCGTTATTGAGTTCATGGGCAATACCCGCTGCGAGCTGTCCTAGCGTGGTCATCTGCTCAGCGGTGTGCAGCCGCTGTAGCACCTTTTCTTTGGCGATAGCTTCTTGGGTTGCACGTCGCTGACGCCGAGATAGTTCATTGACAATCACTGGCATAAATTGCGCGCTGAGCGGGCCTAGCACTTCTGGTCTGATCGCTGGCGTGTTTTTATCGATCCATGCCAGCTTAACGAGCGTTTTAGCCTTAACGGTTGATGATGCTGTCCACGTGCCTGAAAAGAAACTGTGTACGCCAATAAAAGCACCACTTGATGCGGTAAATAATTTGGTCAGGTTGCCGTCTTCTTCACGTTCATCAAACCCTTCAAGTTCACCACTTTGCACATAGTACAGGCGATCGTTATGGCCATGCTGGCGCAGTACTACATCGCCGGCCATCATCGTCACTTGTCTTGTGGCTTCAGAAAAATAATGTCTTACCAACTTATCCATATAGGTTACCCGATGTGGCCTACCGCATGCAGCAACCATACGAGCACGAAACTTAATAGCACCCCGACGACACCAAGAATGACACCAACTTTCGCCATTTGATTACTTTGCACATTGCCCGTCGCATGCGCCAAAGCATTAGGAGGCGTACTAATAGGTAACGACATACCCAATGACGCAGCAAACGTCACAACAAGAATCAAGGTAATTTCGCCGCCAAGTGGGGCCAGCGACACCATAGAAGCGCCCAGCGCTGCCATAATCGGCATCAGTAAGTTTGCTGTTGCGGTATGCGACATGAAGTTAGCCATGATAAGACACAAGAATGCGGCTCCAAATAGCACGGCATAAGGAGAATAGGCGTCGAAAGGAATACTATGCACCACCAATCGGGCCAGCCCTGTCTTGTCTAACGCTAAGCCAAGCGCTATCCCGCCAGATACCAACCAAAGAACATCCCACGAGATACGTTTGAGATCTTCCTTATTGATAATGCCAGTAAGAGAGAACACCGCTACCGGAATAAGCGCCACGGTGTAAGAGTTCATACCATGTGTTGAACCCATCAACCATAGGATAATAGTGCCAGCAAACGTAATGTACACCATGATGGCTTTTGGCGTTTTTAGAAACTTACCTTTAATCGCCAGCTCAATTTTTTTCTGCTCAGCGCCATAAAGTGTATTTATCAAGACCCAAGCGAGAGCCATCATCACCACTACAAATGGCACACCAAATGCCATCCACTCACCGAAACTAATGTAGTTTTCACCCACTAAATATTTGAGTGCTATAGCGTTTGGGGGTGTGCCAATAGGCGTACCAATACCACCAATATTCGCGGCGACTGGGATACACAACGCAAACGCGATACGTCCGGGATCTTTAGGCCCAAACAACGCAATTACCGGCGTCAAAATAGACAGCATCATCGCAGTGGTTGCTGTATTTGACATAAACATAGAAAACACACCCGTAATCAACATCAAGCCGAGCATTACGTATTTAGGGTCAGTACCAAACGGTTTAAGCAATACCCTTGCTAAGTTAACGTCTAAACGATATTTCGTCGCTGCCATCGCGAGAAAGAACCCGCCAAGGAACAGCATAATGATTGGGCTTGCAAATGTTGCCATTATTTCTTCATATCGCAACAACGTACCAAAATGTGCTTCGCCTTCTGCGCCCCGAAACCAATACATGCCTTTATTCGATAGCATGAGAAGCTCTAATACGATAATCACCACGGAAGTTGCATAGATGGGAATAGGTTCAAACACCCAGCACAGTGCCGCCAATAAAAAGATCGCGATAACGCGCTGCTGGATAATGGTCAATCCGTCGAAAGGAAAGGCAGAGAGAGGTAAAAGCAATACGATCAGTGGAACTAAGATCGGAATTATATATTTGAGGTAGTGGCGCATAACATGACTCGTCCTGAGAAATAACTACAAAGTATTTTTACTGTTTATAAGTACAAAATGTATTAACTGAGAGTAGTATCACGTTGTTATGCAAGAGCATACTTAGCTTAAGATCAAAGACCTGGCATTTAATTACGTTACTTTTTTGGAATGTGACTTAAGTCCATTGTATGCACAAAAAAGACCTGCATTTCTGCAGGCCTCAATTAACACGTATTGCAGCAAGTGCCTTGACGTTAGCTACGGCGACCGAGTTTAACGGTACCTTTGGTTGAGAACCATAGCGCCTCTTGCCTACGTCGTCCCAATAAAATTGGACCATCATCGTAAAACAAAAAGTTCTTCCAATATTTTTTGAAAATCGACCACTTGGTTTCAATTACATTGTATTTTTCATAACAAAAATACACCGTAACGTCGTCTTGCCAATCAATAAAGTCTGCTACCGCTTCTGGTAACGCGTTTTCATCGGCTTCCCAAGCTTTCATCCAGTCGACACTTTCTTGCCAGTTGCTGTCTTTCGTCGGCCAGTCCTGAGAGGACATACGCTCAGCATCAGGACTTTGTGCGCTGATATTTTCTTTCCAAAACTGTGCTGAACGTGCTTGGGTCATCGGCTTAATAAAAGGCCAATCACTTTCAGGTACAGGCATAGATTGATGAGTAAAAATCCATTTTCTTTGGTATTCATCCAAAGTCGTGTACGACATTCAGTCTCCTAGTGTTTTAACCAACCGTTCTCTACGGCTTCTTCTATCAGCGATTGTGCTTTATCCCACAGCACTTGTGAACCTTTTTCTATCTTCTGGTTCACCTTCATTACTTGTTCTTTCGATACATCGTTTTCTAACCAGCTCTGACCTTGATTATGGTAGTTCAACAACATCGGTATTAGTCGGTCCAGCGCCTTGGCAAATTTCGCCTCGGCGCTTTCTGCCGCTTCAAATTCTTGCCAAATTGCAAATAACGCCTCACCTTGTTCTTGCGGCAACATAGCGAACAATCGATTGGCCGCCGATAACTCTTTTTGTTCTTGTTCTAATGACGCAGCCACATCGTAAACAAACGTATCACCAGCATCGATTTCCACCATGTCATGCAGCAATAGCATTTTCACCACGACAGCAATATCTATCGGTTCATTCGCGTGCTCTTCTAACAAAAGCGCCATCATTGCCACGTGCCAACTGTGTTCTGCACTATTTTCAAAGCGGCCAACTGAGCTTTTTATTCGAGTCCGGCGCAACACGCTCTTGAGCTTGTCCAATTCCATTAACAGTGTGAGTTGCTGTTCAAGACGCTTCATGATCTGATTCTCCAATATTGACTGGCTGTCTAATATTAGCTGGCTTTCCAATTGGGGTTAATCAACGCCGTTTGGATGTGATCTTCCCACTGATTGTTGATCAGCAAATAGTCACTGGCATAACCTTCCTTTTGAAACCCCATGGCATTAAGTACCGCGGCGCTTCGTTCGTTATGGGGCATATAACTCGCCGCTATACGATGCATATTTTGCACATTGAACATATAGGGGAGCACCATTGCGAGAGCCTTGCGCATATACCCATGCCCTTGGGCGTCTTTGGCTAAAGAGTAACCTAAATTACACGAATGAAGTGGAAAGCGGACAAGGTTACTGAACGAAATCGTACCCTTCATTTCTTTTGAATCCGTATCAAAAATCAAGCAATAATAGGCAAGACCAAGGCGGTGTAACTCTTCTAACTTAACCAACTTTGCTGCCCAAGTATCTGCTCGATAAAAAGCATCGTCTCGTTTAGGTTCCCAAGGCGCTAAAAACGCTTTATTTTCCTGAAAATAGTTGGATATTGTGTATGCATCTGAGGGCTTGGCGGTACGAATCAGTACATTCCCATCACGGCAGTGTATTCCCACTGCCGAGCAGCTATCTTCCATTATAACTCCCTGATATTTGCCAATAATTGGCGAGATCAAATACCTTACCAACGAAAGTCGCAGTATCATAAATGACATCACTGACGACTTTACGCTATTTTATAGACATCCTGAGCCTGACAAATCAATTTTTGCGGATATTGTAATCACGCAGTTTATTAGCAATCGATGTATGTGACACATTCAATCGTTTAGCTAATTTTCGACTTGATGGGAATGACTGATAGAGTTTCTCCAGAATTCTCGACTCGTACTCCTTCATCATGTCATCGAGCGAACCATCTAAGTTAAGGTTCACACCGTTTGTCGCGACCGACTCCAGTTTTGGCAACTTAAAATCTTCAATTTGTAATGTACTACCACTAATTTGAGTCAGCGCTCGTAACACCGAATTGTCGAGCTGCCTCATGTTGCCCGGCCAAGGGTAGCTGCCCAGATCCTTCACTAATGTTTCCGTACATTGAGGCTTGGCAATCGCCAACTTTTGGCTGTGCTTAGCAATGAACAGATCCAAAAGTGGAGCTATGTCGCTAGCTCGCTCACGCAGTGGGGGAATCGTCAATGTCAGTACGTTAAGGCGATAGTACAAATCCTCCCTAAAGGCGCCCTGCTCCGCCAAATCTGCCAGATTGTGACGGGTAGATGCAATAATTCGTACATCGACGTGTACTTCATGCTCTTCACCCACGCGTCTGAAGGTGCCATCTTGCAAAAATCTTAATAACTTAATTTGTAGATGGGGGCTCATTTCACCAATCTCATCCAATAAGACAGTGCCACCGTTCGCTTGCTCAAAAATGCCTTTATGACCATGCTCGTGATTAAACGAACCTGGCGCATGGCCAAACAACTCTGTTTCCGCCACATCATCAGGCATAGAAGCACAGCTCAGTACCAAAAATGGATTTGATGCGCGATTTGATCGGCTATGACAAGCCTTCGCCAACATTTCTTTACCCGTGCCAGTATCGCCTTCAATCAATAAAGGTTGATCTAACATTGCTAACTTTTTCGCTTGACTCATGAGCGCTTTATGACGATTTGAGACACCGACAAAATGCTCAAAGCCCAAAATGTTATTGTCAGACAGCGATTCGGAAATAATCACAGTACTACTTGGCTGGATACTCATTACAGCACTAGCGAGCACTGTCTCGTTAGATTCTCCCGTAATATAGACGGGCAAAATCTCCATCCAATAATCCATACCATCAACAACAATCGCTTGTTTCTGGCGGCAGATATCACCCTCAATCCATTTTGAAAAGTGAAAACTAGGCAATAAATGGGAGATGTGTTGGGCGATCGCTTCTTGCTCACTTTTACCAAGCAGTTTTAGTGCAGCGTGATTCGCCATATCTACTGAGCCTTTCAAGTTAATAGAAAGCACCGGATATGGGAGGTTCGTTAGTAAGGAAACCAGTTCTGTGTTATGCCTTTCGCTCGGCATAAACTGTATCTTTCGAACATCTTTAACACCCGAAATTCGTCTAATCTCTGCCATTAAGTCACGAAATGTATCGAAATCAATATCTGGGCAATTGAGATAAATAATCCCCGTAATGTCGATTTCGATGCCACGTAAATCAATGCTTCTGGACGCTAAAATGTCCAATAACTCACGAGTCAATCCGAGTCTATCTTCACACAAGACTTCTAAACGCACTGGGTATTCCTACTGAAAGTGTCACGAAAAGTTGACAGTCAGTGTGTATGACAACGATTGTTACGTCAACAAAAACCACCCAGCTTGAAGACGAAGTGGCTTGTTTATACTCACATTGATCAAGTCATGTCCTCCACGGCATGATCGATATCTCGATAAATATTTAATAGTTGGTCAACTTTGGTCAACTTGAATAAGTTAAGAACCGAAGGGCTTTGGCTGATGATAGACATCTCTCCAAAGTCGTAGGTTTTATGTAATGCCATGATCGTCCCAAGTGCACTGCTATCCATAAAAATGACACCGGTTAAATCAATAAGTAGTTTTTGAGATGCTAGCTGCTCGAACTGGTTAAGGTACTGACGAAAATGAGGAATCATTTTGGCATCAAACCGATTGGTCTTTACTTCGATGACTGTGAGTGAATCATTACTATACAAAAAAAACGCCATGCCTGACTCCTACTCAACACATCACTAAAGGGATACTTCTCTTATTATAGAAGCAATAAATAAATGCACCTTGTTGCACTTAGCATTTTTACTAAATATACGCCCGTAGTTGCATTTAAATAGAAACAGATCCACCCACCAAAACAAATACAATCAATATGTCAGATTATCACCAAACTGCCATTTTTTAGACGATTTAGGATGGAGTCTTGGCGTTAATTAGCGCAAAATAAACAAAAACTAAGATGTTTTCGTTATGACTAACCGTTTTCGCGCTGAATTTATACTCATTTTTACCACTCTACTTGCCGGGGCTGGCTGGGTCTTTTCCAAAGAAGCAATACAGGGGCTCCCTCCTTTTGGTTTTATTGGCCTTCGTTTTTTGCTGGCATCATTGATCCTATTACCATTTTGTTTAACCGCCCTTAAAACAACCAGCTTCAAAGATAGTTTGCGTGCTATGGGGGTTGGTGGCGCACTCGGGTTCTCCATCTTTTGTTGGATTCATGCCATCTCGATAAGTGAAACTCTGGGCGAAGGCGCATTTATTATGAGCCTTTCAATGCTATTCGTCCCTATGGTGGCTTGGGGGCTATTTGGAAATAAACCCGTGCGTGCATTTTGGTTATCACTTCCCATTGCGCTCATTGGTTTATTTTTGATTTCATGGAATGGCGGGTGGCATGCCCAGATGAGTCACCTATGGTTTTTAACCGCGGCGGTTGGGCTCGCGGTGCACTTCAATTTAAACAGTAAATACTCGGCACGCTTATCACCCATGCTACTCACGACGCTACAACTTTTTTCCGCCGGGTGCTTGGGACTCATCCTTTCATATTGTGTCGAGTCATGGCCTGAGACTATTTCACCAACGACATGGACTTGGTTCGCTCTAAGCGTCGTGCTAGCCACTAGCTTGCGTTACTTGATGCAAACGACAGGACAAAAATTCGCGCAACCGACCAATGCCGCTTTGCTCATGCTCCTTGAGCCAATATGGACGCTGATATTAAGTATCATCATTTATTCAGAACCTATGCCTCTCAACAAAATTGTCGGATGTGCGGTACTACTCGGTTCACTGATTTTCTATCGACTTAGCGCCATGAGAATAGTTAAAGTGGTCTAGTAGATCTTCTGCGGCACCAGAGGCGGTGCCGTTCTTTTCAATGCCTCTGCTCTCTGCTCTCTGCTCTCTGCTCTCTGCTCTCTGCTCTCTGCTCTCTGCTGAGCATAATCGATATAACTTAAAAGCAAGTAGAATTAGATACCATTGATGTCATCTAATTATCAAGTGGAGCGGCGCAACCTGTGGCTATTATTCTCCCGTTATCATCGAAACTCTCCTAAGCTAAATTACATAGTACTGTTTAATTGTATTCACTGATGCAACACCTTTCGCTTCTCTTCAGCAGCAGAGGTCCACGACCTTACAATCAGTGACTTGGCTTGATTATCATCGTGAAACGCATCCTTCTAAAGGAAACCTTATGCCTACTAATAAACGTTTATTACGACTTGCAAAATGCACCACTCTCATCGCAACCACTGCCCTTGCAAGCTTCACCCTTCACGCCGCTCAGTCTCCCAAACTAGTGGTACAGATCACAGTTGATGGACTGAGAGCCGATTTGATAGAACGCTTCAAAGGCAACTTTGGAGAAGGCGGCTTTCGTTACCTCATGGACGAAGGCGTTTATTACACCAATGCCAACTACCAACACGCCAATACCGAAACCATAGTGGGCCATGTTTCACTAGCCACTGGCGCACCACCTTCAGTGCACGGTATGGTCGGCAATGTCTGGTTTGATAGAAACCTAAACCGTTTGGTTTATAACGTAGAAGATCCAAACTACGCGATGCTGACACAAGGTTCTGGTGTCAATAAAGCGACAGAGATAGACCCAACACAAAAAACCGCGCAGGGAGATGGTCGCTCGCCGGCACCGATCCTGTCTTCAACATTTAGCGACGAGCTAACCATAGCCAGCAGCGGGCAATCACAAGTGTATTCGGTCTCTGTTAAAGATAGAGGTGCGATTTCACTGGCTGGGCATACTGGTAAAGCATTTTGGTTTTCCAAAGCCCAATCTGAGTTTGTGACGAGTGACTATTACTATGATGAAACGCCAGAATGGGTCACGAACTGGAACGACAAAGCGCTGCCTGCACGCTACTCCGGTAAAAAGTGGCAGTTGTCTTTAGATAAGGAGGCCTACTCCATCATTGAACATAATAAAGATCATAAAGTCGAATTGGCGGGCTTCCAAAGAACCTTTCCACACCCTTACGGTCCTGCGTCCTTCCAATATTATTCAACCATGTTGACGGTCAGCCCTGCCGGTGATGAGATTACAGCCGATTTTGCCAAAACCTTAATCACAGAGAAAAAATTAGGACAAGGTAACAGCACCGACTTTCTTGCTGTAAGTTTTTCTTCAAACGATTACGTGATTCACCTCTACGGCCCTTCAAGCTTAGAAACAGAAGACAACCTGATCCGTCTTGACCGCACGCTCGCGTCCTTGTTCGAGTCCATCGACAAGTCTGTGGGATTGGATAACACCTTGATCGTCCTCTCTGCCGATCACGGCGTACCTGAAGCATCGCCAACGGCAAACCAATTGGGCCTTAAGCAGCCGTTTTATTTCCAGAAAGAGGCGCTTTGGCAGTCCGGGTTAGAAACGAGGTTAAAAACTGAATTTGGTCTAAACAAAGATGTGATTAAGCTCTATGCCCAGCCCTACATCTACCTTGACCATGAGATGATTAAAGAAAAGAAAGTAGAGTTAGCTAAGGTCCAGAAAGCCGTTGCTGAGGAAGTCGCAAACATTACCGGTATTTACAGCGCAGTCACCAGCGATGATATTGCGAATAATCAAGTTGCCAATACGCGCGTGAATCAATTAATTCGAAACAACTATCATCCAGCTCGCTCTGGCGATGTTTATTTGGTTTTTGACCAAAGAACCTATATCAACGATATGGATGGACTCACTATTGCTTCAACCCACGGTTCACCATGGCGTTTCGATACTCACGTTCCAGTGATTTTTGCTGGAAATCAACTGAAAGCACAAACCGTGAACAGAGCGGTCACGCCCTACGATATCGCGCCGACGCTGTCCAACTATCTCGGTATTAGCACACCAAGCGGTGCCACCGGTGACGTATTGATTGAAGTGGTCGACGTTCAGTAAACAACCGATAGTCGCTAGGTAAAAATGCCGCTATGTTAGTAGCGGCATTCTTGTCTTTTTGTATGTGTAGAAAATGACTGTCAGCTGAAACCGTAATATCACCCCACTGATTTTAAAGATGGTCGTTCACGTTTTAGCTCCACAGAACTCATGTAGTCTGTTAAGGCGTTAAGTTGAATATGCTCTATCGCCAAGCCTAGCTTGCCACGGCGCCATAGAATATCCTCAGCGGTCACCGCCCATTCGGCATCGATCAAATAATCAACTTCAACTTGATACAACCCTGCGCCAAACCCCTGTCCTAAGTCATCTTTCGCCTGCTTACCTTCTAATAAGGTATAAATCATCGTTCCATAAGCATGCACCCATCGCTTAACCAAGGATTCATCCATCCAAGCGTATTCGTTCATCACCTCGGCAACTAAACTGTCGCGATTTGAAAAATTTCCGCCAGGTAGCGCTGTACCTCGAGTCCACTCAGGTCCCATTTTTGGAAAAAAAGGCGCCAGTTTATCGACTGCCGCTTGCCCCAATTTTCGATAAGTAGTGAGTTTGCCTCCGAAAATGGACAGTAACGGCGCATCATTGAGTGGATCATCGAGTTCAATCGTGTAGTCGCGCGTCACCGCCTGAGGGTCGTCTGACTCATCGTCGCATAACGGTCTCACGCCTGACCACGTGGTAATAATATCGTCGGCACTGATCGTTGTCTTAAAGTGCTGGTTAACCACATCGCACAAATAGGCGATCTCATTATCGTCTATCGCTACCGCGCTTGGATTGCCTTGATATTCAACATCTGTCGTTCCCACTAACGAGTAGTGATCCATATACGGAATGACAAATACAATGCGATTATCTTCATTTTGTAAAATGAACGCCTTATCACCACTGTACATACGCGGTACAACAATATGGCTGCCCTTTACTAAGCGAATACTGCGGGGCGAAACCATATCAAGCTGACGGTCAAAAAAACGGTCAACCCAAGGTCCCGCTGCATTCA
This sequence comes from Vibrio methylphosphonaticus, assembly GCF_023634655.1. Taxonomy (GTDB): domain Bacteria; phylum Pseudomonadota; class Gammaproteobacteria; order Enterobacterales; family Vibrionaceae; genus Vibrio; species Vibrio methylphosphonaticus. Next base: position 14,567 of record NZ_JAMKMS010000006.1, on the reverse strand, counting down.
CTAGCGCTTTGCAGCGCACACTTGACACATCTCCTGTCAAACTATGTTCAATGTCAATTTGCCACTCATCATTACTTCTCTGTGCTTTAGTGCATTTCGAGCGGGTGTGTATCTCTGCGCCTTTCTCCCTCGCCAATTTAGCATTGGTGACCACTAACCGAGCATCGTCAACCGCGCAATCTGAGTATTCAAAACCAACCGTCATTTCTGATTTTAACGGGCTTTCTTCCCCGGCAAATTTCACACTGTGGCTTCTGGCCAAAGACACACGCTTACCCAGCGTGTCATACAAAAACAGTCCTGCTCGAATCATCCAAGCTGGGCGAAGATGCGCACGATGAGGAAGCTGAAAACGAAGAGGGGAAACAAGATGAGGGGCGTTTTTTAATAACACTTCTCTCTCAGCAAGCGCTTCTGACACTAAACGAAACTCATAGTGCTCCAAATAGCGCAATCCGCCATGAATCAATTTACTACTGGCAGATGACGTCGCAGAGGCAAGATCATTCATTTCATAGAGTGCGACTTTCAATCCACGACCTGCGGCGTCCGCAGCCACAGCAACGCCGTTTATCCCGCCGCCAATCACCACCAAATCATACATTTTTGTTGAGGAATCCATTTTTCTCACCCTTTTCCCGAAACCAAATAACGCGCGAAAATGTTCGTTAAGTTAACTATAATGTTCGAAATCGAAAAGATCGAGCGTTTTGTACGCTTATTTACATTCTTTATGGTCAGCTTGTGTTTTGTCATATTTCGTTAATACTAATGCCATAAAGAATTGCGTATTCCCAAGCAATTTTTGCGAGATAGGTAAAAGCAAAATAGAATGATAACTATTAAAATATCTCCATCAAATGCTCACATGGTCGATAACGAACATTTACGTTCTCACAGTGACAGGCATCAGCTAAGCCTATATAGATTTTGACGCTCGGTACCGATTCACCCAATAAGGGGTGATACTGGCTTCTATTAAGTCGCAAACAGTCGAACCTAATTTCATAAAAACTAAAAACTAAGAACGAGAACGGTATGAACAAGCCTAATAAAGTCGTCGTTGCATTAGACCAAGGGACCACCAGCTCACGAGCGATCATCTTTGATCGCGATGCCAACAGCGTGTGTTCGGCACAAAGAGAGTTCACACAAATCTATCCGCAACCAGGTTGGGTCGAGCATGACCCTATGGAGATATGGGCGACGCAGCGTTCATCACTGACCGAAGTGCTTGCTCAAGCGGATATCGCAAATGAAGATGTGGCCGCTATCGGAATCACAAACCAACGTGAAACGACCATTGTTTGGGACAAAGAATCCGGCCAACCCATTTACAATGCCATTGTTTGGCAATGTCGTCGCACGGCCAGTTTTTGTGACCAACTCAAGCAAGACGGTCACGAAAGTATCATTAACCAACGTACCGGACTGGTCATCGATGCGTATTTTTCTGCCTCTAAAATTGCTTGGATACTCGATAACGTCGAAGGGGCTCGCGAACGAGCAGAGAAAGGTGAATTGTTATTTGGTACAGTGGATACCTGGTTAGTATGGAAACTCACTCACGGTAAATCCCACGTCACTGATGTCAGTAACGCGTCGCGCACAATGTTATTTAATATTCATACGTTGCAATGGGATAGCACGCTACTTGATATTTTTAACATCCCTAAGTCGATGCTTCCTGAAGTCAAATCAAGCAGCGAGATATACGGCTACGCCCATATTGGCGGTGGAACAGAAGACATCCCTATCAGTGGTATTGCTGGCGACCAACAAGCAGCACTGTTTGGCCAACAGTGCTTCAAAAAAGGTATGGTAAAAAACACTTATGGTACTGGTTGTTTCCTATTAATGAACACAGGCGACACGCCAATGCTTTCTAAGCACGGCCTGCTTACTACGATTGGCTACCAAGTTGGCGACCGCGTGACCTACGCCTTAGAGGGCAGCGTCTTTATGGGTGGGGCAACCATTCAGTGGCTTCGCGACGAGCTGGGTTTAATCCGTGATGCACAAGACACGCAGTATTTTGCAGAAAAAGTCGATGACACGAATGGCGTATACTTAGTACCCGCATTTGTTGGGCTCGGCGCGCCGTATTGGGACCCACATGCCCGCGGTTCGTTAACCGGACTCACTCGCGGCACGAATCGCAATCACATCATTCGTGCGGCGTTAGAATCCATTGCCTATCAAAGCCGCGATGTGCTTCTTGCGATGGAAGAAGACTCGGGTATCAAACTGACCCAAATCCGTGTCGATGGCGGCGCAGTCGCCAACGATTTCTTAATGCAGTTTCAAGCCGATATTATGGGCAGTAAAGTCGTTCGACCCGTTGTGCGTGAATCCACCGCATTAGGCGCTGCCATGTTAGCGGGGCTTGCCACTGGATTTTGGCAAAGCGAAGATGAGTTGGCTGATAAAAAAGAGATTGAGCGAGTATTCCGTCCGGCCATTGACCGTCAGCAACGTGACACCCTCTACCGCGGCTGGGAAGACGCTATCGGGCGAACCAAAACCTAACCTGCTACGTTTAGCCTTGATAAAAGCTAACGCGACTAGAAGTAAATAGAAAAGTTATACTGAATAGAAGAGTTATAATGGTAGCTAAAAAAAAGCCTTGCTGCATATCACAGCAAGGCAACAACAGTACGGTGTCTAATCAGTACCATGTCTAAGTTGGATGCGTAAGCGAGTTGAAAGTGGACCATCAACTCCTTACGTGGGTTATTACATCACATCCCTCTTCCTCACTACAGCAGATAACATGCTCAATAGATGTCAAAACTACGGCATTTAGTGAGCAATTGTATCTAAATATAAAAGCATCACACCGTGAGCATTAGAATGGGCATTTTTAGTATTTAAATTAACATCGTTGGTAATTAAATAAACATCGTTGGTAACGAACTAAACATAGTGGGTATCCAAATAAACATAGCGGGTAACGAACTAAACATCGTGAGTAGCCAAACAAAGATAGTCAGCCTGTGCTTATTCGCACACATGCCAATCAACATCATTTTGTTCCATGATATCAATGAGTTCTTGTGGTGGCTTTTCATCAGTGAAAAACGTATCAACCTGAGAAATATGACCTAAGTTCACCATGGCTCCACGGTTAAACTTGGTGCTATCAGCGGCTAATAATGTTTGGCCGGAACATTCCATGATCGCCTGCGCAATACGAACTTCCGAAAAATCAAAGTCGAGTAAGCTACCGTCTTCATGGATACCAGAAATACCCAAAATGCCAAAGTCTAGGCGAAACTGTTCGATGAACTCTTTCGCGGCTTCACCAATAATACCGCCATCCTTATTGCGGATCTGACCACCCGCAATAATGACGGTGAAATCATCTTTAACTCGTAAAATATTTGCCACATTGATGTTATTGGTCACGACTTTAAGATCTTGATGGTTCAACAGTGCAATAGCGACTGACTCTGTCGTGGTACCAATATCAATAAATAACGATGAACCATTAGGAATTCGACGCACCAAAGCATCGGCAATGCGTGTTTTCTCTTCCTGATAATGCACTTTTCTCGTCGAGTAGGCTTCGTTTTCAGTACTTGAATGCAATGACGCGCCGCCGTGATGACGCGTGACTAATCCCTGTTTAGCTAAATCATTTAAGTCACGACGAATGGTCTGTGGGCTAACCCCAAACTCGTCAACAAACTCTTCAGTATTAACAAAACCGCTTTGTGTCAGCATCGCTAAAATTTCGCGATGGCGCTGCGTTTGCTTCAAAACATCACTCCACTACTTTCCAATAAATTCAATTATATACCCAAATGAGATCTAGATTCAGCATTCATCATCTCTTAAAAGAGCCGCTTGAGTGCCGTTGAGAATCACTGTGATAACTCAAGGTAGACAGAGAGTAATGAGTCATGCGTGTGTGGATTCAATGCACGAACGTCATCACAAGGCTCTACTAAATCGAGAATTTGGTAGGTTTTCATCGTAGCCGCCATCGCCGATTTTACACCATTATTGGAATCCTCAAACGCTAAGCAAGTCTCAGGCGCCACACCTAGTCGCTGCGCTGCAAGTAGGTAAATTTCCGGATGGGGCTTGCCATGTGTCACTTCGCAACCAGTAGTGATATGACTAAAATAATGATCTAATCCCGCAAGCTTAAGTTTCACCTCAGCGACATCACGCTGCGTGGACGTTGCCACGGCCAGCGGAATGTTTTTTGACGTTAACCAATCAAGTAGTGCGATGACACCCTTTTTAACAGGAATCGCTTCATGAAGTACCACGGCATCGTAATTTTTACGCCACTCTTGATGGATCAATTCATAATCAATCACATCTTTGTAGCCCTCAGTCAGGCGAGTACGAATCGTTTTTGAATTACAGCCTATTATCGAAAGATACAGCTCTTCAAAAAATGGGACGCCGAGCGTTTGACAAGCGTCACTAAACACCTTTTTACAGACATTTTCAGTATCGAGTAACAACCCATCCATATCGAAGATTGCGGCTTTAAACATCATAAGACTCATTTAACTAACGAAATTGCTAGCATTTTGCCTTAACTATTTGATGATTGCTACCGCAACTCCTGTCAGCATTTTGCTAAGCACCTGATTCCGAATTGCCTGCGTGTCATGTGCTAGCTTTGGCAGTATTGCTTAGCAATCTCAGCGCCTAACCTGGCATTATTAAGGACCAATTGAATATTAGAATCCAAACTGTTTCCGCCAGTCAGTTCACAAACACGAGCCAATAAAAATGGCGTTGACTCTTTACCACCTATCCCTTGCTCATCTGCTTCAGCTAACGCCTGTTCAATGACTGCATTAATTCGTTCAACAGGCATTGCAAACTCTTGTGGTATTGGATTGGCTACCACCACCCCACCCGTTAACCCCATCGCCCACTTTGCCTTCAAGGCGATTGCAATTTGCTGTGCACTATCAAGACGATAGTCCACACCGTGCTCACTTTCGCGAGTATAAAAAGCAGGCAAACTGCTGGTCTGAAACCCAATCACCGGAACGCCCTGTGTTTCAAGATATTCACGAGTTAGTGCCAGATCTAAAATTGATTTTGCACCCGCGCAAACCACAGCAACATCGGTATGGGCAAGCTCTTGAAGATCGGCAGAAATATCAAACGTTTCTTGAGCGCCGCGATGTACCCCACCAATACCGCCCGTCGCAAACACCTTAATGCCTGCCATTTCGGCGAGAATCATAGTAGCAGCGACGGTTGTTGCACCGTCTTTCTTACCCGCGACCATAAACGGAATATCACGGCGACTCACCTTAGTTACCGCCGTACCCGCTTGACCAAGGTGGGTAATTTCCGCTTCACTTAATCCTACTTTCAGTCGCCCTTCTATAATGGCGATGGTTGCTGGTGTCGCGCCTGAATCTCGTATAGTTTGCTCCACAAGTAACGCGGTTTCTACGTTGCGAGGGTAAGGCATACCGTGTGAAATAATAGTGGATTCCAGCGCGACGACAGGTCGATTATTCGCTAATGCGTCGGCAACTTCCGGTAATATATCTAAATATGTGTTTAACATGTAGCTTCCTTAATCAAGCGTGTTACCGCTCTTTCTGACATAATGGTATTGATGGTCGAATTGGACTGTAGTGCTAATCTCGCCGCGCCTAGCGCAAAATTCACACTCGGTGACCAACTCCAGCCGGTAATAAATCCGTGTGTCACGCCGGCCATTAAGGCATCCCCTGCACCGGTCACATTATGTACTTCAACGTCTTGCGCTGGAATAAAGTGACCAATACCGTCGCAGCTTGAGTAAGCGCCCTGTCTTCCTAAGCTGATTAGTAAGTGACTCACCCCTTTATCATGTAATCGCGTTGCCAACTCTGGTAAATCATCTATGTGAGAGAGTGCATAGCCCGCTAAAAGCTCCGCTTCCGTTAGATTGGGCTTTAAGGTATGAATATGATGGAGATAAGGGGCAAGTTTTGTGGCTTTGACACTAGAAACTGGGTCAACAAAGATCGGTTTATCAGCGTGAGCATGAAACAGGTAGTCCAACGCACTTTCGCTCAAGTTGGCATCCAGAACAATCGCTGAGGCACAGTTGATAATGTTGGCTCGTTTGGCTAACTGCTCGCCTGTCAATACGTCAATGAGGGACATATCATTAAGTGCAAGCTGCAACTCTCCAGCGGGATCATGGATAGACAGGTAAGTACTGGTTGCTTTACCCGTTACTGTCAGTAGGTGCTCAATACCCATACCGGCTTGTCGACACGCGTCTTTTAATTGTTCACCCCAAAGATCATCACCAACAGCACCAATAAATTCAACTTTACTGCCTAAACGACTTAAGTTGTCGGCGATATTTCTCGCCACACCTCCAGCACTCGATGTAAGCGCACCAGGGTTTGAATCGCCCATGATCAGATCGGCGCTGGAGCGACCGCACAAATCCATATTGGCACCGCCTATGACGGCTACAAATCGCTCAGGGGCAATCACATACCCTTTACCATGAATATATCCTTTACGAGTCAAATTCATAATATGACCTGCGACCGCACTGCGGCTTAACCCTAACTGCTGGGCCAGTGTTTGCTGGGCAATCATGGGGTCTTGTTTGATTAACTCTAGAATCTGTTGCTCACGTTCCGTCATAAACATGTGTCCGTATAGTCAAACATCTGTTTGCAACATTACCGTTTAAAAAAACACCAAGCAAACGATTTCACTATCAATATCATTACCTTGATAGAGCGATCACAAGTCAAAGATGCAACTTACTGTTCATGACTTTACATGGCTGAGTGCGAAGTCGATCACTTGAATTTATAGCGTAATGCTGACTACTATTTAAATAACCATATAAAAACTATTGATAAGAAACATATGGATTATACTAACTGCATCTCAACAACAAACCGAGCGCTCAGCTGCCGCAACGGCATAGATGAATTATTTGAGTCTCTCAAAGTCAGCTACCCGTTGTTGTCACGCCTGTGTGTTACGGTGACCCATTCAGATTACTTAGAGAACTTTCACGTTATTGATTCTCAGCATACTGGCGATAGTTATGATGTGGTCTCAATGGCCTCCTCTTCCTGCCTCTCTCTTATGCAAATCATCGAAAATGAGGAGATTCGGATTGTCTCGGACTTAGATGAATTGCCTAACAACGAGCGCGTTAAAAAACTGCGCTCTCTTGGGCATAAAAGCAGTCTCACTATCGGTATCAAGCTGAATCAAACAGAAGGGGCATTACTGTTCTTTAACTCCATTCAACCTGGTTACTTTGAGAATGGTGCATTGCACTCAGATCTATTGTTTGTCAAAGAAGTGATTTTTAGTCTGCTTTGTCATGATAAGAATAAACATCAAATGTTAGTGAAAGCATTAAAGCTGGCATTAAGCATTAGTCATAAGCGGGATCCAGAAACGGCGGATCATTTGCACCGGATGGGTCTATACAGCAAGCTCATCGCGGAATTACTGGCGACGTCACAACCGATCGACCACCGCTTTATCCAGTGGATTGAGCTCTACGCACCGTTTCATGACATCGGTAAATACCGCATACCTGATGACGTTCTTTTTAGCGCAAAGCGCTTTACCGACAAAGAACGATCTATCATGAACCAACATGTACATTATGGCGTTGATATTATAAATGATGTCCTTACTACTATTGATGCCGTCCACTCAACCAGTGGCGAAATTGAGTTTCTGAAAAACATCGTTCTTTGTCACCATGAACGTTATGACGGCAAAGGTTACCCCTTAGAACTCTCTGACAGGGCTATCCCGCTCGAGGCTCGTATCGTCAGCATTGCCGATGTATTTGATGCGCTAGTAAGCAAACGAGCCTACAAACCTGCATGGCCTATCGACAAAACGAAGCAGTATATCTCAACGCAATCTGGCAAAGCGTTCGACCCAATGCTAGTCGATATTCTCATGTCGAATTTCGAGCGCTTTGAAGCCATCTACCAACAACATCCGCCCGAAGAAAACCTGATCAACTAACGCATTCAAAGCCAACAAAATCGACAAAGTGTGGCTAAAACATCATGCTAATCCACCATTGTAATCCACCACTCTAATCAAGAAAGAATAAGCTGACGTGACCCATTCTCTTCAGCTTTAATTCTTTAAGACCAAAGTGCTTTATGACTAAGCACGTAAGCTTCCCCGTAACTAACGCTAACTGGCTTACGCTTTGTAACAACTCTTTTTATTCCGCTCACCAAAATTGAAATTGTCCATTTGACTTACACGTGTGCGCTGATATTCTAGCGTACAAGCGTAAGCTAAAATGGACAACCAACTCGGTCAGGAACTTATGAGCACGACAACTAAACCTCCAATTATATGGCTAAACGTCACCATTTTTCTGGGGACGTTCTTACTGGCAACACTTGGCGTCACATGGTATGGCATCGCCTATGGCTACACAGTCCATCATTGGGCTTGGCTGGCGATTAGCTTTATTTTCTGTGGTATGTCGATTACCGCTGGATACCATCGCCTATGGTCACATAAGACCTATAACGCGCACCCTGTCATGCGTTACATCTTCGCTATCGGAGGGGCGTTTGCTTTACAAAATAGTATTCTCCACTGGTCCTCCGATCATCGTATTCACCATAAACATGTAGACAATAACGACAAAGACCCTTATTCCGCTAAGCGAGGGTTTTGGTATTCCCACATCGGTTGGATGTTAAGAGAGTATCAAGCATCTCGGTATACGGATTACAATAATTGCCGTGATATACAAAAAGACCCTGTGGTCATGTGGCAACATAAGCATTATGTTCCGTTAGCACTATTTATGAATGTGGGCTTCCCCGTAGGTCTTGGTCTATTTTACGGTGACTTGCTCGGCTTTATGCTGGTGGTTGGTGCCCTGCGTCTAGTGTTAAGTCATCACACAACCTTTTTCATTAACTCGCTGGCACACGTTTGGGGCTCTCAACCATACACCACTAAAAATACAGCGAGAGACAATGGGATACTTGCTTTTCTGACCTTTGGTGAGGGCTATCATAATTTTCATCATATCTTCGAACACGACTACCGAAACGGCATCCGTTGGTGGCAATTTGATCCAACAAAATGGCTGATTAAAAGTTGTTCTTGGTTTGGACTTACGAGTGATCTTAAGCGCGTTTCCGCATACAAAATAGAGAAAGCTCGATTAGCTCGAACGCTGCAATTGGCAAAAATTAAAGCGGTCTCATTGCCGGATTCTGATCGTATCGTAGCACTCATTGAGCAAGAGTTTCATTTGCTTGTCGCTAAGTTAAAAGAGTACGACGATCTTAAGAAGCAATGCTTAAAAGACGCGAAACAAAACGTTAAGGAAAAGTATGAACAAGCTCTCATCGCTATCCAATTGGAGCAGCTTGAGCACCACCTTAAGCTGAAAAGACAACAGTGGCAGCACCTAGTCAATAACCCGCAACAAGCACTATCCTAGCCATATTATTAGGTGGCTGTGTCTAAGCAGCCGCCTAATACCACGAGAATATCCATACATTTCATTCAAATAACTTGACGCTCAGTGACCTCCTCCAAGCCGTCATTTGTTTTACACTGCTTGCTCGACCTACTCATCATCCCTAAATAATGAAACGATCCTCTTTGTGGTTAACAAGCCAAGCCTCTATGGGTATTGTCCAATGGATTGGCGTCGCCATTGTTCTTGCGCCGCTTATTTTACACCGTACCTCCAGCGGCGTATTAGTGGGTCAGGTCATGTTAATTCTGGGACTAAGTGGTTTAGTTGCTCCGCTACTAGGTGCACTCGCCGATCGCTACGCTCTCCACCGTCAATTGCATTTAAGCGCGATGCTCTGTCACTGTCTGGCGTTGTTTTTTCTATTATTTGTTCATCAAACGCATTGGCACTATTGGCTGGTTGCACTGTGTATTGGTGTCGGCAGTAATTTACTGCTCATTCTAAATCCAACGTTTGCTCTGCGCCTTAATCAAGATGCAAAAGAACAAGCAAATGCACTCAAATTGCTGTTTCAATTCCAAATGGGAGGCGTGGTCATTGCTGGTGTCGCAATTGGTTTACTGCAGCTATTTTCTCTTTCCACCACATTACAACTTGCCACGTTACTCGTGTTTGATATCGTCTGTGTTGCAATGACACTGTTACAATCGCCGAATCCCCTTCTATCAACCCGGCAAACTGTCGCTGAAAACTTGACGCCCAATGAACCTTCCAAGTTACTGTGGTTTGGCTTTGTTGCCTGTGTTTTACTATCGATGTTTGTGGGTTCCAATATGGTCGAGATGGGGCCGGTGATTATTGCTCAGGCTTTTAGTGTAGAGCTTTCCTACTCTTCATTTGGAATGGCTGCCGCCGCGCTGATTACCTTAATCGCGTTAGCGCCTGCAGGAAAATGGATGGACAAACATGGGAGTCAATTTCTCTGGCTAGGAACGGTATTTATTAATGCCTTCGTTGGCATCAGCATTTGGTTCATGTTTGAAAGCCATGTGTCCGCATTACTCCCGTTGTCACTCATTCTCATCTCCATCATCAACGGTGCGTGGAATGATATCTCCATCGCCAGCTTTGCCGACAAAATCAGCCCCTATGGCCCAGCGACTAGCCAAGGTTACATGGCTGCCGCCGTCTCTATTGGGTTTTCGATTGGCACATATATTGTGGGATATCAGCTAGATCAGCAGGATATTTATGGCGTGATGACATTCTTAGCGATGAGCGGAACTGGCGTATTAGTCGCAGCAACGCTAGTAATATTCGCCTTTCATTACCGGAACAACACGATAACAGAAAACGCTAGGTCTCCTTTCGCCTAGCGTGATTGAGCTAAGCGAATAACACTAGGTATAGGTATATGAGTAACATGAGAGGGATAAGGCACAGTAGAAGTCAGTTTAGCTTAGAGAAGTTTTTAAAGCGCCGTTGCTTGTATCTACGTAAAGGTCATCGCTCGGTTAACTCGCGATACTCGTTCTGTTGCGTCCGGCTTCTTTAGATTGATAAAGTGCTTTATCAGCTCTTTTTAACCATTCAACATGGTCACTATCACCTGTTTCTAATTCCGCGATCCCCAAGCTAATTGTGTACTTTAGAGAATCCTCTGCCGTGGTAATTTCAAGTGATTCAATACGCTTTCTCAATCGCTCTGCAAAATAATACGCTTGGTCAGCAGTCGTATCATTGAGCAATACTGCGAATTCTTCACCACCATAACGACCACATACATCGTTTCCCCTAGCAGCTTTGGTCAATTGGTTAGCCGTCTCTTTAATGACTTCATCACCAAAAGAATGGCCAAAATTGTCATTTACTCGCTTAAAGTAATCAATATCGAGCATCACCAATGTCGCGACGTTGCCTTTGGTCTTAGCATGACTAAATACTTCCGTCACACACGATTCCCAATAAGCTCGATTAAATACCCCCGTTAGACCATCCACTCGACCCAGCTCCGTTAGCTTCTCGTTGGAGCGCTTCAAATACATCTGACTTTTGGCGATTTCAGACACATCTTGCAGCATAATCGCAAAGTGCGTAATTTCTCCCGTGGGTGATTTCAAAGGGGTAATCACCATATTCTGATACATATTTAACAGGCCTTGAGAAACCGGAGAAAAGTTTTTAAATTCAAAAATAATCGGCCGATCTTTCCAGTTGGAAAAACCTCGGGTTCTCATTTTCTCGGTTGAACTCAGCTTTGTCTTTAACCATTTTTCAGGCAGGTTTGGGTAATACTCAAATAAGCTTCTACCCATAATTTGGTCAGCATTCACACCACTATAGTTTTGCATAAAACTGTTCCAAGCACAGACTTTATGCTCTTTATCCACCACAATTAGGCCCGCATCTAGAGTATCAATAAGCTGCATCGTCCAGTGAAAATCCGACAACTCCAATGTCATAGTTTTCAATGTAATATCTCCATTTGCCTATGAATAATGCCTACTGATTCTTGATCAAACATAAACAATACAGAGCAATTTAGGTCCAATGTTTCGGCGTCATAAGTGTATTCGGTGGTAAAAATGTGCTCAGAGCCACTCATCATTGAGTTCTGCGGCGTGAAATGATCGATGCGTAACGGCTCTCGGAGTGAAAACTCAACGCCTAACTGTTCCGACATTGAAACCAAGAACGAAGAAACCAGAACGTTTGATAAATTGACCACTAGTTCATCTCGTGTACATTCGCCTTGCTCGAAACCAAACCTTAAACCAATCTGATTAATATCGTTTCCAGTAATACAAATGAGCGCCTCGCCATGCATGCCTCCACCAACGAATCGTTGTGCCACTGTATAATTGTTAGCTCGACTTAAATTATCTTCAATCATCATCGTTACCTCGCCAAAAGAGAGATCACCGACAGTAGGAACCGGTAATTGAATGAACTCTTTTAGTTGCTGAGCAATAATCGCAGCCCCTTTACCTAACGCGATATTCGCTGTTTCACGAAAGCGCTCGACACTTTGTTTGATGGTAAAAGCTTGCTTGAGGTGCTTTGGAAGGCGAAATTGCAGTCCTAGATCATGAAATAGCGGCTCGACGATGCCTTTCTGAAGTGGCTTTTCGATGAATGCGTAAGCTCCGAGTTGATAACAACGTTCTTGAGCTTTTTGCTGAATATCACCAGATATCACCACAGTATTTGTGGTTATAGATTCATGCTTCATTATAGACAGCACTTCGAAGCCATCCATTTTTGGCATAGTTAAATCCAAAAACATGAGGTCGATATTGCCTTCTCTAAGAATATCAATTGCTTGATACCCGTCTTCTGCAAAAATAATATGGCTGTTTTCTGGTGCTACGATGCTTCTTTCTAGGCTCTTTCTAGCCACAGAAGAATCGTCACAAATAAGTATCCGCATGAATCTATTCGCATTTTACATAACCGTCCTCCACTATATAACCAGAATTCTAAGTAGGTAGCCAGACAATTAATGAACTAATATCACAGTTTTGTGCTTTCGTACGCTTATTATTTAATCACTGACTCTCCAAAATATCATCGTGCTTGTCGTCTACCGCCAGTCAATAGGCAGACGAATCAAAATAGTCAATATAAAATGGGGGATTAGAGGGTGTCAGGCACCATGTTATTCACAGACACTATGCCTTTCAAGCAATATGCAACTCAAACAATATGCAGTTCAAATAATATACAATTCAGACGCTATATTATGTAAGTTGATAGGTGGGTAGCAAACACTAGAATAGATCTTGCTGTGGACTCAGCGGTGCAGTTTGCTCGACATCCCCTCCTAGTTTGCCGTTTGCCATTTTTCTACGGTAACGCTGACGACATAGCTTGATAATATGTAACTGCTGTGTGGGGGTAAACGATAACCAATTAAACCGCTCTTCTCTTTTTCTCATACAGCCTTGGCAATAGCCTTTAGTATCAACAGAGCACACTCCCACACACGGACTGGGGACATTAAAAAACTCTAATTGCTCCATCGCTGCCCTATCCTTAAAGGTTACTTTCGAATTCAATTTAGTAAGAATAGTCTCAAATTAATACAATTGGCTTATTCTTACCGATAATTCGATTGTAAATTATCGGTCACATCAAAAAAACACTATACTCAAACATAACGCACACCTGACAAAAAACAGTGTTTTATTAATTATACTTATCAATAATTTCATTTAGTTGGAGACATATACTATGAAGATTTTTTCAAAGACGCTATTGGCTGCTATCGCCGTACCTGTATTACTCACCGCATGTACTGCTGCAAATAACAGTGCAGAGGAAACAATGGCAACCGTAACCGCTCAAGATCTTCAACACCACAACTGGAACCTAGTTCAGATTGATGGCAAGGCAATTCAACTCGACGAACAAGGTCAGCAACCTCGCCTAGAAATCGGCGAAAAAATGACGGCAAACGGCAGCGCTGGTTGTAACAACTTCTTTGGGCAAGGTGAACTCAAAGACGGTCAGTTCCGCATCGAAAAAATGGGCATGACCATGAAGATGTGTGGTGATAATGCAATGAACGTTGAAATGACGATGTCAAAAGCACTATCCGATTGGAGTGAGATCCATCTGACAAAAGACAGCCTAGAGCTCAAAGGTAGCGAGCATACGCTAACATTTGAATTGAAAGATTGGGTAAACTAATCACCCGGGATAACAAAAAACGGTACCTTTAACAGGTGCCGTTTTCTGCAACATTACCCTTCTGCAATCCCGTGTAAAGATCCTCATTTGCAACACCTGACACTTTATCCAAGGGCGCACTTCATGCTGTCAATAGAAAGAAAGGGGTATGATCAGGGTTGGCTTCATCGTTGTTCTCCATATTTCGATAAAGCAGGGACTGCCAAGCTTTCGCTTAAGTCCTTATTGCGGTGCGGCATGGTGCGCTTCGTATTTAAGTTTAAACAAGGAGTCGTTGCGACGATACGCTAAATAAACCTCTACTCGCTGAATGTTTCGCCTTGACCATAATGGCTACTGGTCACCTTTACACTTTAAACCTGAGTGTTGCAGAGGGTTCTAGTTGCACCTTCTTCAGGGACTTGATGTTTAGATATAACGCTGCAATGGCCTT
>NZ_JAMKMS010000059.1 GCF_023634655.1 Vibrio methylphosphonaticus | reverse complement strand
GATAATAGCTTTAAAATTACTTCTTACTTTTTAAGTAAGGGACAGTTTTGAAGTCAGTATTCATTGAGCCGACAAAATCTTAAATTGAAGAGTTTGATCATGGCTCAGATTGAACGCTGGCGGCAGGCCTAACACATGCAAGTCGAGCGGAAACGACAACATTGACCCTTCGGGTGATTTGTTGGGCGTCGAGCGGCGGACGGGTGAGTAATGCCTGGGAAATTGCCCTGATGTGGGGGATAACCATTGGAAACGATGGCTAATACCGCATAATGCCTTCGGGCCAAAGAGGGGGACCTTCGGGCCTCTCGCGTCAGGATATGCCCAGGTGGGATTAGCTAGTTGGTGAGGTAATGGCTCACCAAGGCGACGATCCCTAGCTGGTCTGAGAGGATGATCAGCCACACTGGAACTGAGACACGGTCCAGACTCCTACGGGAGGCAGCAGTGGGGAATATTGCACAATGGGCGCAAGCCTGATGCAGCCATGCCGCGTGTATGAAGAAGGCCTTCGGGTTGTAAAGTACTTTCAGTCGTGAGGAAGGTTCATGCGTTAATAGCGTATGGATTTGACGTTAGCGACAGAAGAAGCACCGGCTAACTCCGTGCCAGCAGCCGCGGTAATACGGAGGGTGCGAGCGTTAATCGGAATTACTGGGCGTAAAGCGCATGCAGGTGGTTCGTTAAGTCAGATGTGAAAGCCCGAGGCTCAACCTCGGAACTGCATTTGAAACTGGCGGACTAGAGTACTGTAGAGGGGGGTAGAATTTCAGGTGTAGCGGTGAAATGCGTAGAGATCTGAAGGAATACCAGTGGCGAAGGCGGCCCCCTGGACAGATACTGACACTCAGATGCGAAAGCGTGGGGAGCAAACAGGATTAGATACCCTGGTAGTCCACGCCGTAAACGATGTCTACTTGGAGGTTGTGGCCTTGAGCCGTGGCTTTCGGAGCTAACGCGTTAAGTAGACCGCCTGGGGAGTACGGTCGCAAGATTAAAACTCAAATGAATTGACGGGGGCCCGCACAAGCGGTGGAGCATGTGGTTTAATTCGATGCAACGCGAAGAACCTTACCTACTCTTGACATCTAGAGAAGCCAGCGGAGACGCAGGTGTGCCTTCGGGAACTCTAAGACAGGTGCTGCATGGCTGTCGTCAGCTCGTGTTGTGAAATGTTGGGTTAAGTCCCGCAACGAGCGCAACCCTTATCCTTGTTTGCCAGCAC
>NZ_JAMKMS010000058.1 GCF_023634655.1 Vibrio methylphosphonaticus | reverse complement strand
TGATCTGCTCCAGTAAGACTGGACACCGCATTAAGCGACATATTGTTTTTCAAAGTTAACTGGGCTTAGATACCCAAGAGCACTGTGCCTTCTTGTTCGATTATAATCAACTTCGATGTATTCAAAGAGTGCTTGACGCATCTCTTCTCGGGTCATTATCGGCTCGTATTGGACGGCTTCTACTTTCATTGAGTGGAAAAAGCTTTCAACACAAGCGTTGTCCCAGCAATTTCCCTTCCTACTCATACTTTGCTTTAGATTATGAGCTGCGATTAAGTCGCGGTAGTCTTTTGAACAATATTGGCTACCTCTATCACTATGGATAATCACTTCTTCTGGCATGCCTCTGCGGAACAATGCCATTGATAGCGCATCACAGACCAGAGTTGCGGTCATTCTGGTACTCATTGACCAACCAACTACTTGCCGTGAGTACAAGTCGATAACAACGGCTAAATACATCCAGCCTTCGCTTGTCGCTAGATAAGTGATATCTCCAGCCCATTTTTGGTTTGGTGCTGTCGCATTAAAGTCTTGCTCAAGCAAATTCGGGGCTACAGGAAGTCTATGCTTACTGTCTGTCGTACATTTGAACTTACGGGCGGCCTTCGCGACTAAGCTCTGGCGCTTCATGCTCGCGGCAATGGTTTTTACATCGTGCTTATTACCATTTGCCTCAAGTTCTTTTTGAATGCGCCTTGCACCGTCGCGTTCCTTTTTATCATCAAAGACTTCTCGAACTTTGTTATCAAGCTGCTTGCGGTGCTCGTTGCGTTGAGTGACTTTATGGCGATTATCAATCCAATAATAAAACCCACTTCGAGAAACCCCAAACACCTTAGCCATACGGACAATCCTATATTGCATCAGGTGTTCGAGCATAAACTCATAGCAATCTATTTTAGATTTTTCGCGAAGTAGGTGGCGGCCTTTTTTACGATATCTAGCTCTTCAGCTTGCTCTGCTAATAATCGCTTGAGCTTGGCATTTTCAGTGGCGAGTTCTCTTTCTCTATCGCTGATTTTCGCATCTTTTTTGACGGCTTTACGCCACCCATAAATTTGAGATTCATATAGTGAAAGCTGTCGTGCGGCGGCAGCGACACCGACTTTCTCTGCTAACTTAAGCGCTTCGGCTTTAAATTCAGGAGCATGTTTAATTCGTGTTTTCTTAGTTGTCATTGTTCACCTCGTTAGTGATTGTACTCACTTAACTCAGTGTCCAAAACTTCTGGTGCGGATCA
>NZ_JAMKMS010000057.1 GCF_023634655.1 Vibrio methylphosphonaticus | reverse complement strand
TGTAGTGGCATAGTTAATTTGGCCACCTAGTTAGAGGTGATATCATCACCTCATAAGTTAACAGGTGACATTATGACAAAACGTACAAGACGACTTTTTAGCGCTGAATTTAAACTAGAGGCAGCACAGCTAGTCCTCGATCAAAACCACTCAGTTGCTGAAGCAGCTCAAGCCATGAATGTGGGCAAGTCCACCATGGACAAATGGGTTCGCCAACTAAAAGAAGAACGCCAAGGTAAAGCACCTAAAGCCTATCCAATTACGCCTGAACAAATTGAAATACGAGAGCTTAAAAAGAAGCTAGCTCGTCTTGAGGAGCATAACGAAATATTAAAAAAAGCTACCGCTCTCTTGATGTCGGACTCGTTGAACAATTCTCGATAATTGAGAAACTCAGGCAGAGCTATAGCATAAAAACATTGTGCGAAGTGTTCAGTATTCATCGCAGCAGCTATAAATATTGGCGAAAAAGGCCAGCTGTTATCAATGTAGAAAAGGTCAAGCTACACAGCTTGGTAAATGAAAGCCATGCTGCGAGTAATGGCTCTGCCGGTGCTCGAACCATCGCGAGCCTTGTGACAAATCAAGGAATGAATCTGAGTCGTTATCGAGCTACCAAGATAATGAAAGAGCTTGGCCTAGTGAGTTGCCAGTTACCGAAACATAAGTACAGAAAGGCATCACAGGAACACATAGAGATCCCAAATCATCTTAATAGGCAATTTGCTGTTACTGAGCCAAATGAGGTTTGGGTCGGTGACGTTACCTATGTTTGGACAGGTAATCGCTGGATGTATTTAGCCGTTGTTATAGACTTATTTGCACGAAAAACGATTGGTTGGGCAATGTCACTATCACCGGATAGCCGATTAACAGGAAAGGCTCTTTCGATGGCCTATGAGTCTCGCGGAAAACCGCAAGGCGTTATGTTCCACAGTGATCAGGGAACTCATTATACAAGCAGAAAATACCGCCAATTACTGTGGCGTTATCAAATAAAACAGAGTTTATCTCGTCGTGGAAACTGTTGGGATAACAGCCCAATGGAGCGATTTTTTAGAAGCTTAAAGACTGAGTGGATCCCGACGGTAGGTTACCGTAGCTTTGATGAAGCACAACAGGAAATTACCCGATACATAATTCAATATTACTGTCAGCTCAGGCCCCATCAATATAATGGCGGGCTGACACCTAATGAGTCAGAACGATTGTTCTGGTTAAACTCTAAGATCGTGGCCAATATTAGTTGACCACTACA
>NZ_JAMKMS010000056.1 GCF_023634655.1 Vibrio methylphosphonaticus | reverse complement strand
ATGTATGGTACGCCCCGTTTTGCAAGTGATAAATCAAAAATAACGGAGTTGGTTTGCGCTAATGTATTCAGAGTCTGTGTGAGACTTGCATTAGTCCCAGCTCTACGATGAGATCCGCGCCAGATTGTCCTCAAAAACGTGAAAGCATTCTATGTTGCTGTTCTGTCCATCAGGTCTTCAATCTGGTGGTCTAACCGTTTTGTCATCTTTATATATCATCTGCAAATCTGATTTATACTCTTATTTCAAAAGCTTTATGAGTCACCATTACTGACCATGCTATCCGAGCCAATTTGTTTGCTAAAGCAACAAGGGCTACATTGAATGGTTTCCGGCGCTTCAGGTCAATAAGCCAAGAGCCAAAGTAACGTTCAGCCGTCCCATCTCTCCAGATAACAGCCCTAGCAGCATGGACGAATAGTTCTCTAAGCTCTTTGTTTCCTCGTTTCGATATTCCGAGCATTCTTGATTTGCCACCAGTAGAATATTGATGTGGCGTTAAACCAATCCAAGCAGCAAAATTACGACCATTCGCAAAATCGGTAGGGTTCCCTACAGTTGACAAGCAACAAGAAGCTGTCATCGGCCCAATTCCTGGGACACTTTGTAAAAGAGTTAACAATTCATCGTCTTTCAGCAAGTTTTCTAATTTCTTTTCCTGCTCTTTAATCCATGTATTCAATTGATTGTAATGATCTAATTGTTCTCTAAGCTCCAAAATTAACATTGGTGGAACGGGTTCTTTATTATCGGCTAAATACTGAAATAGGTTCTTCATGTTGTGATGCCCTCTCGGAAAACTTATCCCAAACTCTAGGAGAATTGAACCTATCCTATTCATGCACGCTGTTCTTTCCTTGAGATAACCTGCTCTGATTTTTCGGACGACTGTACATACTTGGGCTAATTCACTTTTTGGAGAGACAAAGCGCATATTTGGACGCATTGAGGCTTCTGCAATTGCATCAGCGTCGATGAAGTCATTTTTGTTTGTTTTTACGTAAGGTTTAACATACTGAGCAGGAATCAATTTGACTTGATGTCCATAAGACTCACACCGCCTCGCCAACCAATGAGCACCACCACAAGCTTCCATCGCAACAATAACAGGTTCATGAACTGATAATAATTGAAGCAGCTTTTGTCTGTTAAGCTTCTTTCTGAAGACTTCTCTACCTGAGTAATCATGGCCGATAAGATGAAATGTGTTCTTTCCTAAATCGATACCGATAACGCGAATAGTAGTCATGATGGTCACCTTTATTTAACTGAACCTAACAATGTTAAGTTTAGCGTGTGGGGGGGCGTACCATCTTATTA
>NZ_JAMKMS010000055.1 GCF_023634655.1 Vibrio methylphosphonaticus | reverse complement strand
GACCTTATCGAGCAATACGGTAGCCCGCTTTTCGTACTAAGCGAAGACACACTACGTAACAACCTACGTCGTGTTAAAAACGCATTCGGTAACTACTGGCCTAAGCCGGTAAACGTGATGTTTGCTATCAAATCAAACACTAACTTCGCGGTTCGTGCTATTTGTAACGAAGAAGGCGTCGGCGGCGACTGTTTCGGTCCTGGTGAAGTGGAAGCGACGCACTATGCGGGCGCCGATCCAAAAACAATCGCACTAAACGGTACGGTTAAGCCTGAGCTTGCTATCCGCAAAGCGATTGAATACGGCTACGCGGTTCACCTAGATTCATACGAAGAAATTGAGATCGTTGAGCGCATCGCTCGTGAAGTGAAGCCTACTGAAAAAGTGCGTATCGCGGTTCGCCTTAAAGTTATCCCTGAAGATTTCTTCAACGACTTCGAACCAGACGCATACCCATTCGCGAACTTCATCGGCGCGATGAAATGGATCAAATTCGGTCTTCTTAAAGAAGAAGCGAAGAAGATTGTTAACCGCGTGAAAGAAATCGATGTATTCGAATTCTACGGTTTCCACACTCACCTTGGCCGTTTCTCTAAGCAGCCTGAAGGTTGGGATGCACTGTACCGTGAATACGCTCGTAACATCATCGAGATCTCTCGCGAGTGTGGTGTTCAGCCTTTCCAATGTGACCTAGGCGGCGGTTGGCCTCGTGAGCGTGAGCCAGAGTGTCGTAGCAAAGAGCACATGATGAACTCAAACACTATCGAAGACTACGCGAAAATCGTCTGTGCCGGTATGCTTGAAGAGTTCAACAAAGAAGGCTTTGAAGTCCCACAACTGTGGCTAGAACCAGGCCGTTACATCGCAGGCAACATCGGTACGCTACTGACTTCTGTTTACGTGGTTAAAGACGACCAAGAAATGGACTACAGCTACACCATGGTTGATGCCTCGACTTACCTAGCAACGCTTGTTGAGTCTCAAGAGTCTAAAAACCCAGTGCTTCCAGCGAACAAGATGACGCAGCCGCTTGTTGAGCGAACCACTGAAATCGCTGGCCCTATCTGTATCCCATCAATCTGGGAAAGCGGCGCGCGCATGCCTAAGCTGGTACCAAATGACGTACTGGCTATCATGGATGTCGGTCACTACGCAGAATCTCAAGCGAGCCAGTTCAACTCTCTGCCACGTCCTGCAACAGTATTGGTTAAAGACGGCGAAGCTGAGCTAATCAAACGCGCTGAAACCGTTGAAGACGTATTTGCCACGCAAATCCTTCCAGAGCGTTTTAAGACAGCAAAAGCTGAAATTGAAAAGAAAATGGC
>NZ_JAMKMS010000054.1 GCF_023634655.1 Vibrio methylphosphonaticus | reverse complement strand
AACGTATATGGAGTTGACCATGATGTTAATAGGATACAAGAAACAGAGCAAAAAGGTTAGGGGGCTTTGATGGATTACCAAACACAACAGGATGTTAACCCCGATTGTACCTTTGCTGATTTACTCGTCAGACAGTTCCAAACCTCAGAGCCAGAAGTAATTTTACCAAAGGTAAAAAAAGTTCCCTGGTCACAACATGACTCTAAAAAACTAACAGGCATGTTTGAGCGTGGTGATGATTACCCATCAATGGCCAGTGAGCTTAATCGTTCAGTCGATGCAGTCAAGAATCAAGTAAGGAAATTAAACTTACGCCGTTTTAAGCAACTTAATCATAAGGATTTAAAGTTTCTTAAACAGAATTACTGGTTACTTGGCGCTACCCAAATAGCAAAAAAACTCAAGCGTGAGCCAGCTGCAATCCGTTACTATGCAAAACAACTCGGTTTAAAACATCGTAAAACTCACGATAGCGAGCCACCGATACCACGGCAATTACTTCCTTACGACATGGTAAAACGTGTCGCAGTTCTGGAGCGTGAATGCCCAGAATCACAAACCAAAGTTGAAGACTCTGTTGTCATTTTCTATGACAAAAAAGGACCATCAGCCCCAATGATGGCAATGCATCTGGATGAGTTATGCTCAGCTCTAGACAAATACTTCGGCCGCAGAAATGGTGTTACATCATCGGCATTGATGTACGGATATAAGGCGGTGTGATATGTCTAATCAATATACCAAACGTCGCTCAAGCCGCGTCGATAACTGCCCACAATGCGGTCGAACACATTTTGTTTGCACTGAATATATGAAGGATAGCCAAGTCTATTTGTACGAGGAACAATGTCCTATATGTTATGACTTTTGGCAAATTGGTTTGGAAGACACATTATCAAATCCGGCTAAGTTCTTAGCGAAAGATATGTCGTGATGAGTTCAATTAAGGGAGATACATAATGCTAAAAATCTATTACAACGTACATAGCGAAGACATGGTGGAAATCACAGTACCATCAATTGGTTACGGCTATACCTGCAAGTCTATATTAGAGGTTGATTCAATTGCTAAAGATGTTGCTGACGGGCAATTACACGAAATAATAAAAGTTACGGATGAAAACTTCCGTGAATCTCAAGGTGAAGGATACGTTGAGATCATTGAACCGGATTTCTAATCACTCAGACGTAAGCTCGTTCTATGTTATTGCAAAGCTTCATCTTGCAGTAACTTAGGATGAGCCGACAAGCGGAACCCAGTCAAACCAATCCACGTCACTAAAATCCGCGCGTCAGCCACCAAACATCCTACCTAAATTAACAATACCTTAG
>NZ_JAMKMS010000053.1 GCF_023634655.1 Vibrio methylphosphonaticus | reverse complement strand
ATTTACTGTTTGGAGTTGACGCCGCTTGGCGAAGAACGTGGATAAACTCAGTCCATGTTCTTCGCAAAAAGCGCGCTGGGTAATATTGCTGCTTTCATACTGTTCAAACAGTGCTTGCCATTCTAGGTCGGTGCGTCGTTTTGCCATTTCAACTCTCCTTTGGGTTGGAGAGTTGATCTTATTCTTCGTGCTGGATGATTAGAATGCGGGGTTTATGGTGCGCTTACTCTACTTCTACTTCTACTTCTACTTATACTTATATACTTATACTTATACTTATACTTATATACTTATACTCGATAAGTGTAGTCGCATGCATATTACTGTCGAGCCCTAACGCTCTGCTAAGTGGCGCTAACGATTAACTTACCAAGCGCACTAAACTTCAAACCAAAACCGCCAAGCTTATGGCGTCCACTTGAGCAGTTTGTTAGCTGCTAGCTCGGCTGCTTGGGAAAGACCTTTACATTGTTTGGTATCTGATACCAATCTAGTTTTTCACTGACCCAAACATGCGCCTGAGGTTGGAAAATATCAGCTGACGATAGATCAATTGGTTTTAACTTTAGCTTAACTGTCTCCGGTGCATCCGGGTTGAAATGGTAAATTCTGTTTCCACAATTTGGGCAAAACATCGCACAGTTCCGATTACCACTATCAGCTAAGCGCTCCCAACTTCTCAGTTGACCCAAAAACTCTATCTTAGCCACATCAACAACCGCAGTGATGCTAAATGGACTGGTAGATAGCTTTTGACACTCTGTACAGTGACACGCAAAGACCATTAATGGTTTTTCATGTAATTCATAGGTAACTTGTCCGCACTGACATGCTCCTTGAAGTGGATAATCCATTTGTTCCTCCTTTGAACATGGATGGCAGCTAACGCCTTGTTAACTAGTGACAAAACAATGCCACCAAACCTAATATGACCGCTTAAAACACTGAAGCCAACCGAACCAAAATTGCCAAGCGTTTTGGAATCCAGTTGAACAATTTGTTAGCTTTGTTCTTTGAGCTTTAATGCTGAGATAGCTCGATTACAGTTGTCTACTACCCCATCTTTGTTTCGGGTTACTAAGGTATCATTATTTAGTTGCAATACTTCTTGTTCGGAGTGCAATAATGAGGGCTGATTAACAGCTTCTTTTATTACGTTAAGCTCTTTCTCTGCTTTAGAATTTTTTGGGATAACTTCTACGCTCGTAATACTTGTTGTTAGTACGTCACTACTTAAGGACCATGAGCCATCGATGAATAAGTCAAATTCAACGGTATTGCGATGAGAGTCAGCCTCAGTTATTGAGTGTGCAACACCTTTAAACTTTCCATCGGGCGAATAGATACTAACAGCATCAAGCCATGATACGGGTAGTGAAGTGCTACACTTCCATACTCCGAGCAATTGATTCGTATTTGCTGAAGAGGCAAACGTGGTTACAGTTAAAGTAACAAACAAAAGAGCTCGACTAATATTCATAACATTCCTTGTATTTGAAGATTATTTTGATGAAAG
>NZ_JAMKMS010000052.1 GCF_023634655.1 Vibrio methylphosphonaticus | reverse complement strand
CCCCCTGTGTCAGGCTAGTTGCCACTGTTAAAAATTAACCAATTAGAGGGGCGGTAACTGAGGAAGTATGTCCCGTTACTCGCAAGAACGAAAAGAAGCAGTATTAAAAAAGTTGTTACCTCCGCACTCTCGCTCTGTGGCAGAAGTTGCAAAAGAAGAAGGCATCAGTGATGCGACACTGTATTATTGGCGAAAACAACTTCGAGAATCAGGAGCCGTTGTGCCAAGTAGTTATACCCCTTCAGAGCATTGGTCTGCGCAAACTAAGTTAGCCATTGTCGCAGAAACGTTTTCCATGACTGAAAATGAGTTGAGCCAGTACTGTCGAGAAAAAGGCTTGTACCCAGAAGAAGTTCAGAAATGGCGCAGCGAGTGCATGCAAGGGTTCATGTCATCAAAAGAGCGTGAAGCCGAGACGAAGAAACAAGCCAAAGCCGATAAGCATGAAATCAAAGAATTGAAGAAAGAGCTTCGCTTTAAAGAGAAAGCGTTAGCAGAAACGGCCGCCTTGTTGGTGCTAAGAAAAAAGCTGAGGGCCTTTTACGGGGAAGAGCCAGAGGACGACTAACCTCAACCGAAGAAAGGAAAAATATTGTTGCACTCATCCATGAAGCACGTCAGAGCGGCAGTCGCTTAGATCGCGCCTGCAATGAAGCCGAGATAGATTTACGGACTTATCGCCGCTGGTATCAGCGCGGTAAAGTATGCGCTGATGAGCGACCAACGTCGTTAAGACCAGAGCCCGTTAACAAGCTCTCGGAGCAGGAGCGGCAAGCTATTGTTGATATTAGTAATGCGCCTGAGTATGCCAGCTTACCGCCAAGCCAGATAGTGCCAACGCTACTGGATAAGGGACAATATATTGCTTCTGAAGCCAGCTTTTATCGTGTATTGAAAGCGGCAGGACAACTCAATCGTAGAGGTCGTCAACGTAGTCGTAAAAAACGCTCGAAACCAACGAGCTATACAGCGACGGCTCCAAACCAGGTTTATACCTGGGATATTACGTACCTGCCGTCAGGTGTTCGGGGGCAGCATTATTACCTTTATGCTATCGAAGATATTTATAGCCGAAAAATCGTCGGTTATGACGTTTATGACCGAGAGTGTGGTGAGTTGGCTTCTCAACTGCTTCAGCGTACGTTGATGCGAGAGCAGTGCTTCAATCAAGCGTTGGTGCTCCACTCAGATAATGGCGCACCAATGAAGTCGTTGACGTTCAAAGCAAAAATGGAAGAGCTGGGCATTACCTCTTCCTACAGCCGCCCTCGCGTGAGCGATGACAATCCGTATGTAGAGTCATTGTTCCGAACTTTGAAATATGCACCGAGCTGGCCATCAAAGGGCTTCAAAAGTCTTGCGACAAGTCGTTTTTGGGTAGAAAGTTTTGTTATCTGGTACAACACCAAGCATAAACATAGTCGCCTGAATTACGTGACACCTTCTGAGCGACATGGTGGAAAGGATACGGAGATTTTAAGGAAGAGAGCAAAGGTGTTGATGGCACATCGCCAAGCAAAACCAGAGCGTTGGTCAGGTAAAATCCGAAACTGCGAGCCAGTCGGAGAAGTTCACCTGAACCCAGAAAAAGAAGCTGCTTGATAATTAATCAAGTAGTGACAACTAGCTTGAAAAACGCC
>NZ_JAMKMS010000051.1 GCF_023634655.1 Vibrio methylphosphonaticus | reverse complement strand
GTAAGCGTTTAATTAACCACACGTTCTAATTCCGCTCTACCTTTGTCATAGTTTTGCCAACCTAACGGAGGAACTATGACTCAATCAGAAAAACATCAACATTGGACAGCTATTGTCTCTAATCAGCAAGAAAGCGGACTTTCTGTTCCGCAGTTTTGCAAAGAGCACGACATCAATTACGCTACTTTTCATTATTGGTTGAAGAAACTCAAACAAACTGATGATGAGCAGGTTGCCCATCAAGTGGTAATGAATGATCGTCCACCTTTAGGTTTGGAGGCGGTTGTTGTACATCTACCTAATGGACTTAGAGCGGAACTGCCAACCTCATTGCCACTGGCACAAATTCAAACTTGGCTTAAGGCGCTGCAATGATCCCAAGTGGCGCGGTCTATCTCGTTTCTGGTATCACCGATATGAGAAAGTCGATTGATGGCCTGTCTCTTATTGTCGCGGATGTGCTAGAAATGGATCCATTGAGCAGCGCGTGGTTTATCTTTTGTAATCGTGGTCGAGATAAAATCAAAATTCTCTTTTGGGACACCAACGGATTTTGGCTCTATTACCGCCGACTAGAAAAAGGCCGCTTTAAGTGGCCAAAACCTACCGCTGCGGGCCATATCCATATCTCTACTCAACAACTTAACTGGCTATTATCTGGGCTAAATATTGAAAACCCTAAGGCTCATCAGCCCCTTTATGGCCGAGAAGTGTGAGCTAGAATACTGATCCCCAAATTGGGCTTGAACGATCCTTTTTCGCTGTCAGACTAAGTGGAAATGATAGATAACGAGCCCTTACCATGACCGACCTTCCTGATGATGTAGAACAACTCAAAGCGATGCTGCTTAAGCTTCAGGAAGAGAACAGTGCACTCAAAAAAACGGTTGACACTCAAGCAGAGGAAGTCGTTGAGTTAGAAAACAAAATGCAGTTGCTCCTTGAGCAACTTAACCTGAGCAAATCTAAACGCTTCTCAGCCAAAAGCGAAAAAGAGCCCAAAGGCACTTTCAACGAAGCCGAACAGCAAAATGCACTGCCAAAGTCGGACCCTAAGCATCATAAAAAAGGCCGAAAATCACTACCAGCCGAGCTAGAGCGCGAAGTGCATCAACACACGCTCAATGCCCCTTACTGTGAATGCTGTAATGAACCACTCCATGAATGCGGCACTGAAGTCTCGGAAGAGCTAAAAATCATCCCTCAGAAAGTCAGTGTCGTGCGGCATGAACGCACTAAATATGCTTGCCGTCAGTGTGAAAAGGCACAAACCAGCAGCAAAATTATCACAGCGCCTCGACCTGCCAATATGATCCCGAAAAGCATGGGTAGCCCTGAAGCCTTCGCGGCCGTCGTGACAGCAAAATATGTCGATGCGCTGCCGCTTTATCGCCAAGTCGAGATATTAAAGCGTTCTGATATCGACTTAAGCCGTGGAACACTCGCCAACTGGTGTGTGCAACTGGGCAGTAAAGTGAATGTCATCGTTGAAGCAATGAAAGCCCATTTACTGAATGAGAAGCTCATCTGCGCCGATGAAACCACCGTTCAAGTGCTACGAGAGCAAGACCGAAGTGCTCAGAGTAAATCTTACATGTGGGTTTACCGTAGCGGCGAGTTCGTTAAACAGCCTGTGGTCATTTACGATTATCAACCAAGTCGTGCAGGACAATGCGTTAAAGACTTCTTAGGTGATTACTCTGGTTACCTGCTTACCGACGGTTACCAAGCTTATAACGGTCTCAACAATGTTAGCCAAGCAGGTTGCTTAGCGCACGTAAGACGCAAGTTTACCGATGCACAAAAAGCCCAACCGAAGAAGAAATCAGGCCGAATAGAAAAGGCCATCAACTTCATCGCCAAGCTTTATGGCATTGAGCAAGAAGCCAAAGGCTTAAGTGCTATCGAAAGGCAGCGGTTACGCCAACAAAAATCAAAGCCTATCTTAGACAAGTTCCACGAGTGGTTGCTGGAAAGTCAGGAAAAAGTGCTGCCGAAAAGTCAGTTAGGTGGCGCTATCAATTACACGGTCAACCAATGGCCTAAGTTGCTCACCTATTTAGAAGATGGCGACATAAGCATTGACAACAATGTGACTGAGCGAGATATCCGCCCGTTTACAACGGGGCGGAAAAACTGGATGTTCTCAACCTCAGTTGAGGGCGCGACAGCGAGTGCTAACTTGTATAGTTTGGTGATGACTTGTCGTGCAAATAACATCAATCCATATTACTACTTCGTGCACTTATTCAAAGTGCTGCCGATGCGATCGCCACAAGATGATCTGACCGATCTTATGCC
>NZ_JAMKMS010000050.1 GCF_023634655.1 Vibrio methylphosphonaticus | reverse complement strand
GTAAGCGCACCACGAACCCCGCATTCTAATCTTTCAGCACGAAGAATAAGATCATATCTCCAACCCAAAGGAGAGTTGAAATGGCAAAACGACGCACCAACCTAGAATGGCAATCACTGTTTGAGCAATATGAAAGCAGCAGTGTTACCCAACGCGCTTTTTGTGAAGAGCATGGACTGAGTTTATCCACGTTCTTTGCCAAACGGCGTCAATTCCAAACAGCAAACCCATCGGAATCTGTCGGATTTGTTAAAGCCGAAATCGTCGAAAAGACAACCAAGTATCAGGCGAAGATAGCTACGGCTAACATGACACTTCTCATCAATGATGTGGAGCTGAGCATTCCTCAAGGTACGCCAGTCACCTATCTTGCTGAACTCATTGGAGCGTTGTCATGAAAGGTATGCTCAGCGCTCCAAACATTTACCTTTATCGTGAAAGCGTCGATTTTAGAAAGTCCATCAATGGTCTTGCAGCGATTATCGAAAATGACACGGACTTACCTCTTGGCAGCGGTGCGCTATTCCTGTTTACCAATAAACAGCGCGATAAGATTAAGGTGTTGTACTGGGATAAAACAGGCTTCGCCCTCTGGTATAAACGCCTCGAAAAAGCCAAGTATAAGTGGCCTTCAAAAGAGAACAATCAGGTGTTTACCCTCACTCAATTTGAGCTTGATAGACTGCTTTCAGGCTTCACAATTATCGGCCATGAACCCATCAAAATAAACGATTTTACAATGAGTTAATCGAGAATAAAGCCTTATTAGCCAAGCGTTAACGGCGAGATTTTAGTATAATCAATGCCATGAAAAAGACGCCAGATATAAACCCAGAAAGCCAAGATATTGCCGAGCTACAAGCGATGGTGAAAGCCCTGATGCTCTCGCAAGAGCAGAAGGAATCGCAATGGAAACAAGAGCGCCAATCGCTGCTTGAACAACTCAAACTCGCCTTCGATCGCCAGTTCGCGAAACGCTCGGAGGCGTTAAAGCCTTACGATGAATCACAAGGTGACCTCTTCAACGAAGCGGAATGTGAAGCCGTTAAGGAAGAAGAGGTTGAGGTAACAACGACGACCACAACGAAAAAGCGCGGTAAACGAAAACCTCTGCCTAAGACCTTACCTCGTGAGGTTATCTAACTCGATTTAGACGACCATGAAAAGCAGTGTTCTTGTTGTAATCATGGCCTGCATAAAATCGGTGAAGACCGCAGCGAGAAGCTAGAGTTCACGCCTGCGGTACTCAAGGTGTTGGAATATGTTCGCCCTAAGTACGCTTGCCGCCAGTGCGAGAAAACAGGCGACAGCAGCCATATCGTTCAGAAGCCATCCCCTCAGAGTATCATCCCTAAAAGCTTCGCCACAGAAAGCTTGCTGGCCAACATCATTCTTGGCAAATACCAGTACGCGATGCCACTTTATCGCCAAGAATCGCTGTTTAACCAGTCGGGTATCGAGTTATCACGCACTACCATGGCAAGGTGGGTTATCCAAGTCAGCGAGAGGTTCGCCCCGCTGTATGCCGTCTTGAAGGAGCACCTACTTCAACAAGTGGTGGTTCAAGCAGATGAAACGCCGCTCAATGTGCTCAAGGAAGAGAAGAAGTGTTATATGTGGCTCTACTGCTCAGGCGCTGACTCGCCCGAAGCGGCACTGCCGAATGTGAAAAACATCGCCTTGTACGACTATCAAAACAGTCGCGCGAGGGCGTGTCCCGTGGACTTTTTAGGTGACTACAACGGTTATCTACAAACCGATGGCTACGCGGCCTATGATGGACTGCACCAAGTCACCAATGTGGGGTGCTTAGCGCATGCTCGTCGCAAGTTCATGGATGCGAAGAAGCTTCAAGGGAAAGGTAAATCGGGCAAGGCTGATAAAGCGCTGGCTAAAATCCAAAAACTCTACGGGATAGAATCACGCTTGAAAGGAGTGCCTGCCGAAGAGCGAAAAGCAGAGCGTCAAGCGTATGCCAAGCCGATACTGGATGAGCTTTACCAATGGATGACAACCCAGAAGGTGATAGGCTCTAGCCCACTAGGCAAAGCGATAAAGTACACGCTCGGGCAATGGCCTAAACTCATTCGTTATATCGACGATGGCCACTTATCTATCGATAATAATCGCGCTGAACGCGCAATTAAACCGCTGGTCATTGGCAGGAAGAACTGGCTGTTCTCTAATACACCAAACGGTGCTGATGCGAGCGCGATGCTTTACAGCATCATCGAGACCGCGAAAGCCAACGGCCTTATTCTCTACGACTACATGGTCAAGTGCATGAAAGAGCTGGCGAAAGAAGAGCCTGATATCGACGCACTCCTACCTTGGAACTTCAAACACTGATAAGTCGCCCCGTGGGTTCATGGGGCGGATAC
>NZ_JAMKMS010000005.1 GCF_023634655.1 Vibrio methylphosphonaticus | reverse complement strand
ACATGAATCTCAAAAAACTAGACTCGAAAAGTATCATATCCTTGTCCGTTTCTTTGCCTCATATCCGCTTGTAGTCCATGTAAACGTACCTAAGCCCAAAATGGTCAACAAAAAAGAAACCTAACCGTTCAAAGGCTCGCGCGAACCTGACCTATTAATAAAAAATGAGGGGTAATCAATGACACTAGATAATACAAATGCAACCGCAGAGTTATGGTTGGAATATGAGCTTCTAAGCGCACTTTCGATGCTACAAACAATCAACCTTTGGGATAGTGACACATACAACTTTTACAAAAAACACATTGTCCTAATTATGTCTCAAGTCAAATTGTTGGACAGGCGGATCAACAGCGTCGTAGACATGTGCTCCATTGAAAGAGAGTTGCTTGTCGACTTGCTTATCGTTAGCGATATGGATGTTGAGGAGGTTTTGTTGTGCATCGAACTGTTTAATGCTATTTCAGGTTTACTTTTGCCGAACCAGTTGCATGTCCTGCGTTTACAGGTAAATCAACTCAACATGATACATTTGAAACTTTTGCCATTTCACATTGAATTGAGTAGTGGCCATTGATGAAGCATGAACACCTCGGTTTTTGTTAGGTATATTGTGGGGCCTAACGCCAGCCTTCCACTCTTTCGGCAGGCTGTTTTTTATTAGCCAAAACTATCTTTTTCAGTCTTATTTTTAGTCTTGCTGCAACGAATTCCTGTCTTATACTCGACATTGAAATACAGCATGATTTCATATCAACCAATTAGAAGGAGCTACTATGATTTGGGTGAATAGCAATATGGGGTTACTAACATTAGCTACTATTATTGCTTCTGTTGGGTTTGGTTGGTACTGCGCCGCCTGATTCGGTAAAAACGCCTTTTAGACTACATCGCAGTCAGTATAACCATGCTCCGACAAATATTGTTGCCCTTAAAAATAGGGGTTGCCTTAGTTCTGCTCGCCGAATCATTACTAATCTAGTCGCTATATTCGATATTCAAGTTGGCGAAGAAACACTTCCTTATCATCAAGTTCAAGCTTTACGTAGATCTTTTCCTAAAAACAAAGAGATTACTGTGGTGATGTAATCATGGTTTGGGAGAAGTAATGCGGCTCAATCTTCCTTGTGCCACTTCCCTCTACGTAACTTTGGAATCTATATAGCAATTCATACTCCAATTTAAGTCTAGGTTCTACACAGACGTCATTGGGAGCTTTCTCGTAGTTCAACATTGCTTTAGCCTCCCTTCCCAAGACAGCGAAAAGGAGGCCAAGTGAAGCATAGATTAACAGCCACAGAAGTAAAAAATGCAAAGCTTCCAGAGGGCTTCAAAATGATCCGAATATGCGATGGCAATGGATTGTACCTTGCAGTAGGAAGGCGTTCTAAACATTGGGAGTTACGCATCAAAACGCTTGCTGGAAAGGAGACATACTTAAGGCTAGGCTCCACTAACGACTTAACTTTGAAAGAGGGCCGACTATTTACTGTAGACACACACGCAGCAAGAGCTAAAGGAATTGAACCAAAGCATTTTGTAAGGCAGCGAAGAGGGAAAGATACGCCTAGTTTCCAAGAGATCATGGGGCAGTGGTTGCTAATTCAAAAGAAGCGACTAAAAACGTCGACGTATTTAGATATGGAGAAACGATACAGGTGCCACATTTTAGACTCGTCACTAGGTTGCACCCCAATAAAACTAGTAACCAGCAAGCACATTTATGAATTTCTAGACACTTTTGATCAAAAGGGACAGATACCCACATTAAACAAGCTTTTTACAATGATCACACGCGTATTAGATTACTCTGCCATGTTTTCATATAGTGAGCCTCTAGACTTGAGTAACATGAAAAGTTTATTCAGTCTACATCGTTCTACACCACACGCCAGTATTGAAGTTAATGGACTAGGTGAGCTAATCACCTTAGTCGCCACTTCGAAATTGAAGCTAAGTGTTAAATTGATGTTTGAGTTACAGCTACTATTGGGTACTCGCTGCTGTGAAACAGTGAAGATGAAATGGGCTGATATTTGTGAAGTAAACTGGGTATGGACGCTTCCGAAAGAGATATGCAAAAACGGTTTACAACACGAGATTCCACTTTCATCTCAGGCTATCACAGCATTAAAACTGGCAAAGCAACTCGCCGATGACAGCCAATACGTTTTTCCATCACCTCACAAAAAAACAGGGGACAAACCGAGATGCAAAGCAACGCTCAACCACGCATTTGGTAACCTTGGTCTAAAGAGTCAAATGACTGGCCATGGAACCAGAGCCATATCTGAAACGACAATGCATGAACAGCTAGGAGCAGCAGAAACGCTAATTATTGAAGCTATCCACTCTCACACAGACAACAACACCATTCGTAAAGTGTATAACCGAAAAACGTTCTTTAATGATCGAAAACGAATTCTGGAGTGGTGGGGTAATCAATATTCAGACTTAGTTGGCGCGAAAACATGTAGTTATTACGTTCAAAACGAATTAACAACATTTCTGTAAAGCAGTACTACATAACCAATGAAGCCTATATTGGCTTCATTGGCGCTAGGCCGTAGTGTATCCATTCCCTAAACAATACTCTGCGGCACTTAGAGTGTTATACATTAAATCAATACCACAACAAATGAAATGGACGTAAGAAATAAAAGGCATCCAAAACACGTTCTGACAAATTTGTCACTAGTGCTACATGTATGTTTTTCACTTTTGGAGTATGTCTCGACAACACTAGAACAAAAACGAATATTTACTTTAAATTATGCTGCAGCATATTTACTCTTTCTCCACAGAAAACACGTTCCTCTTTAATTCTGATCGTTCTAGAGCGACAGGAAGAAAAGAATTTCCTTGAAAAAAATTACATTGAGGTAAGATGCTAATCAAAAAAGCCACAGTAGCCCAGAAATTATCCGTTAGTTCAAATTCATTAGATAACTGGGATGATCTACCAAACCCAATTCAATCCGCTGCTTTAGGCAAGTGCCGATACTATAATGCGGAACAAATAAATGGTTGGTTACTGTCAAAAATTGATAGACGTCCAAATAAAGGCGCGTATCTAGGGGACATACAGTCAGAACAATGTATCAGGATGGACGGAGTCCAGGCCATTACAGGTTTATCACGCTCAAAAATCTACGCCTTAATATCTGAAAATGCTTTCCCTCGCCAAGTTTCCATCGGGCAAAGAACCTCGGTATGGCTGCAAAGTGAAGTGGAAGGTTGGCTTATAAAACAGTCAATAAGATTCTAGCGAATAAAACAAGATGTTGGAAAAGGGTTGGTCCGAAAGCTAGTACAGATTATTCTGGCCAACCGCTTCTTGCGAGTGTGACTAATACTAAATTTCTATCAGGGAATAGCTCGTCAGTCCTTTCGTTAGTGAAACAATGTGCTTGCTCCACCACTCCAACGCTACCTTCCTTTTCTCAAAAAATTTATTTCTATTATAGGCATCCCGAATACCATCTCTATCGGTGTGAGAGAGCAGCGCTTCAATCACAATTGAATCGAAGTCGGTACGCTCATAAAGCGTTGTGCTGCCCAGAGAGCGTGTCCCGTGTGACGTCATCTTTCCACCTAGTCCCATTCGTTTAAAGGCCGCATTGAGCGTTTCTGGATGAACTTGCCGTCTCAAACTGTTTCGCGCAGGAAAGACAAACTCACTCCCTCTTCCTAGGTGTTTCGCAGCCCTTAAAATCGACACCACTTCAGGAGTCAACGGGATTTTATGCATGAGTCTGTTTTTTGCTCTTTCTGCTGGTAGGTACCAAACTTTTTCTTCAAGCGAAATCTCCTCCCAACGCGCCCCTGTCGATTCTTTTGAACGCGTGAGGGTATGCAACTGGAATTCGAATAAAAGTTTGTTTGCTGGACGCATAGTCGACTGGACAACCATCAATAGAAGATCGGGTAATTCCTTGATATCGACACAAGCGAAATTTTGACGCTGAGGTTTGGGAAAAACGTCACGCATAGATCCAATTGGATTATGATCTATATACTCATGGTTCACCGCATACTGCATAACCCGACGAAACAATGCAATTGTGCGTCCAATCGTCTCCAACTTGCCTTCACGCTCTAAAGATTTCATCGCCTCAATAAGCATCGAAGCTTTTACTTCTTGTATAGGTAAACGACCCAGTTTCGGATAGACGTGAAGACTTAACTTTTGACGAAAACCAGCTGCGGTTTTGGGTGCTACACGCGATGATGCAGTCTCCAGCCATAACTCTGCGATTTGCTGTACCGTGTTGTGTGCCTCGCGTTTAATATCAAGCTTTCGTTTGCGTTGTTCGACCGATGGATCTTTACCTAGTGCTCTGAGTCGTCGAAACTCGGCAGCTCGTCTTCTCGCCTCAGTAAGCGTGATTTCAGGGTACCGGCCCAACCCTAGGTTTGACGACTGTCCATTTGGCTTCACAAACCTGAATTCCCAAGATTTTGCCCCCGACATTCGAATGACGAGAACCAGCCCACCTCCATCACTCATTCGGCGAATACTTTGCCCCTTACTTACCGTTAGTTGCTCAACCTGCTTAGCTGTCAATTTTGAACGCATAAAACCCTCGATTTCATCCTAAAATGTATAGTTTTTTTGAACCCGTTAGAGCCCTTCGAAGGGGTATACAGTTTTGAGCATTAAACTTAATAAAAACAGACGTTTAATGATCGTAGGTCACGATAAGAAAAGTATACTGTTTGTATTCGTTCTTTAACTCAAAAGTGTATGGCATGCCGGCAAAATGATTTAACTATACATTTTGCTATACATCAAATGCGTGGATGTCATTGAGGATTGTGGACGTTATTAGGAGATAAGCCCATGATTTAGATACAAAAAAAGACGCCCAAGGACGTCTTTCTTCTTAAATGTGGCGGTGAGTGAGAGATTCGAACTCTCGGTACGTTGCCGTACACACACTTTCCAGGCGTGCTCCTTCAGCCACTCGGACAACTCACCGTTTTGTTTGTCAGCCTTGCTAGCCAACGAGCGCTAATTTAATGATTATCCGTGTAATGGTCAACCCTAAACTTGGAAAAATGCGCTCTTTTTTAATTGTTTGCCTACTTTCTGTTTAATTCGATCAAATGTTCGGCAATTACGCGCTGTGGTGGTAACCCGGTACACGGAACCAACGTCGGCAATAATCTAAGAAGTAGCCGTAAAGCACACCCATTCCACAAGACACCAACGCATTACTTGATACAGCGGTAATGATTTGCTCTGTTGATGCGCCAACCGTGAGCAAAATAGCGGCATATACTGGCGATTGGAATGCCACATAAGCAATAAGATCTGCCGTCGCTTTCATAAATCCTGAATTCGATACTTTCGCACCTTGCTTTAATGCCCAATCTCGAAATAAACCGTATGGCATGGCGATGGCAATATTAACGGGAATAGACAATAGACGCGACGCCAGCGATTGTTCAAACGTCATACCAGACACCAGTACCTCAATGAGCATGCCCGACACAAAACAAAATACAACCATAGCAAACGTATCTGCTGCTGCGTTGCGAAGACAAAATGGAGCTTTAGGTTTCACCGCTTCTTTCCTACAGAATAATTGTCTAATAAATTTAGACATAACCAAACTAATAAACCAGACAAAAACACCAGCCTAGCAATTCGCGCTATTAAAACACTAATTTATTAGTTTTACATTCCGTATTTCAGATTGAATGGTAAATTAATCACCAATAACTGGAGGTTAGCCAGATTAATACACTAGATCACGTTATTTTACTACATAATGGCAAATTATGACCTACAATCAGGCAGTTGGCTCTACAGTTTGGTAACTTAATCACTAGAAAGTACGTTGCTTGCGCTGCAATGTATGTAAGTTATCTCGCGATTAACTGTTAGGCACGCGCAAATTAAGTTTCTGAAGGGTTATCGATATGACGACAAGGAACAGCAAGCGCAGGTTTGAACGTGGAATCATCGCTAGAGGTTCACCCTCTAGCGGATGACGTTTAGTTTAATGTGGGAGACGGTGAGGCTGTTGAATGAGTCGTCGCACCTTGGTATTGAAATAGCTTACTAGCGTACTGGTAAAGCGCGTCATCTAATACACGCTCATCGATAGGTTTTGCCACAATAAAGTCCGCCCCGGCGGCGAGCATGCGCTCACGAGTTTCTTTGAACACGTCTGCGGTACACCCAAAGATCAGTATGTCTTTTTCTTTACTCGCCATGGTTCGGATCTCAGCAATGGAACTCACACCATCCATTACTGGCATGTGATTGTCCATTAGCACTAAGTCATATTGGCGTTCAGTGATGGCTGATAGCGCTAGCTCACCATTTTCGACGCTGTGGGTGGTAAAACCTTTTCGACGCATGAACGTCTCGATAATGATGGTGTTGGTGCGATTGTCCTCCACTATCAGAACATTCAATCCACTGTAGTTGAGCTTTCTTTCAACGTGAATGGCTGAGTCTTGTGGTTCACAGCTATCCAACTGCAAGGTTATATCAAATTGCGAGCCCTGCCCTTCTTGGCTGGTGAGGACGATATCGCCATTCATACATTCCACAATTTCTCTTACAATCGCCAAGCCTAAACCCGTCCCACCAAATCGGCGGGTCGTGCTTGATTCGGCTTGTTCGAAGGGTTTAAATATGCGTGACTGCGCGTGATTTGAAATGCCTATGCCAGTATCTTTTACTCGAATGTTGAGTTGCCTTTTTTCTCCCTTTAAAACCTCACTGAAGTGCACATCGACCTGCCCTTCGGACGTGAACTTAACGGCATTATTAAGCAGGTTAAACAACACTTGTCTTAAGCGCGCTTTGTCACCTTCATACCATCGAGATTCATCCACCTCAGCGTGCATGTTAAAGGTCAGCCCTTTTTCATTGCATAACGTGTGGTAGACACTATGAATACTGCCAATAATAGAGCTAAGCGGAAATGGACTTTTCTCAAGCTCTAGATGCCCTTGTTCGATTTTTGAATAATCGAGTATTTCATTCAACAACGTCATCATATGCTCACCTGAATCATAGAGCGTTTTTAGGTGTTTACGCTGTTCAATCGTCAACTCGGATTTAAGTAATAACTGAGCGGTACCCAACACGCCATTCATCGGTGTGCGGATTTCATGAGATAACGTGGCAAGAAATGCCGTTTTAGCTTTCGTCGAGGCTTGAGCCTTAATGCGCTCTTGCTCTAGATAGACCGTCTTTTGGTTGAAAGAGTCGATTAGGTAACGAATTTCATCTGGGCTGTCATAACGCATGTCAATGTTGCCGCCTTGACGTGAGGCATCAGCTTTTTTGGCGATAATTGCGATAGGCTTAATTAGGTATTGATTAATCATGTAATAGCCGAGCATGACACAAATTAACAGTACCGGTATTATCCCACGCTCGACCCCCATTACGATGTCAAATACCTGGTCGGCCACAAGACGTCGAGCATTCACGACTTCCAAATGCCAATCGAAATCACCAAAACGACGTTGACTCGTGTAGATATCTTGGCTCACTCGAAAGTTATATTCGGTAATGACTTGGTGGTTGGCATCACGCACCACAATGCCGAGATCTTGCTCTTTGGCTTTTTGTTCCACAAAACGAATGAGATTGTTTAGAGATAAATCTACTGTCGCCACACCGGCAAATACGCCATCGATATAATAAGGAGACGACGCGGTGATCATTTGAACATGGGTATAAGGGTCGATGTACACTTCAGACCATGCAACGGTATTAACCGGCTGATCATAGACCGATGTATACCATGGTTCAACGTGATAACCGTCCGCTTCTGGGTTATTCCATAAATCAATTTTGTCGACTTGCCCATCAGCCGTTCGGTTATAAAACAGGCTGGAGAAACGTTCGTCAGCGTGAATAGAAAACGGTTCTGGCCATAATCCGCCACTGATCACTATGCCATCATTGAGCGTGAAAATTTGTCTAAGCGCTGCATCTAACGCTTGCCTTCCTTGAATCGCTTGCCCAAGCCCAACAACACTTTTTAAAACGCCCACCGAGCTATGTAAAGGTTCGGACATCTGAGCCGCTAAGAACTCATTTTTTATATCGAGGTTTTCTTCGAGTTTTTTTCTCACTGGAGATTCCACTACCCAATAGGTAATACTACCGAAAACCGCAATAAAAATAGCGAGGTAAATGGTCAGTGCAACAATACTTTTTTTCTTCAAAGATTTTCTGATCAACATAATGAGCGAAACAGTCCTTTGTTCTTAAGCAGGAGGTCAATGTATGGGCCGTTCTATTGTGACCGAATAAAATGACAATCACGATACTGATCTATAGCTTTATCAACCGATAGCTTGTTACTATTAGCTATCATTTACATCTTAACGGTAAATCATTTTGGCATTAAAAGACATACTTTCCCTTCCTGAACTGGATGGAAAACTTTTGAACGAAGCGCAAACTCAAGGTTTTGTTACGTCCATGGCTTCTGCTCCTCACACCTTACCGCCAGAAGAATGGTTGCCGTTCTTATGGGGCGGTGAAGAAGTGGCACCGTTCACCTCTGGTGAGCAGCTAGAAAGCTACGCGCATACTGTGATTGAATTGTGGAATACGTACCGTCCAGCACTGCTAGATGGCGAATGGGTTTGGCCAGAAGGCTGCCAATTGGATGAAGCAGAGATTGTGTCTCAACA
Organism: Vibrio methylphosphonaticus; assembly: GCF_023634655.1. Taxonomy (GTDB): domain Bacteria; phylum Pseudomonadota; class Gammaproteobacteria; order Enterobacterales; family Vibrionaceae; genus Vibrio; species Vibrio methylphosphonaticus. The sequence goes on along the minus strand of NZ_JAMKMS010000005.1, from coordinate 315,641 downwards.
AACAAAAGACTTCTGTGAAGGCGTATTACAAGGGTGGCAGTTAGCACGTGATGACTGGGAAACATTGATGCCAGAAAACAGTGAAGACAATGCACTTTTAGGTGGTGTTTTATTGTCACTAAGCATGCTATTTGATCCAGAAACATCCATTACCACGCTTCAAGCGCAAGGTATTGAAGGGTTAGAGCAGTTCGAAGAGATATTTAATGCCATGCCTATCATGCTGTGTGGTATCACGCAGAAAGGCGCGATGCTAGCCGACCAGCAATAGTGTCCTGATATCAATTAGAATAAGCGCGCTAAATACAGCGCGCTTATTATTTATGAGAGCTGCGTTGCTAGAAGTGTCCCTCTGAAAGCGCCCCCTAGAATCTATACCCAACCGCCACAATCAGCTGATTCCAATTAAGAAAGCTGTATTCTGCCATCAAGTTCCATTCTTTTTCATAGCCAAAATCATACACCGCTGCCAGTGACATGTTAGAGGTTTCTTTGCTTTTTAAATCTACGTCGAACTGCAATTCATCTGCTAGGTTAATCCCACTCACTTGTAAGTTGGTTAAGCTACCAGTCACGTTTTGCTCAATACTTTGATACTGGTAGCCCAACAACAGTGCCAGTTTGCCATAAGGCACGTCATAACGTTGCCCAACTCGTAACGATCCAATCTTGGTTAAAATAGTACTGTCTGTCGTGGTGGTCCAAGCATTGGTCACGGCGCCCGCAGCTGTGATAATAATCGGGTTTATACCGTCAATGACATCGATTTGAGTGGCAAGAACAGCACCAATACCAAGGTTATAAGCTTGATATTCAATATTAATTGGAATTGTGGCAGGAACGCCAAATGGTTTGCCATTGCGGGTTGCGTTTGATAAATCAGCACTGATCTCTTTATTCCCTTCAGTATAACCCGCCAATCCATAAATATTTAGAAAGGGAAATACCCAAGCATCGGCTCGAAGTTGAACACTTTTATCGGTACCTTTGATAGCAACATCATCGGCCGGTACTACGTAATGCGCTGGCTTACCAAAGCCTCCTAACACGCCACCCGTCGCATCAATTTTAAAATCATCGGTTGCAATGTACTCTACATCTTGCGAGTTCATATAAACACCAAAACCCACAGGGATTGGTAGCTCATAACCCATTTCACGTACTTGCTCACCCCAAATTGGCAAACCGCTCCAATGCGCTTGGCTCTTCTCTCGTTCGACTTGTTCTATTAATTCATTGCCTGCAGCATTAACGGAATTGAGTACGGTATCAGAGCAAAGCAATATTATAATGGTTAGTAATCTAATCAAAATTGGTATTCCAGTTATAGGGTTGATTATTGGTAGCAAGAAGCGCTGAGCACCCGACTTAAAGAAGTGCTTTATTCACTCGATTCCACATCAATTCGTCACTTTAATTTTCGCTACGTAAATGGGTGGGACTCATAAAATTAAGCGTCGACAAGTGTCCACATCATGACTAGCAAATTGCTAGGTGCAATTTGCTAGATCCAGTTCGTCAGGAACAACTTGCGTGTGGTTAAGATGCTTCTGTGAAGTTAAAAGGCTTCTGTGAAGTTAAAGTAAAATGCCGAGCCATGCTTACCCATCCCTAGATCGAGTCGGATATTCATTCTAGGCTGTAGTTCGTAGCGATACCCTACCCCGTAGGAAAGGATTGCGTGTCCGCTCAGATCTTCGGCGGAATTACCGATTGCACCGACGCCACTCCACAATGTCATTCCGTGGGCGGACAAGCCGCCGCCATGACGACGGAAAGTATGGCGATACTCAGCGGTCACTTCTGCTGTCACTCTATCGCGATATTGCCCTTGGTAGTAGCCACGCATGGAATTCGCTCCGCCCAATTCAGGCATATCGTAATAAGGCACGTCTCCAAACGCCTGCTGATATTGGCTTAGCAGGGCGATCACTCGACCTTCTTGAACGCTGTAGTAGTAACGATACTCAACATCTAACTTCTGATAATCCGCTTGGCTACCTAATGCTTCACTATACGTTAGCGCTTCAGTTTTAAAGAACGAACCACGCCATGCATTCACCGCCACATCTCGGCTGTCATATTGTAGGGCGGCACCGACCCCCCAAGTGAACGGTTTATCTTTAAACTGTTCAAAGTTATCATCCAACAACGCAGAATCCGGCACCGTTGTTGGGTTAAAATAGTTCACTCTGAGCGCAGGACCAGCAAACCAATTATCATGAATGCGGAATGTTAATGTTCCTTCATAGTTGGTGACGGTTGCTTTGTATTGAGTGATATCGCCAAATTCAAAATCTTCTGCGTTATCGTAGCCAACACCCCAATAGTGTTCACTTTGCGTGCCCGCGTTCAATGTCCCTTGAAATTGGATGTCGTTGTTGTTCCAAAATAGTGAGTGCCTAGCGCGAAGTCCGTAACCCACTTCGGAATCAACATAGTTGCCAATGACAAACATTGAGACACTAGAACGCTGTAACTGCTCTTGCTCGCGATTGGTTTTGAATGAGTATAATCCTCCCACCGCGACTAGCAGACCTTGCTCTGGTGTATAAGCCGGACCACCCAAAAAGCTAAACATCGGCATACCATTAATTTCTTGGTAATTCTTTTTGCCATATTTTAAATCGGTGATGGTACCGTTAAAGCGGTCGCTATCTGGCTCGTCCTTTAAACGAGCGACAGCTTGATCATAAGATTCGACGGTTTTTTCAGCTGTTGCGAGATCCGGTTCAAACCCAATCGACGCTTTATCGATGGCCAATTGTGCATAAGAAGGAATAACGATTGTCTCATTTGCCTGAGCAGAAGCTGTACTAATAAGCAAAGTAACCAAGACAACCGAGGAAAGTGCGCGCATAGATTTAATGATTCCGAAAGCCAATGAATGAACGTTCATTCATTAATAAAAACGGGCGCATAATAAACAGAATGGATAATTGTATCAAGTTATATTTTTGGTTTTTACATTGACCACGACAATTGATGTCGAGCAATGTGTTCGACCCCTATCCATGGTATTTCATGACGCTTTCATCACTGCATCACTCGAGCCCTGCATCAAGATTGTAGCTTCCCGACAGAAGAACACCAAAGAAAATAACGGCTACGTATACTGGATGTTCCCATCGCTGTCCACTTCTGAAAGTGGATAGGAGACAATGGGAGATAAAACTCTGTTAACTAACAGAGGCTTTCGTTCAGTAGATCGACGTCCAAGAAAAGTCATCAATTCGTTCATCGGCAATATAAAATAGCTTACAACCGGCGTGTACCGGCTGTGTAAGATCTGGGTTTAATGCAATTCCATCGCCGTCATCTATAGCGATCAACGTTGCTTGATAGTCTCGCTTCATCCATTGAAATAGTACTTCAACGTTGGTTTCTTGGGCATTATCTGGATAACGAGTCGAATACTGCGTCATCCCCCGAGTGGAACTTAGCAGTTCTTGGTGTAAAGCACTTGAGCCTGGGTCGACAGCGGCTTTTGCCAGCATCTCTGCACCAACGGCTGGAATGCATTCCGAGTTTGGGCAGTGTTGACTCAGCAATTCACTCAACGCTTCATCTTTGAAGTACACCAATAAATGGGCGGTAGAGTTGCGGTTTGCACAATACAACGCCGCAGACAGAGTAATGTCGTCTTCTGGGTTATCTATCAAAATACAGCTCGCCTGCTCGATGTTGGTTTTCTCCATCTCACGACCATCGGTATAGCTGTTCACTTTAACAAATTCGATTTCCCCCGGCAGCGGGTTTTCTATATCGGAACGAGTACACAACACAATAGGTCGGCGCCCCGTTTCTTCGTGTTGAAGCATTCGAATTAGATGCATGGTACGCTGACCATTCCAGCCTAAAATTAAAATGTGTTGATCCACTTTTACTGTCCTTTTACCGAGTTGTCCTGAACGCCAATAATCAAGCCCAAATGTTGCTAATCGTCCGAGTAAAGCCGCGAACAAGCTAAGACCACCAGGAATAATAAAAAGTACTGTGACCCAGCGACCCGCTTCGGTGCTTGGCGAGAGATCGCCATACCCTACCGTTGAGGCCGTCACGATCATAAAGTACATAAATTGAGAAATAGGTAGGGTGAGATCGGTTTCTCCGCTTAACCAAAGTAGAACCCACGACAGCAACACATACAGCCCTAACAGAGCAGCGAGGCTTCTCAGCCTGAGTTCAAACAGATGGGAATGAAACCATTTTCTTAGTTGTAACCAAATGAGCACAGTGTTCCTTACTTATGTAGAGAAGCGACCAATAACCGAGCGAATTTTCACCTAAAGCGCGTGTAAACTCATCACTCTTACTAACGCTCATGTTAACGCCGTTGTTAGCATGACTGTTACGATTGAAATCATTATAAGCATATACGAAAAAACCAGCCAAATGGCTGGTTTATTTAAAATCTGATCGCAAACCAGTGATGGAGGGCTATGCGTTGCCTTTCACTTGCACTTGTAGTTGCTCAGCGAAATCAAGCATACGGTTAAGCGGAATCAATGATTTAACTCGAACGGCTTCATCAACAAAAATTTCATGCTCTTCGCCACCTTCAGTTAGCGCACTTTCAATGGCTCTTAAGCCATTCATCGCCATCCAAGGGCAATGCGCACAACTACGACACGTTGCGCCAGCACCAGCAGTTGGCGCTTCAATCAGCTCTTTCTCTGGCACTAACTGTTGCATCTTAAAGAAGATGCCTTTGTCAGTCGCGACAATAAGTTGCTTGTTTGGTAGCGCTTTTGCCGCTTTAATCAACTGGCTAGTTGAGCCCACGCAGTCTGCGAGTTCTACCACACTTGCTGGCGATTCTGGGTGCACCAGAATGGCCGCTTCCGGGTAGACCGACTTCATGTCTTTTAATGCTTTTGAAGAAAACTCATCGTGAACAATACACTCGCCTTGCCACAACAGCATATCGGCACCGGTTTGGTTAGCGATATAAGAGCCTAAATGACGGTCTGGTCCCCAAATGATAGGTTTGTCTTCAGCATCTAAGTGCTCAACAATTTCCAACGCAATACTTGAGGTCACGACCCAATCTGCGCGCGCTTTTACTGCAGCAGAGGTATTAGCATAAACCACTACTGTGTGGTCTGGGTGCGCATCACAGAACGCGGAGAACTTGTCTTCAGGACAGCCTAAATCTAACGAGCATTCCGCTTCTAAAGTTGGCATTAGTATGCGTTTTTCTGGAGTAAGGATCTTGGCAGATTCCCCCATGAAACGAACACCAGCGATAATCAACGTAGACGCTGAGTGACGATTGCCGAACTTGGCCATCTCTAGTGAGTCACCCACAAATCCGCCGGTTTCCTCAGCTAATGCTTGGATTTCAGGATCGGTGTAGTAATGGGCAATAAGGACAGCATCCTTTTCCTGCAACAAGGCTTTGATTGTTGCAACATGCTGTGCTTTCTCCTCGTCCGTCAATACAACAGGCTTTGGAGGGAATGGGTAGATTGTATCAATTGAGTCTAAGATGTGGCTCATAGCGGGTGCTCTATGCTACTTGCAAATAATCCGAGTATTGTACACGGATCTGCGCCAGAGGACAAAGTTATGCTATGAATATCAATGGTGGCTTCGATAGTTCACAATGCGTCCAACGCATTTCTAAGATAGATGCAAAAAGAGAGCTCTGCTGAGCTCTCTTTTTTATCTTGTCATGGCACCCATTGACGTCGTGGTGCCAACGTAGGCCATGTCTATTCTAAGTTGGACTTGGCTACTTTAGCTGAAGAGCTCGCAGGATACTCATCCAAAACTTGTTGGTAGTACTGTTTAGCTTGTGTGGCATTGTTGCCACGTTTGGCTAAATCACCTAACTTCACTAAGGCATCAGCTCGCTTATTAGAGTCTTTAAACGCCAGTACGGCTTTAAAGCTCGCTTCGGCTTCGCTATCTTGACGTTTCGCAAAATACAGTTGGCCAAGCCAGTAATGAGTATTGGGTGCGAACGTAGACTCAGGGTAGTCTTTTTGGAACTGTTTGAAAGCGGCAATCGCGCCCGCGTAATCGCGTTTTTTCAAAATCAGATCCACCGCGTTTTGATAAGCGGTTTGCTCGTCAACATCGGTACTAAACTTACCGGTTGATTCTGCTGCTTTCGCTGCTGGTACGACCGCTGCCGCGCTAGCTTGGGAACGGAGTTTATCGATTTCGATAAACAGTTCTCGCTGGCGCTGAACCATTTGGTCCATATTGTAGCTATTTCGTTCCAGTTCACCGCGAAGCGTGGAAATCTCTTGTGTCATTTCATCGAGTTGCTGCTGCATTTGCGCCTGCACTCGATTTCGGTTTTGAAGCAAACGCTCCAAACGTTGAATATCGGTTTCGCTGGTTGCCGCGTGTGCTGATGCAACAGACGCAACCGTCGCTGAAGATGATGTTGCAGTGCTCAAGTCGGTAACCGGTGCTTTCGCAGCGAGCACTGAGCTCGCTGCGCCGGCTAGTAACGTAAGCGTAACTGCTCGCTTAATGTTACTTGTCATAAAGGTAAATACCTCTGTGGCCGTTTAAATTAGTAAACTAGAACTGCGCGACGGTTTTTCGCGTAAGCGTCGTCAGACTGACCTAGAACTAATGGTTTCTCTTCGCCGTAGCTCACGATAGAGATTTGATCCGCTTGAACACCCAGTGCTTGAATGTATTTAGCGACAGCTTGTGCACGACGCTCGCCTAGTGCGATGTTGTACTCAGGAGTACCGCGCTCGTCAGCGTGACCTTCGATAGTCACTTTAAGTGCTGCGTCTTTGCTTAGGTATGCTGCGTGTGCTGCAAGCATATCTTCGTAGTCACCTGCGATCGTTGAGTTATCAAACGCAAAGTAAATAGTTTGGTTTTCACGCAACGCTTTCTCTTTCATTTCTTGCTCTGAAAGTTGTGCATTTTGATCAATTGGCGTCACAACGGTTGTTTCTTGTTGTTGATTCGTTGTTTCTGTGCCAGTTGATGAAGCTGCGTCGTCGCTTGAGCTACAAGCTGTCATAGCAAGAACTGGTAGTGCGATTAGCAAACCCTTAAAAACTTTGTTTAGTTGCATTGTTTATTCCTTAACCTAAAATTTTAGTTGCTACAAAAACGGGGACCATGCAGGCGCTCGAACACGCCCATTTGTTGCCGGTAGTCTAGCTTTAAATCGTCCATCAATAGAAACCATTGAAAGAACGTTAGTCTTGTTATAGATAGAGCTATATATCACCATGCCACCATTCGGTGCGATGCTTGGTGACTCATCCAGCAGTGTTTTCGTGAGGATTTGTACCGATCCTGTTTCTAAGTCTTGTTTTGCAAGATTAAATCCAGAATTAGAACGATTAACCATCACTAGGTAACGACCATCAGGGGTGATCTGCCCACCGAGGTTCTGACTACCCTGCCATGTGATTCGTTTTGCTTTGCCGTCAGACAAATTTACTTCATAAATCTGAGGGTTACCACCCCTATCCGACGTAAAAATAAGGGAATTTCCATCTGGTTTCCAGTACGGTTCAGTATTATTTGACCGACCACTAGTTATTTGGCGTAATTTCCTTGTTTCGAGATTTAGCGTATATACATGCAGTTGCCCAGTCTTTGACAGGGTGATTGCAAGAGACTTTCCATCTGGGGAGAATCTTGGCGCACCATTATGACGAGGGAATGACGTAATCTTTTCACGTTTACCTGTGTAGATATTCATGATGAAGATTTCCGCTTGGCCATTTTGGAAGCTCACGTAAGCGAGGCGCTTTCCATCTGGTGACCACGCAGGAGACATAAGTGGCTGCTTTGAACGAAGCACAAGCTTTTCGTTGTAGCCATCATAGTCGGCAATGCGCATTTGGTACGGATACTGATCTTTGTCATTCACGACCACATAGGCGATACGAGTTAAGAATGCACCGCGTTCACCAGTCAGCTCTTCATACACCAAATCAGCGATTCGGTGCGCATACTCGCGCATGCGATTAGCGGGAACCGTGGCTTTTTTCTTAAAAAGTACATGGTCGTTAGACAATACCAATTGGCCATCATCGCTGAGTGCTTTTGATTGACCACCCGTTAACTGGCCACGAACCACATCCACCAGCTGATAGCTAATTTCATAGTTACCATCGGCTTTTTTAGTGATGGTGCCCGTCAGCAATGAATCCACACCAATGGGTGTCCACGATTCAAAATCGATATCCGCTGCATCATACGGCGTTTGCGGCATTTTGCTGGTAGCGACCGGGCTAAATTTACCACTACGCTGCAAGTCTGAAGATATGACCGCAGAAACGTCTTGTGGCAGTTTTTCCTCACCAGTCCACTTAAATGGCACAATGGCAATTGGGCGGGCTGAGTCAATACCGTCAGTAATGACCAGTTCTAAAGCAGCATTCGCGGTTTGCGTAGTAACGCTAAACAGTAATGCCATTCCTATTAATATTCGCTTAATCACAAGCTCTTCCTTTTACTCTGGAACTACAGTCAAATTAATGTTCTTTAATTTCGCGTTTACGTCAGCTTCTTTTGTCAGCGGGAAAGTCCCCACCTGTGTAATGGCTCGTCTCGTTGCTGCGCACAACCGGCTATCACCATCGAGTACTTTTACCTCACCAGCAATCGCGCCATTGCCAGCTGGAATTAACCGTAAATTAACTCGACATTGCTTTCCCCGAAAACTGTCCTCTAGCAACAGTTTTTGTTGAATCAGCTGGGTATAGATCGCGCCCATCCTCTGAAGTTCAGATGTCACGTGGTTAGAACGAGCCGAGGTATTTTGCTCCGACTCACTTTCCAACCCAGCAAAGATATCGTTCATCGCCGCTTCTTGCTCTTGTCTTTCTCGCTCAAGCTGCTTCAAACGCTCTTGCTCTTTGCGGGCTTTTTCTGCTGCCGCTTTCGCTGCTTGTTCTTTCTCTATGCGCTGACGCTCTGCCTTTTCAGCGGCTTCTTTTTCTAGACGGGCTTTTTCTTGTGCCGCCTTCGCCGCTTTTTCACGCTCAACACGCTCTTGCTCAGCTTTTACAATTGCCGCTTCTTTCGCTAAGCGCTCTTGTTCGGCTTTACGCACTGCAGCTTCTTGTGTTTTGCGTTCCGACTCTGCTTTTGCCGCGCGTTCTTTTTCTCGTTTCGCACGTTTTTCTGCTTCTCGTGTCGCTTGAGCCTCTTTAGCTTGCTGCACTTTAAGCTTACGAATACGTTCTTCTTCTGCTTTGCGGTTACGTTCTAGTTGCTCACTTTCTCGGCGCAGTTTATCCAATCGGTCTTGCTCTTTTTTCGCCGCGGTTTCACGCTGTTTTCTAATTTCCTGCGCTTGTTGACGAACGCGAGCAGGATCAATGACAACAGCCTGAACCATACTCGTTGGTTCAGCCTCTTTCATGGTGAAATCCGTGCCCCAGAGCAAAGCCACAATCAATACCACGTGCGCCAATAGAGAAATGGTGATTGGCTTTCCGTAGCGCGCGGCTTGCTTTTTATTATTCTTCTTCATACTGCTGCGATGACTATTCCCTGATATCGGTCAGTAGGCCAACTTTTGGTATCCCTGCCTGACTCAATTCATCTAATAATAAAACCACTTCTGCATAGGGTGTGGCGGCATCACCGCCCACGGCTACAGGTGAGTTAGGGTTAATGGAAAGCTCGGCACGTACTCGGACAATAATGTCTTGAAGGCTTAACCCTCGTTGAACGTCTTCGTTGTTCACACTCAGTCCAAAATTCCCATCGCGATCGACTTCAACAATAATAAAACTGGATTCAGTGTCTCCAGCCAAATCAGAAGCAGGCTTCGCGGTCGACGTTTTCGGTAGCTCAACATCAACCCCTTGCGTGACAAAAGGTGACGTCACCATAAAGATAATCAGTAATACCAACATCACATCGATGTATGGCACCACGTTTATCTCTGCGGTCAGTTTTCTTTTTTTAGGTTGATAGCCTGCCATTACTGTTCCTTACCGGCCATTGCTTGGCGGTGCAGGATAGAGTGAAACTCTTCAGAGAATGTGGCGTAGTTATGTTCTAACTTACCCACTTTAGTGCTTAGTCGGTTATACGCCATTACCGCAGGAATCGCGGCAAATAGGCCCATCGCGGTGGCAATCAAGGCTTCTGCAATACCCGGTGCGACCATTGCGAGCGTCGCTTGCTTCACTTCACCTAGCGCAATAAAGGCATGCATGATACCCCATACCGTACCAAACAAGCCGATATAAGGACTAATAGAGCCCACCGTTGCTAAGAATGGTAGGTTCACTTCGAGATCATCCACTTCACGAGCAACGGCAACGCGCATTGAACGTCCTGTCCCTTCCATGATAAACGCAGGGGAATCGGCATTCGATTTACGTAGACGTAAGAATTCAGTAAAGCCACTATAGAAAATCTCTTCAGTACCTGAGAGTTCATCTTTACGCTTCTTCACATCTTGGTAGATCACTGACAGATCGGCGCCAGACCAGAAACGATCTTCAAAGGCATCCGAGTCTTTGGTTGCTTGAGTCAACACTTTACTGCGCTTGATGATCATTGCCCATGATACCACTGACATGCCAAGCAAAATCAGCATGACGAGCTTAACAAGCAAACTCGCTTGTAGAAAAAGGTCCAAAAACGAAATTTCAGCGTTCACGTTTTAACTCCAATAAGATTGACGAAGGTATGCCCTTCGGCTTCATTTTCACATTATCAATACATGCCACTTTAACCAGTGCTTTGGCGAATGTCACACCTTCCGCGTCGACTATTTCTTGTTGAAAGGTTAATGAAGCACGCTTAAATTCTGAAACGGCGGTTTTTACCGTTAGGTGAGCATCCAATCGAGCCCCTTGCACAAAGTCAATGTCCATATGACGGACAACAAAGCCGGTATGTTCTGCTAACAGCAGATTCTGGCTAACTCCAACACTGCGAAGTAACTCAGTCCGAGCTCGCTCAAAAAACTTAAGGTAATTGGAATGGTAAACCACGCCCCCAGCATCGGTATCTTCATAATACACGGTGACAGGGAACTCAAAATAAGAAGGTAAGTCAATCAAACTAATAATTTCCTAGAAACAACAACGCCCTAACATAGCGTAAGTCCCTTAATATAACGTAAGAAGATAGGATTGTTATTACTGCTGACAATAATTTTTGAATAAAGTACGAAAATTTACACTTAACTGAAGAAGTTGTGAGTAGATTTGCCGTTTCACTTACGTTTACAACATAAAACCCAGCCATTCGAAAGTCTCTCATGGCGAAGCATACCGTTATCGATTGAAGTAAGCGTTCATTTATAAAAAAGCCCGAGCTATCGCTCGGGCTATATTTTTAGAAGACGTACATTACCGTTAAGTAACTCAGTACAGTTAACGAGATGTATGGGCTAAATAGAATTTGCCAAACCCAAAGTCTTGGCTTAAACCCTACCCCGTAAACCATACTCGAACACAAGGACAGGACAAAAGCCAGTCCAAGGAATGGCGTGAAGCCACCAATTTGTTCAGCGTAGGCGTCTGGGCGCCACATAAATAGCCCAACATGCCCAAAACCCATAAGCAATGCTATGGCCTTTAACCAGGTCTTATCTAGCCACTTATGTGCATTCGTAAACTGCTCGTTGAGACTACTCACTGTCTTTATCCATCATTTCACTGTGTTCTAACCACAAGGCGTTGATGATGCCAAAAGCACACGCTAAAAGAACACCTAAAATCCAAGCAAAATACCACATTCTATGTGCTCCTTAGTAAAGTGAGTTTTTGTTTTCTTCGATGAACTTGTCATCAAGACGACCAAACATTTTGTAGTAAGTCCAAGCTGTATAGCTAAGAATCACTGGCACCATAACAAACGCAACACCTGTCATCAGGTTCAACGTCAATTCACTTGATGTTGAATCCCACATTGTCAGGCTTTGATTTGGGTTTAGGCTGCTTGGCATAACAAATGGGAACATGGCAAAACCAGCAGTAAAGATGATACCGCCGTTCGCTAAGCTCGATGATACAAACGCCAATGCACATTTTTCGAAACGCGATGCAAGCACAGCAAGCAGTGGCATCACAACACCCAATGCTGGAGCAATCCAAAGCAGAGGATAAGCTTCAAAGTTGTTCATCCAAGCACCCGCTTCACGAATCACTTCTTTGTTAAGAGGATTAGACGCGGCGGCTGTGTCGATGGCACTAACAATGACGTAGCCTTCAATGCTTTGAATCCAGAAGCCTGCTGCAACAAATGCGGCCACAACCAGTAGACCCATCATTTGAGCAACATTACGCGCTCTCATGTGAACTTCATCTGTCGTTTTCATTTGCAGCCATGTCGAGCCTTGCAAAATGATCATAAACACACTGACCAGTCCGCAAAGCAGCGCAAATGGGTTAAGCAATCCAAAGAACGAACCATGATAAGTAGACATCATGAAGTCATTAAGTTGGAACGGAACCCCTTGCAGCAAGTTACCAAATGCCACACCGAAGATAAGCGGTGGAACGAAACCACTGATTGAGATCGCGATGTCCCAAGTGTTACGCCAGCGTGGGTCTTCAATTTTTGAGCGGTAATCAAGGCCCAGTGGGCGCAACCATAACGCCGCTAGCGTTAGAACCATTGCCAAGTAGAACCCTGAGAATGACGTGGCGTAAACAAGAGGCCAAGCCGCAAACAGTGCACCACCAGCGGTAATTAACCAAACTTGGTTACCATCCCAGTGTGGTGCAATGGAGTTAATCATGACACGACGCTGTGTATCCGTTTTACCGATCACAGGTACTAGCGCACCAACACCCATGTCGAAACCATCGGTAATCGCAAAACCAGCAAATAGCACGCCAATTAATACCCACCAGATAAATCGTAAGATTTCGTAATCAAACATTCTTTTTCTCCCTGCTTACGCTTCTACTTGACGGTTAACTTTATCTTCAACCGAATTTTCATTCTGTTCGAAGTGATAACGACCCGTCTTTAAGCTACTTGGTCCTTTACGAGCGAACTTCACCATTAGATAAACTTCGGCAATTAAGAACACGGTGTAGAGCGCGATAATGGCGAACAATGATGTCCATAGCTGACTCATGGTCAGTGCTGAAGCGGCAACATGCGTTGGCAGTATTTCACCAACAGCCCATGGCTGACGACCGTATTCAGCAACAAACCAACCCGCTTCAATTGCGATCCAAGGCAGTGGCATACCAAATAGCGCCGCTTTAAGAAGCCAAGGTTTCTGATTGATTTTTTGACGGCAAGTTTGAACAAACGCTGCGCCGAAGATGAATAGCATGATAAAGCCACACGCTACCATGATACGGAACGACCAGAATAGTGGCCAAACCGTCGGGATAGAGTCATCGGCTGCCGCTTGAATTTGATCTTCCGTTGCATCAACAACATTGTCGGTATAGCGCTTAAGCAATAAGCCGTAACCCAGATCTTGTTTCACTTCATCAAACGCGGCTAGGTTTTCGTCAGAGCGATCACCGGCGCGAAGTTTTTCCAGTAGGTCATAAGCGTACATACCCGTACGAATACGATCAACGTGCTCTTCACGTAGGTCATGTAAGCCTGTTACTTCCGTGTCGATTGAACGGGTAGCAATGATGCCCATCACGTAAGGAATTTTGATGGCAAAGTCAGTGTGCATTTCTTCTTGGTTAGGGAAACCAAAGAGCGTAAATGCTGCTGGGGCAGGTTCCGTGTGCCATTCTGCTTCAATTGCAGCCAATTTCACTTTTTGAACGTCACCAAGCTCGTAGCCAGATTCATCACCCAGTACGATTACAGACATGATTGAAGCCATACCAAAAGAAGCAGCGATGGCAAAAGAGCGACGCGCAAACGCCATGTCACGCCCTTTTAGCATGTAGTATGAGCTAATACCAAGCACAAACATTGCGCCTGCGGTATAGCCCGATGCGACGGTATGAACAAACTTCACTTGCGCTACTGGGTTAAGAACTACTTCTGCGAAGCTCACCATTTCCATACGCATGGTTTCGAAGTTAAATTCTGCTCCAACAGGGTGTTGCATCCAGCCGTTAGCGACCAAAATCCACAATGCTGAAAAGTTTGAACCCAACGCAACAAGCCAAGTTACCGCTAAGTGCTGACGTTTAGATAGCCTATCCCAGCCAAAGAAGAAAAGACCGACAAAAGTGGACTCTAGGAAAAAGGCAACGAGTGCTTCTATAGCGAGGGGGGCACCGAAGATATCCCCGACATAGTGAGAATAGTAAGACCAGTTGGTTCCAAACTGGAACTCCATGGTTAGACCGGTGGCAACACCAAGTGCAAAGTTGATTCCGAATAGCTTACCCCAGAACTTGGTCATGTCCTTGTAGATTTGCTTGTCGGTCATTACATAAAGAGACTCCATTATAGCGAGAAGAAACGCCATACCGAGTGTCAATGGAACGAATAAGAAGTGATACATCGCCGTGAGTGCAAATTGCAATCGCGACAGCTCCACTACATCTATCATGGTAACTCCTTTTGTGTCGGCTGAAAGACACGTTTTATATTATGCGACAAGGACGACTGTTTAATTCACATTAAACTTGTTGACACTTAGCACCATCCTTGTTGCGAATATGTACCTTAATGGTTAGTTATTTGTTAAGCTTGCGCTAATATAGCTTGTGCTAATATTACTGCTAAATTACATCAGTTTCAAAAGGTTTATTTACTAAAGCGCTTTGATTTACATCAATAAAGACAAAGAGTTGATTGTACGATCTTTAATCACCATGACACAGATCAATTTAGGTAGGCATTTGTAACGAGATTGGGGAGCAGAAAAATCCGCTCATAATCAGAAGCAACCCTTTAGTGGTAAGGGGTTACGGCCAAACAGATAGCTTATAGTGATAATTGAGGGCAAACGGATAGGGTGACTTTAGCATGCAGTACTACACGAACTGCATGCTAATAGGTAGTAACAAAAGCTGAAAATAATTTTGTTGGTATCGAGTATTCTTCTTCAGAACCGTTACGATTTATCGACGCCAAAGTGCAAATAGGCTCGATCTGAGGCAATTCTGCCACGTGGAGTACGTTGCAAGTAGCCTTGCTGTATTAGATATGGCTCAATGACATCTTCGATCGTATCTTTTTCTTCACCAATTGCCGCAGCGAGGTTGTCTAAACCGACTGGCCCCCCAGAGAACTTCTCCATAATAGCAAGCAGTAACTTACGGTCCATATAGTCGAAGCCTTGGTGATCGACATCGAGCATGTTGAGCGCTTTATCGGCAATATCAGAACAAATATGCCCGTCACCTTTAACTTCTGCATAATCTCGAACTCGGCGAAGCAACCGGTTTGCGATACGCGGCGTACCACGTGCGCGACGCGCTATTTCTAACGCCCCTTCCGGTTCCATCGACAGGTTAAGACAAGCGGCACTTCTTTGCACGATACGCTGCAAGTCTGCAATTTTGTAATACTCGAGACGTTGCACAATACCAAAACGGTCTCGTAACGGTGATGTCAGAGAACCCGCTCGTGTCGTCGCGCCAATAAGAGTAAAAGGTGGGAGGTCAATCTTAATCGAGCGCGCCGCAGGCCCTTCGCCAATCATGATATCCAGTTGATAGTCTTCCATCGCTGGGTACAAGATCTCTTCAACCATTGGGCTCAATCGATGGATTTCATCGATAAACAACACGTCATTTTCTTCAAGGTTGGTCAATAATGCCGCCAAGTCTCCGGCTTTTTCTAACACAGGACCCGACGTTGTGCGGATACTCACTTCCATCTCATTGGCAACAATGTTGGCGAGCGTGGTTTTACCCAAACCTGGAGGACCAAAGATCAGTAAGTGATCAAGTGGCTCATTTCGCAGCTGCGCCGCCTTAATGAAGATCTCCATTTGGTCACTAACATGCTGCTGACCTTCGTAGTCAGCTAACTTTTTTGGTCGAATTGCCCTATCGATGACATCCTCGTCTTTAAAAACGGGATTTTCTGGGGCGATGAGGCGGTCAGCTTCAATCATATTTTTATCTCTATTGAATCGCTTTTAAGCTTACACCATTGAACGCAATGCATCACGAATAAGCGCTTCACTACTCATTCCAGGTTTTGCCACTTGCGAGACAACTTTTGTCGCTTGCGCAGATTTGTAGCCCAGCGCAAGTAAAGCACCTACCGCTTCATCTTCTGCACTGTTTGCAGAACGTAACGACGACGCACCGTCAATTGGCGCTGCATCTGTTGCAGGCGTAAAGAGATCCCCTGCGCCCCACCCTTTCAGGCGGTCTTTCATTTCAACGACCAAGCGTTCTGCAGTCTTTTTACCAACCCCTGGAAGTTTCACTAACGTAGAAATATCTTCACGTTCAACACAAGAAACAAACTGACTCGCTGACATGCCAGAAAGAATACCTAAACCTAGCTTAGGGCCTACGCCATTCGCTTTAATCACTTCTCTAAATAGGGCTCTTTCACTGACAGAATTAAAACCGTATAACAACTGAGCATCCTCACGAACCACAAAGTGTGTATAAATGATGGCTTCTTCGCCGACTTCTGGTAACTCATAAAAACAGCTCATTGGCATTTGAATTTCATAGCCCACGCCCCCAGCCTCAATCAAGAGCTCAGGTGGCTGCTTTTCTACTAGAATTCCGCGTAATCGTCCTATCACAGTTTAATTTCTCATGCTATTTGTAATAGGACTTAGGATATAGAATAACTGGATGGGTATCCAGTTATTTTAGAGACGAGTAAATGAGCAATTCACCGCGCTCAGCTGGTGCTTAAGCAAGCACTGTACGCAAACGCTCCGACAATTCTGTACCTTCGTTGATCTGCTGATTTAGCTGCTCTGTGATAATTTGAATATCATCCGCAACCGACTTACTGTCTGCCACTGAGTGAGCGACGTCACTGCTCGCTTGATCCAATTCGCCGATGGCCTGATTCTGCTGACTGACTAGCTGACTCAAATCACTGATTTCCGTTGAGACTACTTGTACCTGCTGAATCATTTGACTCAGCTCCGTCACTGTCGTTTGGATCGTTTGTTGACCGGAATTAATTTCACGCTGGCTATCACCAATCAAGGCGCGGATTTCTTCTACCGAGTTGCTTGTTTTTGAAGACAGCTCCCTAACTTGCTCGGCAACCACCGCAAATCCGCGACCATGCTCCCCCGCTCTCGCCGCCTCAATAGCCGCATTGAGCGCGAGTAGATTGGTTTGATCCGCCACGGTAGTGATCAGCTCCATCACTGAGACCACTTTTTGGTTACTATTATCGATATTAGTGATTGCTTGCGTTGAAGCATTAAGCATTTCACTGCTGCTTTCCGCTTGCGCTTTTATCGCCTCAGTTTGTTGCATCACTTGTGACATGAACACGACAGAGTCCTGCGTAAAGGCTGAGAGCTGTTCTAACTGTTGGCTCATTTCCTCTGCTGCGCTAGCTTGCGAGGCACTATTTAGCCCAAGCGATTGTACATTGTCTTTAAGTTGCGACGATTGGGTGTTGACATGATGAATCACCCCATCAAGTTCCTCGACACTTTCATTAACGACGACAAAAGTCGCATCTAGCTTTGCTTGCCCTTGGGTGGCTTTTTCTCCTTGTCGCTCGCTGTTTTGTAGAGCTCTCTCTGCGCGCGCAATCGCGCTTTCTTTCTGTTTGGAGGTAAAGCTCTGAGCAAAACAAATCACCAACAAGGGTAAAATCATCCCAGACCAGATTTCTATATTCTGCTTATTAGCAGACAGCTGTATTTGCGGGAAAGCATAACCACTGGTGTGAAGGTAGGTAAACGTACCGGCGATAAGGACAATCCCGACGCTCCACGTCAATGCCATGATGCGCGATGCCGATAAGTAAAAGGCAACAATCAGCAACGGTGCCCAAAATGCTTGGGTAGAGTCAACAATGCCACCACTTTGATAAATGATGTTAAGTGCATGGCCGGTCATACCGAGAAAGCCAATGTTCAACGCGATGGTGATACCGTGCGTCCAGCGAAGTAACGCTAACGACACACACTCAAGAAGAATCAATACAACAGAGGTGGCAAACAATGCGGCATGACCATTGCCATGCCATTTAATCGCGCTATACAAGCCAACAATCAGTGCAACGATGGCAAACACCGCGGTAATCTCTGCTTTTCTAAGTTGAATATGCGGTAAGCGCTCAGAATCTAAAATAAAATAATGCCATATGACGTTGTTTTTCATTGTTATTTGGTCCTTTGACTTGACTCATCGGACCAATTATAGAAGTTAACAATAATTTAACAATGGCTTTTTCTGATTTGCAGCGAAACTGTGGACTAGCTATCGTTAAACTTGTCACTATCACTGACGTGATTACTGCCGCAAACGATCATGCCTTGGTTAGCGATAACGTCCTCGTTTTGCTCCCGTGGCTTTGCCCGCTAAGGCAATCAGTGTTTTGTTGGTGTTGGCATGACAAATGGCCACACCCAACGCATCCGCGGCATCGGCTTGTGGCTTGGCTGCTAATTTTAACATGCTCATTACCATGTGCTGGACTTGAACCTTGTCTGCACCACCAGATCCCGTCACCGCTTGCTTAATGAGTCGAGCCGCGTATTCGTGAACCGGTAAATCGTGATTAACGGCTGCCACTATTGCGCTGCCTCTTGCCTGCCCCAGTTTAAGCGCTGAATCGGCATTCTTTGACATAAAGACCTGTTCAATGGCAAAAACATCGGGTTGGAACTGAGTAATAATTTCACTTACTCCGGCATAAATTTGCTTTAAACGTCCGGGCAGCTCTTTTTCGGACATTCGAATACAACCACTGCCAAGATAATACAAGTGTCGGCCTTGCTGCCGAATCACTCCATAACCCGTAATACGTGAACCTGGGTCGATACCAAGAATAATTGACATAAATTACAATGCTGCCGCTACTTCATCTGAAATATCACCGTTGTGATACACTTCTTGCACATCGTCAAGATCTTCTAATACGTCGATCAAACGCAACAATTTAGGCGCTGAATCAATATCTAGTTCCGCTTTTGTTGACGGAACCAGCGTCACTTCGGCATTCACAGAAGTTAAGCCTGCTGAGTCTAGCGCATCTTTAACCTGACCAAACTCCGCTGGCGTGGTGTAGACATCAATCGCGCCATCATCGTGAGTTTCAATATCATCTGCACCACTTTCAAGTGCCACTTCCATCACTTCATCTTCATCCAGTCCTGAGGAGTAGGAAATCACACCTTTTTTCTCAAACAAATAGCTGACACTGCCATCCGTTCCCAAATTCCCCCCGGATTTTGAAAATGCATGTCGGACACCAGAAACTGTTCGGTTACGATTATCAGTCATACATTCCACCATCACCGCGGTTCCCGCAGGGCCATAGCCTTCATAGATGACGGTTTCCATGTTTTCATCACCTTCCCCGCCCGCTCCTCGGCTCACGGCTCGGTTTACCGTATCTCGCGTCATGTTATTAGACAACGCTTTGTCAATTGCCGCTCTTAAGCGAGGGTTATTTTCAGGCTCAGCTCCCCCTTCTTTCGCCGCAACGACGATTTCTCGGATCAACTTGGTGAAAATTTTGCCACGCTTAGAATCTTGCGCCGCTTTACGATGACGTATATTTGCCCATTTACTATGACCTGCCATGAGGAATCCTTTGAGTTCTATTTATTTGGTTTCTATTCAATAGCCTAAACGCGAAAAGCGTCGTACACCCTTGGCTATACTTCTCTATACCCAAGTCTTTTCCTATCGTTAATTCTTTCACTCTACCTAACCGTTTAGCGATACCAAGCCGTTTCACTAAACCTGGTCGTTTCACTATACCTAATCGTTTTACTATACCTAAATTAGATAAAAAAAATCCCGCCTTAGCGGGATTTATTATTCACGTTCATCAAAAGTGTGTCACGCTGTCGTATGTATTCTCCAGCGTGACTAGCACTTTTCTATTCTGCGTCTTTCTTTGCTGCTTTAACCGCAATCGCAAGTTCATCTAGCGATGCTGGGTTAGCAAGGCTAGGTGCGTCTGTTAATAGACACGCCGCTGCGGTTGTTTTAGGGAAAGCAATCACATCACGGATGTTTTCTGTTCCACATAGTAACATCACTAGACGGTCTAGACCGAATGCAAGACCTGCATGCGGTGGTGTACCGTACTTCAGAGCGTCAAGTAAGAAACCAAATTTCTCACGTTGCTCAACGTCATCAATGCCTAGGATACCAAATACCGCTGACTGCATGTCTGCATTGTGAATACGGACAGAACCGCCACCCACTTCGTAGCCGTTGATAACCATGTCGTAGGCATTTGAGGTTGCCGCTGCTGGGTTTGCTTTTAGCTCTTCCGCAGTCATCCCTAGAGGTGATGTGAATGGGTGGTGCATCGCGTGCAGGTTACCTTCATCATCTTCTTCAAACATTGGGAAATCGATAACCCAAAGTGGTTTCCATGCGGCGTTGTCGGTTAGCTCTAGATCTTTACCCAGCTTAAGACGTAGTGCACCCATTGCTTCTGCCACAATGTTTGCTTTGTCTGCGCCAAATAAGATGATGTCACCAGACTCTGCGCCTGTGCGCTCTAGAATACCGTTGATTACATCTTCGCTTAGGAATTTAGCCACTGGTGATTGAACACCTTCTGCGCCTGCAGCACGATCGTTCACTTTCATCCAAGCTAGACCTTTCGCGCCGTAGATGCCAACAAACTCACCGTAACCATCAATTAGCTTACGAGTTAGTGATGCGCCACCTGGTACACGGATAACCGCAACACGGCCTTTTTCGTCATTGGCTGGACCAGAGAAGACTTTAAATTCAACGTCTTTTACTAGGTCTGCAATATCAACAAGCTCAAGCGGGTTACGTAGATCAGGCTTATCTGAGCCAAAACGACGAATCGCTTCAGAGAATGGCATGATAGGGAAATCGCCTAGGTCAACGTTTAGCAGCTCTTGCCACATGTCGCGAACCATTTTTTCTGTTGTCTCGCGAACTTGCTCAGCCGACATGAATGAAGTTTCGATATCGATTTGAGTAAATTCAGGTTGACGGTCAGCACGCAAATCTTCATCACGGAAGCACTTAACGATTTGGTAGTAACGGTCAAAACCAGACATCATTAGCAGCTGTTTGAACAACTGTGGTGATTGAGGCAGCGCGTAAAATGATCCTTTGTGAACACGGCTTGGTACTAGGTAATCACGTGCGCCTTCTGGCGTCGCTTTGGTCAGTACGGGTGTTTCGATATCAAGGAAACCATTTTCATCTAGGAAGCGACGAACAAAACTTGATGCCTTAGCACGTAACTTAATACGGTCACTCATCTCTGGGCGACGAAGATCGATATAACGGTACTTAAGACGCTGTTCTTCAGTATTCGTTTGGTTGAAATCAAGAGGTAGCACGTCAGAACGGTTGATGATCTCTAGGCCAGACGCCAAAATTTCAACTTCACCCGTTGCCATGTCTTTATTCACTTGGCTGTCTGGACGAACGCGAACTTCGCCCGTAAGCTTGATGCAGAATTCGTTACGAAGTTGGCTGGCCAATTCGAACACATCCGCCATATCTGGATCGACAACTACCTGAACGATACCTTCACGATCTCGCATATCAATAAAGATAAGACCGCCTAAATCACGGCGACGATTAACCCAGCCGCACAAATCTACAGTTTGTCCTGCAAGGGACTTGTTCAGGTGACCACAGTAATGGCTACGCATAATGAATTTCCCAATTTCCAATTATTAATTAAAATCAAATTGTACGAGAAGCGGTGATGGAAACAACCACGATACCCACATACAAAATTAAAGGTTCATTTATACTCGGAAAATCGTCTAAAATCGACCTAATTTGACAGTTTTATTGTGTTTAATTGCCGTCAGACTTACTCTGATTAGTTAAACGGACAAAATATCAACAAAAGCGCAGTAGAAGGTAATATGAGTGAGCTAAGTTTACGGTTAGGCCTCACAATGTGGTCACATAATGATTGGCTTCATTCGTTTTATGGTTCTGGCACCAAATCGAGCCAACGCCTTGAGCGCTATGCGTCAGTATTCCATACCGTAGAAGGCAACACGACATTCTATGCCACACCAAGCGACAACACGGTTAATAATTGGGATAAAGCAACACCCGAGCACTTTCGCTTTACGTTCAAATTGCCGAAATCCATTACCCACGAGCAACAACTCAAGCATTGCCAAACGCCGCTCCATAGCTTTTTAGCTACAATGTCACCGCTCAGGGAAAAACTGGGGATGCTGACCATTCAGCTTCCACGCCGCTTTGGCCCTAACGATCTCCCCGCTCTGCAATCATTTTGCCAGTATTTCCCTAAAGATATGCCGTTAGGTGTGGAGGTACGCCACCCTGCCTTTTTTCAAAAAGGTCCGCATGAGAAAGCACTTAACCAGTGGCTACTGGAGCATGGTATTGATCGAATCATCATGGACAGCCGCCCGGTATTTGCGGCTAAACCCGATTCACCAGCGGTAATAGAGGCTCACAGTAATAAGCCTAAAGTACCCGTTCATGCCATTTCTACAGGGCAGCACCCGATGATCCGCTTTATTGGTCATCCAGAACTTGAAGCCAACAATGAATTTTTCAGACCTTGGCTGAACAAATTGCCAGAATGGATTGCCCAAGGCAAACAACCTTATTTAATGATTCATACGCCTGATAATCAGTACGCACCAGAGCTGGCGGTCCAATTGTATGCTCAGTTACAACAGCATATAAGGCAAGTCGATGCCGTCAATCAGCCGATATCCTTACCTGCTTTACCATCCTTTCCACCCAAAGCGGATGAACAGCAGATTACGATGTTTTAAACCTTCACAGGTGTGCCTTTTATCGTTGACGGCAACAGACTGCTATCGCTTGTGACGACAGTATGTAAAGAATCGCTTCACATAATGACAAGCAAACCTGAATAGCGTAAAATGCGCGCCTTTTTATTACGTCTACAGAATGAGAGAGACGACATGGAAAACAAAGATACGATGTTCTCTGCCCCCATCGCGAAAATTGGCGACTTTACGTTTGATGAAAGGGTGGCAGAAGTCTTCCCAGACATGATTCAGCGTTCAGTACCGGGCTATAGCAATATCATTTCCGCTATCGGTATGTTGGCGGAGCGTTTCGCTAAACCTCATTCTGTTGTCTACGACCTCGGTTGCTCTCTTGGCGCTGCAACGCTTTCTATGCGTCGTCATATTCAACAAGAAGGCTGCAAAATTATTGCTGTCGACAACTCGTCAGCCATGGTTGAACGCTGTAAGTTGCATATTAACGCCTATCGCTCCGATACCCCTGTCGATGTTATCGAAGCCGATATCCGCAACATCGAAATTAAAAACGCTTCGGTGGTGGTGCTCAACTTTACTTTGCAGTTTTTGTCGCCAGAAGACAGACAGATCCTGCTAGAAAAGATCTATGCTGGCTTGCGCCCTGGTGGCATTTTAATTTTATCGGAAAAGTACATCTTTGAAGATGACACCGCACATGAGTTATTGATCGATCTTCACCATGATTTCAAACGAGCGAACGGTTATAGCGAACTCGAAATCAGTCAAAAGCGAAGCGCGATTGAAAACGTGATGCGCCCAGATTCCATCGCCACGCATAAACAACGCTTTAATGACATTGGTTTTAGTAGCTCTGAAGTCTGGTTCCAGTGTTTCAATTTTGGTTCTATGTTCGCCATTAAATAAGTCAATATATCGAGAGTCCCATGTTTAACTTTGCAAATTTTTATCAACTCATTGCCCAAGACACGCGTTTACAACCATGGCTAACGGTACTTCCACAACAATTGACGGACTGGCAAAATGCACAGCATGGCGACTTTGATCGTTGGCTACGAGCACTGGCTAAAATTCAAGCGGGCACGCCAGACAACATCGATCTAAAAACCAGCGTCACACTTTCCAATGCAGAGGCACTGCCAATAGGCGAAATGAAGAAGCTCGAAAGTTTGCTTCGCACCTTTCACCCTTGGCGTAAAGGCCCTTACACCGTCCATGATATTCACATTGACACTGAGTGGCGCTCAGATTGGAAATGGGATCGAGTCTTACCTCACATCACACCACTAAAAGATCGCTCTGTCTTAGATGTTGGCTGTGGTAATGGCTATCATATGTGGCGCATGCTGGGCGAAGGGGCACGCCTTTGTGTCGGTATCGACCCATCGCACCTCTTTCTGGTCCAATTTGAAGCAATCCGCAAGCTAATGGGCGACGATCAAAGAGCGCACTTGTTACCACTCGGGATTGAACAACTGCCTGAACTTGAAGCCTTTGATACCGTATTTAGCATGGGCGTGCTTTATCATCGACGCTCTCCGCTTGATCACCTAATTCAACTAAAGAATCAATTGGTTCCGGGTGGCGAACTCATCCTCGAGACGCTCGTAATTGATGGCGATGAGAATGCGGTACTCGTGCCCTTTGACCGCTATGCACAGATGCGTAACGTGTACTTCTTCCCATCTGCGCTAGCACTAAAAGTATGGCTAGAGAAAGTGGGCTTTGAAAATGTTCGTATCGTGGATGAAAACGTGACGTCCGTGGGTGAACAGCGTACTACCGATTGGATGACGCACAACTCGTTACCTGATTATCTGGATCCTAACGATCCAACGAAGACTATTGAAGGTTACCCTGCACCACGTAGAGCCGTCCTCGTCGCCAACAATCCGAGTAATTAAATTCACTTAGGTTGTCATTTCTTATGATATTTACCAAAGACTTATAAGTCTGACGTAGCTCTGACAATAGGGAGTATCGCACTCCCTATACGATGCGTTAAAATCCGCCTCAACTCACCTTACTTTACCACTTACTGTTTAGGATTTAAGATGTACAAACGCTTGGTACCGCTTGCCGCCATTACTCTTCTCGCAGGCTGCTCTACTGTTAATCACCAAGAACTTCACCAAAGTACCTTAAATGCGATTAAGACTTCCGAACAACACCTTGATAATCGCCTTACAAATTTGGATTTGCAGCTAAGTAATCAAAGCGACTACATTGATAGCCTTGAATCTGAAGTAATCGCGCTAACTGAACGCATTGAGACACTGCAAAGCAACCAAGATTCCGCCGTAGAAAAGTTGGCTGAGCCTACAAAACAAGCTCCCCCAACCCCCACTGTGAATTCATCAAAGCCGGTCCTCCTAGGTTCGGTCGAAAAAGTTGACCTTGATATCCTAAATCGCCGATTCGATGCTCGCGTTGATACGGGTGCTGTCACCTCTTCTCTGAATGCTACCGACATTCAAATTTTTGAACGCGACGGAAAGCAGTGGGTAAAATTCCACCTACTCGATGACAAAGCGGAAAAACAAGAAAAGCGTTGGATTGAAGCACCTGTTATTCGTTATGTTAAAATTCGTCAATCTACGAATGAAAAGGCAGAACGTCGAGCAGTGATTGAATTGTGGATCCGTGTTGGAAATATCCATGAAAAAGCGCAATTTACACTGGCAGATCGCTCGCAAATGACCCACCCTATATTACTAGGAAGGGAATTCATCAAAGATATTGCTTTAGTTGACGTTAGTCAGCAATATATACTTTCTTCTAACGAATGAATCTCTTTTGAATAACACTTCAGGGAAAGTAAATTACAATAATAAGGTTGTTTATGACTTCACGTATTCCATTTTTTCTATCAGTGGGTGTACTGATCGCAATCGGTATAGCACTTAGTGTCCTTAGGCATGAAACTTACGGTGTACCTTGGACGCCAGGCGAAGCTCGTCAAGTTTGGGATATTGAATCCCGAGTAGAGTTTAACGCGACGGGTAAACCCGCTAAAGTTTCCTTAGCAGCACCATACACTCAAGAAGGCTTTACACTCATTAGTGAGTCCGCCTCTTCTCCTGGTTATGGCATCTCTTACGTTGATACCGATGCAGGTCGACGAGCTGAATGGTCTATTCGTGAAGCTCATGGACCACAAACCATTTATTACAAAACTCAATTTCTCGTCGATGACCAAGCCGTAGCAAACTCAGAACCACCTACGGGCGACATCGTTGTCCCAACGTTTGATGGCCCAGAAGAAGCTGCGGCAACCGCACTTATTGAGCGAGCGAATGGTCGCTCATCGGACAATATCACCTTTACCCGTGAGCTCATCAAAACCCTCAATGACGTAGACAGTCAAAACTCTGCGCTCATTCTCAATACCATGAACAAAACTCAAGCGGCGGCAAAATTACTCGCTTACGCTGAGATCCCAAGTAAAGTTGTCGGTGTCATTGAACTAGAAGATGGCCGTCGTCGTCAATCCATCCAACAAATGATTCAAGTTTGGGATGGTGATAAATGGCAGATTTTTGCACCGGAAGCCACTGAAGGTGAAAAGAAGAAAAACCTTCTTGTCTGGGATGAGTCTAACGTTTCACTTCTTGATGTTGTGGGCGGAAAAGACAGTAAAGTACACTTTACGATGATTGCTCAGGAAGTCAGCGCTCGAGAAGCAACCGATAGTAAGGTTGATTCTGACAATTTACTTAACTTCTCAATTCACAGCCTACCACTGGAAGAGCAAGCGATGTTTAAGACCATCATGCTTATTCCGATTGGTGCACTGATTGTTGTTTTCTTGCGAGTACTCATTGGCTTGAAAACATCGGGCACCTTTATGCCAGTGTTGATTGCGGTCGCATTTGTACAAACACAACTGGTCACAGGTATTGTGGGCTTCTTACTGATTGTCGGTACTGGCTTGGTTATCCGAAGCTACTTATCCAAACTTAACTTGCTGCTCGTTGCCCGAATATCGGCGGTTATCATCACCGTAATCTTAATTATTTCGGTCTTCACAGTCGTTGCTTTCAAGATTGGTCTTACCGAAGGTCTATCGATTACGTTCTTCCCTATGATTATCCTTTCTTGGACAATCGAACGTATGTCTATTTTGTGGGAAGAAGAAGGGGCGAAAGAAGTCGTACTTCAAGGCGGTGGTTCATTGCTTACAGCCGTTATGGTTTATCTGGCCATGACTAACCCATACATCCAGCACCTGACTTTCAACTTTATCGGTCTACAACTGGTTATACTAGGCACTATTCTATTAGTTGGTACGTACACAGGTTACCGCCTAACAGAACTGCGTCGATTCAAACCTCTAACGGAGGACTAATCTATGTTAAATAAGATTACCAGTCCGTTCAAGCTACGTGAACGTGGCATCATGGGAATGAACAAGCGCAATCATAGTTACATTAGTAAGTATAATGACCGCTCTAAGTACCCACTGGTTGATGATAAGCTGCAAACAAAAATTATCGCTGAAAAAGCCGGTGCGACAACGCCAGCCCTTATCGGTGTTATTCACAGCCAGGCTGAAGTAAAACGAATTCACAAGATGGTGAAAGAATGGCCTGGCTTTGTTATAAAGCCAGCTCAAGGCAGTGGCGGTAAAGGCATATTGGTTGTTACCGAGCACAAAGACGGCGTCTATACTAAGCCATCTGGTGCAACAATTAACGAAGTTGACGTAGAGCGCCATATCAGTAATGCCCTTGCCGGTTTGTTCTCTCTTGGTGGTAAAAACGACGTAGCCGTCGTTGAAAACCTTATCAAGTTTGATGATTGCTTTGATGGCTTCAGCTATGAAGGGGTGCCTGATGTACGAATCATTGTATTCCAAGGCTACCCTGTTATGGCCATGATGCGACTCTCTACCTCGATGTCTGACGGAAAAGCCAACTTGCACCAAGGTGCGGTAGGTGTGGGCATTGATATCGCAACAGGTAAAGCGGTTCGTGCGGTGCAATATGACCAACCTGTCACGTTGCATCCTGATACCGGCAAAGAACTGGCAACATTGGTGGTACCTCACTGGAAGCGCTTGCTCACTCTTGCCTCCAGCGCCTATGAGATGACAACGCTGGGTTACATGGGTACTGACATGGTACTTGACCGCGAAGAAGGTCCGATGGTGCTAGAGCTTAATGCTCGTCCTGGCCTTGCGATTCAGATTGCTAACGGATGCGGTTTACTGCCCCGCCTGCAGCATATCGAGTCACTTGGGACACCAAACCCGTTTGAATACCCAACACCTGAAGAGCGTGTTGAGTATGCAGCGAAAATGTTTGGTCACCATAACGACTAACAAATTAGGCCTAACAGACTCGGCCTAAAAAACCAAAGCTAACAACAACGGTGAGTTCATACTCACCGTTTTTTATTTGTGCAAAGTACCAATGAGGTCATTAGATCGAACCGTGTGCGACCATCCAGAACACGACGATAAACAAGCCAAAATAGCTTTCTAGAAAATCCCGCTTAGCAACGTGTTCGAACTTTATTCACTGAGCCATTTCAACAATATTGACAAAGACGTAGACTGGCGATTTTTAGGCTGAATCAAATGGTATCCACTACCAGAAAACACAACATCTTCACTAACTTGTACCACTCGAGCAAGCTCTAGGTCTTGGGCTGCAAGTGTAATGTCACCAATAGCAATACCAAAACCTTGCAATGCCGCATTCATCGCCTGATCCAAGGTAGCAAAGTGCTGATTGGACGTATTGAGCATCTGCTTTCGTTTAATGTGATTTAGCCATAATTTCCAGTCACTTTGTTGTGTATTCGCATGAAGCCATGTGTAAGCACTCAGCCGCTCTGGCTTGAGCTCATAACTATCACCGTTAACTCTGTCTTGTGCTCTAATTTTATCCGGACGACAAATTGGTGCCAGCCTCTCTTCAAATAATAACTGACTGATGAACGCCCCTTGCTTGGGTGCGCGCCCATAGACGATAACCGCATCAAAGGTTTCAAAACTCGGTTCATAACTATGTTTTATGGTGGAAGTAAGCTCCACATCAATATCAGGATGTGCTTGTTGAAATGCCATTAACCGTGGCAGTAGCCAAGACGTAATACAGCTTGGTGCATTTAAACGTACCTTTGATGGCGAATCTGAGACTTGCTCTAAAGAAGCTTGTAGATGATGGATGGACTCTTGAATCAATGGAACTAGGCGCTCTCCTTTCGGTGTCAACGTTAACCCTCTGGCATGGCGAAAAAAAAGCTC
This sequence comes from Vibrio methylphosphonaticus, assembly GCF_023634655.1. Lineage (GTDB taxonomy): Bacteria > Pseudomonadota > Gammaproteobacteria > Enterobacterales > Vibrionaceae > Vibrio > Vibrio methylphosphonaticus. The sequence goes on along the minus strand of NZ_JAMKMS010000005.1, from coordinate 286,611 downwards.
CCCTCCAATATACGTTTCAAGGGACTGTATCTGACGACTGATTGCACCTTGAGTCAAGTTCATTTCATGAGCTGCATGAGTGAAATTGAGATGGGCTGCCGTTGCCAAAAAGGACTGCAGTGTTTTTGTAGCTGGAAGGGCTTTTTTCATCGTTTGCTCAAAGATTAGTTATGAATTTTTATCATGGCTAGTATGTCTTTATTTCGATTCTTATTTCAAGAATATTTTGTTTAACTAATAGCAAGTAAATAATAAGCGAATAAAAATTCCATGTTGGAGTGCTTTAACAATTTTTTAGTCACTCATAATGATTGAATAGTTAAGTAAAGGGAAATACGTTGATAGAACTTGTAGCAAAACTTGTGCCCGAGGCAGTAAAAAAACTAATACCATACCAGTCTGCAAGACGAATTGGTGGGAGTGGTCGAATTTGGTTAAATGCCAATGAACTAGAACAACCTTTACACTCAAGTTCAGTTGATGCTAACTACAACCGATACCCGGATTTTTTGCCTCATGACGTTGCTAGCGCCTATCAACGCTACGCGAATACTCAGGCTTCCACACTCGCCGTACGTGGTGCAGATGAAGCAATTGATTTACTGATCCGTACGTTTTGCAAACCAGGACAAGACCAGATTGTAATCTGCTCCCCAACTTACGCTATGTATGAGTTTTGCGCCGACTCATTAGCGATCAACACGCTTGACGTACCGTTACAGGCTGACTTCAATCTGGATGTCGACGCCATCATTACTCAAGCGAAGCATGCCAATATTGTTTTTCTATGCTCGCCAAATAATCCAACGGGTAACCTAATTCCAAGAAACGACATCCTATCCGTACTTGAAGGAACCCAAGACTCAGCTTTGGTCGTTGTTGATGAGGCCTATATAGAATTTGAGCTTCAGTCTTCGATTGTCGATTTAATTGAACAGTACCCACACCTTGTTGTTATTCGCACGCTATCGAAAGCTTTTGGCTTAGCTGCAGTTAGGTGCGGATTTATCTTGGCAAGTGATGAGGTCATGAGTTATGTCACAAAACTGGTCCCACCGTATCCAATGCCCGATTGTTCAGCAAATATCGTGCTTGAAGCTTTGTCGGAGAAAGGACTTGAAACCATGCACCAAGCAACTCGTTCCCTAATAGAGACGCGAGAATGGTTTCGAGAAATGTTAAAGACATTTGACTTTATTGAACATAGTTACGCTTCGGCAACCAACTTTGTGTTATTGAAAATAGCACCAGACACCGACCTATTTGCTGTACTGCTAGACAATGGCATTGTGGCAAGAAATCAAACCCATGAACCCTCTTTATCGCAGTGCGTCCGAATTACTATTGGTAGCAAAGAAAGTATGATTGAGGTCATTGAAGCACTGACGAATTACTCCAAAAGCAATACAGTGAATACTAAATAAAAGGACGTTCCAATGAAAAAACTTACACTCGGTCTTGCTTGCATCACCGCCATCTTTTGCAGCAGCATACAAGCGAAAGAAATCCGCCTTGCTTCAGATTTTACCTACCCGCCTTTCAATTATAAAAACAACGAAGGGACGCCCGTCGGTTTCGATATCGACATCGCCGAGGCATTGTGTCAAGAAGCTAAACTCAACTGTACTTGGGTCTCGCAAAGTTGGGATGCCCTAATTCCAAGCCTACTTTCGCGTAAGTCTGATGTCATTATGGCTTCAATGAGAATAACCGAAGAGCGAAAACAGAAAGTCCTGTTTACCGATAAATACTATCAAACACCAGCACGCTTTGTTGCAGCCAAAAAAGCATCATTTTCTATTGATAAAGCAGGGCTGACTGGAAAGACCATCGGCGTTCAACAAGGGACGATTCATGACCGTTATGTAACCGATCACTATGCAGATGTAGCGGAAATAAAACGATATTCAGGCCAAGACGAAGTTTACTTAGATCTACAAAATGGTCGTCTTGATGCGACTTTCGGTAATTCGGATCAACTAGCGCTGGCTCTGCTAGAGAAGCCCGAAGGGGCAACTTTTGAGTTTAAAGGGAGCGCCGTCACAGATAAAGCCTATATTGGCGAAGGCACTGCGCTCGCGCTTCGACTCAAAGATCAAGAACTGGCGGATAAGTTTAGCCAAGCTATCACGACTATCCGTGCAAACGGTACCTACGATAAGATTGCGGCCAAGTACTTCACCTTTGATATTTATGGCGCTGAACTGTAACAAACAAAAAAGGCGTGACACCAAAAGTGCCACGCCTGTTATTGCTAGTCGATTTGATATTACCCTAACATCTGCTCTTCTAAAGCTTCAATTTTCTCGGTTCGCTGAACATCACCAAAACCTCGTAGACCCACTACATGCACATGCTCGTGGTCTTTAAACACTTTACGTACAAGCTTATACGTGGTGCCTTTCTCTGGACTGATGTTTTCTGGCGCAGCAATGAGCAACTGCATTCCTTGGCGATCACATAGCTCGAATAAGGTCGCAATGGACTTCGCATCCAAACGCGCCGCTTCGTCTAAGAACAGTAGGCGACATGGCACAATGTCTTTGCTGCGTAATCGTCTTGATTCTTCTTCCCAGCTCTGAACCACCATCAATAATATAGATTGACCAGTACCGATTGCTTCACCGGTTGATAATGCACCAGACTCCGCTTGTAACCAGCCATCAGAACCACGGTTCACTTCAACACTAAGCTCTAAGTAGTTACGGTAATCGAGTAACTCTTCACCAAGAACTTGCGGCGAGCGTTGCCCCATATCAATATGCGGATTAACACGCTGGAACAATTTTGCCATCGCTTCAGAGAAGGTATAGCGCATGGTTTCAAAGAGATCAGAATGCTCACGAGTCAGCGCTTCAAGAAGCTGCTCATGGCTTTCACGAACCTTAACGTTAAGACGCACGCCTTTCACCTGCCCAAAGTGGATGTTAGACAGCCCTTGGTTGAGCATACGAATTCGGTTTTGCTCACGTTGAATGGTCTTTTTAATGATGCTTGAAACCGATTCCGAACTTAATGCAAGGCGGTTTTCACGCTGCGTAAGTTCTTCTGTCAAACGAGCCAGCTCCACTTCCATTTCTTCGATTGCTTCAACCGGATCATCGGTACGAATAATATCTTGGCGAATACGCTCACGAAGGTGTTGGTATACGGCAATATAGAACAATACCTTACGTTCAGGCTTGGTGTTGTCTTCCGATAACCGAAGTGCATCACGAAGGTTCTCATTGTCGGCAACGGCTAAACGCAGCGCCCCTAATGATTTATCCGACATGGAACGCAATTCATTAGCGCTTAAATAAGCCAGCTCACGACGATGTAAGCGACGCTCGACATCATTTTCTTTTGCTAAACGAAGGACACTGCACCAACCCGCTTTCGCCGCCACCACATAAGTACGCAATTCAACGTATTCTTTTTGCGCTTTTTTCAGGCGCTTAGCGAGCCCTTTCATCTCTAATTCTGTTGCGGTGATGGTTTTCTCGTATTCGCTCTTACGAGTACGAGATGTTTGCAATGCTAAGTGCAGCTCATCACGACGCTTCTCTGCACGCTCAAAGGCCGTTTCATCGGCCACCACCCCGTAGTCTTGCAGTTCAATCTTAAACTCTTGAACCGTCTCTAATTTCGCTTGATACGAACTCTTAAGCGATGCCATGACTTGGTTGTACTGGTTTGATTGCTCTTGAGCTTGTTTTAAACCATCACGTAAACGACGGCGAGCATCTTCAGCTTGAACCAACTTCGTTTTTAATTGCTCGCTTAGCTCGCTGCTTTTACTGAGCATTTCGACAGAATCTGCATAAGCAAAGTGCGGACGGCGTTCGGCCAAATCAGCCACAGCAAAAATTTGCCCTTTTAATGACTGTAGCGCGCTATCCAGCGATTGATATTCACTTTCCAACGCTTCAAATTGCTCAGGGTCGCTTTCTAACGCAGTCACAACATTGCTTAACTGCGTCACGGTTTGACCGTGCGCCGAAATAAACTGCTTAGCGGTATTTAACTCTTCAATACGTGTACGTAATGCGTCAAATCGCTCGGTCAGAGTCTCATCAAACAAAATGCTCGCCGACATCATCAGGCGGTCTAATAAAACTACCGTCTGTTTCGCTTGTTTAAACAAAGAAGCAACCTGCTGCTCTTGTTGTTTAAAATCATTGATCTGGCGATTACATACACTCAATTGCTCTCGAGATCGAGCAATCGCTTGCTCGGGATCCGCGTCAAAAGCCAACTGCATGTGTTCTGCAACAAAGGCGTTAAAAGCTTGGTACAAGCGTTGCAGTTTTTGCGCATCAAACGCCGCCTTCGCGTGTTGCTCGACGGTGTCTTCTTTTTGATCTCGAAGTAGCTCTAAACGTTGCTCACGAGCGGCTCGACCAAACAACGGAATCGTCGGGAAACGTGAGTAACGCAACTGACGCTCGTTTAACTGAACGCATACTGCGCCACCGAGTTCATCGGCATCGAAGGTACTGTCATCAAACGCATCGATGTCGCCCTCAATGATGTATAAATCTTCTGGGCAGTCATCAAGCTCAACCAGCTTCTCTTTGATACCGTCAAGGTTTGACACGACAATGGCGTGACGAGCTGGGCCATACATGGCACTGAAATACGGGGCATCGTCTAACGTGATGTCATCGTAGATCTCAGACAACAATACGCCGCCCAATGTATCGGCTAACCCTTTCAAGCGCGGATCATTAGAACCACCAGGCGAAGCTAGGCGCTCAATTTCACGCTCTAGTTCATCACGTTTGACTGCTAACGTATCTCTTGTCGCCGCCGTTTGGCGTTCAGACTCGTTGATATGTTGCATGGAGGCGATGACATCCGCACGGTCCACCAGCTCAAGTGCCGACTGTTCACGCAACGCTTCTAAGGCGTTAAATGAGCGAATCCATTGTGGTGCATGAGCTTCTAATCGAGCGATTTCAGCATGATGGCCTTGTGCCTGCTGTTTAACATCGCGTTGCTGCTCTTTTAGCGTTTCTAGCTTAAGCTCTGTTTCAAGCACGCGTTCACGCTGACTTTCCGCTTCAAGTTCAATATCCATTTCAGTGCTGATTTGGATGCCTTGCTGCTCTATGTCAGTACGCAGTTGTTGCGCTTGCTGTTGTCGCTGCAATGATTGTTCTACATCACGAAATTGAGCGCGCAACTGAGTTTCATCTTTCAGACCTTGTTGGTATGTCTGTGCGTTATTAAGTAGCGCTTTCGCCACGCTAGATGCCTGGTCACGACTAACGTCACCGACCACCTTTTTCACTAGTGATAGCGCCAGTTCAAACTGCTTTGCTGCTGCCGAAGACATGTCTACTCGGTGTTTAAGCTCCAGCAATTTAGTCGTGCTTGTCGCTTCTTCCGTTTTAAGGCGGTTAAGTTGTGTTGCGGCGTTACCTTCATCAAGATCGTTGCTGCCTACCAACTGACGCGCTTTTTCTAATGCTTGTACCGCTTGTTGATACTGAAGCGTTCGCGTTTGTTGTACATCCAGCGCCTGTTGATAGTCAGCCAGTTGCGTTTTAAGGCTATCCACTTCTTCTTCAGATTGAGATGCCTGCTCTTCAGCAATGAATTTACGCTCTTGCGCTTCTTCAACCACCATGACTTGTTCTTCTAAACGCTCATTGAGCTCTTCTAAATCGTCTTGGTAACGGGCAATCTTTTCTTGTTGGCGAAGGGCATTTTGCACCAACTGCAAGTGATCTTGCGCGGCTTGATGATCTTGCTCTAGACCCGCTTCACTTTCCATCAACATGGACAGTGATTGCTGAACATTATTAAGCAGATCATTTTGTGATATTAGGCTCTGACGAGAACCAAACAGCTCTCCACGCAACGCTAACGTCTGCTCTAGCTTATTGCGTCTTTCGTTGGCATGGCGCATGTAATCCGCGGCAACGTAATTGGTTGACTCGGTGATCAAGTGCTTGAACAGATCACGATCCGCTTGTGTGGTTTTGATCGCTTCCAACGTCATGCGGTTTTCACGCAGCGCCGACTCCATATCTTGGAAGGCTTTTTTCACCCCGCCATTTTGCGGCAGTAAATAGTCACGTAGTGAACGGGTAATGGCACTTGAGATACCCCCGTATAATGACGCTTCGATCAAACGGTAGAATTTAGAACGATCGCTGTTATTACGAAGTTTCTTTGGTAACACACCAAATTCAAACATCTGTGAATGGTATTCAACAATCGAGCTGAAGGCTTTGAATTGCACCCCTTCCATATCGCCAATGACATCTTTAACTTCGTTGATCTGACGAACACGGGCGTGATTGTCTGATACGTTTTCAATTAAGACGTCTGTCGGTTTAACGTGGCTCGGCAAGCCTTGAATAATGAAAGGCTTAATGTCGACTTTCTTGTCGCGACCGGCAACTTGTTGCAATTTAACCACAAACAAAATGCGTTGATTACGGGAGTTAACGACGTCAAGCGCCGAGTAACAAGTACCCGGCTGCAACTTACCGTAAAGCCCTTTATCACGAGAGGCTTGTGAGCTACCCGCTTCCGTGGTGTTTCTAAAGTGTAGTAGGCTCTGATCGGGGATCAATGCCGTGATAAACGACGCCATTGCTGTCGATTTACCGGCACCGTTACCGCCAGACAAGGTGGTTACTAGACCATCAATATCAAAGGTACGCGCAAAGAAGCCGTTCCAGTTGATCATGGTCATTGATTGATACTTACCTCTTGCAATCATAGGTTTGCCTCGTCTTGTCCTTGCTCTGTTTCAGTGCTTGTTGGTTGTTCTTCTGTTGAAGTTTCTTCAGTCAGAATTAAGCTTTGTTGTTCTGGTTCTTTAACATGAGCAACCACCGCTTCACCATCTCGTATCAAACGCAGTTGTGCATCGCGCATATCATCGCCAAGTCTTACGTCCGCCCCAAAGCGGAATACTGCTTCGCTGATGCGAAATTTACCGGTATCTCCAATCGAGATGGTCATACCTAAACGACGTAGTCTACGTAGTGAAGTTTTTACCTTATCAAATAGCTTTTCTTTATCGAGATCAGAGCCTGTTGCGCGGTTAGTCACTAAACGCATCAGCTTAGATTCATCCGCTAAGGACAGCAGCTCTTCGTAGAGTTCTTGATTAGTAAAAATACCTTCATGCGCCAAGCGCTCTGGGCTAAGGTAGAGAAAACACAGAACCTTACCCACTAACATATCGAGCTCAGATAGTACGCTACGTCCGATTAACGTGGTTGAACGTGGTCGCAGGTAAAAGAAACCTTCCGCAGCTTTAACCAGTTCGGTGTTATAGCGTTGATAAAATGAAGCCAGTTCCACTTCATAATCACAAAGTAGCGCATGGTTATCCAAATCTTCAGAAGAGATATGGCGGCCAGCACGAAGTGCACTATCCAGTGCTGGAAACAGCGGATTTGTAATTGCTTTTGCCAGCTTTTCTGGCATGTATTCGTCAATATTTGTCGATGACATTTGCTTGTACCTTTGCGCCAAAATCGTTAATCGCTTGCCAATCGGGTTGGATGGCTGAGTAGTCAGACTGGGAATAGCCCAACCTGACTGCTTGGTCGACAACAATTCTTGCTAAATCAAAATGATGAGTTTGAGGATGCGCGCTTAGATAATCGCGTAGGACGCGCCCTAAGTCGATCGCCGCTCCACGCTCTTTATGCGCTTTAAGCATGTCTGCAATGCGCTCGGCAAGTTCATCATTCACTTGCTCGAATTCTTCATACTCTACGTCCAGTGGTACAGCCCCCGTCACTTCTTCGTTGCGAAGAACCAAGGCGTCATCCCGTAAGTCCGATAACTTCTCGGCATCGGCGTAAGTTAAATACCAAGGCGCATCAAAGTAGTCAGTGACCGACTGGCGCAGCCTTTGGCTAAAGGCGCGGTTTTGGTCCATATCAATGGCAGTACGTATGAATTTGTGGACATGGCGGTCATAACCAATCCAAAGATCGATAGCTTGCTGACCCCAACTGATGATGCGATCCAGCTTCATCTGCAGTCCAAATAACGCTTCACCAACAAATTCGAGCTCATCATCACCGTAAACAATTTCTTGTATATCGAGGATCTGAGTTTGTAATTCATCACCGGCGGCTTGCAAGGTATCTTGTAGCTCGCGTAAGTTCGCCGACGTTTCTGACAGTAAGGACTCACAGTTGTTGATCGCTTCACGCCAATCTTTGTTGAGTAGCTCGGCAATCTGTTGTTTCACCAGTTGTTGCTGCTCGTCCATCACACGCTGGTTCAGATCGATTTGATCGAAGATCTCACCCACCGAGTACTTGAGTACGCCAAAGACGTTCTTACGCCAATGTCCAACTGTTCCACCGTCTCTCGCCGCAACGATCGCTTTCGCCATTTCATCAGCCACCATAGACAGCTGAATCGATAAGCGTAGTTTTGAAAACTCTCGGTGCCTAACGTAGTAATCCGTAATGCCAATCGCCAATGGGCTTAAGCGATAGATACTCGCACCATCGGTCACTTCACTGGTAAATCGGCTCATGAGCTTCTGTTTTACAAGTTCGTTGATCGCGTTATTGGCTCGAAACGCGGAGGCGTCGCCTGTTTCATCAAATTGCTGGGTTACGATCTTGAATGCGTCGTGCAGTTCGCCTTCGCCCAGCTCTTCATCAAATCTTTCATTACTCAGAACTGCAATAGAAATGAGAAATGCCAACCGTTCTGTTGACAGGTTTAATGAAAAGTCATGCTGTTTCACCCATCCGACAAGTTCGTCGATAGGTTGCTCTCCAGCAGGCAGAGTGTTCTCACTCATTATCTTTCCTGTTCTTCTTTTTTTGTGCCCATACGTGAATGTATCGACCCATTGAGAGATAGGGCTCTTGGCGGCACAGCTGTTGTTCCAATTTCAGAACTTCTTCAGCTGTGTAGTCTCCCATATATTCCATATTGCCGATGTAATCACTGAATGAACGAATACCGGATTTTCCTTGTATCTCAAACCCGGCTTCTTCAATCCACTGATACACCTCTTCTGGCTTGAGCCCCTGCTGGGGCTGAAGCTTGAATCTTTTACGATACGGCATTCCATTAAGTACATGCGGAATATTGCCACAAATGACATTCTTAAACACCAACCCATGATGGTTATAAAACATTATCGATGCGATACCACCTGGCTTGATGGTTTTTAGTACCGTTTCTAATGCGAATTTAGGGTCAGCCAGCCACTCCATAACGGCGTGGAACAACGCCAAATCAACAGGTTGCTGCAAATGGTCATCAATTTGTTGAATCGCGCTATGGATCCAGCGATATTGCGAAATTAGTCCCTTTTTTTCAACGTCAGATTTCGCCAGCTTGAGCATCTCTGAAGAGAGGTCACAAAGTGTGACGTTATGCCCTCTTGCTGCGATCCTTTGGGAAACTTGTCCCAATCCGCCACCTGCATCTAATATTTCTAGTGTTTTTCTAGTATCATCCAGTACGGCAAGAGCTTGAGTTAAGTCTTCCCAAACAATAGTTTGGCGGATTTCACCCTTCTCTGAGCCGTAAATATTTTTTGCAAATTTGTGGGCGATATCGTCGAAATTACGGTCTTGCATCACAGTTTATTGAGTTAAGATAGCCAATCGGACTGCTATTCTGTCATATAAGTGACAGGAATAAAGGGGCAAGCCTCTTTTTTAGCGTTAAGTGGTGTTTTTTCGGACTATTAGTTTATGTTTGAGCTGAAAAAAATCGTGTCATCCCTGCTAATGCCTTTGCCAGCTATGCTGATCTTAGGTTTTTTGGGGCTAGCACTTATTATGTTTACTGCTAGACGCAGAATCGGATGCATGGTTATTCTTGTATCACTGTGTGGGATTTTTCTCATCGCCTTCCAGCCTCTGTCTAGCCGCTTACTGATGCCATTAGAGCGCCAGTACAAACCTTTCTTACCCGTAAACGAGACGATTGACTATGTCATGGTGCTGGGCAGTGGTCATGTGGTTGACAGCGATCTCCCGCCAACCTCTGAGCTTAGCCGAACCGCATTAGTTCGCCTTAGCGAAGGTATCCGCGTGATGCGCATGTACCCGGGCGCGAAGCTGATATTATCTGGCTACAATGGTGGCACTGATGTAAGTCAAGCTCGTATGATGGCAAAGGTAGCATTGGCGCTAGGCGTATCTAAGCCGGATATTATTTTACTTGAAACCGCCAAGGACACATGGGAAGAGGCAAGACAGGCTACATCATTTGTAAAAAACAGAAAAATGGTTCTTGTCACCTCCGCTAGTCACATGCAACGTGCGATGTATGAATTTGAATCCGCAGGCTTAATTCCCTACCCTGCCCCCACAAATTTCTTAGCGCAGAAAAATATCGAGCAGGCTTGGCAAAAGTACACGCCAAAAGCGCAATATCTTGAGCAAACGGAACGCTATTGGCATGAAACGATGGGGCTAACGTGGCAGCGCCTTCGTGATTGGGCTGCGAACGAAGGGACAACCTCCGCCGATGCCACCCTATTAGAATCGGATGACTCTCTTATTGCTGAAGACCAAGTGGTCTCTGATACAGATAATGGCACTGGTATAAATAGAACGTCAGAAATAGACAATGCGTCTGAAATAAATAATGCGTCTAAAGGCGATGATGCGCCTAAAGCGGAACAAGCCAACGACAAATAATCCGCGGCTATATCCTGAGTAATATTAAAAAAGACCTCATCATACCAATGAGGTCTTTTTGGTTTAACCACCGCTTATCTATTGTTTAGTTAACCACAATTGTTTAGTTATCTATTGTTAAGCTGTTTGTGCTAGTTTTATCTTTTCACATTTACTTAGGTGAAGAGATTTTCCCTAACAACGTATTCAAGCTAGCCCACTCAAAAGCCAATAAATAAATCGATGCTCAGTCCCCTAGCATGGTTACGAGTCATTTAACAAAAACACTCCTAATGTTGCCTATCAATTGCATAATTGAGCTAGATTACTCGCATTAAAAAGCCCAGACGACATACAACATCTGGGCTAACAAATAGAAAGTCGTGAAGAAAGGCCAATTACCATTCATCTATCACACTTAAACACCGGCTACACATCACAACCTGCAACGCCTAATCACCTGCAAACATGTAACCTTCCCCATGAACAGTAATGAAAATCTGTGGGTTCTTAGGATCCATTTCCATTTTCGTTCGCATACGGCGAATCAACACATCGATAGTGCGATCATTTGGAGCATCTACGCGGTGACTTATCATATTAAGGATACGTTCTCGACTTAACACCTGATTCGGGTACGTAGATAAAGCGACCAAAAGCTCATATTCCGCCTTTGTCAGTTTTACTGGCTCGCCATTACACGTCAAAGAACGTCGCTGTTTATCAAACAACCACTCACCAAAATGTACGACATGTTCACTTCCTGTGCTTTGTGGCTCTTGTGGTGGCTTTCTTGCTTGAGAAATTCGCCACAGTAAGTTTTTAACTCGAACCAGCAGCTCTCTTAACTCAAACGGCTTTGTCACATAATCATCGGCTCCCATCTCTAAACCGACAATTTTATCAATGCTGTCAGTTCGTCCTGTCACCAGGATAATCCCTATGTCAGACTGACTACGTAGCTCACGCGTCAGCATAAGCCCATCTTCACCGGGGAGATTAATATCGAGCATAATGAGGTCAACACTGGATGACTGCAGCACTTGGCGCATTTCTTCACCGCTTTCTGCCTCACTCACCAAATAGCCTTCACTCTCAAAGTAACCAGACAACTTGCTACGTGTAACGACATCATCTTCAACTACTAATACGTGATAACTCATAGGCACCGTTTCTTAAATTTGTTAGGACCGAGGTCATTCTATTCATAATTAGTCACAATTCTAGCCAACATTAACGCAATTTGTCGAAAGTCGTGTTTTTTTTGATTCAAGACAAGAACTATTCTTGCTAATAATATGCAACCAGAGTGAATCACTCGCAATGGGAACAAAATCGCGTAGACTCCGCTGCCAGTGCTCACCATTCATTTATCTTCACAATTCCCTATAATTTTTCATCAATTGGCTTACTGCTGTTCATTTTTATTGGCTAAAATAAAGGTAAGACTTTTGGAGAAGATAAAATGCAAGAAATCAAAGCATTTAACGAACAACGTGCAGAAATTTATTGGTGGCTATCTAGCTTATTTGCTAAAGAGCTAACACAAGAAGAGCTAGAAAAGTATCACAGTGTAGAGATTCGCTCTTTCCTTGCTGGACTTGGAGAGAATGCGTCTTTGACGACTTCTATCGGCAATCTTATCGATGCACTCAATCGCTTACAAACGCGCGACGATGCTCAGCTTGAGCTCTCTGCTGATTTTTGTGATTTGTTCTTGAAAACCGATAAACATGGTTCGCTCCCATACGCATCAATGTACATCGGAGAATCAGGTTTGCTTAACGATAAACCAGCACATGATATGGCGGCGCTCCTCAAGCAGCATAATATCGGTGTGTCCGAAAATCTGAATGAGCCTGCTGACCATTTAGCGATTGAATTGGATTTTCTGGGCAACCTCATCATTCGTTCTAATGAACTTGAATCTGAGGCACACATTAATAGCGCTTTGCTTGAACAAGCAGACTTTATTGATCAACATTTAATGACGTGGTTACCTAAGTTTGAAGTCCGATGCAAAGAATTCGATGAATTCGGTTTTTATGCGTCAGTTGCGCACCTGCTCGTAGCATTTTGTCAGCTAGACCTCACATACTTACGTGTCGAGTAACCACAGTCACTGCTCGCTAGAACCACGATAATGAACAAGCCAAACATAAATTTGGCTTTTATAGACAAAATTGTCGGTTCAGACATTGCTAGGGTCTGTCAGTACGACTACAATTCGCCGTTTAAAATGCGAAAGCCAAGCTCTAGTACGATGTGGTTTCCACTTAGTTGTACTTATTGGAAACCTCCATTTCACAAAATCTATTTGTGTCCGGTACGCATTCGTTACAACACAGTGCTTATTTTTCGTAAATAATGCTTCATGATCGCAACGACTTTTGTGCCATTAAAAGCACCAAAGCCGTTACTAACAGGATAAAGCTATGGCAACAATTAAAGACGTCGCTCGTCTAGCTGGTGTTTCTACTACCACCGTATCTCACGTCATCAACAAAACGCGTTTTGTTGCCGAGGCCACACAAGAAAAAGTAAATGCGGCCGTTGAAGAACTCAATTACGCGCCAAGTGCGGTAGCAAGAAGCTTAAAGTGCAACTCAACGAAAACCATTGGTATGTTGGTCACCCAATCAACCAACCTCTTTTTCTCTGAAGTAATTGATGGCGTTGAGAGCTATTGCTACCGACAAGGTTATACCTTGATACTGTGTAATACCGGTGGCGTGTATGAGAAGCAACGCGACTACATTCGCATGCTGGCAGAAAAGCGAGTAGATGGCATCTTAGTGATGTGTTCAGACCTAACTGAAGAACTTCTCACGATGCTTGACCGCCATTCTGATATCCCTAAAGTGATTATGGACTGGGGACCAGAAAGCTCGCAAGCAGATAAGATCATCGATAATTCGGAAGAAGGTGGCTACCTAGCAACCAAATACCTTATCGAGAAAGGTCATACTGATATTGCCTGCTTGAGCGGTCACCTAGAAAAAGCGGTTTGCCAAGAACGTATTGTTGGTTATCAGCGCGCGCTAACAGAAGCCGGGTTGAACATGAAAGAAGACCGTATTTTTGAAGGCAACTTCGAATGCGATACGGCCGTCATCGCAGCGAATCGAATCGCCGCGATGGAAGACCGTCCAAGTGCCATTTTCTGCTTCAATGATACCATGGCGCTAGGCTTGATGAGTCGTTTACAACAGCTTGGCTTGAATGTTCCTGAGGATATCTCTGTTATCGGTTATGACAACATTGAGCTTGCAGAATACTTTTCACCACCATTAACCACCATCCACCAACCCAAGCGTCGTGTGGGTAAAAATGCTTTCGAGATTCTATTAGAACGAATCAAAGATAAAGGTCACGACAAGCGCATATTCGAGATGCACCCAGAAATAATCGAACGCAGCTCTGTCAAAGAATTGACAAAATAATGACAAAGACGCCCTATCGGGCGTTTTTTTTTGATCTTCTTCCCATAAATTTCAATCTGTATTGTGACTTTGTGCTACCCCATACGCACAAATCCCCCTCTAATTTTTGAAGCAATATCACACTTCAATCAATAACCCATGCAGGTTAATGGTTTTTTTCTTTATGCTACTTAAGTCACGCACAGGGCAAACCATCTGAAAGGGTGGGACGCAAAGCCTCCGGCCTAAACCAAACTTGGTAGGTAGCGGGGTTACCGATGGCAAAGGTATTAAATCTTGTTATTCTCTTAACAAGAATCTGACACCTGTTTGCTACACTCTCGGACCTGATTTTGGTGACACAATCAATAACACCGAGAAAAGATAAGCATGAACAATCCAGTATTAGTAAATTCAATGCAATTGTTCGCTCAACTAGGAAAAGTAAAATCTCGCTCCATGTTCGGTGGATTTGGGATCTTTGTTGACGAAACAATGTTTGCATTAGCAGTGAACGACAAGCTACACATCCGAACTAACCCCAAAACAGTCGCGTCTTTTAAACAGCTAGGCTTTACTCCGTACGTGTATAAAAAACGTGGTTTCCCTGTTGTGACGAAGTACTTCGCACTTCCTGAAGATTGCTGGGATGATACTGACACTATATTGTCATACGCCCGTGCGGCTTTGGATTTCGCCAAGGATGAAAAAGTCAAACAGTCTGACACCAAACCTGACCGGTTAAAAGATCTCCCGAACCTTCGCCTTGCCACCGAACGTATGCTCAAAAAAGCGGGAATCGAATCAGTGAATTCACTGCAAGAACACGGCTCGGTAGAAGCGTTCAAAGCGATTCAAAAAACGCACTCATCTGCTGTTGGCCTAGAGCTATTGTGGGCGTTAGAAGGCGCCATTAACGGCACGCATTGGTCTGTTATCCCACAAGCAAAACGAGATGAACTCGCTAACCACATCAACTAGCATTATTAGACTTATAACAAAAATCAGCTTAAGGCTGATTTTTTTATAAGTCTTTGAAAGTAAATTTTCCCTACTCCTGTCTTATACTAAAAGATGCATTGTTTACATGGAGTAAGTTATGAGTAAAAAACTACTATTAGGGTTAGCCTTCGTTGCTATTATTCTATTCTTAGGATCGCAATTTGGTCAGTACTTAACATTAGAAAACGCCAAGGCACAACAAGCTGAGCTCGCCAGTTACATTGATGCAAATTTTGTCACGGCTGCCCTCACCTATTTCTTCCTATATATTGCTATCACAGCATTTTCAGTTCCTGGCGCTGCGGTTGTGACGCTGTTAGGCGCAGCATTATTTGGGTTTTGGACTAGCCTTTTACTTGTTTCCTTTGCAAGTACCATTGGTGCCACGCTGGCTTTTCTGAGCAGCCGCTTTCTATTGCGCGATTGGGTTCAACGACAATTTGGGTCAAAACTGACGACGATCAATGATGGTGTTGAGAAGGATGGTGCTTTCTACCTTTTTTCCTTAAGACTAATCCCAGTATTTCCATTCTTTTTAATCAACCTACTCATGGGCTTAACTCCTATTCGCGTCTCCAAGTACTACTTAGTTAGCCAACTTGGAATGCTACCAGGTACTGCTGTATATCTAAATGCAGGTACGCAACTTGCCAATATCGACAGTTTGTCTGGAATAGTGTCACCGACCGTTCTTGCTTCATTTGCATTATTAGGACTATTTCCACTTATCGCTAAATGGGTCATGGCCAAATTTAACAAAACGCCGCAAGTGGAGACGAAATGAAGATTTATGTAGGCAATAACCCCACTGAAACACACATCATTCAGCAGCAGCTTGATGCTGAAGGTATTCAATGCGAAGTGAGGGGTGAGGGTGTTTTTGGATTAAGAGGTGAAGTCCCGTTTGATGAAAGCTCCCTACCTTTTATTTGGTTAAGGGATCTCACTCAAGAATCTCAGGCTAAAGCTATTATTAATGTCTTACAGCAACAAGCGGACCAACACACAGGATCAAGCTGGATTTGCCAAGCCTGTCATGAAGTTAATGAAGCTCAGTTTGGGTCTTGTTGGAATTGTCAGCACCTAGCACCTAGCACCTAGCACCTAGCACCTAGCACCTAGCACCTAGCACCTAGCACCTAGCACCTAGCAGGGCAAACGTTAACCAACAGATTGAATGAAAGCAATGGAATGCTTATTAAACTCGTCGGGCTTTTCTACATTACAAACATGCCCGCAATCTGCGATTTCGAGCAAGCGACTCGACTTATGTTCTGCCACCATCTCTTTAACCGGGTGAATGAACATATAATCTTTATCCCCCATTAGGTAGAGCGTAGGGATTGGCAATTCTTTGTCTTTGAAGTAACGATTCAGCGGATTCACTTCCGTGGTTAAGGTATACCAGCGCTTAAATTCTTTTTGGCATAACTTTTTGGCTTCACGGACAAACATATGACGGGACTCTTTTTGGCCGCGCTGTGGCATCACGATATAGGCAAACAGGCGATATAACCACATATACGGGATAATGTGCTTACTCCAGTTCCCGATGTTTACCAACAACTGAGAACGCGTGTTAAAACGCGTTACAGCGCCTCCCAGCACCATAGAACGAACTCGATGCGCCGATAACTCCGCGATATTTCGAACAATAATCGTACCTAGTGACATACCAACAAAATGCGCAGATTGGATTTTAAGATGATCCAGTACTTTTAAAATATCAACCGTTACGCTTTTAAACGTATAACCGCTCGCCATGATCCCTTTGATCAATTGATTTGATTTACCATGGCCTCTAAGATCAACAAATAGAAGGTTAAAATGCTCTCTGTAAGCTCGAATTTGTTTAAACCAAATTGACGAACTTCCCCCGGCGCCATGCACAAACACTACCCACTCTTTACTGGTGGGATGCAGATACGTTTTATGAAAAAGTAGATTCTCAGACATAGGCTCTTAAAGGGTAATATTAGTGTGCGTTACGTTACCACAATTCTTGTAAATACTGGTAAAAAGTCCACGTTTTTTCATTTAAAATCATTTCTAAGTGTTAACTTATCATCGATTTTTATCATTAAAAAAGGCGACATAACGTCGCCTTTTACATTTAAGCAATGGTAATAATTAGTTTTGATTCAAGGCAATATCATACATTTTGCTGTAATCCTTTGCTGACTCAAGCCAACTGAAATCACGTCCCATTGCACGCAATTGCATCTTATGCATCTCTTCAGGTTGCTGCAAATAGAACAATAACGCTCTTTGCAACGTGATCAGCAATGCATCATGGCAAGGTTCATCGAAGCCAAAGCCAGTGGCTTCTGACGGATTATCATCAAAATCAATAACCGTGTCTTTTAATCCGCCCACTTTACGAATAATCGGCAACGTGCCGTAAGCCATGCTATAAAGCTGGTTAAGACCACAAGCTTCAAACTCTGATGGCATCAAGAAGAACTCTGATCCTGCTTCTACCAAGTGAGCAAAACGGTTGCTGTAAGCCTCAACAAATGCCAATTTGTCCGGATAGGCTAATGCGACATCACGTAGATGGGCGGCAATCTGAGATTCGCCCGTTCCTATAATGACCATTTGCACATCATTTTTTAGAAACTTCTCTAAAATTGGCAGAATGTAATGAAAACCTTTTTGATGAGTTAGACGACAAACCATGCCGACCATTGGCGTATCAACTTGAGGTAGATTCAGCTCTTGTTGCAACAATGTTTTAGACGCTAGCTTTCCTTTTAACATACTAGAAAGCTTGGCCTCATAACGCTCTGGCAAAAACTCGTCGTTTCGCGGGTCCCATTCAGAATAATCACAACCGTTAACGATACCGTGAAGATCTTTTGCACGATGAACAAAATCATCCACCAAGCCATGTGAGCCTAGCGGTGTCACTAGCTCTGCTGCATAGTTAGGGCTAACAGCATTAATCTTATCAGCGAACGCAATACCTGCTCGCAACATGCTCACCCAGCCTTCACCATACTGTAAGAATTCCATTCCTGACAGGTTCAACTCAGGGATGATTTCAAGCTGGCTATAAGAGAAAATACCCTTAAAGATTGCATTGTGAACGGTAAGAACGGATTTCACATCACGGAAACGATCATCATCGCCGTAGCGAGTTTTTAGCAAAAACGGTACTAGACTCGTATGCCAGTCATTCGCATGTACCACGGCGGGTTTGATACCAAGTTTCGGTAATACGTCTAAGCTAGCGGCCGCAAAAAAACCAAACCGCTCGCCGTTATCGGCATACGCGCGGTTATGCTCAGCATAAAGTTCAGGACGGTCGAAGTATTTATCACATTCGATCACGTAAACATCAACACCGTCAAGTTCGGTTTTTTTAACTTGGTAAGCCGTATGTGGCCAGTGTTCTAGCTCTGTTGAGAGAACACACTCGTAATCGTGTTTATTCGGTAAGGTTTGGTAGCCAGGTAATGTAATCGCTACCGATTTTCCGAGCTCTTGCAATGCTTTAGGCAGAGCCTTAGCAACGTCTGCCAAGCCTCCACTTTTTACAAGTCCTTGAGCTTCTGAAACTGGAAACCATACATCTATGTGTCTCATTTTAGAATCCAACTTTTGTCCCTTTTTTGATGACCACTACGCCACCTGGAGAAACATGAAAACGCTTTGCGTCTAACTCTAAATCTTCACCGATCACTGTTCCAGGGGCAATTTCTACATTTTTGTCAATAATGGTGCGCTTGATCGTACATCCCGCGCCAATTTTAACGTCACCTAGGATAACAGATTCGCTAACCGTAGAACCAGCGGCAATATTACTTCTAAAACCAAGAACAGAGCGGTAAATAGATGAGCCTCGAACATAACTACCCCCAGCGATTAAGCTGTCGGTAATTTTGATTTTTTCATGCTCAGCATCAACAAACGTTGCTGGCGGTAAAGGCGGGTAATAGGTATGTAAAGGCCATGTACGGTTATACAATGAGAACTGAGCATCCTCTTGTAGCAAGTCCATGTGCGCAGCCCAGTAAGAATCAATCGTACCTACATCACGCCAGTACGTGGTGTCTTTTTCGCCGGTAATCTTATTGGTTGAAAAATCGTACACATAAACGTCCCCTTCTGGGAACATTTTAGGGATAATATCCTTACCAAAGTCATGACTTGATGCTTCATTCTCTGCATCAATACGGAGTTCGTGGTATAGGCTCTTAGCTTCAAAGATATAGTTACCCATTGATACCAACGCCATATCTGGATGACCCGGAATCGATTTAGGGTTTGCTGGCTTTTCTTCAAAGCCAATCATCTTACCGTTTTCATCTACTTCAATAACGCCAAACTCAGATGCTTCCGCTAAAGGCATACGCAAAGCTGACACCGTTAGTTTAGATTCACTGTGCTTGTGGAAGTCGAGCATTTGACGAATATCCATTTTGTATATGTGGTCCGAACCAAAAATACAAACGTGTTCAGGGTTTGCTAACTCGATGAAGCTGACATTTTGATAAATCGCGTCCGCTGTACCTTCGTACCAACGTTTACCATCACGCATTTGCGCTGGAATCGGGTCAATAAATCGATCGGTAATACCCGTTAGGTTCCAACCTTTTCTCATGTGTTGATACAACGACTGCGATTTAAACTGTGTCAGTACATAAACACGCATTAAGTCGGCATTAATAAAATTACTTAGAGCGAAATCGATAAGACGATAACTTCCTCCAAAAGGCACTGCAGGCTTACTGCGCGAATCAGTCAAAGGACGAAGGCGAGACCCTTCACCACCAGCAAGGATCATTCCTAGTACACCAGCCATTATATTCTCCGTTTTTACTACTTTGTCATTATCGTCAGGCTGTCATATTGTGGGGGGAGCCTGACTTCATTATTAACGGATGACGATGTCGATGTTCACATCAGACAATCAAACGTTGAATATCGTATATAAAATATTTCACTCTAAGTCAGCCGTGCTAACTGAGTGTTTTTCAACCACTATCTACGCATGGTTTTCGTTTAAATTATCGTGTTGAAAAAAGATTACAACTTGTAAGATCACAGTATGGGACATTGTGCGGTATTGCATTGTAACTCTTGGAACAACTCACAGTTTTCAAATCACGAGATACAATTACAACATATTTAGTTAACATAATGATCACCTTACAGGTCACCAATAGTGACCGCTGCCGCATTACTACCGTTTTGTACGCCGCTTCAGCAGAGACTAAGACCGACAAAAAACTAGGGAATATAGGGCAAAAAAAACAGCGCCAATTAGGCGCTGTTTTTGATGAAACAAGTTGAGAGTTATTTCTTTGGTTTTTTACGCTTATCAGTAATTTCCCATTTACCATCGACAAACATACCCGTCCAGCCTGAAGGCTTACCTTCTACTTCTGAACGTACATAGTTCTCTTTGGTCTTGCGGCTAAAACGAACCACTGTAGGGCGACCATCTGGATCTTCTACTGGTGCATCAGCTAAATAATGGAACTTAGGTGAAATTCGCTCTTTATATTTTGCAAGCTCGCTCACTAATGGTGCGCGTGTTTCTCGCGATTTAGGGAAGTTGCTCGCGGCCATAAACAGACCTGACGCACCGTCACGAAGTACGAAATATGCATCTGAGTTTTCGCAAGGCAATTCAGGGAAGTGAACCGGGTCTTCTTTCGGTGGTGCTATTTCACCATTCTTAAGAATCTTACGAGTATTCTTACACTCCTCGTTAGTACAACCCATATATTTCCCAAAACGGCCATTTTTTAGCACCATTTCAGAGCCACACTTATCACATTCAACCGTAGGGCCGTCGTAACCTTTAACTTTAAACTCGCCGTGCTCAACAACGTAGCCTTCACAGTTCGGGTTATTACCACAAACATGAAGTTTGCGCTTATCATCAATAAGATACGCGTCCATTGCCGTTTCGCAGATTGGACAACGTTTTTTGGCACGTAAAGCGGCCGTTTCAACATCCTCTTCTAAGACGTTGATTATACCTTCTTCATCACCAAGGTTAATGGTGGTTTTGCACCGCTCTTTAGGAGGCAACGCATAACCAGAACAACCTAAGAATACACCCGTTGATGCCGTACGAATACCCATGGTTCGAGAACAGGTAGGACATTCAATATTCGTTTCAACGATATGGTTAGGCTTCATACCACCTATTTCTTCATCGAGTTCGGCCTTTTCAAGATCCGTTGTAAATTCGTTGAAGAAGTCGTTAAGCACGCCTTTCCAGTTTGTTTCACCTTCCGCGATTTGATCGAGCTTTTGCTCCATACGAGCGGTGAAGTCATAGTTCATTAGGTCGTCAAAACTGTAATTAAGACGGTCTGTTACGATCTCGCCCATTTTTTCAGCATAAAAACGACGTTGCTCTACTTTCACATAACCACGGTCTTGGATTGTCGAAATGATAGAAGCATACGTCGACGGTCGACCGATGCCCTTCTTCTCTAGTTCCTTAACAAGCGCAGCCTCAGTAAAGCGTGCTGGCGGTTTAGTAAAGTGCTGCTTTGGATCCAGCGCCACCAAATCCAATTTATCGCCAACTTGCACTGCAGGCAAAATTGCATCTTCGTTTTTGCCCATAGGGCGTTGAACGCGAGTCCAACCGTCAAACTTAAGAATGCGACCTTTTGCTTTTAGCGTGAAGTCGTCTGCTTTAACGCTTACTGTCGTTGAATCGTATTTAGCAGGCGTCATTTGACACGCAACAAATTGATTCCAAATCAATGAGTACAGCTTATGAGCGTCCGCTTCCATGCCTTGCAAGTCATCAACTTTAACCGTAACGTCAGAAGGTCGAATCGCTTCGTGCGCTTCTTGTGCACCCTCTTTGCTACCATAACGCAGTGGGTTTTCTGGCAGATATTCACCGCCAAATTCACTATCAATATAGCTTCGCAATGTCTCTACCGCTTCCGAACTTAAGTTCGTAGAGTCGGTACGCATATAGGTGATGTAACCACCTTCATAAAGACGCTGTGCTAGCATCATCGTCTTTTTAACACCGTAGCCTAGACGAGTACTCGCCGCTTGCTGCAGTGTTGATGTGATGTAAGGTGCTGATGGCTTACTCTGCGTTGGTCTATCTTCACGCTTGCACACTTCATATGTGGCATTCGCGAGAATGGAAGTCGCTGAGCTTGCTTCCGTTTCGTTCGTCGGTTTAAACGCTTTGCCACCCTTCTGGGCAACGAGCAGTCTAAAATCTGTTTTGTTGGTCGTTTTAGTATCAGCATGAATGTCCCAGAATTCTTCTGGAATAAACGCGTTGATTTCACGCTCTCGCTCTACTAGTAACTTAACAGCAACCGATTGTACACGTCCTGCAGACAAGCCACGTGCGACTTTCTTCCACAGTAGAGGCGATACCATAAAGCCAACGACACGATCGAGGAAACGACGCGCCTGCTGGGCGTTAACGCCATCCATGTTTAGCTCTCCAGGTGCCTCAAAGGCTTGCTGGATAGCATTTTTAGTGATCTCGTTAAAGACAACTCGCTTATATCGCTCTTCATCGCCGCCGATGATCTCACGAAGGTGCCATGCGATAGCTTCTCCCTCGCGGTCCAAATCGGTTGCGAGATAGACGTAATCGGCGTCTTTCGCTAATTTTTGTAATTCTGCAACGACTTTTTCTTTGCCAGGTAAGATCTGATAATTAGCATCCCAGTCGCTGTATGGGTCAATACCCATCTTTTTAATCAGTGCTTTTTGGTCTTTTGCTTTTTTAATTCGTGCTTTTTCTTCAACACTTAAACCTTTGGTCGAGACTGCCGCTGCTTTTTTACCAGTACTTTGACCTGCTGTTGGTAAATCACGTACGTGACCCACACTCGACTTCACAACGAAGTCTTTACCCAGGTATTTGTTGATGGTTTTAGCCTTTGCGGGTGACTCCACTATAACCAGTGACTTTCCCATAATGACACTAACGTCCTATATCACATTGCGAGTGTTAATCGCACGATGTTCGAAATTTATGCTTCTTTTTACTATTGAGCGAGAACAAAAGAAGATCAACCTGTTTTTTTGCAATTACACTCTAATCGCTCGACAAATGTCCGATCTAACTCAGTTCGCCCATTAAAACAAAGCCGCCATAGTAAACGTCAAACCCTTGTTGTGCCTAGCGTTGATAACCAAAATTTGTTTCTTATCACAAAACGTCTGCCATCATGGGCAACAACTTAGCACTTGCAAACCCGCGGCGCGTCCATACACTATCGGAAATTGCCTAATGATTGAGAGCGTTTATATGTCAGAAAAACAACGTATTTCCGAGTTTGATTTATTGCTAATTGCAAACCAAATAATCCAAGAGCATGACGACTATTTAGAAGGTATGCGTGCAGACAGTGTAGATGAAAAAGATGAAGTGCTCGTTTTTAAAGGAAATTATTTTCTCGACGATCAAGGTTTACCGACGGCGAATACCACAGCAGTATTTAACATGTTTAAGTATCTTGCCCATCATCTTTCTAAAGAATTCACGCTGAACTAAAAGACTACGCTAAAAATATTCATTAGCACGAGTCGACCTTTAACGTATAAAAAACAAGCGCCCTTCAACGGGCGCTTGTTTAGCTATTCATCCACTATTGGCTTAATTCTGCCAGCTTGTCAAAATAATCTGGGAATGTTTTTGACGTACATTTAGGGTCATTAATGGTCACAGGTGTATCGCTTAGTGCAACAAGCGAGAAACACATTGCCATTCGATGATCATCATAAGTATCAATCTCAGCATGCGTTAATTCCGACACCGGTTCGACAATAATGTAGTCTTCCCCTTCTTCAACTTTTGCACCCACTTTTTTGAGCTCTGTCGCCATGGCGGCCAAACGGTCCGTTTCTTTAACGCGCCAGTTATAGACATTGCGTATAACGGTTTTTCCCTTGGCAAATAAAGCGGTAGTCGCGATGGTCATGGCGGCATCTGGAATATGATTGTAATCCATATCTATGCCAACCAATTCACCTTTTCGGCATGTGATGTAGTCATCACCCCACTCTATTTCCGCTCCCATTTTTTCTAGCGCATCAGCAAAGTGAATATCACCTTGTATGCTGTTTTTACCAATACCCGTAACCTTGATTTCCCCGCCCTTGATTGCAGCCGCAGCAAGGAAATATGAAGCAGATGAAGCATCACCTTCAACTAAAAATTGGCCTGGCGATTGGTACTGCTGCCCACAGCGGATAATAAAGGTCTGGTAGTTGTCATTTTCAACCACGACACCAAACTGTTTCATGATATGAAGCGTGATATCAATGTATGGTTTCGAGACTAAATCACCCACGATTTCAATGGTCACATCAGATTTAGCAAACGGTGCTGACATTAAAAACGCTGTCAAAAATTGGCTAGAAATAGAACCATCGATGGTGACTTTTCCGCCTTCTAAACCTGTGCCATAAATTTTCAGAGGTGGGTAATTGACGTTTTCAAGGTATTCGACCTTGGCACCCGCTTGTGCGAGCGCATCAACAAGGTGACCGATTGGACGCTCTTTCATTCTTGGCTCGCCAGTCAGGACATACTCACCTTGACCAAGGCATAGTGCTGCTGCCAAAGGACGCATTGCCGTTCCTGCATTCCCCAAGAACAACTCTGTCATTTGATCAACTGAAAAAGGACGACCTAATCCTTGCACTACGCACTGCTTTTTATCTTCTGACAGGTTATAGCTCACGCCTAACGCTGTTAAAGCATTCAACATATGCTTAATATCATCGCTATCAAGAAGATTGGTGAGCGTTGTTGTCCCTTGTGCTAAAGCGGCTAGAAGTAGCGCACGATTTGAGACACTTTTAGAACCTGGAAGGTTAACCGTTCCGGAGACTTTTTTGATGGGTTGGAGTGTTAAGCTTTCCATTATTTGAATCTAATCCTTTACTGGCATCCACTGTCCTACAACGAATACCATTACTATTCTTCGTAAAAGCAGCCTAACCAAATTATTACTCAAACACCAGCTTTTATCCGTGAGTTTTGCTTGTCTTTTGCGCAATCAGTACTAGTTAACTAGTACTGATTCAATCGGCATATTCATACCTAATTAGCGTATAATGAACTCAAGAATGGCTAAGCTAATTATCATGACTATTTATTTACCTGAACTCAGCAACACTTGCTTTGATTTCCCCTCACCTTTTGAGGCTCTAGACGATCCTAACGGGCTACTCGCTTTTGGTGGCGATCTGAACCCTGAAAGAATTTTAAACGGCTATCATCATGGCATTTTTCCTTGGTTTGGTCCTAATGAACCCCTGCTCTGGTGGAGCCCTGCTCCAAGAGCAGTGTTTATCCCTGAATTGTTTAAGCCTTCTCGAAGCTTGAGAAAGTACCAAAATAAAGCGCAATACCGTGTAACGCTGAATAGGGCAACGGATCAAGTCATCAAATATTGCTCGAGTACGCGTCCTGCACAAGAAACTTGGCTCAATCAAGACATGTGTGATGCTTACATTGCTCTATCAGAACAAGGGCATTGCCAATCTGTCGAAGTATGGCAAGAGGATACATTAATAGGGGGACTGTACGGATTGTCGATTGGTACGGTGTTCTGTGGCGAATCCATGTTTTCTCTACAACCTAACGCATCAAAAATTGCGTTATGGTATTTTTGCCAGCATTTCGTCGAACACGGTGGAACACTTATTGATTGTCAGGTGATGAACCCTCACTTGGCGTCACTGGGCGCGATAGAGTTAACTCGCGAAGAGTTTATTGATAGTTTGCATCAACGCAGAGAAGCGTCCATGCTTAAGGATTGTTACGCGCAACAGGACATTACCCTACGTATACCCAAGGTGATCAACGGATGAACATGGCCTCACAACAAATTCGGATTGGTTTAACCACCAATCAGCCATGCAGCTATATCAAAGAACAAGAAGAGCGTGTTGCCATTGTTCTTGAAAAGTACTGCCATGACGAAGCGCACTTTGAGATGCTCCTTGCGAATGGCTTTCGCCGCAGCGGCGACGTTATTTATAAGCCACAGTGCGATCATTGTCAGTCATGCCAGGCGCTAAGAATTGCGATCCCCGAATTTAAAGCCACTCGTAGTCAAAAGCGCATTTTATCAAAATCGACACATCTCTCGTGGAGCATCAAGACCGAGCTCGATGACGGATGGTTTGAGCTTTATGCCAAATATATCAATGCTCGTCATACAACAGGCAGTATGTACCCTCCTAAAAAGGAGCAGTTCTTTGATTTTGCAAAATGTGGTTGGATGACCATGCACTTTCTTCATATCTATGATGGAGAGACACTTGTTGGCATCGCCATTACTGATATTTTAGAAAATAGCGCCAGTGCGTTTTACACTTTTTTTGATCCAGACGTCCCCTTGTCTTTGGGAACACTGGCAATACTTTTTCAAGCGCAATATTGCCAACTTTACAACAAACAGTGGTTATATTTAGGCTATCAGATCGACCAATGCTCTGCGATGAACTATAAAACACGCTTCCAACGTCATCAAAGGCTAGTAAATCAGCGGTGGCAAGGGTAGAATACGCGACAACTTTACTTATAAAGATTTTAACGGCACAATGCAGACCGTTAAAAGCGCCACATTTCGAAAGAGGATTCAATGGCTAAAGAAGACGTAATTGAGCTACAAGGCACTGTTCTTGATACTCTACCAAACACAATGTTCCGTGTTGAACTAGAAAACGGTCACGTAGTTACAGCCCACATCTCTGGTAAGATGCGTAAAAACTACATCCGTATCCTTACTGGTGACAAAGTAACTGTAGAGATGACTCCATACGACCTATCTAAAGGTCGCATCGTCTTCCGTGCTCGTTAATCTCTACGTTTAACCGAACACAAAAAAAAACGGAGCCTAGGCTCCGTTTTTTGTGGATATAATTCGTTAATAGTGACATCAAAGCATACTGTTCATCTGCGTTATTACGCATTCACCATCGGTTGAAAAAACCCTAACATCAGCTGCGAAGCTAGCTAAAAGCTCCCAGCAGTTGTCACAACGACGGTGTTCTTGCACGGTAGTAGCAATATATTGTCACCATTACCCACGCCCATCACTGCTTCAGCTGAAGGCAATTATCAGAACGGTAGACCCAACCCATTTTATAACCGCCGAGATGGCAACTATTCAACTGTTCGACAGAACCTTCACTACCATTTGACGTCCATCGTAGAAGCCCCTATCAAGCGTTATCCCCATCCCCCCTAAAGGTACCAGTAACTTTTCGCTAGCAGGACTCGATACCGCCTCTTAGTATGGACATAAACAGGACAATGAGATTTATATGCCTTAAGAGCCGCAGCTAAGTTTATCTTCATTAAACAATCATCACTGGCGACTAACCGCCAGCTATAGGCAATAAAAAAGCGTGCGAGAAATCGCACGCTTTATCACTACTGTTTCATCCTTTATCAGGAAAACTCAGCATCTTAAGACTAATGAAGTACTTCTTCTTTCAGGCCAATATACTCGAAAGTTAGGTCGTCATCTTTCAAGTCAACCTTAACCGTACCACCATCAACCAGTGAACCAAAGAGCAATTCATTTGCTAGTGGTTTCTTCAGCTTATCCTGCACAACACGCCCCATAGGACGTGCGCCCATTGTCTTATCATAACCTTTCACTGCAAGCCAATCACGAGCTTCTGCGGAGACTTCTAAAGAGACGCCTCGAGAATCTAATTGCGCTTGAAGCTCAACAATGAACTTATCAACCACTTGGTGAATCACTGTATCATCCAAGCTATTGAACCAGATAATACCGTCAAGACGATTTCGGAACTCTGGTGTAAAGACGCGTTTGATAGCTCCCATCGCATCTGGTTTGTGATCTTGCTGAATCAAACCAATGGATTTCTTCTCAGTTTCAGAAACACCAGCATTACTGGTCATGACCAAGATGACATTGCGGAAGTCGGCTTTACGACCATTGTTATCAGTCAACGTACCATTATCCATCACCTGCAATAGCAGATTGAAGATATCTGGGTGTGCTTTTTCAATCTCATCAAGTAAGACAACAGAATGTGGATGCTTGATTACCGCATCAGTCAACAACCCGCCTTGATCGTAGCCTACGTAACCCGGAGGCGCACCAATTAAGCGACTCACAGAGTGGCGTTCACCGTATTCAGACATATCAAATCTTAGTAATTCAATGCCCAGAAGTTTCGACAACTGCACGGTGACTTCCGTCTTACCAACACCAGTTGGTCCAGCGAACAAGAACGAACCGACAGGTCGCTCGTCATTCCCCAATCCCGCTCGCGTCATCTTAATCGCTTCTGACAGCACATCGATCGCTTTATCTTGACCAAATACCAGCATCTTCATTTTTTCATCAAGATTCTGCAGAATATCTTTGTCTGACGATGATACGGACTTTTCAGGGATGCGTGCCATCTTAGCAACCATCGACTCTATATCAGCAACACCAACGGTTTTCTTACGACGGCTCGCAGGAACAAGTCGGCTTCGCGCTCCAGCCTCATCGATAACATCAATAGCTTTATCGGGTAAGTGACGTTCGTTGATGTATTTAGCAGAAAGCTCTACTGCGGCACGAAGCGCCTTGTTGGTATAACGAACTTCGTGATGCGCTTCATACTTGGGTTTCAAACCAATAAGAATTTTCGTGGTGTCGTCTAAAGAAGGCTCAACAACATCAATTTTTTGGAAACGACGTGATAAGGCACGCTCTTTATCAAAAATATTGCTGTACTCTTGGTATGTGGTTGACCCAATACAACGCAACTTACCACTACTCAGTAACGGCTTAATTAAGTTCGCCGCGTCAACTTGGCCACCTGAAGCGGCACCAGCTCCAATAATCGTGTGAATTTCGTCGATAAAGAGAATCGCGTCGTCTTCTTTTTCAAGCTGTTTCAAAATCGCTTTAAAACGCTTTTCAAAGTCTCCACGGTATTTCGTGCCCGCCAATAATGAACCGATATCAAGCGAATAGATCACGCAGTTTTCTATTACATCCGGCACTGAGCCTTCAACAATGCGCCACGCTAGACCTTCTGCGATGGCAGTTTTACCCACGCCGGCCTCACCGACAAGCAATGGGTTATTTTTACGGCGACGACACAGAACTTGGATCGTACGCTCTAACTCTTTATCACGGCCGATAAGCGGGTCGATGTCTCCGGCTTTTGCCACCTGATTCAAATTCGTTGCAAAACTTTCTAAGCGGTCTTCTCCGCTTGCATCTTCAACAGGTTCGCTTCCGCCCCCTAATGAACCGCTTGAAGGTTCATTGTCTGACGAACCCGAGTTTTTGGTAATGCCGTGAGAGATGAAGTTGACGATGTCTAGGCGACTAATATCATTTTTCTTCAATAAATAAGCGGCATGAGATTCTTGCTCACTAAAAATGGCGACTAATACATTTGCCCCTGTTACTTCGCTGCGTCCAGAAGATTGGACGTGGAAGACAGCGCGCTGCAATACTCTTTGAAAACTCAACGTTGGTTGAGTTTCACGTGTATCGTCATTATCAGGAATAAGCGGCGTTGTTTGATCAATGAATGCGTCAAGCTCTTCGCGCAAGGTATCGAGGTTAGCGCTGCAAGCCGTTAAAGCCTCTTTAGCCGAGTCATTTTCCAACAAAGCTAAAAGGAGATGCTCTACGGTCATGAATTCATGTCTTTTATCACGAGCACGAGCAAATGCGCCGTTGAGACTCGATTCTAATTCTTTGTTAAGCATAAGTACCTCCTAAGGAATGACAGCTGCCATTCATTCGAAAATTAGGCTTTTTCCATGGTACACAAAAGTGGATGTTCATTTTCCCTTGAATACATGGTCACTTGAGCAACTTTCGTCTCAGCGACTTCGGATGTATACGTTCCACAGACCGCTTTACCGTCATAGTGCACTTGTAACATCACTTGTGTCGCTTGATCTTCGTTGAGTGAAAAAAAGCGTTCCAAGATTTCTACAACAAAGTCCATCGGTGTGTAATCATCATTGTTCAATACAACATGGTACATTCCCGGTGGCTTAACCTTAGTTTTTTCTTTCTCCAGTAAGTCTGAGTCTGGAGTCACCCATTCAAAATTTTTACTCATGGCCAGAATGTTTGAGAGTTTTCGTTAATATTCAAAAGACTGTATAAAGCCAAACTACCTAATGTCATTGAGGCATTTTATGCTTACACTCGAAAAGCATCTCTATATTAGAGACTAATGCACCAATTGTATCGCTGCAAACAAAACAATGCTATTAATGTGTGTCACATATGAGCCAAGTAGCAAAAACAATTCCTCCTCTATTAAGAATACAGCATCAAAACCTAAACAAAAGAACCTGTTTGCGAGATTGTTAAAACCAAAGTGCATATGTTTAGAATATGTGGTTATTTATACGACATTCTTATTGACTAAGTTTAATGATTGACTAAAGTGGTTATTTAGTGACTAAATTTTAACAAGTTTATCTCGCCTTAATTTTGCTTATAGGAAAAGGCTTACAGTGGTTTATTTCCGCCTAGAGCAAAACGCGTAGACGAGAAAAAGAGTTTGGTCGCTGAAAAGAAGCGTCGACGGTGAAGTGGTGAACCGTGTCTTCGAATGACTTCAGTAAAATGCATGAGGGATGTATAGCATGGCTACAGGTACAGTAAAATGGTTTAACAATGCCAAGGGATTTGGATTCATTTGTCCAGAAGGCGGCGACAACGATATATTTGCACACTATTCTACAATTCACATGGACGGGTACCGAACCCTTAAAGCAGGACAACAAGTCAACTACGAAGTAGAAGAAGGGCCCAAGGGCTATCACGCTAGTTCTGTCACTCCTGTAGACGGTGACATAGCGAAATAGCGCAACAGACGCGCAGACAATATTTTGTCGAAGACACATATACGCCACTCCTCCTGTCTAAAGATACAGGTTCTGCTCTTCATCCATCGATGATAAACCAGAATAAGACGCAGGTTGACCCACTAAAAAGCCCTCGAAAGAGGGCTTTTTAGTGGGTTTGTACACAAATAGGGGTTGGACATTCGTGCAAGCACTCAGTGCAGTACCTGCAATCTATCGTTGTTGTTAACCGATAAATGTTTATAACCTTTAAATGTTTATAACCTATCAGCGTTTATAACTTGTGAGTAATCACGCGACCATCAACGTGGTTCTGCAACTTGGGTCTGCAACGTCAAGATACTTATTTATGACGCTCTTTCAACTTATTAATCACTTCGTTCATTGATAGGCCTTGATCTTGAAGCAAAACCATCAGGTGATAAATTAAATCGGCAGATTCACAGACTAACTCCGCCTTGTCACCCGACGTTGCCGCAAGCGCGACTTCAACGCCTTCTTCGCCAACTTTCTGCGACATGCGCTTGGTGCCACTAGCATAGAGGCTCGCGGTGTAAGAAGTGCCGGGATCAGCATTTTTTCGATCAGCGAGCAGTTGCTCAAGTTGATGAAGCCACACCATTTGTGACTCTTCTTGTTGGTCGCCATCGAAGCACGTTGTAGTACCAGTATGACAGGTAGGCCCAATAGGGTCAACTTTTACCAATAACGTGTCATTATCGCAGTCTAGTGCAATCGATTTTAGCTGTAATACATTACCCGACGTTTCACCCTTCGTCCAAAGACGAGACTTAGTACGCGAGAAAAACGTAACCTGTTGTGTTTGTAGCGTTTTATCTAATGCCGCTGGGTTCATATAACCCATCATCAATACCTGACTTGACTGAAAATCCTGAACAATTGCAGGCACCATTCCGTCGATTTTTTCCCAGTCAATACGCTCGTTTAGCGTGGCTGTTGTTTCGCTCATAATCGGATCTCCACACCTTGGCCAACTAAATACTGTTTTAGCTCACCAATATTAATAATTTGTTTGTGGAAAACGGATGCGGCAAGCGCACCATCCACGTTAGTTTGTTGATAGACTTCAGCAAAGTGCTCCATTGCACCCGCGCCTCCTGAAGCGATCAGTGGTACTTTGCACACTTCACGCACCATATTCAGCTGGGTAATGTCATAGCCACTGCGAACCCCATCTTGGTTCATCATGTTAAGGACGATCTCACCTGCACCGCGCTTTTGAACTTCTTGCACCCAATCACGTGTTTCCCATTGAGTAGCTTTGGTGCGAGACTCGTCACCGGTAAACTGATAGACCTGATACTTCCCTGTTTCTTTATCAAAATATGAGTCAATACCAACGACAATACACTGCACGCCGAACTTGTCTGCAAGTTCAGTGATCAGTTCTGGATTGGCCAACGCTGGGGAGTTGATTGATACCTTGTCTGCACCAAACTCTAAAATACGCGCCGCATCTTCAGCAGATTTAATACCGCCTGCTACGCAAAAAGGGATATCAATCACCTCAGCGACTCGCGCTACCCAGCTTTTGTCCACGACACGACCGTCACTTGAGGCGGTAATATCATAAAACACCAGCTCATCTGCCCCCTCTTCGGCATATCGCGCCGCAAGAGGAACAATGTCGCCAATTACTTCATGGTTTCGGAACTGAACGCCCTTTACCACCTGACCATCACGGACATCCAAACAAGGAATTATTCTTTTTGCTAGCACCACTTACTCCCTACGGCATAAAACGGAGTTATCGTTCCCTTTTAACCTTCAAACCTTCACTTTCATGTGATTTAACACCGTCGCTTCACACCGACTAGAAACAACTCTAATCCGGATGTATTGTTCCACTTCAGTCATTTAACTAAATCGTACGTCAAAACACTATATAACAACCTTTTTTACATTTCATTGAAAATGATTCAAGAGATCGCTTATGAATTAGGTTGTTTTATTCAACCGCTTTAAAGGAGTCAGGAAATCCTATCAAGCTGATAGACTGAAAACGCATAGATTGAAAGGAAAAAGCCCCTTACATGAGGGGCTTGTAGTGGTAACAATAAGTCGGAATTAGCTGTTTGGCCTCAACAACATCAACGTTTTAGTTTGCAAAATATTGTTTTCGATATCTCTCATCTCAACCAAGCTTTTTAATACGCCAATTTCATCTTTTGCAATCTTGGATTCCGAGTGGCTGTATTGACTCATGAACTCCGCGATAGAGACGTCATTGCTGTTTTCGGTAAATAAGTAACTTTGATAGAACTGTGAGCTATTGGAAACCACTAGGTCTTTAGATGCATCCCCAGGGATTGAACCGTATTCTAGTTCAGGTACTAAAACTTGAGGGCGTATTTCAGTATACAAAGTATGTCTCAATACATAAGGAGTGGTACCTACCGTAGTTCCCTGCTCATATGTCACTCGTTGAATACCACTCTCGTCCGATACACCAATACTTGCTGACACGTCGATAAGCCCTGATGATACAGAAGGGTTTGAATCATTAACACCTGAGGCATCAAAAAGGTTAATGTCGTCAACCTTCAATATCCAATCCTCATCGCTAATTGCATCACTAAATGAACTTTCCCAGTTTGGCGTGGTTATTCCACCTTGAACATCAAATACCCAAGTTTCTGACTTAGCTTGTTGAGGGTGATAAAAGCTAGCATTTTTGTCGATCGTTGCCAATGCATACCGAAAACCCGAATATATTAATGAGATGTCGATATTCTGAAAATCAATTTGAGAGTAGTTGCTGTATTCAGGTGTTTTTTGACTTCCAGCAAAAGACATCACATCGTTATTCCAACCAGAGAAGCCATACTGAAAAAGTTGGGTGCGATCGCTCGTTCGGTATTGTGTAATCATCGTTTTTTCAGCGACGATTTTTTCGAGATTCGTGCTACCAAGCTTTGGATTCGTCAACGTCACTGTCTCAAGCTGGGAATCGAAATAATAATTTGAATCCTTGGTCCCTGATGAGTCCGGCGCGTTGTCGTATTCAAGGTTGTTCACGCTTGTTTCAACATCATTCGATCCGGAGATACAATTTGTTGTTTGCGTATTCCCAGTAATAGAAAAATCGACGCTACGTAAGCTACTTGAATCTGTTGATAACAAGTTCTTACTCAACGTCGTCGCGTTAATAATGGTACCGTTAAACTCTTGAATCGTGACGTAACCATCGTCCGGCATACTTTCCAGCACTATGCTTAACTTACCAGATGATGCGTAAATTGACTCTCCAACCTTTACTCCATTTTCATCAGAGTAATAAGCAATAATGCTCTGGTCCAACGCATTGCCAAGTGAATAATAATGAAGAACCATTTCCTCACCCTGCTCTTCAAATTCTTTGTAGACACGACATTGTGAGTTCGTTGTCGCTGATTCCGATTTGGCTTTTAGAAAGTTAAACGTAAAAGTCGTTTTCGGTGTTGACGGAGAACTATTGTCACCGCCGCCTCCGCCGCCACACCCAACCATTGCTGTAGAAATCGCGGCAACAAGTGGCAACATTACTCTTTTCTTCATCATTCTTTCCTAGCTGATTTTTTGTGCGGCAAAGCGCTGCCATGCCGATCTATTACCGAAAACAAAGCAAATAATGTGCCAAATGAATAAATTTTAGAAAGTTTGTTTTAGCTTTGACTTAGTAAACCTGACTCATATTGTTAAGTAATGAAAGTGAGTTACGGTGAATGTTAACCAAGTGCGCAAATTCCAACATCGGTTGTAATTTTCTTTCACAATATTTCTTAAAGTGATCAAGATCAATCAAGCTGTTAGCGTTGCTTGCTAGACTCAGCTCCATTGATATAGCACGAATAATTCGCCTATTACCAATGGATATCGTCTATTCTTAAGCACGCGAGTCGCGTGCAAGTATCCATTTTCATATTCAGCGAATGTATTCTTCTATCAAGCCAAACGACTAAAACACCAAACGACTAACTTTTTTATAATGAGGAATCTATGTCAGACGCCGTCAATAAAGCGCATTCTGATTCAGATATTGAGACCAAAAGCTATCAAGAGCTTCATCGTCCCGCTTCTGAGTTTGCCAGCCGCTCTGAATACCTAGACCACGAACTTCAAATCATGAAGCCACGCCGCTATGGATTAAACCTTCCTGGCCGTGATTTCCGCTTTGAGCTCGAAGATTTAGTACCTGCCTTGGCAGGTACTATTGGTATTATCGCAATGTATTCTGCGGTAATGATGTCTTGGGCTGACGGTTTAACCGCAGCATGGGACCACGTGAACCTTGGTAAAGAATTTGCCATCGAAGTCGCTCGTGTAGAGATGCTTATCCCTGCCTTGCTGTTTTGTATTCTCGCTTCTGGCTTTTTCAATCCAAGAGCCAACTTAGCCGGCAACCACGGCCCAATGATTCCTTTGATCGGTTCAATCGCACTTGCGGGCGCTCACCCACTTGCGTTAGCAATCCTTCTTGGTGTGTTTGGTTTACTCTTAAGTTATTTTAAGGGGGGATCGAAACTGGTTAACCTCACCTCTCAAGGGACCGCCGGTGGCTTGCTCATTTTCTTGGGCTTTACAGGAACCATGAGTCAGATTGGTTCAATCCAAGAGTGGGCGGTTGGTCTGCAATCTGCTACGGTTGAAGCAGGTAGCATGGGTTATTTAGGCCTTGTGGTATTGGGTATCAACATTGCCGTCTACGCTTACCTTGCTAAAATCAACATGCGTTGGCTAGCAATCCCAGTTTGTGCCATTACCGGACTTCTGATTGCGCTTGGACTAGGTGCTGGTTTTGACCTAACATTTGAAACTGAAATGGGTATTCCTAATCTAAACCCTGTTTACTGGTGGGGCAGCGAAACTGAAGGTTGGATGCTTGGTCTTCCAAATCTGCAGCACTTCATTGCATCTCTTCCATTTGCAATCCTAGCCGTTGCGATGTGGTCTCCTGATTTCCTTGGTCACCGTATCTTCCAAGAGCTAAACTACCCACGTAAGACTGAAAAAGTACTTATGGACGTTGATGACACAATGACTATGTGTTCTGTTCGTCAAATGGTCGGTACTGCGGTTGGTGGTGGTAACATCACATCGTCTTGGGGTACATATATGATCCCTGCCGCTATCGCTAAGCGTCCTATTCCAGCAGGTGCGATTCTACTTGGTTCTTTGTGTATCATTGTGGCAATTCTTGGCTTCCCAATGGACGTTGCGGTATGGCCTCCTGTTATGCGTGTTGCGTTGTTGGTCGGTGTATTCCTTCCACTGCTTGAAGCGGGTATGCAGATGGTAAGAGAAACCAAAGATTCACAAGCTGCAGGTATCTGTATCTTTGCCGCCGTCGTTGCTAACCCAGTTCTAGCCTGGGCGCTGACCATGTTCCTAGATAATAATGGACTAATAGGTGACAAAGAGCGTGCATCTCGTCTATCTTTTGTAGACAAAATCGTGATCCCTGTAGGCGTCTTCGTCGTATGTTTGGTAGCAATGCTTGCTGTCGGTATGCTAGAAGGTCAGTACGGAATCCCTGCATTCTTGTAAAAATGTAGTGATTTATTTGGGTAGTGAGCGTCACTACCCAAATTTTTATCAAACTTTTTTAAGTTTTATTGATTTAGTTTAAGTTTTACAATAAATTTTTAGTGTAGTCTTGAATTCAACCTGATGAATAACAATATTTATGATTAATTGGTACTATGATTGACCATAAATATTTTTATTAATGTGTGTACTGGCTCCCCATTCGGAGAGCACTCGATTATCAGAGAACAGTACGTGTTTTTTCTACTAACAAGGTAGGTATGTCATGGCAGAGCAATTTGCTAAAGCTTGGGAAGGTTTTGCGGCAGGTGAGTGGCAAAACGAAGTAAACGTTCGTGATTTCATCCAAAAGAACTATGCACCTTATGAAGGTGACGAAGACTTCCTAGTTTCTGAAGGTACTGAAGCAACTAACAAGCTTTGGGCTAAAGTAATGGAAGGTATCAAGCAGGAAAACGCGACTAAAGCACCTGTAGATTTCGATACTTCTGTTATTTCTACCATCACTGCACACGATGCAGGCTACATTGAGCAAGACCTAGAGACTATCGTTGGTCTTCAAACTGAAGCACCACTAAAGCGTGCAATCATCCCTAACGGTGGTGTGCGTATGGTTGAAGGTTCTTGTAAAGCATACGGTCGTACTCTTGACCCTATGGTTTCAAAAATCTACTCTGAATACCGTAAAACGCACAATGCTGGCGTTTTCGATATCTACACACCTGATATCCTGAAATGTCGTAAATCTGGTGTTCTGACTGGTCTTCCTGATGCATACGGTCGTGGTCGTATCATCGGTGATTACCGTCGTGTAGCACTTTACGGTATCAACTTCCTAATGAAAGATAAGCAAGCTCAATTTGCTTCTCTTCAAGAGCGTTTCGAAAACGGCGAAGACCTTGCAGCAACCATGCAACTTCGTGAAGAAATCTCTGAGCAACACCGTGCACTTGGCCAAATCAAAGTTATGGCTGAAAAATACGGTTTCGATATCTCTGAGCCAGCTCAAACTGCTCAAGAAGCGATTCAGTGGACTTACTTCGGCTACCTAGCTGCAGTTAAATCACAAAACGGCGCGGCAATGTCTCTTGGTCGTACTTCATCTTTCCTAGATATCTTTATCGAGCGTGATATCGCTGCTGGTAAGATCACAGAAGTTGAAGCACAAGAAATGATTGACCACTTCGTAATGAAGCTACGTATGGTTCGTTTCCTACGTACGCCTGAATACGATGAGTTGTTCTCTGGTGACCCAATCTGGGCAACAGAATCAATGGGTGGTATGGGTATCGACGGTCGTACACTAGTGACACGTACTAACTTCCGTTTCCTAAACAGCCTATACACAATGGGTCCTTCGCCAGAGCCGAACATCACGGTTCTTTGGTCTGAGCAACTGCCTGTAGGTTTCAAGAAGTTCTGTGCGAAAGTATCTATCGATACTTCTTCAATCCAGTACGAAAATGATGACCTAATGCGTCCTGACCTAGATTCTGATGACTACGCAATCGCATGTTGTGTATCACCAATGATCGTTGGTAAGCAAATGCAGTTCTTTGGCGCTCGTGCTAACCTTGCAAAAACTATGCTTTACGCAATCAACGGTGGTGTTGATGAGAAGCTTAAGATGCAAGTTGGTCCAGTTGGCGACAAGATCACTGACGAAGTACTGAACTACGATGACGTAATGGGTCGCCTAGACACATTCATGGATTGGCTAGCTAAGCAATACGTGACTGCGCTAAACAGCATTCACTTCATGCACGATAAATACAGCTACGAAGCGTCTCTAATGGCTCTACATGACCGTGACGTTCGTCGTACTATGGCATGTGGTATTGCAGGTCTTTCTGTTGCTGCTGATTCATTGTCTGCTATCAAGTACGCTACTGTTAAGCCAGTACGTGACGAAGACGGCATCGCAACTGACTTCGAAATCGAAGGCGATTACCCTAAATTTGGTAACAATGATGCGCGTGTTGATGACATCGCATGTGAACTGGTTTCTACATTCATGGGCAAAATCCGTGCACTTAAGATGTACCGCGATGCAATCCCTACTCAGTCTATCCTGACTATCACTTCAAACGTGGTATACGGTAAGAAAACGGGTAACACTCCAGATGGTCGTCGTGCTGGCGCTCCTTTCGCTCCTGGTGCAAACCCAATGCACGGTCGTGACGAAAAAGGTGCGGTAGCTTCACTGACTTCTGTAGGTAAACTACCGTTCGCTGACGCACAAGATGGTATCTCTTACACTTTCTCTATCGTTCCTAATGCGCTAGGTAAAGAAGAAGACAGCCAACGTGCTAACCTTGCAGGCCTAATGGATGGTTACTTCCACCACGAAGCTGGCATTGAAGGTGGTCAACACCTTAACGTGAACGTTCTTAACCGCGGTACTCTAGAAGACGCAGTTAAGCACCCTGAGAAATACCCTCAGCTAACTATTCGTGTATCTGGTTACGCCGTTCGCTTTAACTCTTTAACACAAGAGCAACAAGCAGACGTAATCGCACGTACGTTCACTGAATCTCTATAACTCAGTCCCTGTCTGTTCGGCAAACCCCGTATAGACAAGTGTTATACTGATTGAGATAAAAACCTCGCTTCGGCGAGGTTTTTTTATGTCTGTCATTTCAACTTCGATAAGAGCGGGAAATCTCATTGAGTAAGGATTATTTACAATTTCGTCCATGTCACTGATAACGTTTTCACTACGTGATCACTGACCGCCCCTTCACAAACGTGTCACTATCGTCTTAACTTATTACATCTCTACACGTCGTATTTGAAGAGAGTAACCGATTATGAAGTACCTCAGAGCCATCCCTCTTGTATTGTTTACTGCGAGCATTCCGTTATTGGTCAGCACTCATGCGCTTTCCTCCGAACGCTCAACCGTTTCATTTTCTATCGATAACGACGGTGTCTTTGGCACCGACGAAGATTACACTAATGGTATTTTCCTCTCTTATACCAGTGGCGCCATTACGCCGTATTCTCTATTTCGTCCGCTTAGTCTTAGCTATTGGGGCGCATCATCGCTAGATAAATTTGAAGTGCAACTCGGACACAAAATGTGGACACCATCAGATATTGATGCCACAGAACCCATTGCAAATGATCGCCCCTATGCGGGTTATTTCCACACCGAATTAAACTACATCAGCCTTCATCCTCAGCAAGCGCAACGCGTTAACCTCACTGTTGGTGCAACGGGTGAAAGTTCATTTGCCGATCAAGCTCAACAACTTGTGCACTCTATTGTGGGTTCCACTGAGCCGAGGGGCTGGGAATATCAAATTGAAGATAGTTTTGCGGCAAGTCTTGGTTACCTGACTCACCTAAATTTAAAGCGAGCGCCTGCCACTGGCTCGACTTCTTGGGAGGTATCCAACGTAACAGAAGCCAATATAGGGAATTTTAGAAGTGACATTTCCACAGGTGCTATGTTTCGTTGGGGAACTGACTTAGGTGGAAACTTTGGCTCAGCCAACATTCATTCTGAGAATCCGTTTAAAGCTGGCATGATTGGCGCGTCAAATCGGGGGTGGTTTAGCTACTTTGGTATAAAAGCACGATATCGTTTCAACGATATGACGATTCAGGGAAATCGGCCTGGTATTCCAGAGCCTAGTGAGGCGTACGACGTCACGCTGCAACCATGGCAGGCTGAGGCGACGCTAGGCATAGCATGGTATAACCAATATGTTGGAGTTAGTACCTTTATTGCCTCCAAATCTGCCGAGTACAAAGAGGCGAAAAAATCGATTTATGGCAATGGTGGGGTTTCTCTATTCGCATTTTTCTAATAAAAAAATGAACACGCGCAACGTTGTGCGTGTTCATTTTATTTCAATAACGGCAATGACGCTTAGCAATGACGCTTAATTATACGCCTTAGTTATACGCCTTAGTTATCCTGTCTTGAAGCGCTCACAATCTTGATATAACTCGGTAGAACGTTTATCCACCAAGTCACTGGTTTGCTTAAGATGCTGATTGCTCTGCTCCAATTCACCCATCGACTCACTAATCTGTGACATGTTGCTTGCCATTGATTGAGATGTTATAGCTAGCTCTTTTACAGACGAGAAAATCACTTCAGTCTGAGCGCTCGCCTCTTGCGCTTTATTCATGATCTCTTCAAGTGCTGCTTTTGCTTGATTACCTTGCTCTCGCCCGTTCTTCATTGACGTCCCAGATTGTGCGATAAACTGAATGACTTCCGAGCTTTCGCGTTTCATGGTATTGATGGTGCCTGAGATGTCTTCGATCGCTTGGACGGTTCTCACCGCAAGGCTCCTGACTTCGTCTGCGACGACAGCAAAACCTCGCCCTTGCTCACCAGCCCTTGCCGCTTCAATAGCGGCATTGAGCGCCAATAAATTAGTTTGCTCAGCGATGCCGTTGATGATATCCATCACTGAATCTATTTTTTGTGACGCCTGCTCTAACTGACCAATATGTGCCGCCGCTTCGTCCAGTATGCTTGCCACCTGCTCAAAAGAAGCAATCGTTTCTACAATCACTTCGCCACCAGCCTGAGCGGACTCTGCCGATGATCGGCTAATCGAAGCAACATACTCTAAAGAGCCCGAAATTTCTTGAGTTGTGACACTCACCTCTTCTGTTGCCGATGCAAGCTGCTGGGTTTGCTCCATCACTTGAGATTGATGTTGCCCAAGCTGCGTGATACTACTGTCGAGCAATTCCGAACTCGCGGATAATGACTGACTATTATCTTTTACGCCTTCCACTAGGTTGCCGAGATTATCACAGCTAATATTGATGGCTTTTTTGAGTTGGTTGAACTCGTCGCGATGATTACGAGTAATCGTCAACCGAGTGGTTAGATCTCCCTGCTCAATAAGTTTAAGTGCGGATAATGTTTGCTTAAGTGAGCGAGATAAAGAGGTCGTTAAGGCAAGAAAGATCGCTGTCGTAAATAATGCAAGCAGCGCACAAGCAATACCGACAGACATGCGCGTCATGCCCGATACCTGATCCGCTTCATTGGCAAGACGGGTTGCTTGCTGACCAAGTAGTTGGGCTGCATCTGAGAAAGCCGTTAATGTCGAGACTTGAGCGATACCTAGCTGCCCCTCCAACTGACTCAAGCGTGAAGACAATTCAACAATGCGTGTAAAGCTAAGCTCAAGTGCTTGAACGTCCTTTTCATACAATTCCAACATGGCATAAGCGTTCGATGCATTAATAAAACCAGCCAGTGCTCGCTTGAAACCTTTTTCATTATCCGCATTGGCTTGAATAAGAAATTCCTGCATGCTGGTCACGACTTTTTGAAAGTCTGCGGTCAACGTTACCATGCCTGTTTCCTTAATCGCGGCGTCAATCTTAACGTTGTGATTGTTCATCTGACCAAGTAAACCGTCATCCATAGAGAAACCAAATTCTGACTTTAAGGTTATCCACGGAGTGAGATCTTGAATAAAACGCGTCAATGCGTCCGTCATGACCTGATTTTGGGTTGTAAACCCATGACGCTGTAAAAATTCTCTATCCACATCCGCGCTTTGTTCAAGCATCGTTAGACTCGTTTGAAACGCGTCTCTACCCTCCGCAGTCAAAGTGGCACGCCTATTCACCGTATCGAGTAGCAGAATTTGGGTCGACGCCAAATGTGTACTCGCCCGTTCCATGCCAGAGCGACTGTCATATTTGTCGTTTAAGCTAGTAAGCGCATAAAAGATATAGCTCACCAAGATAATAAACCCCGCCCATAGAGTCAGCATTGCGAGCGACGTTTTTTGTTTTTGAGATAAAGCAACTTCCATGTTATTCCCCTTACAGCAACCGTTTATTGAGGTGGTGCTCTGTATAACACTTGGTAAATCCTGAATATTTTGTTCTTGTTGGATAACAGCGACCACAACTGACATTTTCATTAACAACGCTATAACATATCTATTCAATGAGCAACAAGCAGATCCACTCATCAATCAAGAGTATGAATGTCATCGCCAGTTTTTCTGTTGTGAGAGTGGGTTTTGTAATAAAATAACGGGTAAAAATAGTTATTAGAGAGAGCATATGTCAACTACTGGTCGCATTCACTCATACGAATCCTGTGGCACGGTCGATGGTCCGGGAATCCGTTTCATTGTCTTTTTACAAGGCTGTCTTATGCGCTGCATGTACTGCCATAATCGGGATACATGGGACACACACGGTGGTAAAGAAGTATCGGTTGATGAGTTGATTGCCGAAGCTAAATCATACCGTCACTTTATGAATGCATCAGGCGGAGGCATTACCTGCTCTGGTGGCGAAGCGATGTTACAGCCTGAGTTTGTTCGTGATTTTTTCAAAGCCGCACAAGCAGAGGGCATTCATACCTGTTTAGATACTAACGGTTATATTCGTAAACACACTGACGTAGTTGACGAAGTCCTAGAGGCTACCGACCTTGTCATGCTCGACATCAAACACATGAAAGACGAGATACACCAAGACTTCATCGGTGTTTCCAACCGTCGCACACTGGATTTTGCTCGTTACTTACAGACAATCAACCAAAAAACTTGGATTCGCTACGTTGTTGTCCCTGGCTATACTGACGATCCAGAGGCGGCGCATCTATTAGGTGAATTCATTAAAGATATGGATAACATCGAAAAAGTTGAGTTATTGCCATATCACAAACTCGGCGCGCATAAGTGGGAAGCGCTGGGCTATGACTATCCGCTTGAAGGTACCCAGCCACCGTCAAAAGAAGTCATGGATAATATCCAAAGTATTCTTTTGCAATACACCGATGTGGTTAAGTACTAACCCATTACCACATCCAATAAAAACGCGCGTAAAGCGCGTTTTTTGTCT
Organism: Vibrio methylphosphonaticus; assembly: GCF_023634655.1. GTDB lineage: Bacteria > Pseudomonadota > Gammaproteobacteria > Enterobacterales > Vibrionaceae > Vibrio > Vibrio methylphosphonaticus. The sequence continues at coordinate 243,331 of NZ_JAMKMS010000005.1, read as the reverse complement.
CAATTACGTGCTCAGATCATGTTCCTCTTTGGGGGGAAACTGGTAATCTAACAATCATACAAATGTGGCGATTAAACTGACAACTATTGTCGTTAACCACCTATAATAAAGACAAATTCTAGTGAGGCTCCAAGATGGAAATGACTAATGCTCAACGTCTAATTTTATCAAACCAATATTACTTGATGGCAAAACTAAGCCCTGAGAGTGAGAACAAGTACAAGAGACTGCAAACTATCGTTGAACGTGGTTATGCATTGCAAATGCGTGAGATGGACAAAGAGTTCGGTTGCTTAGTTGAAGATGAATGTCGTGAAATCATCGATATCATGGAAATGTACCATGCGATGCAAGAGTCAAACAAAATGCTCGCAGAAAATGAGCGTAAAGAGGTTGACCAACGCCGCCTACAGTTCTTAGGGTTCGATATCGCGAGCGAAGCGCAGCTTGTAAACTACGTTCGCTTTTTGGTTGATTCTGAAGGGCTGTACCCACAATTTGATAAAGCCGATCACCACTTTAACAGCCAGATGCCGATGCTGGAAAAATACCGTCGCATGCTGGTAACGTGGAAAAATTGTCCTCGTCAATACCATTTATCTAGCGCTGAATTCAAACAAATTTTCAACGCTTAGCCCGATATTTAAATGATATAATCTACCACTTCAATGCCCAGAAAGCCTATTTCTGGGCATTTTACGTTCCCCGATCCTAGCTTTCATTCCCACAATCAAGACCTGTGTTCAAACTTGAGACTTTCATTCATTTGCTGCCAATATCATCGCGGATTTACAAATAAACACATAATTGCAAAGCAAAAATCTGAAAAGCCTACTAGTCTTTAAATTGACATGGAGTCGCATTAATCATGTGTTATGGGTCAGTTTTGCAGGTTTAAGGGGAATCAGCTATGAGTATTTTCGACCATTATCAATCGCGCTATGAAGCCGCAAAAGATGAAGAGCTATCAATCCAGGAATTCTTAGGTCTATGTAAAGACGACAAAAGTGCTTATGCCAACGCAGCTGAACGTCTATTGCTTGCAATTGGAGAGCCTGAAGTCATCGACACCGCCCAAGATCCACATTTAAGTCGCCTGTTTTCAAATAGGATCATATCACGCTACAAAACGTTTGAAGATTTTTATGGGATGGAAGATGCCATTGAGCAAATTGTCTCTTACCTTAAACATGCTGCTCAAGGCTTAGAAGAACGTAAACAAATCCTCTACCTACTCGGTCCAGTTGGTGGCGGTAAATCTTCACTTGCAGAAAAACTCAAAGCATTGATGCAAAAAATGCCGATCTATGTTTTATCTGCAAATGGTGAGCGTAGTCCGGTGAATGACCATCCATTTTGCCTGTTTGACGTCAATGAAGACGGCGAACTATTAAAGAGCGAATACGGTATTGAAAAACGCTACATTCGCTCGATCATGTCACCATGGGCGGCCAAACGCCTACATGATTTCGGTGGCGATATCACCAAATTCAAAGTGGTCAAAGTGCGCCCTTCTATCCTTGATCAAGTCGCTATCGCCAAAACTGAGCCAGGGGATGAGAACAACCAAGACATCTCCTCACTAGTGGGTAAAGTCGATATTCGACAGCTTGAACATTTTTCGCAAGATGACCCCGACGCTTATAGCTATTCCGGTGCTTTATGTCGAGCAAACCAAGGACTTATGGAGTTTGTCGAAATGTTCAAAGCACCAATCAAGGTGCTTCACCCCTTGCTAACCGCAACTCAAGAAGGCAACTATAACGGTACAGAGGGACTATCTGCACTGCCTTTCGATGGGATGATTCTCGCTCACTCCAATGAGTCTGAGTGGCAGACGTTTAGAAATAACAAAAACAATGAAGCGTTTTTAGATAGGGTTTATATCGTTCAAGTACCGTATTGCTTGAGAGTATCTGAAGAAGTGAAGATCTATCAGAAGCTTCTGGAACACAGCGAGCTCACTAAAGCGCCATGTTCTCCGAGCACGCTTGAACTACTTGGTCAATTTAGCGTACTTTCTCGCTTAAAAGACCCTGAAAACTCATCGTTGTTCTCTAAAATGCGCGTTTACGATGGTGAAACATTAAAAGACACGGATCCAAAGGCAAAAAGCTACCAAGAATACCGCGACTACGCTGGTATGGATGAGGGCATGTCAGGATTGTCCACACGTTTCGCATTTAAGATTCTATCGCGTGTATTTAACTTCGATCAAACAGAAGTAGCGGCCAACCCTGTTCACCTGTTTTATGTCATTGAACAACAAATCGAACGAGAGCAATTCCCACAAGAAGTCGGAGAAAAATACCTCGAGTTCTTGAAAGGTTACCTAGTTCCCCGTTACGTCGAGTTTATTGGAAAAGAAATTCAAACGGCCTATTTGGAGTCCTATTCGGAATACGGACAAAATATCTTTGACCGCTACGTAACCTACGCAGACTTCTGGATTCAGGACCAAGAGTATCGCGATCCTGAAACGGGCCAATTATTTGACCGCTCTTCTCTCAATGAAGAACTTGAAAAAATTGAGAAGACCGCTGGGATAAGTAATCCGAAAGACTTCCGTAACGAAATCGTGAATTTTGTTCTGCGTGCACGCGCAAATAATAACGGCTCAAATCCAGTTTGGACCAGTTACGAAAAATTACGCACTGTGATCGAGAAGAAAATGTTCTCTAATACCGAAGAACTCCTTCCCGTCATCTCTTTCAACGCCAAAACGTCATCAGATGATCAACGTAAGCACGATGATTTTGTTAATCGCATGATGGAAAAAGGCTACACCGAGAAACAAGTAAGGTTACTATCTGAGTGGTACTTGCGCGTTCGTAAGTCCTCTTAAATACACCGAGCTCTATGACGCAGCCCCGAGCTAAAGCTCGGGTTCTGCTTGGTGAGAGGAATACAGGGAGTACAAATTCATGTCGCAATTTATCGATAGACGCCTAAATGGTAAAAATAAAAGTGCGGTGAATCGACAACGATTCCTGCGCAGACATAAACAAAAAATCAAAGAGTCCGTCACAGACGCGGTAAACCGCCGCTCAATTACCAACACTGAAACAGGCGAAGATGTCTCCATTCCTAACACAGATATCAACGAGCCAAGCTTTCATCAAGGTCAAGGCGGCTTAAAAGAGCGTGTTCATCCGGGAAACGACCAGTTTATTACCGGCGATAAAATAGAGCGCCCACCACAAGGTGGACAAGGCGGAGGCGCAGGACAGGGTGATGCAAGCCAAGATGGTGAGGGGCAAGATGAGTTCGTCTTCCAAATATCCAAAGATGAATACCTCGACATTCTTTTTGAAGACTTAGCGCTACCTAACCTTAAAAAGAATCAAATCAACAAAATTAAGGAGTGGAAAACACACCGCGCAGGCTATCAAACGGCTGGGATGCCTTCTAACATTGCCATCGTTCGCTCCTTGCAACAGTCTCTGGCAAGACGCACAGCAATGACCGCGGGTAAGCGTCGCCTTATCAACGAATTAAACGAACAACTAGATAACATTCAAATGAGCGAGCCAGCTCAGCCTATCGAAGAGCGCCGCATCAAAGAAGAGATCGCTCAACTTCGTAGGAAAATTGAAAGTGTTCCTTTCATTGATACCTTCGATTTGCGCTTTAAAAACTATGAGAAGCGCCCAATCCCCTCTAGCCAAGCTGTCATGTTCTGTTTGATGGATGTCTCAGGTTCGATGGATCAAGCCACAAAGGACATTGCTAAACGCTTCTATGTGTTGCTCTACTTATTTCTGACGCGCACTTATGAAAACGTTGAAGTCGTGTTCATTCGCCACCACACGCAAGCGAAAGAAGTCGACGAGCATGAGTTTTTCTATTCTCAAGAAACGGGGGGCACCATCGTTTCAAGTGCGCTCAAACTCATGCAACAAATCGTACAAGAGCGCTTTCCTACCGAACAGTGGAATATCTATGCAGCTCAAGCCTCTGACGGGGACAACTGGGCAGATGATTCGCCACGCTGTAAAGAGCTACTGGTCAATAGTTTACTGCCAGCCTGCCAGTATTACTCTTATATCGAGATCACTCGCCGCACGCATCAAACCTTGTGGCATGAATACGAAAAACTCGAAAATGACTTCGACAACTTCGCAATGAAAAATATTCGCTCTGTTGAAGATATCTTCCCAGTGTTTAGGGAATTGTTTCAAAAAGAGACAACATAGGGAGATGTGTCTATGACAACTAAAGCTAAAACATCATCAAAAGTGTTGCCAGACGGTCCGGATTGGACGTTTGATTTGCTCGAACGCTATCATACTGAGATCAAGCGCGTCGCCGCTTTATATAAACTTGATACCTACCCTAATCAAATAGAAGTCATCACGTCTGAGCAAATGATGGATGCCTACTCAAGTATTGGTATGCCTATCAACTACAACCATTGGTCATTCGGTAAAAAGTTCATACAAACCGAGCAGGGCTATAAACATGGTCAAATGGGCTTAGCCTATGAAATTGTCATTAACTCTGACCCATGTATCGCATACTTAATGGAAGAAAACTCAGTCACTATGCAGGCATTAGTGATGGCACACGCGTGTTACGGTCATAATTCATTTTTTAAAGGTAACTACCTTTTTCAAACTTGGACAGATGCCAGTTCCATTATCGACTATCTACTATTTGCTAAGAACTACATTTCTGAATGTGAGCAAAAATATGGGGTTGAGGATGTAGAGAGAACGCTCGATTCTTGCCACGCCCTAATGAACTTTGGTGTTGATCGCTATAAGCGCCCGGAAAAAATATCGATGGCCGAAGAAACCATTCGACAACAACAACGTGAAGCGTACTTGCAGTCTCAAGTAAATGAACTGTGGCGAACTGTGCCTAAAAACCGTGAAAAGGAATCTGAGAAAAAGGTTCTCTTCCCTAGTGAGCCACAGGAGAACATCCTCTATTTTATTGAAAAAAATGCACCATTACTGGAACCATGGCAACGTGAAATTGTTCGTATCGTCAGAAAGGTAAGTCAATACTTCTACCCACAGAAACAGACGCAGGTCATGAATGAAGGCTGGGCTACGTTCTGGCACTACACCATTCTCAATCACCTTTATGACGAGGGTTTGGTCAGTGACAAATTCATTTTAGAATTTCTGCATAGCCACACAAGTGTGGTCGCACAACCTGCCTATAACAGCCCTTACTTTAGCGGCATCAATCCATATGCCCTTGGATTTGCCATGTTTAGGGACATAAAACGTATTTGTGAAGAGCCAACGGACGAAGACAAGGAATGGTTCCCTGATTTGGCAGGCAGTGATTGGCTTGAATCCTTACACTTTGCAATGCACAACTTTAAAGATGAAAGTTTCATTAGCCAGTACCTATCACCAAAATTAATGCGAGAGTTTAAACTGTTCTCCATTCTTGATGATGACAGAAAAAACTTCATTGAAATCTCAGCGATACACGATGAATCGGGGTACCGCAAAATACGCGAAAAGTTAGCAGCGCAATACAACCTCAGTAACTTAGAGCCTAACATCCAAGTCTATAATGTCGATGTGCGTGGTGATCGTTCACTTACCCTACAGCATGTCCCCCACAATCGAATTCCATTAGATAAAGGGTATGACGAAGTGCTGAAACACCTCTATCGACTTTGGGGCTTTGATGTCATTTTAGAGGAAGTAAAAGAATCTGGACGACGAGAGATCCTGGCGACTTGTCCGAAGCGCGAGGCTTACAATTCGAGCATCTAATTGAGGTGACTTTATCTATCTCGCTTTCCTGGCGCTGAGAAAAGAAAAAGCACGTAATAGGAGAGCAGTCTTGCCTCTATAAACAAAAAGCGGTTCCCCTGTCATGAAGAGGAACCGCTTTTTTAATAAACACTAACTACTTGAATCGTTACGAAATGATAGCATTCAACGTTGTGCTTGGGCGCATCAGTGGCGCTACCAATGCATCATTAAGTAAGTAATACCCACCTAACTCGCCAACAACACCTTGAGCGGCGTTAAGCTCAGAAACAATCACACTCTCATTAGAAGCCAACTGTTCAGCAATTGGCGCAAATTCAGTCGCCAGCGCTGCATCTTCCGTTTGCAGTGCCAATGCTTGAGCCCAGTAAAGCGCTAAATAGTAATGTGAACCACGGTTGTCCAACTCACCCACCCTACGTGATGGTGACTTGTTCATATCTAAGAACTGGCCTGTTGCTTGATCTAACGCTTTAGCCAGTATGTTGGCACGCTCGTTACCAGTCACTGTGCTTAAATGCTCTAGAGAGGCCGCTAACGCGAGGAATTCACCTAAAGAGTCCCAACGTAGGTGGTTTTCTTTTTCTACCTGCTGAACGTGTTTAGGTGCAGAACCACCGGCTCCGGTTTCAAATAAACCACCGCCATTCATTAGAGGCACAATAGACAACATCTTCGCAGACGTACCCAGTTCCAAGATTGGGAACAAATCTGTTAGGTAATCACGTAACACGTTGCCCGTTACTGAAATGGTATCTTGTCCTAGCTTAATTCGGTCAAGAGAGAAAATGGTCGCTTCAAGAGGCGCAAGGATACGGATATCAAGGCCATTCATATCGTAGTCTGGAAGGTATTGGTTTACCTTTTTAATTAGCTCAGCGTCGTGGGCACGAGCTTCGTCCAACCAAAATACGGCAGGGACACCGGTCGCACGTGCACGTGTCACCGCTAACTTAACCCAATCTTGAATCGGCGCATCTTTAACCTGACACATACGGAATATATCGCCAGCTTCCACAGTTTGCTCAATCAATACTTGACCTTGCGCGTCAACCACAGCCACCGTACCTGCACCGTCAAGAATAAACGTCTTGTCGTGCGAACCGTACTCTTCTGCTTTTTGCGCCATCAAGCCAACGTTTGGCACGCTACCCATAGTCGTTGGGTCAAACGCTCCATTCTCTTTACAGAAATCGATTACCGCTTGATATATGCTTGCATAGCTGCGATCTGGGATAAGCGCCTTAGTATCTTGCTGCTTACCATCTGGCCCCCACATTTGACCAGAAGAGCGAAGCATTGCTGGCATAGAAGCATCAACGATAATATCACTCGGTACATGAAGGTTAGTGATACCTCGGTCAGAATCTACCATCGCTAGCGGTGGCTGCGTCTCATAGGCCGCGGCTAAATCTGCTTCAATTTCTGCCTTTTGCGTCGCTGATAGCGAAGCAATCTTCGCATACACATCACCGATACCATTTCGGACATCCACGCCTAGCTCATGGAATAACGCACCGTGTTTAGCAAATGCGTCTTTGTAATACACTTCAACTGCGTGACCAAAGATAACAGGATCCGACACCTTCATCATTGTCGCTTTCAAATGCAGAGACAGTAAAACGCCTTGCTGTTTCGCTTCTGCAATTTGCTCTTCAAAAAACGCAACCAATGCCTTCTTATTTAATACCGAGGCATCAATAATTTCACCCGCGAGTAAGGATACTTTCTCTTTTAAAACCGATACTTCACCGTTAGCAGAGGTGAACTGGATTTTGACATCCGTTGCTTGCTTAATCGTGACTGACTTTTCGCTACCAAAGAAATCCTTATCTGCCATGCTCGCAACATGAGATTTTGAATCTTTTGACCATGCACCCATTGAATGTGGGTTTTTCTTTGCGTAATTCTTTACTGATAACGGTGCGCGACGGTCTGAGTTACCTTCACGAAGTACTGGGTTTACCGCACTACCTTTAATCTTGTCGTAGGTTGCTTTAATCGCTTCTTGCTCGGCAGAGGTTGGCTCTTCCGGGTAATTTGGCAGTGCATAGCCATTGGCTTGTAGCTCTTGAATCGCCGCTTTTAATTGCGGAATAGAAGCCGAGATATTAGGCAATTTGATAATATTTGCTTCTGGCGTTGTCGCCAATTCACCTAACTCACTCAGCGCATCGCCAATGCGTTGTTCTTCTTTCAAGTAGTCAGGGAAGTTTGCAATAATGCGCCCTGCTAATGAGATGTCTCTCGTTTCAACGTCAATCCCAGAAGATGCTGTGAATGACTGAATAATCGGTAGTAGTGAGTACGTCGCAAGCGCTGGCGCTTCATCAGTAATCGTGTAAATAATGGTCGGCTTTTCTGTAGGCATGAAATTTCCCTATCGTTCTAATTGGGCAAGGTTACCCTTATCAATTAACGCATACCGAAAAAGGCAGCGTAAACGTTGTCACTGTACCAAGAAGCTTCATACTGCACCCAATATGGCGCATAAATAAGCAATCAGAAGCTTTTAGTGCAGTTAAACGAAATCCTGAGCAACTATAATTAAACAAAAATGAGCAATTAGTCTATTATCTTGTGCATTAATCCTGTTTTTGAGCGCGGTCATAATAGCTCAAAACAGCGGTAGACAAAACTAAACCACACAGTTTGTTTACATTTTTGCAGGGTAGTTAACATGACATTTAAAACAACACGTGAATCATCTACGTCACGTGCCTCGGCTAAATCAACACGTTTCAAACAGTCTACAGGGCAATCGACCCCTTCTAATCGTCGACCATCGCGTCGTAGAAAAACTGAAGACGTCAAACCAAAAGTGTCTATTGCAGATCGAAAGGTCATCATTTTTAACAAGCCTTTTGATACACTCAGTCAGTTCACTGATGGCGACGGGAGAAAAACCTTAGCTGACTTTATCCCAATCAAAGATGTTTATGCTGCAGGTAGGCTTGATCGCGACAGTGAAGGATTACTCATTTTAACCAACGACGGTATCTTGCAGGCTCGCTTAACTCAACCAAATTCGAAGTCGGAAAAAACCTATTGGGTTCAGGTTGACGGGGACCCGTCAGAAGATGATATTCAAAAACTAAGAGATGGCGTGACACTTAAAGATGGACCGACACTTCCCGCTAAAGTGGCTCGTATGGATGCACCCGACGTCTGGGACCGTAACCCACCTGTTAGGTTTAGAGCGAACATCCCGACAACATGGCTTTCGATTACTTTAATTGAAGGGCGAAACCGCCAAGTTCGTAGAATGACGGCTAATATTGGTTTCCCTACACTTCGCTTAATTCGCGCTTCTATGGGGCAGTTTACACTGAATAATTTGCAACCGGGTGAATGGCAACTACTTGCCGCCGATCACCCAGCACTAACCCGTTAACTGACCTGATGCTAACTACTATCTATTAACTGCTAATTAGTGGCGGCATCGTGAAGAAACTCATAGCGCTGTGACTATATAAGCGATTAGTTGGAGTCATCCCCTGCTAGCGAAGAAACTAACTGACGAACATGCTCAAGATCCTCCGGTGTATCGACCCCTGCCGGAGGCGCTTGCAACGCCACATCAACATGAATTTTTTCACCGTACCAAAGCACTCTCAGTTGCTCCAAACACTCCACTTTCTCTAGTACACTTGGCGCCCAAGAAACATAAGTATTAATAAACCCGGCGCGATAGGCATAAATACCAATGTGTCTGAGTAGTGGATGGGCCGGCGATTGTTTTGGATCTTGGCCGTAAGCGTCGCGATCCCACGGAATAGTGGCGCGACTAAAATACAGCGCATAACCCTTTTCATCGGTGACCACCTTAACCGCATTTGGATTGAATGCTTCTTGTTCGGACTCAATACGAACCCCTAGCGTCGCCATTGGTGCTGTGCTTTGCTGCAAATTATTCGCGACTTGCGCAATAATTTCTGCAGGTATTAACGGCTCATCCCCTTGCACATTAACTACAATATGCTCTGGGTCTATTGCCATTAATTCAACCACTTCAGCCAAACGCTCTGTCCCAGACTCGTGAGTCGGAGAAGTCATGCAGACTTCAGCGCCAAAACTTTTTGCAGCAAGCTCAACGCGCTGGTCATCGGTGGCAATAATCACTCGCTCGGCGCCGGATAGCATCGCTTTTTCGAAAACATGCTGAATCATCGGCTTACCTGCGATATCCGCTAACGGCTTACCTGGTAATCGTGAGGACTCGTAACGCGCAGGAATAATGACTGTAAATGACATTATCGCCCCTCTTCCATCGCCATTGTTCGTGCTTCTGGCTCTAACAACACTGGAATGCCTTCCTTAATCGGGTACGCTAATCGGTCTAACTTACAAACCAGTTCTTGCTTATCTTTATCGAACGTCAGCTTACCTTTACAAATAGGGCACGCTACAATTTCCAGAAGTCTATGATCCATAACTCTCTATAACCTTTCTAATTTTTATCAGTATTTCTTCGCTGTCGTGATCGTTAAAATTTGCAGATACGGGCAAGTACCACCAATTATCATGAGCAAAGTGTCGACATTTAACTGCATCTTTTTCTGTCATAATGACGTTATCAACACCTTGCCCTAGTGCGACAAGCTGTTGTTTATCAAAATCTTTATGGTCAGCAAACCCCTGTTCTCTCGTTAGGTTCGCGCCCAATTGATTTAACGTAGCAAAGAACCTTGGTGGATGTCCAATACCGGCGAACGCCGCTAAAGTACCCAACTCATTCACTGCCATTTTCTTTCCTGATTGTAAATTGACCGCCAACGTAGGCTCTAAGATAAAGACTTTCTCATTCGGCTGTTGTGAACCGCCACCATTGGTCACTATCAAATCAACGTCTTGCAGTCGTGACAGAGGCTCTCGTAAGGGCCCTAAAGGCAATAGTGCCTCATTACCAAAACGACGTTGTCCATCAACGACCACTATTTCAAACGCCCTGTCTAGGGCGTAGTGCTGTAAACCATCATCAGTAACAACCACATCCACACCCAAGGCTTCTAATTCTTGCACGGCATTTGAGCGAATTGGGTCAACGACAACGGGCACACCTGTGCGTTCAAAAATCAACTTTGGTTCATCACCACAATGCTGTGTAGACGTTTGCTTACCAACACTTAAAGGGTATTGCGGGGACTTGGCACCATAACCGCGAGACACGACGCCTGGTTTAAAACCAAGTTTCACAAGCTGTTCTACCAGCCAGATCACCATCGGTGTTTTACCATTTCCGCCTGCAGTAATATTGCCTACCACGATAACAGGTAAGGATGAACGGTAAACCGCTTTCTTACCTTGACGGTAAGCCCGTCTTCTCCGCGCCGTGATCGCCCCATACAATTGGCTTAATGGCCATAACAGCAACCAAAAAACAAAACGTAGCGGATGCCGTTCGAACCACAGTTTTTCAATCACGAATGATCACCAAACTGAATACGATGTAACTGAGCATAAGCGCCTTGATGCTCGATCAATGTCGCGTGATTACCGCGCTCTATGATTTCGCCTTCGTCGACCACCAGAATCTCATCTGCTTCTTCAATGGTTGAAAGACGATGAGCAATAACTAATACCGTTTTGTCCTTTTGCAATTCATCGAGAGCCGATTGAATCGCACGTTCAGATTCAGTATCAAGGGCAGACGTCGCCTCGTCTAAAATCAGCACTGGCGCATCTCGGAGCAACGCTCGCGCAATCGCGATTCGTTGACGTTGACCTCCAGAAAGGCTAGCACCATTTTCACCGATCACGGTATCTAAGCCCTGCTCTAAACCATCAATAAACTCCATAGCATGAGCTTGTTTTGCTGCGTGTTCGATTTCTTCACGGCTATATTTCCTTTGCGCCGCGTAAGCAATATTATTCGCAATCGTATCGTTGAATAAGTGCACGTTTTGCGAGACAAGCGCAAAGTGTTGACGCAAGTTAGTCAGCTTAATGTCGTCAATTTTGTGGCCATCAAGTGCGATGTGTCCGCTATCAACATCGTAAAAACGGGTGAAAAGATTAGCAATAGTACTTTTACCTGAACCTGAACGTCCCACTAATGCAATGGTTTTACCTGCTGGCAAGTCAAAGCTGACATTACGCAGCGCGGGCTTCTCGGTACCTTGATAGGTGAAGGTAATATCGTTTACGCGAATATCACCTTTAACGGCCTTCAATTCTGTCGTGCCATTGTCTTTCTCTGTATCGAGATCGATCAACGCGAATAGCGTTTGGCTGGCGGCCATACCTCGTTGAAACTCCGCTGTCACACCCGTTAACGCTTTTAGTGGGCGCATCAAAGAGAACATCGCGGAAAAGATAACCGTAAACGTACCCGGTGTTAACTCGCTGCGTACCGAATCAAAGCTTGCTAAATACAATACCGACACCAAAGCTAACGACGCGATCATTTGAATCACGGGGTTGGCAATCGCTGAAGCGGCCACCATTTTCATGGTCTGCTGACGCATTTGGTTACTCATGCTATCAAAGCGTTTGCCTTCCACCTCTTGACCACCATAGGTCAAGACAACTTTGTGACCTTTTAGCATTTGCTCTGCTGATGTGGTCATCTCTCCCATAGAGGTTTGCATGCTACGGGAGATTTTTCTAAAGCGCTTCGATACAAACCCAATAGCCCAGGCCACAACAGGGGCAACGACAATCAGTACTAAAGATAGTTGCCAGCTGCTCCAGAACATCAAGAACAGCAGCCCAATAATACTGGCGCCCTCTCGCACAATACTCACCAAAGAGCGGCTCGTTGCACCTGCGACTTGTTCTGAGTCATAAGTAATACGTGAAAGTAACCCACCCGTTGATTCCTTATCGAAAAAGGAAACCGGCATGTGCATAAAATGACTGAAGATCTTTCTACGTAACTGCATGACGACATTGCCGGATACCCAGCTTAAGCAGTACGTCGATACAAAACCACTCAAGCCCCGTATCAACATCATGCCTACAATAATCAGCGGTAACACTTTGAGAAAGTTAGATTCAACATCACCAAACCCTTCATCGAGAAGTGGTTTAAGCAAAGAAAGCATGTAAGTATCTGCCGCAGCATTGATGACCAGAGCGATAACGGCAACCGTCAATCCCGTTTTATATTCACGGATATACAGCCACAAACGCTTAAAGGTCTGCAGTGTTGTTTCATCTTGATTTAGTGACATAATTCTTCAATCATTTTCATCTTAATTTTCTTTTATTCTACTCCGCTTCTTAACATCTGCCTATACCAAGGGGCAAGCTTATCGCCTCTCAAAGTGAAAGCGCTCACTTCTTGTGCACTAAATGACAGGTTCACCTGTCCTGATGAACCCGTGTCGTACCATTTTGCGCCATTATTTAAGTAACGAGCCTTCACATCCGGATTAGGCAAATTCCATCGCCCAGCAAAACGTGTCGACGCAATAGCATGCTTTGTCCTGATTCGATTAAGCAACCATTTCGAAGACGATGTTTTACTGCCATGATGTGGAACCAACATCGCATCTAGATCCAGTAAAGGGAGATGACGAGCGAGCAATATTTCACTAATCTGATCAATGTCACCAGTCAATAGCAATTGGTGTTTATGAGATTGTTCCTTCGGAGAGTATGTCATGAGTACAACACAAGAATGTGGGTTATAAGCACGCGATACCAGCTCAGGCGGCCAAAGCGCTTCAAACGTCACCTCATTCCATCGCCATTGCTCTCCAGCAATACAGGGTAGTTCAGTTACATTGGCATCAGATTTTCGTACCCACAGAGGCTGCCATTGATGTTGCAAATACGCCGCGCCACCAGCATGGTCATTATCAGCATGACTCAAAATAATACCTTCTAATGAGTTCACCCCTAACTGAGCAAGCGTGGGGGTAATTAAACGCTGAGCGATACTAAATCCAGCGACTTCCATGCCTGTATCATAAATCACCGCTTCATCACCTTGCTGAATAATGACCGCCAGACCATGACCAACATCCAACACAACCACTCGAAAATGATGATTTTTCTCTGCTTCTATCCATAAAAACAGAGCAACCAATGCAATGATGGATACCCAACGCACCATCATCCATTGCCAGAAAAAAACCGCTGCAATAACAAATAAAATAGGCAGTACATAATGAGGTTCTAATTCTACCCAGAACCAACTGGAATAGGACATGGCCTTAATCACCACGGACAATAGTGGGTCCATCACCATGCTATAGAGCCCAAATTCATCGAGGCCCATCATTGATGCCACAACACTAAATACCGTCGTCACCAATAACGCAGGCATAACAATAATGCTAAACCAAGGTACAAAGATAAGGTTGTATAACGCACTCCCCATTGAGGCGCCGTTAAACACAATAATCAGCAATGGTAAAAATAATACCGCCAGTCCGATATGAAAAAACAAACCCGTGCGTATCTTCCCTGCATCAACATACTGAGGCTGTCTTAAATAAGCTGCCAGTACCACTAATGCACCCACCGCATAATATGACAACCAAAAGCTCATACTTGCCGAGGAAAATGGTAATACCGTGAGGATAAGACCTGCGCTAAGCAGCAACATAGCGGCAGCGTCCGCTTTAATGCTTCGAGAATAAATAAGATAGAGAATTAAGAGCATCAGCAGTGCTCGGACCGTCGGGATAGGAAAATGGGCTAACGCACCATAGAAACCAGCAAAAACAAATCCGCTGAGAACGGATAGCCAAGGTTGTGAAGCAATAAACATCGCTATTTGGGCAAACCATCGCTTCTTTCCAGTTGAATGCCGGATTTGGCGAGATAGCAAAGCACTCAACAGGACCACGGCCCGACCGGCAAAGACCCCAATGGAAAAAACAATGGCTACGTGAAGCCCTGATATTGCCATTAAATGCGACAGACCACTTTCTCGTAAGTTAGTCCAATCTACGCTTGTTAATTTAGAACGGTCACCAAATATCAGCGCTAAATAATAACCTTGATATCGACTTGTCGATGTCGCACGGTAAATACCATCATAAATGAAAGACTTCCAGTGACGCTTACTCAACACCATAGTATGAGCTGAGTCATGAACCCGTGCTTGCGCAAGTAAACCATGAGCAAAGTAGTACTTTTCTTTGTCAAAGCCAACACGGTTCTTAACACCAATAACGCGCTTTAATCTCACGGGTGCCACCACCCATGACCCAACGTCTACCGGCATGGATAACTTCAGTTTTATTTTCGGTTTATAAACCAGATTTATCGGTTCACCGTTAACGCTAAAAACCGTCACGTCCGCCTCATAACCTTGACTTATTTGTTTAAAATAGCTGTCAACTCGCGCTTTTATGGTAATATCGGTGCCGAATCGAAAAAGCGCCTCCGTTTGGCTCTTGAGAAGATTCCCTTGAATTAATGCCACGGATAGTGCGATGAATCCCGTCAACAATATAAATCGACGCTTTATCAGCAAGGCGAAACTGATTAAGGATATAGGCATCAACCAATAGATAGTCGGCATCACAGGCCAAAAGGTTGCACTTATTAAAGTTAGGGTGTAAACCAAAGGTACAGTGATGCTTGTAAAGAGAGTCATGTTTCCCTATGCCAAGAAAGTTCATCAAACGTTTCATGCCAAATCACGAAGTGATCAAGCGACAAAAGGCTTTGAAAATATTCGGCAATGTCCTCTATAACCCCAACCTATGGTGTTTAAACCGCCGTTCGGCAGCGGGTGCGTTTGCCGTTGGTTTGTTTATGGCTTTCGTTCCACTACCGAGCCAAATGATCATGGCGGCGGGTCTTGCAATTCTATTCGGTGTTAACCTGCCTTTATCGGTCGCGCTGGTCTGGATTAGTAACCCAGTCACTATGCCTGTATTGTTTTATTTCGCTTATAAAGTTGGCGCGTTTTGCTTAAGCACACCCACGCAACCTTTTCATTTTGAATTGTCTTGGCAGTACCTTTCTGAGCAAATGTCGACCATAGGGCCTCCATTTCTATTAGGATGTCTACTTTGTGCGGCGATCGCGTCAATTGCTGGGTATTTTGGTATCCGTGGTTTATGGCGCTATTCCGTCGTCAGAAGTTGGCAGCAACGCTCATTACGCTAGCCCTACAAGCGTACTTATTATTGCATCATGTGTTGGTTAAATTAGAGCGTTATGGATACGGACGCAAGATCTCAGTAACAACCTATGAGGCAAATAGCAAAAGCGTGAAACTGTTAAGTACATCAGTTAGCAAAAAAGGACCCGAGGGTCCTTTTTTATTAGCCATTATCTTAGCTGTTTAGCTATGACTACTTAGCACTTAGCACCGTCGCGGGATTCAACTGACTCGCTTTCGATGCGGGATACCAAGTCGCAACAAGGCTCAACGCAATAGCCGTTCCGGACACCAGTGCCACATCGCTCCACACTAACTGCGAAGGTAAAAAGTCAACAAAATAGATATCACCGGATAAAAACTGATGCCCAACAAGCGACTCAAGCGCAGAGACGACTGGTGTTAGATTGAGCGCGAGCAAAGCCCCTGCCAATCCGCCGACAATACTCCCCACCACACCAGAAAATACGCCTTGCCAGATAAAAATTCTCCGTATCAAACTGTCGGTTGCGCCCATGGTTCGTAAAATCGCAATTTCACCAGAACGATCTTTTACCGCCATCATCAGCGTCGAAACAATATTAAAACAGGCGACACCGATAACTAATACCATGACCAAGTACATAATGGTGCGAACTAGCTCGATATCACGGTAAAGAAAACCGTATTTTTGCTTCCAGCTTCGTAAATACACATATTCAGACAAAGCGTTTCCTACTTGTCTGACAATCAATGGAGCATCAAACACGTCATCAACTTTTATCGATACACCACTAACTTTATCCCCCATCCTTACGTAGTTTTGAGCATCTTGTAACGGCACTATCACTAAGCTGTGATCTATTTGACCATTGAGTTCAAGTAACCCCGTCACTTTTACTCGTACCCGCCTCGGTGACTGTACTTTTGTTGCATCACTCGTCGATGGGATCATTAACGTCACAAAATCCCCTACCTTCGCGTTAACTTCCTCCGCCACCCCTTTGCCTAGAATGGCTTGCTGCTCTCCAGCACGGAACGCTTGCCAACTTTCCTTGCTTACAAAGCTCGGTAATGAGGACACGGTTTGCTCTAATTGAGGATCAACCCCACGAACTTCGACAGCTTTGAGTTGGGTGCCTTTTTCAACGAGGGCCGTGACACGAATATAAGGCGCCGCAGCTTCTACGCGTTCATGCTTAGTTGAAACCTCGACCATCTTTTGCCAATCTTCAATCGGTTGATTGACGCCTTCAAATTCACCGTGAGAGATCACGGACAGTACTCGGTTTTTGAGTTCTCTTTCAAAACCGTTCATCGCAGACAAGCCGACAATAATCACCGCAACCCCGACAGCAATGCCAACAATTGACGATATCGAAATAAAAGAGACCATTCTATTGCGCTGTTTTGCTTGGCTAAACCGTTTACCAATAAAAAAGGATAATGACACGTCTATTCCTTACTTCTGCGCGATATCAATTAATAAACCATCTTGCATGTGAAGCTGTTTATCCATCTTTTCCGCTAATTCATTATCATGAGTCACCACTAAGAAGGCCGTGCCGTACTCTTTATTCAATGTACGCATCAAGTCATAAATAGCGAGCGCTGTTTTATGGTCTAAGTTACCCGTTGGTTCATCCGCTAGCACCAGTGATGGTTTATTGACCAGCGCACGGGCAATCGCGACACGTTGTCTCTCCCCCCCAGACAGTTCAGACGGACGGTGAGTCACACGGTGACCTAAGCCAACACGTTCTAATAAATCATGCGCTTCTGCTTTGGCTTGTTTCACATTCATGCCGCCAATAAGCAACGGCATCGCCACATTTTCTAACGCCGTAAAATCGCTTAATAGGTGATGGAATTGATAAACGAAACCCAAATGCTGATTGCGGATTTTAGCTTGTTGGTTGCTACTTAGCGTTAATAAGGATTGGCCTAAGAACTCCACTTGCCCATGAGAAGCATCATCCAATGCGCCCAGCACGTGCAACAGCGTCGACTTTCCCGACCCAGATGAGCCAATAATAGACACGAGCTCCCCTTTTGCAATCTCAAAACTGACTCCTTTTAAGACTTCGGTATCTACTGCCCCATCGTGATAAGTTTTGCGAATATTCTGGCAAGCGATTAAAGGACTACTCATATCTTAAAGCCTCAGCTGGTTTTACGGACGACGCGCGGTAAGAAGGAAATAAAGTGGCAAACAGACTTAGTAGCACTGCGCCCACCACAACAATAATAATTTGGTTCGGGTTAATCATAATAGGTAGCTGACCGCCAAAGCTAAACAACGCCACCCCCATAGCGTCCAATAATGCGTTTAGGTTCTGCGCCATTAGCACACCTAAAATGCCCCCTACGACCGCGCCAATCGCGCCACTACTTGCGCCTTGCACCATAAAAATCGTAAGCACTTGCCTATCTGACATACCTTGTGTTTTGAGAATGGCGACCTCTGCTTGTTTCTCCATGACGACCATAATCAAAGCTGAGATAATGTTGAAAGCGGCGACAGCAATAATCAAACCGAGCATCAACCCCATCATATTCTTTTCCATTTTGACCGCTTGGAATAGCTCTCCGCGCTGTTCACGCCAATCGCTCCAATTCCAAGATTCAGGAAGATCTGTTTGACTTAAACTGGAAACAACAAATGGGTCTTGAAAAAAGAGTCGCCAGCCACTGGCTTCTCCCGGCTTAAAGCGCATAAGTTTAGCCGCGTCCGATATATGAGTGACGACCAATGAACTATCAATATCCGAACCTGTACTATACAAGCCAGCGATAGTAAACATCCGCTGACTCGGGATCCGACCTAATGGCGTGTACTGACTAGCGCTGGTCACCATCAAGCGAATTTTATCACCGACCTTTACATCAAGCTCTCGTGCCAAAGAATGGCCAAGCAACACTCGATAATCTCCGGCTTTCAGTTGATTCACACTGCCACTCACCATTCGATGGCGAATAGGATCGTTACTTCCAGGTTCAATGCCCAACATCATTACTGCCGCCAACCCTTGATGGCTTTGAACCACAGCTTCACTTCGTACAATTGGCACGGGAGGCTGGCTCGTTGGGTATTCACCAAGAAAGGCTGGCGGTGCCTGTTCTGAGGTTATCGTGCCACTTGAATGGGTGATAACCGCCTGAGGGAGTACCCCTAAGATACGTCCCTTAAGTTGCGCCTCAAAACCATTCATTACCGATAACACCGTCACCAAAGACAGCACACCGATGGTAATTCCGGCAGTTGATATATAAGACACGAAGCGGCTAAAGCGATCGCCAGACCGACCTCGTAAGTAGCGTAATCCGATAAAAACGGGTAATGGGTGAAACATAGACACAACCAAAGAATGAAATCTAAGGCTAATGTAACGAGAAACGCGCTGAGGTTGTAGCCCTGAATGTGATTTTCGTTTTAAATGACAGACTTTTAACGATTTGATAGGGCAATTTCTTGATAACTCGGTGATACACAGAGATAATTAAGGCTATTAATCAGGGATTACCTATGTCACAGAATGACTTCTTTACCGTAAACGGCGCAATTCGAGCCAATATAGAGCCGATGGAAATTGGCACGGCACTACCCGATTTAGACAGTTATCTGGCACAGATCCCTGCACCGTTTGTGGCCTCTTGTGAATTTAGCCAACTCAACCAGCAAAGAGAAGCAGCAAAACATGAGCTGCAACAGCAAAACCTTAAACACGTTGCTGAACTCATAGACCAACAAAATACCAAGCTCAACCTGCTACTTAATTACATGATCGCTCAACAAGATGAGCCTGCTTTCCGCCAGATCACCACTCGATTTGGCGCAGGAGAGATCGTCTACCGCAGCCAAAGCCCTCTCACTATGGGGCAGTTCGTAATAATAAAACTTTTTTTAGATGCTCCACCCGCCGGCATTTATTGCTACGGCGAAGTCACTGACGTACAACTTTCGGACTCAGAAGGCTCAAATTCAGATTACACTATCACTCTGACGTTCGTTCGCATTCTTGAGGAGCATCAAGACATGCTCATTAAAGCCGCATTGTACCACCAACAAAAACTCTTAAGACAGCGCTCACTTGATCGAGACAAAAGCTAATCACTATGACCAAGACTCCTATACTTCCCCTAAACATGCCGTCAGGTGCTGGCGACAAAAAAACGCTCGGTAATCTTCGTGGTGCGTCTCTCGCCCTCGCGATCAGCGAACATGCACAAGCGCATAATAGCCATACGCTACTAGTGGTGCCCGACCCTCAGCTCGCCATTAAGTTACAAGGCGAAATAGAGCAGTTTTTCTCGGGAAGTGTTGGAGTGTTTCCCGACTGGGAAACCTTGCCTTACGACAATTTCTCTCCGCATCAAGATATTATTTCGGATCGTATTGCCAAGCTTTATACCCTGCCACAACAGAATGCAGGTATCACTATTGTTCCTGTAAGCACATTGCTACAACGACAAACGCCACGAGACTTTCTACTTCAGTACACGCTGATGGTCAAAGTCGGCGATCTGTTTTCTTTACAGAAGCTCCGCATACAGCTTGAAAGCTCTGGCTACCGTCAAGTAGATCAAGTCTTTGGTCCCGGCGAGTACGCTAGCCGAGGATCGATTCTGGACCTCTATCCAATGGGAAGTTCCGCCCCATATCGAATAGACTTCTTTGATGATGAGATCGATACGATCCGCACTTTTGATCCCGAGAATCAACGTTCCATTGATGATATCGATGAAATTCGCCTATTGCCCGCTCATGAGTTCCCTACCACAAAAGACGCAATTGAAGCGTTCAGAGTGAGGTGGCGTCAGCAATTTGAAGCAAGAAGAGAACCAGAGTCGGTCTATAGTCAAGTTTCTAAAGGGGTTTGGCCTGCTGGTATAGAGTACTGGCAGCCGCTATTTTTTGATCATACCGAGACCCTATTTGACTACATCAATGAAGACTCTCAACTCATTATGGTTGGAGACATTGACGCCTCTATCGACCATTTCCTTGTCGATGTTGAGCAGCGCTATGAGCAGAGAAAGGTCGATCCATTACGCCCGTTATTGCCGCCTATTTCATTATGGCAACAAAAGGACGAATTCTATTCGCACCTTAAACAGTATCCTCAACTACTTTGTTGTCATGACGCCATCACCGTCAAAGCGGGACGCCAAAATGCAGACATTACGCCACTGCCAGACATTAGCGTTCAGCACCAGTTAAAAGAACCTATGGCGCAAGTGCGTCAATTTACTGAGCAATACGCGGGTAAAGTGGTCTTTTCTGTGGAGTCAGAAGGACGCCGAGAAGCCCTAAACGAATTATTGCATCGCATCAAACTGCGCCCTCAAGAGCACGATAGCCTTCAGTCCGCATTGGACAGCAATGACAAATTTACCCTCGTCATTGGTCATTGTGAGTACGGTTTTGTTCAAGGTCAGCAATTCGCCTTAGTGTGTGAAAGCGATATGTTGGGTGATCGCGTTGTTCAGCGCCGCAAAAAAGAAAAACGCTCGGTCAACAGTGACACCATCATACGTAATCTTGCCGAGTTAAAACCCGGTCAGCCCGTCGTGCACGTTGATCACGGTATTGGTCGCTACCTTGGGCTACAAACGCTTGAAGCTGGCGGTATTCAAACTGAATACGTGACTCTAGAGTATCAAAATGAAGCTAAACTCTATGTGCCAGTCGCGTCACTAAACTTAATTGGACGATACTCTGGCGGAGCAGAAGAAAGTGCACCTCTTCACAAACTGGGTGGCGAAGCTTGGACAAAAGCGCGACGCAAAGCAGCTGAACGAGTCCGTGACGTCGCCGCTGAGCTCCTTGATGTCTATGCCAAACGTGAATTGAAACCAGGCTATAAGTTCCGCCTCGATAGAGATCAATACGCAACATTTAAAGCGGGCTTCCCATTCGAGGAAACCGAAGACCAAGCCCAAGCGATTAACGCCGTGATGTCTGACATGTGCCAGCCCAAAGCCATGGATAGACTGGTGTGTGGTGACGTTGGCTTTGGTAAAACGGAAGTGGCAATGCGCGCCGCGTTTGTCTGTACTGACAACAATAAACAAGTTGCCGTATTAGTGCCTACGACACTGCTTGCCCAACAACACTTTGAAAACTTCCGTGACCGCTTTGCCAACCAACCCATTCGTGTTGAGGTATTGTCTCGATTCAAAACGGCTAAAGAACAGAAAGTGATTCTTGAAGAGGTCAAAGAAGGCAAAATTGACATCCTAGTCGGCACACACAAACTGCTGTCGAACGACATTAAGTTTAATGATCTTGGGCTGTTAGTCGTCGATGAAGAACACCGCTTTGGGGTACGCCAAAAAGAAAAAGTTAAAGCGATGCGTGCCGATGTCGACATTCTTACCTTAACCGCAACGCCTATTCCAAGAACCCTCAATATGGCAATGAGTGGCATGCGTGACCTGTCTATTATCGCGACACCACCAGCACGACGCTTAGCCATTAAGACATTTGTTCGAGAAAAGGATGACAGTACCGTTCGTGAAGCGGCTTTACGTGAAATCATGCGTGGCGGACAGGTCTATTTCCTCCACAACCAAGTCGAAACCATCGATAAAGTTGCCGAAGATTTAGCCAAGTTAATCCCTGAGGCACGGATTACTGTTGCTCATGGTCAAATGCGCGAGCGTGAGCTCGAACGTATTATGAACGATTTTTACCACCAGCGCTTTAACGTGCTGGTATGTACGACCATTATTGAAACGGGTATCGATGTGCCTACCGCCAACACCATCATCATGGATCGGGCAGACAATCTGGGGTTAGCTCAATTGCATCAACTGCGTGGCCGAGTGGGACGCTCCCACCACCAAGCCTACGCGTATTTACTGACACCGCACCCTAAAGCCGTTACCAAAGACGCGATTAAACGCCTAGATGCCATTGCATCGTTAGAGGATTTGGGAGCAGGCTTTACCCTTGCTACCCACGATTTAGAAATCCGAGGAGCAGGTGAGCTTCTCGGTGATGAACAAAGCGGACAAATTCAATCGGTAGGTTTCTCGCTATACATGGAAATGCTTGAACAAGCCGTAGAAGCCTTAAAGGAAGGGAAAGAGCCTTCACTGGACGATTTACTCCGTGAGCAGACCGAAGTCGAAATTCGCATTCCGGCACTACTACCTGATGACTACATTCCAGATGTCAACATGCGCCTTTCTATGTACAAACGTATCGCCAGCGTGTCTGATAATGAAGAGCTAAGTGAACTGAAAGTCGAACTGATCGATCGTTTCGGCTTACTGCCAGACGCTGCCAAGCATCTTCTCGCGATCTCAGCAATGAAATTACGTGCCGCTGAACTTAAAGTCAGAAAACTGGAAGCCCATGATAAAGGCGGTTACATTGAATTTTATCCTGATGCTGACATAGACCCGACCTTCTTGGTTAAACTGCTGCAAGCACAGCCCAATAAGTTTGCCATGGAAGGGCCAACCAAGTTCAAATTCATAGAAAGCTTGACGGATCGCCGTAAACGACTAAATTTCCTAAATAATATGTTGGAAGAATTTGAGAAAAATCGGGCCCCTAGTCGCTAGTTATAACGCGCTGATTCGATTGATATACAAGTCAATCACTAGAGGCCTAATGGGTGTGTGCAAACGAGCCATGAATTGTCTCGGCAACACCCTACATTAGTTGATATAATGTGATTAAACGCAACAATAGCGTTAATCAATGGAGAAAGAATGAAAAAGTTGATACCACTGCTGCTCCTATTAGTCTCGATGCCGAGCCTGGCACAGAGACAATTTGATATTGAAGTGATCATTTTCAAGCGTGCCGTGAATCCTGAAAAAGTGAATGAATCTTGGCCTAATGACATTGCACAAATCGACTTTAAACGCAGTGGTGCAATGAGTGACGCCAATTATCGTGGGTCAAAGGGCGTAAAAATGTTGCCGTATTCGGCTTATGAGCTAACAGGCGAAGTAGAAAAGCTTAAAAAGCACGCGGGTTACTCCGTGCTCTTCCATAAAGCTTGGCGCCAGGGTGATCAAAGCAAAGCCTATGCTCCCACATTCCATATCCGCGCTGGTAAAGACTATTCTTCAACCTTTAATGTTGATGGCACAGAAAAAGGCAATGACGACAATCATTCTTCTCCGGTGGACGGTGTAACAGAAGTGGCGATTGATAAGCCTCTGTACGAGCTCGATGGTAAACTACAAGTCTATGTTCAGCATTATCTCTACGCGGAAACGCAACTTGACTTAAAAGCACCGAGCAGCAAAGAAGTCGTGATTACTGCGCCGACACAAAACACCGATCCTTTGGCTGCATCTGGCACACTCGATAGTGATGCGGTTGCAGTTGATACTAACGCTATCTCAGGGTCGACGACTGAACAAAACGGTGCCAACGCTGATGATGCGAATGTCATTGCTGGTCACTTACAAGACGTTGCTGTTCAAACAGAAGTGCAGACCTTTTTGAAAGACTATCGCCTTGATCAAAAACGCCGCATGCGCAGTAACGAAACTCACTATTTGGATCACCCACTTTTGGGTATGATTATTCAAGTAAGACGAGTCGCCAATTAACTAAAAAAAGGCCCAATAATTGGGCCTTTTATTATTTATGACGTACCTAATTTATGAACACAAACTACGCCATCTATACCCCTCGTCTCGCCCTACGTTTACTTACCCTAGCTGACGCCACTGAGTTTGCCAACGTCGTTCGCCACTCCCCTTCTCTGCATCAATGGATAGACTGGTGTCATACAGAATTTAGTGATAACGAAGCACTCGAATTTATAGGCGCGACTAGGCTGAACTGGGTAAAAGCCAATGCCTTTGGTTTTGGTCTTTTTGAAAGAGAAACGGATAGATTTGTAGGGATGGTCGCTCTTAACGAGTTTTACCATACCTTTAATATGGGTAGCTTAGGCTACTGGATAGCAGATAGTGCGCATGCTAAAGGGTACGCTAAGGAAGGGCTTGAAGCGCTGATAGAGTTTAGCTTTTCCAGCTTACTACTGACGCGCTTAGAAATTGTCTGCGACCCTAATAATGAGCCGAGTCAGGCATTAGCGATAAGCGTCGGCGCCACTTACGAATGCCTTGCCGACAATCGATTTATTTTTAACGGTCAACCAAAACAAGGTAAGGTCTACGCCATTATTCCGCCAAAAAAATAAGGCAGCCAATGCATTGGTGCACTGATTGCCTTATCGATATCGCCATGTTACTGCGTGTCTAACGTAGATAAATCCAACGGATAAACACGCAATAAGTCTATGCTACGCCAAGTTTAATCGCAGCGACAATTTTAGTGTAGCTTGAGGTTAGGTCTAAGCACGCGGTTAATGCGACCGACTAACATCATCAAACTTGTTTTGATCACTCCATGTAACGCCACCTGATGCATGCGATACAATGAAATATAAACCACACGTGCGATACGGCCTTCAACCATCATAGAGCCTTTGGTCAAGTTCCCCATCAAGCTACCCACTGTAGAGAAACGACTCAGAGAAACTAACGAACCATGATCGCTATACTGATACGCTTTTAATTCACGATTCGAAAGCTTAGCCACAATGTTACTAAATGCGTGACTGGCCATTTGGTGCGCAGCTTGCGCACGAGGTGGGACAAATGAGCCGTCAGCTTGAGTACACTGTGCTAAATCGCCGATCACAAAGATGTCGTCGTCGCGCGTGGTTTGTAGAGTATCTTTCACCACAAGCTGGTTAATTCGGTTTGTTTCAAGACCGGCTATGTCTTTCATAAAGTCTGGTGCTTTGATGCCTGCAGCCCAAACCATAATCTGCGCTGGGATATGCTCGCCGTCTTTGGTCGTTAAACCCGTTTCATCAGCTTGTGTCACCATGGTTGTAGTACGAACGGTCACGCCAAGCTTGGTTAGTTCTGAGTGAGCTGCTGATGAGATTCTAGGCGGTAAGGCCGGTAGAATACGCTCGCCTGCTTCAACAAGGTTAACATTAAGTTTGCTCGAGTCTAAATCACCAAAACCGTATGTACGTAGCTCTTTCACGGCATTATGCAGTTCTGCTGATAGTTCAACGCCCGTTGCACCCGCACCGACAATCGCAATATCAACGGTGCCTTGACCATTCTTTGCATGTAACTTTAAGAATTCGTTATTCATTTCCGTACGGAAACGATGTGCTTGCTCTGGGCTATCAAGGAAAATACAGTTATCACGCACACCCGGCGTATTGAAATCGTTGGATTTAGAGCCAATCGCAAGTACTAAAATGTCGTAGTCAATCTCACGAGCCGGCATCAGTAACGCACCATGTTCGTCTTTTAGCTCATCTAACTCAATACGCTTTTGTTCACGATCGATGGCTTTTAAACTACCCATTTGAAAGTCAAAGTGGTGGTTTTTTGCATGCGCACGGTAACTCAATGCGTCCACTCCTTCATCGAGTGAGCCAGTTGCAACTTCGTGTAAAAGCGGCTTCCATAAGTGGCTTGCTTTACGATCCACTAACGTGATGTTCGCTCGTCGCTTTCTTCCAAGTGTGCGGCCTAATTTAGTCGCAAGCTCTAATCCGCCAGCGCCTCCGCCTACAACAACAATATTCGTCAAAATGACTATCCTCTAAAAAGTGAAAAAATGGGGTGAGTCGCCCGAGTCACTCGAACGACTAAAAATTCTTTCATTATGAGCGAATTGCTCGCGGTCTTCAGCGACCCTAATTCGGTACAACAGCCGTTTCACTTCACGTTTTGGGGTAATGATTTAACAGAACGGGTTTTTCTGGGCAAGTTTTTTTCTTGCTCTAAACTTTTTTTGACATTTATCAACAAATGTAGAGTGAATTTATTATATAGAGCAAATTAATGTCCGCAACTATTGAATGGAATTATTTTTCAATTCCGCCTCTATTCGCTGAGTTATTAATCAGTTAGGTGTCGATGCGGGCTTAGTCAGCAATTTTCGAACTATTTAGTCGCTTTTATCCACCCAATAGGTACAAAAAAGCAGCGAAGAACGCTGCTTTATAATCGTCAAACATCATGTGCTACTGAGCACTAAGACGCTTTGAATGCCTTCATTGCCTGTAAGTGCTGTGATATTTTCTTAAACTTATGTGGCTCGTTTTCATCCCAAATCACATCGTAGTAGCTTTGCAATTCATCAGCCGATTTCTGATTATCGTGAATGCTGTCATTTCTAGAAAGAATCACTAAACATTGACCACTGTTTTTAGTGCGGAACTCTTCGACACATTTCGTCGCAATATCTTCGTATTCTTCTGGGCGGTCTATACGACCTTGCATGTTGATTTCTGGGCGTAAATTAGGGTTAAAAATAACTTGCTTAATACCACATAAAAAACCAATGCGCTCAGACCAAAAACCACCCAGCCCGACACCGCAAATCAATGGCGCATTGTCATCAGACTGCTCAACCAACTTATGCACTTCTTTAAGCAAGTGCTGCATGTCGTGCTTAGGATGCAATGTACTGTAGTTAACAAATCGTACGTCATCATCGATAAATTGCAGTTGTAACACTTTTTCATGGTTGCCCGGGCTACTTGAATCATAGCCATGAAGATAAATAATCATAGTACCTCTCAATCATTCCTTAATGGTACGCTTTCCTTAAATCTACCACTTCCACCCTAATTTAAAAGTGAATTTCCCGTGTTTAAGAAAAGAGAAATTACAAACAGTGATCACTTCTGCATAATCGTTGGTAAATCGACTCTGCGTCGATTAAAAAGTCGTCATCACCCCAGAGCTGTGCGGCTAACACGTACCAAAGCATAGCCATCATTTGCGCATGCGTAGACCATGCATTCATATCATTTAGCCATGGTTCACTATCAATTAGCCATGCTTCACTATCAATTAACGTGTTCTGGTCAGTAAGATTCGACATCTGCAAGTAGATATTAAGACCTTGGCGATAATCCATATTCAACATATCAAGCGTCAATACGAGATCGAGCCTTGGGTCTGCGATTGCCGCATACTCCCAATCAATCACAGCAATGGAATGATGAGAATGGATGAGGTTATGGTGAGCGAAATCAAAGTGGCATAATGCACTATGATTGCAATGAAGCTTTGGAGGGGTCCTTAACTTGAGGTATAGCTCTTGGTAACGCGACTTTTCGATACTCGGATTGAGTTGATCCCAGTAGTGATCGACTTTGTTCGTGTAATCAAAACGACGGATACCTGCGCTAGCACCACTTATACGATTAACACGAAAGCGGTGAATACGAGCTAACAGCGAAATAACCTTTTCTGCGGACAAGTCAGTACAGGAAACAGGGATTCCCTCTAACCACGACAACAACACTCCGTGCTCATTGTTACCAAGGACTTCACTGGTGGGGAGCAATGTTTGTACAGCCTGCAGTACGTTCCGTTCATTGACTCGGCAGATATCAAATGCAGCACTGATTTTCGTATGACCCCGCCAAACCGTCCAGCCATGCGTTTTTGTTGCTATCTTCCATGTTCGGTTGGTTAACCCGCCAGAAAGCCGAAGTGCCCCTAAGGGCACTTCATTAAGCACGAGTTGCGCATACGCAAGCTCTGGCTGTTGCTGCAAAGCCTGCTGCCAATCTAACATCGACAAGAGAGCGATCTAGAAGCCAAGTACCGATCGTGACTCTTGCTTACGGATCTCAGTTTCATCAGCCCATTCAATTAGACCTGTTTCCAGATCCATTAAACGCATCGTCATCTTGTAGTAAACGTCTTTGTCGCTACCTGCTTCTTTTACGATACTGCTTAAGTTTCCGTAAAGCATATATTGGGCGCCGACCATCTTACCAAATTGAATCGCCGTGCTTTGGTTGACTAATTCGTCATTGTTTTGGAAGTTCAGTTGTTCACGAACTGACTCTACGCGGTCCATATCAACAAAACGGAACTTACCTGAATTCAACATTTTAGTGCTAATGCTGTCAGTAATCGATTCAGTATCAATGTGCTCAGTCGTTTTATTTTTAATTCTTTCAACAAAAACAATCGGACGTGAATCTCTTGTGATTGCAGATACGGAACCGGACATCAACATGCTGTCGACCATATCACCGGCAATCTTTTGCAGATCCGTTGAACCAAAATCAATCGTTGTTGTTTCTGTTGCCTGTGAGTCACCATAGCTTACTTTATTTGAACAACCGCCAAGAATCACGGCTAAACCCAACAAAGCAATAATACTTTTTTTCATGTTTTTTCCTTAGTCTTGCTACTTTTTCAACGCATACCTACTAGTCTCTGAGCTAGCCGTTACCAAGCTAGCCGTTAATGAAATAGGGTTACGTTATTGATCTGCTCCGCGCAATTGCACGCGAAATTCTTTACCATTTGGATTAATAGACACCTCTGAAAGGGTAATGGTTTCATCACCACGTAGGATTGCCTGCTTCCAAGGTGCTTGTTTCGTATTGACCTCTAAACCTTGTTCATCGTACCAGTAAAAGCGATATTGAATGTTCTGATCTGTTGATGTTTTATTGGCAAGCTTAACGATACCACGAGCATGCCCGTTGGTATCAATCGTTGAAATGTCATCAATCGAAAACTTGCTACCCATAGCCTCATCGCCGTAGAGCACAGCTTGAGTCTGCCCTTCGATTTTAATGCCTGCGGTTTTACTTGATGAGCAGCCTACCAATACCAGCAAAATACCCATGCTTAATAGCCATTTTTTCATTACAACCTTCCTAATTGCTTATGCCAAATAGTGGCATTTCCACCTTGGCGTGACACCCAAACAAGTGTGGTTTGTTTATCTCTTACATCAAAAGTATAGTCTTGCCCATCTATAACCATGGTATGCGATCCGGCTTTAACAAAGCGACTATGACTATTCACCGTACTTGGCAATGTTTGCCAACTTCGTGTATCGGGCTGCTCCGTTAGCGTATTCCATACATTAAACAACAAATTACCCACATCGTCATCTTTCGCCGTACTCTTACGAATTTGATCTTTGGCATACACTCTCAAAGCTTGGCGCAACAAGATGCTTGGCATATTTTCTGTCAGTTGCTGCTGAGCCATCAGGTTAACATCAACTAATTGGTCACCATCAAGAGCTTGACCATCAATACTCATTGACGAATAGTTAGTTCGCACCGTAGGAACGTAATGAGGCAAAGCAATACTGTATATTGCTGTGTTGCCTTGACTGTCATAAACAGGCAAGGACAAATTCCAAGCTCTCATTGCTGCTACAACGCCACGCTCTTCAAGCACTACGATTCGACCTTCGCCATTTTTAATGGACGCTTGTTTGCCGTACTGTTTTTCCAGTTTAGCTAATGCTTGATTTCTGCCTGCGCGCTTTGCTACCCACATCACAGCGTCAACCACCGCTTGATTATCCGGCGCAACTGCTAACGCCCTTGTATAATCAATGTAAGCGCCGTTTAAGTCATTCGACGCTTCATATAAAAGACCAGAAAGATACAGTAGATAGCCATTTTGTACGGCTTGTAGTTTACTGCCTGCATCGGGATAACGCGAAAGAACGGAGCCAAGGTTTGGCGATAACCCCTTACTTTTAAGTTCGCTTTCAGCCGATCTCAGATCTTTTTCTCTTGACTGCCTAGCACGCTCTTGCACTTGATTTGCACGGCGTACTTCCACTAAAGCGCCTTCTAAATCATTCTTTTGAATATAGTTTAATCCCAAGTAAAGATGCAAAAAACCCAACTCATAATCAGGTGGCACATACTCAGTAATATTATCATTAACGGCTAAAGCACCCACACTAGTCGCAGCATCAGAAATCGAAACAAGCGCCTTATCTTGTTGTACACGCACAGCTTTGTCGCTAACTTCGAGGGCAGACTTACTTTGCGGATACGCTTCATTTAGAAACTCGACGCGACCTTTTTCAAAATTATCAAGAATATCGCCAGCGACAATATCTTGTGGTAACGCGGCTTGGGCATCTTGGTATTGCCCGGCTTTTATCGATTGGTAAACCACCGTATTTTGCTGGGAGTAGTGGCTAAATAAATTACCAGCACTAAGACCAGCGCAGGCAGTGAGACTAATAGAGAGGAGAACAACCAAAGTGTGTTTAACACGACGTTTTAGCATAGACACGTTCAAATGAAGTTTAGATTTCAACAAGTGCTTGTCTTCTTAATCGCTAAGATAACAAGCACCACAACCTTTTAGGCGAAAAGGGTTAGCTCAGTAGCAATGGACCTAACGGGCGACCGCCGACCAAATGCATGTGAATATGATAAACCTCTTGCCCACCATGAGCATTACAGTTCACGATAAGACGGTAGCCATCTTCGGCAATCCCTTCATCGTGTGCAATTTTTTTCGCAACGGTAAACATACGCCCCATCATTGCTTCGTCGTCAGCGTCAATGTCGTTAACCGTTGGAATAAGTTTATTGGGGATGATCAATACATGACTTGGAGCTCGAGGATTGATATCACGAAAGGCTGTGACAAGGTCATCTTGATAGACAACATCTGCCGGAATTTCTTTGCGAATTATTTTACTAAAAATCGTTTCTTCAGCCATGAAGACGCTCCAAATTGATTACTGTTTATGCCGCTTCGGCTTATCATTTTTGCCGTCACACCGAAGTATGCACTATGGGCGCTAGAATCACAATTTTAAGCGATTCAATAGCGAATAGATTTTACTGTATTTCGTTCGCTTCCAACCTGCTAATTTATTAACCAAATTCCTCAATAAACGTAAACAAAGTGACACTTTGTTATATTTTTGCAATGTGCGTCATAAAACGTAGCACCGCATCTAATTTATATTTCAGTTTTTGTTATTTCTAACGATAACAATATCAAGAGTCAGAGAGACAAGTACCTGTTAAATCGAGAACCGAACATCGGGTAACGCGTCCAAGGTTGTTTATTTTATATTGCTGCAAGACACTAAAAAGGAACAGGTATGCAAGGTTCAGTTGTTAGACGGATGTACGCTGGGTTTACACTCATCGTCGTTCTTTTTGTTATAACGATCGCGATAATGCTCAATGGAATGAGTCAAATACATCAATATTTTGGTACCGTATCCAATACGTCCTTGCCGTTGGTGTCCCTTTCCAATCAAACTAGTGTACAGCTACTCTCTGCTGACAAGTCGTTCAAAGACTTTCTCACCACACAAAATACAGAGCGCATGGCAATGCGACGTAGCGAATTTTCCGAATCAATGGACGCCTTTGGTACAGTACTAGACCAACTTGCACAAGCCAGCACTAATGTTCCCGAGCTAGAAACGCGAGTGGGTGAGTTACGCGAAGTACAAACTCGCTATGGACAAGAAGCACAAGAAGCGATGGATAACTATCAATCGATGTTTATCGCTCAGGAACAAGTTCAGCAATCAACCCGTCGTTTCCAAAAACTTCATTCCGATTTATCCGTTGGCATGAAAGAGTATGTTGACGACGTTTCAAGTATCTCCGTTAAAGTCATGGCAAAAAGCTACTTTATTAAATTAAAAGACGCCGAACTGATTACGTCCGATGCGCTAGCAAGCAATGATACCGAATTTGTCCAATCTGCCGTGGACAAAAACCGCAAAGCAGTCACCCATCTCAACTACGCCTATCGCGGACTCGTAACTCAAATGCCAGAACTGAAAAAAGTCTTTGATGAGTCCGTTGAACAATTTAGTACCGATGTGGGGAAAAAAGGTGGCGTACTTGACCAACACAATAACTATCTGATTGCTCGCTCAGGGCTGTATCAAAATATTGAAAACCTTGCTTCGGAAGTCGATAGTGCAATGGTCACGCTTAATGGCTTTACCGATACCGCTACCACCAACCTAAACCACTCGTTGTCAGAAGCAGGAACGGTATACGATGAAGGCGTTCTCAAAGCCATCGGCATTGGTGTACTGGTGTCTCTCATCGCTATTGGTATTGGCTACCATATTGCGCAAAGTGTTCGTCAACCGCTCAACAGCACATTAAAAGCGCTTGAGAGCCTCACGGAAGGTGACATGACACAACGTATCGACGTGAAGTACAACAATGAGTTTCGTCGTTTAGGCGATCACATTAATACTCTTGCGGACAGCCTACATAATGTGTTGGTTAAATTGAACGATGCCTCAGATAACCTTACCGTGACAGCAAGTGACAACCAAAACACATCAAGCAATGCACAAAGTAAATTAAGCGCTCAACGGCAACAAACCGCTAACGTTGCAACCGCGATGACAGAGATGTCACATTCGGTACAAGAAGTGGCAAACAGCGCACAAAGCTCATTGGAAAAAGTACACAAAGTTGAAACGGCGTCGGAGTCTGGTCGTCAAATTATGAGTACTAACATCAGCACCATTAATCAACTTGAAGTCAGACTTAACGAGTCAGTTGAAGCGGTTGGTGAACTGCAAAAAATGAGCAGCCATATTGGCAGTATTTTAGATGTCATCCGTAATATTGCCGAACAGACCAACCTACTCGCACTCAACGCCGCAATCGAGGCTGCGCGAGCAGGAGAACAAGGTCGTGGTTTTGCCGTTGTTGCAGATGAAGTCAGAGTGCTCGCACAAAAAACAACTGAGTCTACCAGCGAGATTGAAACGATGATCAGCAACTTGCAAAGTAGCTCAAAAAGCGCAGGAAAGGTCATCGAAAGCTGTATGCAAGATATGGAACTGTCTGTTGAACAAGCCTCAAGCGCTAATGGTGCGATGGAAGAAATTCAGGCGCTGATTATAGAAATTAGCCAAATGAGCACCCATATTTCTCAAGCGGCGGCGGAGCAAAGTGAAACCACGGCAGATATTGCGCAAAACATCGAACAGATTAACCATATTGCCGATGAAAGCTATCATGCCATGTCAGAAATTGCCTCTACCAGTGAAAGCCTGACAAGCCTTGCAAACCAACAAGGAGAACTTGTTCATCGCTTTAAACTGTAGTGATAACCTACGCTCAGCATCGGTGGTTAATGACCATTTAAGGTTTTTGGTACTAACACCGCGCTGTTTTAGGTAAGAAATACGTTAAATATTGTTCTAGGGCAGGCTTTCATACAAGCCTGCCCTTGTTTTTTACAGCAAGCGACGTTATATCTTGAGTATGGCTTGCTATACTTTTTAATGACTTAAGTGTCATTCTCTCCTACTTCTTCAGCAAGCCAAACGTTGAAGGAATTTTTATGGCTGTTCATGTTGGTATCATTGATCAAGACCCTATCCGTCTTGTCACCCCACTTTTAGATGATAGAACGGTAAGTCGACACATCATATTTATTGGTGATAAGTCGCAATTTGACATGTTTGAACGACTGCATTCCGTATTAGAACAGCGCGAAATCACCTCTGAGTTTTTCGAAATTCCGAGTGTTGCTAACACTTCTGCGATCAAGCAGTCGGTGCTTGGACTCGCCAGGACATTGAAAGAAAAAAATGTCGAAGTAAAACTCAATGCCAGTTGTGGGCTAAGGCACAGGCTTCTATCTGTATACGAAGTATTTCGAACCTACCATTGGCCCATTTTTGTTGTCGAGCCAAGTAGCGATCGTATGTGTTGGCTCTACCCTGAAGGCGCAGAAGACGCGCAGGTACAAGATCATATCACTATCAAAGACTACCTCACTGTATTTGGTGCTCGCGGCGAGTTCACCGAATACGACATCCCACCTCAGCTAGATAAAAAACTTTATGCTCTTGGTGAGCGCTGGGCGGGAAATGCGCTAGAGTTAGGTCCTGGCTTAGCAACTCTGAACTACCTGGCAACGACATGTCGAAAGGAACAAAAACTGGATGTCGAGCTCTCTGATAAACAACAAGGCTACCGTGAACTCAACATGCTCATCAGTGACCTAGTTGACCTAGAGATCGCCTCTTATGATAATGGTGTACTGACTTTTATCAGTGAAGATGCCAGACGTTTTTCTAACGGAGAGTGGCTTGAAAACTTAGTACACAGCACTGTAAAACAGATTCAAGACGACATGCCAACTATTCAAGACCGTTCGCTCAACGTTCAGGTTTATCGTCAGCTCGGTGAGCGAGAAGTTCGTAATGAGCTTGATGTCGCCTCAGTGGTCAATAACAAACTACACATCATTGAATGTAAGACCAAAGGCATGCGCGATGATGGCGATGACACTTTATATAAACTTGAATCATTACGGGATCTATTAGGTGGGTTGCAAGCGCGAGCCATGCTGGTGAGCTTTCGTCCATTACGACATAACGACATCACGCGAGCTGAAGATCTTGGTTTAGCACTTATTGGACCAGACGAACTCAAATCACTTAAGCACCATTTAAGCCTATGGTTTAAAGGCGCAGGTGGCGCAGACGAACAAACGGCATTGTCGTAATATTGTCATCGATTCAAATGAAAAAAAGCTTGGTGATATCACCAAGCTTTTTCACTTTTAAGCATCTATTCTCGGCTAAGCCTTAAATAGGCTACCTTAAGATTCTACTTTTGCTGTCGCTTTATGCTTGATGCCGACGATAAGAATACAAACATAAGCGGCGACCGTAAGCGCAAGTATCGCAAAAGGTAACGCCGACCAGCCCCAGCCGTCGATAGCAATACCGCTTACCACACTACCTAAACCAAAGCCAAGTGAGATGAAGAACATCATCAACCCTTGGGTAAATCCGCCACCAACAAACGTTAGACGAGCAGCAATAGCTGGCGAAATCATATCCGTCACAGTGATACCTTGTAAGTACACCAAAACAAGACCTAGTGGGATAATAAAGCCAAGAGACAATCCTGTTTCTGCAATAAAGTACAGACCCGCGATTACCACAATCGATACCACACAGCTAAGCTTGAACAAGCTCAATGCCCCAAACTTAGTTACGTATTTTTCTGCACCAACCAAAACAATCAAGCCAAGGACAGAAGCAATTGAAAGGTTCGCAGCCGACATAGATTGTGCAACGCTGTATGCATTTTCCATCAAGTTCGGATACTGAGCTTGGAAGGCACCTTGACCTGCACATAGCAGTCCAACCGCTAATAAAAACAGACCAAAGTTAGAAAATAGGACTTTAGAGAAACCAACTTTTTCAGCATCATCTTCACTATTTTGTTGAGCAACCAATTCCGCATTATCAACGATACGCTGAGCCGCTTGCTTGTTGCTCATCATTGTTACAACCAGCAATACCGCAACAAGAACCATCATCGCAATGAAACGTAATTCAAAGCTCCAACCCATGCCTGTTACGGCAGCCAACGCGACTCCAGAAATCAGAGAGCCAAAAATAAGCGTTTGCGCCATTCGACCTAACTTCATGGCTTCCGTTTTTTCATCGTAGCCAGCAAACGTGATAAACACAGGGTTAAGCATCAGCAAAATAGCAGAGCCTGTACCAAATAGTACCGAACCCACAGCCATAAATGCGAAGTTATCACCTGCGGCTAAGAATGCGGCACCGGCAAGTAGGTAAGAAACTAAACCTAAACCTTGCGCTAAACGGTGTGCCTTAAATTTGTCAGCAAGAATACCGATAAGAGGAGCAAATAGACCCGCTAGACCAAACAAGCCCATAGCAAGACCAGCCTGAGTCGCACTACCGGTCCGGGCCAGAATAAATGATGGAACCATCATGGGAATAAATACGATTTGAACAATACCGTATGCAAAGTGAGCGGAAAACCACCCTTCTAGACCGAGTTTTTTCAACATGTTACGACCTCTAATGTCATTGTTCACTTTCAATTAGCCGCGAATAAGCCGCACAACAAAAATGACGAACAATACTAATTCAGACCCACTATAAAAGCGGTCCATCTTCTAAATGATCGCGATTATAATTATCTTTATTATCCATAGAAGTAACACGGGGGAAGCGCGCTAGTACGATTAGTATGTTACCTACATAAGTCACAACCACAGCACAACAAGTGTTAACAACCAGCTAGCTATAGCACTACATCCGAAACGACTTATTAACTCAGTATAGCGCTTTAACCTTATTCGAGATCAAAAAAAGCGTGGTCAGGACCACGCTTTTCTCGCATTAAGCATTAAGCCATCATGCATGAGCTATTAAGCTGTAGCTTGGTTGCTCGCTTGGTCTTTAACCAGTAGCTTCTTTTGTTTGCTTGCAACAATCAAGATACAAACATAAGAAATGACAGTCAGACCCAAAATAGCCAGTGGAAGTGCCGACCAGCCATAGCCATCAACAGCAATGCCACTTACCACACTCCCTAGACCAAAACCTAATGAGATGAAGAACATCATAAGACCTTGAGTATAACCGCCACCAACCAGTGTTAAGCGCGCAGCGATAGCAGGTGAAATCATGTCGGTAATAGTAATGCCTTGCAGGTAGACAAGCACCAACGCAAGAGGAATTAGATATGGTAATACCAAGGCTGCTTCAGCAATAAAGTAAAGCGCAGCAATAACGGCGATAGAAATAACAGCACATAATTTAAACAAGCTGATTGAGCCGTATTTCGCAACAAATTTCTCTGCCAATACAAGAACAAACAAGCCTAGAACCGCTGCAACAGACAAAGTAGCCGCAGATAAAGATTGTGCAACACCGTAGCCATTTTCCATTAAGTTTGGATATTGAGCCTGAAAAGCCCCCTGACCCGCACACAGAATACCAACAGCAACCAAGAACAGACCAAAGTTTGAAAATAACACTTTAAACAAGCTGACTTTAGGCGCATCTTCTTTTGCTGCTTCCGCTGCCATCGCATCGGCATTATCAATAATACGCTGTGCTGCAGATTTATTGGTCGCAACTGTGATAACAAAAAGAACAGCAACCGCAACAATCATAGCAATAAAGCGTGCTTCGTAAGTCCAACCTGCATCGGTTACTGCCGCAAGCCCGATACCAGAGAGTAAAGAGCCAACAATCAGAACCTGAGACATACGACCCAGCTTCATGGCTTCTGTTTTAGCATCGTGACCAGCAAAAGTAATAAATACCGGGTTCAACATCAGCATAATCGCTGAACCTGCACCAAAAAGTACAGAACCAGCAGCCATTAGCGTGAAGTTTTCACCAGCAATAACAAAACAACCGCCAGCTAGCATATAAGCAATCAAGCCTAATGCCTGTGTCAGTCGGTGTGCTTTAAATTTATCAGCCATTAAACCAATTAACGGCGCTAATAACCCCGCAATCCCAAATAACCCCATTGCAAGACCGGCTTGAGTCGCACTCCCCGTACGAGCAAGAATAAAAGACGGCACCATCATTGGTATAAATACGATTTGAACTATGCCATAAGCAAAATGCGCTGAGAACCAGCCTTCTAAGCCAAGTTTTTTCAACATATTACAGACCTCGTAGGTAAATCACTATGTAATGTGAATAGACAAAAATAAACCGCAAAAAAAATCCATTTTTTACACTTTATAAGTAAGCTTAACAATTTCGTTATTTGACCTTATAATCCGGCGTTTATCGTTATCATCAAAGCCAAATTATTAGCCATTCAATTGGTAGGCTTATTAATCAAATTCATCATAATGACTCTACCTATAAAGTGATATAGGGTCCGGACGCCACTGTCAACATAACGCTTCACTCAGTGCCAACATTGCTATACTCTAAAAAGAGATGATAAAAATAATAGTAGCGGATCAGAATATCGCTACATTGAAGGCTGGATCCTACCTTATGAACCTAACTAAACTGCGCGTATTTGCATTAACTGCCGAACATGGCTCGTTAACCAAAGTCGCCACCATGATGAGCAAGACCCGCACTTCACTAAGCATGGCTCTATCTAGTCTAGAAGATGAGCTTGGTGTTGAGCTATTTGAAAGAACTCGCAATAGGCTTGTGCTCAACGATGCAGGACAAGCCTTACTTCCCGACTGTCGTAATATATTGAATATGGCAGAAAGCCTATACTCAAAAGCGGAGCAGTTTCGTCAAGGGGACAGCGACAAAATACGTATTGCCTATGATGACACGCTACCCTCTACCTTTTGGCGTCAGCAGCTCGTTGCCCTATCGGACAACTTTCCTCATTTGTCACTAACCGCAATAAAAGCGTCAAGCGCCGATATTCCAACATTAGTAAAAGATGGACATGTTGAACTTGGCTACGGGTTAGTCTTTAGCTCTGGTGATGACCCACAAATTAAAGTTCGCTCGTTGCACCGAATTCGAATGATGGCGGTCTGCTCTCCTAAACACGCATTAGCACAATTAAATAACGTCACGTCTACTGACATTAGTGCCCATCGCCAGATCGTTTTGTCGCATTTATTTGAAGAGATCCACGAAGACTTTAGACCAATTTCAAGTAGCACAATTAGCTTTTCAAACCACCAAGAGGTATTAGAAGCCGTCGTTGATAACTTAGGTTGGGCGATTATTCCAGAAACACTGGTGAAGCATCAATTAAGGCAGGAGCACTTAGTCGTGGTGAAACACCCTAACGGAATGTATTTCGAAAGTTTTGGCGAGATGTCCCGTCCCAATGATCACACCGTGGAGACACGCCAATCACTGATCGACGGAATAGAAGAAGGCATATACGATTTGTTCTAGATTACACCACCTAGGAATTAGGCACCGCTCTTTCCCATTCTTTCCCTGTTAAAACGATAAAAGCCGAAGCAAAATGCTTCGGCTTTTTCGTTGTCATCAATCGGGGTAAATTGATTAAACGATGCGTAGACCGCCTTGAGCGATAGCAAAACGACGTGCACGTGTGTAAGACAGTGCGTTCGTGATACCTTCGCCAGTAGGGCCTGCGATTGTGAACGTTGAAGTACCTTCAGCGTTGTAACCTACACCAGAAAGTGTTGGGCCGTTGTGAGCAAAGATAGTGGTGTTGATTGCACGACCAAACTTAGTCACGTTCTCAATGTTACCAGAGTAGATGCAAGAAGAGTGCTTGTTGCCACGCTCTGCTGCTACTGCACGCTCAATCGCTTCTTCGATGTTTGCACAACGAACGACTGGAAGTACTGGCATCATTTGCTCAACGTGTACTAGTGGGTGATCGTTCTCAACAACCATTACCGCTAGACGTGTATCAGATTCAACACCGATAGACTTAAGGATTTCACCAGCGTCTTGACCTACGTGTTGCTTAACTGGGTGCCATACGCGAGCGATTTCTTGAGCAGTACAAGGCTTAGCACCGTCAATTTCGTCCATAGTAAGGATTTGTGCTGTTAGCTTCTCAGCTTCTTCAGCAGAAAGCACGTATGCGCCAGTTGCTTCTAGCTTAGCTAGGAACTCGTCAGCTACTGCGTCTTCAACGAATACTTCTTTCTCACCGATACAAAGTAGGTTGTTATCGAAAGATGCGCCGCCGTATACGCCAGCTGCCGCTAGGTCTAGGTTAGCAGAAGCGTCTACGATAACTGGTGGGTTACCAGCGCCAGCGCCGATGCCTTTCTTACCAGATTGTAGGATAGCTTTAACTAGACCTGGGCCACCAGTACCAACAAGCATGTTGATTAGTGGAGATTTAGCGATTTCGTTAAGCGTTTCTAGAGTCGGCTCTTTAACCATAGTGATTAGGTTAGCTGGGCCGCCTGCTTCAACGATAGTTTTGTTTAGCATGTCAATCATAACAGCTGAAACAACTTTTGAAGATGGGTGAACGTTGAACGTTACTGCGTTACCAGATGCTAGCATAGAGATAGCGTTGTTAACGATAGTTTCAGTAGGGTTAGTTACAGGAGTAACTGCGCCGATAACACCGTATGGTGCACGCTCTTCTAGAGAGATACCGTTGTCGCCAGACCATACTTTAGTTTCTAGAACTTCAGTACCTGGAGTTTTAGCAGCAGTAAGTTGGTGCTTAGCAATTTTGTCTTCAACACGGCCAAGTTTAGTTTCTTCACGAACCATTTTTGCGAAGTCTTCAGCTTTAGCTAGAACTGCGCCACGCATAGCAGTAAGGATTGCTTCACGGCCTTCTTTAGTTGAAGTTGCGTAGAATTCTACTTGAGCTTTATGAGTTGCAGCGATTGCAGCTTCAACAGTTGTGAATACACCTTGTGCATTATCGATATCAAAAGACATGTTTATTACCTCTGTAAAGTATTAAGTGGTTGTCCACTTTCGCAGAGCAGGCACTAGAGCCTGCTCTAATCTTTATTTAGTTAGGCGTCGCTCATTCATTAAGCGCCGCCATTTTATTAAGCGTAAGTTTTTATTAAGCGTCAGTTTTTATTAAGCGTAAGTTTGAGCAGCTTCTTCGCCGTTCACTACGCGCAACGTACCTAGTACAAGAGCTTCTAGCTCTACTTCACCTGGGTACGTTTTAACTGGAGCTACGAATGAAACGCGTTTTGCAATTTCAGCCGTGATGTATTTGCTGTAAGCAATACCGCCAGTTAGCAAGATACCGTCGATAGCTTCGCCACCGAACACTGCACCCATAGAAGCGATTTGCTTAGAGACTTGATAAGCCATTGCGTCAGTCACAAGCTTGAACTCAGCGTCGCCAGCTTCTGCTTTTTCTTCGATTTCACGCATGTCGATACTACCTGTGTAGCTAAATGCGCCGCCTTTACCTTGGATGAATGCTTTCATCTCTGCGTGCGAGTACTCGCCGCTGAAGCAAAGGTCAATAAGTTCGCGAGTAGGTAGGTCGCCACAACGCTCTGGAGTGAAAGGACCTTCAGATACTGCGTCGTTTACATCAACAGTTTGGCCGCCCATGTGAGCACCAACAGTGATACCGCCACCCATGTGACATACGATTACGTTTACGTCTTCGTACTTCTTACCTTGCTCTTCAGCGAACTGGCGAGCGATGGCTTTTTGGTTAAGAGCGTGGAAACGACCCTTACGTTTAATCGCTTTGTGACCAGAGAAAGAAGCAAGTTCAGATAGTTCGTAAGTAACAGGCGCATCTGTGAAGAACGCGTCGATACCGTTCTCGTCAGCAATTTCTTTGCCAATGATCGCAGCTAGGCTCGCTGGATGTTGGATTTGAGCTTCTAGAAGGTCTGCGATTACTGCATCTTCAACTTTGTAAGTACCACCAGCGATTGGCTTAAGTACGCCACCACGACATGCTACAGCTGCAAGCTCAGATGCTTTAACGCTAGCTTCTTCAAGCGCCGCTAAAATCGCTTCTTTACGGAACGCTTTTTGGTGTGCAACAACCGCACCAAATGGCGCTAGTTCTTCAGCGCTGTGACGTAGCGTTTTTTCGAAAAGCTCAGTAGTGCCTTCGAAAACACCGATTTTTGTAGAGGTAGAACCTGGGTTGATAGCTAGAATTTTCATTTCTTCGTTAACCTGAATTAGTGACTTTCTATTTGTAATTACGCAGAGACTTCTGCAGCTTCTTTCTGTTGGCTTAGAGCAGCAACAGAACACGCAAGCGCGATAGAAACGGTTTTCTCAGCTTCGCCGTCTGCACGCGAAACAAGAACAACTGGGATACGAGCACCAAGTAGAACACCCGCCATGCTAAAGCCAGCCATGTACTGAAGTGCTTTAGCAAATACGTTGCCTACTTCGATGTTTGGAACCATTAGGATGTCAGCTTGGCCAGCAACCGCATCGGTACAACCTTTTAGGTTTGCTGCATACTGAGATACTGCGATATCTAGAGAGATAGGGCCTGAAACGATACAGCCTTCAATTTCACCATTCTGGTTCATCTTTTGAAGTTCAGCGGCGTCCATCGTTGCTGGCATTTTGTCGTATGGCTTTTCTTTCGCACATAGGTTCGCAACTTTTGGCTCTTCAATGCCAACAGAGTGTGCTAGTTGAACTGCGTTTTTAATGATGCCTTTCTTTTGCTCAAGTGTTGGAGCAATGTTCATTGCCGCATCAGTAAATACGTGGAAGCTATCGCCGCCTTCTTTGAAAAGTACGCCAGCGTGGCTAAGAACATTACCAGTACGTAGGCCGTGTTCCTTTTTAAGCACTTCTTTTAGAAGGATTGAAGTGTCGATTAGACCCTTCATTAGTAAGTCGCCTTTGCCTTCCGCAATTGCTGTCACAGCTGCTGCTGCCGTTGCTTCAAGGCCGTCAGCTTCAATGATTTCGAAATTAGCCAAGTCAACGTTCGCTTTTTCAGCTGCGGCATTGATTAGCGCACGCTCACCAACAAGGATGACGTCAGCCATACCTTCTTTAAATGCGTTATTTGCTGCATCTAATGTTGCATCATCGTGAGCTGCTGCAACAACCATGCGTTGCTTTTTACCGAATTTCTGAGCTTGCTTAATAAAGAAGTCTTTATTGTACATAGGGGCGATACCTTTTAATTAGATAGATGAGCTCAATATGTAGCTCTCTATTTATCTATTTCGATAGATTCTTATCAGGAATAAAGCGCTTAATACTGTGGAGCAATATATCGGCTTGTTTTTATTCCTTTCAAAGGATGGAATTAATTTAGCCCACTTGATATCGGTTTTAACTTCACTGAGAGTCAATTTTTTTGAACGATTTACTGTAACTTCACTTGAACCGTAATAATTCAGGTAAATCAACATTGATCAGTCTTATGTGTCGTTATTTAGGTCACATTATTATTGAATTTAAACGACCTGAGTCATCAGTTATCAAAACTGAATAAACATATTTAGATCCAGTAACACTAATAACACTGGTGGTAAGTTACCTATAATCAAAAGTAACAACCCAGTAACTTGATGGGTTTATTTATCGCGATGACTACTTATTTTGTCGCTTTATTACCGCTAACACCTATGATGAACTCTCGTTTTATCAACGCGACCCCAGTATCAAACAACCTAAACATTCACTCAGTGAATAACTCAATACTTATTTGCAACTAAATTTAACGATTTAGCGTAAGATTTATTGACGCTCAGTGAAATGCTTAAATTCTCCTTTTGTCTAGACTTAATTCCAACAAACCAATAAAGAGCTTTCGGCGTAACAGCCTGAATCTCATGACATATAAAGTTGACTACCAGTAAGGGTCGAAGATGAAATATCAACACCGTCTAGAAGAAAGCGTTAATCGCCTTAGCACTGTTCTTGATGAGCAAAAGCAATTGCTTGAAGAGCACAAAGCAACGATGAACTACGCAGAGCGTCTAGAGAACATTGTTACTCCTACAGACGAACTAACGACTCAAGGTGACGACCTGCTAATCGGTGGCTGTAAAGCAACCGACCTTATCGCGCAATACGGTAGCCCGCTTTTCGTACTGAGCGAAGACACGCTACGTAACAACCTACGTCGTGTTAAAAACGCATTCGGTAACTACTGGCCTAAGCCGGTAAACGTGATGTTTGCTATC
Source organism: Vibrio methylphosphonaticus (assembly GCF_023634655.1). Lineage (GTDB taxonomy): Bacteria > Pseudomonadota > Gammaproteobacteria > Enterobacterales > Vibrionaceae > Vibrio > Vibrio methylphosphonaticus. Next base: position 199,333 of record NZ_JAMKMS010000005.1, on the reverse strand, counting down.
AAATCAAACACTAACTTCGCGGTTCGTGCTATCTGTAACGAAGAAGGTGTCGGCGGCGACTGTTTCGGTCCTGGTGAAGTGGAAGCAACGCACTATGCGGGCGCGGATCCAAAAACAATCGCTCTTAACGGTACGGTTAAGCCTGAGCTTGCTATCCGCAAAGCGATTGAATACGGCTACGCGGTTCACCTAGATTCTTACGAAGAAATTGAAATCGTTGAGCGCATCGCTCGCGAAGTGAAGCCTGCTGAAAAAGTTCGCATCGCGGTTCGTCTAAAAGTAATCCCTGAAGATTTCTTTAACGACTTCGAACCAGACGCATACCCGTTCCCGAACTTCATCGGCGCAATGAAATGGATCAAATTCGGTCTTCTTAAAGAAGAAGCGAAGAAGATTGTTAACCGCGTGAAAGAAATCGACGTATTTGAATTCTACGGTTTCCACACTCACCTAGGTCGTTTCTCTAAGCAGCCAGAAGGTTGGGATGCGCTTTACCGTCAATACGCACGTGACATCATGGAGATCTCTCGCGAATGTGGCGTTCAACCTTTCCAATGTGACCTAGGCGGCGGTTGGCCACGTGAGCGTGAGCCAGAGTGTCGTAGTAAAGAGCACATGATGAACTCAAACACTATCGAAGACTACGCGAAGATCGTATGTGAAGGTATGTTAGAAGAGTTCAACAAAGAAGGTTTCGAGATCCCACAACTGTGGCTCGAGCCTGGTCGTTACATCGCAGGTAACATCGGTACGCTACTGACTTCTGTCTACGTAGTTAAAGATGACCAAGAGATGGACTACACGTACACCATGGTTGATGCTTCTACTTACCTAGCAACGCTAGTTGAGTCTCAAGAGTCTAAGAACCCAGTACTTCCTGCAAACAAGATGACTCAACCACTTGTGGAGCTTACGACTGAAGTCTCTGGTCCTATCTGCATCCCATCAATCTGGGAAAGTGGCGCACGTATGCCTAAACTCGTACCAAACGACGTACTTGCTATCATGGATGTGGGTCACTACGCAGAGTCTCAGGCTAGCCAGTTCAACTCTCTACCACGTCCTGCAACGGTACTCGTTAAAGACGGCGAAGCTGAGCTAATCAAACGCGCTGAAACCGTTGAAGACGTATTTGCCACGCAAATTCTTCCAGAGCGTTTTGTAAAAGCAAAAGCTGAGATCGAGAAAAAGAAAACAGCTAAAGCATAAGTTTTATTAGATAGAAAACAAAACCTCTCACTTCGGTGAGAGGTTTTTTTATACCTACTATTTCCAACCCCCAAAAACCTATTCCCAACCAAAAAAAAACCTCCATAACGGAGGTTCTTCATTAGAATCTGCGATTTAGATAACGTGCTAAATCAGCTTACGCGCCGCTTCAACCACGATCTTAATTGAACGCGTTTCTGCTTTCTTCAGGGTGTCATGGTCCGGCGTTTCTTTTTGGGTACGGTTGATGATCACACCTGCCACACACCCGGCTTTCAGACCCGAACTTGCGCACATGGTCAACAAGGTTGCCGATTCCATTTCAAAGTTAAGCACACCCATTTGTTGCCATTCATCCATAGAGCCTTGGAAACGACGAACAACACGTCCAGAGAACGTATCATAGCGCTCTTGACCAGGATAGAAGGTATCACTTGAAGCCGTTACGCCAGTATGAACAGCAGAGCCCGCTTCGATAGCCGCTTGCTTCATTGCTGTAGCTACATCAAAATCAGCAACTGCTGGGAATTCCATTGGGGCAAAATGTAAGCTTGCGCCATCAAGACGAACCGACCCTGTTGTGACGATCATATCACCCACATTCACATCTGGTTGAATCGCGCCCGTTGTCCCTACGCGAAGGAAAGTACGCACGCCGAGTTGCGCCAATTCTTCAACCGCAATAGAAGTCGAAGGGCCACCGATACCAGTAGAACATACGACCACCGTTTTACCGTCTAACTTAGCACGATACACCGTGTACTCACGTTGGCTTGCCAAGAATTCAGGCTCATCCATTAACTCAGCGATTTTTTGCACGCGAGCTGGATCGCCAGGAATAATCGCTAATGTTGCACCTTGAAGATCGTCTTGGTTTACGCCTAAATGGAAAACAGCTTGGGACATAGGGTGGTTCCTCTTATTTCTTAGTTATGGGATCAAGCTTATAAGATAACCGTGAGTCTTTCCGCTCACAGATCACACTTCAAGAAAGGTGATTGCACAAAATTACACATAAAACCGATTGGCATCACACTTTTATTAAGATGGCCCAATAATTAGCATAAAAATTAAACGCCCACCTCACGATGAAGTAGGCATTCCCCTAATTATCTTTCTAGCTTAGTCCAGTTTAGATTTATGTCTAAGTAGCCTTAAAGCATTCAAGGTGACAATCGCAGTCGCACCACTATCAGCAAGCACCGCAACCCAGAGGCCCGTCATCCCAAGTAAGGTCGTGACTAAAAACACCGCTTTTAACCCTAACGCCAATGTCACATTCTGTTTGATGTTATTTAGCGTGGCTCTAGACAACTCAACCATCACCGGAAGTTCAGCTAAACGATTGTGAGTGAGCGCAGCATCCGCAGTTTCTAATGCGACATCTGTCCCCCCTCCCATCGCGATACCAATATTCGCCGCTTTCATCGCTGGGGCGTCATTAATACCATCACCAACCATTGCCACTCTTTGGTGCTGGGCTAACTCATTGACATACGTCACTTTGTCAGCAGGTAACAAGCTTGCTTTATAGTCCATGCCCAACGGCGTCGCAATCGCGTGAGCACTGCGCGCATTATCACCGGTTAACATGATGGTATTGATACCCAGTTTAGCCAGTTTCTGTACGGCTTCTGCGGCGTCTGCCCTCACTTCATCTCGCCACGCTATCAAACCAACGGCGCGCCCTTCATTGGTTAATACCACGACCGTTTTACCTTGGTCTTCTAACGAAGCAATGTGCGCCAGTGTCTCAGCTTTTAGCTCAAATACCACTTTACTTGGCGCAAGTAATGCATAATGATGACCCGCAACAATTCCCTCGATTCCAATCCCGACCAATGCCCTCTTTTCTGTTGCTTCTGGGATAGAAATGCCTTGTTCTTCCACATAACGAACCAGAGATATTGCTAGAGGGTGGTGAGATCCCGACTCAATCGCAGCGCTAACCTGAAGTACGTACTCCTGATCAAAATCCGCTAATGGCATAATGTCCGTTACATGAGGTCGACCTAACGTTAACGTGCCAGTCTTATCAAAGGCGATAGCTTTCACGTTACCCAACTGCTCTAACGCCGCGCCACCTTTAATAAGCGCCCCACGTCGTGTTGCCGCGGCTAAACCAGAGGTAATAGCAGCAGGAGTGGAAATGACCAATGCACATGGACAGGCAATCAATAACAGCGCCAATCCACGGTATACCCATGTCTCCCATGGTTGGGCAAACAACAACGGTGGCGTAATGATGACAGCAAGAGACACTAACATCATCAACGGTGTATACCAGCGGCTAAACTTATCTAAAAATCGTTCAATCGGCGCTTTACGAGATTCCGCTTCTTCAATGAGGTGTAAGATTCGATCAATCGCATTTTCACCTTGCTTCGAGGTGACTTTTAATATCACCACCTTGTCAGTCAGCACCGCACCAGCCATCACATTGTCGCCAACCAGGCGTTCAACAGGCAAAGACTCACCAGTCAAGGCACTTTCATCGAAACTAGCACTGGTCGAAACCAATTCACCATCTGCAGGCAACCTGTCACCTGGGGCGACTTCAATCATATCGCCAGGCTGTAACTCTGAGGCACTTTTCTTCGAACGTACCCCATCTATTACCACGGTTGCATCTTCAGGCACTAACGACATTAAGGCTTGAACGCCACTTCTTGCTTTCGATGCTGCAAAGGATTCAAGGCGTTCGCCAATCAAGAACAGTAACAAGACCATGCCAGCTTCAACGGTTTCTCCCAAATAAAGTGCCCCAATTGCAGCTACACTCATGAGTGTTTCAATCGCAAAGGGCGTGCCCGACTTTGCTAACTGAAACGCTTTCTTAGTAATGGGTATTAACCCTAGTAAACAGGTGAGAACAAACAGCCATTCACTCAATTGAGGAAAAGAAGAACGACTTAACGCCGCAATGAGCATTCCGGCTGAAATGGCTAAAATATGGGCATTTTCTGATACGGTTTTACGCCAGCCTGATGGCATCGGTTGTTGAGCGGTATGGGATGATGAACTGCCATTGAGTGACTGTAATGTAAAACCGACTTTCAGTACCGCAGATTCAACTTCTGACACCAACGCTGGGTCATTGACTCGAACCACCAGCTTCTCGGTAGCAAAAAGGACCTTGGCGCTCACAACACCTGGAATTTTACTCATCGCCGTTTCGACCTTACGAGCACAAGATGGGCAATCCATGCCAATCACTTTCCAAGAATGCATAGACGCGTTTGTTTCTAGGCTTTCTCCACTAACAAGGGGTTCCTCTGGTTCACTAGCGCTGCACTCTCCTTGTGTCGAGCAACAACTTGATGAGGTTTCTTCAGTCGATGAAATCGCCGCGATAGTCGGCGCGCTACAACTTGTCCCCACAGGGCGAATAGCATTGATTTTTTGAGTACGGCACGCATCATGTTTATTACACATGAGGTTCTCCTTGATTAACATAAACCTGTATCTGTTAATGCAAGTCTACACCTTGGAGTTAACTCCAAGGTCAAGGATTAATTAGTCGGTCATCGAAACAGGTGACGTTCCTGGTTTGTTTTTCGCCACATCTTCAATTAACACCGCATCATGAGTACAGAAAGGCTGGGAGTTTACACTGGTCAAACTCGGGTCTTTGTTTTGTTGGCATTGCCCCGTTCTTCGCAGCTCCACAATGTGATACTTAAGAACAATCAACCCCAGCACGCCGAATACGATGTTACCAATGGCTTGTCCATAGAGAACGCCCAATGCGCCAAACCAATGAGCCCCTAAATAAACAAACGGTAAAGTGCCTGCCGTCGCTTTCCCCAGATTCAACGCCGTTGAATAGAGTGGTCGACCAAGGTTATTAAACGAAGTATTCGCCACAAATAACGCACCATTAAAAATAAACGTGATGGCGACATAAGTGGCAAATGTCACCACAATTAGAGCCGCATCCCCCGTCAAAGAGAAAGCGGAGATGACGTAATCTTTGACAAGATAAAGAATAAGGCAAACGACTATCGTATAGGTGGTAGTCACAATCAATGAGTTGCGCAAGGTTTCTTCTACTCGGTCAATCCTAAGCGCCCCAAAATTTTGTCCGATAATGGGCCCTACCGCACCAGACAAAGCAAAAATAACCGCAAAACAAACCGGTGTAAGGCGGCCAATTACTGCATAACCCGCGACAAAGTCTTCACCAAATTGGGCGATAGAGGTGGTCACAATGGCATTGCCTATGGGCGTTGCGGTGTTGGCAATGATCGCGGGTAACGCGATCGCTAATATGACTCGGCTATTTTTGATTACTTGATTGATTCGCGGCGCGGAAAGTAGTTTATGCACTTGTAATAAAGGCATGAAAGAGAAATAAAATACCGTAAAGCGCGCAATCACAGATGCAATGGCGGCGCCTTCAACGTTCCAGCCAAAACCAAAGATAAATAACGGGTCTAAGATAGCATTGACGATACCGCCATAGAGCGTTGCCCACATGGAGCGCTTAGCATCACCGGCGGCGCGCAGACCTGCGCCACTTGCCATACCTAGTGCAATCAATGGGCTACTTGGCATGATAATCCAAAGGTACGCTTCTGCTCGTTCGTGGGCACGACCTTCAGCGCCTATTGCGGTGAGCAGCTCAGGAATATACGCACACATGATCGCGGTAATAATGGCACTAATGACGAAAGCAATCACCAAGACACTGCTGCCTATTTGTTTAGCAAACGCAGTATCTTTGGCACCAATCGCTTTCGACATGAGTGCGCCCATCGCGATAGACGTACCAATAGAAACAGAGGTGGCAAAAAACGTTAATGTTCCAGCAAAACCAACCGCAGCCGCTAGCTCAACTTGACCTAACATGCTGATAAAAAGCATATCGAGAAGATCAACGACGAATAACGACATTAAGCCAATAGAGCCGGCACCCGACATCACGAGGATGTGACGCATGGTTGATCCTTCAAGAAACTTTGCTGATGGCTCTGTCATGACAATCCTTTGTATCTCGTGACCAAAAAATAAGGCGCTTTCGCGCCTACTCAATACTTATCATCGCTTAGACGACGAGACGCGCTATACCGGATTTTTAAAGCAAGCCTTCAAGTTTTTACCAATCGCCTGCAACACATCTCGACGTGAAATCATGCCAACTAAACGCCCGTTGTCGATAACCGGGTACACTTTAGGCTTCCCAACTTTCATCATATCAGCCAGTTCAATGATCGACATTTCAGGGGTTACTGATAGCACTTCTTTATACATACAATCCCCAACCGTGTGGGTATCTTGACAGTGGTATGTCACTTTCACCAATTTTTCTAGTAGATCCTGCTCTGAAATAAAGCCAATAACTTTTTCATTTTCATCAATAACGGGACCACCTAAGTGCTTTGATTCCATCACCTTATCTAAAGCCGCACTCAATGGCATATCAACGGTAAACGTAATTGCTCTTTGAGTCATATAATCTCTTACTTTTAAAGATTCCATGATGTTCTCCTTATCCCCAACAACTTACTTCGTTATTTTCATTGTCGTCTAATTATTTAATTTTGCTAAATTGGAACGAGTGATTTTATCCATAGACAATACCTATCAGGTCTCACTCAATTCCGCTCCTTTTTACTAAGCGTAAGACGAAAACGTCAGCTTTGCCTATCTTCCCTTTAAGAAATTTGTAACAATCTCAACGCTGTTTCCCTGTTTTACCCTTAGGATTATTGTCATTGTTTAAGAAAATACTCGCTGTACTCGCCGATGCCGTTGAATATCGCTCTCGAATTTGGGTGGTTCACGTATCGGAATCGTTATTAAAAGATCAGTCGTACGTGGTCAATGAAGACGGCTTCGATACCTCCTTAGCGTGGATGAAACGTAAAGGGTACACCTCCACGATGCTGGAACAAGTAGAGGGCATGAAACGTTCTCAAGTTCTTGTATTCAATTTTGGTCAAACTCAACATCAGCTAATGCGGGTTAAATAACAAACGATGCTTACCCGTGCGCCTAGTTAACTTGCGCTAATCATTAGCTCGTCCTTGCTAATTAGCTCGTCCTGGCTTTGTCGTTTCTCCTTGCTAATTAGTCCGCTCTACCATGTAAGCGTAATCCGCTATTCTTTCAGCAGAATCAACAGCTCAACAAAGGCAATAAGGGCAAACAGTACCGCAATGCCTTTCCAAAAGAGTACCGGACTTTTTTTCATTAATGGTCTGGATTCCGCGCCTTTCAAAAGCATGGTATTTGGTAAGGTAATATCGGTGACAAATTCTCCAAGCACTTGGTAGCGAGAGGTCGGTTGTGGATGGCAAGCTTTCTGTATTGCCAGCTCAAACCATAATGGTACGTCTTCTCTCAATTCGCCCATGCTTCGATATTGCCATTTTTGATGCCTGGCTTGCTGCACTGACAGCGCCGTCACCTCTTTATATGGTAGTGCCCCACAAAGCATCTCGTAACTGATCACTCCCACGGAAAACAGATCCGACACCGTCGTTGCCGGTTCTCCAGATAAGTATTCTGGGGCAATGTAATTCGCTGCGCCCAGAGGATTTTCAATGCGTGTACTTGTCTGGCTTTCTTCCAACCCTTTAACGGATACAGCCCCTAGATCAATGATTTTTACCGCTCCATCCGCATTTATCATTACGTTTTCAGGCTTGAGATCTCGATGAACCATATCAAGGCGTTGTAATACCCGAACCGCTTTAATCAGTTCGTCAATTATCGTTCTAACTTGTTGCAGCGTTGGCTGAGGATTGTCATACATCCACTGTCGTAGTGTTATTCCGTCTATCCACTCACAAAGGTGATAGAGATAAGGAGAAGACTCAGCCTGCGGATGAATTCTCATAATACGATGATTATTCACCCGACTTCCCACCCAATATTCATTGCTAAAATACACGAGCGTATCAGTATCATCGGCATAATGTTGTGAAGGGGCTTTAAGCACATAACGTTGCTGGGTACTTTCTTCTATCACTTCATAAACATGACTGCGACTGCCAGAGTGCATCACTCTTGTCACTCGATAACCGTCGATACGGTTATTCACCTTAAGTGCAGGTGGTATGACGCGGTTAAGGGTCTGTTGTTGAAACTCGAAAAATGTCAATTGCGGCAGCGCCTCCACCGACACCAATAAACACGTCGCGTTGTCTTGACCACCCGCCTTAATCGCTTGCTGACACAATTGATTAGCCCGAAGTTCAAAATCCGTCTCAGCACCGGAAACCACCTTCGTCTCTTGCATCGCCTTACAAAGAGCGGTGTCATCAAGTACATCATGCACACCATCGGTTGTGAACAAGAACTGATCACCCGTACGTAGCTCTATTGTTTGGTAGTCAACTTCAAGCGCAGTGTCCATGCCCAAAGCACGGGTCAAATAGGCGCCTTTCCCACCATTCATTCTTTGATGATCACGAGTAAGCAAGCGCAATACGCCAGCTCGAAATAGATAAACTCGACTATCACCGACATGAAAAATATGGGCGGTATTGGACTTAAAGATTGCACTACTAAATGTGGTCACTAACCCATTATGACGAAGCGCCTCTTTCGCGCCCGATTCATACAACCAAGCATTCAGTGATTTCAGCACTTGGCTGGCACAATGCTGCACGCTCCAGCTGTCTGGTGTCGCATAATAGTCAGACACAAATTGCATCACACTGGTATGACTGGCTTTTTGCCCGTGATCACTGCAGCTCACACCGTCTGCAATACAGGCAATGCTTCCCTTAAGTTCTTGCTCTGATTTTTCACTAGGATGGCGAACGACAAAGGCATCTTGATTTTCTGCCCGTATCCCTGTCAAAGATGCGCCACCATAACGAAGTAATAGTGACTTTTTATTTTCCATATCGGGATTCTCCATCATTACCCCACCCTAGCTCAATCCTTGCTTGGATAGGATGATAAAATTGCATTATGAACAAAAGCCTCGTGCTAGCGAGGCCTTTGAACGAGAGGGCATTATTTCAAGAATTGATAAGCCAATCCCCTCTCTCCCGATGTGTATTAATGAGAAACATTAATCAGTGTTACACTGCCGTCCTCATTGACTTCTGCAATTTGTCCATTTGGCTCTTCCATAAACATAAGCGTGACAAAACCAAGAACGGCGGTGCCTGCAATCACATAGAAGAATGTCTGGTAATCAACAAATGACAATACCGTTAGATAAACCACTGCGCCGACGTTACCGTAGGCTCCAGTCATACCTGCTATCTGTCCAGTCATGCGACGTTTAATAAGTGGCACTGTAGCAAATACCGCCCCTTCCCCCGCCTGAACAAAGAACGAACATGCCATCGCCGCGCAAACCGCTACCCATAGTGGCCATTCGCTGTTGACCTGACCCATCATGAAGTAACCAGCAGCGAGTCCTGCGGTAAGGATAAGCAACGTTGATTTACGACCAAACTTGTCCGAAATCCAACCACCACCGGGTCGAGACATCAAATTCATGAAGGCATAAGCCGACGCGACCATACCCGCAAGAACAGGGGTTAACTCAAACGTTTCCGAGAAAAATAACGGTAGCATAGAGACTACGGCAAGCTCTGAGCCAAATGTAGCAAAGTAAAGTACATTCAAAACGGCAACTTGTTTAAACTTGTACTGGTGCATCTCTGGCACTGGTTTGGAAAATATAGACTTATTCACTTTCCACACTTGAGAGACTTCGTACACATACAGTGCAAATAAGCCAAGGTAGAACGCGTTCACTAAGGTTTCACTCAGCATACCGATGTTTGATGGTGACAATTTCCACGCAAGCAAGGCAAGTGCCGCATACATCGGGATCTTCATAATCAACAAGAAGAAGAAATCGCCTTTTGACGTCACTTCCATCGCCGTTAAGTGCTTAGGTCTAAAGTAAGTTGAGCCTTTCGGTGTGTCTTGCACACTGCGATAAAAAACAAACGAGAACAATAGACTCATCAAGCCAGTGATCGCCACAGCGTAGCGCCAGCCATCTTCACCACCAAACATCAAGGCAAGTGTTGGAAGTGTAAACGCAGCGGCGGCGGAACCAAAATTACCCCAACCACCATAGATACCTTCCGCAGTACCCAACTCATCATGAGGGAACCACTCAGAAACCAAACGGATGCCAATTACAAAGCCTGCGCCAATAAAGCCCAGCAAGAAACGTGCTATCGCGGCTTGAATAAACGAATCTGACAGCGCGAAGACAAAACACGGTATAGAACACACCGCCAGCAAGGCGGAGTAAACCAGCCTTGGTCCATATTTGTCCGTCAGCATACCAATAACCACCCTAGCCGGAATGGTCAGCGCGACGTTTAAAATCAGCAACGTCTTTATTTCTTCCGTTGATAGTCCAAGGGACGTTTTTACCATTTGCAGTAATGGTGCAAAGTTAAACCACACCACAAAGGTGATAAAGAAGGCCATCCAACTCAGATGGAGCGTTTTCATCTTTCCTGAAAATGAAAACAGATTGAACTTAGTACTTTCCATAATAAAATCCTTTTTAACTGGTCTACGAGCCAACCAGAGTTCCTTACTCAAAAACCGACCATGTCACACGACTAATTTAATCAGCTATCAATAACTTAAGCAGCCATAAAACTGTAAACCGCTATAACTCATGTAAACCGCTATTAATCCATGTAACCGCTATAAGTCATTTAAGCTGCTTTAAGTCTTTAAGCTGCTGTTAGCCATTCAAGCAGCCATGGGTAACTTCAATTGAACCTGGCTACCGCTCACTCTCACATCAAATCGTGTGAGTTTAACCGCGGGCTCTTCAATACAGACGCCGGTCTGCAAATTAAAGTGCTGCTTATAGAGAGGTGATGCCACACAAGGTTGCCCATCAAATGAACCCATAATGCCTCTAGACATCACATAGGCGTGACCAAAAGGATCGTAATTACAAAGCGCATACAGTTCATCACTACGCTGGCAATAAAAAATCGCCACTTGTCTATCTTCTACCTTAGCGCACACCCCGGTGTGCGGAACTAAGTCATCTGTTGAACAGACCGTTAACCACTGACTCATAGTCTTCTCCTTAACGATTAAAATCTTTATCTCTTCTGATATCAATGCGTTGGTTACACTTCCACGACATCAATACGCTGCTCTAGAATGAGCGCTTGTTTCTTATTATTAGTTGGGAATCGTTGCTGACGAATATTAACGAACTGAAGATTGCTATCTAGCTCGTCAGTATTCACAAAGTGCTGGAATCGTTTAAGCTTCTCTGGATTTTCGAGGGTCGTTTTCCATTCACATTGATATTTCCCGACATTGGTTGCCATATCCGCTTCAAGCTCATCGGCAAGGTCAAGTTTATCGTCGACGATAACTTGCTTGAGATAATCGATGCCACCTTCTAAATTTTCTAACCAGACGGAAGTACGTTGCAGACGATCCGCGGTGCGAATATAGAACATAAGTACTCGATCGATGTAGCGTATCAAGGTCTCTTCATCGAGGTCTGTTGCCAATAAGTCAGCATGACGAGGGCGCATCCCTCCGTTGCCGCACACATACAAGTTCCAACCTTTATCTGAGGCAATCACACCAATATCTTTTGATTGAGCTTCTGCGCACTCTCGGGTACAGCCTGAGACTGCAAACTTAAGCTTATGCGGAGAACGTAAGCCCTTGTATCGATTCTCAATGTCAATGGCTAAACCAACACTGTCGGCCACCCCATATCGACACCAAGTGCTGCCTACACAAGATTTCACTGTTCGAACGGATTTTCCATAGGCATGACCCGTTTCGAAACCGGCATCGACTAATCGCTTCCAAATCAACGGTAGCTCGTTCAATTGCGCTCCAAACAAATCGACTCGCTGACCACCCGTTATCTTGGTATACAAATCGAAGTCCTGTGCAACCTGCCCTAAGACAATCAATTTCTCTGGCGTGATTTCACCACCAGCGATGCGCGGGACCACCGAATAGGTACCATCTTTTTGCATGTTGCCGAGATAGATATCGTTAGTGTCTTGCAGCTCCATATGTTGCTCTTCCAAAATGTAGTCATTCCAGAATGAAGCCAAAATAGAACCCACTGTCGGTTTACAGATTTCACATCCTAACCCGCTGCCGTGAGTTTCGAGTAAATCATCAAAAGTCTTGATTTGGTTAACTCGAACGATGTCGCTCAGCTCTTGACGCGAATAGGCAAAATGCTCACAAATATCATTGTTAACTTCTACGCCTAGGTTCAGTAGTTCACTATCTAAGACTTGTTTGGCAAGGGCAGAACAGCCGCCACAGCCAGTCGATGCATTCGTTGTGTCTTTAAGCGCAGCCATCGTATTACAACCACTGGCGACCGCTTGTTTGATGTCCCCTTTGGTGACATCAAAACAAGAACAAATGACGGCCGAGTCTGGCAATGCATCTACGCCTAATCCCGTCGAGCTATCGTCCGCCACATTTGGTAAAATCAGCACAGATGGGTTATCTGGTAATGGCATATCATTTTGCTTAAGCTGTAACAGTGTTCCATAAGCATCTGCGTCACCAACCAATACTGCGCCAACAATCTTGCTGCCATCTTCAGAGACAATTAAGCGTTTGTAGACTTGTTCAATTTCGTCATTGTACGTGTAAGACTGCGCGCCCGGTGTTTGCCCGTGCACTTCGCCAATACTTGCCACATCGACACCCAACAACTTGAGCTTGGTACTCATGTCCGCGCCAGTAAATAACGAATCCGACTCACCATCACTCAAAATTTGTGACGCCGCTACTTTTGCCATTTGGTAGCCCGGAGCCACTAAACCAAAAATTTTATTATCCCATAACGCACATTCACCTACGGCATAGACATCTTTGATATTGGTCTGGCAGCTGTTGTCTATCACAATGCCACCACGCTCACCAATGGCGATATTTGACTGCCTTGCCAATTCATCTTGTGGACGAATACCCGCCGAGAAAACAATGACGTCCGTCTCCAGATGCGTACCATCAGCAAAGTTCATTCGATAACGCGAGTCGCTGCCTGCAATAATCTCTGTCGTGGCTTTTTGTGTGTGGACAGTCACGCCAAGATTTTCAATCTTTCGCTTTAGCAATGCACCACCACCATCGTCCAACTGCACCGCCATTAAACGAGGGGCAAATTCTACGACGTGTGTTTCCAAACCTAAGTTTTTAACCGCATTCGCTGCTTCTAAACCTAACAGCCCGCCGCCAATCACAACGCCGCTCTTGCCGGTTTTACTTGAGGCTTCGATAGCATCCAAGTCTTCAATGGTTCGATATACATGACAATGAGCCTGATCATTACCTGGAATTGGGGGAACGAACGGAAATGACCCTGTCGCTAATACCAGCTTGTCATACACTTCACGTCGACCACTCTCCGTGACAACTGTTTTTCCGTCTGTATCCAGAGATACCACTTTGTCATTTAATACATACTGTATGCCATTTTCTTCATAGTAACTGGCGTCCGTTAGTGCCAGATCACTCGCCCCTTTGTCTTCATCAAAGTAGCTGGTAAGTTGTACGCGGTCATAAGCCAGCCTTGGCTCTTCCGAAAATGTGATGACCTGATATTCTTCCGTTCCAGACGAAATTATCGAATCAATGAATTTGTGACCGACCATTCCGTTGCCAACAACGATAATCTTCTGCTTGCTCATAATTCATTCCTTTTAAAATATTAAGCTGTCAGTTTTAATCTTCGCAGTTCAGTTTCGACTGCTGGTTCATCCAATACAGGGCTCATTGAGCGTTGCGCTAACCATTGCATTTTTTCAGCAACAGTCACCACCTGACCAATTACGATAAGAGCAGGAGACTGTACGCTATGGCGCTGTTTCAACGTATCCAACTCATCCAACGTACCAATAAGCGTGCGCTGATCCGGGCAACAGCCTTTTTCAATTAATGCCACCGGCGTATTTGAGTCCATGCCTGCTTCAATTAGCGATGCGGATATTAATTGGGTCTTGGTCAAGCCCATATAAATCACTAATGTTTGGTTCAACTTGGCTAACGCATCCCAATGCACCTCTAGATCACGCTCTGCATGCGCTGTAATAAATGTACAGCCCTGCGCTAGACCACGGTGGGTGAGAGGAATCTGGGAATAGGTCGTGCAGCCGGACGCCGCCGTAATCCCAGGGATCACTTCAACGTCTACGCCATGTTGGCTAAGCCACAGCATTTCTTCACCACCACGACCGAACACAAATGAATCGCCGCCTTTAACTCGGCAAATTCGACCGCCTATTTTTGCTTGCTCTAACAAAATTTGATTAATGTCGTCTTGTGAAGCGCTGTGGCAACCTTTCTGCTTGCCAACAAAAATTAACGTAGCGGTGCTAGGGAATAATGCTCGAATGGGCTCGCTAACCAAATTATCAAATATAATGGTATCGGCAGCTTGTATGGCTTTCATTGCTTTAATCGTCAACAGATCCGGATCTCCTGGGCCGGCTCCAATTAACGTCACATTGCTTTGATGACTGATTCCTTTCATATGGCGCTCCATGGTCATTCAATGACTCATTATCTTTCTTGTCTGACTATGACACAGCAAGGACAGTGCCAACACTAAAAACACGGTGGAAAATAAAGACAAAAAACCATCAAAAACAAATAGTTAATATGAAATATATCAAATAAAAAGAATTAACGATCAGTCAAAAAACAATCTCGGATTGCATTTTTTGAGCGTTTTTAGTGCATTTACCACCAAAACAGTGCACACAACCACTCTTCGCACGCAATAGCCACAACAAACACCAACTACCACTTTAGTGGTAGCCTCTCTAAGTTCCTGATAAATAATAAGTTAATTTTAAAATATTGATTTTTGGCGCTTTTAATCAACATGGCGTAGAAATTGCCTCTCTAAACAATAATAAAATAAATGCTGAGCGACGAGGGAATGTGTATGCATGAAGATGGCTGGATAAAATCAACCTGCCCATACTGCGGAGTAGGATGCGGAATTGAGGCTCGACCGACGTCTAAAGGACGATTGGAGATACGCGGGGACAAGGCTCATCCTTCTAATTATGGCAAACTTTGTACAAAAGGAATCGCGCTAGGTGATACGGTCATTACTGACGGCCGCCTTTTGTCACCCACTCATCGCACGCGCACCTTAGACGCGGTCACGGAGACGTCTAAAACTTGGGATGAGGCGACGTCGCTCGTGGCTCAACAGTTTCAGAAGACCATCGAACAATATGGTCCTGAGTCCGTCGCATTTTATGTCTCAGGTCAGCTGCTCACTGAAGACTATTATGTCGCGAACAAACTCATGAAAGGCTTTATTGGTAGCGGTAATATCGATAGTAATTCTCGGTTATGCATGGCTTCGAGCGTCGTGGGCCATAAACGTGCTTTCGGCAGCGATACTGTCCCCGTCGTCTATGAAGATATCGAATTGGCTGACTTGGTCGTCATTACAGGTTCTAACTTGGCATGGTGTCATCCGGTTCTATTTCAACGCTTAAAGACAGCCAAACAGAACAACCCAAATATGAAAGTGGTGGTTATTGACCCTCGTGAAACCGCGACTTGTGAGCTTGCCGATCTGCACCTCGCCATTGATTCTGGCAGTGATGTTGCGCTGTTTAATGGCCTGTTAAATCATCTCGCGCTAACGGAACACCTCAACACTCACTACATCGAACACCATACGCAAGGATTTGATAACACGCTAGCAGCAGCGAAGCAGATCGGCGATGTTGATTCCATCACCGGGTTGACTCAATCGCAACTTGATGAGTTTTACGCCCTATTTGCCAACACCGATAAAACCGTCACCATTTACTCTCAAGGTGTTAATCAGTCCACGAGTGGCTCTGACAAAGTTAACAGCATTCTAAATTGCCATCTGGCTACAGGTAGAATAGGACAGCCAGGAATGGGCCCCTTCTCTGTCACAGGGCAACCCAATGCGATGGGAGGAAGAGAAGTGGGTGCACTGGCGAACACACTCGCGAGCCATATGGAGTTTGATAATCCAATGCATCACTCATTGATTAGTGAGTTTTGGCAAACGTCAACCCTAGCCACCAAACCTGGTCTTAAAGCCATCGATTTGTTTGACGCAATCGAAGAAGGAAAAATCAAAGCCGTTTGGATCATGGCAACCAACCCTATGGTGAGCCTGCCCAACTCAGAAAAGATAAAATCGGCGCTACAAAAGTGTCCATTTGTGGTGGTCTCTGATTGTATTAAAGAGACCGAAACCGCCCAACTGGCCGATGTACTTTTACCCGCGCAAGGCTGGAGCGAGAAATCGGGAACAGTCAGCAACTCTGAGCGCCGTATTTCGAGGCAGCGACGATTACTTCCTAGCCCTGGCATGGCAAAGCCCGACTGGTGGATAGTGAGCCAAGTGGCAATGAAAATGGGCTTTACCGACGCGTTTGATTACTTACATGAGGGGCAAATTTTCAATGAATATGCTCGAATGACGACCTTAGATAATGAAAACGGTCAACAGCGCGATCTGACATTAACGGGCTTAACCCAATTAGATGACAAAGGATACAACACGCTGGTTCCGCAACAATGGCCTGTGCTGGCGTTACAAACCGAAGTCGTCAATCAACGGCTGTTCAAGCAACATCAATTTTATACGACCAACCAAAAAGCACACTTTATCGCCACGGAATATCAACCCCCACAACAAGCAACCGATACGACACGGCCTATTTTGCTTAACAGTGGCCGGACGCGCGACCATTGGCACACCATGAGCCGCACTGGATTGTCACCCCAACTTGCCTCCCACACCCCAGAACCGTTTGTTAGCCTGCACCCTGATACGGCACTCATGTGGGGGCTCAATTCCGGAGATATCGCTGAGCTATCCAACCCTCACGCCAACATTCATATGCGAGTGACGATAGACTCTGGCATTACTCCCAATCAAGCCTTTGTTCCTATTCATTGGAACTTCGCAACAGCCAGTAATGCGAAAGCATGCCAGCTCATTTCGCCTTATACCGACCCTTTCTCAGGTCAACCTGAGTTCAAACATACGCCAGTATCCATAAAACCTTGGTCAAAGCAGTGTGAAGCACTGGTCATCAGCCGCACTCCGTTAAACCTCAGTGACATGGATTATTGGGTAAAACAGAAAGTTGAATCTGGCTACTTGTATCGCATCGCTTCAAAAAGTGATGCCATGTCACTGATCGTTCAGCTCACTAACACCATTGTTATGGACAACAACAAAACACTGTCATTTGATAGCGGTATCACAGATTCCGAACATCGAAAGGCCGTGATAAGCGCCAATATCATGCAGCGTGCCTTTATCGTCAAAGCAACGATACAAGAGCACGACCTTGACTGGCTGACGTCTCTTTTCGAGCAACCAGTCGACGACAATCTGGAAAGCCAATTTATGAGAAGAGCCGATCTCGTACAACCTAGCCAAGTCGAATAGCGCGTTGACCTGTCTACATTTTAAGCGTTTGATGCATATTTAGGTGCTCAGTTGTCATTATCAGATAACACTGAAATTTTTATCCGATAATTCATACTATATTTAAAACGATCGCCACCTAGCGTGAAGCTCCGAATGCATAAATACAAAGTAAGCAGGTAGATATATGAAAGCAGTGACCAAACAATACGCCGTCATTGGTTTAGGGCGCTTTGGCATGAGTATTTGTAAAGCGTTATCTGAAGCTGGTGCTCAAGTTCTTGCTATCGACATCAATGAAGATCGTGTAAAGGAAGTGTCCAAGATCGTTGCACAAGGCATCATTGCCAACTGCACCATAGAAGAAACCGTTGAAGAGCTGAGACTTAGCGAGTTCGACATGGTGATGGTTTCCATTGGTAATGACATTAATGCCAGTATTCTGACCACGCTCGTATTGAAAGAAGCCAAAGTGAAAAAAGTGTGGGTTAAGGCGAATGATAAATTCCAATACAAAATCTTGCAAAAGATAGGTGCGGATAAAATCATTATGCCTGAAAGAGATATGGGGATCCGAGTGGCGCAGAGGATGCTCGATAACCGAGTGATTGCTTTCAATGAACTGGGAAGTGGCTTAGCGTTAACCGAAATCGTTGTTGGCAACAAACTCATGGGTAAAACCTTGGCTGATGTCGCTGTTTGTCAAGCAAGTAACATTAAGGTGCTTGGGTTCAAACGAGGGCCAGAACTGGATGCCAGCCCCAAAATGAGCCAAACATTAGAAATGGGTGACATGATTATTGTTGCTGGCCCAGAAAAAGATTTACACGAAAAGATCAGATTGTCATGAGCCGCCGCTTCCAAAAAGGTCTGATTTATCCGCTTAAACTCAACAAGAAATCAGCGATACCGTCAGAACCTTACCTTATTCTGGCTAGCTTTATGGCAGTGTTAGTGCCCTCGGCTTTATTGCTGACACTGCCCGTATTTTCGGTAACCGGGTTGAGCTTTACCGACGCTTTCTTTACGGCGACATCCGCTATCAGCGTTACAGGACTTGGCGTGGTGGATACCGGTCAGCATTTCACGACTTCGGGGAAAGTGTTGCTGATGCTGTTGATGCAAATTGGTGGATTAGGGCAAATGACGCTTTCAGCGGTTTTACTCTATATGTTTGGTGTTAGGTTAAGCCTGAAACAGCAAGCCTTGGCTCAAGAGGCGCTTGGCCAAGATCGTCGAGTTAATATCAAAGGGTTAGTAAAGAAAATCATCATTTTTGCTTTGGTTGCAGAAGCGATTGGCGCGGCCATCCTAGCGATACGTTGGATTCCCGAAATGGGCTGGTCTCAAGGCGTGTTTTACGCCATATTCCATGCCATTTCCGCGTTCAATAACGCCGGCTTTGCTTTGTTCTCAGACAGCATGATGAGTTTCGCCTCACAACCGATTGTCTTGCTCGTTTTATCTGGATTATTCATATTCGGTGGGTTGGGTTTTACCGTTGTCAGTGATCTTGCGATCAATGGTAAAAAAGGCTTTTCTAGGCTCGGGCTGCATACGAAAATTATGCTTACTGCCACACCAATCTTGTTATTGGGCGGCACACTATTTTTCTTTTTACTGGAACGTACCAACCCTGCAACCCTGGGCGCTTTACCTCCTGGTGGACAGTGGCTCTCGGCTTTCTTCCAGTCGGCAAGTGCTCGTACCGCTGGCTTTAATAGTGTCGACATCGCGCAGTTTGGACAACCCGCCCTACTGATTATGATCATCTTGATGCTGATCGGTGCAGGCTCCACATCGACAGGCGGTGGAATCAAGGTGTCGACATTTGCCGTTGCTTTTTATGCTACATGGGCATTCTTAAGACAAAAGCAATATGTGGAAATCTTTAATAAAACAGTTAGTTGGCAAACGGTTACTAAGTCCTTGGCAATCATAGTAGTGAGCGGCGCTATTTTGACCATCGCTATGTTTTTACTTATGGTCACCCAACAAGCAAAGTTTGAACAAGTGCTATTTGAAACCATATCGGCATTCGCTACCGTGGGACTAACAGCAGGGTTAACCGCTCAGCTCAATACTGAAGGTAAGTGGATTATGATTGTTGTGATGATCATTGGTCGTATCGGGCCATTAACGCTAGCGTACATGTTAGCAAGACCAAAACCAACGCTATTGAAGTACCCCGAAGACAACGTCTTAACCGGTTAATAGCGGTTTAATAAAACAGGCGCAGTCAATGACTGCGCCTGGTTGTTACTTAACAACTAGTGCTTGGCGTCTGACAATACTCATTCCAGTACTGCTTCGCTTTCTCAGACGCTTGTTGCCAGTTTCCTGAAATTGAAAACAGCGCTGCGGTCAATGTGGAGACAACTGTGTTTGCCATCAACTGCATTTCTTCTTGCGGTGTCTGCAGTGGACAACGTTGCGGAAGCGCTAACTCAGCCATACTCTCTTCAACGTATTCAGAATGAATCGTATCGGCTTCAACCCACCACACGGTTTGGCTCACTTTCGGATTGTACTCCGTTTCGCCACCTTGACCTTTAAACGATAGCATTCGTTGATAATCATTATTATCTGGCGCGTGTCGCGCGAGAAGGTGCTCGACTTTAGCATGAAGTTCTTGGAAGCCTGGGTGAAAACTTCCTCGCATGCCAAAAGGTGCATTCGCTGGATTAAGTGCTCGTATAACGGTATTGATTGGTGTTCTTAGACCATAGCGATGCTTCCAATCCAACATTTTTTTAGCAATTGGACAGAAGTGATTTAACGGTAAATAGGCAATATTATCGCGGTCAAGAAGCTGTTGCGCTTGCGCTAAATCTTGTGCCTTAGAGATATTCAGTTCGCTCAAACAGTCTTTTGCATGTAATCGGTCACTTTCTTTATCTAAATCACCATGCAAAACCACACGCACACCATGTTCAGCCAAAATGCTCGCCGCGATCAGATGCCAAGGTTTCCCCGATGATTGCCCCACTCTTTTGCCAGCATACAAGGGCCAGTCAAAATCAGCATTGATTTCTGAGTAATGAGGCTTCATACCTTCTACGAAGCCCGCTATTTCCTCTGGGGTTTCATCGCGCACGCGGATGAGCATCATCAACATTGCCATTTGATCATCGCCAATTTGTCCAGCAACAAATTCTTCCATCACTTGCTTAGCTTGTTCTTGAGTTAACGGACCACGTCCACGAGACCCACGTCCAACTGTGCGAATACACTCTTTAATAATCGACAAACTTAATCCTTTTTATATGTACTGACTGAAGCCATTGTAATCTAAGAACAGTCCACTGCCACAACATATCCCATCACTCAATAGAAAAAAGGTGCGCCTCGAATGAATGAGAACGCACCATCGCCAACTTATTATTAGTGAGACACTCAGTGTCAGGTCTCTATTTAGAGGTATCAAAGTGATTGCAAGAATATTGCCAAAATTAAAACTCAATATATATCAATAAATTAACAACAATCACTCTGCGTTAACCCGACATGTCGTGACCTATCATCAAGCGGTTGCACCAATATAGTGATTCTTCACTTTGTTTCTAGTTATTTACTTCCCCGCCGGCTGGATTTACGTATACTGAAAACGTCTTTTACCATTTGAACAAGCGATATCCTATGCACAGCACAATCAAGTTTATAGCAACCGACATGGATGGCACCCTGTTAGACCCTAATGGCCAACTGACTCCGGATTTCTTCCCTCTCTACGAACGTATTAAAGAGCAAGGGATTTACTTTGCACCCGCGTCTGGTCGTCAGTACTACAGCCTGAAAGACATATTTTCTCGTATTCAAGATGAACTGATTTTTATTGCCGAGAACGGTACGCTGGTCATGCACAATAATGAAGAGCTTTACAGCTGCATCTTAGATACCGCGGCGACGAAAGCAATCATCAAAACCACCCGAGCTTTAGATAACACCTATATGGTTCTGTGCGGAAAGCATTCCGCCTATATTGAAACGCAAGACCCTAGAGCCCTTGAAGAGATCCGTAAGTACTACCATCGATGCGAATATGTAGATGACCTGCTCTCTGTCGAAGACGATTTTATCAAAGTGGCTATCTGTAACTTTGAAGGCGCTGAGCAATATGTCTTTCCCACCATCAATGATCGTTTTGGCGATGAGTATCAAGTGGTCGTGAGTGCCAAAATTTGGTTGGATGTGATGAATAAAGAAGCCTCAAAAGGCGCTGCTATTCGCTTCTTACAACAGCATTTAGGATTTAAGTTTGAGGAAACGATGAGCTTCGGTGACTATTTCAATGACGTCGAAATGTTAAAAGAGAGCTACCACTCTTACGCTATGGACAACGCTCATCCAGAGATAAAGAAACTGAGCCGCTTTATAGCACCAAGCAACGACAAAGCTGGTGTGTTGAAAGTGGTGGACAAATATTTAGCCACTATCGAGTAATAAAAAAAGAGCATGTCATCGACATGCTCTTTTCATTGAGATTATTTTTCCTGCCAACGCGCAGCAGCTTCGGTGTCGGAATCTCGAGACTCAACCCAACGAGTGGATTCAGTGGTTCGTTCTTTCTTCCAAAACGGCGCTTTGGTTTTAAGGTAATCCATTATGAATTCGCACGCTTCAAACGCCGAACCACGATGAGCACTAGACACACCAACAAATACAATTTGGTCGCCTGCATCCAGATCACCGACACGATGAATCACACGAATACCATTCAGCATCCAACGCGCTTCTGCGTCATCACAGATCTTTTCTAACGAACGCTCTGTCATTCCCGGATAATGCTCTAGCGATAAACCTGTGACATTATCGCCCAAATTCATATCGCGAACTTTGCCAGTAAATGTGACAATTGCACCCGACGCGGTACCTTCAGCTAACGCATCGTATTCAGCGCCGACTGAAAAGTCTTCGTGTTGAACGGATACTCTTAAAGTCATCTTAGCCTCCCGTTACTGGAGGAAAGAAAGCAATTTCATCGCCGTCTTGAACTTTTTCATCTAGGGCGACAATATTTTGATTAAGTGCAGCAAGCAACTTACCACTTTCAAGAGCTAACTCCCACTTACCCTGCTGGGCAGCAAGGTGAGCACGAATATCTTCAATGGTAATAAACTCGCCTTCAAGCTCCACACTGTCTTTACCGATCAGCTCGCGAGTCTGTGCAAAAAAAAGTACTTTAATCATGATTCCACCTTGAAGTGTCCTGATTTTCCGCCCGTTTTTTCAAGTAAACGAACGTTTTCAATAACCATGTCTTTTTGTACTGCTTTACACATATCGTAAATGGTCAAAGCGGCTACAGACGCCGCCGTCAGCGCTTCCATTTCTACACCTGTTTTACCCGCTAGCTTACACACAGACTCGATACGTACTTTATTTTCCGTTTCGATCGCTTCTAGCTGTACTTCTACTTTAGAAAGAAGCAAAGGGTGACATAGAGGAATAAGATCCCAGGTTTTCTTCGCCGCTTGAATACCAGCAATACGAGCGGTCGCAAACACGTCACCTTTGTGATGATTTCCCGAAGTAATCATCTTTAGTGTGTCTGGTGCCATGTGAACAAACGCTTCTGCACGCGCTTCGCGCACGGTTTCTGCTTTGGCAGAGACGTCTACCATATTGGCTTCGCCTGAGGCATTAATATGAGTAAATTCTGACATTCCTGCTCCCTTAGATACTCAGGTGTGGCATAAAGTTACAAGGGCGATGACTCGCGTCCATCTGCTGCTTAATAATCTTCGTCCAGCCCGTGCGACAAGCGCCCGTTGAACCTGGCATCGCAAAGATCACCGTGTGGTTAGCAAAACCGGCAATGGCGCGAGATTGAATGGTAGAGGTGCCAATTTCTTCATAAGATACTTGACGGAATAGCTCACCAAAGCCTTCCACTTGCTTATCAAATAACGGTACCAATGCTTCTGGTGTACTATCGCGAGACGTAAAGCCCGTACCACCTGTAATCATCACGGCCTGTACTGATTCATCGGCAATCCACTGAGAAACAATGGCTCGAATTTGGTAAATATCATCAATAACAATTTTCTTGTCAGCAAGGGTATGACCTGCATCTTGCAAGTTCTCAACTAAATAGCGTCCCGATGTGTCGTTATCTTCTGTACGTGTATCAGAAACGGTTAACACTGCAATGTTAGCAGGCACAAATTTGCTTTCTGCGTGACCCATGATTTGTTCACCCTATCAAAATTTATTTGTAATTTATGGAGCGGCTAAGCGCTAGCCGCCAATTGAAGCTAAGTGAGGTGTCATTCCAGAATTTCCATCCTGTAAGAAATGACTCACTGATTTAGTTTGGAGTTGCGCTTGAATACGCTCGATCAATGCTTGTTCTTGAGTGTCTTGTTGCAACAAATCTCGCAGCTCTACACCATGCTCGCCAAACAAACACAAGTGCAGCTTGCCCATGGCGGAGACTCTAAGACGATTGCAGCTTTCACAAAAGTTCTTTTCATACGGCATGATCAAACCAATCTCACCACGATAATCCGCATGTACAAAGACTTGTGCGGGACCGTCGTTTTCACTTCTGGCTTTTAAAATCCAGCCATTAGCGATAAGTTGATTTCGGATGTCGACGCCAGATACATGATGCTTTTGGAACAAGTCATCCATCTCACCCGTTTGCATCAGCTCAATGAATCGTAATTGAATAGGACGATCTTTGATCCAACGAAGGAAGGCGGGAAGCTCTTTAGCATTAAGGTCTTTCATCAATACGACGTTGACTTTGACTTGGTTGTAACCAATTTCAAGCGCGCGGTCGATCCCATGCATCACGTCGGTAAACTTGTTTTCACCGGTGATTTGATAAAACATCCGAGGATCGAGACTATCAACACTGACATTGATATGCGTTAAACCGGCGCTTTGCCACTGATCGACCTGTTTAGCCATTCGATAGCCATTCGTCGTCGTCGCAACCTTTACAATACCTGGGGTATTAGCAACGGTCTCGATAATCTCAGGGAAGTCTTTTCTTAAACTAGGCTCACCACCAGTGATCCTAACTTTAGACGTGCCACAGTCAGCAAACGCAGTCACTACGCGTTTGATTTCTGGAAGCGTCAGAAAAGCCGGTCGTTTTTGACCGGGCGGCTTATAGCCATCTGGCAGGCAATAAGTGCATTTAAAGTTACACACATCGGTAACAGACAAGCGCAAGTAATAAAACTTGCGATGGAATTTATCTTCAAATTGTTGCGCCACGGAACACCTTTCCAAATACGGGAGGCAAAATCATTTCCAATCCTGCCCTGGTGACAACTTGTCACTGGCTCTAAAGGCGTATCTTGGCTTATACCAGCGAAGACTTAGCGTGTAGAGCTCGGAGTTATGGCAATCTTCGCTATTTTCACGAGGACAGCTTTACGAGTAAAATACTCAATTCCAGTATGGTTTTCTAGCTCTAATGTAAAAAAACCTTACATATTCATCATTTTTATTGTAGCTGAGTATATCAGTTGAACAAATTCCCTTATCTTGTATAGATAAAATAAATCATAAAAGAAGAATAAGATGAGCATATATTCATCAAACAAAGTCGTAGCAGTTGGCGGCGGTCATGGGCTCGGGCGTATGTTGGCCGCTCTAGCTGATTTTGGGTCAAACGCAACTGGGATTGTTGCGACGACAGATAATGGTGGCTCTACGGGCCGTATTCGTGATTGCCAAGGTGGAATCGCTTGGGGCGATACTCGCAATTGTATCAATCAATTGATCACCGAGCCTTCGATTAGCTCCATGATGTTTGAATACCGCTTTCGTGGCGCTGGAGAACTAAACGGTCACAACCTTGGCAACCTCATGCTCACGGCACTTGATAACTTGTCGGTTCGCCCTTTAGAGGCCATCGATTTGATCCGCAGTATGCTTAATGTAGACGTGAATATTATTCCAATGTCTGAACACCCTTCTGATCTTACTGCGCTCTCGGTCGAAGGCAGCTGGGTCACTGGTGAAACCTCCGTCGACGAAATGGAGCAAGATTTACAACGCTTAGATTTAGACCCTATCGTGCCCGCAACAAGAGAAGCGGTAGAAGCTATATTGGCAGCAGATTGCATTATTCTTGGCCCAGGCAGCTTTCTAACCAGCATTATGCCTCCGCTACTGCTGGCAGACATTAGCAAGGCAATGAATCAAAACAAGCACGCCAAAATTGTTTTTGTTGAGAACCTGTCACCTGAATACGGACCGGCAGGAAGAATGACGCTGAAGCAAAAACTAGAATGGTGCGAACGCGCATTACAAGGGCGCAAACTAGATATTATTCTTGGTGAAGAAGCACATCCGGAGCTAATGGATGACTGGCCATGCATCACACGGCCGCTTGCTTCGCCGAATCGAGATTGGCGCCATGACCGTGAAAAACTTAAACACGTCATCACCTCACTACTTTCATCAAAGTAAAATCATGATGGTTAGCTTGTAATTAATGGCAACAAACCTAGGTACCGACCCCCTAGGTTTATTCTCAGTTCAGCCTAAAGTATTCTCAATTCAGCCTAAGGTATTCTCGATTCAATCCAAACCGTTTAAAAATTCGACGTATTGCTCATGCGTTGCGTGCAAGTGACTAAGCATCGCATCAACACGATTTTGGTCGTTCTGCAGTCCTTCTCCCTTTGCATCACTGTCAACCGCAAGCGCAAAATCACATAACGCCTCAGCACCAAAACTGGCCGCACTGCTTTTTAATGCATGGGAGATTTCTTTCATGCACTCGACTTTTTCACTCAGTGTCCCCGCGGTTAACTGGTCTTGATAGGTCACGAGCTCCCCGGTAAAAATACCCAGTAAAATAGGTAAATTGTCCATTCCAATCTCAGAGCCTAATTTTGTTACTGTATCGTGATTCATATAATTCATGCATTTTTCTCACTGGCAGTCCATGCTTGGATTTTTCTATAAATGGTAGACGGGCTAACACTTAAATACCTCGCGGCAATAGGGATATTACCGTCACAAGCTTCGATCGCTTGTTCAATGATCGCTCGTTCACTTTGATGAAGTGGGACAATGTCTTGCGGTCGAAAAGCCGTGTTAGCCGCTGGCTCAATGGTCACAACCTTCGCTTCAACGGGAATATTGAGCGGCGGCGGAAGCATACCTAATAAAATCTCTTTGCCTTGATTAAGTACCACCACGTTACGTAGAACATTTTGTAACTGTCTCACGTTGCCCGGCCACTCATATTGAATAAACCGATCAATGACATCCTGAGAAAAACGGACAAAACTCTTTCCTTCCTCGTGTGACATGAACCCGAGTAGTGAATAGGCAATTTCAATCACATCTTCGCCTCGCTCCCGAAGCGGTGGCAAGTGCAGCGGTATCACATATAAGCGGTAATACAGATCTTCACGAAAACGCCCTTCTTCTACTTCCTTCCAAGGATCTCGGTTCGTCGCAGACACAAAACGGACGTCGACTTTTTTCATTCGTGACGACCCTACTTTTTGAAAGGTACCGGTTTGAATAAAACGCAGCAATTTCGTCTGCAGTTCTAAATCCATTTCACACAGTTCATCAAGAAATAACGTGCCACCGTCGGCCAGTTCTGCCGCACCTTGTCGATCGGTAGCCGCTCCCGTAAACGCACCTTTCACGTGACCAAATAACTCACTTTCAATCAGGTCTTTAGGGATGGCAGCACAGTTAATCGCAATGAATGGTTTATCGCCGCGTCGACTCGCAGCGTGAATCGCTTCCGCGCACACTTCTTTGCCGGTACCACTTTCACCGGTGATGAAAATACTGGCTTTACTGGTCGCGGCCGAATCGATGGTGCGATACACCGCCTGCATTGTCTGGCTACTACCAATGAAACCTTGATAACTGGGGCTACCCGTCTCATTAAGCTCATCGCGCATTTTTGACGCTTTACGAATCGCGTTATTCACCGTGACACGCAAGCGGTCTGCTTCACAAGGTTTAATTAAGAAGTCTTGCGCGCCATGCTGCATCGCGTCTACGGCAATATCGATAGAACCATGAGCCGTCATGAAAATAACCGGTACATTAGGGTTCACTTCGCGAACGGCATCGAGTACATCCATTCCTGTCATATCTGGCAAACGCAAGTCTAGCAGTATTAAATCAGGGGTGCGGTGAGCTAGGCTGTGAATCGCGTCTCGTCCATTGCCGACAATATTGATATCAATACCTAGCGGAGTTAGGTATGAGCGATAGAGCGCGGCAACGGAAGCGGTATCTTCTACCATTAAGAGATAACGAGATTTTGGCTCACTAATAATCTGCTGCATAATTCCTAACTAATATTGTGAAAGACGAGGGCACATTCAGCACACGTCTAATGCTAATTCCAATCTATGTTCATTCCAATCTATGCTCATTCCAATCAGAGCTAAATACTTCAATGCCCAATCTTTGAGCGAATTAACAAAGATGATGAGCTTTGTTAACTGTTGGCAATGAAATGTGCTCTAAGTTTTTCTATTTCATCGCGTTTTTGGGCTGCCTGCTCAAATTCAAGGTTCTGAGCATGACGATACATCTCTGCTTCTAGTGTCAGGATTTTCTTCTCTATATCTTGAGAAGACATCGCGACATAAGTCTGGGATGGCTCTGCTACCTTTGATAGTGGCACTTGCTTAGACGGCTGTTTATTACGGGCTTTCGTCGCGCTGCCCAGCTCCATAATATCCTTAACATTTCTTTTCAATGCCATTGGAACCAGTCCATTAAGTTCATTGTAGGCATGCTGCTTTTCACGACGTCGACTGGTTTCGCCCATCGCTTTTTCCATCGACTTAGTGATCTTATCGGCGTACAAAATAGCACGCCCTTCCAAGTGCCTTGCAGCACGACCAATAGTCTGAATTAACGAACGTTCAGAACGAAGGAAGCCTTCTTTATCGGCATCTAAAATCGCAACCAACGAGACTTCTGGCATATCAAGACCTTCTCGCAACAAGTTGATGCCAACCAGAACATCAAACACACCCAAACGAAGATCGCGGATAATCTCAACACGCTCCACGGTATCAATATCGGAATGTAAATAACGAACACGCACGCCATGCTCACTCAAATATTCGGTTAAATCTTCCGCCATACGTTTCGTTAACGTCGTCACCAACACTCGCTCATCTTTCGCCGCTCGTATTTTGACTTCCGATAGAAGATCATCCACTTGTGTCGCCACAGGTCTCACTTCTAATTCTGGATCTAACAAGCCAG
Source organism: Vibrio methylphosphonaticus (assembly GCF_023634655.1). Taxonomy (GTDB): domain Bacteria; phylum Pseudomonadota; class Gammaproteobacteria; order Enterobacterales; family Vibrionaceae; genus Vibrio; species Vibrio methylphosphonaticus. Next base: position 170,499 of record NZ_JAMKMS010000005.1, on the reverse strand, counting down.
TAGGACGAACCACTTGATCCGCCACGGCTCCCACTGATTTTTCCATTTCATAATTGCCGGGCGTGGCAGAAACATAGATCGTTTGTGGCGCGAGCATTTCAAATTCATCAAATTTCATCGGGCGGTTATCCAACGCCGACGGTAAACGAAAGCCGTATTCCACGAGCGTTTCTTTGCGAGAACGGTCGCCTTTATACATCGCCCCGATTTGCGGAACCGTCACGTGCGATTCGTCGATGATCAGTAAGCCATCCGCTGGTAAATAATCAAATAGCGTTGGGGGCGGCTCACCTTCACTACGACCACTCAAATAGCGTGAATAGTTTTCAATACCCGAGCAAAAACCTAACTCATTCATCATCTCAAGATCGAACTGAGTGCGCTGGGAAATCCGCTGCTCTTCAAGTAATTTATTATTGTCCATTAAGTAAGCCTGACGGGACTTCAGCTCTACTTTGATATCTTCGATCGCTTCTAAAATCCGCTCTCTTGGCGTTACGTAGTGAGTTTTGGGATAAATAGTATAGCGAGCAAGGTCACGCTGAACGACGACGCCCGTTAGTGGGTCAAAGAGACTAATGCAGTCTATCTCATCATCGAACATTTCAATTCGAACGGCTTCTTGATCAGATTCAGCAGGGAATACATCAATGACTTCACCACGAACACGGAACTGACCACGTTCAAATGCCACATCGTTGCGAGAGTACTGCAGTTCAGCAAGACGACGGATAATGTCTCGCTGATCCAACACATCACCTCTGGTCACATGTAGCATCATTTTTAAATACGACTGCGGATCACCCAGACCATAAATTGCAGAGACTGACGCGACAATAATGGCATCTTTACGTTCGAGTAAGGCTTTCGTTGCGGACAAACGCATCTGTTCAATATGCGCGTTAACGGAAGAGTCCTTCTCGATAAACGTGTCCGTTGTCGGTACGTACGCTTCAGGTTGGTAATAATCGTAGTAAGAAACAAAGTACTCTACAGCGTTATTCGGGAAAAATGCTTTCATCTCCCCATATAATTGCGCTGCCAGTGTTTTATTTGGAGCAAGAATGATGGCCGGTCGCTGAGCCGTTGCAACAACGTTCGCCAAAGTAAACGTCTTACCCGACCCCGTAACCCCTAACAAGGTTTGATGCGCGAGACCAGAATCAAGCCCTTCCAATAGCTGCTCAATGGCAGCAGGCTGATCGCCTGAGGGCTGATAGTCTGAAACAAGTTCGAAGAGTTTTGCCATGATACCGAGTCCTTTGTTTATCTCGCTCATATTGTCGCTGTTACTCTGCTACTTTTGCAACTCTTTGCTCGCTTTTATCAGAAAATTTAGGTATATTAATCGCCCTTTCGTGCCAAGCTCCCGTGTATTGATAATAAATTTCATCCACGGTTTGTCCCCAAATTCTCGTAACACTCTCAACTATGAGAATAATTCAACTCTCTCAATTATTTTCAATACCTAATAACAAACAATAAAATCATTAACTTAGAACACCCTCTTTGAAAGTTATTCACATGGCTTGTTTTCATTTCTATCAGTTGATGACTTTTGTACCGGACAATTAACACCCTTATCCACAATTTTGGTGGATAACTAAAAACACCTCTTGCCGGATAAGGCATCCACGAAAGTAAAGATATTTCTGAGAATATTTTGTTTTTGTTTTTTTAAAAAAACCATTGACTCAAAACCTCGCTATCGCTAATATTCGCCGCGCTAAAGCAATTCCCCCTTAGTTCAGTTGGTAGAACGGCGGACTGTTAATCCGTATGTCGCAAGTTCAAGTCTTGCAGGGGGAGCCAAATTCGAAAAGCCGCATCATTGGATGCGGCTTTTTTCGTTCTGGCTGTCATCAATTTGACTACTTGGCCCCTTCTTCACATCTAACGCGGGCAAACTTGCGTAAAACTAACCTACAGCGCTAAATCTATGCATCACTCATTTTGCCTGCAAGAAGCGCACAATGCTGCCTAGCAACCCAATAAATAGGCTAGAAAGCAATAAATTTACGACAATCCAATAAAACCTTATCTTTCATTGGTTGTTATTAGCTACACAAAGCACGATAATAACCAGATCGGAGCTCTTTACACTTACTATTATGACCGAATATTTCCTATTGCTTGTGGGCACTGTCCTCGTCAATAACTTTGTACTGGTAAAATTTCTTGGCTTATGCCCATTCATGGGTGTATCAAAAAAACTGGAAACCGCAATCGGCATGGGGTTGGCGACGACATTCGTCCTTACCTTGGCGTCTGTGTGTGCGTACCTTGTCGAAACTTACATACTCATTCCTCTCGGTATCCAATACCTGAGAACCATGAGTTTTATTCTCGTCATTGCCGTTGTTGTGCAATTTACTGAAATGGTCGTCCACAAAACCAGTCCTACTTTGTATCGCCTATTAGGTATCTTCCTACCGCTGATTACGACCAACTGTGCCGTATTGGGTGTTGCATTGCTCAACATTAATGAAAACCATAACTTCATGGAATCCATTATTTATGGTTTTGGTGCGGCCGTCGGTTTTTCATTAGTACTCATTCTGTTTGCCTCCATGCGTGAACGCATCACCGCGGCCGATGTACCCGCCCCGTTTAAAGGCGCATCCATCGCTATGATCACAGCTGGGCTTATGTCTCTTGCCTTTATGGGCTTTACTGGCTTGGTGAAACTGTAATGACAGCGATAATTATTGCAGTAACGGCAATTGTCGTTCTCGCCGCTTTTTTTGGTGCAATCCTTGGCTTCGCCTCCATCAAATTCAAAGTGGAAGCCGACCCTATTGTGGAACAAATAGATGCCATTTTGCCGCAAACGCAATGTGGACAATGTGGCTACCCAGGATGTAAGCCTTATGCCGAAGCTATCGCCAACGGCGATGCTATCAATAAGTGCCCTCCGGGTGGTCAAGCGACGATTGAAAAACTCGCCGATTTAATGGGTGTTGAAGCTGAAAGCTCTGCTCACGACGATGAAAAATCACTGAAAAAAGTCGCATTTATCCATGAAGACATGTGCATTGGCTGCACTAAATGTATTCAAGCCTGTCCGGTTGATGCCATTGTTGGTGGCACAAAGGCGCTGCATACCGTGATCAAGGATGAATGTACTGGATGTGACCTGTGTGTTGCACCTTGCCCAACGGATTGTATTGAAATGATTCCTGTCCAAACCACCGTCGACTCTTGGAAATGGCAATTAAATGCTATTCCGGTGGTTAATGTCACCGCTCCAAACACTCAGCCAAATAAGCAGTAGGTAGGGTATGTTGTCACTAATTGAACAAATTCAATCTGGCTCATTATGGGACTTCCCTGGTGGAGTCCATCCAGCTGAAAATAAAAAGCAATCCAACCAGCAGGCCATCTCTCGAGCGGCAATCCCCGCTGAATTGGTTATTCCAATTAAGCAGCACATCGGTAAACCCGGCGACTTGCTCGTTGAAGTAGGCAGTCAGGTCTTGAAAGGTCAACCACTGAGTGAAGTGAATGCGGCGTTTATGCTGCCTGTACACGCGCCGACATCAGGTGAAGTGATTGCAATAGAACCTAGAACCATTGCCCACCCTTCTGGATTGACTGATTTATGCGTCATCATTCAACCCGATGGCCAAGATCAGTGGATTGAGCGTGCGCCGACTGCCGACTATCACTCATCGCAGCCTGAGCAACTTATTGAAACACTCCGCCAGGCGGGCATCTCTGGCATGGGGGGAGCAGGCTTTCCCACAGCAAAGAAAATTCAATCCGGCTTACAAAGAACTGACATACTGATTTTAAACGCCGCCGAGTGTGAACCTTATATCACCGCCGATGACCGACTCATGCAAGACTATGCTGAGGATGTGATTGAAGGCATCCGAATCCTCAAGCATATTTTAAAGCCGAAACTGACTATCATTGGCATTGAGGACAACAAACCGGATGCGATTAAAGCGCTAGAAGTTGCCGCTAAAAGTGATGATATCGTCATTCGCGTGATCCCAACAAAATACCCATCCGGTGGCGAAAAACAATTAATTAAAATACTGACCAATCTCGAAGTTCCGGTTGGTGGTATACCAGCAGATATTGGCCTTTTGGTGCAGAATATTGGCTCAGCGTACGCGATTAAGCGCGCTATCTGCGATGGGGAGCCTCTGTTGGAGCGCGTAGTGACTCTGACCGGAAAAGCCTTTAAACAACCCAAAAATGTTTGGGTTAGAATCGGCACACCGGTACAAGCGCTGCTCGACGAATTTGGCTATAAAGCCGACAAAAAAGCCCCGCGTTTGATTATGGGGGGGCCCATGATGGGATTCACTCTTCCGCACGCAAGTGTACCGGTAACCAAAACATCGAACTGTATCTTAGCGCCAACCTCTCGAGAGATTGACCCACGCCAAGATGAAATGGCGTGTATACGTTGCAGCCAATGTGCGGAAGCCTGCCCAGCCTCACTGTTACCGCAACAGTTACAATGGTATGCAAAATCACAAGAGTTCGATAAATGTGAAGAGCTTAACCTCAAAGACTGTATTGAATGCGGCGCGTGTGCCTTTGTCTGTCCAAGTGAAATCCCACTGGTTCAATACTACCGCCAAGCAAAAGCCGAGATTCGAACTCGAGCTAAAGAAGCCGAAGCCGCAGAGCGAGCAAGAGTGCGGTTTGAAGAACGAAAAGCTCGCTTGGAGCGAGATAAAGCAGAACGAGAAAATCGCTTTAAGAAAGCTGCCGATGATCGTCGTAAACAAATGGCGACCTCAAGTGGTGATGATGCGGTTGCCGCAGCAATTGCAAGAGTAAAAGCACAAAAAGCTCAGCCTAAAAACGACGAAGTAAAACCTGCCGTAGCGGCAGCAATTGCTCGCGCTAAAGCCAAGCAAGCAGCCGCAAAGGCTTCTGATACCGCAGAGCCAGATAACCGTGAAATGGCGAAGTTAAGAGAGGAGCGTAAACGCCTCGCGCGTGAGCGAAAAGCAAACCAATCTGAAGCCGATAATGCGCCACAATCCGATGATAAAAAATCAGCTGTTGCGGATGCTATTGCACGAGCAAAAGCCCGTAAGGCGCAACAGGCATCTGACACTGAAACAAAGCCGTCACTATCAGAACAAACCACCAGCACAGATCCCAAAAAGGCCGCAGTGGCAGCCGCTATTGCTCGTGCAAAAGCACGCAAGACAACTCAAAGTGACAGCGCAGCTGAAAAAGCACCGTCTGAGGTCACTGACAGTGATCCGAAAAAAGCCGCCGTCGCCGCTGCCATTGCTCGCGCTAAAGCGCGTAAAGCGCAGCAATCTGAAAAGACCGTCGAGCCTGTCACGCCAAACGAGACGCTGCCAGATTCTGACAACGTAGAAGCCGTTAGCAGTGATCCTAAAAAAGCCGCCGTCGCCGCTGCCATTGCTCGCGCTAAAGCGCGTAAAGCGCAGCAAGCTGAAAAGACCGTCGAGCCTGTCACGCCTAACGAGACGCTACCAGATTCTGACAACGCAGAAGCCGTTAGCAGTGATCCTAAAAAAGCCGCTGTCGCCGCTGCCATTGCTCGCGCTAAAGCGCGTAAAGCGCAGCAAGCTGAAAAGACCGTCGAGCCTGTCACGCCTAACGAGACGCTGCCAGATCATGACAACGCAGAAGCCGTTAGCAGTGACCCTAAAAAAGCCGCTGTCGCCGCTGCCATTGCTCGCGCCAAAGCGCGTAAAGCGCAGCAAACGGAAAAGACTGTCGAGCCTGTCACGCCAAACGAGACGCTGCCAGATTCTGACAACGCAGAAGCCGTTAGCAGTGACCCTAAAAAAGCCGCCGTCGCCGCTGCCATTGCTCGCGCTAAAGCGCGTAAAGCGCAGCAAGCTGAAAAGACCATAGAACCAATCGCGCCAAACGAGACGCTGCCAGATCCTGACAACGCAGAAGCCGTTAGCAGTGACCCTAAAAAAGCCGCTGTTGCCGCTGCAATTGCTCGTGCAAAAGCACGTAAGATTAAAAATGAACAACAAGATAAGGAGAACAACTAGTGGCGTTCTTTATTGCTAGCTCTCCACATGCGCACAATCGCAAACGTACCCCCGACCTAATGAAAGGCGTGGCACTTTGTGCGTTACCAGGCTTACTGACCCAAAGCTACTTCTTTGGCTGGGGTACTATCATCCAACTGTGTTTAGCCCTTTTCGTTGGCTTAACGCTTGAAGCATTGGTAATGCTACTTCGTAAACGCTCTCCAAAACGAGCGCTTACCGATTACAGTGCTTTCGTCACTGCGTGGTTATTAGCGATTGCAATCCCGCCAATGTCACCATGGTGGGTGGTCGTTATCGGTTTAATTTTTGCTATTGTAATCGCGAAGCACCTTTATGGCGGATTGGGACAAAACCCATTTAATCCTGCGATGGTCGCTTATGTCGTATTGCTTATTTCATTTCCCGTCGAAATGACCAGCTGGATTACCCCCCTCTCGCTAAGTGGAGAATCAATCACCTTCCTAGATACGTTTTCGCTGATCTTTACCGGCTTTGATGTAGACGGCTACTCACTACAACAAATTAGAACTGGGATTGATGGCATTACAATGGCAACGCCACTGGATGCATTAAAAACTGGCTTCAAAAATGGGTACACCGCGACGGAAATTTTTCAGCAACCGATCTTTTCTGGCTTAGGGGGGATCGGTTGGGAGTGGGTGAACCTGGCGTATCTGGCTGGCGGGCTTGTGCTGCTTAAGCTACGCATTATTCAATGGCACATCCCCGTTGCCTTCCTCGGTGCATTGGTAATAATTAGTGGCTTATTTGCTCTGGTCTTTCCGGGTGAATCCGCCTCACCGTTACTGCACTTATTATCCGGCGCAACAATGCTTGGGGCATTTTTTATTGCCACGGATCCAGTTTCAGCGTCTACGACGGTCAAGGGAAGATTAATATTCGGTGCTTTTATTGGCATGATGGTCTTTGTGATACGTACTTGGGGTGGTTTTCCAGATGGCGTCGCATTCGCGGTACTTCTTGCCAACATGTGCGTGCCGCTGATTGATTACTACACCAAACCTAGAACTTACGGACATTAATGACTATGTTAAATTCGATTCGTAAAAATGGGCTAATACTTGCAATCTTCGCTTGCGCCTCTACCGGTGTCGTCGCATTGACGCAATATCTCACAAAAGATCAAATCTTAGCGCAAGAGCGAGCGCAATTGCAGGCAACGTTAAATGAGGTTATTCCACATGATCTTCACGACAACGAGCTCTATGCTTCTTGTACGCTAGTAAGCGATCCCTTGCTTGGTAGTGACGCAGCTCAGCCACTTTATATCGCGACCAAAGCAGGTGTCCCTACCGCAATGGCCATCGAAAGCGTCGCGCCGGACGGCTATAATGGTGCCATTCGTATTATTGTTGGCGTTGATACTAACGGGATCATTTTGGGTTCTCGAGTCTTGGCGCATCAAGAAACCCCAGGACTTGGTGATAAAATTGATTTAAGAATCACTGATTGGATATTGGGTTTCGCTGGAAAGCAAGTCACCCAAGATAATGAGTCCGAGTGGGCTGTACGTAAAGATGGCGGACAATTTGATTCCTTTACCGGTGCGACGATTACGCCACGAGCGGTGGTCAAAGCGATAAAAAACACTGTCAGTTTTGTCCATTCCAACCAAGCGCGTCTATTAAAGCAACCACTAAACTGTGGAGGTGAATCATGAGCACATCAAAACAACTCGCCAAAAATGGCTTATGGGATAACAACCCGGCTTTAGTTCAACTGCTAGGACTCTGTCCCTTACTAGCGGTCTCTTCGACCATCACTAACGCGCTTGGTTTAGGACTGGCTACACTTGCGGTACTGGTCGGCTCTAACGTCACTGTCTCGCTCATCCGTGATTACGTACCAAAAGAAGTCAGAATCCCTGTTTTTGTCATGATTATCGCGGCGCTCGTTACCTGTGTGCAACTCCTCATGAATGCCTATGCGTATGGCTTGTATTTGTCTCTTGGTATCTTTATCCCGTTGATCGTAACCAATTGCATCATCATTGGGCGCGCCGAAGCTTTTGCGTCAAAAAATGAAGTACTGCCAGCTGCGCTCGATGGGTTATGGATGGGGCTCGGCATGACAGCTGTTCTTGTTGTTTTAGGCGCAATGCGCGAAATTATAGGTAATGGTACCTTGTTTGACGGCGCCGACTTACTACTGGGTGACTGGGCGTTAGCGCTTCGAATTCAACTATTCCAATTCGATAGCCAATTCTTGCTCGCCCTGCTTCCACCGGGCGCCTTCATCGGCGTTGGTTTTCTCATTGCCCTTAAAAACGTCATCGATCGTAAAATAGCAATGCGTCAACCGACACAAGAAAAGCCAACGATTGAACGAGCAAGAGTCACCAATTAATCGCGCCTAATAATGCCCCAGTTTTGGGGCATTATTGTAAAGACTATAGATATAATTCAGCGTATATGTATGATTCAAAACATATGTATAATTCAAAATATAGATAGCACAGAGCGTTTATTCACCGGAAGAAAAAGTTAGCAAGTCATGAACAATATAAAAAGAAGAGAAATCCTAGAAAGGCTTCGAGAGAATAACCCTAAACCTGAAACAGAACTCAACTGGAGTAGTCCATTTGAGTTATTGATTGCAGTGCTTCTGTCAGCACAAGCCACCGACGTCAGCGTCAATAAAGCAACAGACAAGCTCTACCCTATCGCCAATACACCAGAAGCGATCTTGGCTTTAGGTGTCGACGGCGTAAAAGAGTACATAAAGACGATTGGCTTATTTAATTCAAAAGCTGAAAACGTCATTAAAACCTGCCGCATATTGATTGAACAGCACGGCAGTGTGGTTCCTGAAAACCGAGAAGCCCTAGAAGCTCTACCGGGGGTTGGGCGAAAAACGGCTAACGTGGTACTCAACACCGCTTTCGGCTGGCCTACTATCGCCGTTGATACCCATATTTACCGCGTATCGAATCGCACCAAGTTAGCGATGGGCAAGACGGTTGATGACGTCGAAACCAAACTATTAAAAGTCGTACCGAAAGAATTCAAACTAGACGTTCACCACTGGTTAATTCTACACGGTCGCTATACCTGTGTAGCTAGAAAGCCACGTTGCGGCAGCTGCATCATCGAAGATTTATGTGAGTTTAAAGAAAAAACCGACGTATAGGCCAAGCAATATTACTCGTCACCGTGTTTATACACACGAGTATTGGCTATGCAAAGACAATTAAGGAGCAATGTCATGTCAAACGGTCGTATTTTACATACCATGCTACGCGTGGGAGATCTGGATAAATCTATTTCATTCTACAGCGATGTGATCGGAATGAATCTACTGCGTAAAAATGAAAATACCGAGTATAAATACACACTCGCATTTTTAGGCTTTGGTGATGAATCAGAAGGTGCAGTTATTGAGCTCACTTACAACTGGGGTGTGACTGAGTACGATCTAGGCTCTGCTTATGGACACATTGCCATTGGTGTCGATGATATCTATTCAACGTGTGATGCCATTAAAGCAGCAGGTGGCAATGTCACTCGTGAGCCAGGGCCGGTCAAGGGTGGCACAACTCAGATCGCATTTGTAAAAGATCCTGATGGCTACATGATTGAGCTTATTCAAAACAAGCAAGCAAGTGCTGGCTTAGAAGGTTAATTAACTTAGCCGCTCTGATCTTTAAGCTGTTAGCTATCAACTATTAACAAAAAGGCGCACTTCTCAGTGCGCCTTCTTTTTTCCATACTGTACATCACATACAATTCACTGCGCGAAACAGCGACGATTAGACGTTCGTTCGGCCAAAAGAAATGACGACTCGCTGGTTTTTTGCTTTACCAATTGGCGATGAATTATCGGCAATTGGGCGGCGTTTACCATAACCTTGAACTTGGATTCGGTCCTTGGGTAAGCCAAGCGACTGGAAATAATCTTGCAGTATTGTGGCACGCTTGTCCGACAAACTCTGACTCTCACTCTTTGTTTCCGATGCGTCCGTATACGTAGACACTAGAACCAAATCGATGTTTTGGTTATATCGAACGTATTCAGCAATTTGTTGCAACCGGTGTTGAGATGTTTTGTTTAGCTGCTCACTATTGGCATCATAATGCAGGATCGTAAACGAGATATCTTCGAAACTATACGGCAATAGGTTGGCGATACAGTCACTAAATACATTGTACTTAGCTTGAAACAGCACGGAGGACAATGACACTTCGATACGTTCATCGCGGCTTTGCCAGTCTTGATAACTAAACGTCGGATAGCGCCCTTTCTCTAGTTCGCTAAGTAAACTCCACGCGGCTTGCCCACCCACATAGCCATTAAACTGTCGGAAAAACTGCAAATTAGAAATTCGATCTGCGCTATCACCTGGGCGCCATGGTGGTGGCAGAGAAACCAAGCTAACATTTCGGGTTTGTCCCATTGAACGTAACATTTTGAGTTCAAAGTCGAGATTCATTTTCTTACCCGCTTTAGCGGTGAACTGCGCGTCTCCAAAATTAGGGATCGGGTGCACCAACTGGCATTCCAGTGGGGTGTTCATCACCATTTCCCATTGAGATTGAGTCGGCGTGGCCACGTAGCGCTTTTCGATTGCCGCTTCAACCTGAGGCGCCAGCAAGCAAGATAACAATGGCAAGGTGAATAAGGCTTTTAATTTCATAAAGATAAATAACTCGACTCTTACAACACAGCGGCATGTGATTGCCGCTATCTTGTCTATTAATTCTAACTCCAGTTTACTTTGCAAAAATCTAGCCAGTTTCATTGGTACTACGCCTAAGTAACAAACGCTGGTTGGTTTCCGTACAATCAACACATTTTTATCGTCTTGATATGCGCACATTAGCACTAACTAAATATACATAATGAGCGTTAGCATGACAGTTGACGAATAGATTCAATAAATAGTCACTAATATTGGCTAAATTAAATGCAGTAGCAGGTATGTTATAGGCGAAGAATCTGCAATAATGCAACCTTCGTCACCATTGATAAATCTAAAATGACTGTAGAAAACGAAGCTCTCACCTTAAAAAAGCGATTCCGTGGCTATTTTCCTGTAGTTGTCGATGTAGAGACGGCTGGATTTAACGCCAAGACCGATGCTTTACTCGAAATCTGTGCCATCACATTAAAAATGGACGATGCCGGGGATCTTGTCCCTGCGAGTGTTTTGCACTATCACATTGAACCATTCGAAGGCGCCAATCTAGAAAAAGAAGCGTTAGACTTTATTGGTATTCGTGACCCTTTTAGCCCACTTCGAGGTGCTGTTTCAGAGCAAGAAGCGCTAAAAGAAATCTACAAAGTCATTCGTAAAGAACAGAAGCAGCATGATTGTAGCCGTGCCATCATGGTCGCGCACAATGCTAACTTCGACCATAGTTTTGTCAGTGCTGCGAATGAACGTTCAAAATTGAAACGTGTCCCATTCCATCCTTTTGCAACGTTTGATACCGCTACTCTAAGCGGTCTTGCCTTCGGCCAAACCGTTTTGGCAAAAGCTTGTAAAACAGCAGGGATGGAATTCGATAATAAAGAAGCCCATTCGGCACTCTACGATACTCAGAAAACCGCTGAGCTATTTTGCCGGATCGTTAATAAGTGGAAAGCCCTAGGTGGCTGGCCACTCACTGACGATGATTCACAATAATACAAACACAACTTTTAGAGCTTAATATGAATCCTGTTGTTATTTCCGTTTGCATCATGCTGCTGCTAGCACTAATGCGCGTCAACGTTGTCGTTGCGTTGACCTTTAGTGCCATTGTTGGCGGTGTCGTTTCTGGTATGTCACTCACTGACGCTGTCAGCGCATTTGAAGGCGGTTTAGGTGGCGGTGCCACTATCGCACTTAGCTACGCCATGCTTGGTACCTTTGCTGTTGCTATCTCAAAATCAGGGGTAACTGATCTATTGGCGCAAAGCGTCATCAAAAGAATCCATGGTAAAGAAAATGCGGCTTCCGCTACTGGCTTAAAGTATGCGGTCCTCATTGCCCTTATTTTGGTAACCGTGTCATCGCAAAATATCGTCCCTGTACACATCGCCTTCATTCCAATTTTGATTCCACCTCTATTGGGCGTGTTTGCTAAAATGAAACTTGACCGCCGCTTAGTGGCTTGTGTGTTAACTTTTGGACTGGTCACGCCATACATGATCCTACCTGTTGGCTTTGGTGGCATCTTTTTAAACAATATTCTTTTAAAGAATTTGCACGACAATGGACTTGAGTCAATCACTGCCGCTCAAGTTCCGATGGCGATGGTTCTTCCTGCCGTTGGCATGATGACTGGTTTGCTTGCCGCAGTATTCTTTAGCTATCGTAAGCCTCGCCAATATCAAGAGACTGAACTGACTCATGTTGACCCAGAACCGACTCATATTAACAAGAAAAACATCTATGTTGCGTTAGTTGGTATTGTCATGGCACTCGCCGTACAGCTTACCTCTGGCTCAATGATTATTGGTGCGCTTGCTGGCTTCATGGTGTTTACCTTTGGTGGTGTGATTGCTTGGAAAGAGACACACGACGTGTTTACAAAAGGCGTTCACATGATGGCAATGATCGGCTTTATTATGATTGCTGCGGCAGGCTTTGCTGCAGTGATGAAGCAAACCGGTGGCGTGGAGTCTCTGGTCGAGGCGTTATCAACGAGTATTGGTGATAATAAACCACTCGCTGCACTTCTGATGCTCATTGTGGGACTACTCGTCACTATGGGTATTGGTTCTTCATTCTCAACCATTCCAATCCTCGCCACAATTTATGTTCCATTGGCACTCGCATTTGGCTTTTCACCAATGGCAACCGTAGCGCTTGTCGGCACCGCTGCAGCACTCGGTGATGCAGGCTCGCCAGCCTCTGACTCAACGTTGGGTCCAACGTCTGGTCTAAATGCTGATGGTCAGCATGAGCATATTTGGGAAACGGTTGTCCCTACATTTATTCACTACAACATTCCACTTATCATCTTTGGATGGATTGCGGCAATGGTGCTGTAAAGATACTATGTGTGGTGTGCTCTAACGATAGAGGGCGCCATATTCAATAGAAATAAATGTCATAAAAAAGGCTTGGTCAATAACCAAGCCTTTTTACTATTTATCTTAAACATATTACCTTAAACATATTACGCTTAAGACAAAAAACAGATTATTCTGCTTCACCAGCGTTGCGTGCTGCTGCTTCTTTGATCAAAGGTTGAAGTTCACCTTTCTGGAACATTTCCATGATGATGTCACAGCCACCAATCAGCTCACCTTCAACCCATAATTGTGGGAAAGTCGGCCATTGTGCATAGCTTGGCAATTCTGCGCGAATATCTGGGTTTTGTAGAATATCAACATATGCAAACTTCTCACCACAGCCCATTAGTGCTTGTGATGCTTGTGAAGAAAAACCACAGCTTGGTAGTTTTGGCGAGCCCTTCATGTAAAGAAGGATCGTGTTTTCTTCAATTTGCTGTTTGATTTTATCGATAGTTTCCATTGCTTCCTCGAAATACTAGTACTGCGGATGTGTTCACATTCTAGCGAATCGGCGCAGAATAAAAAGCACAATAATTATAAGGTTATAATGACGTTCACAATTCGTGACGTTATCAAGCTCGTTTTGGTATTAAAGGTGCGTTGGGTATCTGGCAGACACAAATGCAATGCAAGAAAATCGGACATAACTCTTTTAATAAAGTAAAAACTTGCTAAAATAACCAACAGTCAGTCAACACATTGACTCATATATAAAATAAATTGGAAGCAATCATAGGGTTAGCCCCTTATTTCACTCAATGGAGAAGCGAGCAATGGCATTCGAACTACCAGCACTACCGTACGCGAAAGACGCGCTACAACCACATATCTCAGAAGAGACTCTGGAATATCACTACGGTAAGCACCACAACACTTACGTTGTTAAGCTTAACGGCCTTGTTCCTGGTACTGAGTTTGAAGGCAAAACACTAGAAGAAGTTGTTAAGACATCTACTGGCGGTATCTTCAACAACGCTGCACAGATCTGGAACCACACATTCTACTGGCACTGTCTTGCTCCAAATGCAGGTGGCGAACCAACTGGCGCTGTTGCAGACGCAATCAATGCTGCGTTCGGTTCTTTTGAAGAATTCAAAGCAAAGTTCACTGATTCAGCGATCAACAACTTCGGTTCTTCATGGACATGGTTAGTGAAAAAAGCAGATGGCACACTAGATATCGTTAATACATCTAACGCTGCTACACCGCTTACTGAAGACGGCGTAACACCTCTATTGACGGTTGACTTGTGGGAGCACGCTTACTACATCGACTACCGCAATGTGCGTCCTGATTACATGAATGGTTTCTGGGCTCTGGTAAACTGGTCTTTCGTTGAGAAGAACCTAGCTCAATAATCTGACATCGATAGTGAGTAGTATTAACCGCTAATACTATACGACTAAAGATATTAAGCCTGCTCACGCAGGCTTTTTTTGTATTCACGTAAGAAAACACTCACTTGCGCAAGAAAGCACTAAAGTGAACCCTCGACTTGCCGATAACTCTATTGACCATCGAGGATACTATGCAAATTCATACGTTAGACAAAGCACACTTAATCAACGAACTACAATGTGGTACATCACTTAGCCGTGCTGTGGTCCAAGGTAGACGTGCAGATTTTGCCTTGTTACTTTCTATGCTGAGCAGTGACTCTCGAGAAACATCCGTTATGGAAGAGATTGACTCTTCCACCACTGATGAAGCGCTATTGAAGAAAAGATTTGATGTCCCTACTGCACAAAAGCTAACAGGGAGCCTAGATGACTATGACAACTCAGCGGCCATTGCACATCAATTTCATCAAGGCGGTCTCGCCAGTGCTAAACTTCACCATTATAGCTCTCCAGAGCCCCTAAGCTTTCAACCAACACATACCCAGGGTTTGTCAGAAGACGTCTATCAAAACCTATCTGGGCACACTCGAAGACAACTAGGCAATGGTAAGCCTAATCCTCAGCAAGTCGATGTACTTTATAACAAGCTCTCTACCGCCTACCGTAAAGATCAAATCTCCGTTCGCCTGTAAAGTCTTAGTGAATACGATTATTGGCTGCAACAATCAACATTCATGCACTACGCAATGTGATTTGCTGCAAATTTAACCAAATCAATCTTCATGCATATAGAAAATCTTGACGATATTCACAACTAATGCACAGTTTGTATACCAAGTTATTACATCACTGACGTAGCCTTTTTAGGTTGCCCGAAACCAATTTTCGGAGATTCTATGATAATCAAAGACTCGGTAGTGCTGATTACCTCTGCTGGAACTACGCTAGGCGCCATGTTAGCGATCCATTTTGCTCGTTTAGGAGCCCGTGTCTTTTTGTGTGACACTAATGCTTCCAAACTGCAAAACACCTATGCCCGCTGCAAAGATATGACGCATCAAGTCGAAAAGATTCAAATTAGTGACATTTCTATACCTAGTATCGAATGTCTATTTGATGTGGTTGAACAAAAATCGGGGCAAGTACCTGATGTACTCGTCAATCATTGGCTTTCACTACCGAGGCAATCTTTAACCGATACCCTTTCAGGGCGGCAGTTCATTACGCAGTTCTCGTTACTGGCATCCAGTTTATTCATGTTTGGGCAAGTTGCCGCGGAAAGAATGTCTCAGGGACAGTCTGGCGTCATTGTGAATGTCGTCGCTCAAGAACCTAATCAAAACCTAAGTGATTTAGACAATACTATGTCCATGGTGTCTGGATTTACTAAAAGCTGGGCGAAAGAACTTGAACCTCATAATGTGCGCGTTGGTGGCGTCATTCCCATGAAGAGCCACAACTTTAATATTTCCGGGCATTGGGCGGAGATACAAGACGAGCTGACCCGTACAACAGAATACATAGTCACCAATGATTACTTCAGCGGCCGAGTTGTCAGTACAGAGGCCTAACCAGTAGAGTAATGTGGCAATAGTACCAAGGCAATAGTATCAAGGTAGTAGTATCAAGGCTGTCGTATTTAAAAGACGCCTTCCATTGATAAAAAAGCCCCCTCTTCTTTCGAAGAGGGGGCTTAATCTTTTCCCGATCTTGCTTATTTTGATGCAGTATCCGTGCTAGCGAAAACTACGTTCGAAATTAAGCTTTTTGCTTTTTCGCTTTTGCCGCAGGTTTAGCTGCAGGCTGGTCTTCTGTTTTCTTAATAACAGTCGTACCTTCGAATGTTTCGCCTTCAACAAATGCTTTACCGTAGTAAGAAGCCGTTAGTACTTCTTTCAACTCACTGATTAGTGGGTAACGTGGGTTAGCACCTGTACATTGGTCATCGAACGCTTCAACAGACAGTTGATCCAGTTTCGCTAGGAAATCCGCTTCTGGAACACCAGCAGCTTGGATTGATAGCGGGATATCTAGAGCAATTTTCAGTTCTTCCAACCATGCTAGTAGACGTTCAATCTTCTGAGCAGTACGGTCACCAACTTGGCTTAGACCTAGGTGGTCGGCAACTTCAGCGTAACGACGACGAGCTTGTGGGCTTGCGTACTGAGAGAATGCTGTTTGCTTCGTTGGGTTATCGTTCGCGTTGTAACGTACAACGTTTGAGATAAGCAGCGCGTTAGCAAGACCGTGTGGTACGTGGAACTCTGCACCCACTTTGTGAGCCATTGAGTGACACACACCTAGGAAAGCATTCGCAAACGCGATACCAGCGATAGTTGCCGCGTTGTGTACTTTCTCACGAGCGATTGGGTCTGCTGCGCCGTTTGCGTAGCTTGATGGTAGGTACTCTTTAAGCATCTTAAGTGCTTGAAGCGCTTGACCATCTGAGTATTCGTTCGCTAGAACAGAAACGTAAGCTTCTAGAGCGTGAGTCACTGCATCGTAACCACCAAATGCTGTTAGAGACTTAGGCATGTTCATCACTAGGTTGGCATCAACGATAGCCATGTTTGGCGTTAGCTCGTAGTCCGCTAGCGGGTACTTAGCACCTGTTTTGTCGTCAGTTACAACGGCAAATGGCGTTACTTCAGAACCTGTACCAGATGTTGTTGTGATACATACTAGTTCAGCTTTCTCACCCATTTTAGGGAACTTGTAGATACGTTTACGGATGTCCATAAAGCGCATTGCTAGCTCTTCGAAGTGAGTTTCTGGGTGCTCGTACATTACCCACATGATCTTCGCCGCATCCATTGGAGAACCGCCACCTAGTGCTAGGATAACGTCAGGTTGGAAGCTCTTCATTGCTTCAGCACCTTTCTCAACAACAGACAGTGTTGGATCCGCTTCTACATCAAAGAAAGTTTGAACTTCAATGCCTTGAGCTTTAAGTAGCTTAACGATTTCATCTGCGTAGCCGTTGTTAAATAGGAAACGGTCAGTCACTAGGAATGCACGCTTCTTACCTTCTAGATCGCTCATTGCGATTGGAAGGCTACCACGACGGAAGTAGATTGACTTAGGTAGTTTGTGCCACAACATATTTTCAGCTCGCTTCGCTACAGTTTTCTTGTTGATAAGGTGCTTAGGACCTACGTTCTCAGAGATAGAGTTACCACCCCATGAACCACAACCAAGAGTCAGAGAAGGCGCGACGTTAAAGTTGTAAAGGTCACCGATACCGCCGTGAGTCGTTGGGATGTTTACAAGAATACGTGCAGTCTTCATCTTGTCACCGAAGTAACGAATACGGTCTGCGTTAGTGTCTTGGTTAGTATAAAGACCAGATGTGTGGCCGATACCGCCAATTTCTACCATTGTTACGGCTTGCTCAACTGCGTTCTCGAAAGAAGACGCACGGAACATACCTAGAGTTGGAGACAGTTTTTCATGAGCGAATTCGTCATCGTAAGATACTTCGCCAATGCCTTCACCCACAAGAATCTTAGTATCTGCAGGCACTTTAACACCAGCCATTTCAGCGATAGCCGTTGCAGGTTGACCTACGATTTTCGCGTTTAGGTTACCGTCGATGAGCAAGACTTTACGAACTTTGTCTGCATCTGCTTTGCTTAATACGTGAGCTTTGTGAGTAGCAAAACGCTCTTTCACTTCGTCATAGACTTCGTCCATAACGATAACAGCTTGCTCAGAAGCACAAACTACACCGTTATCAAATGTCTTAGACATAAGAACAGAAGCAACAGCACGCTTGATATCAGCTGTTTCGTCGATAACAACAGGAACGTTACCAGCACCAACACCGATTGCTGGCTTACCAGAAGAGTAAGCAGCTTTAACCATGCCTGGACCACCAGTAGCAAGGATAAGTGCAATACCATCGTGCTTCATTAGCGCATTAGAAAGCTCAACAGAAGGTTGGTCGATCCAACCAATGATGTCTTTTGGTGCGCCTGCCGCTACTGCTGCATCAAGAACAAGTTTTGCTGCGTCGTTCGTTGAGTTTTTAGCGCGTGGGTGTGGTGAGAAGATGATGCCGTTACGAGTCTTCAAAGAGATAAGAGATTTGAAGATTGCTGTTGACGTTGGGTTCGTTGTTGGAACGATACCACAGATGATGCCAACAGGTTCAGCGATAGTCATTGTGCCGAATTCTTCGTTTTCTTCAAGAATGCCACACGTCTTTTCATCTTTGTACTTGTTGTAGATAAACTCAGAGGCAAAGTGGTTTTTAATTACTTTGTCTTCAACAATACCCATGCCAGACTCTGCTACAGCTTGTTGCGCTAGCGGGATACGCGCTTGGTTCGCCGCTAATGATGCAGCACGAAAGATCGCATCAACTTTCTCTTGAGAGTAAGTTGCGAACTCTTTTTGCGCGGCTTCAACACGTGCTACTAGAGCATCTAGTTCCGCTAAATTAGTTACAGGCATAATGAATCTCCTAAAAATAAAAAATAAAAAACTAAAAACTTTTTAGTAAGTTAGCTGCTCAAACTAATGAATTACCCATTGGCAGTTCAACTCTACTTAGTAAATTGCTTTCATGGCTGAGTATAATATTTCGCGACGTGAAAAAAATTGACTCAGATCAGTTCTGAAAAGTAATTTACCCACTTAGTAGTAACCATTAAGTGTAATAGCCAGTAACTTACTGTTTTTAAACAAATAAAACCCTAAAAACAGAGCGATTAAAAAAGTAGCAATCAAACAGTTTTTTAAAAAAATCTTCATAAAAATGTAAAAAAGTTTCATTTTCGTACGATTTCATCAAGTAAACCACCGAATCCGTGCTACAAATAGTATATACACACAAGGCAACTCATCCATAAGATATTAGAGTTTTATTAAAATCTGAGTATCTGTTAACACTTCGCGCACACTTTCTTTATCTGCCCCCATAAAAATAGACATAACTCTTCATAATCCGTCATAACTTATACGTAAGAAAAATGAATGCGACTCTTGGCATTTTTTTTATGCGATCCGTTAGTATTTTTCATTCGCCAAAAAGCCGTGGTTGACGTACATTAGCGCGTGCTGAGTTGGTGCTGAGTCAAGCGCTAGGTTTAAACCTCTTTCCTCGAAGAACATCCACATGAATAACATCGAATTTGCTATCTACTTACAGTTTTTCCTTGGTCTGGTTGCTGCGGTTAACCCTGTTGGCATCATGCCTATTTTCGTCTCTCTATCAGGACACATGTCCCCGGAGGAGAAAAATAAAACCGCCGCAACGGCAAATATTGCTGTCGCGATTATCCTCATTGTTTCCCTGCTTGCAGGGCAAGTACTACTGGACATGTTCAGCATTTCATTAGATTCATTTCGAGTCGCTGGCGGTCTGTTATTACTTAGCATTGCATTTTCGATGATGTCGGGAAAATTAGGCGAAGATAAGCAGAACAAACAAGAAAAGTCAGAATATATTAGTAAAGAGCAAATTGGCGTGGTGCCACTGGCGATGCCATTGATGGCGGGCCCTGGTGCCATTAGCTCGACGATTGTTTATGGATCTCGCTATCCCAACATGTTAGAGACGATAGGCATTATTATTACCATTGCACTATTTGCACTGTGTTCATGGTTATTGTTTCGTTCAGCGCCTTTGATTGTTCGTTTCTTAGGACAAACGGGTATCAACGTCATTACTCGTATCATGGGTCTTATCCTTGGCGCACTCGGCATTGAGTTCATGGCAAACGGGCTGCGCGCCCTATTCCCTGGGTTAGCATGATTGAGGTGGCTCGCTAATCGCGTCTGATTAGTGAGCCAAATACCTTTTATCGTTAGAGCGGTATATAATAGTAGGTAATCTTTTCAGCCTGTTACATTGCTAATGACCGACCATAGATTCAAACATAAGCTTTACATCATCATATTTGGTACGCACACTAAAGCGGGTTGGGCATTTGATGTCGCACTGATCATCGCTATTTTGATGTCTCTTACCGTACTAGTCGTGCACTCCCTTCCTAATGTCGCGGTAGAGTGGGGAGAAACATTAGAAAAACTAGAGTATGCCTTCACTGCACTTTTTACGATTGAGTACCTACTAAGACTCTATTGTTCCCCGAAACCCAAAGCTTATGCCAAAAGCTTTTATGGTGTGGTTGACCTCCTGTCAATATTACCTACGTATCTTGCGTTACTATTCCCAAGCGCTTCCTTCATGGGCGTACTGCGTTTACTTCGTGTGATGCGAATTTTCAGAGTCCTGAAGCTGGTTCGCTACCTCAAAGATTCCAATATCTTATTGCGTTCTCTTTTGATGGCGAAACGAAAGATATTGGTCTTTTTTAGCTGTGTCGCCATCCTGGTCACCATTTTTGGATCGTTGATTTTCGTCATTGAAGGACCTGAAAACGGTTTTACTAGCATACCGCAAAGTATCTATTGGGCTATTGTGACTATCACTACTGTCGGTTATGGCGATTTAGTGCCCGCCACCCCATTAGGTAAAGCCATTGCATCACTCACCATGCTGCTCGGCTATTCGATTCTCGCCGTTCCAACTGGCATTATTACCGCGGAGCTTAATAACGAAATGCATGCACATAGAAATCTCGTTAAATGCCCTAACTGTTCCCATTCGGGTCATGAAAGTGACGCACTGTACTGCAAACATTGCGGCAGTGAACTTGCCGAGCCCGAGAAAAGGATCATCAACCCTGACGAGTAATTGACAGCGTTTCTTTTTAAATAATGACCATAAAAAAAGCGCCTTACGGCGCTTTTAATCTATGAGTAGTGTGTAGCAAGGAAATTATCGTTGCGACAAAATGATACGCAGCGTACGTCTTAGAGGCTCAGCAGCACCCCACAACAGTTGATCACCCACTGTGAAAGCGTTTAAGAAATCGTTACCCATTGCCATTTTACGAAGACGACCAACAGGGATAGCCATCGTTCCTGTTACTTTTGCCGGCGTTAGCTCTTGAGCCGTAATATCGCGCTCGTTAGGAATGACTTTAACCCAATCATTATGAGTCGCGATAATCTCTTCAATTTCATCCATTGGGACATCTTGCTTGAGTTTAATCGTCAGGGCTTGTGCGTGACAGCGCATCGCGCCTATCCTTACACACGTGCCATCGATCGCGACAGGGTTATCTTGAAAACCTAAGATTTTGTTCGCTTCAACACCGGCTTTCCATTCTTCTTTACTTTGTCCATTTTCGCGTTTCACATCAATCCATGGAATTAATGAACCAGCAAGTGGCACACCAAACTGTTCGGTTGGGAAAGAAGAAGAACGGATAGTGTCAGCAACTTTACGATCAATATCTAGAATTGAACTCGCAGGGTTTGCCAGTTCTGAAGTCACCGCGTCATTCACCACACCCATTTGGCCAATCAGCTCACGCATGTTCTTTGCGCCAGCGCCAGAAGCCGCTTGATAAGTCATGGCACTGGTCCACTCAACCAGTCCTTTCTCAAACAGGCCACCAAGACCCAGTAACATTAGGCTTACCGTGCAGTTACCACCAACGAAGGTATTTAAACCTTTGTGGATGCCTTCTTGAATTTGTGTCAAGTTAACTGGATCTAGAGTGATAATAGAGTCACTCTCCATGCGAAGCGTTGAAGCGGCGTCTATCCAGTAGCCCTTCCAACCCGCTTGCTTAAGCGCAGGGTATACTTTTTCAGTGTAGCTGCCACCTTGGCAGGTAATGATAGCGTCTAGCTGCTTGAGGCTATCAATATTGAAGGCATCTTGAAGTAGTCCCGCATCTTTACCAAAATTAGGCGCAGGGATACCAATTTGAGAAGTGCTGTAAAATACGGGTTCGATTACATCAAAGTCTTTTTCTTCGACCATGCGTTGCATCAATACCGACCCAACCATGCCACGCCAACCGACTAAACCAACTCTCATCCAATTACTCTCCATGTGATATTTAAAATGCTTCCCCCATCTATAAAATTTTCGAGACAAGAAAACAAGCGCAATTTCCAATATCCGAGTAATTTTTTAACAAACCCAACCAGTTTAATGGTGATTTTACACAAAACACTGCCATATCAGCAAAACAGAGTATCAACGCATGAGCCGCCAGGCGGCTCTGCACTTAAGACTCTAAACTGTTGTTTTTCTTCTGTTGTACTTTTTTGCCTAAGAAGTAACCTAAACCTAATGGCGCGAAGAAAATGACGAATATGAACAAGATGAAGTAGATGATCGTGCTCTTAATGAGTTGAATTAGCTTATCCACCGCAAGCGCAACCACGTCTTGGGAGATTTTATCTAAGTCTTCGGCAAACAAGCGACGTTCTGTATTCACCAGTACCTCGAGCGCTTTACGCTCACGCTCGACCATTTTTATGAGCTCGTCTCTTTCTCGAGCGACCATCACATCCAGTGCCTGACGCTCCGCACTTAATTGCGTTAACTTATCTTGAGTCTTAGCATCAAAATCATTCAATAGAGGCTGGAGCTCAATCGCCATCTTCTGCGCAAGATCTTGCATGTACTCAGGGTTGTTGTTCACAAAGTCTTGAAAAGCGTCGGCGCTCATCTGAAAGCTTTGCAACGCTCCACGAATGTCATTTCCGCTCACATTGCTGTTCAGGGCAATGAGCTGAGCTTTCCATGTCATAAGTTTCGGTGTTTGCTCAGACATCAGTGCCAGCCTGTCTGACACATCCGCGAGAGCTTCAGGCATGGTACCTAACGTTGATGCGACTTCACTTTCGTCAATACCTTGGGCTTTTAGCCAATCTCGGTACGCTGGCGTTCTGGCAAAAGACAGGGTTTCAAAGGGGTGTAAGCGGGCAAATTTATCGACAAACGTTTTACTGCTTTGATAGGCCTCGCCCTTAAACAATGATTGAGCTAGCTGATCAATACTTTGGCTTAACGCTTGTGAAGCGGTCATGGCATCTTGACTAGCAAAAAGCGATTGACCTTCACCATCGGTAAAAAAATGTGCCATTTGTGTGGTAAACACCCAAGAATCGATCAAGCCTGCGGTTGGCGACACTTGAAATGCAGCCTGCTGCAATCCTTCTTCTGCGTGTATTTTCCAAAGTAAAATATAAGACTGGTTGATCACGTCAGACTCAGGATACAGAGTGGCTAGCGTATCGGCGGTTGTTTCTACTTGAGTGAAAAACTCACGACTGTACTCTCGAGTCATCAGCCTCATATTAAGCTCTTGCTTAGTTAAAGGTGTCGTCTGACTGTCTAGCTTCACCTCTAACAGTGAGCAACCAGCGAGTAAAATAAGCGTGACATAAAGCCCTACATTGCGAATAAACCGCACAATGCCCATGAATCAACCTCAACAATAAAAACACATTTAGATAGAGAATTAATTATAACCTAGTACCGTAAGATTCACGTTAGCTATTGATATTTATCACCGATTTTTTGTGTGTTGCGACGACAATCTTAGGATTGTTCCCGTTTAATGTAAGCTTCGGCTGACTCGACAGCACTACTCAGCTTTTCTCTAAGTGTTTCAATGAGCTCACTTGGGACCACTTCCACTTGTTTTAGTTTTTTCTCCACCTCAGTAGAGACTTGATGCAATGCCTCCGCGTAGATGCTCCCGGAGACGCCTTTTAAGGTATGAGCTATTCGAGTTGCAGACTGAATATCCTGCTCGAGCAAATTCTGTAATCGTTCTACATCATCTCGGTGTTCATTAATAAACACTTCAAGAAGCATCAATACTGACTCTTTATCGCCATCTAAAGTACTTAACATCGTGTCAAAGTTAATAATGGGGACACCCCCAATGTCTTTAGATGACGTCGGTTTTTTTGATGGCATCCGTGGATTTTTCACCACATCAAGAACGTCCTCGACTGCCTGCTCGTTATCAACATCCCTAGATGGGGCTTGCTCAATCTCAAATGCATTCTCTGTGCGACAAGAGCTACCTTTGGGTTCGACGTTGTCAGTTGAAAGCGTTTTGGTCACCTTTGCTTGCAAGTGCGGCTCACTTGTCTTTTGCCTGCTCAAACGCATGCTTAGTAAGTCTCGCTTTTTAACCCTAACCATCCTTGCGCTAATCACCGCTAAAATAAATAAAGCTGCCAAACTCACAATAGACAAATTCACTAATTGCCGTCCTAAGTACATCTCAGATTGCTGTCTTTGCTTCGCTAGTTCAGCAAGGACTGGATGGTTGACAACACGATCGAGCAAAAATGCAGTATTCGCCGTTTTACCCAGCAGCACTGACGCTTGAGAGTTCAGTAATAACAGGGCTTGCTTATCTTGGGGGGGTAGCTGGTAAGCCGCTCTCTGAATGCTCTCCAGCTTGAGATAAACTTGACGAGCTTCAAGTGAATCATTAAACAAGGTTTCTAACACAATAGACGACAACTCATTACTCAGAACTTGCCCGCTTGCCGTCA
The DNA here is from genome assembly GCF_023634655.1 of Vibrio methylphosphonaticus. Lineage (GTDB taxonomy): Bacteria > Pseudomonadota > Gammaproteobacteria > Enterobacterales > Vibrionaceae > Vibrio > Vibrio methylphosphonaticus. The sequence goes on along the minus strand of NZ_JAMKMS010000005.1, from coordinate 145,730 downwards.
GGTTTGGTAATCCCACGCTAATATTATGGACAAATTGTTGTAAGCGGGTCTCGTCATGAGAAAGCTGCTGTGCCTGTTCAACAAAACGCTCTAGAAGATAAACAGTATGGGTAAGGTCGGTTGACATACCAGACTGAACAACGCCTTTTAACTGCATGGTCTGAGCATGAATAAGCTGTAGGTCTAGCTCAATCTGCTGGGTCACTTTGGCGCGATAGGGTTGGGAAATAAATAGGACTTGACGGAGTTTATCGATGCTAATTGAAATTTCATCAACTAGTTTTGTTGCTTGTTCTTCTTTAAACGATCCTTGTAGGACGGTCGCAACGATAACAGCCCACGCCAATATAGTAAAAATAGTGCAACGAAATAAAGACTTACGGTAGTTCAACAACGACAGCCCTTCCTTGGTATGACGAATAATAAAAGCGTTACCTAACAGTAACGCTTAATACAAACAATGTTAGAACGTTAACGATTACGACTCAACTGATCTCGCAGATTAGGTGGTGTGCCTTTGATTGTTAACGTATCTGTTTCTGGGTCATAAAAAACACGCTCACCTAATAAAAGGCTGTCAAAACTGAGATTCAAGCCACCGCCCGCACCAACGAACTTAGTTAGCTTACGCACGGTTGAGCGGTCGGCTGGAAAACTCTCTTCCAATTCATAACCTTGCTCTTGCGTGTAATCAAGAAATGAAGAACCTTCATTGGCAGGGAGCTCTCCCGACAATTCTCGAACCTGTACCTCATCACCCGCTTTTAGCTGATCGTTACAGTACTCATACACCTGTTTTTTGTAACTAACGGTCTCTTCTTTATCAAGTTGCGCGTCAGCGCAAAAGTCTTCCACCGCTTGCATCAAAATTGTATTTTGCTGTTTGGTATCTAATCCAACTTCAGCCTGCAAGAAATCCAAGAAGAAATCAGCGACCTTACGACCAACACGACCCTTAATGTACGTCAAATAACGATTGGAGTTTTTATCGACGTCGTAACTAGTCAAATCAATACGAGCAACGATATCCATCTTACCGATATCTAGATAATCGATAGCACCGATGTTCAAACCTTCGGTTATTTGCAAACTGCTATACGACGGCAATAATCCAATGAACAAATACTCTGTGGCAAGCGATTGATATTGCGCCATTACTAGCGTGCCCGCATCGGCAAATGGGTACTTGGCAAGCTCGGTTTTTAGACGTTGCGCACTGTCTTGAGAGAACGTATAAAAATCTTTTTCACCATTTTTTAGCTCGTTTAGCCATACCTGAAAATCACTATCATTTTTGAATGCACCAAAGCCCTTCCCCGCCTTTGCATTAAAGACACGATGCAGCTCAGCCACAAGGTTTTCCGTTGAGCTATCATTAGGAAGTAGCTCATCGCGATAGTGAACAGTTAGCTCTTCCTGCTCATTTATCGCTAACTGGTGTAAAATAACGTTAGATAGGTTCAAACTCATAGTGAAATTATTATCGTTGCTGGTTCGTTTGTGATGCATTGTAGGGTATCATAAGCCGCTTTCATTATCATTAGCAGAGTCTTTATGCCAATTACATCGAAATACACCGACCAACAAGTAGAACAAATTTTAACCGAAATCGCAGCAGTTCTTGACAAACACGGCGCTGGCGCCGAACTTTCATTAATGATTGCAGGAAATATCGCAACCAATGTCTTAAATAACGATGTTGCGCCTTCACAACGAGCTGCAATTGCGGAAAAATTCTCTAAAGCTTTGATTTCTTCGGTAGAAGCGTAAGAACAATACTAATTTAGGCACGGAATTAATAACGGCAAATGGTAGATAGCGGAAATTCATACGGTGAGCGCGTCTCCCGACTCGTAGGTTGGGGACACTGGTTCGCGTTCTTCAATATCATTGCAGCGATGCTAGTAGGTACTCGCTATATTTCTGCGTCTCCGTGGCCGGACACTCTATTTGGTCAGATTTATCTTCTGACCTCATGGATTGGGCACTTTGGCTTTCTAGTATTTGCGCTCTATTTGCTCATACTATTCCCGCTAACTTTTGTTATTCCGTCTCGAAAACTGTTCCGATTAATTTCCGTTTGTTTTGCCACATTCGGCTTAACCGTTTTGCTCATTGATACGCAAGCTTATCAAACGATCAATTTACACTTGTCCCCTGTGGTTTGGGAACTGTTGTTTGGGGATGAAAGTAGCCCTGTAAGCAGTGACTTGCAGCACCTCTTCATTGTTTTACCGCCTATTTTTCTCGCCCAACTTGCGCTTTCAGAATGGGTATGGCGCAAACAGAGGAAGCTCTCGCATACTCATGTAGGTCGCCCTATTTCGGCGCTATTTTTCCTATGTTTTATTTCCAGTCATCTGATTTTCATTTGGGCTGATGCCTATTTTTACAACCCGATTACTGTGCAAAAAGCAAATTTCCCACTTTCTTATCCTATGACCGCCAAGTCATTTATGGAGAAACACGGTCTGCTTGATCGTGAAGAGTACTTACAGAAATTAAAAGACAACGAAGGCGCTGTCGATCTCGTCTCTTACCCGCTGTCTGAAATTGAGTTCAATCGTCGCTCTGAAAACCTCAATGTACTGTTCGTCAGTATCAATAATTTACGAAGTGACATGCTGTCACCGCAAGTAATGCCTGTCAGTTATGGTTTTTCACTCAATAACCAAAATTTCTTGAATCATTACAGTTCAAGTAACGATGATTTTGGTGTATTTGGCCTGATGTATGGTATTCCAACCAGCTATGCGAGTAGCATTAAATCGCAAGGCACGGCTCCGTTATTTTTGTCGACCCTTCGAAAGCAAGGGTATGCGTTCAAGCTTTTTAGCGGCGACAACTTCGAAGATGACCTTTATCGCGATACCATTTTTAGGAACTACCCTTGGGGCGATCTCTCTAAGAATGCCGATGGCACCGCCTCAGAAACCCCTATTAACGATAATGCCGCCATTGAACAATGGCAGCAATCCCTCATTAATGATGGAAGTGAACCCTGGTTTAGTTATATAGAACTGACCACGGTTGATAGCTTTGACAATTATCAACCTGTGAAAGCAAACCTGTCGCCTGAACAGCAGTTTATTGCCGCGTATTCGGCCGCAGCAACTGCCGCTGACTTTGAATTTGGCAAAATACTGCAAACACTGGTCGACCAAAAGTTGTTGGACAATACCATTGTAGTTCTCACTTCCAACCATGGCACTGAGTTTAACGAAACGAAAAGCCGCAGTTGGGGATCAAATACCAATTACAGCCAGTATCAATTGAAAGTGCCTTTAGTCATACACTGGCCTGGAAAGCTAGCCGCTGATTACACTCACATGACTAGCCATCTTGATGTCCCTGTGACCATCATGCAGGATTTAAGCGGTGTTTCCACTAATGCTAAGAACTACAGTAGTGGACGTAACCTGTTTGATGAAAGAAAGCGCAAGTGGATCATTGCCGGAGATACCAGAGAACTGGCGTTGATCACCGCTAAGGAAACCACGGTCGTCGACAAATTTGGCAATTACAGCCTTTATAATCAAGATTATCAGAAACTAGACGATAAAAACCCTCGCTTACCAATACTGATGCAAGGGTTTACCGAGCTACAACGTTTCTACTCTAAAAGTCAGTAAAACAACGGTTTATGTATAAAACAGTATTGACCATCGTATAACTGATCGTTTAAATTACTCCCATCGGATATTAGCGCAGCTTGGTAGCGCACCACTCTGGGGGAGTGGGGGTCACTGGTTCGAATCCAGTATATCCGACCATTATTTAACCCCAAGTAGTAATACTTGGGGTTTTTAGATACTTTTGTATAAGTAATAGACATCTCAGCTCACTTCTTAACCCAACGATGATTAATTGGTATTTTTTGAATTAAAAAGGGTTTACAAAGAGTAAGATGCACATTAATATACGCAGCAACAACGGAGGGATGGCTGAGTGGTCGAAAGCACCGGTCTTGAAAACCGGCAAGGGTTAATAGCCCTTCTAGGGTTCAAATCCCTATCCCTCCGCCACTATTCTTTACGCATTAAGCCCTTGTTTTACAAGGGCTTTTTCGTATCTATCGTACTGCAAATCACCTATCCCACAGAGAGGTGAGACAATGTACTTACAAAAAGCGCCCAATGGCGTATATCAAACCCGCATCTGCGCTCCGAAAAAGCTTCGCTCTCATGGCTATCCATACGATTTCAAATTCAGTTTACTCACTCGAAATAGACAATTAGCAATCGAGCGTAACTTCGAGATTGCTCAGTGCATCCGAGCAGCTTTCCATACAGCATCTAAAAGCACTGTACCCAGCGCAAAAACTTTTACCTTCGCGCTACGAGAGCAAGTCAGATCGATACGCAATAACTATGATGAAAATCAACAGACTGAGTTTTCCATTCAAGAGCAAAAAACTTCTGGGTATTCTGACTTCCCAGAACTCGATCATATCGATTTTCATACGTTAGAACCTTATCCCCCGTCTGACCAGCATCCCATATCGCTCTACAGTGTAGAGAGCTTGCTCAGAGAGTTCTTAGCATCAAAGCGTGTAGAGAACGTCAGAGCGCTGACTGTACATCAACTCGAACAGCGCATATCTCATTTCCTGTCTTTTGCTCACAGTAATAACACTATCTACATTACGTCAGCTACATTCATGCAATATGTAACTCAGCTTCACAGTGAAAAGCGCTCAATGAAGACAAACAAAGACTACTTTGCTTCAACGACGCAGTTTTTCGGGTGGCTGTATCAGATGGACTACATATCTCATAACCCAGCAGATAAAGTCTCACCCAAGTTTAGAGCTAAGCGACACGCTAGCACCGAGCGGGATCGATGGACTGAATCAGAACTTAGGAAGATTTTAACTAGCAAGGCTTTTCTTAGTCAATCAATCGACTTTCAATGGGTTACTCGTCTCCAGCTTTATCATGGACTGCGGACAGGAGAAGCGTGTCAGTTCTATACGAATGATATTACTGAGATTGAAGGAATCTTGTGTCTGCACGTCAATGATAAGTCGGAATATCAACATCTAAAAAACTCCCATGCTGTTCGCTATATCCCTATTCATCCGCATATTCGCGAGGACTTCATTGCGTTTGTTCGTAGTCGAAGTAAGCGTATCAACCGCCCTCTCTTTCGATATAACCCACTGTCCGCCGATAAAGACTGGACAAAGACATATCGAACTCAATTTGGTCGAGTACAAACTGAAATTGGTATGAAGCCAGGACAACGACCGACCGCTTATGGACTACGTCATACCTTCATTGATCAACTGAAAGTTGCAGACGAAGCGGAACATGTCGTCGCTGAACTTGTTGGACATACCAACCCTAACATGACATTTGGACGGTACGGTAAGAAGTTAAAAGTTAATCGACTTCTTGAAGCTGTAGCTAAGTTTGATCTGAAAGTGGAGGTATCTCATGATTAAGTTAACTGACCAAATGCGTATGGATATCATAACTGCGCTGCTCGAAGGTTCGTCGTATCGAGATAGTATCGACATGCAACAGTTTTTAAAAAGAGGAGTTACAGAGTCGGAAATCGGCTTAATCGACACTTCAATTCAGTTGCTTCATGAATCACCTTATCTCACAGACCCTGACTTTGAAAACCTTGGTTACAGCTATAAGAGCATACAACGCATTTTAGGCGGCATCAGTCACTTTAAATCGCTCTTAAATCTCGGGGACTATACGCTTCAAAACTGGATAGTAGATAACGGGCTTCAGTATGAAGCCCCTATCAAACTGCCTTACTTCATTTACCAACACTTCGTTGAAGAAATAAGAACTAATCATATGAGTGGATTGATGCTCAGTTCAGACTTTGAAGTGGAACTTGGAGGGCACTCCGCCAGATCGATCATTTTCAAATGTGGAACGAGCCTTCTACTTCCCAAGGATGCCACCGAAATGGCCGCTTACATAATCCTTTCGAGATTTGGGCGGTATAAGTCGATGACGTTTGATTCCGAGACGAACACACTAACCGCAGAAACGGAACATTGCAGTCTAAATGTCGAAGTAAAGATCTTCGCGTCTCAACTTACTCAGCAAACTCCGATTTCTGTCTGCTTGATTGATGATATCCCTGAGTGCGATTATTGTTCTCGTTCATCGACTAAAATTCTTAAACTAGGCGACTTTTCAATGAAACACGGAAACGGAGCTAATCGCGAACTTTTGAAAGTGATGAAACTCTGACACTCAATCCACGCACCACGAGGTGGGCGTCAAATTAGTCCCCACCTCATCCCCTGAAACTATGAGGAGTTTGCATGAGAATACTTTACATCGATGTCTTTAGTCTGCTTCGCTCAAAATCAGATTCAATAGACATTGAATCTGCGCACAAGCTTGCTAAAGCGGCAGAAGAAGCCAATTTGATGCTATACCCAACATTAAGTAAGTACACGCGTGGTTGGCTTGTCGAGAACAAGGTTTTTGATAGCAACATTCTCGCTCCTGACTCAACAACGAGTCGTAGCTCGCGTCTTGATGACTCCCACCCTGTTCGTCATTTAAGAGCGCACGCGCATGCTTTGAGCGTCTCACATTGGTGGGTTTGTGGCGACTTTTCTGGTGATGAACTGCTAGCTGACTATCGTGATAGATATTTATCTAGTAGGTACGGTGCGGGCGTAACGGACGAGCTGACTGATAAGATAAGGCTACTCAAATCATAACTAACTAGGTTTGTAGTGAACAGCAGTCAAAAGTCTCAGCACACTTGTGGACAAAAATCACTTAGAGGGAATGCTGTGGCTTAGTTAGTTCGATTAGAAAAAGTAAGATGAAGGCTAAGAATCAAGACCCGACCCAGACGGGTAACTCACCACCAGGCCAGAGCAAGAAGTTAGTTGATGAGTGTATATAAACCGTAACAAATTATGGTTGATTACAAGAATGGCATAATTACTGGTTTAAGGCTATGGCTTGGGAAGATCAAATTAATCAACAATAAGGTAGCTTATGGATGATTTTTTCAATAAACAAATCATATAATTAGGCGTAGAATGAATATCTGACTAGGATCGGAGAATAATAATGGCTGACTACGAGTTCGAAGAAGGTGATGTGAATATCGGAAACTTGGGTGAAACTAAACTAACCGAGTGGTGTGATGCAGCAAGACTAACATCAAACGAATCACTCCACGAAGATAAAATGGGTTGGGATCATCTTATTGAGTTCCCTTACCTCAAGTCCGATAAACCTAAAGATAAGCAGCCAAAGCCAATAGAATGCAAGATTCAAGTTAAGTCAACGTTCCGTGAAGATGGTGGCGTTCGAATCAAGTTGTCAGCATTAAAAAGACTCGTTGATTATACCTCCCCCGCTTTTATACTGTTCTACGAATTCAAAGGTAAAGAAGCCCCCACGCTTGACAACTCCTATCTCGTCCACATAGATAAAAATATCATTTCACGAGTTCTTAAGCGAATTCGTGAAGAGCATATTAAAGACAATCCTGAACCATTACACAAAATCAAGCTATGGATTAGATATGGTGAAGAACACAAACTGAACTCAGATGATGGTATTGCGTTACGTGAACGAATTATCAGCTTAGTTCCTGATGGTATGGCTGAATACCAGAAAAATAAAGACGAATTAACAGAAACCGTTGGGTATGGAGCTAATGGCTTTATTTTTCAATTCGAAGCCTCTACGGAACAAGTGGCTCAACACTTCTTTGAAGCAGCTGTTGGATTATCCTCACAAGTTGAGATTAAGAATACTATCTTGAAAGATAACCGCTTTGACTTACCAAACGGTGCAATAGTTGAAAAGAAATCAGATGTAGCCAAAATTGAAGTGCTTCCTAATATCATTGACGAATGCCAATTGCGCTTCAAAACACGTGAATACTCTCCTGCTCTTATCTTTGATGGTCAATTTGTAAAGATGCCACAATTAACTACTAGTATAAATTCGCTCTACTTCAGAACAGAGCTTTTTTCCATAGAGTTAGTTAATGTATCTGAAAACCAGTTTGACAGTCTATTGCATTTCACAACAGAAAAAGAAGTACCACTAGATGAAGCATTACGATTTTTTACTCTTTTCTCTCAAGAAAACAAAGATAAGACACTCTTTCTTGATACTGAACTCAAGAAAGAGAAAAGAACAATTAGCGCTGAAGTTGCAATTAATCACCCATTTGCAGACACATTATGCGTCGTCGAATCCATTAAAGTTCTTAAAAATAGCTTTGAAATTGACGGTAATTCACTTACTACGTTAGATGATCTTTATAATAGTCGGCATGCGTTAAATGGCCTAGCGGCTATCATCCAAAACAAAGTTGAAGCTATTCGCTTTAAAGCACGAAAAGAGCCATACAGCGATAAGTATATAACTGAACAAGAAGTTGTGGCTCCTTACACAATGACTGTCCAAGTTGGTGATGCTCATGTCGGTGTTGTAGTCCTTCTTCATGGGAGGAGAGTTACTGACTATGACTACCAAGTCTATAAAGCAGAAATAGTGGAACCTCTCACACTATATGGAGAGGCTCCAACATTGGATCGGCTTGATAAAATTCAAGATTCAGTATTACAACAACGAAGTTAATCAATTCAATATTGACTTAGCATTACTCTCCCCTATATATCCTGAATGCATCGTTAGGTGTTCTCTTATTCTTTTGAAACTTTATTGGCATGAGTAAAAGTAAATCAAGTTCAGCTTTGATGAAGGGGAAATTTACCCATCGTAACTAAGTTTGGGGCAATTCTGAGTTCAGTGCCCCGCCAGCAAGGATCTGGACAATTCCGAGTTACGTTTTCTCTAATTTAGTAGAGCATGAATTAACTGAGGTACGGCAACTCGCTTATTTGAGTTTCCAGTGTCACTGGAGAAGAGCAATGGGGAAGCTTATTAACTAGATAATTTAAAGGGGGAAAAAGAAAGTTCGCCCCTTTATTAGTGTATATTTGCCAATATAAGTAAAAAGCAATTGGAATATAACCTACTCTTTAGTCACATTTATTTCCGTCTTGTTTGTAACAACCATAGATAAAATATCGTGATGATTACCATCAGAAGTGTAACCATAAGACTTCACCGCCATTTGTGCCCCCTCTTGTTCAAGGAGTCTCCAAGCCCATTGGTAGCCATCTTCAAATTCTAAACGCAAATTACCACTATCTTCAAGCTTCCAACGAATAGCTTCAGTAGTTCCCTTTTCCAACTTTGTGTATTTACCTGTGCCGTTTTCCATAAGAACCAACTCACGTTGTTTTTTGCCATTACTAAATGAGAAAACAAGCTGTTGATCAATTATCATATCGTCAGTGAATATTTCATACCCACCACAATCCAATACTGCTTTGTCAAACGTAGCTTCGTTTAGCCCCGTTGAGGAGGTATCGCCTGTTGTACACAAACTAGCTGTAAGTGGGGTTTCTGCTGTTGTCGACTGACAACCAGCAAGAATAGCCAAGGACAATATTGTTAGTAACTTATTAGAATTCATGATTTTTCCTTAATTAAGCCTTATTGTTGTTACTTTTGTAACTACATAAGATAAGCAGACTATTCTAAATTCGTCAAAATCACAGTTCTCATGGGCTCAATTTACATCATGAGCTAGATAATATTAAAGAGCTGAGGGTTTCAATGTTTGTTCATTACAATTAAGTTATTAAGCATGAGGGAAAGTACGTCATATTGCTGGACTTAATACTAGGTTTAATCCGACTCTGACTCATCTCGGGGCATTTTTGATTTAGGATATGAGGTCTTAAACACAGAGATGGAACTTCACAAATCATCAATCTCAACGTCAGTTTCTGAAGAACTTCTCCTTGCTAAAGTCTTGAAAAACGATAAAACAACGAGACATACATCACAATTTCTCCTCAGAAATTGATTTTTCTTCAAAATTTATTAATCACTGAGTAATTTCTGCCTATTCTAGCTAGTTCTTATAAATCAGACACTTAAATCGACTAAAATATACACACTGAAAATATACCCGAGCCATTAGATATCAACACCACCAAAAGTCAACAAAGCTATAAATATCATACACTTGCGATCACCTTTGGTCTGTGGTTTTATATAAGCACATTCACTAATGACCATTCAAAAATAATAATAACTAGTACAGAATGTACGCTCCGCAAGAAGAGCAACTTATTTTGATGGCCTTAAACTTTAAAGGTCGATGATATGAAGTCTGACAAACAAGAAACAAAGCAAGCCCCACAAAAACGAAGAAAGTTAAAAGCCAGAACTGCGAAAAAGCGCAAAGGCACGCGATCTTCCGATGTATCTCTTAATGTTGATGACTACGAGCAATCTTCAGTTGCTAGAGCAGTTTGTCATGAATTAAGCACCAAAGAGCCGATCTTAGCTGAATCCACCTTCGTTGGCATGAAAACACATGCCAGGCACATCATTCGACAGCTTGGTACAAAATCCATTGATGAACTTTGCATAGAAGATATTGAAATTCTCAGGACAACTCTACTAAAGGCGGGTTGTAGAGCGAAAGTCATAAACAGCTGTTACACAATACTGCGAGCGATTTGCTCGAAAGCACGAACATCAGGTCACCAAAAATACGACCTCATGCAATCATTTAAAAATCTAAAGATAGTCAATGAAGAGCCGCATCCTCTCAATGAAGAAGAAGTGAGAAAGCTGCTCTTAACTGAAACCGATGGTCAGGTATCAAAGGACATGACTGTTTTTGGTCTTTTGACAGCGCTACGTATCAGCGAACTTATTTGTTCAACATGGGAGAACGTTGAGTTTTATGTCGAGGAAGCCGTTGAGAAATGCCGACTCTTTGTTGATTTAGCTAAGCCGATCAATCAGTACAAAGTTACGAAGACAAAAGAATCAACCCGAATGATAGAGTTATCTTCAGAAGCTGCGAAGATTCTAAGACGTTTACAACCAATCACTGGTATGAAAGCACCTATCTCAATAGATATCGTAGAGCGAGACAATATCACTGTGCGGAAAGACAAACGCAGGTTCATCTTTATCAATGATCGAACAGGCCGACCATGGGTAAACTCAAAACAGTTCGCGAAGCAGTTTTTCACCAAATTTTTGGCCAAAGCCGATGTCCCTCATCGCGGCCCAAACCAATTGCGTCACAGTTGTGCATCGATTCATTATAACAATGGCACTAGTGTCGCTTGGATTGCTGATTTACTGGGACACAAAGATGTAAGCATCGTTGAGCAACACTACGCAAAGCGCAATAAAGTCAGTTTAAAAAAAGAACAAAAGAAAGCAGAAAACACAATTTCCGACCTCTTCAAGTTAAGTGACGAAAACACTATTAAGGTCCCTCAGGAGATAGTTCAAGCTAAGACCAGATCGGTAAATGCTATTGACAAAGAGTTTATCAAGACAATGCTTAATCTAGCCCGAAGCACAGAAAGTGAAGAGCACAGAGAGCAAATAATCCAAGTTATCTCACAAACATTGGACAAGGAGTAGTGGTCATGGATGTTACTCCTCCCCGCCCTACCTCACTTCCTGCCCCGACGGGGCAGGAAGGAAGTTTGGCAAAATCACTGAAAGACAATTGGATGCTTGAACTTGAAAATTGTGGCTGCTCTATCGAAAAAGGCAAAACGATAGAAGAATATGCTCGTGCATTTAAAGACCCAGAAAAGGCACCAAAATCTGCTAAAGCGCTCCAAGCTTTGATTGGTGGCGATTTCAAACGAGTACGCATCGCATTTAAACTGTTGGTTCAAGCAACTAGACCACTTCCTATTATACGCGATAAGTCGACTTGGTTTGTTGACGCAGAGCGACGAGTAAATACTGCACTAGAAAACGAAATGATGCTGGTTTGGCAAGCGTTTGATACTGAGGTACAGAACTTGGTGGACATACGCACACGAGAGTCTCTGCATCAAATTTCTATGTTGGATAAAGAAAATGAAGAACTGGCTGAATTGGTTGATGAACTACAAAGGCACGCAGAAGACATCGAGTACTACCGAAATCAATATAAAGCACTAGAAACCGAACTTGCTCGTGTCGAGCAAGTTTATTCTGAGCTACGTGACAAATACGATTCGTCTCAAAGTGAGCTAAAGTCGTTGCTTCTCATAAACAGCGAGTTAGCTAACACGAAGTCACGTAATGAAATGCTTGGTAAATACAATGAGTCACTCGAAGAAGATAAGAAACGTTTAACCGATGAAAACAGACGATTATTGGACGTCATTACAAAGTTTCAAAAACGAGAAGCTATTGCGCTCAATAATGGAAGTGACGGTTACCCATACGATGACTTCATTGACGAAGAGTTTTTGAAAGATTAATTCTCAATAGAAATTGACAAGCAAAACAAAAGAGCAAGGTTACCCCAGTCCCGTATGAATTCTTCATCGGACTGGGGAGCTAAGCGGCTGCTTAGAAACGCTTGGGCTGTGCCCAAACCCCGAAACAACCTCCCCTACACATAATCAGATCTATTTTAATAGGCAAAACTATGACCAAGAAATACAAGAAAAAACAGATAGAAGATCACTATCTTAGCAACTCAAAGCTCACTTCTATTTTTGAAGTAAAGCTTGATTACTGTATTAAACACAATATTAAAATTACCAAAACCCGCATGAAGAAAGAGACGAAACTCAAGCCAGCGGAAGTGGATGCTCTCTATCACCATTACTGTGAGGCAAAGAACACTCGTATCGAGATGAACTGCACGCTTTTAGATAAAAAAACTTGGAAACACAAAGCAGAGCAAGCTGGGAAAACGGTCTCTCAAATCACTTCTGAATCACTGCATAAAACTAAAATTATCGTTCCATTTGCAGAACAAACAAGAAAGGAAATGCTTGATGTCATCAATGAACGTGTACGCTTTAACTCACTGCTTAATCAAACCGTGCGATGGTGTAACACGCATAAGTCTGGTGCAGAGACCATTCAAGTTTTACTCGAACTGAATCAGCTCAACAAAGCCTTTGAACAGCATGACCTGCGAGTAATGAATATTCTTGCTAGTCCCGAAGTTGACTATAAATACCGTGTTGCACATGTTGATCCATTAGTGGTCGAAGTATGGCAGTAATTTCCATTTTTAAAACCAGCGGTGCTGGTCAAGTAGACCCACAAGCGGCTACAAACTACTTGTATGGTTCTCTGTGCAGCCTCACGGATGAACAAAAGAAAGAATACAGTGATGCATACCAATTGCTAAAGTTAGCCAAAGAGACACATGACATACAGACAGAGTGGGAAGCTAACTACATTCTTCAACAACAAAAGGGGAAACGCAGAGAACCGCTACCAGAATCAATCAACGGGAACCGAAAAGCGGTGGAATATGCAATTGAGCATAATCAACACAAGCACAAGTACGTTAGTGGTGTTATTGCTCATGCTTTAGAAGACACAGAAAAGCTGCAAACTAATCCTGAAGTAGAAGCTGAATGGCGAGAGCTGTTTGAAGAACTGTGCTTTGCAGGTTTTCCAAAGGATCAGAGGCTTATTGATTGGGTTCGTCACACGCATCAAGGCAACATTGAAAATCACTTTCTAATACCACGAATCCACCTTGGTACGGGGTTGTCTTTTAATCCAGCTCCGCCAGGTCATGAGAGTGACTTTAACTTGCTTCGTGACTACTTAAACCTAAAGCACGATTTAGCTAGTCCGCTGGATGCAATACACAGGCGACTTACGCTGGACGGGTCTAAGGTTCAGAAGCGTTACAAACTAAAACAAAAAATCAATAACTGGGTTACGGATATGGTTTGTAACAATCGAATAAATAGTCGCTTTCAAATAGTAGAAGCACTAAGTCATGAAAAGGTGAAACATGCATTTGGTATCACTCATATAAGCGAGTCTGACAATTTTCTGCGTGTTCACTTTAAGGATAAAAAGAACTTGCGCTTGAAAGGCTTTGTTTTCACTCGGGGCTTCACTTCGAAGGAATCATTGAGTCAGTCGCAAGAGCCGATTAAAAGCAAGGAGGTTCGGCTACTAGAGCTGAAAGAAAAGTTGAACAAAGCGATTGCAAAAAGAGCATCGTACAACAAAAACAGATACAGCTTAGAGCATTCACAGCCTCAAAAAGACTTAAATACACATGATTCGTTGGAGCCGAAAACTCTCTCAGCTAAACGCCCATCTATCCAAGTTAGTCAATCATGCAATGACTTCACAAGCATGCCTGAATTTAATAAAAACCTAACGGGATGGGACATGGTGATTCAGTTGGAACGAAGAAAGTTTATCGCTGAACAAATTGCACTCGAAGCACAGAAATCACAACACGATAGACAGCTAAAACTCATTAAAGACCTTATTCATTTACTAAAAAAAGAAAAACAATATGAATCACATAGAGAAACAGTTAGCAAAAGAACTCACTACATTGACGAAAGATCAGCAGATTTCGAACGAGCAATTGCTTGGCTTAGTGAAAGCACAGAACGAATACTACCTCAACATGATCAAACAAATCACAGCGGAATATCAGAAAGAACGAAAGACAATATTGACAGATATCGTTCAGACCCATCAATTGATTCAAAAGGAATACCGAGACTCAATACAAACCTTAGAACAACTATCGACGACATCAAACGAAGTATCCGTATCCACTCGACAGCAAATCAAGAAGTTGGAGCATCGCTTGAGCATGCTGAAAACATTGCAGAAAGACAGCGACACATCTATCTCAAACTTGCTAGAGCTTTTGACATCTTAGTTTCTAAACCAGAACTGAAAATGAAACTAACTAAGAAGTTAATCGACTCTGAGACGCGCACCGCCAGCACACCAAAAAGCACTTTGGATCGCACTCTCAACCGAATACGACCCCAAAAGCATGTACAGCAACTCAGTAAACGAAATAACAGAGATTGAAGTGCGGTGCATACTGACTTTGGTTAAAGCCAGTATGCACTACCCCGCTAGTTAGCCAAGCTCTAAATTGCCCCATTGCTAGTTTCAACTGATTTGACACACACTTCACCAAAGCGATATTTGACTTACTTTTCCTTATCTAATTGTGTGGCCAAATTTACTGACCCACTACAGTATGGATGATGTGATAAACAACATACTCCACTTTGAAGAGCAACTCCGCGAAAAGCACTCTGAGCTTCAAGGTAAAGAACAAGAAATCGAGGAACTTAGACGCGATACAGAATACTTGGCTAACCAGTATTTGAGCATCGACAGAGGCTTGGAACAAAGAAAAGATGAACTCGAGCATGTAGAGCATCAACTAGAGAAACGAGAGCGCGAGTTAAGAATGATGAATGAAGATAGTAATCGCATCGCTGTTTCAATGATTGTAGATGCTTATATGCTAATGTTAGCTAAGGATAAGAAGTTTGACAGCTCAGCCAGACGCTTTACTGACGCTATTGCAGAGAAGCTATCAAGCGACATGCATCATTCTTTCAGGCAGATCGTGGATGCTGCGTTGGAGCAGGCTAACCATGAGCAACCTAACCGACGTGATAGGAGTTTAGATCACTAGCCTGCTCCAAAGTTAATGTAGTGGCTAATAACATTGAGCCACTACACTTTATCGAGCATTCACCAATAATAACTAGGCTTTCAAGCTATAAGATATTATAGAGCGGCCTGAACAGGCTACATTTTAATTACAATCAAAAATCAATGCAATATACTAGCCAGCAACATTGGTAGGTTAACCAATTAAAGCCTAACTAACTTTTTCTTTTGCTCATCAGTTAACTCATTAATTGATGTAATCTTAAGTTCTTTATCATCATTAATTGAATCGTCAGAGTTCATATCAATCATTATAGATTCAGGTAAGCTAAACATGGCCCCAGTAGCTGGGTCAACAATTAACATTCCAATAATACCTCCAAATAATATATTACCGAAGTACCAACCATCCACTGAACTATCTACTGTATAGGACTTATCATAATAGCCCTTTTTAATGATTTTAATCGTATATGTCTCGCCGTCAAAAAATCCTGAGCCTGCTTTCAATGTTGTTGAAGAAGGCGTTGTACCACTATGTACAATTAAACCATCTTCATTTGTTATTTCATAGCTAGCACCTGATGGACTAGAATCGATAGAAACAGGATATTGAGATTCAGAAACGATACTTGAGCACCCTGAAGACACAGCAATAGACAGCGCAGCAATAGCGAGTTTATAGTTCATGTTAAGATTATCCTTAAACTTAATAATTAAATAAAATATTTTCAGATGCTTGTGAGTAGTGTAGTGTCGGTTGCATACTTTGCTCATCAATTTACCAGTGCGTTAATGAAGCTTAAAAGCTCAATAGTTTCTACATCAAAGATCCAAGCTAATAAACCCTAGCTCCACTTCTTGCATTTTATTTAAAGCATTCTGATATTTGACACTATAACAATATAACTCCCCCAATAACAATTAAGGACAGGAAATAACACCAAGCAACACATCCACCAAAGCTATGAATAAACTCAAACCATCTGATTATGCTTGTCTTTTTGTGTAATTGATTAGAATTACGCTGGTATTTTTTTGTTAAGCACAAGTCAAATTGTGACGCTAATCACTATTAAAACTTGCTTGTATACCGTTCACTCACACGACACGTTAATTTTTACACGCCCCCGCGTTAACTGAATGTTAGTTGTATTGATAACCAACTACCGTAGGTCAAAAACTAGAGTTAGAAACCCTTAACAGTTGAATTATTTCTAAGACTCAGGAGTTTGATTTCTTCTCTCAGGCTACGCTACCATAGATTTCGGCTTGGACTTTACCCCATCTTGGGTCTAATTAATGAGGAATTACGTCACTCTTATCACAACTCTAAGATGAGAAATCGACAGCAAGATTCATCACCGTCGATAATCCACAGTTGCCCCGATGCTTCATGAAATCTATGGCTGGAGTCCCTGACAATGTTGGATGAGTATCAGGGCGCGAGCACACTTTGATTAACTTATAACCCAAAGAAGACTCGAGCCCTGTAATCGTCGTTCCAACCCGCTTTCTTCAACTTCACTTTTTGGCTTGGCGCACCACAATCACACTGTTTCAGCATGTTCATCACAAAGCGTCTAAACAACGCTATGTTTTCTACTGCGCCATCTAACGTGATCCGTGAGCTATCTTCTTTAAAAACAACATCTAAAACGTAATTCTGGCTGTTTTCAATACGCCAGTACTGACGAATATAGTGGCCTAACATTTTGTGATTCGGCGACATAGACCTTATGTAGTATGACGTCTCTACGCTGCCTTTTCCATTGATCACTCGATGCCGTTCCACCGCGATGATGCTTCATACCGTCGGCGACTTATCAGCAAGCTCTTTAGGTAACTTGGCCTTTAACTGGAATACGTATCGTTCTTCGATGCGAACATGGTGCTTATCTTTGATTTCACTAACTATCTTCTCTTTTCCTGCATCAAAGACAGCTTGAAATTGATCCACAACAGCCGCCCTTAGTTTAGGCTGGTTGTTCTTCACTTGAACAACCACGTGAGCCTTTTTCTCTGCAACTTTTTCCAACGTATCGCGCTAACAATGCAGGGCATCAATACTTAAAGTAGGTATGTTTATTCTCGCCACCAACCATCTCATTAAACGTGTCGGAACCGATATAAACCTACATCTTCAGCACCTAAAGTCACACAACCAAAGCTAAAGCTAATATTGTCAAAACTTCCTAAATATATACTAACAGTGTTCAATAAGGATTTGCTACGGGTCTATCTTACAACTGAGGTGCTTCCTACTGATTGTGCGTTTGCCTTGGTATCACGATGATGCCTAGGGTCGAATATTTGCCATATCATTTGTTCACTAGCACGACACAGGGGGCATGTTCCTTAGTATAGAAAATATCAGCGGAACAAATTTGCTATTTCCCCTTAGCTATAACAACCAACCGTGAAGTACGTCACAAATATGTGTATTTTAACCAAATAATTTCAACATGATTAGCCACAAACAAAAAGGGGTTAAGACTATTTTTCAATTATTTACCACCAAAACATTCGCCCGTCAGATAAATGGGGTCGTTTTGATTTTTTTGTCATATTATACTGAACATCTGGTTTAGTTCATAATTTCCCGCTGATGAAAACATCAACTAAAAATTATAAAACGGATTTAAATGAAAAAAATTATACTCGCTACATTATTTTGTTCACTTGGTGCTTATGCTTCAGAGAGTGAAGATACGTCTAATAATAAAATGTCATTAGCTATAGACTATATTAATAGCTCAAACTCCTTCACAAGAGAATTAGGTGGCCAATCATACACTGAATCTAATAACAGCAATGCTTTTGGCTTACGTTTGGGTTTTAACAAGAGTAACAATGGTCAATGGTTTATAGCATATCAGAATGAAAATTTTGATATCGGAATATACGACGTTAACAATAACCCTCTTCATTACTTAAGCTTAGGCTACAATAAAGAATTTCCATTCAGCAATGGGCTAGCTCCATATATTAGAGGTAGCCTGGGAGTTGGCACCATGAGCGTTACAGGTTATTCTGATAGCAGCGCAACAGCAATTGGTGGTAAAGTCGGCGCTGGTTTAGGATACTATGTTACAGATAGCTTTAAAATAAGTGCAGGTGTCGATGTACAGTACAGAGTGTGGACTCCAATTAAAACCACATATGGAGATATTGACATAAATGACTCATCATTTATGGCTACGCTAGGAGCCGAGTATTACTTCTAAAATATAAACCGTCTTCGATATGACTGCTTGTATTACACCTAATCACGGGCTAGCCATATCGACATTCGAGACACTTTCATTATCCCCTTGCAATATACCTGCACCATTTAAGGACAATACAAATGTTTAAAAATTCACTTATCTTAGGCTTAGTTACTTCTACACTTCTATTAACAGGGTGTGCTGTTCCTGTTCAAACTTATCAACCAGATCTTGAAAATACTCAAACATTAAAAAAAATAAATATTAAATTTGACGTTAAAGAATTTACTTCAACTAATAAAGAATATGGTATTTACTGTCGAGCTGCTAATAATGTTGAAACTCCTAAAAAAGAGATGTTCGAAGAATACATCCAAAATTCCTTGGTGAAAGAACTGAAGATAGCAAACATGTATGATAAAGAGTCTGATGTGGTAATTCACGGTCACTTGAACAGAACAGATGCTTCTTCATCAATTGGCTCCTCTGCATATTGGTTATTTGATATGACGATTTCAAATAGTAATGGTGATTCTTTCTCTGTAGTTCATAAGCGCAATTACAACGCAAGTTTCGTTGGTGGACTAGCGTGTGGTGATAACATGCCAAAGGCTTTTGCGCCAACAGTTCAAGAACTAATAACAAAGATCATAACCCACCCAGAATTCCCGTTGTTATTTGGTAATGGAAAAAACAAATGAGACTTACATCAATAATATCAATATTTTGCATCACAGTTATAATGTCAGGCTGCTCTCACAATATAAACCTAACTCCTGATTATGGTGACATTGAAATTATAAACCATGAAACCAAAGAATTTATACAAAGCGATGAGCCTGTAGCTTATTACCTATCTACAGAAAAAAGGGAAACTGTAGTTACATCGCCTGCTGGTGGAGGTGATTCTGTCACCTACAGCCCATATAAAGATCTTAACTCTGTTATTTACAGCGCTTTGTCTTTGCATTTCGCAGATGTAAGTTATATAAAATCTCTAGATAATGATAAAGACCTAGCGAATATAAGATATATATTCACACCAACTATCGAAACAACTTCATATTCTAGTAGCGCCTTACATTGGCCTCCTACAAAATTTTCTATTACGTTAAAGATGGAAGCATTGAACGAAAAGAAAGAAGTGGTTTGGTCTAAACTTATCAAATCGGAAGGTAATGCTGAGTATAGTGATTATAAATCTGATGTCGATTTTTCAGCTAAACAAGCTTCAGAAAATCTATATAAAGCTTTAACTGAAGAACTTTCAAAATTTCCAAAATAATAGTTTAATGTAAGTCTAAAAAGCCACCATTCTTCTGGTGGCTTTTATATGTAGTATCTGGTGTTACTTCACTGTACGCTATAGCCGATAATAATCCTAGCAACCTTTGATAACTCAACCCCCCCTGCCACATGTACTCAATAGCCGAAGCATTAGACAAAGTTGGATGAGTATTGGGTTTACGTATCCAATTATAGATAGTTTCATCACTTCCAAAAGTCTGCCGTAACGCTTTGTGAATACCGAGGATATAGCTGATTCTCTCAAGTGTATCTTCACTAACGTCACTATCATCTCGATTATAATCCAGATCTAGCAACGTAGCTTCTCAATGTCACTGAATTGCCACTTATCTAGAATTCTCAAACCCGCCTTAAGTGCTGTTGAGCGCTGCTCAGAAGTAATATCACCCCCGATTCCCATCATCAACCTCCCTGTTGTACATACTCTACTAGTATTCACGGTCCCAGATTTAACATCAACCTTGCAGCTTAAATTTCAAACAGAAAACTTGACTTAAAGTGATACAAATGTAAGACTCATAGTCAGTCAGGTGACTATCCCATACGTTTTAAGATTTGCAGTTAAAGACGTGAATTACCCTGATAAAACAAAGGCTTACAAAGATTAAGCTCCGAGCGATTGGGTTCAAATCCCTATCCCTCCGCCACATTAGAAAAGCCCGCTGAAATTCAGCGGGCTTTTTGCTTTCTGGCGTATTTTTAATTTAGACAACTCACCGTAAAACAATCAAAACAGCCTCTGCCAGATACAACCGTTTAATGCCTACCACACCGTCCATTGCGATGAAGTTGTCTCAGGGTCATCTCTTTTTGTCCCCCAGTTCGCTTCATACTTGTTGGCCAGTATTCGTTCCTACCTCTCATCCATCAATGATAGGTTAGCCCTACTTAGATCGGTTAGCCCCACTTATTATCGCCTTCCTGATGCGTTAATCTCCACACAGAGTGCAAACACCAAAGTCATTACTTTTGATAACGTGTTCGTCCATACCGCTCGTTATGTTCATAACCTTAGTACAGATGGATGCCGACAAAGAAAAGCGGCTTTTTGTAAGCCGTTAAGAAACTAAAGCAGCGGACGTAACCGAACTCATAGAAGAGGCCTCGATATTTATTGCTCAGCATAGAGCTGAGCAATAATGCGCTAGTATTGACGAGGTTGAAACAAAAGAGATTGACTGCTAACAACTACAGAATTAGTCGGGGCTGCCCCACAAGCTAAATGACACTCAGTTAGCGGAAGCAGTAAGCAGTAAGCAGTAAGCAGTAAGCAGGCTATAGGCATCATCATAAAGCCTACTAGCAGGGTAACGCATTGTTCGTTATGACTCAGCCGTACTATCCTGTTCAACAGCAGTCACGCCTTGTTCCGTTGTTCCTTGCACTTGAGAGCCTTCAGCTTGCGCTGCGTCTAGTGCTGCTTGTTCCGCTTCCATTTTTGCGCGGTCAGCTTTAGAAATATAACGAGGCTTATTGCTAGTATGCTTCTTTGCGTTGGCTTTTTTCATTCTAGCTTTATGTATTTGGTTGATCTTTTTCTTACGGTTCATCGCAGCGGTACTCGTCTATATTATGAAGCGAAGCATAATAGCGCCCTCTTCTCACTTAATCCAGTCGATTCACTCCATCATCACACCCTTGAACAAAACTGCCAAGGTGATAAGAATGAAGCTGTTGTTCAATCATGGGCAAAATTTTCTCATGTATATCATTTGGGAAGGTTTTCAACGACGCTAGCTTAGACAACGGCACCCATTCAACCACATGGATATAAGACTGGTCATTGAGACCATCTAAGTTTGATAAACTCAACTCACCCTCCCAACGGCGAATCTGATAAAACAACTCAACATGATAAGTATCACGTGAGGTTTCAAGAAACTCTCGGATGAAAAGCAACTCACCTACATCGACATCCAACCCTGTTTCTTCTTTATACTCTCTAATGAGGGCATGCTTACTGCTTTGATCCGTGCTTTCCAGACCACCTCCTGGCGGTATCCAATATTCGCCTGAATAAGGATCTTTTACTCGGAGCAATAGAACTTTATTTTTGTTGATGGCAATGCCTGCTGCGCGAATACGATGTTTCATCCCTTGTGTCCCCAAATGCTTTTAGCCGCATTGATTAGATTCATATGAATTGGAATTAAGTCGCTATGTTGGCTGCGGTAGCCACCCCCAATCACACAGGCAACGGGGATATGCGCTTCTAGGCAACGAGTTAGTAACCACTCATCACGTTTCGCAATACCTTCTGTTGTGACACTCAAATACCCAAGCTCATCATCAATATGAATATCAACACCCGCATCGTAAATAATAAAATCTGGATTATGCAGTCGCAATGCTAGGTCGACGACTTCTCCAAAGGTCGCTAAAAATGCCTGATCACCAAGACCCTTTATCAAAGGGACATCTAAATCAGAGGCTGGCTTACGTGCTGGGAAGTTTTTCTCACAGTGAAAAGACAAGGTCACGACCTGTGCGTTATCTGCCATCAGCGTCGCCGTGCCGTCTCCATGATGGACATCACTATCAATAATCAGTACTTTTTCTGCTCCAGCGTTTAATGCATGCTGGGCTGCTAACGCTAGGTCGTTGACTAAGCAAAAACCGCTTCCATAATCATAGTGTGCATGATGATATCCGCCACTAAGATGAATCGCGACACCGTACTCCAATGCTTTTTCAACCGTTAAGCATGTTCCACCAGCCGACGTTAAGGTACGGTCAATCAAAGCCTGACTCCATGGAAAGCCAATACGGCGCATTTTTGCCGCTGGAAGCGTTCCCTGCAATAATGCGTCAACGTAAACAGGGCAATGCACTTTAATTAACTGGCTTGCATTGAGCGCTATTGGCTCGAATAACTCAAAGGATGAGGCGTCTTCTCGTAAATAACACGATTCAATCTCTTGGTATAACAAGCGATACTTATTAATTGGATATCGATGCCCTTCTGGTAGTGGTAAGTCAGAATAGATATGATGATAAATTAAAGGAACTGGCATGTTCGGCATCGTTAGTTAGCTACAAAGTAATAGTCATATCTTAACGCTAGGAGAAGCAGATGAAAACCGTACTCATTACAGGTGCAAATAGAGGGATAGGCTTGGCGCTGACCAAGCAATTTGTCGCACAAGGCTACCAAGTACACGCCACCTATCGTTCCGAATCCACATCACAAGAGTTATTGCACCTTGCGCAAGAGCAACAAAGCTTACAACTGCATCGGTTAGATGTCACTCAATACAACGATGTAGCCACCTTTGCTGATGGACTCCCTACGATAGATATCGTCATCAACAATGCCGGCTATTATGGTCCCAAAAAAGACACAACAAACAAAGTTGGACTTGGGCATACTGACCCCGAGGAATGGCGTCGCGTTCTTGAAGTCAACACCATCGCGCCTCTTAGACTAGTCGAGTTGCTCTATCCTAAGCTGCAAGCCTCTTCGGTTAAAAAAATCATCTGTTTATCATCCAAAGTGGGCAGCATGACGGAAAATACGTCAGGTGGTGGCTATATCTATCGCTCATCAAAAGCAGCGCTCAATTCGGTAGTCAAAAGCCTAAGCAACGACCTAGTCAGTCAGGGGTTTACCGTATTGGCACTGCATCCCGGTTGGGTGCAAACTGCGATGGGCGGGCCCAATGCTCTGATTTCAACGCAAACCTCCGCTCAAGGGCTGTTTTCTGTTATTCAATCGGCACAAACCACTGACTCTGGGCGATTTCTCAACTTTGATGGTAACCCGTTACCTTGGTAACCTTGATAACCTTGATAGCCTTGATAACCTTCACACTGTGATTCAAATAGTTTTAGGTCACCCTACAAATAACGGAGCAATAAGCGAAGTCATACCGTTACTTCGCTTTTTTTCTCGTGGTCGCTTTACGGCGCTTCTTATAAGCGGGCCTTTCGACTTTAGGTAGATTTCTTAGTGACTCTGGCACTGGCCCTTCTTTCACACGCTGCATCAACTGATCCATTTTTTCCGTTAAGCCGGACATAAACGGCGAATAGGAATGCGTTCTCTCTGCCATGCCTTGTAACTGGTGTTCCCAATGTGCGGTCATATCAGGGTAAGTTGACTCATCAGGTAGGGCATACACCAACCCTCTACCAGCAGGAGAACCGAGGACTGACTTCCCTTCCCTTTTGAGTAACTGCCTTTTGAATAGCGTATCTAAAATACCGGCTCTTGTTGCTTCCGTGCCGATACCATCGGTTTCTTTAAGAATTTTCTTCAAAGAAGGATCCACAACAAACCGGCCGATTCCTGTCATCGCTTGCAACAAAGTGGCCTCAGTAAAGTGCCTAGGTGGTTCAGTTTTTTTCTCTAAGATTTGCCCTTCTCTGCAGATAAGTTCTGTTCCAACCGGCAGTGGTGGCACCGCATCGACGCCGTCTTCTTTGTCATCCGATTGCTTGCCGAGTAACACTCTCCACCCAGGTTCTTGAAGGCGCTTTCCTTTGGAAACAAAATGACCGCCTTGAATATCAAACTCAAGCATCGCTTCTGCATAAACGGCTGGCGGATAAAATTGCATCACATACTGACGGGCAATCAAGCCATAAACGTTTTCTTCATAACTGGAAAGCACACTGCTCGTCTTTTTCGGCGTCGGAATGATGGCATGGTGGGCATCGACTTTACTGTTATTCCATGCCTTGGACTTTCGACTGCTGTCCGCGCCATCGACACTGCTGGCGTAAGCTTTGCTGTTGTTTTTAATTGCAGCCAACACATCGTTAGCTTGGTAGAAATGATCGGTAGGTAAGTAGCGACAATCAGAACGTGGGTAGGTGATCAATTTGTGTTTTTCATACAACGCCTGGCAGACATCCAACACTTGTTGCGCACTCATGTTATAACGTTTTGCCGCATCAATTTGTAATGCTGATAAGGAAAAGGGTAACGGTGCATTTTGCTTAGTTGATTTGTGTTCAGACTTCACCACTTTTGCTGGTTGGCCTTGGATACGATTAGCGACATTTTCGACCAATTTACGGTTCAATACCCGCCCTTCTTCATCCTGCCATGGCTTACACGCTTCACTTGGTTTCCAGCGAGCGCGAATATCAAACGAGTCTTGGCTGTCTTGAAAAGGGATTAATGCATGCAGAGTAAAGTAGTCTTTAGGGATAAAGTTAGCAATTTCGTCATCCCGGCGAACCACCAGCCCTAATACTGGCGTTTGCACACGTCCTACAGACAAGACGCCTTGATAGCCTGCTTTTTGGCCAAGCAAAGTATACGCTCGAGACATATTCATCCCATACAGCCAGTCAGCTCTCGAACGCGCTAACGCTGACACCGACAGCGGCACAAACTCTTTATTCATGCGCATAGCGCCAATGGCTTTTTTAACCGCAGGTAAGTTCAAATCACTAATCAATAGTCTCTGCGCATCCGCTTTTTTCGCTTTGCTAACCTTGCAGTAATCGATCACCTCATCAACAAGCAATTGCCCTTCTCGATCTGGGTCACCGGCATTAACTAATGAATCCGCTTGCTTGACCAGTTTTTTAACCACGGCGAGTTGTTTGGCGGCTGACTTTCTTGGCCGCAATTGCCATTGCTCAGGAATAATAGGCAGGTCGAGCATATTCCATTTTTTGTATCGGTCGTCGTAAACATCTGGCTCGACTTGTTCGAGTAGGTGCCCGATACACCACGTTACTACGTCACCATTACCGCACTGAATAAAGCCCTCGCCTTTTTTCTGGGGATTAGGCAAAGCCGCTGCAATTGCGCGACCTAAACTGGGTTTCTCTGCAATAAATAGACGTGTCATAAGAAATATACTGGTAAAAGAAAAGGTAAGCTTAACTAAGCTTACCTTTATTAATCAAGAAAAACTGTATAGATAGACAGTTAAAGAAACTCAACGAACTTGGAAAGGTCACGTTCTGGGGTTTTCATTGGCGTGCAACCAGGTGTGCCGACATAAAGAAACCCAACAATCTGGTCCTGCCCTTTAACATTGAATGCTTGTCGAACATGATCGTCAAACATCCACTTTCCTGAACGCCAAAATGCTTGAAACCCCTGTGCTACTGCAGCCATCTGCATGGCTTGTACTGCACAACCAGCAGAAAGGTGTTGTTCAAAAGCCGGGACTTTCTCATGTTCCGTGACATTGGCAATAACAGTAATAACAAGCGGAGCGCGAAAAGGGGCGGTTTTCGCCTTCTCAATCACTGCATTTTCACGACCAGCCTTCACTGCGGCGTCTTCTAAAATCTTCGCCAACTTGGCCCGACTGTCTCCTTGAGCAAGAACAAAACGCCAAGGGGTTAGCCCGCCATGATCCGGAGCTCTAAGCCCCGCTTTGATGATGTTCTCTAATGCCGCTCCTTCTGGAGCCGGATCGCTCAATCGAGCAATCGAGCGTCGGTTAAGCAGCAATTCTAAAGCGTCCATAAGACATCCTTGATGATAATGTTATTCATTTCATATCGATTAATAATAACAAATAGTCAACGAGTTAACATCACTATTGATAACGATTATCACATACTCGAACGTTACAGTTTCGCTGCCAGTTCTACCCCTTGACGGATGGCTCGTACGGCGTCCAATTCACCCGCATAATCGGCACCACCAATCACATGAAGCTTATCACCAAAGTCAGGCCACTGTTCTTCAAAGGGTTTAACCGACTCTTGACCGGCACATACAATGATTTTATCTGCTGGAATCAGCTTGTTTTCACCTTTGACGGTAATGTGTAGCCCTTCATCGTCAATTTTTTCATAAGCGACACTTGCTAGTAGGTTTACACCACGCTTCTCGAGAGTTTTCTTATGGATCCAACCCGTTGTTTTTCCTGGTCCTTTACCCACTCGACCAGGTTTACGCTGCATAACCCAAACATTGATGTCAGATACGGTGTCGGGGAAAGGATACAAGCCGCCAGGGTGTTCAACTTGAGTGTCTACTCCCCATTCATGCAACCAATCATCTAAAGTGTGACCGACTGGCTCTGTCAACATTGAAGCGATATCAACACCAATACCACCAGCGCCCATAATCGCCACATTTTCACCCGCGTAGACTTTGTCGCGAATCAGAGTTTGGTAATCAATGACTTTTTCAGGATGATCAATACCTTCCATTTTTGGCATTCTCGGTTTCACCCCAGAAGCCATGACCACTTCGTCATATTCTTTGAGTAAATCAGCGTTGGCTTCCGTTTCTAAATGCAATTTCACCCCGGTTTGCTCTATTCGGTTAGCAAAATAACGAATGGTTTCACGGAACTCCTCTTTGCCTGGTATCTGCATCGCTAAGCGGAACTGCCCGCCAATACGGTCACTCTTTTCAAACAAATCAACGGAATGTCCTTTTTCTGCCAACATTGTGGCGCAAGCAAGGCCTGCAGGACCTGCGCCCACAACCGCAATGTTTTTTGAAGTAGGCGCATTGCCTACCACTAATTCGGTTTCGTAACACGCCTGTGGGTTGACCAAACACGTTGCGCGCTTCCCTTTAAAAGCATTGTCCAAACAAGCCTGATTACAACCAATACAGGTATTGATCAGCTGCGATTGGTTCTGCTCAGCCTTTTTAACAAAATTCGGATCCGCCAAAAACGGTCTCGCCATCGATACCATATCAGCATGCCCTGCGGCCAGCACACGCTCCGCTTCTTCTGGCGTATTTATACGGTTGGTTGTGATGACAGGCACTTTTAAGTGAGGGCGTACTTTCTCCGTCACCCAAGTAAACGCGGCTCTTGGAACCTGTGTCGCAATGGTAGGCACTTTTGCTTCATGCCAACCAATACCACTATTAATAATGGTGACACCAGCTTCTTCGAGCGCTTTTCCAAGCTGAATAACTTCATCAAACGTACTGCCTTGTTCGACCAAATCAAGCATCGACAAGCGGAAAATGATAATAAATTCTTCACCCACTGCCGCTCGTACAGCCTTAACCACTTCTACCGCTAAGCGGATGCGATTTTCATAACTACCACCCCACTCGTCATAGCGTACATTCGTCCGCTTACAGATAAACTGGTTAATGAAATAGCCTTCAGAGCCCATAATCTCCACACCATCGTAGCCAGCGCTTTGCGCCAGAGCAGCGCTGTTAGCGTAAGCATCAATGGTTTTCCAGATTTGACGACTACTGATTTCACTTGGTGTAAAAGGAGAAATCGGTGATTTGATTTTCGAGGCACTTTGCGTAAAAGGATGATAGCCATAGCGACCTGCATGCAGAATTTGCAACGCAATCTTGCCGCCATGTTTATGTACCGCTTCTGTCACGACTTTGTGAGCTTTTGCATGCTTGGGCTTACTAAATTCAGCCGCGAATGGTGCAAGGCGACCACGTAGATTCGGTGAAAACCCGCCCGTAACTATCAGTCCAACCCCACCTTTGGCTCGCTCTTCATAGAACGCGGCGAGCTTTTGCAAACCTTCTTTGTGCTCTTCGAGACCTGTGTGCATTGAGCCCATCAAGACGCGATTTCGCAGTTGAGTGAATCCTAAGTCGAGCGGTTTTAATAGATTTGGGTACATGGCAGACTTCACTTTGCTTTTATAATTGTGGTCTGACCAGATTATTACACTGACGTTAATAAATCAAACTACCGTTTACATTTTTACAACATTAAGCAAAATAATTTTTGATTATTTGAACTTCATCGATGATGATAAGTCTTTAGTTTTTATGACGATGCGTTTTGTTTGGGTGAAAGTCGTCACATTCACGTACAATTACAATATTCAT
Source organism: Vibrio methylphosphonaticus (assembly GCF_023634655.1). GTDB lineage: Bacteria > Pseudomonadota > Gammaproteobacteria > Enterobacterales > Vibrionaceae > Vibrio > Vibrio methylphosphonaticus. The sequence continues at coordinate 116,973 of NZ_JAMKMS010000005.1, read as the reverse complement.
ACAGCTTATTCATGGTCGTAACACTAGACTTAGAGTAGACATTTAGGGATACAAACACTCACCTCGTGTGATGTGGAGAGATGATGAAAAAAATAGTGCGCTTTATTGGTTTAGTCTTCAAGGGGATCTGGAAAGTCATTAACTTTACCAGATTGGCGATTGTGAACCTGATCTTCTTTGCCGTCATTGCGATGCTGTACTTCGGCTTTACTCAAGTTGATTCCAGTACACCGCCGGTAAAAAAAGAGTCGGCGTTAGTGCTTAACATTGCAGGTCCAATCGTTGAGCAAAGCAGTTATGTTAACCCAATGGACTCAGTGACGGGCTCCTTGTTTGGCAAAGACATGCCGAAAGAGAATGTGTTGTTTGATATTGTTGACACAATTCGACATGCATCAACGGATGACCATGTCACTGGACTGGTTCTCTCTCTGCGCGATATGCCTGAAACTAGCCTAACTAAATTGCGCTACATTGCTAAAGCTATTAATGAATTTAAGGCGACGGGTAAGCCTGTGCTCGCATACGGTTCTTTTTACAATCAGAGCCAGTATTACTTAGCCAGTTATGCGGATAAAGTTTACCTAGCTCCCGATGGCGCAGTGCTTATCAAAGGCTATAGTGCTTACTCTATGTACTACAAGACCTTACTTGAAAAGCTCGATGTGACGACACATGTTTTCCGTGTAGGAACCTACAAATCAGCCGTAGAACCTTTTTTACGTGACGATATGTCAGCGGCAGCAAAAGAGTCAGCCACTCGCTGGGTTTCTCAGCTATGGGATGCGTATGTTGACGATGTCGCGACCAACAGAGAGCTGGCGACGGATGTACTTACTCCTACTATGGATACCTTCCTAGCCGAGTTGAAATCAGTCGATGGTGATCTAGCCGCACTTTCTAAAAAGCTCGGGTTGGTAGACGAACTGGCTACAAAGCAGCAAGTCAATCAAGCCATGATCGATGCTTTTGGTAGTGATGGTGATGGCGGCTTTAATGCCATTGGCTACTATGACTACCAAATGACGCTTCCATTTGATGTTCAACCGCCACAAGATAGCGTTGCTGTTGTCGTAGCTAGCGGTACCATTATGGATGGCGAACAGCCTAGAGGAACCATTGGTGGTGATACTGTTGCGGGCTTACTAAAACAAGCACGAGAAGATGACACGGTGAAATCGGTTGTGCTGCGAGTGGATAGCCCTGGGGGTAGCGCTTTTGCCTCAGAAGTGATTCGTAATGAAGTCGAGGCGCTACAACAGGCAGGCAAACCCGTCGTGGTTTCTATGTCTAGTCTCGCCGCTTCTGGTGGTTATTGGATTTCAATGAGCGCCGACAAAATCATTGCACAACCTACAACGATTACCGGCTCTATTGGTATATTTAGTGTTGTTACTACCTTTGAAAAAGGACTCAATAACATCGGTATCAATACCGATGGCGTAGGAACATCGCCATTTTCTGGTGTCGGAGTGACAACAGGGTTAACCGAAGGCGCGTCTGCCGCATTCCAAATGGGCATTGAAAATGGCTATAAACGCTTCATCACTTTGGTCGCGAATAACCGCGATATGACCGTTGATGGTGTAGACAACGTCGCGCAAGGTCGAGTTTGGACAGGACAAGATGCACTAGACCGTGGGCTTGTTGACCAAATCGGCGACTTTGACGATGCGATTACGGTTGCTGCAGAGTTAGCTAACCTAGACACTTATGATGTGTATTGGGTGGAAGAGCCGCTTAGTCCTGCACAACAATTTATGCAAGAAATGATGCAGCAAGTGAAAGTGTCACTTGGCTACGACATGTCAACTTGGATCCCTGCTAGCTTGCAACCCGCCGCCGCACAAATTCAGCAACAGGCCTCACTAGTAGAGAGTTTCAATGACCCTAAAGGTCAGTACGTTTTATGCCTAACCTGTAATGTTGAGTAAGTTTAATTAAATAGATATAACGACTTAATTAAACCCCAAAGAGCCGCCATTTCGGTGGCTCTTTTGTTTGTTTCCGCTATAATCCCGCTACCTGTTCAAATCACGAAAGTAATGTCTGTCATGACAAGAAAGCACATCTACATCGCCTATACTGGCGGAACCATCGGAATGAAGAAATCCAACCATGGTTATATCCCAGTGGCAGGCTTCATGGAAAAGCAATTAGCTAGCATGCCTGAGTTTCACCGTTCAGAAATGCCTGAATTTACTATCCATGAATACGATCCTTTGATTGACTCTTCAGACATGACACCTGCGGATTGGCAACAGATCGCTGACGATATTCGTGACAACTACGACAAGTACGATGGCTTTGTAATTCTGCACGGCACCGATACCATGGCGTATACCGCATCAGCGCTGTCATTTATGTTGGAGAACCTGGGTAAACCCGTTATTGTTACCGGTTCGCAGATCCCTCTGGCGGAGCTTCGTTCAGATGGCCAAGCCAACTTGCTGAATGCGCTGCATATTGCCGCCAACTATCCGATCAACGAAGTGACATTGTTCTTCAACAACCAACTAATGCGCGGTAACCGCAGTACAAAGTCACACGCTGATGGCTTTAACGCGTTCACCTCGCCAAATCTGCCTTCTTTACTTGAGGCGGGCATTAATATTCAGCTCAGTAATGGCGTAGAAATTAATAAACCCGCAGACGGTGAGTTCCGAGTTCATGACATCACACCTCAACCCATTGGCGTGATCACCATGTATCCTGGCATTTCACATGAAGTCATTCGTAACACGCTACTACAGCCCGTGAATGCGATGATTTTGCTGACGTTTGGTGTTGGTAACGCCCCACAAAACCCAACCCTTTTAGCGCATTTAAAAGAAGCCTCAGAGCGTGGCGTCATTGTGGTCAATTTAACACAATGTTTAGCCGGTAAAGTGAATATGGGTGGTTACGCAACAGGATGTGCGCTGGCAGATTCAGGCGTCATTAGCGGCTACGATATGACGCCAGAAGCAGCACTTGCGAAGCTACATTATCTATTGAGCCAAAACCTGTCGTATGAACAGATTAAAACGCAAATGTCGGAAGTTTTGCGTGGTGAAATGAGTAAGTAGTCGACACACTCATCGCTTACTACATTTCAAACATACATCGAGTCGCTGTTCACCAAGCTAAGGGCGATGGGCATGAACAGCGCTCACCTTTTTCATTTACTGACGACTCGCTCCACTTCGTCCAATACCCGCTCTGCGGCCTCTTCGATTAAATCTAGCACCCGTTCAAAGCCCTGTTCACCACCATAATAGGGATCCGGTATCTCTGTTTCCGACGCTCCCCCATGACTCAAGAAAAGCGACAATTTACTTTGAAGATGTTCAGGACATCTTAGTTTTAGATCGCTTAGGTTATCTTCGTCGGCGGCTAAAATCATATCAAAACGATAAAAGTCCGCATCGGTTACCTGCCTAGCTGACATACCTGAGAAACTATAACCGCGAGCCTCGGCGGCTTGTTGCGCTCTTGGGTCTGGCGACGCGCCTTCATGAAATCCAATCGTACCTGCAGAATCTACTTCCAGATCTATTTCTCGCCTATTAGCACTGAATTTTAATACCGCCTCACCAGTTGGAGAACGACAAATATTGCCCATGCAGACAACTAGAATTGATGGTTTCATAGTGTTCCTTTGTATTTTAGGTACTCTCATATACTAGTATTAATAATACTGACTATTATATAAACAATGCTTAATCGTCAATATCATCAAAATAGTGCTGCTTTAAATTTTGACGTCACTCAATTTTTAAACTTGTGTCACATTTATCCCACTCCTAGAAATCAGACTTTGCCAATCCCGTATAACACGATGAAAGAAAAGTATCGCTCAAACTTAATCGTATTAACATTTGAATTAACCGCGTCCAACGCCGCACTATCTTATCCTTTATATTAGAGATAAAACCGATGCTCGGACCTTTGAACAAGAACGCAACTTTGAACTCATTGATGCCGAAAACTCATCCATTCATTTTGTCTCGGACACCATAGCGACGACTGGATTTGTCGCTTTGAAGACTTCGTCGCTATCCTTGAAGAATACAACAGCAGACAACAAGAACAATGAGCAACGCCCACAAACACTGTTGATTAAATACCCACGTTACCGTGGGTATATTGTCTAAGCCCATGTCACCAATCCCTCGCCTATATCCCTATTTATTCTCTTGTTTTTTTCTTTTCATATTCCTTTATCATGGAATAAAACATCAGCTGTCGCTCATAAAAGGAATCAACCATGTCATTGTCAGATGAACAAAAACAGTTAAAGCACAAAGCTCGCCAGCAAAAAGTCAAAGCGAACGTCGATGAGAAAATTGCCAACGCCCAGGAAGAAAAAGGGCTACTGCTTGTCATTACGGGGAATGGAAAAGGTAAATCGACCTCAGGCTTTGGCACGGTTGCTCGAGCAGTAGGTCACGATAAAAAAGCCGCGGTGGCGCAGTTCATTAAAGGGACGTGGGCAAACGGTGAACGAAACCTGCTAGAAAAGCTCGGGGTTGAGTTTCAAGTGATGGCGACAGGCTTTACGTGGGAAACTCAGAATAAAGAAGCGGACACCGTCGCAGCTCAACTGGTTTGGCAAGAATGCAAACGCATGCTCAAAGACGAAACAATTGATGTTGTCTTGTTTGATGAACTAACCTACATGGTCAGCTATGGTTACATAGACTTAGATGAGGTGGTTGAAGCACTAACCAATCGCCCGAAGATGCAATCAGTCATCATCACGGGGCGCGGCGCTCACCGTACTCTCATTGAGCTTGCTGATACCGTTTCTGAAGTCAAAAATGTCAAGCACGCCTTTGAATCCGGAGTTAAAGCACTGAAAGGCGTAGATTGGTGATTAATTAATCGAACAAGTCTCCCCCCTATAAAAATGAGATGCAAGTCTCATTTTTTTCTATATACTGCCTCACCGTTTGCTACGCAGTCGCGTCAGTTATACACCAATACAAGCCGTCACCAAGGAACTGTGAACGACCCCAAGGAATTGGACCAGCTGCAACTTTAAAAGCTTGTAAAGGTATAAAAAATGGTCAAATACTTCTTTTCCTATCGTCAAGATTGGTTTCCACAACCATCGACGCTAACGTCTTGGTCTTCTTCTCCAATGCTGTTTACACTCACGGCTCGTGAGGTATCTCCACTATGACCGCTATCCTTTTCGGGTTGTTTGGCATCGCGTCTCTCATCGCCATCGGCTTTATCTTCTCAGAGAACCGCAAAGCGATAAACTGGAATACCGTTCTACGCGCATTATTACTGCAAGTCCTCTTTGCCGCTTTTGTCTTATACATCCCTTTTGGTCAACACATCCTTGCTGCGATGAGTAGTGGCGTAGCAAAAGTCCTGAGTTTCTCTGACGTGGGTATCCAATTTTTATTTGGCGACCTCGCCACTGAAGGGTTTATCTTTGCTGTTCGCGTACTGCCAATTATCATTGTTATTAGCGCGCTCATCTCCGCTCTGTATTACCTTGGTATTATGCAAGTCGTGATTCGTGTTTTAGGTGGACTTATCCAACGATTTTTGGGGACTAGCAAAGCCGAATCTCTGGTCGCAACAGGTAACATCTTCCTCTCTCAAGGTGAGTCACCGCTACTCATTCGTCCATTTCTTGCGACGATGACTCGCTCAGAGCTATTCGCAGTGATGGCGGGTGGCATGGCGTCGGTGGCTGGCAGCGTCTTAGGCGGTTATGCCGGACTGGGCGTGGAGCTGAGATACCTAATTGCTGCGAGCTTTATGGCGGCACCTGGCTCTCTTATGATGGCGAAGCTCATTGTCCCTGAACAACATACCCCAGCGGACCATCAATCAATCGATTTAGACACTGGCGATCAAAGTAACGTCATTGATGCACTTGCGTCAGGCGCAATGAATGGCGTTAAAGTCGCGGTGGCTGTCGGCACAATGTTGGTGGCATTTGTCAGCGTAGTGGCAATGGCAAACGCTGCTATTGAATCCATCGCAGAACTATTTGGTGCTGATGGTATTACGTTGCAGCTGCTATTCGGTTATGTGTTTGCCCCAATTGCATGGCTAATTGGCGTCGACCAAAGTGAGATGATGCTAGCTGGTTCATTTATCGGCCAGAAAGTCGTAATGAACGAATTTGTCGCGTTCATCGACTTTATTAAGTACCAAGCAACACTGTCTGAACACAGCCAAATTATTATTACTTTTGCGCTCTGCGGCTTCGCGAATATTGGCTCGATTGCCATTCAGTTAGGTTCTATTGGCGTCATGTCGCCAGAACGTCGTTCTGATGTGGCAAGCTTAGGCTTTAAAGCCGTATTAGCAGGTACCCTTGCGAATTTAATGAGTGCTTGTCTCGCCGGAATCTTCTTTTCTCTATAAAACGCCTAATATAATGAATTAACACAAATGCGGTGCCAATGGCACCGCTTCATTTTCGGTATTATTAATGACTATAATTATTAATGGCTATAGTTATTAATGGCTATAGTTATTATGAGTATTTGTTAGCTCATAAAATGTAACCTTTGCATAATCGTCATCGTCACTTGAATTATCTTGCAAGTAAATACCCGCCTTAAAGTACATATAGTTGTCAGCATCATCATACCCACTACCAGACATGTTGACCGTTTTCTTCGCTAATTGAGTACTACCTTGACTGAGTGTCACAATCAAACTATCCCCATCAACAGTAATATCATATGAGAACTCTTCATTAAGAGCGATACCACTCGAAGGGTTTGAAGTACTGCTAAGATCTCCCGAGCTATTCACCATATTACCGACTAGGTTATACCAGGTTTCATTACCACCGTCCGACTTCGAGGTTTCATGAGCGAAGTAAACGGCGCCATTAGAATTACCAGGAAGCTTGTGATAATAAAGACGAATTGGCTCATTGCTGCTCGCATGGATTTGTCCAATGACCAAGCGCCCTACCTGCTCCTGATTCGAGCTTGTCGTGGTCACATGATTGACAGCGAGTGTTGCTTTCAGGCTACCATCAATTCCCCCAAAGTCGGATTGCTCAGAGCTAGCAATACTCGAGAATGCCCAATTGTTTGCTTTACCACTGGTTGAGTTAGACGTATCGCCACGACGCAACATCTCACGAAGTTCCGTTCTCACATACTTGGTACCACTTGACGTTGTTACACCTTTAACTGGTGTATAAAACACCATTCCACCATCTGAGCCCGTATAAAAAAATTCATCTTCATAGCTCGCAGCTAACGCATTTTCTTTTACCGATGAGGCGTAACCGTCTCCTTCGTCAATAGGGATACTCAAGTACCAGTCTAGTAAGTCGAAGTTACCAGAAGGTGCCTTCGATGCGTCCAAATCATGACCACCAGATGAGCTTGAATCATCGTATATTTCCACCTCAGTGATATTGGTCCATTCAGTACCGGCACTATTTGAAAAAACTTTGATACGAACCCATTGCGCATCAATACGACTAAAATCATAGGTTTCAAAACCATCAGTACTGCCACTACTGGTTCCTGAATAGACTTTGTCCCAAGTGCTAACGCTATTATCAGCACGTGTTCGAATTTCAAACGTGTGTGTTCTTTCGTCCCCTCTTCCCCATGCGATTCCCACGCTGCTTATCGACTTGACTGCACCAAGATCAAGCTCCAAATTAGCCGGTTGTGGGGAAGCAGCCCAACGAGACGACCAGTCAGTACTTCCATCAATTGCGTTGGAGGCGGGATAGCTTCCATGACCCCCACCCCAATCGCTTGCATTGTCGATGCTTAAAGTCCCAGCATTTGCCAAAGTAGTCGCGAAGAGTAGTGCCAAACAACTATGCCCTATCGGTAACGTCATATTTCAATCATCCATTTGTAATATTTAAAATAAATTCGAATGGCGTAACTTTAGTCAGCTATTCTGTTAAGTGATCTATCCCGAAGAACCTATTAATTTAGTGAATAGTCAATTATTAGATTCCAAATAGAGTCAGATATACCGTAGATGACATATTCCGACACCTCCAATTTGAATATCATATTTTTGTAATTTAATCGTACAAATGTGGTGTTGTGTAAATATGGTCACATTACCCAGCGCAAATGGTGATAATCTTGCACCAAAATGGGACATCCACACCAATGACTTATTAAAAAGATCACCAAACCGCATTCTTAAACGTTACATGATTGACAAGGTAGGCAATGGAGGCAGGTCGTGGGCGTTTTTCATTCAATCGAACAGCACGCCTACTGGCACAATATGGTGATCGTTATTTTTACTAATCGGTTAGCAAGGAGAGGTGGAAGAAAGGCTGCCGAGTTCTGACGAATGAGAGTGGAAATCCGAATGTCATCGCTAATATTAAGCAAATAAAAAGCGGTGCTAAAGCACCGCCTTCGGATTGATTGAGTGAATACGAAAAGTCGCTAGTTGAATAGACCCTTCAATAAACCGTCAACCGCTTTCTTCGTCTTTTCATCTTTGATGCCAAGACGCTCTGTCGCGCGCTCAACTTCTTTCTGTGCCTTTTGCTTAAGTACATCATCAAATACCAACGCAAACTGCGGTTGTGTCCAAGCGCCTGTGACTTTAATCGGAATAGTCACGTCACGTAGTTCAGTAATGCTTTGACCACCTTGCCCTTCTAGCGTCCCTACGACAGAAGTGCGAACCAAAAAGTCGACGGTCTCATCAATGTAATTCGCCGAGCCTTCCCCATTAATACGTAATAATGGGGACTCTGCCTTCATGTTGTTGGTCGATACCACACCCTTATTGAGGGTCAATGTTGCCGTCATTGCGCTAAAGTCCGTTTTTTGAGGACCTTGTTTCCCATCGGGCGACTGCCCCTTGAATCGAGCGTAGTTATCACGAATCAGCTGAGCCACATTGATGCCATTAACCGCGCCATCTTCAAAGTTGATCTTGATGGTTCCCTTCAAATTCTTCTTAATACCCGTCTGAGTTAAGCTTTTACCGGTAATATTGACATCAATATTGCCTGTCCCTTCCAGCTTATCACTTCCCGCGACGTCTTTAAGTAAAGGCTGAACTTTGACCCCTTTAATTTTTTTCACAGCGCTATAGCTTGCTGGCGTCTTTCTCGCATCCAACTTAGCGTTGGCAGTTATAGAACCTTGATACAAGTTTGAACTAAATGAAGTCAGCTCCGCTACACCACGATTAACATAAAATTGAGTCTTAACAGCCTGCATATGAGCATTAGCAGCTTTAAATTTGTCGATGGTAATTGAACCTTTTACATCTAAGCCTTTTAAGGCACTAAGATCGGGTTCAACTTCTACCGCGTCAGCCGGCTTTTCGCTACCGCTGCCCGCGACAGTTTTATCTTCCTGCTTAGCACCTTGTGCCGACTGGTCCAAACCTAAAAATTCATCTAAATCGATATTTGGGCTATGCAGTGAAAAACGCACTTTAGGAATATCAGCCAGCTGCACGGTCGCTTTACCATCCAACGCAATGTTATTCACCGTGAGTTTTTGCAAGACAAAGTCGAGAAGCTGTTTATTAAGGTCAAAGGTTAAATTGGAGGCCATACCGATTTTCATCGGTGATTGCGGCAAGGCGTCACCTTCAACAGAGGCGTCCAGAGTTAATGCATCCAGCGTTAACTTAGTCATCGCTTTATCAATTTCAAAAGCTGTGCTACCTGAGGAATTCAGCGCCATATCCGCCACAACACCTTGCAGAGCGAAGCTAATGTTATTCACTTTATCAAATTCAAAAGTATCAAGCTTTAACTGAGCACTCTCTATTTTGTTCGCACCATCATTGAAAGTGGCATCAAATTCAATATTTCTCAGAGCGTAACGGCTAAAGTCTTGGCTCAGCGTAAAGTCAGCGGTACCGTTCGCAGCAAACTGTTGCGTTGCGGCTTGCCCTTTTGCTTCTATTGCACCTTTGACTGAAAATTGCGCCGTAGTCCATTGGTCGGCAACAAATTCAGAGACGGTTAACCCGACATCATAGAGCTTCGTCAGAGAGCCAGTTTGGGCATCTGAAATTTCGAGTAACGCATTCGATACCGTCACGCCCGAAAGTGAAATCTTCCAACCATTGGCCGATGTGGAGCTTGCATCTTGCGACGGTGACGCCACATCTTGAGTTGAGGCTTCTGCCGTCGTCTCTTTTGGCGCCGTAAGGGCATCTAAGTTAGAGCGCCCATCAGCAAGCGTTTCAAGGTAGACCTGCGCACCATCTAAAGTGATCGAGCCAACTTCTAGGGTCTTATCGAGTAGTGGCATGACTGCAATGCTCACACCTACTTGGGTGACACTAAATAAATTTGGATTGTTAAAACCTTGCGGGTTTTTTAGTTTTGTCTCGCCCAGTTCAAAACCTAGAGACGGGAAAAACTGCCAACTAATGTCACCGTTAATTTCCAATTCAAGTCCAGTTTGTGTTTGAACTTGTTCGGTAATCATTGGCTTAAACTGATTTGGGTTTACGAACACAACCAGCGCGGTAATACCGATTACTATCACCAAAATAGGAATGGCGAGAATAAGGAGTAGTTTTTTCATTGGCAACTTCCTTGCAAGGCTAAAAAACAAAAAGTGGCACATAAAGTGCCACTAATTCATTAAAAAATAAAGCAATTTCAACGTTACGAGCACACCCATTCAGTATAGAACAAATTGCAACAACGTAACGTAAGAATTCAATTACCTAACGGTAAGAATTACGCTCTAAGCAACTTTGCAATATGGGCTTTAAGTACGTCAATGGCAATACGGTTTTTACCACCACGAGGGACAATAATGTCGGCATACTGCTTGGATGGTTCAATGAACTGCATGAACATTGGACGAACCGTCTTTTGATACTGTTGTAGAACCGATTCCATAGTGCGACCGCGCTCTTCAACATCACGAGTCACACGGCGTAACAAGCAAATATCTAATGGCGTATCCATAAATACAGTCGCGTGCATGAGTTTACGCAATCTTGGATCAGTCAGGAGCAAAATACCTTCAAGAATGATCACTTTTTTCGGTGTTAATGCCGTTGTTGTGCTCGTGCGGGTGTGTTCAGAATAGCTATATTCTGGCACTTCAACCGCTTCGCCGCGAATCAACGCTTCTAGGTGATCACACAGTAGGTCATGATCCAGTGCACTTGGGTGGTCGTAGTTAGTTTTAACCCGCTCATCCATGCTTAGATGGCTTTGGTCGTTGTAGTAACAATCTTCCGTGATCACACCAATTTGATGATCGCCTACTTTTTCGCGCAATTCGTTATAGATAGTGCTCGCAATGAGACTTTTTCCAGAAGCAGAAGCGCCAGCGATACCGACGATGACACATTGATTATTATCAGACATTCTTTGCACCTAGTACATATATGGTGGTGAGGACAAAACCGGGTAATTATAGGGATTTCACCCCTTAGATACTAGACGATCGCACAGATATTTGGTGCTCAATCTTGCCTTTCATCACCAATTCTCATTTTGCAATCGATTACTTTTTTCACCCCCACCACAATTGCTCAAAAATACGCTATTCAACCATGGTAAATAGTATCGAATCGGGTTTGGCTTGGCCGCGCCAATAAAGGTCCGCACACACCCTTTCTGCTAAGGCTTGATAAATAGCGGCGTGCTCACTTTGAGGACTCGCCACAACCGTTGGAGCACCATTGTCCACTGACTCACGAATATCTATATGCAACGGTACCTGCGCTAACAAGTTTATACCAAATTTGGATGCCATCCATTCTGCACCACCAGAGCCAAAGATGTGCTCTTTCGAGCCACACTGACTACAGATGTGATAACTCATATTTTCAATCACACCTAATACTGGCACTGACACCTTATCAAACATCGCCACACCTTTAATGGCATCAGCTAAGGCTAAGTCTTGAGGAGTGGTCACAATCAGTGCTGCCGTTACAGGGATTTGCTGTGACAACGTCAACTGGATATCACCTGTACCCGGAGGCATATCAAGGATCAAGTAATCCAACTCTGGCCATTCTGTTTCATTTAGCAATTGTGCTAACGCTTTCGACGCCATAGGCCCGCGCCAAATCGCGGCGTCATCAGAACTAATTAAATAACCTATTGATTGAGTATAGATGCCATGCGCTTCGACAGGCTGCATCCACTTACCATCACGAACTTCTGGATGAGCATCCATTTTTCCCAGCATAAGTGGAACCGACGGGCCATAAACATCCGCATCCAAAATGCCTACTTTTGCCCCTAGTTTACTCATGGCCAGCGCGAGATTGACCGCCGTCGTAGATTTGCCCACACCACCTTTTGCCGACGTGACCGCGATAATGTTTTTAACACCTTTTACTTCTGCTGCCACAGTCGTCACTAAGGATTTAGTTGTGCTGGAAACTGAAAAGTTGAACGGCGCAACTTGCTGGCTTTCTTGCTCTTTGTTGATCCATGCCTCTAACTCAGTTAAAAGTGTCTGGTTAGCAAAGGGAAGCGTAATAATAAATTCACCAGTTGCTAGCACCTTGACGACATCGGGAACCTGACTCCAACCCGCTTTTAGATTATCTGCAGTAAATTCACCTAGCCATTGACAAAATTCTTGTTTCGACTCAAACGCGCGCATTAGGGGATTCCTTGTATTTGCTATTACTCTAAGACTAGCACTGAGTTGCCAGAACCAGAACCCCAAAAAAGTTATGGGGATTGACTCTGGATACCTTGGAGTCCCGACAAGCATCATGTAGTATTAGCCAATATTTTACACTGAATAAGAAAGCGATAATTAAGTATGGCAACCGATCCGAGAAATCCTTCCGCAAGGAAACTGTTGGTAACCTGCGCGCTACCGTACGCTAATGGCTCAATCCACCTAGGTCACATGCTTGAACATATTCAAGCGGACATCTGGGTACGCTATCAGCGCCTTCGTGGTAACGTAGTTAACTTCATTTGTGCTGATGACGCTCACGGCACACCAATCATGCTGAAAGCTCAGCAGATGGGGATCTCGCCAGAAGAAATGATCGCTGCAGTTAGCGAAGAGCACCAAAAAGATTTCGCTGGCTTTGATATTAGCTTTGATAACTATCACAGCACCCACAGTGATGAGAACCGAGAGCTTGCTTCTCATATCTATCTAGAGCTTAAGAAAAACGGATTTATTTCTAGCCGTACGATTTCTCAGTTATTCGATCCTGAAAAAGAAATGTTCCTGCCGGACCGTTTTGTTAAGGGTACATGCCCTAAGTGTAAGTCTGAAGACCAATACGGTGACAACTGCGACAACTGTGGTGAAACCTACAGTCCAACCGAGTTGATTAACCCGAAATCAGCCGTATCTGGCGCGACACCAGTAATGAAGGACTCTGAGCACTTCTTCTTTGACCTGCCTCAATTCGAAAGCATGCTGAAAGAATGGACACGCTCTGGCTCACTACAAAACGAAACTGCAAATAAAATGCAGGAATGGTTTGAGTCTGGTTTGCAACAATGGGACATCTCCCGTGATGCACCTTACTTTGGCTTTGAAATCCCAGGTGAAAAAGATAAATTCTTTTATGTTTGGCTCGATGCACCTATCGGTTACATGGGATCATTTAAGAACCTATGTGACAAGCGTGACGATCTAGACTTCGATGAGTATTGGAAGAAAGACAGCAGCACCGAGCTTTATCACTTCATCGGTAAAGATATTGTTTATTTCCACAGCCTGTTTTGGCCTGCGATGCTTGAAGGCTCTGGGTTCCGTAAGCCAAACAATGTCTTTGTTCACGGTTATGTCACGGTGAACGGCGCGAAGATGTCTAAGTCAAAAGGCACCTTTGTTAAGGCGAGCACTTACCTTAACCATTTAGACCCTGAGTGCTTGCGTTACTACTACGCGGCTAAACTAAACAGCCGTATTGATGACTTGGACCTTAACCTTGAAGACTTTACTCAGCGAGTTAACGCTGACGTCGTTAACAAGATTGTTAACCTAGCATCACGCAACGCTGGCTTTATCACCAAGCGTTTTGACGGCAAACTATCTGACAATTTTGCCGAACCAGAGCTTTATCGCGAATTCGTAGCAGCAGCTGAGCGTATCGGCGCGTTCTACGAGTCTCGTGAATTTGGTCGCGCGATTCGTGAAATTACTGCACTTGCGGATAAAGCCAATCAATACGTTGATGAAAAAGCCCCATGGGTTGTGGCTAAAGAAGAAGGTAAAGACCAAGAGCTACAAGATATTTGCTCTGTTGGTATCAACCTATTCCGCGTACTGATGGCCTACTTGAAGCCAGTAATGCCAGAACTTGCTTCTCGAACTGAAGCGTTCTTGAATGAAGAGTTAACGTGGGAGAACATTGAAACTCCGTTGACTGCTCATGACATTACTAAGTTCAAAGCTCTATTCAACCGTATCGACCCGAAAAAGGTTGAAGCAATGGTAGAAGCATCGAAAGAAGATGCGGCGATTGAAATGGCAGCAAAGGAAAAAGCGGAAGCTGAAAAAGAAAAAGCCAGCCAAACTGAACTTGATAAAGAGCCAATCGCTGAAGAGATTGAATTCGATGACTTTGCCAAAGTCGACATGCGAATTGCACGTATCATCTCTTGCGAAGAAGTGCCAAAAGCAAACAAGCTGCTTAAATTCCAACTGGATATTGGCGGCGAAACTCGTCAGGTGTTCTCGGGTATTAAGTCGGCATATAAACCTGAAGAGTTGGAAGGTAAGCTAACCGTTATGGTCGCGAACCTAAAACCTCGTAAAATGAAGTTTGGCATGTCTGAAGGCATGATTCTAGCCGCTGGCCCTGGTGGCAGTGACCTATGGATTTTAGAGCCGCACGAAGGTGCGCAACCTGGTATGCGCGTCATGTAAACCTCGTTCAATACAAGTAGAAAAAAGCCAACTTTCGAGTTGGCTTTTTTTATGCGACAGAGTCCACATTTTTAGTGCAACTGCACCACGAACATACAAAAACCCCTACCCTCCTGTAATAAATTACAATCAAACCACTGATTTTTCTCACTATTATTTTTGGCATTGTGATTGCAGTGATCAAACTAAGCGGAATATCGACTATCAGGAGATCGTTATGTTTGTCTTAATTTCTACTCTAATTTCACTTTGTATAATTGCGATAATCTACCGTTACTCATACCGACATAATCACAAGTTGGAACGACGATACCAACTCATTGTTCACTTAAGAGATCTGGTTAACCTCGTACAAAGACACCGTTCTGGAAGTCATTATTCACTGGCGTTTGATCAGAAAAAAATCAAACAGCTACGAAAAGTGGAGCAGGCCATCGAAGTACATTGCCTGGCACTGGTTCAGCTCTCTCACATTAATAACAAACCTATGTACCGTGTGCTTCACAACAATCTTGCATTAATGATGCGCTCGTGGAAGCACTCTAGTGTAAATAAAAACCAAGTCGTACACGGAAAAATGGTTCGTCATCTATTGTTACTCATTGATGATCTCATGGTGGCATGGCTCATCGATCTTGAGAAAGAGGAACTTGAGAAGGACTACAGCGCGAGATGGCATGGCGTAATAGACTGCCTAGACTGCCTCACACAACTACGAATGTGTATTCAAAAGTCGGACACGACACTGGGCAGACAACAACTACTACACTATTGCCAGTTAATGCATAAAAAGCTGCACCGACTCAGTGTTGCTCATTCGCATAGTCTGGCACCTTTACCTATATACAGTGCTGCGATGCAGGATCTTGATGCCGTACTCGCAAGTTCTATGGAGATCATAGACAAAGAAAACATGTATCAACTTAGCTCGGCAGTCTCTGATTCCATTTTGAACATCTATGATGAGCTCATTGGCGAACTTGCAGAAACGCTCTATCAACCTTTACCTAAACTCGCCGTTATCTAAGCTCGTCGTTATCTAAGCTCGTCTTTATCTAAGCTCGTCTTTATCTGACGCGCGACTTCGTCATAACAAAAAAACCGCCGATTGGCGGTTTTTTTCAGTATTACATCACGTAAAAATCACTCACGCTGACTAAAAACTAACTGTCATCTTCAGTAAAGCTGGTCGGAAGTGTCGTTTTCATCTGATTCCATACTTGGCCACTTGCCAAGCCATACTGACGAATAACAGCTGGAAGCCTATCACGATCACCCGATTCACATATCACAAGTAAGTCTTTATAAAAGTTAAGTGCTAGCATTCTCGCTTCTGGGCTAGAGAAATAGTACGTCCCCACACGATCATACAGCTTTTTCAAACCGTTGAAGATAAGCCCATAAATTTGGTTGCCTGAATGGAACGCTAAACGCTGAAACAGCATATAGTCGTAAAAATTAAACGTACGTGCAATCAAGGCAATCTGACGCTTCTGTTCATCTTTTTCAGTTTCATCTTTCACATGCTGACGAATTTTATCTTCATATGGTGACGTTTCTACGAATTCATCCCAAGATTCAGCATTTAGTAAGCTTTCGCAAGATTCAATAATGCCTTCAATGGTTCTTGCTGAATTCTCTTTATTGGCTTTAAATGCGTAACGCATAAATATTGGACTAATATTCGTGCGCGCTGCCAATAAATCCTCGACGATCGAGGTTGCGTTATCAGCATCTAATGTCATCAACGTATCAAGAATATGTAGACCTGATGTCTCCATAAATTGGTTAACTTTGGTTGGTTTACCATGTTGAATCGTTAACCATCCATCGCGCGCAAGCCGCTGTAGCACTTCGCGCAAGGTTGTCCTTGTCACCCCAATTAGTTCTGATAATTCACGCTCAGCCGGCAAAATTGAACCAGGGGGAAAGCGGCCATTCCAGATACTTTCGATAATATATTTCTCAGCGAACCCTGCCGGGCTCTTCGCCTTAATCACCATTATGGGGTTTATCCAATTATTTATTCATTTGACTATAGAACTCATCATACCACTACTTCAAGAAATTGGTAAACCTACTCGACTTATATCTGCAACATTAAAAGTAGAGTATTAACTCTATATTGACATTTGTTCTGCCGTTGACATTTATTGCTCGTAAA
This sequence comes from Vibrio methylphosphonaticus, assembly GCF_023634655.1. Taxonomy (GTDB): domain Bacteria; phylum Pseudomonadota; class Gammaproteobacteria; order Enterobacterales; family Vibrionaceae; genus Vibrio; species Vibrio methylphosphonaticus. Next base: position 99,993 of record NZ_JAMKMS010000005.1, on the reverse strand, counting down.
TATCATTGAGTCATTACTGTTAATCATTCTATTACATACTCATGAGCCAGAAAGCATACGGCGTAACACTCCTATCTGGTTAGGTTATTATTACGTTTTACCCGAAATAAACACGATTAAACCCAAGAATAACTTTCTTTTTTAAGCCATTCGTTTCAACTACTATCGTTGAGCCCTGTTTCTTACAATCGCTGGCATCACGCAGGCCGTGTTAGGGCACCATAGAACCATGTTTTACTTATTTTGCATGGATCGCGTTTTTGGAAATAACTAGAATAATCAACCCCTAAAATTGTAACTTTTTGTTGACTATATCCAATCAAAGAGTAGAGTTGCGGTCGAAGCAAGGAGCGCTTAAAAACTGAGAGACTTGGCAAATGAACAAAGGCTTTCGCCCACGTGAAACGCGACGTTTGTTTTCTAAGTTTTTGTAGTTTAATTTTGTTTGGAACCTCCTCTCAAACACTCTAACGCCTTCTTGTAATTTTCGATTAATAACTACATAAGAGTATTACTATGCCGATGTCTATAGGAAAGGCTTTCATCAAGAACTTCCTTGGTAAAGCTCCGGATTGGTATAAATTAGCGATCATTGCTTTCCTAATTATCAACCCTATCGTGTTTTTCCTGATTGATCCGTTTGTAGCTGGTTGGCTACTTGTTGTTGAGTTTATCTTCACCCTCGCGATGGCGCTAAAGTGCTACCCCTTGCAACCTGGTGGATTACTCGCAATTGAGGCTGTTGCGATAGGGATGACCAGTCCCGCAATGGTAAAACATGAAATAGTAAACAACATCGAAGTCCTGCTACTCCTTGTATTTATGGTGGCAGGTATCTATTTCATGAAACAACTGTTGTTGTTTATGTTTACCAAAATCTTACTGGGCATTCAGTCTAAGACGATTCTTTCTTTGGCGTTTTGTTTTACCGCCGCTTTCCTGTCAGCGTTCCTTGATGCCTTAACCGTAATTGCGGTTGTTATCAGTGTCGCGATTGGGTTCTATTCCATTTATCACAAGGTCGCGTCTGGAAAAGGCTCTGGCTCTTCTCATGATCATACTTATGATGATGAACTATCAGAACTCACTCGTGATGACCTAGAAGATTATCGTGCCTTCTTACGCTCCCTACTCATGCACGCTGGTGTTGGTACGGCGCTAGGCGGCGTAATGACAATGGTAGGCGAACCACAAAACTTGATTATTGCTGATCAAGCCGGCTGGTTATTTGGTGAATTCATTATTCGTATGCTACCTGTAACGGCTCCGGTCTTTGTACTTGGTTTAGTCACTTGTGCGCTGGTCGAAAAATTCAAAGTCTTTGGATACGGCGCCCAATTGCCTGATAATGTTCGTCAAATACTTGTTGATTTTGATCGTGAAGAACGTAAATCAAGAACCAAACAAGACGTTGCAAAACTATGGATTCAGGGTGCCATCGCCGTTTGGTTGATTGTCGCACTGGCCATGCACCTTGCTGCTGTAGGTCTTATCGGTCTATCTGTTATTATCCTTGCGACTGCGTTTACCGGTGTTATTGAAGAGCACTCAATGGGTAAAGCCTTTGAAGAAGCCTTACCGTTTACGGCGCTGCTTGCGGTATTCTTCTCTATTGTTGCTGTTATTATTGACCAAGGCCTATTCAAGCCAATCATCGATGCGGTACTCCACGTAGAAGACAAAGGCACACAATTGGCGCTGTTCTACGTCGCTAACGGCATACTATCGATGGTTTCGGACAACGTATTTGTAGGAACCGTGTACATCAACGAAGTAAAAGCCGCTCTGAACGACGGTCTGATTACTCGTGACCAGTTCGACTTACTGGCCGTTGCCATCAACACAGGCACCAACTTACCTTCCGTTGCAACGCCAAATGGCCAAGCGGCATTCTTGTTCCTATTAACCTCGGCGCTCGCTCCGCTTATCCGCTTGTCATATGGCAAAATGGTGATCATGGCATTGCCTTACACTGTCGTTCTAGCACTCGTTGGTATGTTTGGCATTGTGTATTTACTCGAACCTATGACGGCGTGGTTTTATGACGCTGGCTGGATTGTAGAGAGTTCAAGTAAGGTTATTGAGGCTGCAGTCTCATCTGGGCATTAATTTTTAGTTGCTTGTGAAACTAATCCACGTTAAAAAGCTCTGAGTATTCAGAGCTTTTTTTATTTCAAGGACGACTCCGTGACGATTCTCTCCAACATCAAAGCATTTTCCAAGACACGCCTATCATGGGCACTACTGTTTACATGCACATTAATTTTTGAACTATGTGCGTTGTTCTTCCAGCATGTATTAATGTTAGGTCCGTGCGTGATGTGCATTTATGAACGCGTCGCTATGTTTGGCATCTTAGCCGCGGCGAGTATTGGTCTTATCAACCCTAACAATGCAGTATTCCGCTGGGCAGGACTGCTTGCGTGGGGAGCGGCGGCGGTTAAAGGGCTAACATTGTCACTTGAACACGTGGACTATCAATTTAACCCTTCGCCATTTAAAACTTGCGATCTCTTTGTCACCTTTCCAGATTGGGCACCGCTTAACGAGTGGGCCCCGTGGATGTTCGAAGCTTATGGCGATTGCTCAAAAGTTGTGTGGCAGTTTTTAACGCTTTCAATGCCGCAATGGTTAGTCATTATTTTTGCAGGTAACCTCGTTGCACTGGCTATTATTGTGCTTGCTCAAAGTGCAAAGCAATCCCGTTCATGCGCTCGTGGTTTTCAATAGCCGCCGAATACATTATGTAAGACAGCAAACGAACAAAAGCCCCCAGTCGCAATGAACGACTGGGGGCTTTTTGATTCGTGTTGTTTATCCGTTATCGTGCTCGAGAACTCATACTGAGGCTACTTACCACAGCATTTTTTGTATTTTTTGCCACTACCACATGGGCATGTGTCATTACGACCAATGTCTTTAAATGGATTCACCGATTGAGATTGATGACCAATCATCATTTCATCCGCCGCCAGCGCAATTTCATTAATCATCTGGTCAAGCTGAGGCGTTAAATCATTAAGCTGCGGTAACGTTTCATAACCCGCCTGCGTCATTTCAGCATGCGTTTGGGTTTCATCAATCGCTAACATGAGCGTGGTTAACCAAGCTTGTAGCATTCGTATCGTGCCATCACTTGGTGACTTTTCCAGCCATGCTGGTTCAATATGTTGCCACACCGCCATAAAGCCTTCAGCAAAATCAGCTAAGCGCTCGCGATCATCACCCAAGTCTGGTAGCACTGCATACTGGTTTGCTTTTAGATACGCATACTGGGCGTTCAAATGCGCGACCACCCACTCTTCTTGTTGCTGATCATAGTCAGCAATAACTGTGGCCAGCCACTCTGAAGGCGCTAGTGGTGAAACGGTGAAGTTTGCGGCAAGAATTGCCCCTTCTAAATAGTCTACTGACTCGCCTTGCCATTCGCTTGGTAACTGAATGAGATTCATAATCTGGATTTCTACGTTTAAGTTTGCCGCAAGTATATTTCGCATGTAGCAATACATCAATGGTCGATTCTTGATCGCTTTCCAGATAGAATCCCCGCTCCTGATTAATGAGAGTATCCCTATGCGTGTTGTTTTAGGTCCAATGGAAGGTGTGTTAGACCATTTAATGCGAGAAATTTTGACTGAGATTAACGACTACGATCTTTGTGTCACCGAATTTGTCCGCGTGGTTGATCAGCGTTTACCAGACCATGTATTTCACCGCATTTGCCCTGAGCTTACGCAAGGCTCGGAAACGAAATCAGGAACTCCAATTCATATCCAATTGCTGGGCCAACACGCGCAGTGGATGGCTGAAAACGCCGTTATCGCTGCAGAACTTGGTGCTAAGGGTGTTGACCTCAATTTTGGCTGCCCTGCCAAGCTGGTAAACAAAAGTAACGGTGGCGCAGCAATGCTCCAACACCCTGAACAGATTTACCAAGTCATTAAGTCCTGTCGTGATGCGGTTGACCCATCTATACCTGTAACAGCAAAGATCCGCTTAGGCTGGGAAAACCCCGATGATTGCTTTGAAATTGTTGATGCGGTAGAACAAGCCGGCGCTGCTGAACTTGCGGTTCATGCACGTACTAAAGCTGGCGGATACAAAGCCAGCGAAATTAAGTGGGATTACATTAATAAGATTCGTCAACGCGTGTCGATTCCATTAATTGCGAATGGTGAAATCTGGAACTACGAAGATGGACAACGTTGTATCGCCACTACGGGTGTCGATTCATTGATGGTTTGTCGTGGCGCGTTTAACGTCCCTAACCTGGGTAATGTCGTCAAACACAACCATGAGCCAATGCCATGGCATGAGGTCGTGGAGCTACTGATCCAATATTCGACCTATGAAATGAAAGGCGACAAAGGTATGTACTACCCAAATCGCGTGAAACAGTGGTTTGCTTACTTACGTAACCAATACCCAGAAGCTATGGAATTATTCCGCGAGATTCGAATTCACAAAACAGCCGCACCTATTGTTGCCGATATCAAACGCTATCGCGACGCCCTTCACGTCAGTTAAGGGGCGATTATCGTTCATTCATCGCGATAGCTTTCCTTTGTTATTATCAGTTAAACAAAAGTAAAGTGTCTTTACCCTTAATCTCTAGGTTAAGGGTATCACCCACAATATCGTAGGCCGTTTTGGTCCACCAGCACCGTAACCCTTTGCAGTTAGCGGCAACTTTCCAAAGTGGTAGCGATACTGTTTTCGACGTGTCAGACAGGTTAAAACCACTGACCACAACGTCACCCTCAAATTCGCGGGCATAAACCAAACAGTCTGCGTCTACCCATAGCGGGACAAAACTGCCTTTTTGTAACGCGGTAAGCTGGCGTCTTGCGGCAATCAACTCGGTAAAGTAGTCAAGCCACTGATTGTTTTCCACTCGATCCCAAGGGAAACAACGTCTATTGTCGGGATCATGGCCCCCTTCTAACCCAACTTCAGTCCCATAATATAAACAAGGTGTGCCCACGTAAGTCATCAGCAGTTGTGCCGCAATTTTAAATTTTGCGTTATCGCCTTGTAACGTGGTCAGTAAACGCTCGGTATCATGACTGTCTAATTGATTGAGCTGAGAAAGCTGATTCGCCCACGGCAGCTTTGCACTTGCTTCTCGTAACCACTCTAAAAAGTCACGGCAATCCAGCTCAATAGGATCAAACTGAATATCTTTACTCGCCAGCAGTGCTCTCACGGGATGAGCAAAGCCATAATAGTTCATGGAACCATCTTCTTGGTCACCTTGCAGCCAACTCGTTGCCTCAAAAAAGTGCTCCCCAAGCATGTAAGAGTCCGGTGATACTGACTTCATCGCCTCACGAAAAGCCTTAACGTAGTGCGCGTTGTTTGCGGCCCCTTCCCCTTCTCCTAGCATATGAATCACATCAAAGCGCCAACCATCAATCAAGTAAGGTGGCTTCAACCAATGTTTGATCACCGAATCGTCGCTCTGATAAATCGCTTCTCGAACTTGCTCATTACTGAAGTTCAGTACTGGCAAACTATCAATACCTTTCCAACCAACATAACTCGAACTCTTACCATCCAAAGTATGGTCATCGTTAAAAAAATAGTAATCACGAAACGGACTGTCTACCGACCCATAAGCTCCGTTTCTTGTTTGTGATTTATCAAACCAAGCATGTTCCGTTGAAGTGTGATTTAGTACGGCATCCAGTACGACCTTCATCCCTCTTTGATGAAGGTCCTCGGAGAGCGTTGCAAACTGCTGGTTAGTACCCAATTTAGGATCCACGGAATAATAGTCGACCGTGTCATATTTATGATTTGAGTAAGAAGTAAATATCGGGTTTAGGTAAAGGGTTGTGATACCCAGCGCCTGCAAGTAGTCCAGCTTTTGTTGCACGCCTGCTAAATCACCGCCGTAAAACTCCACCGCGCCGGTATTACCATGTTGTCCAACGGGCTCTCCCCATGCTCGCTTGACGGATTGTCGATGTTTACCTAAATACTGATATTCACCATCTTCAACCCCAATGGACGGATCACCATTACAAAAACGTTCCGGGAATATCTGATAAAAGACCTGTTCAGAGACCCACTCTGGTGGGCGGGATAATCGGTTGTACTTAAAATGATATTCCCTACCAGGCATTCTCATTTGAACCCCCCGACCATCTAACCAGTACTGCGACGTCCCTAGGAGTGCTTTAAAGGTGTAATAAGTGACCGGCTTATCCAAACTCAAAGGTAATATTGCTTGCCACACTCGCAAGCGACCCTTTTTCTCCCCTGACGTCATTTCAATGAGGTACTCTTCATTGTCGGGCTCATGCCTTAGCAGCACTCGTTCAAACGGTAAGTCTTCGGTGAGTAGTTCAATATGCAGACAATCAGCATGCGCAGTGACACCGTCAATAGTCTGCGAATGATAGAGATAGGGAGCGTTCATAGGCCTGTTGTTACCAGTGATTTAGGGTGACACTATTCTAGCCAACTCCGTAGATAAAAAAATCCCCCTTCAAGTTGAAGAGGGATCACAGTTAGTAGGCGGAGATGACTAGGCGTAGCGTTTAGTCTCACTTACAGCGGCTGACTCACATCAACCTCATTCGCAGTCGACTAACTCAACAGCAGGCTATCGTCAGCCAGCTCTTCACCACGTACTTTAGAGAACATTTCCAACAAGTCTGGAACGCCCATGTTAGCGCGCTGTTCTCCCGACACATCAAGGACGATTTCCCCTTGATGCAGCATCACAGTTCTATCACCACACGCCAACGCATCTTTCATTGAGTGCGTCACCATCATGACCGTTAAGTTGAACTCACTAATCACCTTCTTGGTCAGATCGATAATAAAAGCAGCCATTCTCGGATCCAGTGCGGCGGTATGCTCATCAAGAAGCAGAAGCTTACTGTCCGATAACGTCGCCATGACAAGGCTAACCGCTTGTCGCTGCCCCCCTGAAAGCAGGCCAATATTATCCCCAAGACGATCTTCCAAACCTAAACCCAAAATACTAATGCGCTCTTGAAACAGCTGACGACGCTTCGAAGACAAGGACATACTCCAACCGCGCTTTTTACCACGCATGTATGCCAACGCCATATTCTCTTCAATAGTCAAATCGGCACACGTCCCTGCAAGCGGATCTTGGAACACACGAGCACATTGGTTCGCTCGCTGATCCACCGTTTGTCGAGTCACGTCCATCTCATCAATCAATACGCGACCACCAACCATCGGTGTTTCGCCGGTCACAGCACCGAGTAACGTCGACTTACCAGCCCCGTTGGAACCAATCACAGTCAAAAATTGATGCTCAGGTACTTCTAAATTCACACTTCTTAACGCACGGTTCTCTAAGATAGTCCCAGGGTTAAAGGTGACTTGAATATCTTCTAATCGAATCATGAAACTTTCCCCGCTTTACCTGAATTTGACACTACTTTATTCTCAACAGGTTTACTGAGCTTTTTTGCTTTCAGGTTTCCTTTAATCTTCGGCGCGATCAGGGCAGCTGCCACTAATACAGCGGTGACTAGGTTAAGATCTGATGCTTGTAACCCGAACATACCACTGCTTAAAGCAAAGGCCACCGCAAGTCGATACAACACCGAACCAACGATCACCGCCACAACCGCTACCCATATTTTTCGACCTGGGATAAGGGTTTGACCTAGAATCACGGCCGCCAATCCAACGACAATAGTACCGACACCGGACGTCACATCAGCAAAACTATTGGTTTGAGCAAATAACGCGCCAGCAAAACCCACAAAGCCATTTGATAGAGCAAGACAGAAATACGTATAAAATGCCGTGCTTGCCCCCTGCGCTTTCACCATTCTAGCGTTGACACCGGTGGCTCGAAGCCCCAACCCAAAATCACTATTTAGTAAGCGAACAACGAACCATGCGGAGATAAGTACCAAGACGCCAACCACGAGCGGTCGAATGTACATAGAATTACCCATCATCTCGAATGGGGTTAAAATGGTTTCTTCGCCCAACAGCGCGATGTTCGGACGACCCATGATGCGGATATTGATCGAGAACGCCGCAATCATCGTCAAAATAGACGCCAGTAAGTGCAAAATGCCGCAACGAACGGCTAAAAATGCGGTCACCCAACCTGTTGCTGCCCCTGCGAGTATCGCTAACCCTGTTGCGACCCAAGGGTTCACACCCGATACAATAGCGGTGGCTGCAACTGCTGCCCCCATAGGGAAACTGCCATCGACACTTAAATCTGGGAAATCAAGGACTCGAAATGTAAGGTAGACGCCTAAAGCGACAAGCCCATAAATCAGACCAATCTCTAGAGCACCAAAGAATGCAAAAGCAGACATAACAACTCCTTTTCTGCTTATTAAAAGGACCAAGCATGAATGCTTGGTCCAGGTAGGAACATCACTTATTTAACGCTTGTTGCACGATCCATTACGGTTTTAGGAATAGTGAGACCTAATTTTTTCGCGGCTGTCGCATTAATAACCAAATCAGAACCTTTCGCCACTTTAACGTCTAATTCACCCGGTGCTTTACCATCTAGAATTTGAGCGACGTAGTCAGCTGTTTGAACACCAATTTGATAGTAATCAAAACCCAGACTGGCAACGGCACCACGTTCAACATAAGAGGTTGCGGCACCAAATACAGGCGTCTTTGCTTGGTTTGCCGAAACAATCATACCTTCAATGGCACTTGCGACAGTGTTATCAATTAGGGCATAGATAATGTCTGACTTAGATACGATCGCCTGAGTTGCCGTTTGTACGTCAGCACTTTTTAACGCTGTTGCTTCAACCAACTCGATACCGTGTTTTTGCGTGCTCTCTTTTAGCAACGTCATCAGACTAACTGCGTTGGCTTCGCCTGGGTTGTAAACCACACCAATCGTTTTCACGTCAGGCATAATCTCTTTAATTAGCTCTACGTGTTGTTCGACAGGAGACAAATCCGACAGGCCCGTTACGTTCTTACCAGGCTGTTCAAGCTGTTTTACCAACTTCGCCCCAACCGGATCCGTTACTGCAGTAAAGACGACTGGAATATCACGAGTTGCAGACACTAACGCCTGCGCGGTGGGTGTCGCGATTCCCACAAGTACATCTGGACGCTCACCGACAAACTGACGGGCAATTTGTACCGCTATCGCAGGGTTACCTTGAGCCGTTTTATAGTCAAACTCTAAGTTTTTACCTTCTTCATAGCCGTTAGCTTTTAAGCCATCGACCAGTCCTTGTCTGGTTGCATCTAATGCTGGATGCTCAACAATCTGCGATACAGCGACCTTCGCTGTTTTAGCCATAATGCTTGCTGAGGATAACAGCGCGACACCCGTTAAGAGCGCCGTAGTAATTAGTTTGCTTGCTTTCATCTTGACTCCTTGATTCAGCAATATATTTCTGTGTTTGCTGTGACAAACCCTTACTCAAAAGGGTGTAATAATTGTTTTACATTCTGTTTTTAATGCAATTTATCTATTGCACTTAAACAGTATTACTACCAGTTACCTTACCAAATTGAAAGAAATTATTAACATTCAACTTCGCAAACGTGCTGTAAAAACGAATTACGAAAAAATATTTATCTTACCCTGTATAAACTTCCATACAGTAAATATTGCATCCTTAATCCCTACCGCATGAACCGTAACTTTTTGTGCCACCCGCCAATTCCTGATCCCGTGCAACTTCGTGAACGCTACGTGTGATTAATCAGTAATCGTAGCTATATTAGAAGCAATAGGCTTAGATTAGACACCGTAGACTTAGATTAAAAATAGTAGGCCTAGATTAGAAACAGTAGACCTAGATTAGAAACGATAAACTCAGGAAACGTCAGTACATGGACTTAATTAGGGGGAAGACATGAAAACCAACATATTGGTCATGATGGGTTTAATCAGCATGGCTGTGAGCACCGCATCCAGTAAAGAGTTTGAGAGTAGTCAATACGAGAAAATAACCCAACTCTCTGGCGTGCCTTGGGGTATCGAAACCACGTCTGACGATCAACTATTAATCACACTCCGTGATGGGCGTGTAGTGATGCTCAATTCAGATACAGGGCAAGTTAAACCCATCAATGGACTTCCAACAATATATAGTGGCGGACAAGGTGGCTTGATGGATATCGTTAAGAGCCCACAAAAGCCCAACGAGTACTTTTTTACTTACGCTAAGCCTGGCGCGGATGGAGACGGCGGCGCGCCAACCCTTGCAAAAGCGACCCTCGATCAACATTCCCTTACTGACTGGCAAGATATATTCACAAGTAATGTAATGGTGACGACCGGCCGACATTTCGGTAGCCGGCTAGTGATTCAAGATGACTTTATCTTCATGACTATTGGTGACGCCGGCGAAAGAGAAAACGGACAAGACACGACAACTCATGCCGGGACGATTATTCGCCTCAACCTCGACGGTAGCATTCCAGACAGCAACCCCTTCATTGCCAATAAAAAGTTTCAACCTGAGATATACAGCTATGGGCACCGCAATCCACAAGGTATTGCCTATCACCCAAGAACCCAACAACTTTGGGCTATTGAGCACGGTCCTCGCGGCGGAGACGAATTAAACCTAATAGAAAAAGGACAAAACTACGGCTGGCCAATCACCTCACATGGCAAAGAATACTGGGGCCCGATCACGGTAGGAGAAGCAACAGAAAAAGAGGGAATAGCAGCACCTAAAAAAGTGTATATCCCCTCTATCGCACCGGGCTCTTTGTATATTTATCCAAGCCAAACCTTCCCTCGTCTTGAAGGAAAATTGTTGATTGGCGCGCTAAAACTAACCCACATCAACCTATTAGATGTCAACCAAGCAGGTCAGGTACTAGAAGAGCGCCGCTACTACGAAACGTTAAATGAGAGGATTCGAGACATTACTTCAGATAGCAAAGGGGCCGTGTGGTTCTCCACCGATTCTGGAGGCATTTATACGATCACTCGTTCTAACAACGTAACGCAAACTGAATGAACGATGGGAAAGAGAGAAGGGAAATAGAATGATCAACATTTGGGGCAACATGCTGACGAATGATGATAAAAAAACAGCTTGCTACATTAGCAAGCTGTTGAGATGTGGTAAAACATGAGTCCGTTTAAAGCTGGTAGCGTTTGAAAATGTGAGCATCTACCTACTTTGAGCATCAGGGCGCCCCAACACTAAAACCAGCGGTCAAAAGAACTGCGGTCGAGTTGCCTAAAGGCTTTGTTCAATATAATTGCTAACTCTTTATAGCGGGGCTTTGCTTTTAACGGTTCTAGTGCGTAACCCGTCTCGGTTACTTTTTGATGCAGCTCTCGATACCATGAAGCAAGAGCGGGCGGAAGCTTGGTGTTTGAGCGGTTCCCTAACCACCACATGCCTTGTAACGGCAAACTAATCGCAAACAGTGCAATGACAATAGTTTGAGGCATCGCCTGCGCGTTATTAAAGACCATTTGAGTCAGCACACTGATTGCCGCCACCGCTGGCATCACTTTAACAGCAAACTTTGTCGCTTTAATAATACGCTGCTCTGGAAACAGGGGGGTTAACTCTTTTCTCATAGGCCAAGTATCCATGTACTTCTGACCATTTTTTAAACTCTGAGTTAAGCTTAGTCTCTCACTCATCAGCAACCTCACTAAAAAAAAGTTTAACCATTCAAATAAAAACGCAAAATATTGACGAAAGTTAATATTCTTTCAAATTTATTTTGTTATCATTAGGCAATATCGTTATTCTCTGCGCAACCTCAGTCTCATTGTTGACTTTATTTTCGAATAAGGCAACTCCGAGATGAACGTCGCAAGGACGCAAAGGTGATTTTCTGGGAAAATCGCTTATGATTATACGGCAATTGTAGAATTTTTGATCAAGGCTGAATCGTAACAATTTGTACTTTCTTAGCCTTGAGAATTTATACCCTTGATCTTGGATCAGACAAATTACAGGTAACCTTTAATGTCTAAGCTAGTTTTAGTTCTAAACTGCGGCAGTTCTTCTCTTAAGTTCGCTATCGTTGACGCAACCACTGGTGACGAGCACCTAACAGGTCTTGCTGAGTGTCTTCACCTTCCTGAAGCACGTATCAAGTGGAAACTTGATGGTAAGCACGAAGCACAACTAGGCAACGGTGCAGCTCACGAAGAAGCACTAGCGTTCATGGTAGATACTATTCTTGCTTCTAAGCCTGAGCTTAAAGCTAACCTTGGCGCGATCGGTCACCGTATCGTTCACGGCGGCGAGCAATTCACTAAATCTGCATTGATCACTGATGACGTTCTTAAAGGTATCGAAGATTCTGCAACATTTGCACCTCTTCACAACCCTGCTCACATCATCGGTATTGAAGCGGCGAAGCACAGCTTCCCTGAACTGAAAAACGTTGCAGTATTTGACACAGCGTTCCACCAAACAATGCCTCAAGAGTCATACCTATACGCACTACCGTACAACCTGTACAAAGAGCACGGTATCCGTCGTTACGGCATGCACGGTACTTCTCACCTGTTTATCGCTCGTGAAGCAGCACAACTGCTTGGCAAGCCAACAAACGAACTAAACATCATCAACTGCCACCTTGGTAACGGCGCATCAGTGTGTGCTATCAAAAATGGTGAGTCTGTAGATACTTCAATGGGTCTTACGCCACTTGAAGGTCTTGTGATGGGTACTCGTTGTGGTGACATCGATCCTGCTATCATCTTCCACCTACACGACGCACTGGGCTACTCTGTTGAGCAAATCAACAACATGCTAACTAAAGAGTCAGGTCTACAAGGTCTAACTGAAGTGACTTCTGACTGTCGTTTTGTTGAAGACAACTACGGCGAGAAAGAAGAAGCAACTCGTGCGATGGACGTGTTCTGTCACCGCCTTGCAAAATACGTTGCTGGCTACACGGCAACTCTAGATGGTCGTCTAGACGCTATCGTATTTACTGGTGGTATCGGTGAGAACTCTGCACCAATCCGTGAGATGGTTCTTAACCGTCTAGGCGTATTCGGTATTGAAGTTGATGGCGACGCTAACCTGAAAGCTCGCTTCGGTGGTGAAGGTACTATCACTTCAGCTGACAGCCGCATCCCAGCAATGGTTATCTCGACTAACGAAGAGCTAGTTATTGCCGAAGACACTGCGCGTCTAGCAGGTCTTTAAGATTCAAACTGGCTGACCTTTGGGTCGGCCAGTTTTTTATTAAGCTCAGTTTTCTCGCTTGCCCCCAATCGAAGTGCATAAATGCGCTGAGCTTCTTCCCCCTATTATAGTTTGAGGTGCTCAAAGAATGTCCCGTACTATTATGCTTATCCCTACTAGCGCAGGCGTCGGCCTAACAAGCGTTAGCATGGGTCTCCTGCGCGCAATGGAGCGTAAAGGTGTTAAAGTTTCTTTCTACAAACCAATTGCTCAACCTCGTAGCGGTGGTGATCAGCCTGATCTAACCACAACTATCGTTGCCGCGAACAGCGACATGAAAATTGGTTCTCCTCTTCAAATGTCTGTTGCTGAAAGCCTAATTGGTAACGACAACATGGATGAGCTACTAGAAACCGTTGTTGAACGTTATAACCAAATCAACAAAGATGCGGACGTAACTCTAATCGAAGGTCTAGTACCAACTCGTAAGCACCCATTTGCTAACCAAGTGAACGCAGAAATTGCCGCGACACTTGGTGCAGAAATCGTCATGGTTGCAACGCCAAGCACAGACAACCCAGTACAGCTGAAAGAGCGTATTGAAGTTGCGTGTTCAAACTTTGGTGGCACAAAAAATAAGAACATCTCTGGCGTTATCATCAACAAATTGAATGCACCAGTCGATGAAGCAGGCCGTACTCGCCCTGACCTTTCTGAAATCTTTGATGATGCTGACACTGCCAAGCAAAACGAATTAAAAGTGATGGAAATCTTCAACACTAGTCCAATTCGTGTACTAGGTTGTGTGCCTTGGAGCATCGACCTTATTGCAACTCGTGCTATCGATATGGCTCAGCATCTAAATGCTGAAATCATCAACGAAGGCGACATTGCTACGCGTCGCGTTAAGAGCATTACGTTCTGTGCACGCTCACTTCCAAACATGATTGAGCACTTCAAGCCAGGCTCATTGCTTGTCACTTCAGCGGATCGTCCAGACGTTATCGTTGCGGCCGCACTTGCTTCAATGAACGGTGTTGAAATTGGCGCTATCTTGCTAACTGGCGGATACGACATTCCGGCTGAAATCCGTGACCTTATTAAGCCAGCACTAGATTCTGGCCTGCCAATATTCAAGGCGCAAGGTAACACATGGCAAACATCTCTAAACCTTCAAAGCTTTAGCATTGAAGTACCTGCAGATGATAAAGAGCGTATTGAGTTCATCAATGATCACGTTGCTGGCCATGTCGACGGCAACTGGATTGAATCAATGACGGAAGGAACTGAAAAGTCTCGTCGTTTGAGCCCACCAGCATTCCGTTACCAGCTAACTGAGTTCGCTCGTAAAGCTGGCAAGCGCATCGTACTTCCAGAAGGCGATGAGCCACGTACCGTTAAAGCGGCGGCTATTTGTGCAGAGCGTGGTATTGCTGAATGTGTGCTTCTTGGTAATCCTGAAGAGATTCGCCGCGTTGCTGCGCAACAGGGCGTTGAATTAGGTGCTGGCGTACAAATTATCGATGCTGATGCGGTACGTGACAATTACGTTGCTCGTCTTGTTGAGCTTCGTGGTGCGAAAGGCATGACAGAAGTTGTTGCTCGTGAAAAACTTCAAGACTCTGTTTTCTTGGGCACAATGATGCTAGAAAACAACGAAGTTGACGGTTTGGTTTCTGGTGCAGTGCACACGACAGCAAACACTATCGTACCTCCGTTCCAAATCATCAAAACGGCGCCTGATGCGTCTATTGTATCCTCAATCTTCTTCATGCTTCTGCCTGATCAAGTATTGGTTTACGGTGACTGTGCAATCAACCCAGATCCAACAGCAGAGCAGCTTGCAGAGATTGCAATCCAATCTGCAGATTCTGCGACTGCATTTGGTATCGAACCACGTGTTGCGATGATCTCATACTCTACTGGTGAATCTGGTAAAGGTGCAGATGTTGATAAAGTACGTGAAGCAACAAAACTTGCTCAAGCAAAACGTCCTGATCTTATCATTGACGGTCCGCTACAGTACGACGCTGCTATCATGGAAAATGTTGCTGCTTCTAAAGCACCGAACTCGCCAGTTGCAGGTAAAGCAACCGTATTCGTATTCCCTGACCTAAACACAGGTAACACGACATACAAAGCGGTACAACGTTCTGCTGACCTTGTTTCAATTGGTCCAATGCTTCAAGGCATGCGCAAACCAGTTAATGACTTGTCACGTGGCGCGTTAGTAGACGATATCGTTTACACCATCGCACTAACAGCGATTCAATCAAGCCAAGAGCAAGGTTAATCTTTGTTTAACGCCTGAATGACGAAAGCCTCCATCTGGAGGCTTTTTTGTGTCTAGAGTTTGTGGTTAAAGCCAACTGGCTCATTAAAGCTAACTCAGTCGCGCAACCTTAACTTGTCTTAACTTAACGAGATAAAGTATCTCGCTCATGGGACGTCTCAAGATCTAAGTCTGGTCCCAATGGCACCACTTGAGTTGGGTTGATCCCTGCATGACTAAAGTAATAGTGGCGTTTGATATGATAAAAATCTGTCGTCTCTTTAATGCCTTCAACCTGATACAGCTCTTTTAAGTAGCCTTGAATGTTTGAGTAGTCAGCAATACGCTTCTTATTGCATTTAAAATGCCCAACATAAACGGCATCAAAACGCACTAAGGTAGTAAACAATCGCCAATCTGCTTCTGTTATTTGCTCCCCTGCCAAGTAGCGGTGCGTTGCAAGGTGCTGGTCCACTTTGTCTAATGCAGAAAACAGGGCATGGTACGCCTCTTCATACGCTTCTTGCGTCGTCGCAAACCCGCACCGATAGACCCCGTTATTAATCGCGGGATAAACAAACTCATTCCACTCATCAATCTGTTTTTGTAAATTCGCCGGGTAATAATCCTTAACATCCCCCGTGAGTGCATTGAATTCTGTGTTGAACATGCGAATAATTTCAGATGACTCATTGCTCACAATAGTTTGCGTCTTTTTATCCCACAACACAGGTACAGTGACACGCCCACTGTAATCCTCTTTTGCTTGAGTATACATTTGATGTAAATGGCTGTGTCCAAACAGAGGCTCTGGAAGCCCAAAAGACCAACCTTTATCTAGCATATCTGGACAAACAACGGTGACGTCAATATGAGATTCTAACCCTTTGAGAGCACGAAAGATCAACGTACGGTGCGCCCAAGGGCACGCTAGAGAGACATAAAGGTGATAGCGCCCTGATTCCGGTTGAAATTCTGCCTCGGGATTATTTTTGACCCAGTGACGAAAGCCAGCATCTTCGCGAACGAATTTCCCGCCACTTTTTTTCGTGTCGTACCAAACATCATGCCATACGCCATCAACTAGTTTGCCCATAATCTGCTCTCTCCTTACTTTACGTTGAAGACAGTATAGAAAACCGCATCACAAAGGTTCAGTGGGATAAGTGAAAGGAGACGTTCGAATAAATTGAAGAAACAAAAAAAGCGCGACTCAATTTGATGTCGCGCTTAGGCCTGTCACAGGCTGAAAAGTTACTTAGCTTGTATTATCAGTGCACGATTGTCCGGCATTTCTCAATACCGAGAACAATAGATAACAGCACTAAACAGAGACGTTCAAACACGACACGGCGTGTACATCCGTTCCCTGAAGCCCCGGCTTGTGTTGTGCACATTGCTCTGTCGCTTGTGGGCAACGTGTTCTAAACACACAACCAGACGGCGGATTGATTGGCGACGGCAAATCCCCTTCAAGCATCTGAATGGTCTTATTACGCTCAAGCTTAGGATCCGGAATCGGTACTGCTGACATCAATGCTTTAGTATACGGGTGTTTAGGGTCAGCAAATAATGCATCCGCTTCTCCTAACTCCACTGCGTTACCCAGATACATCACTAGGACACGATCAGAGATGTGTTTCACTACCGATAAATCATGCGCAATGAACACTAAGCTTAAACCTAACTCGGTTTGTAACTCTTTCAGCAAGTTCACCACTTGTGCTTGAATAGATACATCAAGCGCTGATACTGGTTCGTCACAAATGATCATTTTTGGTTTAAGGATCAGGGCGCGAGCAATACCAATACGCTGACACTGACCACCCGAAAACTCGTGAGGATAACGGTTGATAACGTTAGGCAGTAACCCTACCTTGGTCATCATCTCTTTCACCTGCTCTTTCACCTCTTGCTTAGATAGCGCTGGGTAGAAGGTTTGCAAAGGCTCGGCGATGATGTCACCAACGGTCATTCTAGGGTTCAGTGAGGCTAACGGGTCTTGGAAAATCATCTGAATTTCTTTGCGAGTCTCACGACGTTGAACCGCCTGCATTTTAGTCAGGTCTTGTCCTAACCACATGACTTCACCATCGGTGGCTTCAACCAGTCCAATGATGGCGCGTGCAAACGTCGACTTTCCGCAACCAGACTCACCCACAACGCCCAATGTTTCACCTTCAAATAGGTGAACATCGACGCCATCAACGGCTTTTAGATTGGCCGGTTTTGACCAAGGCCATGCCGACTTCGACGCAATACTAAAATGTACTTTTAAGTTTTTAACATCAAGAATTAACTGTTTATTATCTGTCATAGCGTTCATCGTACCCACGTCTCCCAATCAGAAAAACACGCGCGTTGGCGGTCTTGGCCAAAGCTCGTCAGAATCGGTGCTTCTTTACGGCAACGATCGGTCACTCGGTGACATCGCTCTTGGTAAGGACACCCTGTAGGCAAGCGTAACAAGTTTGGTGGGTTACCTGGAATCGTAGGTAAAATATCGCCTTCAGTATCTAAGCGAGGAATCGCTTTCAACAGACCTTCTGCATAAGGATGCGTCGGTTCGTAGAAAATCTCATCCACGGTACCGTACTCCATCGTACGACCAGCGTACATGACTAACACCTTATCGCACGATCCTGCTACGACACCAAGATCGTGGGTGATCATAATAATGGCGGTATTGAATTCACTTTTTAGCTCGTTCAATAGATCCATTATCTGTGCTTGTACCGTCACATCAAGTGCTGTCGTTGGTTCATCTGCGATCAACAGTTTCGGGCGACATAGTAGCGCCATCGCTATCATTACACGCTGACGCATACCACCAGAGAACTCATGTGGATACATGGTAATACGCTTGCGAGCTTCTGGAATTTTCACCGCTTCAAGCATACGAACAGACTCTTCAAACGCTTCTGATTTCCCCATACCTTTGTGAAGCATCAACACTTCCATCAATTGGTCGCTCACCTTCATATAAGGGTTTAACGACGTCATTGGGTCTTGGAAAATCATCGCAATTTGTTCTGCGCGAACCTTGTTCAGCGCTTTTTCTGGCAAGTTGAGGATTTCATTACCTTCAAATTTTGCACTACCAGAAATAATACCGTTTTTAGCCAGTAGGCCCATAATCGCAAACACCGTCTGCGATTTACCTGACCCTGATTCTCCTACAATGCCCAAGGTTTCACCTTGGTTTAGAGAGAAGTTTAAATCGTTAACTGCCGTCACAATACCATCTTGCGTGGTAAATTCGACTCGCAGATCTTTGACATCTAATAAGCTCATATTAATCCCTTTCTCTAATTCTTATCTGTCTTTTGGATCAAGCGCGTCACGAAGACCATCGCCAACATAGTTAAAGCAGAACAAGGTGACGACCATAAAGATGGCAGGATAAACCAACTGCCAAATCGCGACCTCCATAGTTTGAGAGCCTTCTTGTAGAAGTGCGCCCCAACTTGTCATGGGTTCTTGAACACCTAAGCCAAGGAAAGAAAGGAAAGATTCCGTCAAAATCATACTCGGAATAAGCAGCGTTGAGTACACTGCAACAATACCAAGTACGTTAGGAACAATGTGCTTCGTAATAATTTTCCAGTTACTCACACCTGAAACATACGCCGCTTCGATAAACTCTTTATTACGCAAGCTCAGAGTTTGTCCACGTACAATACGCGCCATATCCAGCCAAGCAATCGCACCGATAGCGACAAAGATAAGGACAATATTTCGGCCAAAGAATGTGACCAGAACAATCACTAGGAACATGAAAGGTACTGCGTATAAAATTTCAAGAATACGCATCATAATACGGTCTACACGGCCGCCAATAAACCCCGATGTCGCGCCATATAACGTGCCAATCAAGACCGCGACAAACGCGCCTAAAATCCCTACCATCAGTGAAATTCGACCACCGATAAGTGTACGTGTATATAAGTCACGGCCTAAACTGTCGGTACCAAACCAGTGCTCAGCGCTTGGTGCGGCGTGCATGGCGTACCAATCGGTGTCATCAAATGCATGCTGAGCAAACATAGGTAAGAAAATCACCGCTAGCGTCATCAAGGTAAGGATAAACAGACTCACCATTGCCGCTTTATTACGCATAAAGCGAATTCGGGCGTCTTGCCACAAACTGCGGCCTTCAATTTCTAGATTCTCGGAAAATTTTTCAAGCGCTTCCAAGTTTTCTTTTTTCGTTAACATCATCACCGGACTCCCTTAGTAACGAATTTTCGGGTCAATCATCGCTAGCAAAATATCAACGACAGCGTTGAAAAGAATGAAGAGGAAACCAATCAAGATGGTGACTCCCATTACTAACGAGTAATCGCGGTTAAATGCGGCATTCACAAACAGTTTGCCAATACCCGGCAAGCCGAAGATCGTTTCAACAACCACTGAACCGGTGATGATGCCAACAAACGCTGGTCCCATATAAGAAACAACCGGGAGCAATGCAGGTTTTAAAGCATGCTTAAGAACGATGTAACGATAGCTCAGCCCTTTCGCGCGAGCAGTGCGAATGAAGTTACTGTTCAGCGTTTCAATCATGCTGCCACGAGTGATACGAGCAAATGTTGCAACATAAAGGAGTGACATTGCCATCACGGGTAGCACGATATACTTCATACCGCCATCATGCCAACCGCCTGCTGGGAAGATATTCCAATGGAGTGAAAACAGATAGATCAATGCGGGTGCCAACACAAAGGATGGCATTACCACCCCGAGCATGGCGGTCGACATTATGGTGTAGTCGACCCAGGTATTATGCTTCAAGGCGGCGATAGTGCCGACGCTTACCCCCATGATCACAGTAAAAATAAAGGCGATAAAGCCGACTTTTGCTGACACAGGTAGTGCCACGGCGATCAGCTCATTTACCGTGTAGTCTTGATATTTAAAAGAAGGGCCGAAATCACCTTGTAAGATATTCGTTAAGTACGTGGTGTACTGTTCGAACACAGGCTTATCAAGGCCGTATTTCGCTTCAATGTTCGCCATTACTTCCGGTGGAAGTGGGCGCTCACTTGAAAAAGGGTTACCTGGCGCAAAGCGCATCAGGAAAAAAGATACAGTAATTAATACCAACAAGGTTGGTATTGCTTCGAATATCCGTTTCATAATGAATTTAAGCATAAACTCACTCATCCAGTCTGTGACAATTTAAAATAGAAGAGACCCTGCGTGTGCTTTCGCACACACAGTGTCTTATATCGTTATATTTTTTATGGGGTATTATTTAGCTTTGATGTAGAGATCTTTAGAGTAGATCTTATCTTCTGCGTTACCTTCAGGGTAACCACCAAGTTCAGGTGATACGAGACGAGTTGTCACGTACTGATAGATTGGTGCAATTGGCATGTCTTTCGCTAGTAGCTTCTCAGCTTTAATGTAAAGTTGAGTACGCTCATCTTCTGACGTCGAGTTTAGTGCTTTCTCAATCACTGCATCGTAGTCTTTGCTCTTGTAGTGCTGACCTGCCGTCGTATTTGCACTTACCATTAGCGTTAGGAATGAAGAGGCTTCGTTGTAGTCACCACACCAGCCAGCACGTGCAACGTCAAAGTTACCTGTGTCTTTGCTGTCTAGGTATGATTTCCACTCTTGGTTCTCAAGTTTCGCGTTAATACCTAGCTCTTTCTTCCACATTGAAGCAATCGCTACTGCAATCTTCTTGTGGTTTTCAGACGTGTTGTACAACAGGTCGAATTCTAGAGGGTTGCTCTTAGAATAACCCGCTTCTTCTAGAAGGCGTTTCGCCTCAGCAATACGCTCTTTCTGACTCAACTGACCGTATTCCGGTGTGACTGGATCAAAGCCTGCTGTAATTTCAGGCGTTAGGAAGTACGCTGGTTTTTGACCTTGACCTAAGATCGCTTTAGAAATGATATCGCGGTCCATGGCATAAGACATCGCTTGACGAACACGAACATCATTAAACGGCGCTTTTTGTGCATTGAACTGGTAGTAGTACGTACATAGGTTACCCTTGATGTTGACATCTTGTGGGTACTCTTTTTGTAGGCGACGGAAATGCTCGTTTGGCACTTCATAAGTGAAATCCAGTTCACCAGACAAGAAACGGTTCATTTCCGCGACTTGGTTTTCAATTGGTAGGAAAGTAACTTTAGTGAGAACTGTGTTTCCTTGATCCCAGTATGAATCGCTCTTAACAAGCTCTAGACGCTCATTCACAACCCACTTATTTGGTACAAATGCACCATTTCCAACGAAGTTTTCAGGCTTCGTCCACTGGTCACCAAATTTTTCTACTGTCGCTTGATGGACAGGCTTCACTGTGGTGTGGCCCATCATCATTACGAAATATGGAACCGCAGTATCAAGCGTGACTTCCAATGTATGCTCGTCTAGTGCTTTAACACCTAACTCGCTCTTATCTTTTTTACCTGCGACGATATCTTTCGCGTTCGCCATCTTGGTGTATTCCATATACCAAGCGTATGGTGAAGCCGTTTTAGGGTCGACAGCGCGTTGGAAGCTGAAGACAAAGTCATTCGCAGTCACAGGATCGCCGTTTGACCATTTCGCGTCATCACGAAGATGGAATACAAACGTTTTGTTGTCTGTCGTTTCCCAAGACTTAGCAACACCGGGGATAGTTTTGCCGTTTGCATCTTGGTTTACTAGGCCTTCAAGAAGATCACGAATCACGTGAGACTCTGGAACACCTTGAGATTTATGCGGATCGAGTGTTGCAACCTCGGTACCGTTACCACGTACAAGCTCTTGCTTATCTGCTAGTTTTGTACCTGCAGGGACATCTGCGGCAAGCGAAGAAAAAGAGGTGGCAGCCACTGCCATGCTCGCGCCTAGAAGAAGGGCTTGCGTGATTTTGTTCTTATACATGCATCTAACTCCAAGTAATTTTTATTGCATCCATGACGTCTTTATATAGGGCTAGAACGGACAGCATTTTAGATTAATTTAGCTCGAAACTTGAGCATAATAATCTAAACCCATACAAAGATTGCGGTTCACATTACCAACCTTCGAAGTAATTTGCCATTATTTTGTAACGAAAATGGCATAACACTCCTGTTTGCTCGAATAATCAGCAGATCGCTCCATTACTTGGCATAATTACACAAATAATTTACTACAATACGCTTCTCTACCATGCAAACCTATTGATAACTCTAAAATTATCTCAATTAACAGCGAAATACGCCAGTAATCTCAACATAATTTAACATTTCGTTTTCATTCTACCTTTTATGCAGCATGATCAAATGTCAAAAAAAAGCTAAACGTGACATTTATCACAGCGATATCAAACTTAGTTTTCGTTAGGTCGTCGTGATTCACAGTTCGGCATGAAAAACAGATTATTATCGCCCGATGACACGTTGTATAGAAGTAGCGCAAGCTGCTCTTGCTTCTATTAAGGCATGAAAATCATTGAGGGAAAGACGTTAGGATGGTGATTATATATGCCACTAGAAGCAGCGTAATCCCACTAGATTGGAAAAAAAACCCAGCCTTTGACTACCAAAAAGACTGGGGGAACTGGAGTCACCTGCGCGGCTCAAGCGCAAGTTCAGATAAGGAGATTGTTGATCTAAGAAAAATGACTCTCTCTTTCAACAGGTTTAATGTTAAATATATTTAACATTAAACCTAGTCCCCTTTCAGGGTACACCGTAGAGGCCTAGTGTACGTGCTGCCCACCAAAATAGATCGTTAATGGATCAATATTGCTGTCAGATGGCACCGTAGAGGCCGCTTCCAAAAATAGAGAGAATAACTCGGACTGCGAGGATATCTTAAGCTTGTTGTGTATTCGTTTTCGATACACCTTTACCGTTTCCGTGCTAACTTCCAATAACGGCGCGATGGCTTTGGTCGAATAGCCTTGTAATACCAGCTGGGTCACCTGACACTCTCGCTCACTCAGAAAGTCTTTGCCAAAGTTGCTAAATATGTCATTGAGTTGATGTCCTATTGTACGCTCTTCAACTTTTCCAACTTGAAAGTGTTTACTGACTGCGGCTTGAATGAGCTCAAAATAGTTCATTAATCGGCAGCATTCATCGCATTCCACGGAATCTTGGTTACGAAGGCCTAACGACAAAACTACATTAAATTCTTCGGAACATTTAATGAGCAACCCAATCTCTTTCTTGAGTCCAGTTTGCTTATAGACTTGCTGATAATAGTCACTGGTATAGAACTCATCTGGGGCAATATCTTCCAATCGATACACTCCATCCGTCGTTCCGGCACGAATGAGCTGGTAAAATGGGTCAAGCACAAGCGTATTAAGTAGCTCTTTATTCTTAACTTCATCAATAAAGTAGTCTGAGTCGTTGTAAATCATCACGGGCGCTTTGCCTTGGCTAAACCCGACAACCACTAGACTTTCGTAATCAATAATATTCGTCGCAAGCTGTGATAACTCGGACAGAAACTGCGCCTCCCCTATGGCTTTTACTACACTAGGGTACCTATCACAGAATACTTGCCAACCTTCCATAGGTAAGGACATAGACACTCCTTTCGTCATTGCCGCGTTTGTATTAAGGATCTATCACGAATAATCATTCTCCTCAATTTTCGCGCTTTCAATCTATTCGTAAACCCCACAACGCCGCTTGTGAACTATTAGTTTTTCAGCAAACAAGGCGCAAACTCACCGTTTATCACCTCTTCGACGATAGTCATACACTTATATCACTCTGCAGCGTGCTGATTTACACATGAATGTAACTAGATATTTCTACCATAGTGGCAAATATAATTAACATCACAAAGTAACAATGCCCTTTTTTGACAGCGCCCATCACAATTTTGTCTCATATTTTTCGTGATAAACCATCGCAAGCCCTCGCCACATAAGACTGAAACCGTTTACTTACAAGCCTTGTACCCACTTTAGGGTACAGACTAAGAAGTGCAACAATGCACATAATATTTAACAAATAACCAACAAACAGGCGTACTATGCAGGGACAGATGATCAACAGCCAACTTACTATCACCGAAATAATGCGACATGCAGAAAGAGTGAATGGTGACACCGAAGTCGTATCCATAACCCATGACAATCCTAATCATCGCTACACACTAAAGGATGCGTTTAAACGAGTTAGACAACTTGCCAACGCTTTACAAGACTTAGGCGTTAAGCAAGGTGATAGAGTAGCGACGCTAGCATGGAATGATTATCGACATCTTGAGCTTTATTACGCCGTATCATGTTCAGGAGCGGTGCTACATACCGTCAACCCTCGCCTATTTCCAGAACAAATCGAGTACATCATCAATCACGCGGAAGACACTATCGTCTTTTTTGATCCTATCTTCATGCCACTCATTGAACAGCTTAAAGAAAAACTGCCAACCGTGACTCGGTTCATCGCGCTGACCGACTCGCAACACCTACCAACCAACGGTGTCGATGCCTTACTAGACTATGAAACGTTAATCCAAGATAAAAGCTCGCAATTTACATGGCCTGACATCAAAGAAAACCAAGCGAGCTCACTGTGTTACACGTCAGGGACAACGGGTAATCCAAAAGGCGTCTTATATAGCCACCGCTCTACTGTCTTACATTCAATGGGCAGCGCACTTCCCGACGCTTTTGCCCTCTCATTAGACGAAACGGTTATGCCCATCGTCCCCATGTTTCATGTTAATGGCTGGGGTCTGGCCTACAGCGCGCCGATGACCGGGACAAAATTGGTGCTACCCGGGCCTAAGATGGCCGACGGTGCAACGCTCACACGCCTCATTAATGAAGAAGGCGTGACCATGACCGCTGGTGTGCCCGTAATTTGGTTAACGCTACTCGAGCATTTAAAAAATACCGATACTCAAGTGCCGAGCTTGAACCGAATTGTTGTTGGAGGCTCAGCGTGTCCCGAGCTCCTCATTACGGAATTTGATGAGTTGTTTAATGTCTCTGTCCATCATGCATGGGGAATGACGGAAATGAGCCCTCTTGGCACATTTAATCAACTTACCCCAAGTATTAAAGCCCAAGGAAAAGCGCAGCAGATGGCCACTAAGTTAAAACAAGGTCGAGTCGTATTTGGCGTGGATATTCGTATTGAGGATTGGGAGGGGAACGAACTTGAGTGGACGGGTCATCAATTCGGCTCGGTAAAAGTCCGAGGTCCCTGGGTCGCCTCTGGTTACTATAAACAAGGTGAACAGCTAGACAGTAATGGCTATTTTGATACCGGAGATGTCGCCAGCATAGATAAAAATGGTTATATGATGATCACTGATCGTTCCAAAGACGTCATTAAATCTGGCGGGGAGTGGATAAGTTCAATTGAACTAGAAAACATTGCCGTTGGTCACCCCGATGTTAAGGAGGCTGCTGTCATTGGCGTCTCACACCCTAAATGGGGCGAGCGCCCATTGCTTATTGTTGTGACCCATCAAGTTGAGATCAAGGAGCAGGAGCTGCTGGACTACTTTGATGGCAAAGTGGCCAAGTTTTGCATCCCTGATGCTGTCGTGTTCATCAACTCCCTACCACATACTGCAACGGGTAAGCTCAGTAAAAAAGATTTAAGAGCCCAGTTTGCCCATTACGCGCTAAGTTAGTTTACGTGCCAAGTTAGTTTACGTGCATAATGAATTTACGAGCATAGCTAATTTACGCAGTTAGTTAATTTACCCACTTGGCTACTAACTCATCTCGCTAGGTTGCACGTAATACATACTAAAGCCATGTATACCCAATACCCAGAGAGGCGTAACCGCCTCTCTTTTGCCTTTTACTCTCTTACCCTGATCGATAAACCCACTCAACTCAAAACACACCAAAACATATAACAAACATAAATTTAACAACCCTGTAACCCAATTGGGTACTACTGTTAATCCTATTAGAAGCCCATTATTAACATACTGATAACAACCCTGATCTAGGATGGATAGGAGAACACTATGTTAAGTCACCTTTTGAGGCCCACCCGAACCATTGATTCTAAAGCGCTCATCATTGCCGCCACAATGCTGGTCATGTTTGCGCCCAATGCGTTTAACTTTTTACCCTTCATGCTCGGTGGTGTCGCTGAAGCGATGTCGCTAAACGATGCTCAGATCGAGAGCATTGCCATGTATGAATTACTTGCAACCGCCCTTTCTTCTTTACTATTTTCGTTGCTTTTAATTCGTAGAACAAACTGGCGCTACGTCGGCTATCTTGCCGCCTTTGCTCTAATTATTGGTAACTACTTAAGTATGACGGCTCCGGATTTTGACAGCTTCATTACCAGTCGACTGATTGCGGGTACCGGTCAAGGTATTGGCTACTCTCTGGGCTTAGTGGGTATGAGTGTCACCAAAAATCCAGGACGTAATTTTGGCTTTATGATTGCAGCGTTAAACGTTTGGTTAATCACGTGGTTTGTCTTAATCCCTGAGTTAATGGCAACCTATGGTCTTAATGCGCTTTATCAATTCTTTATGTTCGCGTCGGCGTTATGCCTAGTGGCATTTTGGTTTTTCCCAAATAATGGGCGAATTGATAAAGACAAAGAAATTACTAACAATAGCGCGGTTAGCATTGATAAGAAGCATTTTGTTGTTCCCATGATGTGGGTCGGCGGGGCATTTCTTGTATATAGCTTAAGCTTAGGAATCATCTATCCATACATCGAGCTCATTGGGGCTGACATGCAAGCCTCAACGGAAGACGTAGGGTTAGTGCTGGCTATTGGTTCTGTATTGGCAGTGGGCGGCGGTATATTAACGGCGATTATTGATAAAAAGTTCAGTCACACCACCATCATTGTCACCTTAAGTGTGGTTAATGGTGCCGTCTGTTTTGGTATGGCAAGTACACAAGATACCATCTCGTTCCTTGGATTTTCTACACTCTACATTATGTTATGGAACATGATGTACGCTCGCTACTATACCGCTCTAGCGACCACAGATAAATCCGGTTACTTCAGCTCCTATGGCCCAGAAATTGGTACCGTTGGTTTAGCGTTGGGCCCCATCTTAGCGCAAGTCCTTACGGTTACAGGTGACTTCCAAGGTCAGGTCGGAGTGGGCGCAGTATGTATTGTTGTCGCAACCGTAATGGTCGTGATTGGATTTAATAAATCTAAAGCAGTCAACCTTGCCAATGACCCTACTACAGCGCAACGAAACAACGCGTCGGAAACCGTCAGTGCTAAAGTACCGGGTCAACAAAAAGCCTAATTATCGTTGATTCCCTCTATCAAAAAGCAGCGCTGATTGTTCAGCGCTGCTTTTTTATCGTCACGTAATACCTATAAACGCCATTTCACTAGGCAATAACACGCTTCCTATGACAAAACCCTAGGTATCCTAGTCACAGTCAATCGAAATTTTATTGATAATGCTGCCTCAACACACCACTGATAAAATTAAGAGTTCACTATGACAACATTCAACACACAACCTAAACGTGCAACATTACCACTACGTGCAACACTATTCGCTGCCGCTCTACTTACGCCGATGCTCGCTTCTGCAAGTGGTGCGTATGTTGGCGCTCAATTAGGTTATGGCCCTCAGAAAAGCGAATTCACCGACTTTATTAAGGAAAATAACAAGGACTTAAATACCGGGATAGGCGCGATAAAAGCAGGTTACGACTTCAATGAGTACTTTGGTATTGAGGCGCGATTATCAGGCACCGATTCGCACACGAGTAGCATTCAGTCAAACTATCAAACTTCAGCCTACCTAAAAGGTATGTATCCGGTCACTGAATCCATCTCGCTTTACGGGTTAATTGGTGTGACATCCACTCAAATCGAATATGACGATATTAACAAGAAACACCAAAAAGACATGCTAAATAGCGCAAGCTATGGTTTAGGCGCTCGCTACGCCGCCACGCAAAACATTGGTATTAACCTAGAACTCAACCAAATTTCATCTCATAAAGACTATGAACTTAACGGGCTATTCTTGGGCGTTGACTACAAATTCTAACGAATGATAAGAACAACTGAGGTGTTAAATGGAACCGTCACCGAAAGGCAAGAAGCATAGGAATAGGAATAGGAATAGGAATATAAACAAAAAGGCGTTAAACACGCCTTTTTGTTCGTTCAACTACCGTTATTTAAGTTGATTAACAGCAGATATAATCTGCGCAGCAAGATCATCATTTCGAATCACACCCTGCTCCATATCGAAGTTATCATAAAAGCTTGGTACTGAGACGCTTGCTTTCACATTTCCCCCGAAGTAAGGAGCCGAATTAGTGGCTGCCGCCAATACTGTTGCTGCACCACCGGGACCTGGTGACGTAGCGAGATAAACCGCAGGTTTACCAGCAAACACTTCACGTTCGATACGCGTCGCCCAATCAAACAAATTTTTGTAAGCCGCTGGATAGTGGCCATTGTGTTCTGCATAAGAAATCACTAAGGCATCCGCTTGCGCAATGTCATCTAGAAATTGCTTCGCACCTTGTGCTTGGCCAATTTCTTTTTCTTTGTCTTCGCTAAACAAAGGAACATCGTATTGGCTGATGTCTAGCACCGTAACATCAGCACCTTCAATTTGATTGGCTGCGTACGTCGCTAACAATTTGTTGATTGACGTGCCACTCGTACTTGCGCCAAATGCGATAACTTTCATAGGGATTCCTTTTGCTTTTGTTTTATTCGTTCAGTATGGATATAGATTAATCCATTTCCGATAATCAACAAGCGAGAAAATCACACTATGTCATTCGAAATTTTCGAACAGGGTTATATCTGCAAAAAGCGATACCTACACAAAACTATACCTTCACAAATCGATCTCTGCACAAAGCTATCTCTTCACAAGGCTGTAGCTTCACAAAACTACACCAACGCTTGCAGTTCGTTCCAAAGATCATTCACTATGATACGGTCGGCCGGACTTAGCTCCGCCTTCGCCTCATCCAAACTGGCTTGAATTCGCAGTTTTAGTATCGCTACGTCGTTAATTTCCTCTTCTTCGCAAGCTGCAGTAGAAAGAGAAATATGCCCACGTAGATAACCACCCGCAAACAATTCGTCATCCGACGCGTTTTGAATTCGCTCATCAATAATAGCGATAAGCATGTCTTCGTATTCAATAATCATAAAACTGTTGTCCTAGTAAGGGCTCAGCGAACAAGAAACTGTTCGCTGCCTAATTCTGAAATTTGATAGTGGTCTCTCAGTGCATCTGATAACTGTGCCACTCTAATGGGTAGACCATCTTCAAAGATTTTCTCTACTTCATTTTTTACTTTTTGCATAAATACCAAACGGTCTGGTTCAAAATCGCCATTTAAATTGTCACAACTTACGGAGAACGGAAAGCCCGCGCTGGCGGATAGTATCCACTCGTACGCTTGAGGGCGAATTTCCACTTTTTCAAACTCAGACTGAACCTGTTCAGTTCGTCCGTCTGGTTCATACCAATAGCCAAAATCTTCGAGCAAACGTCGTTGTGGACCGGCAACACACCAATGCGCTATTTCATGTAGCGCCGATGCATAGAATCCGCGAGCAAATATAATTCGATGGTAATCCGTACTTTCATCTGCGGGCAAATAGATCGGTTCCTCCCCTCCTAGTTCAAGAGAGGTGTTGTACGCCTTAAAAAAAGTGTCATTGAAAATAGTAATGAGATCTTGATATTGGTGCTGCATGGCCATTTTATACTGCAATTATTAGGGACGTATTGTCTATGGAATTGCTAACAAGGTAAAGCCTCTATCCGCCTTTTGTGGCCTCTTGTTCTATTCAATCCTATTCATTAGTTTTATTTATCAGTAAAACGTTTTCGTTCTAGTTAATTTCATTCGTCAACATCCCCTATCCCCCCTACACTAGCGCATCTTTTAATTTTGGGATTCATATCATGTTGCTGAGTGTTTTATACATAATAGGAATTACCGCTGAAGCCATGACAGGCGCTCTCTCTGCTGGCCGACGTAACATGGATTGGTTCGGTGTAATGCTTGTGGCAAGTGCAACGGCAATTGGTGGGGGTACCGTCCGAGATATCTTGCTTGGACACTACCCATTAGGCTGGGTTAAGCACCCTGAATTTTTGGTTATTACTTGTGTCGCAGGTGTACTAACAACCGGACTGGCGAAATGGATCATTAAATTCAAAGGCGTCTTTATTCGACTTGATGCGCTTGGTTTAGTGGTTTTCACAATTATTGGTACTAATGTCGGTATCGGTATGGGACTGCACCCGTTTATCTGTATTGTTTCAGGTTTAGTCACTGGGGTATTTGGTGGTTTACTAAGAGATCTCATTTGTAGACAAACACCACTAGTACTGCATGAAGAACTGTATGCCTCTATCTCAGTGATTGCTGCTTGCTTGTATTTGGGTTTGTTGGAATATGGGCTTGATACCCTTCCAACGACCATCGCGACAATTGTCGTCGGTTACACCCTTCGTATGGCAGCGGTAAGATTCAAATGGCGCTTGCCGAACTTTAAGCTCGATGGTGAAGAAGCGATCCATTAATTGAAAAGCCCTAGCATTCATTGACTAGGGCTTTTTCGTTATCAGCTCTACTTATTCATGATGAGAGGTACTACATTTACCCGCAATCATTCATCCGCGGGCGAACAAACCTCATTTTGTACCGCACTCGGCGCAGGTTCGTAGTGGCTCAATGTCATGCTAAATCGCCCTTCACCACCAGTTATCGCTTTCAAGCGGCGAGAGTAGTCTTGAAGTTCATTAATAGGAGATTTAGCTTGCAGCCTTGTCATGGTAAACCCTCCTTGTTCACTACCAACAATTAGTCCTCGATTTCCAGCAAGATCCCCGGTCACATCCCCTACCGTAGACATCGGAATTTCTAGGACCAAATCAACAATGGGCTCCAAGACAATAGGCCTTGCCGCTCGCACCGCTTGCAAGAATGCTTTTTTGCCTGCAATGACAAAGGCAATTTCTTTTGAATCTACAGAATGGTGTTTACCCTCAAGTACCGTCACTTCAATATCTTTGATTGGATTACCAGAAATCGCACCTTCCGCTAACGCTTGGCGAACGCCTTTTTCGACCGCAGGAATCAACGAGGTTGGTATTGAGCCGCCCACCACTTTATTAACAAATGAGAACCCAGCACCTCTCTCGAGTGGTTTCACCGATAAATGCACTTCACCGAACTGTCCAGCTCCGCCACTTTGTTTCTTATGACGATATTGCCCCTCGGCTTCACAGGTAATGGTTTCAAAATACTCGACACTTGGTTGATGTGTATCGACTTTTAATTTGTAAACCGTCGCCATTTTCTCAAGGGCAATCGTCAGATGAAACTCTCCCTGACCACTGAGTACGGTTTCGTTGGTCGCGGCTCGGTGTTCTAGCTTTAAAGAAGGATCTTCTGCCAAAATTTTAGTAAGCACGTCCGACAGCTTTTGTTCATCACCACGCTTTTTCGGAGTCAACACTAAGCTATACATGGATTCTGGAAATTGTAACGTTTTAAATGTGATGCCATCTTCGTCATGAGAGTCATGGATGAGTGAATCGAATGCCAGCTCGTCCACTTTTACCAACACACAAAGGCCTCCTGCCTTACAGGAGGCGATTTCATGGCGTTTCTTACCTTGCAGACTATAAAGGTGTCCGACTTTAAACGCTTTGCTGCTTTCCCCCACATAAAATTGACTACCGGCGGTTATTTCACCTTGAAATACCCGAACATAAGCAATTTTCCCCAAGTAAGGATCAACACTTATCTTATAGACATGCGCAACGGTATGATCCCGTTGATCACAATTAATGGCGATCTGCTTACCGTGTTTTTCAAGGAGCGGAGGATTGCCTTCATCAGGCATAGGCATAATTTCCGCCAAGGTTCTTAGCAACAGTTCACATCCCGCGCCCGTATCGGATGACACGAAACACACCGGAATCACGTGCCCGGTGCGCAGTGCTTCTTCAAACGCATCATGTAATTGCTCAGCACTTAATTCAGAACCTTGCTCGAGGTAGAGTTCCATCAATGACTCGTCAACTTCAACGACCTGATCCACTAACAGTTCATGAGATTCATCCACACTGCTAAACAAGGTTTTCTGCTCAATATTGGCAGCAAAGTAACAATCAATGACTTCGGCAGGCTTTTGTGAAGGAAGGTTTATTGGTAAGCATTGAGCGCCAAAACGTTGCTCTATTTCTTCAAGGAATGGCAATAAGCGCTCTGGGTGCGCATCGATTTTATTGATAACTATCATTTGGCATTTGTTTTGCGCCTTAGCAAAAGCAAATAACTGCTCAGAGACTTGATTAATCGACGTGCTGGCATCCAATACTAATGCGGTGGCTTCTACTGCCGGAAAAACACTCAGTGTGCGTCCCAATAACTCCACTTGCCCGGGAGTATCGATAAGGTTGATGTGGTGGCCGCTCCAATGCAATGAAACGGGAGTCGCTTCGACACTATGCTGATAGTGAATTGACTGATCGTCAAAATCGGTGATGGTATCACCGTCCTCAACATGCCCAAGGTAATTACTAGAGTGTGATTCAAAAAGTAGCCGTTCGATTAAACTGGTTTTACCCGTTCCTGTTTGTCCAACCACAGCGATATTTCTGACTTCATATTTCGACATAAGTGACTCCTTAAATGATTGAAAGCGCGATCAAGCTCCGAGTCGGCGGTTCCCCGCCACATCGTCTTCCAAGTCATTTTTTGGATTCCTCTATTCAAAAAGTACCTCCTTGTCACTGGAGTAAACAGTGTGAACTTATAACCTTACTTTTTATGTGATTAATTTCATGTCGACGAACATTAAGCCAATTTATTCCTTGTTTCGTGATTAGGCACAAAAAAACGCCCTTAGATGGTGTTAACTCGACGTTAGCATCTAAGGGCGTTTCTTATTAATCTAAAACTAAGCGGACTCTATATCACTGGTGTTTCTGTTGTCACTCCGTGGTTTTGTCCACGATGGCGCAATAGATGATCCATAAGCACAATAGCCAGCATCGCTTCGGCAATCGGTACCGCTCGGATACCTACACAAGGATCATGACGACCTTTAGTAATCAATTGCGTCGCTTCGCCACTGCGAGTGATCGTGTCACCCGGCACGGTAATGCTCGATGTCGGCTTCAAGGCAATGCTAGCAACAATATCTTGACCAGTTGAAATACCACCTAAAATACCACCAGCATGATTACTGCTAAAGCCTTGCGGTGTAAGAGGATCTCGGTGTTCACTACCCTTTTGACCAACCACATCAAAGCCATCGCCAATCTCAACACCTTTCACGGCATTAATACTCATTAGAGCGTGCGCAATGTCAGCATCGAGTCGATCGAAGATAGGCTCACCTAAACCAACAGGAATATTGGTTGCCACAACCTGCAGTTTCGCGCCAATAGAATCGCCTTGCTTCAACAGGGCACGAATCAGTTGGTCAAAGTCGTCCACTTTGTCAGCATCAGGGCAGAAGAATGCATTGTTTTCAATTTCATTCCAATCTACTTTATCAATGCTGATGTCACCCATTTGTGACAAGTACGCGCGTACTTCAACGCCAAATTCTTTCTTTAGATATTGCTTAGCAATCGCGCCAGCTGCTACACGCATCGCGGTTTCACGCGCCGAAGAACGACCGCCACCACGATAATCACGTACACCGTATTTCTGATGATAAGTATAGTCGGCGTGACCTGGGCGGAATTTGTCTTTAATTTCTGAGTAATCTTTAGAGCGTTGGTCGGTATTTTCAATCAGTAATCCAATTGAAGTTCCGGTCGTTTGACCTTCAAAAACACCAGACAGAATCTTAACTTCATCCGCTTCACGTCGCTGTGTTGTATAACGTGATGTGCCCGGGCGACGGCGATCTAAGTCAACCTGAAGGTCAGCTTCTGAAATTTCCAACCCTGGAGGGCATCCATCAACGATACACCCTAGTGCGATACCATGGCTCTCTCCGAATGTTGTCACTCGAAAGTGTTGTCCGATACTATTTCCTGCCATTACTTCCTCTGTTTTCTAGAACAAGCCCGCCTCAATACAATAGCTTGTTCTTCTGCCTGTCTGTTCTTCGTGATTTCATAGTGACGACAAAGCCAGACGTTGTAAACCCCCAAACAAAAAAACGCCGCAATATTCATCGCGGCGTTTTCTAATAAGGCTTTGTTACTATTCAGGCTCGTTTAGTCTTTGTAAATAGCAAACTCATCAGCGCAAGCAACTAATTGCTCACGAGTCATCATAAACACGCCATGACCACCATTGGCAAACTCAATCCACGTAAACGGAATCTCAGGATACTGCTCCATCATGTGAACCATTGAGTTACCCACTTCACATACAAGAATGCCGTCATCGGTTAGGAAATCGGGTGCATTGCATAAAATACGACGCACAAGTTTCAGACCATCGCTGCCTGCTGCAAGCCCTAGTTCAGGCTCATGCGTGAATTCCTCAGGTAAGGAGTTCATGTCTTCTTCGTCCACGTAAGGTGGATTTGTGACGATAAGGTTGTACTTATCTTTTGGCAAGTCACGGAACAAATCCGAACGAATTGGGAAGACTTGCTGTTCAAGACCGTGGTCTTGAACATTCTGTTCTGCCACTTCAAGCGCGTCAGATGAAATATCAATCGCATCCACTTCTGCATCTGGGAATGCATGCGCACAAGCAATGGCAATACAGCCGCTTCCAGTACACATATCCATAATGCGTGTTGGTTCTTGCGTCAGCCATGGTTGGAACTGAGATTCAATCAACTCACCAATAGGAGAGCGTGGTACGAGTACGCGCTCATCAACAAAAAACTCTAGCCCACAGAACCACGCTTTGTTGGTTAAATACGCTGTCGGTGTTCTGTCGTTAATACGACGAATCACTCGTTCAACCACTCGTAAACGTTCACTGCTAGTCAATCGTGAGTTTAACACGTGCGGCGGTACGTCAATCGGCAAATAAAGCGTTGGTAAGATAAGCTGAACGGCTTCATCCCAAGCATTGTCTGTACCGTGTCCGTAAAATAGACCCGCGGCATTAAAACGGCTAACGGTCCAGCGTATCAAGTCTTGAAGTGAGTGAAGCTCAGAAACTGCTTCTTCCACAAAAATCTTATCCAAAATTGCCTCCAAAAAGCGCTACAATACTACCCAACAACGAAGTTCAATGAGTGTTTCTAAAAGATGAGCCAAAAAGACACCGACGCGGATGACGATTTCGCCCTTTTTAGGGGTGAAGTACAGGGCGTAAAAAAGTTGCAACAGGATACCATAGTCCAGCAACCAAACCGAAATAAGAAACAGAAAGAAGCGAAAAGAACCATTCGAGAAGCTTCTGACGCAGAATTTTACTTCTCTGACGAGTTTGTCCCTCATTTAAATGAAGAGGGTCCAACTCGTTACGCTCGAGATGATGTTTCAACATACGAAGTGAAACGCTTGCGCCGCGGGGTATACGTACCCGATGTGTTTTTAGATATGCACGGTATGACACAGCAAGAAGCCAAACGCGAACTCGGTGCCATGATTGCGCATTGCGTAAAAGAAAGCATACACTGTGCTTGCGTCATGCACGGCATTGGCAAACACATACTCAAGAAAAAAGCCCCACTTTGGCTCGCGCAGCACCCTGATGTCATGGCATTTCACCAAGCGCCACTGGAATTTGGTGGCGATGGTGCGTTACTCGTACTGCTTTCTATTCCTGAAAAGTAAGCACGTCTATTAAGGGTGAAGCTGCCACAGCAATTCACCCTGTCTTCTTTCTACATCATACTCGACGCACGCCAAGCCTGATGTTGGAAACATAGGCGCATTCATGTCACCTACTAACTCTGCGGTTAGGTACCCCACTAAAGGCAAATGCGACACCAACAGAATTGACTCCGGTGATTCAACATTACTCAATGCACCAATATATTCCGCCACATCCTCAGCTTGACCATAAGGCGTGATATCGTCACACACCGTCACCTTTTTAGCATTAAACACTTCACTGATCATATTCCAAGTCTGCTGAGCTCTTAGATAAGGACTCACCAACACATGGTCAAAAGATGAAAAACCTTGCTGCTTACATGCTCGTGCAACAGAAAGAGAACACTGTTCGCCATGCGACGTTAAGGCTCTCTCTTCATCGGTAGCAGCATAATGAACCGCTTCTCCATGACGCATTATAAAAACTTTCATACGTTTACCTGTTCAAATCAGTCAGCCCCTGTCGGTATTCAGGACTCTACAAGACGGTTACTCTAAAATAAAAAAATTAATTATATCAATTAGCTTGCTAAAGGCGTCGACTTTCTTAACAATTTAATAAGTAAAATAAAAAATATTTGTAACTTTATTTTTGCGTGTCTCAAATTAAACGTCATAATTATTTTACTTACTCATTATATTACCAGCTCAACGATTAACATAGTGTGTAGCCATTAATATCGTGAGTAGCAATAATGAGACGGGTCATAACTTGGTCACTAAAACGTAAAAAAACGTAATTCAGGCTATTATGACCACTGAGGCAACGCTTCCGTTGCCAACGCTTATATCTGGAGAAGATAAGTGCACCTAAGTCCAAACGATAACCGATCCTATCGCATCCTTACCTTAGATAATGCGATGCAAGTTCTGCTTATTGAAGATCAGCAGGCTCAAAAGTCGGCGGTAGCGCTTGCCGTTAATGTTGGTCATTTCGATGATCCAAGTGATCGCGAGGGTCTCGCCCATTACTTGGAACACATGCTATTTTTGGGAACGGAAAAATACCCTAAAGTTGGTGAGTTTCAATCCTTTGTTAACCAGCATGGGGGCAGCAACAACGCATGGACAGGCACAGAACACTCTTGTTTTTTCTTTGATATCTACCCCAACGCCTTTGAGCGCGGACTTGATCGCTTTAGCCAGTTTTTCTCCGCGCCACTGTTTAATGAAGAAGCGCTAGACAAAGAACGACAAGCCGTTGATTCTGAATATAAACTTAAATTACACGACGACGGTCGCCGCCTATATCAAGTCCAAAAAGAAACCATTAACCCCGCGCATCCCTTTGCGAAATTTTCCGTTGGGAACCTCGATACCCTAAGTGACCGAAACGGACAGTCAATACGCGACGAAATCCTGCACTTCCACCAGCAGCAATACTCCGCCGATCTTATGACATTGGCGCTGATTGGTCCACATTCGCTGGATGAACTGCAGCAATGGGTCGAAAGTAAGTTTGATGGCGTGATAAACCAACAGCGTCAGGACAAACGAGTGGATGTCCCGTTTATGACGGCAGAAGAAACGCAAAAGATCATTCGCGTTGAGCCTATTAAAGAAATCCGCCGACTCATATTGGCATTTCCAATGCCAGCGACCAATCAATATTATCACAGCAAACCCCTCTCCTACTTTGCCAACTTACTTGGTCATGAAGGGGAAGGCAGCTTGATGTTGTATCTAAAAAACAAAGGGTGGATCACGTCTCTCTCTGCAGGAGGAGGCGCCTCTGGTAGTAACTTCCGAGAGTTTTCTGTCAGCATGACCTTAACGCCGCAAGGCCTTGAGCACTCCGATGACATCATCGCGTCCGTCTTCCAGTTTATTGCGCTGATTAAAACTCAAGGTATGCAAGAATGGCGTCACCTTGAAAAACGTGCAGTCATGGAGTCTGCATTCCAGTTTCAAGAGCCCGCTAGACCATTAGATCTTGTCAGTCACCTCGTCATGAACATGCAAAACTATCAGGTTGATGACATTATGTATGGTGATTACAAGATGGCAGATTATGATGAGTCCCTTATTCGTGAGTGTGGCAACTACCTCACTGCCAGTAACCTCAAAGTCACCCTTGTTGCGAAAGAGCAGACCTTTGATAAATCGGCAAAGTGGTACTTTACGCCCTACTCTGTGGCCCCTTTTACCGACCAGCAACAAGCCATGTTTTCTGGCGCTGAACGTACGACACAAGCTGACGTTCTATCTAGCCTGCCGTTTTCTTTACCAAATAAAAACCCGTTTATTATTTATGACTTAAGTAGTTATCCTGCGGAGTCTAATCACGAATTCCCCGTACTGCTGGAAGACTTAGATGGCTTTAGGTTGTGGCATCTACAAGACCACGAGTTTAACGTACCCAAAGGTGTGGTATTTATTGCCATAGATAGCCCGCACTCTGTCAGCACGCCGAGAAACATTGTTAAGACTCGCCTATGTGTGGAGATGTTCTTAGATTCGTTGTCTGAAGAAACCTATGAAGCGGAAGTGGCTGGGTTGAATTACGATATGTACGCACACCAAGGAGGCGTTACATTATCCATTTCTGGCTTTAGTAAGAAGCAACCACAATTGCTGAATATGATTTTACAGCGCTTTGCTAGCCGTGAGTTTAACCGAAGCCGTTATGAAAGCATTAAAGCTCAGCTATTACGTAGCTGGAACAACGCGTCCAAAGATCGTCCGATTTCACAACTCTTCAATCAAATGAGCGGCATACTGCAGCCGAATAATCCCCCTTATCCAGTGCTAATAGAAGCGCTAGAAACCATTGATGTCGATGAGCTTCCCGCGTTCGTACAGTCTATTTTGTCAGAGCTCCACATCGATATGTTTGTTTACGGCGATTGGCAACGACAAGGGGCGATTGATATCGCCGCGACGCTCAAAGATGCGCTGCGTCTTGCCAATCAAAAGTATGAAGAAAGCCTGCGTCCGTTAGTCATGCTCGGCAAGAATGGCAGCTTCCAACGTGAAATGTTCTGCGACCAAGAAGACTCTGCGATTGTGGTCTATCACCAATGTGATGATATTTCCCCTCGTAGTATCGCCTTGTACACGCTCGCGAATCACTTGATGTCTGCGACGTTTTTCCACGAAATTAGAACCAAGCAGCAGCTCGGCTATATGGTGGGTACGGGTAACATGCCGCTTAATCGCCATCCGGGTATTGTGTTGTATGTGCAATCACCGAAAGCCGCGCCAAGCGAACTGATTCGCTCTATTGATGAGTTTCTAAATGCCTTTTACATGGTGTTGTTCGAACTCGATGACTATCAATGGCATAGCAGTAAGAAAGGGCTTTGGAACCAAATTTCCACACCAGACACGACACTGCGCGGGCGAGCTCAACGCCTTTGGGTCGCCATAGGCAATAAAGATACCGAGTTTAATCAACGTGAAAAGGTGCTTGAAGAGTTAAAGACACTAACAAGAGCCGACATGATTCGTTTTGTCGTCAATGAACTAAAACCTAGGACGGCAAATCGTTTGATTATGCATAGCTTGGGTAAAGCCCATAGTGACGCACCACGTCTTAATGTTGGCTTAGAAATTGGGTCTATTGACGAATTCCAGCTCAGACCAAAAGATACCGATTTAGGATAGCTACCCAGATTTAGGATAGCTGCGCTACGATAACGAGCAACATGTTAAAAATAACAAAGCCATCATTATTGATGGCTTTGTTTGTTTACTGGCAACAAAAGAGGCTCTTAATAGAACGTTTCGTTCAAACCCGCACGAGTTAACAACCCATCGCAAGGGGCAAAACGATCGCCATGTTTCTGGGCGTGCTCATTCATCATCTCAACCACTTTGGTGATACCCAGTGCATCCATATAACGGAACGGACCACCAAGGAAAGGAGGGAAACCGATACCGAAAATCGCACCAATGTCACCATCTCTCGGGCTTTCAATAATGCCTTCATCCAAGCAGCGTACCGCTTCATTTAACATGGGTAGCACGCATCGTAGCGCGATTTCGTTTTCTGACAGTTTCGCCTCTGGTTTCAACCCTAGGACACGGTAAACCGACGTATCCACTGACTTTTTCTTGCCCTTGTAAGTGTAAAAGCCTTTACCTGATTTTCTGCCTTTACGACCATCGTTCAAGAGCTTGTCAAACACATCTGGGCCTTGAAATCTTTGCCCCAATTCTGCCACCAAAATCGGCATGATCTTAGCACCAATGTCGACACCCACTTCATCCAGTAACGTAATCGGCCCTACAGGAAAGCCAAAATTCAGCAATGCTTTATCTAAGGCTTCTATAGGCTCGTTTGCTAGCAAGACATTCGCTGACTCATTCATATAAGGGGCTAAAATTCGATTTACATAGAACCCTGCTTGGTCTTTCACAACGATAGGTGTTTTGCCTTGTTTCTTAGCAAAACTCACGGCGGTGGCGACCGCCTCATCAGAGGTAGTCTCATGAGGGATAACTTCAACCAGCGGCATTTTATCTGCTGGACTAAAGTAATGTAAGCCCACCACATTTTCTGGTCTCGCGGCTTGTTCGGCAATTTGTCGGATAGGTAATGATGACGTATTCGTAGCGAAAATCGTGTCTGGTCGTGCATGCGTTTCAACATCGTTGACCATCTGCTGTTTCAGCGCTAAATCTTCAAATACCGCTTCAACCACAATGTCGGCGTTATCAAAGCCAGTAAAGTCGGTTCCACCTGCCATTTGCAGCATTTGCGATTGTAATTCTGCTTTTGAAATGATGCGGCGCTTACGTTTTTTCTCCAACAACTTGTAGTTGTAGTTAAGGGCATTGAGTATCCCTTCATTTGCCACATCCTTAATACGGACAGACGCTTTTGCCTTAGTGACAGAAACATGCGTAATGCCCGCCCCCATCAGTCCTCCGCCAAGTACAACTGCACGCTTCACCGATTTCGGTGTCGCATCACGGCCGCGCTCTTTCTTCATTTCTGTAGTAGCAAAGAAAATGGATCGCAACGCGTTAGATTCCGAGGTCATGACGAGCTCACCAAAGCGTTTCGCTTCGTACTCGAGTCCTTTCTCCATGCCTTTTTCTAAACCAAATTTAATAACGTCTAAGATGGCATCAGCGGCAGGATAATTGCCGCGTGTTTTGGCATGCGTCTTCTTCGCTGCTTGATCAAAGATGACCTTGCGACCAAGTCCCGTCCCCGCCATCACCACTTCTTTGTTCGACAGTTTTTTAACTTTCCGTTTTTTGCCTTTTTCTAATAACTGTTTCGCCACATCCAGCAAAATCGTTTCAGGCACCATGGCATCAACAACACCGAGCTTTTTGGCTTTTTTGGCCCGTAACTGCTTGCCAGTAAGGATGAGATCGAGTGAAGGAAGTAGTCCAATCAACCTTGGCAGACGTTGCGTGCCACCCGAACCAGGCAGCAAGCCCAACTGTACTTCCGGTAAGCCAAGCTTAGTGATTGGCGCATCCGTACACACGCGATAGTCACACGCCAAGGCCAACTCTAACCCACCACCTAGACAAGGTCCGTGAATCGCCGCAACCACAGGGAATGGCATCGCCGATAATTGACCAAACATCTCTTGCCCTTTCGCCGCCAAACTCTGCGCTTCTTCTGCAGAAGTGCAAGCCGCGAGCATTCGAACATCGGCTCCGGCAACAAAGTTGTCCGGTTTTAATGAATGTAGAATGAGTCCTTTTAGCGTTGATTTTTTCTCTTCTAACTGCACAAACACATCGGCCATTTCATCGGCAAATGCCGCCTGCAGTGTGTTCATTTTTTCGTTAGGAACATCAATGCTCAACCAGGCTATATTTTGTTCATCTATCGTTAGTTGAAATGCTTTTTGATCACTCATTATTCCACCTCCAAAATCATCGCTGCACCAAGACCACCCGCCGCACATGCCGTATTCAACGCCAATCCGCCGCCTCTTCGCTGTAGCTCATTTAAGGTCTGAGTAATCATTCTTGCCCCCGTTGCTGCGAACGGGTGGCCATAGGCTATGGAACCGCCCAATACGTTAAACTTATCCATGTCAATTTCACCAATCGCTTGACCACGGCCGAGCTTTTCCTTGGCAAACTTCTCACTAGCAAACATTTTCACGTTTGATAAAGCTTGCGCGGCAAACGCTTCGTGCATATCAATCAACGTCAGGTCAGACAGTGAGATACCCGCTCTATCTAATGCCATTGGCGTGGCATAAGAAGGGCCCATTAGCATGTCTTTATGCACCCCAATCGCCGAGAACGCGTATGAGCGAATGTAGCCTTTAATTTCCAGCCCAAGCTCTTTCGCGCGCCCTTCTCGCATCATCATGATTGCTGCTGCACCATCGGTTAACGGGGTGCTGTTTGCCGCCGTCACCGTGCCATATTGTCGGTCAAAAGCCGGACGTAATTTGGCGTAGCCTTCAAGCGTTGAGTCATGGCGAATGTTATTGTCTTCATCTAAATATTTTCTGTACGGTTCAGGGAAAGCCGTCATCACTTCATCCCTTACCTTGCCTTCTTTCCATGCTTGAGACGCTAAAGAATGCGAGCGATGTGCCAATTCATCTTGCTCCAGACGGGAGATCCCATGAGATTTTGCCATTTGTTCGGCCGTTTGCCCCATTGAGATCCCAGTTGAATACTCAGCAACCGCTGGCGGGACGGGCATCAAGTCTTTAAACGACAGTTTTTTGAGAATACCCAGCTTTTGTCCCACCGTTTTGGTTTTACTAAGAGCCAGTAAGTTAGCAGCAAGCGTTTTTGATACCCCAATAGGCAAAACAGAAGAAGAATCCGCGCCTCCTGCAATGCCCACATCAATGGTGCCAGACATTATGCTTTCACACACATTGGCCGCCGCCTGAAAACTGGTCGCACAGGCCCGAGTTACACTATAAGCGTCGGTGTTGATGTCCATGCCGGTACCTAACACGATTTCGCGCGCAATGTTCGGCGCTTCTGGCATCTGCACCACTTGACCAAACACCACTTGCTGCACCAACTTTGGATCGATATCCGTTCTAGCCATCATTTCAGCCACCACCATTTTGCCGAGATCGACAGCGGGAACCTGACCAAATTCTGTGCTTTGTTTTGCGAAGGGAGTACGAAGCCCTGCAACAATCGCGATTCTTTCGCCATTGCGAGTCGTAAGGTCGAGCTTCCTCACATCCTGATTGCTCATAGTTTATCCTTTCAATAAGAGGTCTGACCACGACATTGTAACGAAGATGTTAAGAATTTAAAACATTCGTTTGATAAATCTTCGAGTCTTTATTGTATTCCGTGATATGGTCGACCAAAATTGAATATAAGATTTCAAGCACTTGAGAGAAACTAGCGGCACGTGTAGTTGTTAGATGCTTAAATATTGTTAGATGCTTAAATATTGTTAGATGCTTAAATATTGTTAGATGCTTTAATATTATCGGACGCTTTAGTGCTAGCTTGCATGTAATTGGGCAAGTGCACCATAACAAGCCGGGCTATCGCAGTGGCTGGTTTGCTAAAGGGGACAGGCGCTAAGCGATAAATGATAGGCAAAAAAAAACCACACAATAGTTGTGTGGTCGGAATGTATAAAGCAATTAACTTACGCCAATTGAAAATAATCAGTTTCCTGATTAGGAGAAAGTAAAGTCAGCCTTCAAAAGGAAGTGTCATCTTGCTCAACATGTCGGTTTCGAAAAACCAACGAGATGACAAGACGTAATATAACCGCTTCCCCATGTGAAAAATTGAAATAGATCAATTTTGAGTGACTTTACTCGCTTTATGTAACAAAAACTCCAATCACAGAGCAAAAACGGGGGCTCCTGTGTCAGTGATTAAAAAAATTCGAAATAAATTTTCAAATAGTCCGGTCAACTTAGATATGGACAAACAAAGAAAATACGAAGCACTTGTGCGTGCTTATCATCGTGATCTCTTCCGATATGCTTATTGGCTGTGCAAGGACAAAAGCATTGCCGAAGACTTGGTTCAAGAAACCTGTCTTCGTGCATGGAAATCACTCGACAGTCTTCAGGACGAAAAAGCCGCTAAGTCGTGGCTCATCACCATACTACGACGTGAAAATGCCAGACGCTTCGAGCGTAAGCAGTTTGACTTGGTGGATATTGATGATTTCGGTAATGAAGCAAAAGTCACCGATGATCCGCATCACCAGCAGGAATGGCTTCAAGCACAGATTATGAAACTCGACGTTGAGTACCGAGAGCCGCTCTTTCTGCAAGTCGTTGGTGGCTTTAGTGGTGAAGAGATTGCCGATATACTCGACTTAAATAAAAATACCGTCATGACCCGACTGTTTAGAGCCCGGAATCAGCTCAAAGATATGATGGAGTCTAGCGCATCACCAAGGGGGCAAAAAAATGGATGAATTAGAATTCCGTCGTCGCATTATGTCCGAACCTAAGGCAAGAGATCCTGAGTTATTGAAAGCGATGCAGGACAATGACGCCAACGCTAAATTTATGGACGACATCCTCTCGCTCGATGCGCGTATTGAGCAAGCGATGAAAGTCGATGTACCCGATGACCTAGCCGATAAGATATTGTTTAATCAGTCGAGCAGTAACGTCGTTAAAGTCAGCTTTGGTAAGCGAGCACTGTCGTTAGCCGCCTCCATTGCGTTTGCCTTTGGCTTATTGGTAGGCCAAGTCAATTGGGGCAACGTCGCAGTTTCAACGGCCCATGCGTCACTCTCTGATACCGCCGTCCAGCACGTACATGAAGAAATGGGCTTTATCGAACCGTTGGATGAAAAAGTGTCGGAATCGCAGATCAATGCCAAACTGTTGCCGTTTGCCTATCAGATCGGCCAGCAATTTCCGTATCACGTCTATTACCTAAACCACTGTGGTTTTGGTGGAACGAACGCGATGCACATGGTA
Source organism: Vibrio methylphosphonaticus (assembly GCF_023634655.1). GTDB lineage: Bacteria > Pseudomonadota > Gammaproteobacteria > Enterobacterales > Vibrionaceae > Vibrio > Vibrio methylphosphonaticus. The sequence continues at coordinate 55,024 of NZ_JAMKMS010000005.1, read as the reverse complement.
TTTCAGGGCGAGAAAGGTAAGGTGACACTTTTCGTTACCAAAATCCCGAGTGAGCAGGCGAAGCTTTTCCAAAAAGATGGCATGTCAGGACTTGTTGAACCAATGGGAGAGGCAAGTTTCATTTTAGTCGGCGAAAAAGGCGAAGACTTCACTAAGATCGGCGAAAATCTAAAAAAGATCCTTAACCCTGCAACGTAATTCGACCAACCAGCCTCAAAGTGCCATGAAGAAGCCTCATTTTATGATGAGGCTTCTTTTTCGATTTAGTTCCCACTAAATAATGCTATTTTTTAGAGTACAAACTCTAAATATAAGCATTTTCGATGCTTTTCATGCCAGATACACGTCATTTATATACTTTTTAGCCATTTTTTATTACTGGTCTGATTTCTATTACCTATACTAGCGATTAGGATCAGCCCCAAAATTGAGTATTAACTCAATTCAATAACGCCCATAGAGGCGATTACATAAAGGATGTATATAAATGACAACTTCGCGTCTGTATAAAAAAACGCTCCTAGCAGTGGCCGTGTCATCACTCACGCTTGCTTCCCACCAAGTGGCAGCTGCTGGCTTCCAACTTAACGCTCAATCTGCAACCGGCCTAGGCCGTGCTTTTGCTGGTGATGCGGTTATCGCCGATAATGCTTCAGTAATGGCTCGTAATGCTGCAGCAATGACTCTATTTGATTCGCACCAATTTTCTGGTGGTGTGAACTATATTAAGACTAGTATTGATATTAAAGATATCACAGGACCTAGTGGTGGTTCTGAGCCTGATGTAAACAACTCAAGCGGCACTCCAGTGCCAAATATTTATTATATTCACCGCTTAAATGACAAATGGGCACTTGGCGCTGGTATCTACTCTAATTTTGGTACTAATAACAATTTCGATGATAGTTTTGGAGCAACAACTGGCTCTACAGTGTTTGGGGGTACCACAGAGATTGCTAGTATCAATTACACACTGAATGCTGCGTACAGAGTAAATGAGCAATGGAGCATCGGTGCCGGCATAGATATTATTCAAGGCAGCGGTAAGTTAGAACGTAAAACTGGTCAACCTGCTCCGGTCGATACTGCTCTTAATATAGATGCAAGTGGGGTTGGGGTTGGTTTTAACTTGGGCACTGTCTTTGAGCTAAATGAAGACAATCGCTTCGGGTTAGCGTATCACTACAGTCCGGAAATTAGCGCCTCTGGTGATTTATACCTAGACGGTACGGTTGCAAGTGGCGGACAACTTCCACCCGGCACTAACCTAATAGATGGGCAAGATCTCAAGCTTGCACTTCCTAGTATGCTCGAGTTTTCTGGTTACCATAAAATTCAAGACTCTAAATTTGCCGTTCACTATAGCTTACAATGGATCGGCTGGAGTGTGTTTGACACCTTAGAAACTAGTGGCGGTGTCCCTCTTAAAGAATATAACTGGAAAGATGGATATCATGCTGCTATTGGTGGAACATACTACCTAAACGAAGCGTGGACATTACGTGCTGGCTATATGTATGACACCGCAGCACAAGACAAAGACACATCAATCTCAGTTCCTGATTCAGATCGTCAATGGCTATCTGCAGGCTTTGGTTATCACTTTAAGCAACATCACACGGTCGACTTTGGTATTACATACCTAATGGGTAAAGATGTGAACGTAACTGAGACATCAGGACCATTAACACTAACAGCAACAACCCAAGCTAACGCTGTCCTAGCCGGTATCCAATACAGCTACAGCTTCTAATGCGCTACCAAAGTTAACCATTCAACGTTAACATGCTAGCAACAGAAAGGGTCGGTACTTCCGGCCCTTTTTTACGACTGAACCTTTCATATCTCCTGTAATAGCGCTCTTTTGACCTCGATTATCACTTTAACTGGTCATACCTTCCTTTTACATTATCTTACAAGTGTACGCTGAGATTTTGAAACAAGCCCTTAACAACCGGTTTATTCACCCAAAAAATACCACCCTGGCAAAATATAACTCCAAAAAGGTCACTTTGACGATAAATTTGTTTTAAAGCATTTACTCTAAAAATACAATCGCCGCTCAAAATAGAAAACATTGAGCGAACAATAATGACAATATCAACACGTACTCCCCTTTCCATCGCAGTGGTTTTAGGATTACTTTCTTCAACTCAAGCTGCTGCTGCAGGTTTCCAACTAGCGGAATACTCGGCAACAGGTCTTGGACGCGCATACGCTGGTGAAGCAGCCATGGCAGATAATGCCAGTGCACAATGGCGTAACCCAGCCATGTTGACGTACCTCGAAGGCACACAGATTTCAGGTGGCGTGTTGTATGTTGAACCGAATATTGATGTTAAGGGAACGGCTGATACTGGATACACAGAAGCAAAAGATATTGCGCATAGCGCACCGGTGCCTAACCTGTACCTCTCTCACCAACTCAATGATCGTTACTTTGTTGGTTTGGCGCTAAGCTCTAACTACGGTATGGAAACCGAGCTCGATAGTAATTTTGGCGCTACTCAATACGGTAACGAAGCTAAGGTCATGACAGTAGAAGCCGTGACAAGCCTTGGTTACAAAGTGACTGATGCCGTAAGCATTGGTGGCGGTATCCGCTTTGTCACAGGTGAAGGCAAAATTGGAGCAACAGCTCCTAATGGTAATATTCCTGGTATTGATAAAGGTGAGTATCTTAAATACGTTGAAGGCACTGATTCTTCTTGGGGTTACCAATTGGGTGCAGCTTGGCAGATTAATGAATCTAACCGTATTGGTTTTGCCTACAAATCTGAAGTCACTATGGACTTTGATGGCTATGGCGAAGGCGCAGGCTTCAGCTTTAGTGGTAAACAAGATGGAAAACTCAGCATTGCTCTCCCTGCAACAGCAGAATTGTCTTCATTCCACCAATTAACACCTCAATGGGCGGTCCACTCTAGTATTAACTGGACACAATGGAGCAGCTTTGACAAGTTAACCGCTGAATTCGCAGATGGCTCTAGCTCTGAAATTAAAGATGAAAACTGGAAAGACAGCTACCGCTTCGCGGTTGGTTCCACATACAACTTAAACAAAAAAGTCACGCTTCGTGGTGGTATTGCGTATGACATGTCGGCAGTCGATGACAAATACCGTACAACCACAATTCCAGAAACTGATCGTACCTGGCTTAGTGCAGGCGCAAGCTACGCATTCAGCAAGCAGTTTACTATCGATGGTGGTTTAACTTATATCATGGCGCGAACGGCTACGATCGACGAGCCGCGTGTTCCCTCGGACGGTCTAGCCGATATGCTATACGGCGGTTTCACTGGCGAAATCTCTGGTGATGTGTGGATTGCAGGCATCCAAGCAAACTACCGCTTCTAATATCCATACCAATCATAAAACGCCACTCTACGAGTGGCGTTTTTTTAATGTATCAACCGATAAACCAATATTTAAATCGTTGCACTTCTCTACTCAAAGTCTTCTAAGTAATCATCAATATAGGCTTCTTGCTCTTCATCTACTTCATCAGTGATCACTTCAGCATTGTAGTCTTGGCGCTGAATATAAATATCTCGCGTCAACGCGTAAGGATCAGGTGACTGCTCTAATGTTGCTTCTTGAGGCACTAACAGCGCACGTTTTTCCATGCCTTCTAGCGCCCACTTACCGAAGCTCGCCCAAAAGTTAAGGTATGAGATAGGTGGGTAAAAACCATCGACGGTATCTGCAAACGAGCGTACCGCGGTCGGCCCATAACCAGGGACCATAATATACGGACCATGACCTACCCCGTAGTGACCAATGGCATCACCAAACTCTTTTTTACTGCGCTTTTCAATTCCTGCCGCTGAGGCAATATCAATAAAACCCAGCAAGCCTAAGGTACTGTTAATCCAAAAACGGTTAAAGTGATCAAGCGCTTTGCCCCCATTGCCCATCACGGCATTGTTCACGGCGCTAAACGGCTCATCAAGGTTCGCCAGAAAATTGCGTACCCCAAGGCGAACCGGGTCTGGCGTATAGTTAACATAGGCAAGCGAAACAGGGCGAACAAAGTAAGGGTCAAGGTAATCGTAGTTGATGTCCCACATGACGCGGTTAAACCCTTCGATAGGATCGTAGACATCAGAATCGGTCTCTGGATCATCAGCCACCGCGGCAGGTTTGGGATCTTGACTGGCTACTATTTCGGGTGCGCCGATAGGTTCAGGCTGGGCAGTATCACTGCTCTCTGATATTGGGGGATTCTTTATTGACGTTTCTTCAACGTTAACGGATTGCTCCGCTTCACTGGGTGCTGAACTGCAACCCGCTAGAAATACGCTAGAAACAAAAACGGCAAAAAGTGATACCTTTTTGCCGGTTAATGCTGATTGCATAACCTCTTCCATAAGACGTTGCAACCTGAGCTATGTTGTTTTTTTAGTCTATAACCGTCTGATTTAACGAACGATTAATAGAAGGCTTACGCTCGGTTGCCACTGTTACCACTCTGAATGAGTATACATCCTAGTATACGAGCATTCTAGGTTTAGTGACAACCAAGATGCAATTTAATAACAATCGATACACAAATTTCGATGGATATTCAATATCAATGCAAAGTCATTCGATTGTTAGTTAATCCCGTTCGTCAATGCTGCTGGTTAATACTGTTGGTTAATATCCACCTCTATGGTGTCACCCAGTTTTCCAGGTTGGCTTTCACCATACCAGTCGCCTGCACGAGTTGAGACATTACCGTCACTGTCAATGCGGGCACGAATCATCAACCCATCTAGGTCGGATAATTTACGCCCTTCCATCATGCTATCTTTATCGTCCAATACGACTGTACGTGGGAATGTCCCTACAGGATAACGTGCCGCAGCAACTGGCATCGGAGCACCATCTGCCGTATGCGCAGAAACAATTAAGAATGAGGTAGGATTCGCTGCCATGTCAGGGGACACGGTAATCGTCACCGCCACAGCATTATCACTAACCTGACCCATTTTCTTGCTAGACTCACCTAGGCGAGCTTCTGCACTTTCAATGCTTCGCGTTAGCATTTCATAGCGACTGTCATCTGGCCCAATCAAGCGCTGCATAATGCCCCAGTATCGAGCGGCACCCGCAAAGTCTTCTTGCTCAAACGCGTCAAATGCTAACAACGAAAACACACGTAAATCCACGTAGTCTTCTTTGATTAAACCCGTCAATAAGCCACGAGCGCGGTTTTGGTCCATCTCATCTTGAGACATCATCAACGCTTGCGCAAAACCAAGCTGCACATCGGTGTTGGCTGGCTCTAGTCGATAAGCATTTTCCATCGCATCCGTCGCCGTTGTCACATCACGGTTGGCAAGTGCAATGCGCCCTAGTAGTAACCAACCAGTAGAATCGGCTGGCTGATAATGAAGACGAGTACGAAGCGCAAGTGTCAGATCCTGCATTTCATCTTCCGTCATCGGTTCCGCGGAGCCCGCCATTAGCTTTTTCGATAACTCAGGTAAATTAGCCGAAACCTCTTGCCAGTTTGTCACTTTGTCCGCGGCGCCAAATGCAACGTACATACCGTAACTCAAGCCAACGATCAAAATCGCCGATGGGATGAATACTGCCATTGGAGAAACATGGCTTTGTTGCTGCTCATCCTGCTTAGGAATGTCATCAAGAAGCGACTGCTTTAGATCAGAAACCAAATCTTGCTGGTTGTCTACCAAGCCTTCATCATCCTCAATGGCTAACTCGGACAAACGGTCTTTATAGAGTGCCTTGTTAAGATCGTCACGTAACTGTGCGTCAATATTAGCTTTCTTGCTTCGCAATGGAATTGCCAACATTAAGCAAGCAACAACGACCAATGCGACAGTCGATATCCAAAATAATGTCATTATTGCTTTTCCTCAGTCTTTTTTTCGTCCAGCAAGGCGTTGAGTTCCGCTTCTTTTTCTTCACTCCACTGCGCTGCAGGCTGCTCAACCTTCGCTTTGGTCTTTCTACTTCTCAGTACAATCATACCAAAACCAATTAACACCACTGACAATGGTCCTGCCCATAAAATGGCCGTACCTATTGTAAATGGAGGGTTGTAAGTCACGAAATTACCGTAACGAGCAATCATGTAATCCACTATCTCTGACTTTGATTTACCGTCCTTTGTCATTTCATACACTTTCTGGCGTAAATCTTGCGCCAACTCTGCGTTAGAGTCACCAATGGTGTTGTTTTGACATTTTGGACAGCGCAGCGTATTGCTCAATTCTTTGAACTGTAGCTCTTGCTCCATGGAATCAAATTCATGAATTTCAATCGTTGCGTGAACCGAAAAAGCTAAGATCAGCGCAGACATACCAGCGATTAACCACTTTTTCATTGTTTCGCCTCCTGCAACATCTCTTGATACATCGGTTGAAGTTTCTCACTCCAATTACGCGCGTTCACATCACCGACATGACGATAACGAATCACACCATCTGCATCAATGAGGAAGGTTTCTGGCGCGCCATACACACCCAGATCTAACCCGAGCATACCGTCACCATCAAACAAACTAATTAAGTAAGGGTTACCCAACTCTTGTAGCCATTGCACCGCTTTGTTGCGTTGGTCTTTATAATTCAGACCAATAATCTTAACGCCATCAGACGCAAGCTCATTGAGGTATTGATGCTCAGCGTAACAAGTTGGACACCACGTCGCCCACACATTTAGAAGCAGTGGCTCACCTTTAAAGATGGACTGGTCATAGAGTTTGCCTGGTTCAACTAGGTCTTCCAAACGAAACTCTGGCACTTGCTTGCCTAGTAATACCGACTCAAGCTTAGTTGGGTCATCTCCGGCTGAGTTACGGCCCAATTGAACCGCAAAAACCATTACTAAGATCAAGAAGAGCACTAAAGGAATAAACAGAATCTTCTTATTCATTACGCTTCCTCCTCTTGCGTGCCTGGCTTACGGAAGCGGTATCGCTTGTCACTAATGGCTAAGATGCCACCAATCGACATGAATATCGCGCCTAGCCAAATCCAACGTACAAACGGTTTGTGATAGATACGAATAGCCCAAGAACGACCATCATCTAACTGTTCACCCATGGCAATGTACAGGTCACGAGTGACGCCGCGATCAATCGCCGCTTCTGTCATCATCGATTTTGCGGTGCGATAGAAACGTTTTTCCGCATGCAGTGTATTGACGTAATTGCCATCTTTGGTAATTTCAAAATCAGCAATATAGCCGTCATAGTTAGGGCCGTCGTGGTCACGTAAGCCTTTAAAGTAGAAATCATAATCGTTGATTTGGTAATGCTCACCCGGCGCTAAACGTACGTCACGTTCAACACTGTAGTTTTGCACCATAGCAATACCAATCACAGTCACTGCAAGACCTAAGTGACCCATGATCATCGCCCAGTGGCTGCGAGGCAGTTTCTTCACCCCTTCAACAAAGCTGTGACGGTGCGTCGCACGCTGGTGAAGCTCAAAGCCATGCATGGTAATGATCCACATCGCCATCACCCAACCTAGGAAAGCAAGACCGGTGAAGAACTCAGCCAGTAGTACGACCATCAAGGCAGAGAACGCCAAAGAAATCGCGCCCGAGATGAGCATTGGTTTCACCAGCTTAGACAAGTTGTCACGCTTCCAGCGAACCAAAGGACCAATACCAAGCAGGAACGCAAAAGGTACCATCAGCCAAGTAAACAACATATTGAAGAATGGTGCGCCAATCGACACTGAACCCAAACCAATTTGTTTATGAACCAGTGGCAGCAATGTACCAATAAGGACAACCACTAACGCGGCAATCAGTAAGATATTGTTACCTAGCAAGGCGTTTTCGCGGGAGACAAGGTCAAAGTTGCCACGAACACGTACCGACGCGCCTTTCAGCGCAAACAGCAATAATGAGCCGCCGATAACAAAGACGAGGAAACCTAAAATGAACATTCCACGTGACGGATCGGAAGCAAACGCGTGAACCGAAACTAAAATACCAGAACGAACTAAGAACGTGCCCAGCAAGCTCAATGAGAATGCAGAAATAGCCAGCAACACGGTCCACGCTTTAAATGTGCCACGTTTTTCGGTTACCGCTAATGAGTGCATTAACGCTGTACCCGCCAACCAAGGCATAAATGACGCATTCTCTACTGGATCCCAGAACCACCAGCCACCCCAGCCAAGTTCATAGTAAGCCCACCACGAACCTAGAGCGATACCCACTGTGAGGAAAACCCACGCCGCGGTCGTCCAAGGACGAGACCAACGTGCCCACGCCGTATCCAAGCGACCAGTCATCAATGATGCGATAGCAAAAGAAAACGCAACAGAGAAACCCACATAGCCCATATAAAGCATTGGCGGGTGGATAATCAAACCAGGATCTTGCAGTAATGGATTTAAGTCACGACCATCAACAGGGAAGAAAGGCAGTGTGCGTAAAAAAGGATTCGAGGTAACGATGATAAACAGTAAGAAACCGACGGTAATCATACCCATCACGGCTAACACACGAGCCACCGATTCTTGTGGCATACCACGGCTAAACGTTGCAACCGCGACCGTCCAACCCGCTTGGATCAATACCCAAAGCAGCAGTGAACCTTCGTGTGCACCCCATACCGCCGTTAACCGATAATACCAAGGCAACATGGTGTTGGAGTTACTGGCCACGTAGGTCAGTGTGAAGTCGTTACTGTAAAACGCCCATAATAAAATGGCGAAAGACATCAGTAGCATTAAGAACATACCCCAAGACAGTGGTCTTGCGGTATTCATCAGCATCGTGCTGTTTCTTGAGGCGCCGATTAGCGGCAAGATACTGAGCAGAACCGAAAGGCTCAGCGACAGTATCAGGGCAAAATGCCCAATTTCAGCAATCATTGACCGCTTCCTTGTTTTTGTTCAGAAGAGTATTCAAGTGGCGCGTGAGTTTTTTTCATCGCTTCCGCGACTTCAGGCGGCATGTATTCTTCATCATGCTTTGCCAGTACTTCAAACGCTTCAATCGTGGTAGCGTCAACCAGGACACCCTGAGCGACTATGCCTTGCCCTTCACGGAAAAGGTCTGGCAAGATACCATCATAGACGACGGTTACTTTCGGTCCTACATCGGCAAGATCAAAGCTGACTCTTAGCGATTCATTATCACGCCTAACAGAACCATCCACCACCATACCACCAATACGCAGTCGCTGACCCACTTCAGGCTTAGAGCCATCCGGTTTGCCGTTAACAAGCTCTGTAGGGGTATAGAATAAATCCATATTTTGGTTTAACGCATAAAGAATGAGTCCCACGGTAGCACTAATACCAATAAAAATAGCCAAGATGATACCAAGCCTTTTCTTGCGCCTAGGGGTCATAATGTATTCTCCATATTTTTCGCGGCATCGATGCGCGATTGTCTATCCACTTTGGCTTGCACTTCTTTAAGAAGCGTCTTGCCACGAGACAAACTGGTTAAAAGCAAAATAATAAGTGATAGAAAAGTAATGCCGAATGCGCTCCAAACGTAGCCTGCATATCCGCCCATCGCGAAAAAGTCGCCGATTGAATCAAAATGCATGGTGTTAACCTCTTGATTTAAGCTGATGGTTGGCAAGTGCGATCACCCATGGGCGGTGACCTTCTTTGCTGATAATTTCATTTCGAAGTCGAATCAGAGTCAACGTACCAAAAAAGAACGCAAATCCAAAAATGTTCAATAATAGTGGCCATAGCATGTCGCTTGAAATCGACGGTTTCGCGAATTTAGTAATGGATGCGCCTTGATGAAGGGTGTTCCACCATTCAACGGAGAAGTGAATAATTGGCAAATTCACCACTCCAACAATCGCTAAAATACCGGCTGCTTTCGCTGCTGTTTTTTGATCATCAAAGGCGTGATAAAGCGCGATAACCCCAAGGTAGAGGAAAAGGAGAATAAGCTCAGAGGTAAGACGAGCATCCCACACCCACCATGCGCCCCACATTGGTTTACCCCAAACGGCGCCGGTCAACAGGGCGATAAATGTAAACACCGCGCCAATTGGTGCCATAGCAAGCGCAGCCATACTGGATAATTTTACTTGCCAAACCAAACCGATAAAGGCGGCAATGGCCATCGACATATAGACACCCATCGACCAAATTGCCGACGGTACATGGATATAGATAATCCTAAAGCTGTCGCCTTGTTGGTAGTCTGAAGGTGCAAACGCAAGCCCCCAAACCGTGCCAACTGATAAGCACGCCAACGCCAGTGTGGCAAACCACGGTAATAAACGACCACACAATTGATAGGTGGTTTCAGATTTGGCATAAGGATGAAGCCATTTCCACATATAGTTTCTCACTCTTTAAAACGACATTACCGACATCACTTCTACGTTGCGATGCCTGATTGATAGTTATTATATTCCAGCGGTGCTCTAGTTGACGCTCACTCTCAATGCCGCGCTTATGGCGAATGGTGTTAACGTCATCGCACCCGCAAGCATCGCAGCAAGTAGCGCAAGCTGACCATTATACGCAACACCTAGTGATGCCGCATCAATCGCCGAGGTAGCAAATATTAGAATAGGGATATAAAGTGGTAATACTAGTAAGCTTAACAGCACTCCACCCTTTTGCAGTCCAACGGTGAGTGCAACACCAATGGCGCCGATAAAACTCAATGTTGGCGTGCCGACCAGCAGGGTCAAGACCACGGCTAGCCAAGTGTCAAAGTCCAATGACAACAAAATAGACAGCAGCGGACTAATTAATATCAGCGGCAAGCCCGTCAGTAACCAGTGCGCGACGATTTTTGCCATGACCACCAAAGGTAATGGGATTGGCATCAACATCATCTGTTCTAATGCCCCATCTTGGAAGTCGTCTTTAAATAAACGTTCCAATGACAGCAGCGCGGCCAGCAATGCGGCTACCCAAACAATTCCTGCGGCAATGCGTGCTAAAAGGTTCGGCTCAGGTCCAATGCTCAACGGAAACAAAGTAATAACGATAATAAAAAACCACAACGGGTTGAAAATATCAGCCTGACGTCGAAAGGCAATCAGCAATTCTCGACGGATAATTTTCATCGTAGAAGCCAGCATACTACTCTCCAAGCTTAATTTTCTTAAGTTTAGGGTTCTCATTAAACATGTCTTGGTGAGTGGTTAGCATGACAATCCCACCCTTATTTGCATGCGCTAAGAACAGCGCTTCCAATACCTTAACGCCTTGTTTATCAATGGCCGTTAACGGCTCATCTAAGATCCACAACAGCTGTTCACTCAACCACAAACGCGCTAACGCAACTCGACGCTGTTGTCCGGCAGAAAGCTGAGCGACAGGAACATCTTCCCTGCCCGCGAGCCCCACCTGCATCAGTGCATGAAATATTTGCTCCGGAGTCGTATTAGGGGCATGGATTGACTGATAAAACGTCAGATTTTCAAAGGCGGTCAGTTCTCTTTTGACACCGGTTTGATGGCCGAGAAACAATAGATTTTGGTGATACTCTTCTCGGTTTGATTCAATGGTTTCACTATTCCAACGAATTTCACCGTCTTCTCGATCACCTAATCCCGCCACTATACGCATTAAGGTCGTTTTTCCGGTTCCGTTTCGACCTTCAATTTGCACTAGGTCTCCGGTTTGTAACGAAAATGATAAATTTTCGAACAATACGCGCTCATCTCGAATCGCGGTTAAATTTATGACTTCTAACATTCGTTTTTAGGCTGGGACGACAAGGCGTTCATCTTACCATAGCTGTATTGTGACAATAGGATAATGATCAAACTCGCTTCACGAAACTTAAGCTCAAACACTAAACCTCTGTTATTTCTAGCCTTAACTACCACTAAAGTAGTATATCGATCCAATTTCCATATTAAACTGACAAATAGAATAGCAGACCATATCTTAACTACGAATGTGAAAACGTAAGAATTTATTAAGAATATAAAAAGAAATGAACAAGTGTATCTCTTTAAAATCAATACACTTGTTAACAATTAGCGTGAGCGTTTAGGAGGCTGGTAACCCATCATTTGAGATCGAGCCTGATGGGCTTTAGGTTTGTTAAGTGGCGGAACTTTTTCTTTTCCTGCAATCTTATTTTGCAGTGACATCATCAATTCCGCTTCCGCTTTAGGAAGCTCACACTCTTCAATCAATTCGTTGATATCGGCGCCAAGTTTGACCATTTTGTTGGCGCGAGTATACAAACGCCCATCGCTATCAATATTTTCTAACTCGACAACGCGTTCGGTCAAATGACGAATAATATCTTCTTGCTCGGAGATCTTTTGCCCCAATCCAACAAGTACAGAACGAACTTCTAGCAGTTGCTTATTGCACTTGTCTACCTCTCTGTCAGCTTGACGGATCTGCTGACGGCTGGCGTTTTTATGCAAACTCAATTGACGATGCAGTTTCACTAACCAGACAAGGATAACGACAAAAGTCACCACCCCTACCCAAAGTAGAGGTGATTGAAATGGGAAGGACTCAAGCATTATAAATAAGCCATATCATCCCACTCATCTTCAGAGAGCAGCTTATTCAAGTCAACGAGGATTAACAGCTTACCTTCACGGTTACTGACACCTTGGATAAACTTAGCACTTTCATCAGTACCAACACTTGGTGTGGTATCGATTTCTGAAGAACGCAAATACACCACTTCCGCGACGCTATCAACAAGAATACCGATAACTTGACGCTCAGATTCGATAACAATAATACGAGTATTATCGGTTATTTCACCTTGCATTAGTCCAAAGCGCGCACGCGTGTCGATAACCGTGACAACGTTACCACGCAAGTTAATAATGCCCAATACGTAATCTGGAGCACCAGGAACGGGAGCAATTTCAGTATAACGAAGCACTTCACGCACTTGCATTACATTGATGCCATATGTTTCTTCTTCTAACTGGAAGGTTACCCACTGCAACACTTCATCGTTAGCTTGATCTTTTCTTAGTTCTACATCCATTGTCTGAGACATAATTTTCCTCTCAATATCTAAACTGTGGTGTTAACCACAATTGCATCAATTCTTGTTATTGTACTGAATTAACATCTAATCCAGCGTTTAGCATTCCAATTAACTCCGACACATGAACTAGCGCACACATTTGCTCTTTCACCATGCCCGCTAACCAAGGACGCTTGCCTGATTGTTCTCGCCACCTTACCGCTTCTGGTCGCAGCTGTTCGGTACCTTTAAGCTCTGTCGATGCTAAACCCCAGTTACTTTCGCCTAGCATGACAATGTATTCATACTCTGACTTATAGTCATCATCTGCTAACACATCGGGCATCACCCACTTCGCGGTGTCTACAACATCGAGCTTATTATCTCGGCTTGACTGTAAACCGAGATACCAAGCAGGACGACCAATTAAATGGCTCAACTCACCCATTTTATGGATACCACCTAACTCATCTAATGGCACCGCAAAGGTCATACCATTGACGGCAAAGTACAGCACTTGGAAATTTTCACTGCGTTCGGTACTTTGCCAAATCGTCGCCTCTCCACCACCAGAGTTAACTTGGTCAGTACCACCCGCATTGTCTAGCGTGATAGTTTGCTCAGGCTCTGAAACCCTGTGCTCTATGTCGGGGTCACTAGAAACAGCATCGGCATCACTTGTCGATTCTTCCACATATTCTGTTTCGGGTAGCGCCCAGTGCTGAATCTCTGGCTCACCACTCTGCTCTTCCACTGATTGCATTAGCTCTGACTGCATCAGCTCTGGTTGGGCTGGCTCGGGCTGCAATAACGGCTGAAGCATTTCCGGGGTATCCGCTTCAGTTTGTAAGCGCATACCATCAAACAGCTTTTCGAGTTGCTGTAAGTTAGGCGGCTCATCATAATCAACACTGCGCCCATATTGAGCCGAAGACTCAGGATGCACGCTAGGCTGAGCCTGCCACGCTGATGTCTCAAATGTCGCGGTTTCAACGCAAGCTTCGTTGCCACCATCGTACTGTACAGTCTCAACAGAAGCGGCTTGATACTCAACTGAGCGTTGACCAACATCGCCGTCAATCGAGTCGGTACGAGCGTCTAAAACGGCGGTGTGGTCAGCATTCGTAGTTTCATCGAACACAATCTCACTCGGTGCGACGTCACTCGGTGTGAAGTCACTCGGTGCGACGTCAATTGACGCTGCCTCACTCGAGGAATGGTCTTCGCTCTCGTCCTCAGAACAATCTCCAATTCCAAGTAGTGAGTTAAAATAATCATCAAGCGCTTGTTCGCTGGATAGAGGCGCTTCATCCATTGCCATCAATCGCTAGCCTCTCTAAATAGATCAGTAGTTGCTTGTAAGCAAACACACCACGACTGCCTGAAGCAAAATGTGATGCTGGTAAGTGCTTAAGGCTGGCATCTCTAAACTTGGTATCAATGGGAACGGCTGAGCTCCAAACTTGATCCGGGTAGTCTTGTTTCAACTGTGTCAACGTCTGTAACGAAGCCCTTGTACGTTTGTCATACATGGTTGGTACAATCGTCACTTTAAATGGACGCTGACGAGATTTTTGCATGATCGCCAAGGTTCTCACCATTCTTTCCAGCCCTTTCATGGCTAAAAATTCGGTTTGAACTGGAATCAAGATTCGGTCGCTCGCCGCCAATGCATTAACCATCATGACCCCAAGGATCGGGGGGCAATCTATTAAGACGTAATCGTAGTGATCGCGCAACGTCAACAGGGCTCGCTTAAGAATCAACCCCATACCGCTGCGATTACCCATGACTCTATCAAGGGTTGCTAGCGACATATGTGCCGGGATGACATCAATATTATCGATGTTCGTTTCGTGAACCAGTGCTTTTACTCGGGTTTCAGTAAACTCTTTCAACTGGAATAAATCGAATAAACTCTTAGGCAGTGTATCGGAGTCCATCCCTAAGTACGTGGTAAGCGAGGCGTGCGGGTCAGTATCAATCAACAATACTCGGTGACCTTTTTGAGCCAGTAAACCTGCTAACGTCACGGTACTGGTGGTTTTTCCAACACCACCTTTTTGGTTAGCAACACTCCATACGATCATGTTACTACCTCTTCAGCTCGACAAGAATACGCTCAGCAACGCGCTCTAACGGTAAATCTTCTGTCGAGATGCCCGCTTTAGCGACAGCTTGAGGCATACCATACACCACGCAACTTTCTTCATCTTGCGCCCATACCGTAGAACCGGCATTTTTTAACATGCGTGCGCCCTCACGACCATCAGCACCCATACCCGTTAAAATGACCGACAGCACTTTATCTTGGTAAATCTTAGCGGCTGAACCAAATGTCACGTCAACACATGGCTTGTAGTTCATCCGTTCCCCCCCATCAATAATGCGTAATTTAGCACTTGATGGACGGCCCTCTAGCATCATTTGCATACCGCCAGGCGCAAGATATGCAACACCGGGTTGCAGTACATCACCGTCTGCCGCTTCTTTTACCGTGATCTGGCACAACGAATTAAGTCGCGCTGCAAAGGCGGCGGTAAAGGTTGCTGGCATGTGTTGAACCAACAAAATAGGATGCGGATAGTTTCGAGGAAACTGAGTTAAGATTCGTTGCAACGCGACTGGTCCTCCCGTAGAAGTCCCAATGGCCGTCAACTGGTATGCTTTACCTGAGGCGCGAAAACGCGCTTGCAGTGGTGCTTGAGCTGAAGCACTGCTTGTTCTAGATATTGCAGATTCACCGGGCTTACTCGATGCTTCACGCGCGGAAGGTTTAAGCGGTGGCGCGCTTAACGAACTTTGAGCCGCAGAAGCAGAGGTTGGTAACGCTCTTTGTGTACGTGAAACCAAGGGGGTTCGACGCATCATAGTGCGGCGACTGGCAATCTGCTGGACTCGTTGTTGCAACAACGCGACCGCTTCATCTTTATTTCTCGCGATGTCTTCAAACTTCTTGGGTAAGAAGTCTAACGCCCCCGCTTCAAGCGCATCTAACGTCGCTTTCGCTCCATCATGTGTCAGCGATGAAAACATTAATATGGGCGTCGGTTGCTTCGCCATGATCTCGCGGACTGCTGAAATGCCATCCATAACAGGCATTTCAATATCCATAGTAATAACATCAGGCTTAAGAGAAAGCGCCTTTTCAAGCGCTTCTTTGCCATTGACCGCCACATCGATCACTTCCAACCGGGGGGCGGCATTGATGATATCACTGACTCGACGACGGAAAAAACTTGAATCGTCTACTACTAACACTTTGATCGACATAGATTTCCTTATCAGATACGCGATGCAGCGGCGTACTGTTTAAGTAAATCAGGCACGTCCAAAATTAAAGCGATATGACCATCACTGGTGATCGTTGCACCCGCCATACCCGGCGTACCTTGCAACAACTTATCAAGTGGTTTAATCACCACTTCTTCTTGACCAATGAGAGTATCGACAACAAAGCCAACACGTTGACTACCGATTTGAACAATCACCACATGACCATGGCCTTTGCGTTGTTCCGCGCGACCGGCATGAGAAGCGAGCCAGTTTTGCAAATAGAACAGCGGGATCGACTTGTCACGAACGATAATCGTCAATTGGCCATCAACGACATTGGTGCGACTTAGATCAAGGTGGAAGATCTCATTAACACTTGCAAGTGGCAACGCAAATGGGTTACCGCCAACACCGACCATTAAGGTGGGTAGAATCGCTAAAGTCAGTGGAACCTTGATAGTAATTTTGGTCCCGGTGCCAAGCTCTGAATCAATATCAATGGAGCCATTTAGGGTATTAATCGCGGTTTTAACCACATCCATCCCTACACCACGTCCAGAAATATCTGAGATTTTTTCTTTACTCGAGAAGCCTGGCATAAAAATTAGATTGAAACATTCTTTGTTGGTTAGACGCGATGCCGCATCGTCATCCATCATGCCACGTTTAACCGCAATCGCGCGCAGTTTATCCGGATCCATACCGCCGCCATCATCAACGATAGCCAGTTCAATATGATCACCTTCTTGCGACGCCGATAACGTCACTGTACCGGTACGAGATTTACCTGACTGCTCACGCACCTCCGGCATTTCAATGCCATGGTCTACCGAATTTCGAACCAAGTGAATCAGCGGATCCGCTAACGCTTCGACTAAATTCTTATCCAAGTCCGTCTCTTCGCCCTGCATGACCAAAACAATGTCTTTATTTAGGCTACGAGCAAGATCGCGAATAACGCGAGGGAAACGTCCAAAGACCTTTTTAATAGGCTGCATGCGCGTTTTCATCACCGCGCCTTGCAAATCTGCTGTGACAACGTCGAGGTTAGAGACCGCTTTTGACATCTCTTCATCATTGCTATTGAGACCAAGGCTTACCAATCGATTTCGAACCAACACCAACTCACCCACCATATTCATGATGGTATCGAGTGTGGACGTGTCCACACGAACACTGGCTTCTGCCTGAGGTTTTTTAACCGGCGTGGCTTTGGTTTCGCTGTTTGCAGGCAACTTCTTCTCTTGCATTGCTGGCGCTGAAATCGGTGCTGGGTGAGACGCAGGCGCCACACTAACTGCGTTTGCAGTATTATCCGGAGCTGGCTCAAAGATAGAAGCACTCGGCTCTTGCAATACGGAAATAGGTTTCGTCGCGGCCTCTAGTTCTTCAGGTGAAGGACCATTGCCCACGCCATGAAGTTCATCCAATAACTTTTCAAACTCTTCATCCGTCATCAAATCACCACCTGAAGGGGGCGAAGCAGGAGAAGATACTGGTGCTGTGGTAGGTACAGCTACAGGCTGTGCCGCGGCATCACCTAATGATGGGCCCTTACCTACACCATGAAGCTCATCTAGAAGCTTTTCAAATTCATCATCGGTGATGTCCGACGAACTGGCGTTAGCCGCTTGCGGTGTATTATCTACCGCAGTCACTGCTGGAGAAATAGCCTGAGAAGGTGCGTTTTTTTTCTGATTAGGCGCAGCACCTTTACCGTGTAGCTCATCTAACAGACGCTCGAACTCATCTTGGGTAATATCATCGATTGAACCACCTTGGGTATCAATTGACGTTGACTCAACGGCAACAGGCGCACTAATAGACTCAACCACAGGTGCGGCAGGTTGAGGAGCCTCGATCTGCTCGTTGCTGGTCGCTGGTGAGCTAAGACGATGTAATTCTTCTAAAAGACCAGGATCGGCAGGCGTGATAGATTCGGAATTTTGCACCGACTGAAATTGATGATTAATGGTATCTAATGCTTTAAGCATGATATCCATTAAGTTTGAATCAACACCTCTTTGGCCATTGCGCAAAATATCAAAGACGTTCTCAGCACCGTGACACGTATCCACCAGTTCAGTTAACGCCAAAAACCCAGCGCCACCTTTAACGGTATGGAAGCCTCTAAATATTGCGTTAAGCAGATCTTTATCTTCAGGGTTATTTTCTAGTTCAACAAGTTGCTCAGACAACAGCTCGAGAATTTCGCCTGCTTCCACTAGAAAATCTTGAAGGATCTCTTCATCTAATTCGTAGCTCATAGTCCACCTCTAAAACCCAAGACTCGAAAGCAAATCATCGACTTCGTCTTGCGAGGAAACGGCATCCGTTCGCTCCTGAGGGTTGATAATTGGTCCCTCAACGCCAACTGGTGCCTGCTTTGGTTTTGTAGTTATTGATTGTTGTTCGTCACTGAACACTTTCAAAATTTCCACAAGCCTTGTTTCCACTTCACTCACTAATGTGATAACTCGGCGTATGATTTGTCCAGTAAGATCTTGAAAGTCCTGTGCCATCAGGATATTGGTTAACTGCGTTCTCAGTTCGGTGCTATCGCCTTCTACCTGAGTCAGTAAATCATCAATCCGGTGACACAACTCTTTAAATGTTTGTAGCTCTACACGTCCATGCATCAGTTCATTCCATTGTGGACGAACCTGTAGCAAGCACCCATGGAGGTTATCGGCCATTGGCAAGCAATGTTCTACCGCGTCCATGGTTGTATTCGCTGAAACTTCCGTTTTATTAATCACGTATTCAAGGCGATCGCGCGCTTCTGGAATTTCGTCATTGGCAATCTCGTTTAACCGAGTATCAATGCTAAATTCACTCAATGCGTCATGTAGGTCTCTCGTCAATGCGCCAACTTCTTGGAGCACACGGCTTTCACTACTGCCTTGAACCATCATGACTAGCTCATTTGCTTCTTGTTGTTTCTCCTGTTCAAGGAGTTCGACAAGTTGCTTAGCTTGTTCCAATGAAATCATTCTGATATAGCCACTTTGCTATCGGAACGCGTTATAAGCGCTCAAAAATTTTGTCTAATTTTTCTTTTAATGTTGCGGCGGTAAAAGGTTTAACAATGTAACCATTTACGCCCGCTTGCGCTGCCTCAATGATCTGCTCGCGTTTTGCTTCTGCAGTAATCATAAGAACAGGTAAATGCTTTAACTCGTCATCGGCTCGAATATGGCGGAGAAGATCGATACCTTGCATGCCTGGCATATTCCAGTCAGTCACTACAAAGTCGAAATCGCCTTTTTTGAGCATAGGTAACGCAGTTAAACCATCATCAGCTTCAAGAGTGTTGCTAAAGCCCAAGTCGCGTAGAAGGTTTTTGACAATACGTCGCATTGTTGAAAAGTCGTCAACAATAAGGATTTTCATGTTTTTATTCAAAATTGCCTCCACTGAAAACCGAGATCAGTGATTATTAATTATTATCAGTCCAAGCACTTAGCTTGGTTCTAAGACGCTGCATCGTTTGGCTGAGTATTTGGCTAACGCGCGATTCGCTGACGCCCAATACTTCTCCTATCTCCTTCAAATTTAACTCTTCGTCATAATACAAGGATAGCGTCAGGGCTTCACGCTCCGGGAGCGTTTTTATTGAATCAATTAACGCTTCACGGAATGCATCATCCGCGACTCCTTGAAATGGCGAGTTGTCTTCATCGTCGTCTGTTGCAACAGAAACGGAATCCTCAGATACGCCTAAATCTTCAATACCAACCAATCGAGAACAGCTTATATCCGTTAGCGCTCGATGATATTGTGTCAAACTCATGCCCAAATGCTGCGCAACCTCTGTGTCTGTTGGCTCTCGATTAAGCTCAACTTCTAACAATGAGATCGCTTGAGATATATCACGGCTGTTTTTGTGTACCGACCTAGGCACCCAATCACCGCGACGAATATCATCCAACATAGCGCCACGTATGCGGATGCCCGCATACGTTTCGAAACTTGCACCTTTACTACCGTCGTAGTTTTTTTGTGCTTCAATCAAGCCAATCATGCCCGCTTGAATCAAATCTTCCACCAAGATATTCGGTGGCAGTCGACCAATTAAGTGGTGCGCAATTCGCTTCACTAATACTGAGTATTTCTCTAAGAAAGCTTGCTGACCGCTTAGATTGGCATGCTGGTCATAGGTCAAAGCTTTATTCACTAAAGGGGTCCTCTAAAACTGCAGGTCGATTTAGCAAACGCTCAACGAAAAACTCCAAATGTCCACTTGGGACTTTAGGTATTGGCCATGTGAGCGCTTTATTCGCTAAAGAATTCAATGCTAAAGCAGCAGGTGAGCGTGGAAAGGCATCCACAACTATCTTTTGCCTTTTCACTGCTTGTCGCACTTTATCATCTAACGGGATACAAGCGACTAACTCAAGACTCACATTGAGGAATCTCTCTGTGACTAATGTCAATTTTGCGAATAATTCTCGGCCTTCTCGGTAGCTGCGAACCATATTCGCGACAACCTTAAAGCGTTGAACCTGATGCTCTCGACTCAATAATTTGATCAGCGCATAGGCATCGGTAATGGAGGTCGGTTCATCACAAACGACTACCACAACATCTTGGGCCGCGCGAGAAAAGCTCACCACCATGTCTGAAATACCGGCTGCGGTATCAACCAACAGGACGTCCATTTCATCTTCTAAAGTACCAAAAGCACGAATCAAACCAATATGTTGCGCGTGGCTTAATTCGGTCATGCTTTGCGTGCCAGACGTCGCAGGAATGATTCGGATACCATGTGGCCCTTCAACAATCGCATCTTGCAGCTCACATTCACCCGCCAAAACATGCCCTAAGTTTTTCTTAGCACGAATTCCGAGCATTACGTCAACATTGGCCAGACCTAAGTCCGCATCCAAAACCATGACTTTTTTACCCTGACGAGCCATACAGATTGCAAGTCCAAGTGTTACATTCGACTTACCCACACCACCTTTACCACCAGTAACCGAAATTACCTTTGTATACGTTGGCTGAGTCAAACGTCTCAGTCCACTTGCTTGGTCATGTATCATGTTATTTGTCATATTCGCTTGCACCTAAACCCCCTCCATATCGCTGTTCCAGAAGTGGGGTTCATTCTCTGTCGACTTTTCAAGTAATTCGTTCGCTTTAGCGACCATGTATTTTGGCTGAGCGATAACAATATCTTCAGGGACTCGTTGCCCATTGGCGATATACGTTACTGGCAGCGCGTTTTGCACTACAACACTGATAAACTCTCCAAGACTCAACGATTCATCGAGCTTGGTCATGATACAACCCGAAAGCGGGATACGCCTAAAGTGATCAAGTGTTTCTTGTAATACTTGACGTTGCGCCGTGGCGGGCAACACCAAGTAACTATTAATAATTTCACCGCTCTCTTGCATCAGGGTATCTAACTGTTCAGAAAGACGGACATCTCGCTGTCCCATACCTGCGGTATCAATTAAGACTAAGCGTCTGTTTCTCAACTGATATAATACATCGGCTAGTTCTTCAGAATCTTTAGCAACTCTTACAGGACAGCCCATAATTCGTCCGTAAATGGACAATTGTTCATGAGCACCGATACGGTAAGTATCCGTTGTTACTAACGCAACATTATCCGAACCGTATTCCATCGCAGCACGAGCCGCTAACTTGGCAACCGTCGTCGTTTTTCCGACGCCTGTTGGCCCTAGCAACGCAACAATGCCACCTTGACGTAAGATATCTTGTTTGCTGACGACCACCTGATCAGAAACTAACGCAAGCAATGCTTTCCACGCTTTTTGCGGCGGCGTATCTTCTGGAATGTAACAAGCGAGCTGATCGGCCAGTTCTGGGGAGATACCCATTCGTTCCAAACGCTTAATCAGCATGGCTCGTAGAGGCTCTCTTCGCTCCACTTCTTGCCACATAAGACCAGAAACTTGGTGCTCCAAGAGACGGCGAATTGAAGACATGTCTTCTTTCATCGACTCAAGTTCTTCGCCTATTTTCCCATCACGCTTATTGCCGGATGAATAATGATTAGAAGATGGTTGATTCGATGAAGGACGTTCTGGAGATAACTGACCTGACGAAAAGTGGTTCGGTGATTGACGCGAGCTCTCTTCACGCTGACCATAAGCTCGGGTGGAAGACGCGTACGGGGTCGTTCTGTCCTCTATCGCTCTATCACGGGTATCTTGCTGGTCGCGTCGATTATCTTGGGTATATTGGTAGCGATCACTACTTTGATACGCGTTCGACATTGAGTTGCTTCGTTCAGACTGACGTTCGAGCAAAGCGGACAATGAGTCGGTAGGTTTTGCCGATTGAGGCTGATGACTTGTCGATTCCTGACCACCACGATAATTCTTCAACATACTGGCAAAGCGATCGCTGACTGAAGGCGCACTCATTCCACCACGTTGATTCAAACTTACCTGATCGTCTTTTAATTCACGCTCGCCAGTGGGCCCTGATGAGTGAGGTTGATTAGGTGGTAATAAGGCTTTATTACTCATTTGACGTGGCGCAGCTTGATTACCATCACCATCAATAGCGGCAACGATTTCGACACCACCGGCCACTTTTTTATTTGACATGATCACGGCCTCTGCCCCAAGTTCTTCTTTAACTTGTAGCAACGCTTGTCTCATATCTCTGGCAAAAAATCGTTTAATTTTCAACGGTTACATCCATTATCCATACTGGCATTAGTGAATAAGCTCTAGCGCTTTCAAACTAACGACTATTTAATTCCCAACCGCCTGTACGATTCGTATTTGTTTTTCATCAGGTATTTCTTGGTAAGACAACACTCTTAGATTTGGAATCGTGTTCTTCACAAACTTTGCTAACGTTGAACGAAGTACGCCCGATGTTAACAATACCGCTGCCTCACCTTTTAATTCTTGCTCTTGCGTCGCTTGCGTTAACGATGCTTGTAATCTCTCTGCCAAACCAGGCTCAATACCAGCAGACTCACCGCCTGCGGCCTGCATAGTTTGATGCAATATCTGTTCCAACTCAGGAATCAGTGTTATCACCGGAAGTTCAGGCTCTATACCATTGATCTCTTGTACAATTAGTCGTTTTAGCGCAATCCGTACAGCTGCCGTTAAAACGTCAGGTTCTTGACTCTTTGATGAATATTCAGCCAATGTCTGGACAATGGTACGAATGTCGCGGATGGGAATCGCCTCGTGGAGCAAGTTTTGTAGCACTTTAACCATCGTCCCCAATGGTAACTGTTCCGGTACAAAATCTTCAACTAGCTTCGGAGCACTGCGACCCAGCAACTCAAGTAAGTTTTGAACTTCTTCATGCCCCAGCAGCTGCGCGGCGTTGTTCGTTAATAACTGGCTCAAATGAGTCGCGAGTACTGTGGATGAATCCACCACCGTATAACCGAGCGCTTGAGCGTGCTCTTTCTGTGCTTCTTGTATCCAAACCGCTTCCAAGCCAAACGCAGGGTCAATGGTTGATTCGCCATCGATCAACCCATATACCTGACCTGGATTAATCGCCAGTTCTTGGTCTGGACGAATTTCCGCCTCACCTACCGCCACACCCATTAGGGTAATACGGTAAGAATTTGGCGTCAGCTCCAAGTTGTCTCTAATATGTACCGCTGGGATCAAAAAGCCAAAGTCTTGAGAGAGTTTTTTACGCACACCTTTAACGCGCTCGAGTAACTCGCCGCCTTGATCTCTATCGACAAGAGGAATCAAGCGATAACCCACTTCGAGACCAATGACGTCGACCGGATGGACGTCATCCCAAGACAATTCTTTTGGTGGCGCTGATGGGTCTTTGGGCTGCAATTCGGCCGGTAAATTTTTCTGCTCTTCTGCTTTTTTCTGTTTACGCATCATCCAGTACGCCCCGCCACCCGCCAAAATAGACAGCAGCAAGAAAGCAAAATGCGGCATACCCGGCACAATACCCATGACAAACATAATGCCAGAGGTAATCATAAGTGCTTTAGGGTTATCAAATAATTGAAAAACAACCTGTTGCCCCATGTCTTCGTCAGTATTTTGACGCGTCACCATAATGGCCGCGGCAATAGACAATAACAGCGAGGGAATTTGGGCAACCAAGCCATCACCAATCGTTAGTAGCGTATAAATCTGCAGGGCTTCGCCAAATCCTAATGAATGCTGCATCATACCGATGCCAAGACCGCCAACGATATTAAGGAAAAGGATCAAGATACCCGCGATCGCATCACCTTTGACAAACTTTGACGCACCATCCATCGAACCATAAAAGTCGGCTTCTTTGGTCACTTCAAATCGACGGGTTCGGGCTTGGTCCTGGTCAATCAACCCAGCATTCAAGTCCGCATCAATGGCCATTTGCTTACCTGGCAAGGCATCCAAGGTAAAGCGGGCACTCACTTCTGAGATACGACCGGCACCTTTTGTGACCACCATAAAGTTGATGATCATTAGAATCATAAAGACAATCAGGCCAACCGCATAGTTGCCCCCGATGACAACATTACCAAACGCCTCGATAACATTACCCGCAGCGCCACTTCCTTCATGACCATAGAGTAAGACGACACGAGTCGAGGCGACATTCAATGCCAAGCGCAATAGTGTGGCGATTAATAGTACCGTTGGAAACGCAGCAAAATCGAGGGGGCGACGGGTGTAGACCGATACCAGTAAAACCACCATCGCTAAGGCAATGTTAAAGGTAAAAAACAGATCGAGAAGAAACGCAGGTATCGGCAGTATGATCATCGCCAATGCGGCAAGGACCATAATTGGAGCACCAATAGCAGGCAAAGCTCGACTTGGTAAAGCCGGCATCTTATTGGCGAACGGTAACGTTAATTTCATCGACTACATCACTGCGGGTGGTGCATATTCACACCAGAATTAAAATACTTCAATGATATATGCAAAATTCATACCCAATGAGCGCCATTATTTTGACATATTACTTATGTCCTCTTATCAATGATTAATGTCTAAACCTCAGGTACTATTCGCACAAATGTTACAGTGCCAACAAGGCCCGACACTATTTCACATTTTGGAACTCAGATGAAAATTGCTGACTTAAAATTATTTATCAAAGTTGTTGAACTTGGTAGCTTTACCGGAGCGGCAAACGCGCTCGACTTACCTAGAGCAAACGTGAGTCGTCGTATCAATGAGCTTGAACGAGAGATTGGCACGCAGTTATTTCATCGCACAACACGAAGCTTATCGCTCACCCATAGCGGCAATACCTTTTATGAAGAAATCACCAATGCCATTGAATTGTTTGATCGTGCTCAGCAATCGATAACCACATCAGCACAAGTGATTTCAGGAAAAATTAAGCTTGGCATCTTGCCTGAAACCTATGAATTATTGCAGTCCATTTTGTTTGAATTCCAAGACCATTACCCAAATGTTGAATTGGATATCCGCAGTATCAATAACGGATTCAATGAAATGTTCCGACAAGGCCTCGATATCGCACTGCATGGCGGTCGCTTAATTGATTCCGACATCGTCGCGAGAAAAGTCATCAGCTTTGGGCGAACCTTGGTGGCATCGCCCGGTTATTTGGAAACATTTGGCGTTCCAATTTCAATACAATCTCTTTATGAACACAAATGTATCTGTTTCCGCTGGCCTAGCGGTGATGTGGACGATAAATGGCACTTTAGTACTGGTCATTTCTCGGTCAATGCTCGGCTCATCTCCGACAGCGTAGGGTTTATTAAAGGCGCTACACAACAAGGGCGTGGCATTAGTTTTCTTCCTACGATTATGATTCAAAATGAATTAAGAGAAGGGCGACTCGTATCTTTACTGCCTCATGAAACCACGCTAGAAGCGGATGGATGGTTACTTTACCCGCAACCAAAAACATTGAATCAAGCAAGCCGATTACTTATCGAACATCTTTCTAAAGAAATCCCTAAACTGAACCTATTGTCACGAATTACGTGACAGTAAGTCTCAATAAGACCGGATTATCTCCCCACCGTTCAAGATTATGATAGCGCCATAATAATGGAGCTATACGATTATGAACAGAATGAACCTAATTACACTCGGCATGATGTCAACGCTTGTACTAACTGGCTGTCATCACGCGCAAGTCGTGGCCGACACACCAACACATAAGAAAACACTGCAAGTGGTGCAGCTAAAAGGCTCTCTCGAGCATTCAGCTAAGCATTTTAACGGGGTCGTTCGTTCGCAAGAAAAAGCCAATCTCACCTTTCGAGTGCCAGGTACGATTTCTACTATCCATGTTCGTACCGGCCAATTAGTGGCACAGGGCGACCCAATTGCGCAGCTCGATCCCCATGATTATCAGGTCGCGTTAGAAGAGCTGCAAGCTAAAATGCTTGAAGCCAAATCCGCACATAAACTCGCAAAGGCAGAATTACGCCGTGTCAAACAAGCGACTGAGGATAACGCCATTGCCAGCGTCAATCTTGATCGTGCCACCAGCGGATATGAACGCAGTCTTTCGGCGATTAAAGTCGTTGAAAAAAACATCCAACGCGCCAAAGACGTATTGCATTACACTCAGCTAACCGCCCCGTTTGATGGGGTCATTGGCAAAGTGAATTTCGAGCAACATGAGCAAGCCCTACCCGGTGTAGCCGTCGTCACCTTGCACAATACCGAACAATTAGAAGTTGAAATCGATGTCCCAGAAAACATGATTCAACGCTTTGAACTTGGCGAGCAGGGTACCGTTTCTTGGCATCATTCGTCTGAACCAGTGACCGCTCACATCACAGAAATTGCGCCACTGCCGCATTTAATCAAGCAAACTTACACCGTGACTTACGCCATCGATAACGCTAGCAATGAGAAAAACAACCCCAAAAAACTGTTCCCTGGTAAGTCGGTGTCTGTTGCTTCAACACTCACTAATGTCGATGAAGCACACTGTGTGCCTTATTCCGCTATCGTGGGTGAAAAAGAAACGCTGCATATCAATGTAGTGCGTGACAAAACCGTAGTAACGACACCTGTCGAACTGCGTTCACTAGATGCATATCAAGCGTGTATTACCGGCTCCATTTACCCTGATGATTTTGTCGTCGTCAGCGGCTCAAGCTATCTACATGATGGCGATATCGCGGATCAATTAATCATGCGCAAGCAGTAAGGAATACTGACCATGAAGCTTGCTGAATTCGCAATTCGTCAACGAACGTTTTTGCTATTTTTCACCGCCCTAAGCATTATTGCTGGGATCTACTCTTATTTTGACCTTGGTAAACTTGAGGACCCAAGCTTTACCATCAAAACAGCAGTGGTTGTTACGCTCTACCCAGGCGCATCAGCAGAACAAGTAGAATACCAAGTCACCGACACCATCGAAACCAAACTACAAGAAATGGGCGAGCTGAATAGACTTCGCTCACTTTCTCAACCCGGTGTTTCTATGGTGTTTGTTGACCTAAAAGAAAGCCTCAACTCTTCTCGCCTTCCTCAACAATGGGATTTATTACGTCGCAAAGTGCAAGACGTCAAATTGCAACTACCTACGACGGCACAAATCAGTATTGTCCAAGACGAGTTTTCAGAGGTGTACGGCATGCTTTTCGCTGTCCATAGCCACGACGCCAAGCCCGAAGAACTACGCCAGTATTCAGAAGAGCTGCAACGCCGACTGAAAACGGTTAAAGGCATCAAGAAAGCTGAACTGCACGGTGTTCAACCACGAGCCGTCTATATTGACCTTCCCGATGAGCGACTCGCTCAATATGGTTTATCGATGGCGCAAGTCTGGAGTCAACTCAACACCAGTAACATGACGTTCGAGGCAGGCCAATTCGACGCCGGAAGTGAGCGTATTCGTATCCAGCATGGTAGCGAGTTTCAGTCACTTGCCGACATTAAAAATCTAATGATTCAAGGCGGGTTCAATGAACTCGGCACCGGTTTAATTCGACTGGGTGATATTGCGGATGTGACCATGGGGTATCAAACTCCAGCATTGACCGAAAACCGCTTTAACGGCGAACCTTCAGTCACGCTTGCCGTCAGTCCAGTTAACGGCATTAACGTGGTCTCCTTAGGTGATAGTATTCATGCGATTATCGACGAATTTAACGCAACATTACCCCTTGGTGTTGAAATTTCACCCATCGCCTATCAACCTGATGAAGTTGAGAAATCGATTGAAAACTTTATACAAAACTTAGCCGAAAGTGTCGCGATTGTTTTTGTTGTTTTATTAGTTTTCATGGGATTCAAAAGCGCAGTCATCGTCGGTGGTAGCCTATTGCTCACTATTTTACTGACGCTGGTATACATGAATATCAACAGTATTGACCTTCATCGAGTATCACTGGGGACCTTTATCCTCGCACTCGGTATGTTGGTTGATAATGCCATCGTTATTACAGACATGATGACAGCTAAACTCAACAAGGGCATTGAGCGCACAACAGCCGCTATCGAATCTGTCAAAGAAACCGCCGTACCACTATTTGGCGCAACGATCATCGCCGTTATGGGCGCCAGCCCTGTGTTATTTTCCAAAACTGATGCGGCTGAATTTGCTGGGTCTGTCTTCTACATCATGGCGTCATCATTAACGTTGTCTTGGCTCGTCGCCATGACGTTCACGACGCTGATGTGTTGGATGTTCCTCAAACCGAACACAAAAAGCAGCGCCGATAAGCAATCTCGCTACAAACAAGCGGTCTGCTGGACGGTCGATAATCCTAAGCGAGCCTTGTCTGCTCTGATTCCACTGATACTAGTAACCGTGCTTGCGTTGCCTTATGTAGCCATTAATTTCCTGCCGCAGTCAGATCGCGCGATCGTGTTTTTTGACTATTGGTTGCCTAACGGCGCCAAGGTTGAACAAACCTCAGCGGACATGAAGAAGATCGAAGCTTGGTTGCTCAAACAACCCGAAGTCGAAAGTATTTCTAGCGCGATTGGTGCCAGTGTTCCACGATTCTCCGTCACCGTTGAGCCTGAGCCTTTTGATTCGTCCTACGGTCAGATTTTGATTAACACGACCGACTATTATGCAATTTCTGCTTTGGTTTCTCGTGGCGACAAATGGGTCGCAGAAGAATTTCCTAATGCCCAACCTCGCTTTCGCGCATTGAAATTAGCTACTGCAGATAAATATGCCGTTGAAGCTCGATTCTCTGGGCCTGATGAGCACGTTTTACATGATTTATCACGCCAAGCACAAGTGATCATGGCCAGACATCCAGATGCAAAATATGTCCGAGATGATTGGCGCCAACAGAGCAAAGTGCTGACACCCATCATCAACATGGACAAAGCGCGCCGCGCTGGCATTAATCGAGCGGACATTGCGTTTGCGATGAAACGCGCTTCCAACGGCATGCCTTTGGGACAGATGAACCTGAATGACGAATTAATACCCATTCAATTTCGCGGCTCTGAACCCACCATGGCATCGTTAGAAACCCTGCCGGTTAAATCACTGCTTGGATTGCACAGCGTTCCTCTAGGTCAAGTGGTCGATGGCTTCGAGTTAAGTTCTGAAGAAAGCATGATTTGGCGACGCGACCGAGTAAAAACCATCACAGCACAAGCCGGTGTTGCTCGTTCAAGCACGCCTGCAACGGTGAGAAACAGCATCAAGGAAGACATCGAAGCGATCGCACTACCACCTGGTTACCACATGGAATGGGGCGGAGAATATTATGATGAATATAAAGCGGTCTCAGACATCGTTAAACAGTTACCAAAAGCACTCCTTATTATGGTGATTATCCTCGTGGCAATGTTCAACGGATTCAAACAACCCGTCATTATTTTGTCCACGATTCCTTTGGCTGCAACAGGCGCGACCTTTGCACTGCTTGGGTTCAATAAACCGTTCGGCTTCATGGCGCTAATCGGGGCAATTACCTTGATGGGGATGATCATTAAAAACGGCATCGTTTTGATGGACCAAATTGAACTTGAAAAACGCAATGGGCGAAGCTTATCGGATGCCATCAAGGAAGCGACCATCAACCGAACAATGGCCATTTCAATGGGGGCGTTAACCACCGCATTAGGCATGATACCGCTACTGAGTGACTTGCTCTTTGACCAGATGGCGGCAACCATCATTGGCGGGTTAGCCGCCGCAACCGTGTTGTCTTTGTTTGTGATGCCTGCGCTCTATCGCCTGGCATACAAAGAGAGCGCTGCGTCCACCACCACAGAGTCCACATCAACATTGACGATTAAAGAGCAGGAGGCATAACCACATGAATATAAAACCAAGTCAACGTCGCTTAGCCAACGTGCTTAACCTTGCTCCTATTGCATTAGCGTTAACACTCGCTGGGTGCTCCGTCGGTCCTGATTACCAAGCTCCGACGGTAACGCTATCCAAGGCGTATCTGCATGCAGATAACCAACAACATGTCGTCAACGAACATTGGTGGACACAATTCAATGATCCGGTACTCGATACCATGGTCGCGGATGTTCAGCAGCAGAATATCCCGCTCAAGATGGCGGCTGAACGTATAAAAATGGCTAACAGCTACAAGTCAGTTGTGGATTCATTCAAAGTGCCGACGGTCAACATCGGCGCAGGCTATTTTAACTATCAGCTAAGTAAGAACGATTCCTTGTTGGGTCCCGCGCTTAACCCTATCGGTGATTCTATGCCAACAGGTACCCCGCTGGACTCCGCCACATTGCTTGATAGCCAACATGACGGCGTATTTGCCGGTGCGAGCATCGGATGGGAAATGGACCTATTTGGCCGACTTGACCGCCAATCAAACGCAGCAGCGATTCGAGTTGAACAAGCCGAAATCTATCAAAGCGGCTTAACAACCTTGATAACGGCAGATATTACGCATAACTACTTGCAGTATCGTGGGGCACAAGCGCGTTTAGAACTTGTAAAAAGTAACCTTGCAGACCAAGAAAAAACCTTATTGTTAGTGAAGCGCTTGGTGAAAACCGGTTACGGCTCAGAGCTTGACCTTGCCCAAGCTCTGAGCATGCTGGCGGCCACCGAGTCGGTAATACCTCAGCTTGAAATCGCTCAACAGGTGCATAAACAACGCATTGCCACGTTGTTGGGTGAACCTCTCACAAGAGTGGATATTAGATTAGCAGAGCACCGTGAGTTGCCCGTTCTTGAGGGTATTATACCAACAGGGCTGCCATCAGATTTATTACAACGCCGGCCCGACATTCGAATCGCGGAACGTGAAATGGCAGCAATTAATGAAGAAGTGGCAGCCAGCATTGCCAATCGCTACCCTAAGTTCTTCCTAACTGGCGCGCCAGGCGTATCAGCCAGTAGCTTTGATGATTTGTTTAGCGGTGATTCCTTTGGCTGGTTTGCATCGGCTGGGGTCAGCTGGAGTGTTTTTGATGGTGGACGAGGCGAAGCCATGGTCGAGCTCAATGAGTCGCGATTTAACAATGCCGTATTAGCTTATGAGTATTCAGTCAACACGGCGATTACCGAGGTCGACTCGATGCTCTTTACGTATGGGCGCAGCCAGCAAAACGAACGACGAATCGGAGAAGCTCTAAGCGCATCGGAACGCGCTGTCACAAAAGCCCGTTCCTTATATAAAGCGGGGTTAATTAATCACTTAGCCTTGCTTGATGCCCAACGACAACATCGCATGATGGAAGATCGAATTATTGCAGCACGCTTACAAACCGCCCAAGTGACTATCGGCGTTTACAAAGCCTTGGGAGGCGACTGGCGACTCGAGAATACAATATTGTAAGGTTGATAATGCAGTCAAAGTAACTCATAAAAGATAGTGCATAGAAAAGCAATTCATAAAAAGCACAAGGCGTACTCTTTCGAGTACGCCTTGTATTATGTTGGTTCCGTTAATATCGCATATCTTTAGGAATATTAATCTGGTCGTTTTGTAGCGTCGGTCTTTGCCCCCCCTTCTTACGATATTGTTTGAGCTGATACACATACGCCAAAATTTGAGCGACGGCTGCGAACAAGCTATCAGGGATTTCTTGTTCTAACTCGGAGGTATGATAAATAGCACGGGCTAAAGGCGGTGATGGAATGATGTAAATATTGTGCTCACGAGCGACCTCGCGGATTTTTAATGCCATGTGATCAATCCCTTTGGCAACAACAATGGGCGCTTTGTCTTGCCCTTGCTTATATCGAAGCGCAACAGAAAAGTGTTCAGGGTTGGTGATTATCACATCGGCTTCCGGGACTTCGGCCATCATTCGGCGCTGTGCGGCCTCACGCTGAAGCATTCGAATTCGACCCTTTACCTCAGGTTTCCCTTCCGTATCCTTAAACTCATCCTTGACCTCTTGCTTAGTCATTTTAAGCTGCTCAGCGTGCTGCCAAATTTGAAAAGGCACATCGATCGCCACGACAATCAATAACGTGGTGCTGATGAGTAATATAAAGTTCAGCAGAATATCGAGTGCGTGAAAAATGTTTTGTGGAAAGACCTCTACACTTAACTGAAACAAATCTGCGCGTGAAGCGTTAACCAAATAAAACGCCATCCCAGCAACCAATGAGACTTTAAGAATAGATTTGATCAGCTCGACCCAGCTTTGCATGCCCACCATGCGCTTTAGACCACTAAGAGGGTTCATTTTCGACAGCTTTGGCATTGCAGCTTGTGCGGAAAAGTTAATGCCACCAACGCCAGCAGCCCCCGCCAATGCGGCAAGAAATAACACAAACAAAATCAGAAGTAAGGGCAAAACTAGCCCAGACAAAACACCCATTATGATGTCGAATAAAACGGTGTGATCGTAAATTTCTTCTCGCGACAGGGTAAAAAATCGGCTCATGGTATTAAACAGTGCTTTGGCTAACCCTTCACCAAACATCATCAGTGACAACGCGCCCACCATCAACACTGATACTGACGCCAGTTCTTTCGATCGTGCGACCTGACCTTTTTCACGCGCCTGCTTTAACCGCTGGGGCGTGGCGTCTTCTGTGCGTTCTTGTCCATCTGACTCAGCCAAGCCTGCCTCCTGAAGCCATAAGTAATTTAATAAGCCATAAGTAATTTAATATCACTAACAACGCGACAAATGAATGTGTATAAAACAGCCATGACGATCAACATGCTAAACGAATTAAGCGACAAACTTGCCCCTCAACTTCCAGCCAGTACAATTGATAGTGACTGTACAGCCCAGCCAACATGTACCAACAGATCATCAAACCCACCACTAACGCAAAAGTAAAACCTAACGCAAAAATGTTCAATTGCGGCGCTGCCCTGGTCATTACACCAAACGACAAGTTAACGGTAAGTAGCGCTATAATCCCGGCAATGGCCATACTCAACGCCGTTTTGAACATTAAGCTTAGCCACCCTGCCATTTCTCGAAAATCGATAGTGGTTAGCTGACCACTACCAATTGGCAAGGTTTTAAAACTCATCACAACCAATTGAATCATTTTAAGGTGCCCATCGGTCGCCAAAAAGAACATGGTTGCCAAAAACATAAACAGCTGACCTAACAGCGGTGTGCTTTGTCCATTGGCAGGATCGACCATCGAGGCAAAACCTAGACTCGATTGCATACCGAGTATCTGCCCCAGCATAACAAAGGTCTGAACCATGAAAATGGTCACCATGCCCATCGAGATGCCAATGATCATTTGCTCCGCGACAATCAAAAAGCCTTGGAATGAAAACAATTCAATATCCTGCGGAACCGCAGGCAACGTTGGCATAACGGCAAGGGTAAGGCCTAAGCCAAGAAACAAACGGATTCTTGGCGACACAAAATTGGCGCCCGTGACCGACATGACCATTAACATGGACGATATCCGAACATAAGGCCAAAAATAGTTAGCAAGCCATTCAATCACCGTGCTTGTTGGGTATTCCATACTTGGCTTTACCAAAGAACCTGAGGAATTCGTTCTATGATTTCATAGAAGAACTCCATCATCATTTGCGTCCCCCAATGGGCAAACCCCATCAAAACCAGTAAGGTCACCACAAGCCTAGGAAGGAAACTTAACGTTTGTTCGTTAATCGAAGTCGCCGCTTGGAATATCGCCACCACCAAGCCCACCAACAAACTTGGCACTACGATGGCGCAAACCAGCAACAGCACCATCCACAAAGCATCACGAAATAATTCAACAAACAGCTCAGGTGTCATCTTGGTTACTCCAGCTACAACGCAAAACTGCCGGCCAAGGTTGATAGAATCAAATTCCAACCATCAACTAAGACAAACAACATAAGTTTAAACGGTAGAGAAACAATCATTGGCGACAACATCATCATACCCATTGCCATTAGAACCGACGCCACCACCAAGTCTATGATTAAGAAAGGAAGGAACAGCATAAAACCGATTTGGAAGGCGGTTTTCAGCTCAGAGGTAATGAATGCGGGAATCAACACAGCAAGAGACACATCCTCTGGGTTTTGCGCAGTGGAGCCAGACATGTGAACAAACGTTTCTAAGTCTTTAACGCGTGTTTGCTTAAGCATGAAGTCTTTCATTGGACCTTGTGCTTGGTCAAAAGCTTGCTTGGCTGAAATCTCTTCATTCAGATATGGCTGAATCGCCTCATCATTTACCTTACTCAGCACCGGCGACATAATAAATAAGGTTAAAAACATAGCGATACCAATAATGACTTGGTTCGAAGGCGTTTGCTGTAGACCCATCGCCTGTCTAAGAATCGACATGACCACGACAATACGTGTAAACGACGTCATCAAGATGACCATCGCAGGCAGGAAACCCAGCATCGTCATCAGGGCGAGGATTTGTAAGTTTACCGAATAATCCTCACTGCCATCCGCATTGGTTTTCATCGTAAATGCAGGAATGCCTGGACCAGACGCGAAGCCACTTGCCGTAGCACTACCCGCCGCCCCTTGATCACTTTGCATCGCCGACACCGTCACACCGCTGTCCAGCGCTGCGCCACTCGACACGGGTGTGGCCAACGCCTCCTCCGCCAAGCTGATTGGTGCAAAAATAAGAAGTAAGCAAAGGCACGCTGCGCGCATAATCGTCATCATGCTAACCTTGTTTTTTCATCAATTTGGATAACTGAGCCGCGAAAGCAGGCTGTGCGGTTTCTTCCTGCGTCAGGGGCGTTTCTAATTTAGAAATCAACTGAATGGATTGTGCAGTGATACCAACAAGAAATTGCTCATCTCCCGCTTCCACTATCGCGATGCGCTCTTTTGTCCCAACCGGGATTTGTCGAACAATTTTGAGCCCTTGCTGATTAATCATTGACGGCACTTTCATCCGTTTGAGCAACCAAGCCAACCCCAAAATCACGGCAACAACTAGCACCAGTGCGCCTAGCGTTGCCGCAAGGTCAAACGGAGATTCGCCACCAGCTAGCTGAGTAGGCGCTTGCGAAGCGTGCGCCGACGCAGACAATAACATGGCGAAAACCACTATAGAATTTAGTATTTTCATGCTTAACGTAACTTTTTAATGCGCTCGGTTTGGCTTATTACGTCGGTAAGACGAATACCAAATTTATCATTGACGACAACCACTTCCCCGTGTGCAATTAAAGTGCCATTGACCATCACATCTAATGACTCACCAGCAATACGGTCTAATTCAACCACTGACCC
Organism: Vibrio methylphosphonaticus; assembly: GCF_023634655.1. Lineage (GTDB taxonomy): Bacteria > Pseudomonadota > Gammaproteobacteria > Enterobacterales > Vibrionaceae > Vibrio > Vibrio methylphosphonaticus. The sequence continues at coordinate 19,266 of NZ_JAMKMS010000005.1, read as the reverse complement.
TTGGTTCAATTGCAGTAAATTACGAATACTAATTTGCGAACGCCCTACTTCCATTGAAATGGTCACAGGTATATCCATGATGGTATCGAGCTTGCGGCGCTCATCTTCCGAGATAGGCGTCGAAGAGTCTTGTAGCTCATCTAGCGGTGCGGCAAGGACTTCATCCACATCAATCTCGGGGGCCATTGGATCTTCCCCAAGTGCGGCTGCCCATTCATCTGCTAATTTTTGGTCGTCTGTAATACCCATAACTTTCTAAACTCTCTTATTCATTCTCATCGTCCACATGTTCGAGCTCAGCCATAATATCCTTACCAAGGAAAGCTAAATCCGTTTTTACCACATCTGGGCGTCTAATCTTCTCGGCAATTTGAACGGCGATTTTCTCGCCGGCCCTTCCCATTTTCACTCTGTATGTCGGTAACTCTTCGACAAACATCGTCGCGTTTTCCGGCATTTCAATCGGAATAATGTCACCGACTTGCAGTTCCATTAAGTCGCGTAAAGACACGTCTTTTTCTAACAAATTGACGCGAAAGTTAACCGGAACGTCCATAATCTCTTCGCGTAATGCGCTGCTCCAGCGTACGTCCGTCTCCATTTTGTCCGATTGTACCCCCGCATCGAGAAGCTCTCGAATAGGCTCAACCATCGAATACGGCATCACGACATGGAAATCGCCACCGCCACCATCAACTTCAATGTGGAACGAACTAACAACAATCACTTCCGTCGGGCTGACGATATTCGCCATACTTGGGTTCACTTCTGAATCCAAATATTCAAACTCGACTCCCATGACTGGCGACCACGCTTCTTTATAGTCTTCGAACACGGTCTTCATCAGCAGCTGAATAATACGGCGCTCAGTTGGCGTAAACTCACGCCCCTCAATCTTGGCGTGGAAACGTCCATCCCCACCAAAAAAGTTTTCAACAAGGATAAAGACCAACCGCGCTTCCATAGTAATAAGCGCAGTGCCCTTTAACGGTCTAAACCGCACCATATTCAAGCTAGTAGGAACATAAAGTGTGTTTTGGTATTCGCCAAATTTCATCATTTGAACGCCATTTATCGACACTTCTGCTGTCTTTCTTAGCATATTGAATAAGCTAATTCGCATATGTCGTGCGAAGCGTTCATTGATGAGCTCCAGCGTTGGCATTCGACCACGCACAATGCGGTCTTGGGAGGAGAAGTCAAAATGCACCGCATCATCAGGATCCTGATCAAGCTCTTCTTCTACCTCATCAACGTCATCCACGCCATGGAGTAACGCATCAATTTCGTCTTGGCTTAATAAGTCAGTCACACATTACCTACTGGATAACAAAATCTGTAAAGAGCACGCGTTCTATCACGGGTTTTCCAACCACTTGAGACAAGCTACTTTGTATGTCGGTAGTGGCTTGCTCACGTAATTCAACACGTCCATTAGTACTTCTTAGCTGTTCAACAGACGTGGAAGCAAACGTTGACAGCAACGTACTCTCAATTAATGGTGAATGATAACGAGCTAGCTCTTCGTTATCTAGTCCACGCACCATCAGTTGAGCTTTAATCTGAACCATACGATCACGAGAGTTCCCAGTCACATTAAACACGAAAGGTTGCGCGATATTAACGTAAGAAATGGGGTCAATTACGACAACAGGGGCATTTTGTGTCGAATCTGGACGGTTTTGGGGCGTACTATCGGTACCAAAAAGCCAGTAAGCAACGCCACCAGCAATGAGTAATACCGTGAGTATTGCTACGATAATAATCAACAGCTTTTTCTTGCTGTTTGGTTGTTCTTGAATATTTTCTGCCATATCGATATTTACTTTTTAGTTAAGCGGCTTAGATCTATTGAGCCGATTATACAGACAATCCCACGTCACGCGGCTTCACTTTGAGTTTATTCGTTAACTACAACGCTCAGAACAAAACAATGCGTTACGCATAGTAACTGATACCCTCTTCTTTCTTCGCGATATTTAGGTTCATGCTTACCCCTTCTTCTATGGCCTCCGTATCGCCATTAGAGTGGCCTGCGCCACTAGAGCCTTGATTATGTGCATCCGCTGATGCATGACGCTGCTGTTGTCCAGAACCTTGTTGTTGTACCGAAGTGTCAGCAAGTTGAATACCTTGCTGCGATAACATTTCACGCAGCCTTGGCATAGATTGATCAACCATCTCTCGTGTTTGTTGGTTCTGAACGGTGAAATGTACGGTCGCAGAGTCACTATTGAGTGTCATGCGTATTTGCATTCTTCCTAACTCTGGCGGGTCAAGGCGAATGTCTACCTGCTTTAGGTTCTTCGCCATCATCATCTGAATACGTTCTGATACCTGGTCGCTGGCATTCTCTTTAGTGAGCACCATCGGTGATTGTACATTCGTCGCCGCTTGTGGTTGCTCACCACGCAGTGCTTGCGTCCCCAAAGCTGCGCCAGCTGTCGCTGCAGGGTTCAGACTGCTTAGGGGCTCATTACTCGGTGTGGTAGCGGGTTTTAAGCCTTTCAAATTTGCTTGACCGATCCCCATCGCATTAGGTGAACTGACTCCACTTGTCACGGGGTTAGCTGAAGGCGTTTCTTTGCCCGCCAACATGGACGCTGCGGCTAATGTTCCGGCGGCTGGTGTGCCAGGCCCGTCATTCCCCGTAACGGCCGCTCCCTGATGAGCAGAATGGAAAGGCTGCGCTTGCTGTGAATTTGGCTGTGATGGTGGGGTTGGTAATGAATTTGGTCCATTCGGCCCACTAAGCGTTGAAGCCGCTTGTTTATCTAATGGTGATTTATCCAAGGCGGCGCTTGCTGTGAGTATCGCAGCTTTTCCTTCCAACTTTGCATCACTACTTACATCACTGCTTGCATCAGTTTTCGACCAAGCGATTTGAGAATTCGTGCCGTCATTTTTCACACTGCCGTCAGCGGCAATCAACCCTGCTGCAACTGTAGACTGAGAGGCGGTGCTGTTCACTTGCCCTACTGCAGCTGAAGATGACGTTAATGTCTGCGGTGACGATGCTGTTGCTGTTGCTGTTGCTGTTGAGGATAACGCCTCAGCAGATAAAACCTGTCCAGTTACCGGTTCCATTACCGTGGGCTGCCCAGACTCGACAGCGACAGCCGCTAGCACAGCGGTATCGTCATATGGCTGAGCCGCGTCAGCAGTATCATTGATTATACCTGTTGCTGCAGCGACCCCAGATGTCGATTCTAATGAAGACGTTTGCAGAGCTTTATTTGAGTCGTTTAAACGATTTAGTAACTGAGAGCTTTCGTCCATGGTCGCTTGTGCTGATACGTCAGTTTGTCCTGACAGCTTACCTTGTGAAGTCGTGGCCAAGCTATCTGAGTCGGTGGTTGATATCCCTGCTTCCGTAGATGCAGCAACACTTGCCAGCGCCATTTTCTTGACGTCTGAAGACGAGCCTTCCGCGTTTTCTACTTGGGTCTTGCCGCTTTGATTAGCATTAACCGTCGAATCACCTTTGACATTAGAATCACCTTTAACGTTAGAATCCAATTCTTTGTCGTTAGGGCCCAAATCTTTCTTCACAACGCGTTCTTGTTCTATCTCACTCGCTTCCTCAGTTGTCACTACAGCCGCATCGGTGGAGAGCGTCGTTGTGTCTAAGGTTAATTTCTCTGATGTACCCTTTGTCGCATTTGAACCATCAACATTTTGTTTTTTATCGGCATTTTCACCAGACATCGCACTTTTTAACTTATCAAAAAAGCCCGGTTCCTCTGACGTTGCAACCGCATCTTTTGCGGAAGCAGAATCGTTGCTCGATTTAAGATTCGAGGATGGTGAAACATTATTGCTAGAAACAGTCAGACTCATTCCATTCGGGCCTACATTGTGATGATGACGGAGTTAGAGGCAAGTGGCTGCCGCTGGTTGTTAGGAGCAAGATGATGCAATAATTATACCGAAGTGAAATCACACCGCTGGACAGTAGGTAAGTCGGGCAATTTGAAACCAATGGCACGAAGAGTCCGAGTATTAACCGTGAGTACACGGCGTCAACAAACCGTACCGCTAGCGCTGATTTTTTCTGCGAGCAAACAGTAAATTAGAAAACTCATCCATTTGTTGTTGCTCTTTTTTGTCAGCAATACGCGCTTTCTCTTTGGCTTTTTTATCCATCATCCATTCATAGGACCGTCGCTGCTTACGGGTGTTATGCCAAAACTCTTGGCAATCCTCAACTTGTTGAGTGAAATGCGATTCTGCTGTTTTTTGCTTCGTCAGTGTCTCGTCCAATTGAGTCAAAAATCGGTTTAAGTGACCGTATTCACTTGCCGTCAATCCTTCCTTGCCACGGCGTACCAATTGGTTACAGTAATCGAGCCGATACTGCTCTATCTGTCTAACTTGATTGTAATAACCTTCTAGTTCAGAGCGCGCTTTATTGAGCGCAAGCACGGCTTGTTGCTCGTTGTCTTTTGCTTGGTCAAGAAGAAAGTCGAGTGCACTATCCATAACTTACCGTTAATTGACCTGCAACAGTTGCTTGAGCATATTGACACACATATCGTAAGGAACGCTTTCTTTCATGCTCTGCTGTAAATACTGGTCCAGCTTCGGTTTTAAGGTAAACGCACTATCGATAGCAGGATCGGTCCCCGGTTTATAGGCTCCAATTGAGACTAAGTCTTGATTTTTACGACACACAGACAGCACCTGCCTGACAGCTTTAGACATCAAGACATGCTGATCATCGGTAATTTGCGGCATGACACGACTCACGGATTTTTCCACGTCAATCGCAGGGTAATGTCCAGCGTCTGCCATTTCACGGGATAATACAATGTGGCCATCTAGGATCGCACGTGAAGCATCGGCGATGGGATCTTGTAAGTCATCTCCTTCCGTCAATACTGTGAAAAAGGCTGTAATAGAGCCTTGATTATCATCACCATTGCCCGCTCGTTCAACGAGTGCTGGTAACTTGGCAAACACCGAAGGCGGATAACCTTTCGTTGCAGGCGGCTCACCCACCGATAGAGCGATCTCACGTTGCGCTTGAGCAAAACGAGTCAATGAATCCATCAGTAGCAATACATCTAGCCCTTGGTCTCTAAAGTATTCAGCGATGGTCAACGCTGTTTGGCACCCTTTCAATCGCATCAAAGGCGATGAATCGGCTGGTGCCGCGACCACCACCGAGCGTTGACGCCCGGTCGTGCCGAGAATCTCTTCTATAAACTCTTTAACTTCTCGCCCACGCTCACCAATTAACCCCACAACAACGACTTGCGCCGTTGTACCGCGGGTCATCATGCCCAAAGTGACCGACTTACCCACACCAGAGCCAGCAAATAAACCAATTCGTTGGCCTTTGCCAACCGTTAATAAGCCATTAATGGCTTTAAGGCCGACATCTAAGGGCTCTGAGATTGGCTTTCTTGCAAGGGGATTGATAGGTTGGGCGTTAAAAGAAGCGCGTTTTTCTGTGTATATTTCGCCAAGACCATCCAATGGGTTACCGACACCATCAATGACACGACCTAACAGCTCCATCCCGACCGGCAAACCAGTTTCTGCCGTCATTGGTGTCACTCTCGCCCCGGGTAAAATGCCACTAATTTGTTCACTCGGCATCAAAAACAGGTGGTCACCGGAAAAGCCAACAACTTCCGCTTCCATCTCACCTGTCATGGTTTCAACTTTGCACAAACTGCCTATGGGCGCTTTGCAGCCCGTTGCTTCCAATGTAAGACCGACGACTCGTACCAACTTACCAGAAGCGACGGCACGTGACTTGTGCCCCGATACTTTATACTGAGCGAGCCGTTCAGAGAGCACTGGCATTAATTGGAACCCTGATGGCGATTCGTGCCACAAAAACTTTGCAGAACGCTATGAATTCGCTCTTCGATCTTGTAGCTCACACTGGATTCGCCTGCTTCAATTTGAACATCACCACGATTAAGCGCGGGTTCAACAACGAGTTGCCAGTTGCGAATATCCAATTCTTGATCGCCATAAGCGGCTCGGACAATGTCCACATCAGCGGGGTGAAGCTTAAGTGTGATGGCATGACCGACAATAGGAAGCACCTCTACCGATTGTTTAATCGTATCGAGAATAAATTGCGGGTTGGTTTGGACTTCAACATGCACGACTTCTTTTACTAGCGTCAACACCATGTCGACCAGTTGCTTTTCAACTTGGCTATTCATGAGCTCAAGGGGCTGAGCAAACTGGTTTGCCATGCCCATGAATATGTCGACTTGCTGCTTGATGTATTCCTCACCAGCGGCAACGCCTTCAGCTTTACCAAGCTCAAGACCTTCTTGTTGACCTGCTTCTAGGCCTTCTTGCTTACCTTTGTCAAAGCCTTGCTTAAATCCAGCTTCTTGACCTTGAAATAATCCTTCTTGATAAGCACCTTGCTTGATCAACTCAATTTGCTCTTCCGTTAACTCGAACGGGGCATCTTCTGGTGTCGGCTCATCAAGTGGCGCCCAGCTTGGGTCGTAATTTAATGCGGTTTCACGAGCATGCTGATTTGTCTGGGCCGAGTAATCAGGCAACCCCCATGAATGTGCAGACTCCATGGTGATGTCTTCAGATGGGCGTAAAAAGCCGCGTTTTCTATCTCCAGCCATGATTCACCTCAGCCGCTAATTACAAGAACTCATCAGCACCACCAGAGAGCATCAACTCTCCACTGTCTGCCATCTTTCTTGCTATGGTTAAAATCTCTTTTTGTGCCGACTCTACATCTGCCACTCGGACAGGAGCCATCGCTTCAATATCTTCACGCATCATATCCGCAGCACGTTTCGACATGTTATCGAAAATTTTCTCTTTAAGACCCTCATCTGCGCCTTTCAGAGCTCGTTGTAGGACGTCTTGAGGGACATCTCTAAGCAGCTTTTGGATGCCTTGGTCATCAATCTCAATGAGGTTTTCAAATACAAACATAAGATCTTGGATATGGGTCGCCATATCTTCGTCCTGGTCGCGTATTTGATCCATTAGCAAACCTTCGACGTTGTTGTCGAGATAGTTCATGATCTCTGCCGCCGCCTTCAGGCCGCCAATCTTCGCCGCTTGCGCGCCCGCTTGACCCGCAAATTGCTTCTCCATGATCTCGTTTAACTCTGCCAAAGCAGAAGGTTGAACTTCCTCTAAATTAGCGATACGCATCATTAAATCCAGACGTACTCGCTCAGGGAACTGAGACAGGATTTCCGCTGACTGATCAGCTTCAAGATAAGACAAGACGATGGTTTGAATCTGTGGGTGTTCATTGATAATAATGCTCGCCACTTGACGAGGATCCATCCATTTCAACGAATCAAGCCCCTTAGAGCCGGTACCCAATAAGATCTGGTCGACCAAGTTATTGGCTTTATCTTCACCAAGCGCGGCCACCAAGGTATTACGCATGAAGTCTTCACTGCCCATACCAATATTGGTGTATTTCTGAATATCTTCGAGAAAAGCGCGGTGCACGGCACCCACTTTGTCTTGGCTTAAATCACTGGCACGAGCCATTGCTCCGCCAACACGTTGCACTTGCTTTGGCTCTAAATGGCGAATAATACTGGCTGCATCTTGTTCGTTTAAACTGAGCAAAAGGATAGCGGCTTTTTCTTCACCACTTATGTTTGAAATATCCACGGTTGATTCAACCACTTGCCCACCATTGCTGGTTACGATTTCATTTGCCATTAGTTCTCAACCATCCAATTTTTCACGACTTGCGCGGCAAGCTCCGGCTCATTCGCCACCAGTGCTCGAACCGCCTTCAAGACGTCTTCATCTTTATGTAAATTAGGCAAGTCAATGCCCGTGCTAAATTCGAACAGCTCGCTACTATCAATATCGCTACCAATCAGGCTGGTCTCACCGTCTGCGCCCAGTGGTAACCCATCCGGACCGTACAATTGGTCTTCGGTCTCTTGCGCCGCTGGGTTGAGCAGTTTTTTCATCGCAGGACGAATGAGCACTAACACCACGACAATAATGACCAACGCACTAGCAAACCATCGAACCCAATCGTTGAAATTCGGATGTTCCCACAGCGGTACGTCCGCCAACTGCTCGGTCACTGGGGTTTCAAACGTCATACTCAACACATTGAGCAAATCACCACGTCTTTCATTAAAGCCCACCGAGCCGATAAGAACTTGTCGAATTGCCGCCAGTTCCGTTTCAGAACGAGGTTCATACGTTACGTCACCCGTATCCGGATTCACAAGAGCACGGTTCTTAATCGCAACGGCTACCGTTTGTCTGTTCACTACACCACTTTGTTTGCGCTCATGGCTAATCGTGGTGTCGAGCTCGAAGTTACGCGTGGCTTCTTTATGTACTGAGCCTTGTCCTAGCACTGAACCATCTTTCATTTGCGCAACGTCGGTTGGAATCGAAGCATCTGCTGGCGGTTGGTTACTTAGTGCTCCCGGCACTCCAGCGACAGCGTTGCCGTTATTATAATCTTCTAGCGTATATTCGCTTCGTGTCGCTGGTGTATTAGGATCAAACTGCTTACGAGTTTGTTCTACTGCGCTAAAATCCAGTTCAATGTCCACCTGAGCCGTATAATTGCCAAGTCCTAAAATAGGAATCAACACGGAATCGATTTTTTCTCGTAGTGCTTGCTCTTGGTTTTGCTCAAGTTCTTGTTCTTTTCGTCTTGCTGCTGATGTGGCGTCTTGCGAGCCAGAGCTAAGCAGCCGACCATGTTGATCGGTAACGGTAATCCGGGTGGTTTTCATGCCTGGGACCGCACTTGCCACCATATCAACCACAGAGTCAACTTCCTGACGCTTCAGAATTGACCCCGTCGCCAAGGTTAAAAAGACCGAAGCAGACGCTTCTTGATTGTGACGAACAAAGACACTTTGTTTAGGAAGGGCGAGCAATACTCGTGCGGTACGAATCTGCTTCATTTGCTCTATGGCTTTGCCAAGTTGTCTCTCACGACTAAGCTTTAGACGCTCCAACTCCAAACGTTGAGAGACACCGAAGCCCATATCTTGCATTAAGATATCATCGCCTGTGTTTGACGCACGGTTTAGACCGGCGCGCACCATATCGAGCTTAAGCGTATTGTACTGATTGACTGGCACGCTCAACGCATTGCCTTCCAGCTTATATTCGACTTTCTTTTGATCAAGATAGTCGAGCACTGGAATTAACTCTTCTGTTTCATAAACGCCTAATGGGCGCATTTCAGGTTCTTTAACCCAAAAGAACAGCATCACGATAAGCGCGACACAAATAGAGATGGAAAGTACCAGAACGATTTGTCGCAAAAGGTCAAGATCACCCACAGCCAAATCAAATTTAGAGCTACTTTTCTCATTAATATCTGGGTTTTGACCTTCTGATATCAGGTCTGAACTAGCGACTAAATTAGCGTCAGCGCCATCCATTACGGTTACATCTGTTGAATGATTTTCTTGAGCCACTGTCCACTACCTAAATTGACTGTCTACGACTTAAATTTACTGTCTACTACCTAGATTATACGGGCATGTTCATGAGTTCTTTGTAGGACTCAACAAGCTTATTACGTACTTGGATGGTGGCTTCAAATGCAACACTGGATTTATTTCTGGCGATCATGACATCCGATAGTGAGACATCCGCATCACCACGATCAAATCGCATCTGTAAGTTACCAGAAGACTTTTGCAACCCGTTCACATTGTTTACTGCTTGTGAAAGCATGTCACCAAAATCCGCTCCCACTTGCTGCGCTGTCGGCGTTGCACGGGTGCTTGACGCTTCAAGCATCATTGCTTGCATTTCGGTATTTAATCCATCAATTCTCATGCTTTCTCACTCGTTGTCATTTTCTTGACAGTGCCTGTTATTTGTCAGCACTCAATCAAATAATTGCAAAAATTATGCCATGAAGGCACCTTCGTGACTAGCGTCCATCACACGAAAAATCCATTTTGCAACAAGCCTAATTTGGAATATCTATACCTGCATCGCGCATTTTTGCCAATTTATAGCGCAAGGTTCTTGGACTAATGCCCAATTTTTCAGACATCTCTTTACGTCGCCCTTCACACTCTTTAAGAGTTTCGAGAATAATGGCAAACTCCTGATCTCTTAGCTCTCCGCCTAACCCTTCACCGATAGACACCGGCTTTTCAATTACCATTGTGTTCTGAGTAGAGTCGGCAACCGGCAAAACACTAGGCTCCGCAACGTGCTGTTCAGAGCTAACATGTGCCATGGGCATTGATACTGCTTGCTGTAAACCTGCTGCATCCTGCCAATCGACCCCTTCTAATAAGATGTGCTCCGATTCAATTATTGCCTGGTCACAAAGAATGAGCGCTCGTTGAACCACATTATCAAGTTCACGAACATTGCCAGGCCACGGGTACTGCATCAACTTCGCCAATGCCACTTCACTGAACTTTGGTACTGGCATTCCTAATTTCTTACAATGTCTTTCTGTTAAATGCGTTGCCAACGGTGGAATATCCCCCGTTCTCTCACGCAACGCTGGCCATGAGATTGGAAACACATTTAAGCGATAATAAAGATCTTCACGGAAATTACCTTCTTGGACATACTGCTTAAGATCTCGGTTACTCGTCGCAAGAACGCGAACATCCAATGCCATACTTTTACGACTACCTAAACGTTCCACTTCGCGCTCTTGTAGAACACGCAATAATTTGGCTTGTAAGTTAAGGTCCATCTCACTGACTTCGTCTAGCAAAATGGTGCCGCCCTGAGCTTGTTCAAATTTTCCCGGACACGCTTGAACAGCACCGGTAAACGCCCCTTTCTCATAACCAAACAACGTCGCTTCTAACATATTGTCTGGAATCGCAGCACAGTTAATCGCCACAAACGGCCCTTCTGAACGCAATGAGTGGTTATGAATGTAACGCGACATCACTTCTTTGCCTGAGCCGCTCGGGCCAAGTACCATTACACTGGCATCGGTCTTAGCGACTTTTTCAGCCAAAGCTAATAACTGAATACTTTTCGGATCGGCGACGATAGCATCACCATTGCTGTCAGATTTGACAGGCGCATAACGGCTCACCATATTCAGCAATACTTCTGGAGCAAATGGCTTTGCCATGTAGTCGATCGCGCCTTCCTTCATTGCCGCAACCGCGTCTTCAATATTGGCATACGCCGTCATCAACAATACAGGCAAATTTGGCCAGTGCTGCTTAATATTTCTCAATAGCGCTAATCCGCCCATCCCCGCCATTTGTACGTCAGATACGACGATATCAACGGGCTGACTTTTCAGCTTGACCAAGGCGTCTTCAGCACAATCCGCTTCCACCCATTCATAGCCAGCGAGCGCCAAGGTATCAACTAACGCTTCACGCAATCCTTCGTCATCTTCTACTATCAATACTTTGCTTTGTGCCATTATTCTAGTCCTTCATTTTTTGCGTCAGAAGATGATATCTCGGTAAGGGGCAAGCACATGGTAAAGCACGCACCCTCGCCTTCTTCCGATATCAATTCAAGTCGGCCTTCATGTGCACGACAAACCATTTGAACCACTGCAAGCCCCAGTCCGGTACCTTGCGAGCGGGTGGTAAAGAATGGTTCCATTATTCGTTGTTGGATCGCCTTAGGAATACCAGGCCCATTGTCCTGAATCGAAATCTTCAATTCATCATTAACAGGGCGAAAGAACACATCAACTTGCGACTCTTTACCGCTAATCTGTACTGCGTTGAGCACTAAGTTACTCAGTGCTGAAGCTATCGCATTCGCGTTCCCAAGTAACTCTACTTCTTCGTGTTCTACTTCAATAAAGTAATCAATAGCATTACTTTTGATCGTGGTCTCAATCATTGGCTGAAACTCTGCGACGAGATCTTTCAACGTAAAGCGTTGTACCACTTTGTTGTCACCGCCTTTGGCAAATAACAACATATCATTCACTTGCTTCTCTAAGTCATGCAGACGGTCTACTAATTTCACCTGAAAACGCGAGCGTGTCGCATCATTGAGGTTAGGAGCACCCAGATTTGAGGCATAAAGCATCGCGCTAGACAGCGGCGTGCGCACCTGATGAGCTAAGGACGCGACCATTCGACCGAGAGACGATAAACGCTGCAAGTCACTTACTCTTGATTGTAACAACCTCGTCTCAGTTAGATCCGTAATCAAGATCAACTGACCCGTCGAAGACGCTGAAATAGCTAAGCGCACTTTACGGCCATTACGTAACGACACTTCGTGTCCATCATCTTCTTTCGGGTCAAAAACAACCTGAATAAGGTGAAACCATTTCTGTCCCACTAACGGTAGTTCTAGAATACGGTGAGCCTCTGGATTCGCTTCCCTTACAACCCCCTGGGTGTCCAGTAGTATGACTCCCGCGGGCATCGCCTCTATCACTTGTTGATACCGTTCAACCTGAGACTCTAAAGAATCCAAATGCGAGGAAGAGGGTTCATTGCTTGGCTCTATGGCGTCACTCGACGACTGATTCATAAGTGAGGCATTCCTTTTTATTCCAATTAGCAATAGCTACACGTTTAGAACATACAGTTCCATAAAAAACTTAAGCCTGAGAATGCAAGAAGCATACCAGGCTTAAGTTTTTGTTTTTATTCAAATTAGGAGCGTCAAAAAAATGCCGATCGCTAAATTGGCGTGAAGAGCATCACGTTAGCGGTTGAGGTTGTACTTGCGCATTTTTTCAACTAGCGTCGTTCGTCTCATCCCTAACATGTCAGCGGCACGCGCGACAATCCCGTCTTGCGCATCCAAAGCCTGATTAATCATGTTCACTTCTAAATCCGCTAACATCTCTTTCAGGTTTACGCCTTCTGGAGGCAATGCTTGCGGCATATGCTCATCACCAATTTCTGGCTCATCGATACAAAAGTTATCAGAAAAAATACTCTCTAATGCGTCACGCTCTTGTTCTTCGACGGTTTTATAGATATTCGTTTCTGGTTGAAATTCAGGGATATCACTATAGCGGTACTTCACCGGAAGGTGGTTAACATCTACCAAACTATTTGGATACAGAATAACCATCCGCTCGACTAAGTTCGCCAGTTCACGTACGTTTCCAGGCCAATCATGTTCCATCAGCGAGTTGACAGACCGAGGCGAAAACCGGATGGGCTGGCCACCTTCCGCCTCTAAGCGTGTCAATAACTCTTGCAGCAACAATGGAATGTCTTCTTTACGATCATGTAGCGAAGGCATTTCGATTGGGAATACATTTAATCGATAAAACAGGTCTTCACGAAAGTGACCAAGTTGAATCATGCTTTCTAAATTACGGTGGGTCGCGGCGACAATACGAACATTGGCTTTAATAACCGACGTGCCACCAACGCGCTCAAAAACACGCTCTTGCAATACACGCAATAATTTCACTTGCATCGACATTGGCATATCACCAATTTCGTCCAAGAATAGCGTCCCACCGTCAGCCAACTCAAATCGACCCTTTCGGGCAGTAATGGCTCCCGTAAACGCGCCTTTTTCATGGCCAAACAGTTCACTTTCTAATAAATCGGGGGGAATTGCGCCGCAGTTAATTGGGACGAAAGGTCCACCCCGACGGCTCGAGTGGTAATGAATATTACGCGCAACCACTTCTTTACCCGTACCAGACTCACCTAAAATGAGAACGTTCGCTTCGGAGCCCGCAACCTGCTCGATAAGATGTCTCACATCTTGAATACCCTTGCTTTGGCCCACAAGGCTTCGAAACAGTGTGTTTTTCCGAGTATTTGATGGTACTTGAACCCCTTTTCGACCCAGGAATTCTTGGCAATGACGCAATGCATCACTGAGTTGGGGATAGTTTAAGGGAAGCTCAAGTTCGCCAACATAGTTGGTGAGTGGCTCAACCGCGCCTGTGAACTCACTAGTGACTAACAATGGGATATGATTAGAACGAGACAGTTGGGTTAATAGGGCGTCAGAAAACGTAGGATGTGTCAACGCGCCTACAATACACCCTGACCAAGCTAGCGACCAATCGACTTGTTGTATGTCACTCGAAGGGATGGTGACACAATGTTCGCCGACAAACTCTAAAATGGTATTTAGGTTGGTTCGAATTTGCTTATCGTCAGCGATGACGAGTAGTTTAGCTAAGTCATGCATTTTTTGAGATTGTTGCCTCGATAAAGTACGACCAACATAGCGTCAAATATCTGTCATACTGAGCCTATGAGACTGCACGTATTCAACTACTCACCTATAGAATTTATTTTATAAAATAAGTAATTAGAGACAAAAAACGCCACCTGGCATATAAGTGGCGTCTATTCTATTGACTCTAACCTTATAAGGCAACTTCATCGCGACGAGATTATGAGGTTAATTCCGCTTAAATCCCTACCTCTTCGGCAGTAAGATTGTGGAAACCTGTCGGGATCTGATCCCAAGCAGATTTAATTTCTCTAATAATGTCGATAACGTCGTCGATCGGTTGAGGGTTATTCTCATGATTCGCTTCGGTAATCTGAGCGATCATGAACTCATATAATTGATCAAGATTCTTAGCAATGTCACCACCATCATCCATTGATAAACAACTACGTAGTGCGATGATGATGTCTAAAGCTTTACCAATGCGCTCACCTTTAACAGGAATATTGCCTTGTTGCATCGCCGCTTTTGCTTGAATTAGCCTTTCAATGGCCCCACCCATCAACATCTGGATAACTTTGTGCGGTGAGGCAGCACTTAGTTGGCTGTCTACTGATACTTTCTTATATGCTTGTAATGAACCACGCATCACTATCCTCTCAAATAAATTTTTGGTACTGCTGCAGCGACTTTTTACCGTGTCGGAATTTTCGCAGTGACAGTCCCAATTGTTCGGTTTTAGAATGCATCTTTGCGGTGACCAGCTTGGTTTCTTCCACCGCTAAACGCCATTCTTCACTCTGCTTTAAACGAGGATTGCGCTCACAAGCGACAATCAACGTATTGATGATCTGTTCTCTTATATCGACCAAGGCATGAATTTCTTCAGTATTTAGCTCAAGATTATCTAAATGCGATAATAATTGGTGATCTGTATCACGCAGTCGATCAAATATCGTCACTCATCCTGCCTTTTTCTTTCATTAACAATACCTTGTATTCATCACATCACTCAGCTAACCATTGCCCATTTACTCGCGGCTTTGGTTTATTGCGTCTCAAAGGCCACTAACTCCTAAAAATCAAGACAACGCATTCATCATGCCAGCTAGCTGGGATTGCATCTTTCCAGTCGCATCTTGCATCGCGGCAAATTTATCATGGGTTCGTTTTTCTAACCCTTCCATGCGTCGATTTAACGTAGTTTGATCATCGTTTAAACTGTAGTTTCTTTCAGTCAGGCTTTTCTCACGGGTCCGAATCGACCCCGTCACGCCAGTCATGCTATGAATCGCATCTTCAACCTTTTTAGCAAAACCATTGTTGCCGCCAAAGAAATCTTCCAGTTTAGTGAAGTTATTATTGAGCTGCTTATCAAGCATCTGATAATTGATCTCTAGGTTACCCTGCCTGGTGGTCGTAATACCAAACTCAGTCAAGGTTTTCAGATCATCCGGCGCCCCTTCAACGGCACTCGAAAAGACACTTTTTAAGCGAGAATCAGCGCTACGAACTACGCTGTCACCGGACAGTGGCCCCACCTGGCCCGTTGCCGGGTCGACTTTTGCAAGGTCGGCGGAGACTTGATAGAACTGGTTATAAGCGGCAACAAACTGCTCAATATCAGCGCGAACACTTTGCCTATCATATTCGACACCAATTTCCGCAGGACGCTCTCCTGGTTGAGTCGTTCCCTTCAACGTCAGATCCACACCTTCAATCGCGTCTTCAATAACGTTATTGCTGCTTGCAAGCTCAGCGACACCATCAAGCACCACAATAGAGTCTTGTGCACCTTGTACTTCTGCCATGCCTTTGTAGACTTGCAGTGAACGCTGTGCTTCTGCAAGTTCAGCTTGCGCTGTCTCAACTTTTTCAATTCGCTCACGCTCTTCTGGGGTGAGTTTGTCGCGTTCGATCTTTTTCGCTTCTGCTTCTGTCATATCGGCTTCTGCGACAGCTTTCGCGATGGCTGCTTTCTCAGCTTCAAGCTCTTGCTCTAATTTAGCTTGCGCCTCTTTTGGCGTGACATAGGAGTCAGTTAATGTACCTGAAGCGGTATTACTCCAACCTGGTACCTCTTTGGATTTTTCTAATGCTTTTTCATCCTGCTCAGGTTCCGGTGCTTGATACGAATCCATCAGAGTGCCTGATGCCGTTTCCGTCCAACCCGGTATGGTATCTTCAGGGCGGCCAGAGTTTGCCTCTTTCGCCGTTGGGTTAGGGGCGCCTCCGTCTTCCTTTACACCTTCACCGTCCTCAATCTGTCCACCTTCAGCAACGCGTGCGTCTTCAGTTTGTTGAGCTTGTAGGCTCGGATCATCACTGTTCAGCGCATCCTGCGTTGGCTCTGAGCTATCTTGAGGGGGCAACCCTAGTAGGGCAAGTGCTTCGGATTGTGCGCTTTCAAGTTGTTTGACGCGCTGTTCTATCGTCTTATATTCAAAGCGATACAAGTCATCGCCTGGCTCTGCCTCGACGTTGATAAGAATACTTTTCTCAGCGCCAGATTGGTTGGCGGCAACAATTAAGCGAGGGCCATTCATATCTTTAATGATAGAGGCTCGAATGCCGGGGTTATCTCGAGAGCCATTGATCGCTCGAACGACATCAATCAGTTTGGAGTGTTTGCCTAAGGAAAGGTCGAAGCTGTCTTCGCCAAGGGAAATTTGCAACTTGCCGGGCCCAAAACGAGTATCTTCTGGTACCACGTCAGACGCCACTTTATGGCTCTGGGCAAGTTGCAATACATCGACTGCATATTTGCCAGCAATCGCTTCAGTTGAAGCTGTTGCTGTGACAATACCCTCTTCAGAAGTATCTACGCTGCGTACTGCAAACGCTTTTTCCTGACGAAAGTTTGCCATTAGGTTTTTCATTGTATCTAGTGACTCTCTGAGCCGCCCATAGGCACTGATACTGGAATCAATTTTAGTGCGCTCAAAGTCAATACGTTGCTGTTTAGGCACACGCTCTGCGTTGACTATTTTGCTCACCATGGAATTGATATCCATGCCAGAAGACATCCCTATCGGGCCCATATTCACCAAACCACTTCAAAAGTAATACACGATCGTCACGCAATACACTCACGCGTGACGTATTCAATTAAACTCGCATATCAATACTGACAGAGGCGTGTTTTTCAAGGCGCTCGAGTACGACGAGTAAGTCTTCATCAGGTACCTGGCGGATAATCTCGCCTGTATCGTTTGCGATAATAGTGACAATATGACGTCCTGAATCTTCATCCATTCGAATCGATAAACTCGTATTCAACGTGGTTAAAAACTCATCCAAACGTTCCACCATTTTTTCACGCTCGACATCATTAAGATCTCGGCGCTCTTTGGCAATCTGCTGAATAACTTCGGAAGTCATATCACTTGATAAGGCTTCACTCTCGACTTTTTTGCTAGGGTTGACTGTCTGGTTTGGCGCTAATTTGCTCGCCAATACCTCATTAGACTTCCCTTGCGTTGATGCACTTGTTGTATTCTTTGAAGCAATTTCTGTGCCACTAGAAGAGGCAAAAGGCTGAATGTTCGATGCGTAGGATGAAATATCCATAACAGTCTCCCGTTTCTAACCTTAATTGCCCAATGCCATCTCATATCCAAATGAATAATGGAAATAACATTGGAAATCAACGGCTGTCATGGACAGCCGCTAATACGATTTGCCTAAGGTTGTCTTGCCTAGAATTAACCTAGTAAGCTCAATGCAGCTGAAGGCGATTGTTTCGCTTGTGCAAGGATCGAAGTACTTGCTTGTTGCAAGATTTGGTTCTTCGTCATTGCCGTTGTTTCTTTCGCGTAATCCGTGTCTTTGATACGGCTATTGGATGCGTTTACGTTCTCATTGATGTTGCTGAGGTTGTTAATCGCATGGTCAAAACGGTTCTGGAACGCACCTAAAGAAGCACGCTCTGAATCAACATTTTTCAGTGCGCCATCGATAATCGCTACCGCTTCTTGAGCGCCGCCAACAGACGTCACATCAATGTCTTTTACCGTCACATCTTTTGCATCGCCGATCGTCAACTCAGACGCTAGGCTACCGCCAAATTCAACCTCACCAGCGACTTTTTGAGTCGCTGCGAACAGTTGCATTTTGCCATCTTCACCTACCGATGCTTTTACATCAGCGCTCTGACCGTTGATGTACGTCGCCAGTTGTTCGATGTCATCGCCTTGTTTAGCACTGATCGACAATTCAACTTCTTCACCTTGCTTATTGGTGTAGTTCATTGTTAGGTCGGCACCAGCATCCACACGCCAGCTTGCATCTTTACCTTCTTCCGATGCGTAACTCTTGCCACCCATACCCGATGTATCCGATCGCATGTTACCCATAGAAAGCATTACTGCTTCACCGGAATCTGCACCGATTTGGAATGATTGAGTGCCGTACGTGCCGTTAAGTAGACGGTTGCCACCAAATGATGTGGTTTCTGCAATACGGTTTAATTCATCGTTTAACGCCGTGACTTCTTCTTGAATTGCCACACGCTCTGACTTGGAGTTAGAACCATTTGCTGATTGTAGGGAAAGGTCACGCATACGCTGTAGGATGTTCGTAGACTCATCCATTGCACCTTCCGCTGTTTGTGCAATTGAGATACCGTCATTGGCATTTTTCACTGCCATATCTAAACCACGGCTTTGAGAATTCAAACGGTTTGAGATTTGTAGACCCGCAGCGTCATCTTTTGCGCTGTTGATTTTGTAGCCAGAAGACAGACGCTCCATTGACTTAGTTGTGTTTTCTGCAGCGGTACTTAGATAACGCTGCGCAGTCATTGCAGACACATTCGTGTTTACATTAATCGCCATATATAGATCTCCTTTGGCATTTTAGGTAGATGGCCGCCGAGTCTCTCACCTCACGTTGGCACATCTATATCATTTCTCTCATTCCCTTTAACGGCGACGGTTTTAGAACCTTTAGCAAAAAAAAATAATTTTTGACTAATTAATTCAATTGATTGGGCAAATGTGATCCTGATCTGAAATACAAAGAAGAGTGGAATAGTGTTCATTAATTGCTATTAAACAAAAAAACCAGAGCATGGCGCCCTGGTTTTTATTATCTACACGCTGTTATGCCAATGGCTAAACGCGTTTTGTTATTTCGCTCGCTTAACCTAGCAGGCTCATTGCCGCTTGCGGTGCTTGTTTC